>CACHGK010000001.1 GCA_902579395.1 uncultured Alphaproteobacteria bacterium
ACACTTTTTGATAAAAAAATTTTTTCTAATTTAAAAAGATGTACTTTTATAGCCGATGGATATTATGAATGGAAGAACACTTGTAGTGGTAAAATTCCATTTTTTCATTACTTGAAGAATGATTTTTTATTTTTTGCTGGAATATATGACGAAACTGGTTGTTGTATTGTTACAAAAGAAAGTTGTAAATATTTGTCAAGTATTCATAACAGACAACCATATTTTTTAAGAGAGAAACAAATTAAATCATGGATTAATAATGCCAACCAAAAATTGATCTTCGATAATTTTATTTTATTTCATCCAGTAAGTAGTAGAGTTAATAGAGTCTGGAAAAACAGACCAGATTTAATATTGGAAGACAAGGAGTGTATTATAAAATCAACTCTTAACAGTCATTAATATTAATTACTTATGGTATATATTTAAACACTTAAATCATGAAAATCTCATTACTTATAATATTCCTTTCATTTTTCATTCCACATAAAATCTTCAGTTCGCCTGTTGGGAAAGGTTTATCATGTTTCAGAGAAACCGATAAGGGTTCTGATGATTTTAAGAGTTTTAGAGGAATTTATTTTGAATCAGATAAAAATGTAAGGGTTGTAAGCTTTAAAAATAAAAATAACTCTTTAAAAGTTATATCTAAACAAACGCCATACAAAGTTTATGAAGATAAAATTAAATTTAAAATCAAATTTATATGGTATGGAGAAATATCTTTTGAATATTTTACAATTAGTAGAAATAATTTAGATTTAACTCACAAATTTGGTAATAAAATCTATAATTTGGGATGTACCTTGGTTGTGACTGACTTCATGTCATCTATGAATAATATAAAATCAAAATTTCAAAAGTATCTTAATGAGAATCTTAAATCTAACTCTATTTGAATGCTAAAACTAAAGAATCTCTTTTAAACTCTGAGCAAGTTGGGGGTTTTTATTTTTGATATCAAACATAATCTGAGTAATTTGATTAATATTTAGATTTATTTCAGATGATTGTAAGTTTGTATTAGTTGGACTTAGTTTCTTCTTTATATCTAAATCTTCCCATTTTAAACTTTTGGTTGGTTTAGGATTTTTATACCATAAATTACCATATAATTGAGTTCTCTGAGTAGTAAGATGATCATAGTTTGCTTTGACAGCGTGTATTGTGTCGTCGTCGGGTGAAAATAAAACTACAGAATTGTTTTTGGTTTGCTGTTTTATAGTTTGAGTCCAATCCCAAGGAATCCAGCATCTGTCAATATCTTGATTATATTCCCAAAATTCACGCAAATATGAATATTCATCTTTTAAAATTGAATAATGAGTATGATGATTCATTTTTTCAGATTTATTGCTGGGATTGATATTTATCATAAATGTTGCTGCTTTTCTTCGTATATCAGGATGAGGACTTATTTCGTATCCATCTAAGTACTTTTGAATTCCTCCATCAATAAAGCAATCATCAAACTTAATCTCAAATTTTTCAGCAATAGTTTTATTAAAATTCTCACCATATACAAAATTTGTAACTGACTTTAAAATTGAACTTTTAATTTTTTCGAGCCTAAGAACGACACCTAATGCTTCGCAAGCAGAATTTTCTGCATTTAATTTTTCACCTTTATTCCTTAATTCTATGTAAGAATCAATATTAATCGTTGCACCCGCCATTGTTACTGGGGAAAAACCTTTTTCAATTAATCCATTAATTAATGTTTTGTCTGAATTGCACAAGGGTGGAGCAATTTCTTGGGAATTTATAATTTCCTCAAAATGGTCATTATTAAAAAAATTCTCAATATATAAATGTTTAAATGGAAATTTAATAAAAGAAGCTTTTTTAATTTTTTCTTTAAGATATTCGAAACAGTATTCAGACATTTCATTTACCAACTATGTTTTGTATCTAGCAAATATTATGCCAGTGTTTTTTAAAATTTGAGCAAAAAAAAACCCAGCTAATTAGCTGGGTTTTTTCTATGAAAATCTCAATTTTAAAATTACTTTTCAGCACAAGCGTAAGAATTGATTTCAAGTCCTACTGAGATTTCAGAAATAGTTGGTTTTGTCCAAGCCATTTGTAACTCCTATTTTAAAGTTATTAATAATTGTTTTTAATCTATACTAATTCTCTTAATTTAATCTGATTGGTACATTCATCATTTGTTAATCTATTAAAAGAGTTCCTTTAATAATACTTTCCTTGAATTTTATCAATTTTGAGAATTTTATTTATTTACAAGACATAGAAATCAAAGCCAATGGAACCATTGGCTTTGAAAGTTATGGAAATTTTGTACTAATAAAAATTTCAAAGTTAGGCTGAGAAACTATTTAATAAGAGCTAATGCTCTATCAAAAATCTCTTCAGCATTATCTAACTCACCGATTTTCAGCTTTTTTTCGCCTTCCATGCGGAGATTAGAAATTTTTGCAAATGTTTCTGTGTTTATATTGCTTTTGTTTGAATATAGTTTTGAATCAACCTCAGCCATTTTTTGATAAGGGCAAGCTTCAGCATTAAAATTAATTAACAGTGCAAAACCGAAAAGAAACAAGAATTTTTTCATTTTATACTCCTTTAAAATTATATATAAATTAAATAATACATATTTTGCTAATTTTCTAACTTTTTTTTTATTTAAGATATTTTTAGCATAAGTAACGATATAATTTTTTTCTAATCTAGTTGGTATAATATTAAATTTATAGGGAAATGATATGGAATTCAAAGGTACAAAAAGCTACGTTACAACTAAAGATTTAACAGTTGCAGTAAATGCTTCAATTTCTTTGGAAAAACCTTTGTTGGTGAAAGGGGAACCTGGCACTGGAAAAACAGAATTGGCAAGAGAAATTGCTAAGAATTTAAATTTAGAAATAATTGAATGGACTATAAAATCTACAACTAAAGCTCAACAAGGTCTTTATGAATATGATGCTGTAAGTAGATTAAGGGATAGTCAAATTGGAGAAAACATAAATGATATATCTAAATACATCAATAAAGGAAAAATTTGGAGTGCTTTCGAAACTAAAGATAGGTGTGTACTTCTAATTGATGAAATTGACAAGGCAGATATAGAGTTTCCCAATGATCTATTACAAGAATTAGATAAAATGGAGTTTTATGTTTATGAAACTAGCGAACTCATAAAAGCAAAAAAAAGACCAATTGTAATTATTACATCTAATAATGAAAAAGAATTGCCTGAAGCCTTCTTAAGAAGATGTTTTTTCCATTTTATTCAATTTCCAGAAATAGATACCCTGAAAAAAATAATACAGGTTCATTTCCCAAATATTAAGAAATCTTTATTGGACTCAGCATTAAAAAAATTTTTTCAAATAAGAGAAATTCCAGGTCTTAAGAAAAAACCATCAACATCAGAGGCTCTTGATTGGATAAAACTTTTACTAATAGAAGATCTTGATGCTTCTGATATTAAAAATGATGGTAAAGAACTTCTTCCGAAATTGCATGGTGCTTTAATAAAAAATGAACAAGATATTCAACTTTTTGAACAACTTGCTTTCATTTCAAGAAGGGAAGGTTAATAAATGTTTTTAGATTTTTTTATCAAATTAAAAAATTCTAAAATACCTGTATCTCTTAATGAATTTCTTTCATTTTTAAATGCACTTCAGCTTGATTTCATTCAATATGATGTAGATAAATTTTACTATTTGGCAAGAACTAGTTTGATCAAAGATGAAAGATTATTTGATAAATTTGATATTGTTTTCGGTCAATATTTTAAGTCAATCGAGAGTTTAGAGCTTGATGATGTATTGAAATTTCTTGAAGTACCAGATGACTGGCTTAAAAAATTAATTGATAGTCACTTCAGGGATGAAGAAATAAAAAAAATACAGTCGCTCGGTGGTTTAGATAAATTACTTGAGACATTAAAGAAAAGAATAGCTGAGCAAAAAAAAAAACATTCTGGCGGAAGTAAATGGATTGGGACAGCTGGAACATCACCTTTTGGAGCATATGGTTATAATCCAGAGGGAATAAGAATAGGCCAAGATTTCAGAAGAAATGGTAAGGCAATTAAAGTTTGGGATAAACGTAATTTCAAGGATTTTGATGATACTAATGAACTAAACAATAGGGGCTTTCAAGTAGCCTTAAAAAGATTAAGACAGTGGGCAAGGACTGGTATAACCGAAGAATTAGACATAGATGAAACAATAAGGGATACAGCAAAAAATGGATACTTAGATGTTAAAACTCGAAGAGAAAGAGAAAATTCAATAAAAATCTTGCTATTCCTTGATGTAGGGGGATCTATGGATGAATATATTATGCTAGTGGAAAGGCTTTTTTCAGCAGCGCAAAATGTATTCAAGAATCTTAAATATTTCTATTTTCATAATTGTTTATATGAAGGAGTTTGGGTGGATAACTCAAGAAGATGGAAAGAAAGATTAAATACTTTTGATATCTTTAAAACTTATGGGAAGGAATATAAGTGTATATTTGTTGGGGATGCTTCAATGAGCCCACATGAAATACTAGTCCCAGGAGGAGGAAACGAACATTTTAACGAAGAATCAGGAAAGGTATGGCTTAAACGTGCAATACACCAATGGCCATCTAATTTATGGATAAACCCAATGCCAACAAAAGATTGGGAATTCTCATATTCTGTAAGTATTATAAAAGAGATTTTTGATAACAGAATGGTTACACTGAGTGCCGAGGGTATAAAGCAAGGGATAAGATTATTAGCGAAAACCAATCTTTCTTAAAAAATGAGTAATTGGTGGGTCTATATTATAGAATGTAGGGATAAAAGTTTGTACACAGGTATTACCACAGATGTAAAAAGAAGATTGAATGAACACCAATTTGACAACAAAAAAGCTTCTAAGTATTGTGTGCGACTTCGACCACTAAAATTAGTCTATAAAAGCTCTGTTTTTAAAAATAAGACTGATGCAGCAAAAGAGGAATATCGCATAAAGCAACTAAGCAAGAGTAGTAAATTAAAATTAATTCAAAATATCTAATTTAGGCAAGAAATCAAATGAAGGAAAGCAAAGTAAATTCATTTTTTAAAAAAATTGACTATTGGAGATGGTTAGGATTTCTACTAGCTGTGATAGGTGCTTACATTCTTGGAAATGCAGAAGTTATTACTCAATGGATAGGTTGGGTTATATGCTCAATTTCCTGTTTAATTTGGATAATTATGGGTTTTAAAGATAGGGATATTCCAAGAACATTAATGGAAATCATGTATTTTATTATAGGGATCAGAGCTGTTATAAATTGGATTGATTTTGGTTAATGTTTTAACCTCTAAAAAGAGAATGGATAAATTTAAAATATTATCAGATGTATGGGGATATAATTCGTTTAGGCCAGGACAGCAAGAAATAATTGATCATTTAATAAAAAAAGAAAAACTTTTAGCTATAATGCCTACGGGAGCCGGAAAATCACTGTGTTATCAGCTTCCAGCATTGCTATTTAAAAATCAAACAATTGTAATTTCACCTTTAAAAGCATTGATGGATGATCAAGTTTTTGCATTAAAAGATTTGGGTGTAAAAGCAGAACGTGTTCATTCTGGGATGATTGAATCTGAAAAAAATAAAGTTTGGAAAGATTTTAAGAATAAAAAAATTAAGATTTTATATATTTCACCTGAGTCTCTTTTTCGTGATTCAGTTCTAAAGATCTTGAAAATGTTAAGAATTAGTATGTTTGTTGTTGATGAGGCTCATTGCATTTCAAAATGGGGAAGTGATTTTAGAAAAGAATACGAACTACTTAGAGAACTCCAAGAAATTTTTCCTGAATCTAATATTTCGGCATTTACAGCTACAGCTGACGAAGAGACACGCAAAGATATAATTAATAAATTAACAAATGGGAAGGGAAAAATATTCCTATACGGGTTTAATCGTCCTAATCTTTCTCTTGCTGTTCAACAAAAAACAAGCGACTGGAAATCTCAGTTATTAGAGTTTTTAATTCATAGAAAAGAACAGCCAGGTATTATTTATTGTTTATCAAAAAAACTTACTGAACAATGTGCTGAATTTCTTAGATCCAAGGGATTTAATGCGTTTCCTTTTCATGCTGGTTTAGAAAATGAAAGAAAAATAAAAACTCAAGATAAGTTTATGACTGAAGATAATGTAGTTGTCTGTGCTACCATAGCCTTTGGAATGGGAATAGATAAAGCTAATGTGCGTTATATTGTCCATATTAGTTTGCCGAGTAGTATGGAAGCTTTTTATCAAGAAATTGGGCGAGCTGGAAGAGATGGGTTGGAATCTGACACTTTATTAATCTTTGGCTTACAAGACTTATTTCAAAGAAAAAGATTTATAGATATAAGTGATGCTGATGAAACTTTTAAAATAAAAGAACATAAACGATTGGACTCTTTGATTGCTTATTGTGATTCAGCAATCTGTAGAAGGCAAACTTTATTATCTTACTTTAAGGAAAAGTGTGATCCCTGTGGTAAGTGTGATAATTGTCTCAATCCACCTCAAATGATAGAAGGAACTGAATACGCTCAAATGGTTTTATCAGCTATTTACAGAACTGGTCAGTATTTTGGTTCGGCTTACATAATTGATGTATTGCGTGGGGTTGAAAGTCAGAAAGTTATTGCAAGGGGTCACAATCAAATTAAAACATTTGGAGTAGGGCAAACTGCTTCTGCTAATTTTTGGAAAACGTTTATAAGACAGATGGTTTCAGCTAATTACTTAATAATTAATATTCAACGTTATGGTGCTTTGCAAATCACCTCGAATGGTGAAAGAGTGCTTAGGGGTGAAGATGAATATTTTTATCGGAGATTCGAGTTTATTAATTTTACCAAGAAAAAAAAGGACAATGTGATTGATGCAGGAATAATTGAAGATGAAAAGGAATTATTGTCGGCACTTAAATCTAAACGTATGGAACTAGCCAGAAAAAAACGAGTTCCTGCCTACATAATATTTCCTGATAGAACTCTTTATCAAATGTTACTGCACAAGCCTAAAACATTGGAAGAGATGGCAAAACTAAATGGAATAGGACCACAGAAATTAGATAAATATGGGGAGATTTTTTTATCAGTCATTAAAAATTTGTAATTAATGTAAATTTTTATATAAAATCAATAAGAATTACTATTTTTATATTTTATTAAGATAAAAAAAAACCTGACTAACAAGCTAGGCTTTTTATAGAAATTAAATCTCTAATTGAAGTTACTTCTCAGCGCAAGCGTAAGAATTTATTTCAAGAGCAACAGAGATTTCAGAAATTGTAGGTTTTGTCCAAGCCATCTTTTTATCCTCATGAAAATAAATAATATATATTTGAAATAGCTTAATAATTTAACAAAAACTGATCCAAATATTCATTTATAGTTAATATAAATAAATACTTATTATTCAAAAAAATAAAATTATCTGGGTTTAAAAAATAAGATTTGTAAGATTTAACAATTTGAAATAAGTATATTTTTTCAATTTGCTTTTTGCATGCCATTAATTTTGGAGTAACCTTTTCTGATGTTTATTATTTTCTTAGTGACTTTTATTTTGATTAATAATCAAGGCCAAACAAAATCCCCTGAGCAGATGATTCAGGAATCTATAGCTCAGTATCCTGGAAAATGCCCTTGTCCATATTCTACAATGAGTAACGGAAGGAAATGTGGTAAAAGAAGTGCATATTCCAAACCAGGTGGCTATGAGCCATTGTGTTATGTTTCAGACATTACAGATCAAAATAATGATCCAAATATTCAGAAGGAAACAAAAATTATTGATGGAGACACTATACATATTAATAAAATTAAGTATAGGCTTCACGGTATTGATGCACCTGAAATGAATCAATTATGTAAAATTAAAGGAAAAAATTATAAGTGTGGATTTAAATCTAAAGAGTTTCTAATTTCTCTTATTGGAAACCAATTAGTAAAGTGTAATCAAAAAGATACAGATAGATATAAACGAATTGTTGCTGAATGTTTTGCAGGCGAAACCAACCTTAATAAAGAATTAGTTAGAAATGGATGGGCCCTTGCTTACAGAGAGTATTCCAAGGACTATGTTGGTGATGAAGAGTTCGCTCAGGAAAACAATTTGGGAATGTGGCAGGGAATATTTATTGATCCAAAAAAATGGAGAAAACTTAATAGGTAGCCAGAACAAGAAGTAGATTTGAGATGACGCTTGAGAGACTTGAAGTCCGACCAACTGATTACGAATCATTTAATGTTGTTTCACCCCGTTAAATCTAGCCATATATAGTCTTATTTATAGTAATGTAATCAATTTCTTATTGCATAAACCTAAAGCAAATTATCATTTAATTTCTATGTGACTTAATCATTTTGGAGCCCAGAACCTCTTTAACAGGGATAGGATTATGGTTGTTTGAATCACACAAATAACTTGGTAAGTGCATTTATTAAATAAATTTACTTAAAAGAAACTTAATACTATTGAATTTTTTTTTTTATATAATATTTTTTCTTTATGAAACTTTTTTCCTTTTATATACTTATTTGTTTTGTAACTTTTTTTTCTGAAACTAAAGGAAACTTTATAAATGATGTTAGAGATAAATTTGGTAACTCTGACAAGTCTTATTCAGTAAAAATGAAATCCGTTACTAAAGATCCTAAGAATAGTGAGTCTAATGAGAAAAATTTAAAAAAGGATAAAAAAAAAGGTGGATACAGGTAGCAATAGGAAAATATAAAAATCAATCCATTAAATTTTCTTGAATTAAATCCTTTAAGTTTTTAGGGTAGGGGGAGAGAAATAATTTGTGACTCTCAATCAACATGTATCACTCTTGTGCTACTTTTTCTTAATATCTTATTAAATAAATACCTTATCATTGCTTGAGTTTTATAATTTATATTCATATATAATTTTATATGAAAAAAATCCTTTCATCTCTAATTATGACAATACTTCTTTCTTCGTGTACAGTAGAAAAAGAAAAACTTACAGAAAATGTTGGTAAATATGTTCCACCAAATATTGACGATATTAATTTTAAAAATTTTGTAATTTCCAATAAAAATTTTGACGAAACTTGGACCTCAATAATTGATTTTGTAAATGATTCTTTTTTTAAAATCGAAAACCTTGAGAAAGATTCTGGTTCATTAACGTTAATATTTGGTTCAAAAGAAGTTGAAAATTTTATAGATTGTGGTGATTTTGAGTATACTCTTTTTTTTACTGGTGAAGAATTTAAAGGTTCTTACATTGATTATGCTAAAAGTGGTTTATTGGCAGAACTGGAAGCAAAAATGAATATCAATATACGAAAAATTGATAATGAATCTACAAAAATAAGTATTAACACAAATTATACGTTCTCAACACAACATGCACTTGGGTATTATGATCCTAAGCTAAACCAAACTTATAGTTTTGTATCAGGAGGTTATCAAACAATAAATGTTATCAACCCTATTTCAGGAAGTATTCCAACACGAACTTGTAAATCAACTAACTTTGCAGAGAATGTAATTTTTAATTTAATAAAGTAAGGTTTATTTGTTATTTTTTTAAAAACATCAATATTAAACTAACAACTACACTCACAACAATACAAGTAACAATTGGAAAGTAAAAAGAAGAGTTTTCTTTTTTAACAACAATATCACCTGGTAATCTTCCTAATCCAATGTCCTTTAAAAAGGGATATAATAACCCTGTAAGAATAAAAAAAACTCCAAGGATGATGAGTGTCTTTTGAATCATTTAGTATTTAGACAAAAAAAAACCCAGCGTTAACTGGGTACAGAAATCAGATTTATCTTACCAGATTATTAGATATCAATGCGTTTGTCAAATTTTTTTTTGCAAGATATTGATTTTGTTAGTATCTATTTTAGACGATGAATGATTTTACAAAAATAATAATCATTGATATTCTTATTTTTGGATCTTTATGGGTTTTAGTATAAAAAAATTACACTTTAAATTTTATAAATACATTTTAAGTAGACCATATCCTTTTGACAATTGGTTGCTATTACTGACCTCATATTTAAATCTCTGGTTTTATTCTATAATTGGTTCATCAATTCTTTGTTTCATTTTTGAAACTACATTTATTAAATATATGAAGTTTTATTTTGTTATTAATTTTTTCTTAATGATTTATCTCGTTTTTTCTTCATATAAACTTGGTTTTTTCAGATTGGTTTATCATACAATTGATCAACTATTCAGAATGACTATTGGAAGAATCTTTGGGTTAGAACCGTTAGATTATAATTATAAACCAATTAATCAAAGAAAATATTATGGAAAGAATGTTTTAGATTTTGATAATGAAAGATCCAAGATTTTTGAGAAAAAATATGAAGAAATAGATTTTCTTGTTCTCAATGATTACATCGCGATAGAAGAGGGGAATAAAAGAATAGATGAATTATTAAAAGAAGAATATAGGTCTGGTTTTCTTGTTACCTTAAATGGTCATTATAAAATATGTGAAGTTGATTAATGATATAATTTAACTCTTAGGGGGGCGAAAAAAGTCTTAAGAAGATTTTTCTAAAGCGATTAAGGCAACGGAAATATTTCAAGGTTATGACATATTTTCTAAAATAAATTAAACTTTTTTGTAAAGAATTAATATGTCAGTTGAAGTTCTTCCCTATAATAATTTATTTTCAATAGTAAACAGAACTAAAACGCTTTAATTAAATTTTGAAAAGATGATTTTGGAGCCCCGGTGGAGCCCCCAGGGTTTGATGTGATTTGTAATTCGCTGAAACCCTAGTGAGTGGTGCCGCTTGAGAGATTTGAACTCCCGACCCACTGATTACAAATCAGTTGCTCTACCAACTGAGCTAAAGCGGCGTATTAATATTTAAATTATATAAAAATATTTTCTTTTCAACTTAATTTTGTGGAGCCTCATATGGAAGTTCATCTTCTAACTTTTGATTCATATCTTTCTGGTTAAAATTATCTGGAACAGCAAAAGAACTTGGTGTGCATTGCTTAAAGACGACCTGAGCAAATAGTGATTCTTTACATTTTACCCATGGTGGTGCTTCTCTATCTTTAGCAAGCCAGAATGAACTAATCATGAGTATTAGAATTAAAATAGATATTATCCACATACTTTTTGACATTTAAATAGATACCACGTTATTTTTTTTCTGGATTGGGATTGATGATTTGATTTTATCAATTGTATTTGTATTTTCCTTAAAATAAATTAATTTTGGGCTGTGTTCCTTTAACTTATCCTTATGTATATCTGCATAGGTACAAATAATTACTAAGTCGTTTTTATTTCCTTTGTAAGCCGCAGCTCCATTAAGAGTAATAATACCAGTTCCTCTCTCTGCCTTTATAGCATATGTTGTGAATCTTTCTCCATTATTTAAATTGTAAATGTGAATCATTTCGTACTCAGCTATTTGAGCGGCATCTAATAGAGCACTATCAATTGCACAGGATCCTTCATAATCTAAATGAGTGTTTGTAATTAGAGCTCTGTGGAGTTTAGATTTTAAAATTCTTATCATCATAAAATTGTTTATACTAAAAACATAATGGTAATAGATAATCAACAAAAAATATAATATAATATACTGTTTATGGAATTAAGACGATGGCAAAAAAAGGTTATTAATGAGTTTCCAGATATTATAAAGAATTATAGGAAATTTATTTTGAAGGCTCCTACCGGAGCAGGGAAAACCGTCCTAGCAAGTGAAATCATAAACAAATTTTATAAAGAAAAAAAAATTGTTGTTCTTTGCCATAGACTTGTTTTATTGGAACAGTTAGAAAAAGGTCTTTCAAATGATCATAAAGTAAAGAAACTTGGATTATCTGAAGAAGGAGTTCCATTCAAAGATTATGACGTATTAATCTCAACTAACTTGAGATCTCGAGATTTTCTTCAAAAGGCAATTAAGGATTGTGATTTGTTAATTATTGATGAGGCACATAGAGTTTCGCCAAATGGTCAAGCTTATAAGGAATTACTAGATCAATTTGATAAAGAAAGTAAAGAAAATTCAAAGCTTCTAGGACTAACAGCATCACCTGAGAGAAGAACTGGTGATCAAAGGGATCAACTTGGCTTGGCATTTGATGCAATTATTGATTGTGCAGATATCGAAGAGTTAATTAAAGAAGGTGTTTTGGTACCTGCAGAATACAGGTCATTTTTTATTCATGATTTAGAATTAGATAATATGGATATTTCAACTGGTGATTTTCCAATTGAGCAACTATCAAATGCAATCATAAAGTCTTCAATGATAGAATATGCTATAAATATTTACTTAAATGAAAAAAAAAACATCAAAAGTAAACCGATATCTGCTTGGTTTTGCCCTGATGTTGTGGTTGCAGAGGAAACAAAAAAACAAGTGAGTGAAAGAGGTCTTAAAGTAGAATTAATCACAGCAAAGACACCCATTAAGGAAAGATTAGATATATTAAAAAAACATGAGGATGGTGATCTTGAGTGTTTAATATCAGTAGGTGTTTTATCTGAAGGATGGGATAACCCAAACTGTAATATTATTGTTCATTTAAGGCCAACACTTTCGAAAGTCTTTTGGGGTCAATCTGTTGGGAGAGGTCTAAGATCTGCAAATATGAAAGAAAAATGCATTGTAATTGATGTCAGTTCAAATTTTACAACTTTCGGTCCTGTTGAAAAACTCAAATGGAAATTAATGAATCACAGAAAATCTTATTTAGAATTCAAAAATAGATTCAATTGGATAAGTAAACAACAGTTTGTAGAGGATAGAGATTATACATATTTGTTGTGTGAAGGTTTAGACAAAAATGGAAGAAGGTGCTCATTAGTTTATAAGAAAAAAACATTATCAGATGATGCTTGCCCAATTTGTAATTCATATGCTAGCACAGATCTTTATAAAGATAACAAAATTGAAAAACCAAAAAACGACAATAGTCTTCATAAAATATTTTTTGAAAAGGTTCCAAAAATATTCCTTGATATGAATCACAGTATATGGAGAAACATGGAAGCCTCTGCGTGGAAGGATGCGAATATATATGAGAAATTATTTTTATCTTTTTGTCTTGCCTTTGATTTTGTCTCAGGTGATATGACGGCTTCCGAGCATGAATTTTGGAATTTTACATTAGATGCAGAAAAAAAAGTAAGACAATTTCTATTTGAAAGGGAGATTACAATTCCACAACAGGAAGAGTTTATTTTTACAACCTTGAGTGATGGTCTAAGTAAGGGAAGAGTAATTAGACCTGTTCAAACTAATTATGGTATTGCATTATGTGGTGAAAACTTTGTTAAAAATGCAAATGATGTTAATGAGAGAAAGTTTCAAAAGGCTCTTCAAGTAATTGAAAGAATTGCTGCAATGGGAGTAACTAACACCGAGGAGTTGCCTTACTATAAAATAAATTAGTTTATGTATTTAGTGCTTGGCTCGTATATACAAATAATTGTTAAACCACTATTTCTTTTTTGAACAATATTAACTTCATCTTTGGTAATTATTGTGTGCTCTAAATTACACAGATTTAAAATTAATTCTTCACTTCTAACCTTAATATCAAAAAGAAGGAGTAACTTATCTCCCTTGACACAATTTTTAAGTTTTTCAACTATTTCTTTTTCCGATTTAATAATTGAAGGTTTACAAATCTTTTTTGAAGAAGCTAAATTTCCACAAATTATGATAAATATGAATATTAAAAATCTTAACATTATAAAATAGCTGACACTTTGCCTAAATGTTTTGTGAGTTTCATATTTTCAGAGTAGTCTACTGGGACACCAATTATACATGGTCCATTTTGTTCAAAAGCCTCTTCCAATACTGGTATGAATTGGTCAGTTGATTCAATCTGCTTTCCCCACATTCCAAATGATTTGGCCAAATCATAGAAGTTTGGATTATCAAATTTTAAGTCAGAATGTTCACCTTCAAATTGAACTTGTTGTTTCCATTTAATTAAACCATATTCACCATCAAGCCAAACAACGGCTACTACATTTATCTTATTTCTAACTGCTGTTTCTAAATCTTGAACATTCATCAAAAAACCAGCGTCACCATTTATTGATAATACTTTTTTATTTGGAAAAGCCATTTTTGCTCCAATTGAACCTGGTAGGGCAAATCCCATAGTACAAAATCCATTTGAAATAAGACAGGTATTAGGAGTAACACAGTTATATTCTCTTGCCACCCACATTTTATGTGCACCAACATCAGACAAAATGATATCATCTTCTCCTAAAACTTTCTTTACATCAGCTAATACTCTTTGTGGTTTCATTGGAAATGAATCGTCATAGTTACTTTTATCCAAGTGATTAGCCATCTCTGTTCTAAGTTTTTGTCTTGATTGAATATTAAAAAGTGGAATTTTATCTTTATCTACTCTCTTTAATAGTGCGTTATTAAGTTGGTATAGTGCTCCAGCTAAATCAGAGATAATTTCAACGTTTGGAAGATAATCTCTGTCAACTTCTGCTGGCGTATAATCAATATGAATTATTTTTTTATTTCCACCCTCTATCCTATTCCATGCAGATGGGGAATATTCTACTAAGTCGTATCCAATAGCTATAACAAGATCAGATTCATCAATAGCTAAGTTATTGTAGTCACCGCTTCCCAAGCCAATTGTAAATAATGAGTGTTTATCTTTAAAAGAAATGGAACCTTTACCCATAAAAGTATTGATAACTCCAATACCAAGATTTTCCACTAAAACTCTGAGTCTATTCGAAGCCCTCTTTCTTATAGTTCCATTGCCAGCAAGAATTATAGGGTTTTTTGATTTTAAGATTAAATCTAATGCATCTTCAACCGCCCTATTATCTGCCGCTGGCCTTCTAATTAAAGTGGGTTTTATTGGTTTATCATTAATTTCCTCTTTAGCTATGTCTTCAGGAAATTCAATAACTGTTACTCCAGGTTTTTCTGTTTCTGCAACCTTAAAAGCCTTTCGAATTACCTCAGTGACATTCTTTGGAGATAGTATTGTTTGAGCCCATTTTGAAATTGGTTGAACCATGCTTATAGAATCCATTATTTGATGGCTTTCTTTGTGGAGTCTATTTGTAGAACCTTGACCAATAATTGCTACTACAGGAGATCGATCCATATTTGCATCTGCTAATCCTGTCATAAGGTTTGTTACACCAGGACCTAAAGTTGAAAGGCATACACCTGCTTTCCCTGTTAATCTACCATATACATCTGCCATAAATGCTGCAGCTTGCTCATGTCTACATAAAACAAATT
The DNA here is from genome assembly GCA_902579395.1 of uncultured Alphaproteobacteria bacterium. Lineage (GTDB taxonomy): Bacteria > Pseudomonadota > Alphaproteobacteria > Methylaequorales > Methylaequoraceae > Methylaequor. The sequence goes on from CACHGK010000001.1 coordinate 15,290, forward strand.
CGATTTTTTTACTTTTTTTCAATGAAATCATAAAATCTGCATTTTCTTCTCCAGGTACACCAAAAATTCTGGTTACTCCTTCTTCTTCAAGACACTTGACAAATAAATCTGATGCTTTCATTTTCATCCTTTCTTGGTTATATTGATCATTTTTTTAACACTAACATTTTATCTATTTGCATATCATGCATACTATATTTTATACCGCCAATACCGTGTCCGGAATGTTTTAACCCAGCAAATGGCATCCAATCAACTCTAAATGCTGTATGTTCATTATGAAATACAGCCGATGCATTGATTTTTTCATAAAATTTTAGAACTTCATGTACTTTATCTGAAAATATGGAAGCCTGAAATGAAACATCAACTGAATTTGCCAAATCTACTGCATCATCAAAATTTTCGTATTCGTTTATTGTTACAACTGGACCAAAAATTTCTAAATTAGATATTTTATCTTTCTTATTAGGGTTCATTAATATGGTTTTATCATATGTGGAATTAGAAATTATTTTCCCTCCCATAAGAAGATCTGCACCATTTTTCACTGATTCATTTACCCAATCATCAACTCTTTCAACTTCTGAATTTCTTATCAATGGTCCAACAACAGTTTCTTTATCCATCGGATTACCAACTTTAACTTTTTGTACTTCATTTATAAATTTTTCAATAAAGATTTTTGAAATTTTTTTATCTAGAAAAATTCTTTGCACTGATACACAGACTTGACCTGCATGATAAAATCCACCTCTTGCAAGACTTTTTACACAACTATCTATTTCACTATTTGTTGTAATAAAAGTAGGTGCCATGCCTCCATGCTCTAAAGAACATCTCGCACCTGGAGACAATTTTGAACGTAAAAACCACCCAACTTTACTCGAACCAATAAATGAGAAAAAATCAATTCTTTTATCTGAAACTAATTTTGTCGCCAACTCAAGGTTTTCAGGCATTAAAAAATGACATCTGTTTTTTGGTAAACCAGCTTCATAAAGCATTTCAACAATTTTTTTGCACGAAAGTGGAGTGTCCTCAGCTGGTTTTACAATAACTGGACATCCTGTGGAAATTGCAGGAATAATTTGATGTATAATAAGATTGAAAGGATGGTTAAAGGCACTTACTGCCAAAACAAGTCCAATTGGTTCTTTTTGCGTAAAAGCAATTCTATTTGAGGAAGCTTCATTAATATTCATTGGTATTACTGAACCAGCCTCGGATTTGAGGACTTCAATACAAGATTCAACACCTTCTGCACCTCTTTTGATTTCAATAATTGAATCTGTTATTGGTTTGCCTCCCTCAGATGTTGCCAGCTCGGCTAGATTTACAATATTTTCACTAATCATTTTCTGAAATGTTTTTAAGATTTGAATCCTATCCTTTGGAGGAAAATCTTTACCTTTATAATTTGCAATTTTTCTACATTCCTCAAGTATTGCCTCAATTTGAGCTGAATTATTTGTTTCAACGGATCCAATGTTTTTATTATTCCAAGGAGATTTTACTTCTAACATATGTTTATTATTTACTTTAAGAGAAATTTAATTTTATAATAGACCTTATTAATTACAACTAAATATTATAGAGATTTTTAATTTATGCCTTCTTTTGATATAGTTTCAAATATTGATTTAGCTGAAGTCGATAATGCTATTAACGGTGCTATGAGAGAAATACAAAGTAGATATGATTTTAAAAACAGTGAATCTAAAATCTCTCGAATAGAACATGAGATTGAATTAATCGCTGAGGATCAATATAAAATTGAACAAGTCCAACAAATATTTAGGACTCATTTAGTAAAACGAAAACTATCTTCAGGCTCATTTAACTTCTCAAAAGTTGAAGACGCTAGAGGTGGTATGCTTAGACAAAAATCTCAAATAGTTCAGGGTATTGATAGGGATATTGCCCAAATAATTAATAAATGTATAAAAAATTCTAAGATCAAGGTTCAGGTAGCCATTAGAGGAGAAGAATTAAGAGTTTCAGGAGGAAAAAAAGATTTACTTCAAAAAGCTATTCAACTGACAAAAGATTTACAAATTAAACAACCATTACAATTTATTAATTTTAGAGATTGAATTGGCATAAATATTTCATAGGTAAATTATGAAAAAAAAAGAAGATAAAATTAAAAAATTACTAGATGCTTCATCAAATACTTTTGTAGATAAATTAGCATCTTTAAAATATGTTAGTAAGACAGATTCAAAACTACTTTCCTCAGTTGTATCTGGTGTTTTAAAGAAAAAAAAATAATTATTTTTCTAATACAAAAAATACGCAACCTTGATGCCAATCACTATTTTGGCCGGTTACTAATGCGCTAGAATCATCTTTTGTTGTTCGTATATCAAGTTGAGCAATAACGTTAAGTTTTTCTCTCTTTATTGCATCTAAAGTACCCTTTCTGACTTGTATCCAATTCCAGTCATCTACAATAAGAATAAATTTTTTTGATAAAGCTGGTAAGGTCATACTTATTGAATCAAAGTGATCTTGGTAGTGATGTGCGCCGTCATAAAAAAAAATATTACAGATACTTAAGTTTTTGAAATCTACAACTCTAAAATTTTTCTCAATAATTTTCAATTTAATATTAGGGTCAATATACTTTTTTAAATTTTCATAGAAAACTTTTTTTGGACTTATGTCTGGTAGAAAGTTTTGTGACCAGTTATCGATACAAATCGCCTCTAAATTGTTTTGATAACATGCTGAACATAATGAAGATCCCAGCCACGATCCAATTTCAATATACTTTGGATCACTGATTCTTCGAATCAGACTGTTAAGAAATATTCTAAACTTACGACCTGACAAGCCTTCCATTTCTAAAATATTTGGACTTAAATTTGTGTTGCTAGACAAAGCATCTTCAAAGGCTAATTCAATGTATTTAAATATTGAATCATTTCTATTTCCAGAAAATTTGATGATTGTTTCATCAAGTGAAAAAATATGATTTATTAAATTAAGAATTTTTTTTTTCTTTTTCAATATTCTTTTTGTTTGAATACTATCCATAATAAATTAAATTTAGATAATGAGTGAACTTTTTAACTGTCATAATATAAACGATTTTAGAAAACTAGCAAAAAGTAAACTACCTTTTCCTGTTTTTCATTATATTGACGGCGGGGCTGATGATGAAGTAACATTAAAAAGAAATGTAAAATCTTTTGAACAATGTGATTTAGTTCCTAATGTTTTAAGAGGAGTTGAAAATATTGATTTATCAACAAAAATTTTTGGAAAAAAAATTGATTTGCCTTTTTTCTTATCACCTACTGCACTTCAAAGACTCTTTCATTACAAAGGAGAAATGGCTGTGGGTCAAGCAGCTGAAAATTTTAATACATTTTTTGGAATATCATCATTATCTACAGTATCAGCTGAAGAAATAAGTAAGTTAAAAGGACCCAAAATTTTTCAACTTTATTATCATAAAGATAAAAATCTTACAAAAAATATGATTGACGAATGCAAAGAAAAAAAATTTGATGCTCTGGCACTTACTGTTGATACAATTACTGGTGGCAATAGAGAAAGAGATTTGAGAACTGGATTTACATCACCACCTAAATTTACTTTAAAAAGTATCCTCAGTTATATGACATCTCCATCTTGGACTTTAAATTATCTTTTTAGAAAAAAATTCGATCTGCCATTCCTAAGTAATTATGTTGGAGAGGGATCAAATATAGCTGTTTCAGTGAGTGATTACTTTAGTACAATGCTGGATCAAAGTATGTCATGGAAAGATGCCGAAAATATCAGAAAGTATTGGAATGGGCCTTTTTGTTTGAAAGGAATTATGTCAGTAGAAGATGCAAGAAATGCAGTAAAAATTGGGGCTTCTTCAATAATGATTTCTAATCATGGTGGAAGACAATTGGATGGTTCAAGATCGCCGTTTGATCAGTTAAAAGAAATCCTTGATGCTGTTGGGGGACAGATTGAAATAATTTGTGATGGTGGAATACGAAGAGGGACACACATACTAAAAGCAATTTCTTTGGGTGCCAATGCTTGTTCAGGTGGAAGACTTTATTTGTATGCACTAGCAGCTGCAGGAAAGGATGGGGTTGAACGTTCATTGGAAAATTTAAAAAATGAACTCATTAGAAATATGAAATTACTTGGATGTAAAAAAATATCAGAATTAAACAGAAAAAATCTACGATTTAGAAATGATTAATTTTCTTAACATTTTAATATTGGTTTTATTGGTAACTTTTTTCAATAACCACGCTTACAGTAGAAGCACTGACTCTCCAGATTTAGATTTTAATATCAAAAAAGAGGTTTCTTGGGACGAATGGATAAAATTAACAAAAAAAAAATTTAAAAAAAAAAATTTCAATGAAAGTACTTTAAATTTATTGAACTCAATTAAATTTAACTCACGAGTAATAGAGTTGGATAGAAAACAACCGGAATTTCGTTTAACATTTGATAAATATTTCAAAAATATTGTTACAAAAACGAATATAAATAGAATCAATCAGGAATATAAGAAAAATTATGATCTATTTGTAAAAATTGAGAAGAAATACAACGTAAGTCCTAAAGTATTAGCGGCTCTTTGGGGGATTGAAACTTCCTTTGGAAAACATTTAGGTAAAATGGATATAATAGGATCGCTAGCATCTCTCGCCTATGACGGTAGAAGAAAAGATTTTTTTACAAAGGAACTTGAAAATGCTCTGACTATTATTGACAAAGGACACTTTGAAAGAAAATTATTCAAAGGCTCATGGGCTGGTGCGTTTGGTCAAACACAGTTCATGCCTGGCACGTTTATTAAATATGCAGTAGATTTTGATGGAGATAAAAAGAAAAATCTTTTCAAGAAAGCAGATGCCTTAGCTTCAGGAGCTAATTATTTATCTATAATAGGTTGGAACAATAAAATGATTTGGGGAGAAAAAATCAATATTAAATTAAACAAAAAATTTGAAAAAATATCAAAAAATAAAGAATACAAAAGCATTGCGTTCTGGGAAAGTAATGGTGTTTTATTAAAGAAATCCTATAAAAATAATGAATTAAGACTAATTATACCTGATTCAGATAATAATAATGATTGTTATCTTGTTTCCAAAAACTTTGATGTTATATTAAATTGGAATAGATCTAATTATTTCGCGTTAACAGTGTTTTTATTCTCTGATGAAATTAAGTAAGAAACCATTTACATTAAATTTTATTTCTTTGTTATTATTAGTTAACTTTATTACAGGTTGTTCAGAGACAACATTCTTGGTTAACTCTGCAAAAAGAATAGGAAGCTGGGGTGATGATCCAGTATATAAAGTTGGAAATCCATACAAGATTAATGGGAAGTGGTATTATCCTGCTATTGATTATAATTATGAGGAAATTGGGATTGCATCTTGGTATGGACCAGGTTTTCATGGAAAAAAAACAGCAAACGGAGAAATTTTTAATCAAAATAAAATTTCCGCTGCTCATAGGACATTACCAATGCCTTCAATTGTAAAAGTTACGAATTTAGATAATGGACTGATTTTAGAGAGAGTAAGAATTAATGATAGAGGGCCATTTGCAGGAAATAGAATAATAGATTTATCAAAAAAAGCAGCGGAGGAGCTTGGTTTTGTAAATTTAGGAACAGCGAGAGTAAAAGTTGAAATTTTAGAGGATGAATCGAGAAAGTATTCGGTGAAAGACTCTGAGACAAAAATGATGAAAGTTCAGTCTGCAAAAGTTAAAAAAGTTGAAAAAAAAAGTCTTAAAGAGTTACCAGGAAATTTAGTGATAGAGGAGAATGAAATAAATTTAAAAAAAGATGTTGATGAAAATTCAATACTCAAAAACAAGCCATTGGCAATTCAGGTTGGAGCCTTCACCGATCATAGAAATGCTAAATCATTAACAGGAAAATTATCAGAATTCAAAGCTTACATTGAAAGAATATTCGTTGATGACAAATATTTATATAGGGTAAGGATAGGTCCCATTGATAATATCGGGTTAGCAGAAAATATTAAAGAGAAACTATTTAAATTAGGTTATACAGCAAGCCATTTAATTGTTAATTAAGATGATAAAATTAATTTCATTCTTTTTTTTTATTTCTTTTTCATATTATTCCCATTCTTTTGAGACATCGGCCAAACAGGCTATACTTTACGATTTTGAGACCAAGAGTATAATTTTTGAGAAAAATTCAGATGAACTTATGTCTCCTAGTTCTATGAGTAAAATTATGACTATCTATTATCTTTTTAAAAAAATCCAAGATGGAGAACTAAAACTATCAGATAAATTTAAAGTTAGTAAAAAAGCATGGAAAAAAGGTGGTTCTAAAATGTTTCTTAATGTAAACAACATGGTATCAATAGAGGATCTAATCAGAGGGATTATTGTTCAATCAGGAAATGATGCTTGTATTGTGGTTGCAGAGGGGATATCAGGAAGTGAAGCATTGTTTGCCGAAGAATTGAATATTTTAGCTAAGGAAATTGGTTTGACAAATTCTAATTTTACTAATTCAACAGGTTGGCCAGACCCTGATCATCTTACAACTATAAAAGATTTGTTAACACTGACCATTAAAACTATAGAAGATTTCCCAAGTCTATATCATTATTATTCTGAAAAAGAATTTGTCTATAGTGATATAAAACAACTTAATCGTAATCCACTTCTTTATAATAATTTAGGTGCAGATGGATTAAAAACTGGACACACTTCTTTGGGTGGGTATGGCTTAGTTGCTTCAGTTAAAAAGAATGATCGCAGACTTATAATTATACTTAATGGTTTAAAGTCAAGTAAAGTAAGATCAAATGAATCTGAAAGACTTATAAAAATAGGTTTTAATCAATTTAAAAATATTAATCTTTTCGATCAGAATGAATTAGTTACTAGACTCAACGTATGGGGGGGTGGTAAGAAAAAAATAGGAACCTACTCAAAAGAAAAAGTAAGTATCACAATCCCGAAGAAATTAAAAAGCAACCTCATTTATACAATTAAGAATTATGATCCTCTAGTTGCACCAATTAAAAAAGATCAAAAAGTAGCTGAATTGTTTATTAAAAATAAAAACAACAAAATACTAAAAAAGTTTGAATTGTACTCTAATGAGGACGTAAAAAAGATGTCATTTTTTTCTAAAGTGTTTTATAATTTTAAATATCTTTTACTTGGTGACAGTATATTTAAAGCGGAATGAAATATTTTATTACTTTTGAGGGTGGTGAAGGTTCTGGTAAGTCCACTCAAGCAACATTGCTTTCAAGGTCTTTATCAAAAGTTAAAGAAAAGAATATATTAACACGAGAACCAGGGGGGACAATTTTTTCTGAAAAAATAAGAAGATTATTAGTTAATAAAAATAAATATGATATTTCATCTGATACAGAATTATTACTTATTTATGCCTCTAGGCATGAACATTTAAGAGAAAAAGTAATTCCTTCATTAAAAAAAAAAACAGTTATTTGTGATAGATTTATTCATTCAACACTAAGTTATCAGATAAATATTAAAAATTTTAGGCAAAAGATAAATTTTGTTCATAAAAATTTTGCATACAATCTAAATCCAGATTTAACATTTCTTCTTGATATATCACCTGAAGAGGGTATCAAGAGGAGTTTAAGAATAAAAAAATCAGAAACAAGATTTGAAGAAAAATCAAAAAATTTTCATATAAAGGTAAGAAATACTCTCTTAACTCTAAGTAAAAAAGATAAAAAAATTTTAAAAATTGATGCTTCTCAATCAAAAAAGACAGTTCATTACAGCATTATTGATCATATTAATTCAAAATCTTTTTTTAAGAAATTAATACCTTATTCAGTTTGAAAATGTTTGATAAAAATAAACTTCTAGCGCATACAGACCAACTCAATTTATTAAAAAAAACCTACAATAAAAATTTGCCTCATGCATTACTCTTTAATGGAATAAAGGGCATTGGAAAGTATAAAACCGCTGTCGAATTCGTAAAAACTGTTCATACTAATTTTAATAGCTTAGAGCAGCATTTTTTTGAAATAAATTCAGAAGAGAACCTTGCATTAATTGATGATGTTAGGAATTTAATTAGTCAGACTTATCTAACAAATTCAAACAGTGAAAAAAAGTGTTTTATAGTTATAGATAATGCAGATTGTTTAAATTTTAACTCTTATAATGCCTTATTAAAAACTATTGAGGAACCTCCAGAAAATACTATTATCATCATTATTAGTCATAATTTTAATAGAATTCCAAAAACAATTATTTCAAGGTGTATGAAACTTGATTTTAGACCTTTAAAAATAGATGAGATAAGATATTTTTGTGATATGAATCAAGTTAACTTAGAAGGTTTTGATATTGAAGAAAATTTCAATTTAATAGGAGGAAGTATAGAAAAACTTTTTTTATTTTCTAATTCAAATGGAATTAAAGTATTAAGTGAACTTAAAAAATTTATTAATTTAAAAGAGTTTAATGTAACTCAATTCGAGTTTTTTTTTAATTTAATTGTAAAAGATTATGATAGAAATTTCAAAATAATCTCATCCTACATATACAACAAACTAAGAGAAAAATATTTGGTTAATTTTAATAATAGAGTTATTTCAAGAAAAATCCTAAAATTTTTTTCGAGAATTAGTTTTTTTACTAATCAAAAAATAAACATTGATAAAAAAAAAGAGTTACACTTTTTTTTAACAGAATATTTAGATACTAATATGTATGAATAAAATATATATAACAACTCCTATTTTTTATGTAAATGATTTACCCCATATTGGTCATGCATATACAACAATCATTTGTGATACAATTGCTAGATTTAATCGTTTGCAGGGGAAAAATGTTCTTTTTACAACCGGAACAGATGAACATGGTTTAAAAGTAGAGAAGGCAGCAAAAGAAAGTCAAAAAGATCCAACTGATTTTGTTGATGAAGTTTCATTAAACTTTAAAAATCTTTCAAAGAAATTAGAAGTCAAAAATACTGATTTTATAAGAACTACAGAATTAAGACACAAAAAATCTGCGGAATTCTTTTGGAAAAAACTTATTGACAGTAATCAAATCTATCTGGGAAATTATAAAGGTTGGTATTCAGTTAAAGACGAATCTTTTTATCAAGAAAAAGAATTAATAAAAAAAAATAACCTTTACGAAACCTTAGATGGAAGTCCTGTTGAATGGGTTGAAGAAAAAAGTTATTTCTTCAAGTTATCACAGTGGGAGTCTAGATTATTAGAATTTTATGAAAAAAACCCTGACTTTATAAGACCTGAGTCAAGAATGAATGAAGTGAAAAGTTTTGTGAAATCAGGATTAAAAGACTTGTCAGTCTCAAGAACTAGTTTTAATTGGGGAATAAAGATTCCAGAGTCGCCAGATCATATAATGTATGTTTGGATTGATGCGTTAACAAATTATTTAACTTCAATTGGTTACCCAAAAATAGAAAATGATAAAATGAATTTTTGGAAAAATTGTATTCATGTAATTGGAAAAGATATTTTAAAGTTTCATGCTATTTATTGGCCCGCAATGTTAATGTCAATAAATTTTCCTTTACCTAAATCAATTTTTGCTCACGGGTGGTGGACTAACGAAGGGAAAAAAATATCTAAATCTCTTGGAAATTCAATTGATCCAAATAAAATGATTGATGAGTTTGGTCTTGATCAATTTAAATATTTTCTGTTACGAGAGGTACCCCTTGGAAATGATGGTGATTTTTCTGAAAAAGCTCTTGTCAGTAGAGTAAATTCTGACCTATCAAATAATTTAGGTAATTTGGTGCAAAGAGTTATAAAATTTTTTGATAAAAATTTTAATAACACTGTAACTCATTCCCTTTGTAAAGAAAAAAATATTTCAAAAATTCAGAAGAAGGGTTATGAATTAATTAACATAGTGAAGAAAAAAATGGAGAAATTTGAAATTAGCAAAGCTCTGGAGGAAATATTTTTTTATGTTGATGATCTGAATAAATTTGTTGACGAAAGTCAACCTTGGAAAAGTTTCAAGACAAATCCTGAAAAAGCAGCTAAAGACCTTTCATTACTAATTGAATGTTTTAGAATTATTGGAATTATTTTGCAGCCATATATTCCTAATGCTGCTAAAAAAATTCTTGATACTCTTGAGGTCAAAGAATCCGAGAGAAACTTTATAAACCTATGTGTTAAATTTTCCTTACGAAAAGACCATAAATTAAATGAACCTAATCAATTATTTCCTAGACATGAAAAATAAAATTGTTGATTCACACTGTCATCTTAATTTTGAAGATTTTAAAAATGATTTAGACAAAATTATTGATAATGCAAGAAAAAATGACGTTGAGCACCTTTTAAGTATTTCAGTTGACCTTGAAAGTTTCGTAGAAATTCATAAAATTTCACAAAAATATAAAAATGTTTGGTGTACTACAGGTGTACATCCTAATAATGTTCCAAAACAATTTGAAAAAAATCAAATAGAAACACTAAAAAAAAGATTGCATGAGAATTTATCTCGTTCAAAAGTCATCGGTATTGGAGAGACAGGTTTAGATTTTTATCGTGGGTTAGATAATGCTAAAAATCAAATATCCTATTTTGAGGCTCATATTCAAGTAGCAGCTGAAAACGATGCACCTATTATTGTTCACACTAGAGATGCCGATAATGAAATCATTAAAAATTTAAAAAAGTTAGTTGATATTTATAAATGCTCTGGATTAATTCATTGTTTTTCGTCTGGCAAGGAGTTGGCTAAATGTGCTTTGGACATTGGATTATACATTTCTTTTTCTGGAATTATTACATTTAAAAAATCATATGAGTTAAGAGAGGTGGTTGATTATGTTCCTATGGACAGAATTCTTATTGAAACAGATTCCCCCTATCTTGCACCTGTACCATTCAGAGGTAAAAGAAACGAACCTGCATACACAAAATATACTTTGGAACAAGTAGCCTTAGTAAAGGGGATTTCGGAAGAAAAAGTTGCCGAAATAACAACCAAAAACTTTTTCCAACTCTTCAAAAAAGCAAATAATGAAATTTGAGATCATAATTTTAGGATGTGGGAGTTCTTCTGGAGTTCCTGCTATTGGAAATAATTGGGGAAATTGTGATCCTAATAATCCAAAAAATAGAAGATTAAGATCATCAATCCTTATAAAATGTGACAACTTAAATATTCTTGTTGACGCAACCCCTGATCTTAGGCAACAATTACTAAATGCAAATGTTACTAGTTTAGATGCAGTATTAATAACGCATTGTCATGCAGATCACATAAATGGTATTGATGATTTTAGATTTCTAAATGTTCTTATGAAAAAAGACATAAACCTTTATGCAACAAGGCAGAACATAGATGAAATTAAAAATAGATTTTCTTATGTTTTTGAAAAGCTTTCTCCAAAATCTAAAGGATTTTATTATAAACCATGCCTAATACCTCATGAGATAAATGGAGTTTTTAAAGTTAAAGGTTTGAAAATAACAAGTTTTCAGCAAGATCATGGATTTATTGAATCAACAGGGTTTAGAATTAAAAATTTTGCCTATTCTTCAGATATACTAAATATTAGTGATGATTTACTCAAAAAATTAAAGGGTTTGGATCTTTGGATTGTGGATTGTTTAAGATTTGAGCCTCATGGTTCACACGCTCATTTTGATAAGGTAATGAAATGGATAAATGAAATAAAACCCAAGAGAACTGTGCTTACCCACATGAATTATGAGGTAGATTATGAATATATAAATTCTTTATTACCAGAAAATTGTCAAGCAGCATTCGATGGTCTTAAATTAGAAGTTTAGGATTTATAAAATCCTTTTTCTAAGTATTTTAGTAATAAATCCCGCCACAGCTTTAATTCTTTGTAAATTATATAAATTTTCATGAATTACAATCCAGTACTCTCTCTTAATATTGATTAATTCATGTAAAACTGAGACTAAATTTTTTTCGTTATCTGCTATAAAAGAATGTAAAAGACCAAGACCAACACCACTTTGAATAGCATGTAATTGAGATCTGAGACTATTACTAGAAAAAACTACATTTAAATTTTTATTAATTTCTTTTAAGTAATTTAATTGAGGGAATTCAATTAGTTCATCTACATAACTAACGAAGTTATGATTTGATAGATCTTTAATATCCGAAATTTTTTCTATATCTTTTCCATATTTTTTAGAACCATATAGTTTTACGAAATAGTTACATAATTTCCATGCTAACAATCTACCTTTAGTTGGTCTTGACAGTGATATAAGAATGTCAGTTTCTCTGTTAGATAAGCTTCTAGATTTAGTATCAGCTAGTAATTCGATCTCAATTTCCGGATATTTAGAATAAAAAGAATTTAAATGTTTACTTATTATTTCAACACCTAATCCCTCACCAACACTTAGTCTGACTTTTCCACTTATTGTAGGATTTGACTTTGAAAAATTATCGTTTATTCCAAATATCTCATTTTCTATTTTCTCCGCATATCTTATTAACTCAAGACCCTTTTCGGTTAAAAGATATCCTTTGGGAGATTTATTAAATAAATTTGTATTGAGTTTATTTTCTAATCTAGATATTCTTCTTGCAATTGTTGTCGATTCTACTTTTAATCTTTTTGATGCAAGTTTAAGCTTTAAGCATCTGGAAAGTGTTAAAAATGAATTTAAATCATTCCAATTAAACATACTTAAAAGATAGACTATAATTTAAAATTTAAAATGCTTTTTTGCATTTTAATAATTCATAAATTAAGTTTGAATTGCAAATTAATTAGTATTACTCTATCAATAATTATGAAAAATAACTTGGGTCACATTATCAATGGTGAAATTCATCATGAATCAGGCGCATCCATCGATATATTTAACCCTAGTAATGGAAAAATTTTATCTAAGATTTCAAACCCTTCATCAAAAACGATTGAAAAAACTTTGTCAAGTTCACAAGAAGCTTTTGAGGAATGGAAAGGCTTTTCAATAGCAAAAAGAGCGTCTATTTTGTTCGATTATAAAATTTTGCTTGAAAAAAATATTGATAAACTTGCTGGAATAATAAGTAAGGATCTTGGAAAAGTTCATGAGGATGCAGTTGGAGAGGTAAGACGTGGTATTGAGAATGTTGAATATGCCTGTGGAATTGGAGAAATTATAAAGGGAGAATTTAATAAAAATATAAGTACTTCGGTTGATTCCTGGAGTGAGTTTTATCCTTTGGGAACTGTTCTTGGAGTAACACCTTTCAATTTTCCAGCTATGGTACCACTTTGGATGTTTCCATTGGCAATTGCAACAGGAAATTCATTTATTTTAAAGCCTTCTGAAAAAGATCCAATTGGCTCAATGTTTATCGTAGAACTTTTTAATAAAACTAAAGCACCTAAGGGGTTATTAAATTTACTAAATGGTGATAAATCCGTAGTTAATGATTTGATAGCGGATAATAGGATTAAAGCTGTGAGTTTCGTTGGATCAACTCCTGTAGCAAAAAAAATTTATGAATCGTCAGCAATATCCGGAAAACGATGTCAAGCCTTAGGTGGGGCAAAAAATCATGCTTTGATACTTCCAGATGCAAATATAGATTATACGACAGATCAGTTGATATCGGCATCATTTGGGTCATCAGGTCAAAGATGTATGGCCTTATCTGTTGCAGTTGTTTTTTCTAATGTCAAAGAAAAATTTATTGATAGTCTTACAAAAAAAGTATTAAAACTTAAATGTGGTCTAGATAATCTTAATTCTAATAGTTTTGGTCCTTTAGTATCTAAAGAACATTTAGAATCTGTTAAAAATTACATTAAAATGTCTGAAGAGGAGGGAGCTAGAGTTCTAATTGATGGAAGAGATTTAATAAAAAGAAAAAATTCTAATCAGGGATATTTTTTGGGCCCAACAGTAATTGATAACGTAAACTCAGATATGCAATCATACAAAAACGAAATATTTGGACCAGTTCTACAAATCATAGAAGTGCAAAAAGTTTCAGAAGCAATAAATATAATAAACAAAAATAAATTCGGAAATGGCTGCTGTATCTTCACAAGCAATGGTGAGGAAGCAAGAAATTTCTCTCAACATGTTGATATTGGTATGGTCGGCATTAACATACCATTACCTGTTCCATCTTCTTATCATAGTTTTGGTGGATGGAAAAATTCACTCTTTGGTGACCTTAATATCTATGGTCCGGACGGTGTTAGATTTTACACTCAAAGAAAAACAATAACCCAAAGATGGCCAGGTGCTTCTGGAAAATCTGCTGGGATAGATTTATCAATGCCTAACAATTTAAAACAATAAAAGGAGTTAATATGAAAATATTTATAATTTTATTAGCATTTACAATGCTGAATCTTTCAAATAAGGTTGCTAATTCAGATGACCATATGGAAGTTGTTTGGGAGACTGAAAAGATTTTTGAACTTCCGGAATCCGTTGTTTATGATTCACAAAATGAGGTACTTTATGTTTCTAATATTACAGATCATCCATTTAAAAAAGATGGAACTGGTTATATTTCAAAAATTGGTTTAGATGGATCAATAATCGAAAAAAAGTGGATAGGTAAACTTAATGCCCCAAAAGGTCTTACTATTAGTAAAGAAAAGCTATTTATCGCTGACGTTGATGAACTCGTTGAAGTCGATATAGCGTCAGGTAAAATTACTAATAAATACAAAGGTTATGGTTCAGTTTGTATGAATGATGTTACTGCTGATAAGTATGGGAATGTATACGTTGGTGATACATATACAGACACCATTTATAGATTGAATCAATTTGGTCAACTACCTGCATGGTTTTATAGTCCTCAATTAGCACCTAATGGACTCCACATTGACGATGAAGATGGAAATCTTATTGTTGGAAGTTGGGGCGCTGTTATGGAAGGATGGGGCACACCAGAGCTTAAAGGTAGTTTAAAAAGTATAAATATTCACACAAAAAAAATAAAAGATCTGGGTAAAAAACCAATTGGAAACCTTGATGGTATTGAGCCTGATGGTAAAGGTTCTTATTTTGTGACAGATTGGACAGGCGCAAAACTTTATAGAATTAAAAAGAATGGTAAATTTAAAGTCGTTGCTGAGGTTGGAAAAGGTGCTGCAGACCATGAAGTAATTTTGGATAAAAATTTGGTTATTATCCCAATCATGCTTGAAGGAAAGGTGATGGCGCTTAAAGTTAAATAATATGTCAACACAAAAACTTGGAGTTTTTAATAGTCTCTCAAAACCTTTTGTTAGACTTGTTGAAAGATATTACCCAGATGCATTTATATTTGTAATTGTTTTATCTGTATTAACCTATTTTTTAGCTATTATTAATACAGATGCAACTCCTTTACAAACTTTTGAGGCCTGGGGAAATGGACTGCCTAAATTATTTACATTTACTGCGCAGATAACAATTATAATGATTACTGCGCATGCACTCGCGCATACAAAACCAGTTGAAAAAGTTTTGTCTAAAATTGGCTCCTATCCTCGCAGTTCTATTGAGGCATATGCACTGGTAACATTTATTTCTGGTTTGGCAAGTTTATTTGCATGGTCATTTGGTTTAATTGTTGGTGGAATAATATCTAAATTTGTAGCTATTGGATGTACAAAAAAGAGGATAAGAATTCATTATCCACTTCTTGTAGCTTGTGCATACTCCGGGTATGTTATCTGGCACATGGGGTACTCTTCATCAGCAGCATTATTTGTGTCGTCTGAAGGCCATTCATTGATTGATGAAATTGGAATCATCCCCGTAACAGAGACAATTTTTACCAACTTTAATATGTTTTTGGCTTTAATAACTCTAACTATTATCACTATTGTTAATCCTTTAATGAGACCAACTGCTGAAAAAGAAATAAAAGAAATAGATCCAAGTGTTTTTAGGTTTACAAAAGATAATGAAAAAAATCATCTTAATAAATCTACACAAACCTTTGCTCAAAAGATTGAAAATAACAGAACTATTAGTTTATTTATAGGTTTTATTCTGCTTTTTTTTATTTTATATATTTTTTATTCAAAGGGCTTTTCATTAGATTTAAATTTAGTGAGTTGGTCATTTCTTGGTGTTGGTTTAATTTTATCGAGTTCTCCAATTCATTATGTTAAATTAGTAAATAATGCTGCAATTACAGTTGGTCCAATTATACTACAGTATCCATTTTATGCGGGTATTATGGGAATAATGTCAGACACAGGCTTAATAAATGTCATTGCTGATAAAATAACACAAATTTCTAGTTCTGAAACATTAGGTTTCTATTCGTTTTTGTCAGGTGGATTGGTAAATATGTTTATTCCATCGGGAGGAGGGCAGTGGGCTGTTCAAGGTCCTGTTATGATTGAAGCGGCTAAAAACTTAGATGTTGAACCATATGTTGTTGTATTAGGTGTTGCATACGGAGATCAATGGACAAATATGATTCAACCCTTTTGGACAATACCTTTACTTGCTATTGCTGGGCTCCATATGAGGCAAATTATGGGTTACACATTTGTAATCTTTTTGGTTACTGGCATGCTTTACGGTGGTGCAATGCTTTATCTAGGCTCGGGTTGATTTAAAAAATAAAATTTTCTTTGAGACTATACAATTTTTTTTGTCCAACTACTGATTTTTGAATTTTCAATCTTTGGAAGATCATTTGTATCTAATCTAGGTAAAGTGAGTAAATTATCCTTATTAAGATTGGCAATATCAATTTTAGTAGTAAATCCTAAAAGACATTTCTTAATTTTTAATAAATCTAGAAGTGAGGCATTATAATCACCATAAGGATAACACATTATCCAATTATTAATATTAGTTCCTATGTCATCAAGAAAGTTCACTGTAAGGTCAATCTCATTCTTTTGTTCTGAAAATGAAATTGAATCAAGGTGATAATGATCAAATCCGTGTCCACCTATATACATTCCATTATTATGCAGTTGTAAAATTTGTTCATAATTCATGTATAATTCAGAGGCAAATATTTTCTCGTCATCACAAACAAACTCTGAAAAAAGTTCATCCGTGATTATTTTTCTAAGTTTTTCATCAATGTCTCTTTGAAGGATATTCTTAATAAATTTTATATTAGCATTGTCATATCGATTGGGTTTAGCGCATTTTTCCCAGTAAAAATCATTTGATTCCAGATTGTATTCATATCTATATTTGTTTAATGATTTAAAAATTTTTTTAATCAAGGCTTCTACATCATTAACTGAAGCTAATATGAAGTGAATCTTGTTTACATCTAACACTTTTTCCTGAAGAACACATTTAACTGGAGGAAAAAAACATCCAGATAGATTAAGTTTCTTTAAAATGGGAAACACATTAAAAAAATGATCAGCGTATGCATCATCAAAAGTTAATAAAGCAGAATTATCAGGGATGGTTAATTTTTTTTCAATAGCATTAATCAGCTTCTCTGGGGAAATAATATTATAATGTTTTTGAAGATAATTTAACTGACTTTGAAAGTTTTTTAAATCTAGTCCTTTAATTTTTGGAAATTTGGATTTTTTTAAATCCCTTACATAATGATACATAATTATTGTAATCTTATTCATATTAGTCTTTCAAAATACTTGGTCTATCTTGGTCACTGTCACCTTTAACAATCCTAAATTTTTTTTTAATTAATGAAGGAACCATAAAATTAATATCTACATTTTTTTTTTCAAACGGCTCAAAATGATTAGGTATAATAATTTCTTTATTCTTATTTAAAGTAAATCCTGAATTTATTAAATCCTCATATTTTAATCCATAATTATAAAAATCTATATATTCTGCATTATTAATATGTAAGATTTTACACCATTCAAAATATAACCCCTTTAAAACATTTGATGGTCCAATATAATCAACTATTCTTAGTGCTGTAGAATTTTTATAAGAGCATCTTCTAATTATTACCAATCCAAGAATTTCTTTTTTTTTAGATACTATGTAAGAATCATAATGATAAAATGGATGATCCATATATCTATTTATAACATAGTCTGCACTTTTAAAGGGATACTGTTGCCATGGCTTAAAATTATCAAAAGAATTTTTTAGATGTGATTTAGAAATTTTGTTTATCTTCTTAAGCTGATCTATTTTTATATCATAATTTATTTTGTTAGATGTCTTTATCAATTTATACTTCTCAATTTTTGGATTAATTATAAAAAAATGTTTTAACTTTCCAACTTTTAAACCCAGGGATTCATAAATAGGTATAGTTTTTTCATTTGCTCCAACTGTATACAACTGTCCTTTATATTTTTTTTTAAGTTCAAGTAGGAGTAATTTTCCTAATCCATAACCTCTCGCATTTTCCTGTACTTTCCATAAGGACATCCAGCAAAGATTTTTAATTTTATAATCGAAATGATTAAGGGGAATAAATCCCAAGATACCATTAATTTCATTGGTTTTTCTTGAGATGCCTAGTATAAAATTATATTTTTTAGAATCTTTGTTAAAATACTGCCAATTAAACAATTTTTTTGATTTAACGAATATGTGATTTTTTTCCCACTGTTTGTCTATAAAAGAAATCAATAAATCCAGGTCTTTTTTTTCAGCAAGTTTAATAGTAAAATCCATATTTATTATTTATCGGAATCCTTTTTGATTATATTCAATATATTAACAATTTATTCTTAATAATGTATAACTTAACTAATGTATATTTGTAATTATAAGATAATCTATGAATTATTTACATATCTAAATAAATTCAATTATGCAATTCCAAAATAAAACTACAAATATTAGCCAATTAAATCAAGTAGATAAAAACATTTACTTAGGCAATGGATTAGATTTTCATGGAGCGCCTGAGTGGTTAATTAAAGCCAATTTTTTTAGAACTCAAAGAGATTTAACAGCATTATCACCTAATGGTGAAAAGATAACATTTATAGATTTTTTTACTAATTTTGATTTACCATCAATAACTACCGAGAATAACTTAATTTTAAACGGCAACTTATTAGAGATTCTGGCTGGCCCTCTTGCACCTGGTCAATATGCTCAGGCTTCAGGTGAAGTAGCATTATCGATTGGGGAAGTATCAAGTTTATCAGGAACTGCAAAAGCAACAAGACTCGATGGAAATGAATTTATTTTATCTGATGGCGACCCTGTGTTTCAAGGGGATACGATTGAAGTGTCAGAGTCAGGAGCTGTTGGTCTAACATTTATTGATAAAACGACATTATCGTTATCAGAGGGTGGCAAGATGGTTCTTGATGAACTTATTTATGATCCAGAATCAGGTTCAGGCAGTATGAAATTGGATATGTTACAAGGAGTTTTTAGTTTTACAAGTGGAGAAATAGCAAAAACTGGTCCTGATGCTATGAGTCTTCAAACACCAGTTGTAACATGTGGCATTAGAGGAACTACAGTTGCGGGTAAAGCTGCAGTTGAGGGTAATGAGAACTCTTTTACTCTGTTACAAGATGCCGATGGTGGGGTTGGAGAGATTTCATTGACAAACGCTGGAGGCACACAAGTTTTGGGTCAAGTCGGTGCAACAACAAGTATAGCCAGTTTTAATGCACCGCCACCACCCCCGATTATTTTAAGTGTAGCCCAGATTCAGGCTAATTACGGAACAGCGTTGAATGTTTTACCTCCAACACCTGCAGTTGCTCCAACACCGCAAGCCCCACCACCACCTCAAGAACAACAGCAAGAGCAAGTACAAGAAGAAGCTTCAGAAGAAGATTCTGATGAAGAAGTAGAAGAGGCTTCAGAAGAAGTGTCAGGAGAAGAAGAGGGTTCTGAAGAAGGAGAGGAGACATCAACTGAAGAGGAGGGACCAACAGAAGAAGAATTAGCAGAAACAGATGAAGGTTTGCCCGAGGAAGATATTGCATCAGAGGAGGGAGCACCCGTAGGAGAAGATGGAACTCCTCCGGAAGGAGAAAGTGTAGTGACTGAAGAAGGAGCTCCGCCACCACCGGGAGAGGGATCACCTGAAGGAGATCAGCAAGCAGCACGAGAGGCTTTTGATACAGCGCTTGCAGCAGGTGCATCTCCTGAACAAGCTATGGCTGAAGCAGCAGCAGCAGGTGGTTTTGATGAACCTGGAGGACCAGGAGGTCCAGCATTGGATAGTGCCCCGTTAGGAGAACCTGGTGGCCCACCATTAGGTGGAGGAGGTCCGCTAGGAGCTCCAATTCCTGGTGCACCTTTAATAAATCCATTAGGAGGCCAACCTTTTGCTCAGGCATTGGTTCCTGGGGCTGGAGGGCCAGTTATAGCATCATCATTTGGACCTGGACCAATGAATAGCGGGCAAGGCCCTGTAATGGGACCGGTATTCGGGATGGGTCCAGCATTTGGACCAGGAATGATGGATACAATGGGACAAGGACCAATGGTTGGTCTTGACCCATTTATGCAGGGTGTTGCAGGTTTTAATGAACCTATTTTTGGAATGATAGGGCCAGATCCTTATGGACCTGCAGAAACTGCATCAACTGAAGCATTTTTTTTTGAAGATCCAGCGCTCTATGATGATTTTAATACAAATGAACCACAGAATAGTTCATCAATACAAAAACTTTCGGGGATTGTTGGAACCTCATCTAATGATACTTTAAACGGAACAGTCGATAATGATACAATCCACGGATTACAAGGAGATGATACTATCGATGGAGGTTTAGGAATAGATACAATGAATGGTGGTCTGGGAGACGACACATATGTTGTAGATAACATTAATGATGTTGTTAATGAAAATGTAGGTGAGGGAGCCGATACAGTACAATCGTCTGTTACAATCACACTTTCCAGTAATGTTGAAAATTTAACGCTAACAGGATCATCAAATATAAATGCTATAGGTAATAATCTGAATAACGTAATTACTGGAAACAGTGGGACAAACGAATTATCCGGGGGATTAGGAAATGATATATTTTATTTCAATGGAACTAGTTCCTTTGGCGATACAATCAAAGATTTTTCTGTAAATGATGAATTAAGGTTTAATTTGACTTTCGATACTCCAACAACTCAATTTTCAGTGACTAGATCACATTTTTACGAGCATAGTGGCTCATCAAGATTAACGTATAATTCTTCATCCAATAGCAATGAATTGCCTTATATTTTTAATTTTACAAAGGACACGAGCTCTTATTTGTCAAAAAGTTTTAAATCTGATGTTGTATCTAGCATTCGATACACAAAAGCAACATCTGGAAATGGAACTGAGCAGATATTTATTGTAGGTAATGGAACAGACTCGGCAATATGGTTATGGGATGATACTTCTCAAGGATATGGTGTTGGAAATAACGAGTTAACATTTATCGCAGAACTTGAAAACTTTGATAATGACACCCTCTCATCTTCAAATATAGTCCTCAACACTATTTAAGTCTAAAGTCATATTAATATCATGAAGTCGTATAATATATATTATGTTAAATTATTGGTATACGAAGGTCTTGTTGGTAAAGAATAAATTTTTTCCCAAATCTTATTAGTATTAGTTAAATCTGTTTTAATAAATTTTTTAAAATCATATCTAAGATGCAGCGGTACATATCCGTTTTCAA
Organism: uncultured Alphaproteobacteria bacterium; assembly: GCA_902579395.1. GTDB lineage: Bacteria > Pseudomonadota > Alphaproteobacteria > Methylaequorales > Methylaequoraceae > Methylaequor. The sequence goes on from CACHGK010000001.1 coordinate 36,888, forward strand.
CTTCAACGCCCGAAAGTAAGAACGCCTTTTTGTGGACCTTGTCTGAATATATAAAAAATTTATTATAGATAGAATTATTTTTTGTAATTATTTTTATATTTTTGTTTATATGAATAAATTTGTTCCAGTAATTTGCCATTTTGCTTCGTTTTGTAAGATTTTCCTTATGTTTTTTTATCTGATCTAAAATTAAATAAGCACTCAAATTATTGAGATCCTTCTTTTTTTTATTTACAAAACTTGGATTATTTTTTTTACTTATACTTTTTAATCTGTCCACAATTTGTCTTTTTAAAACATGAAAAGGATTATTAGAAAATTTTTTGTTGAAGTCACTAAATCGTCTATAAACTTCATCATAATTTTCATGTTCTAATTCTGAAAAAGAGAAGTTTTTTATGATACCTTTTTTTATTACAATCCATCCACCTTCTGGGGTAAAAACAGGTTTTCCAATTCCTGAACTAAAAAATGATATGTCTGCAAATGTCCCAATTTTTTTTTTTTTATATTCTAAACCAAAAGCCTGACAACAATCTTCAATTACGATTATTTTTCTTTTTTTACAGTATTCAATAATTTTTTTAGTATCTCTAGCAAATGTTCCGCCTATATGAGGAATAATCACAACACCTGTCCTGTTACTAATCGATTTTTTTATACTTTTAAATGATGGATTAAGATTGTCATCTATATCAACGAAAACAGGTCTAAGTTCTTTATTTAAGACTGGTTCGATAAGACCTAAGCAAGAATATGAAGGAATCAAAACCTCTTTTTTTCTTAATTTTAAATTTGATAAAATAAAAAATAATGCATTTCTACCCGAACTTGTTAAATAGACTTCATTGTTAGAACCATAGTATTTTTTTAAATAGTTTATTAACTTTTGTTTATAATTATTTTTATCTAGATTTTTTTTTAATTTATAAAACACCTCAGATACTATATTTTCATCAATTTCATTTTTCAAAAAAGGTTTAAACTTTCCACATAATATGATTTTTAAAAATTCATACCTATCTTTTATTGTAATTTTATTTTTCATATATTTTGATATTATATTATAAATTTTTTTTTCAAATCGATGAAATTCAATATTCCAAAATTTTTTTTTAAGGTTATTTTGAAGTTAAATAAAAATTATTACATAAATAGTCAAATAAGATGGGGAAAGAAGAGCTTAAAAAGTTCTATATTTTTTTTAAGTTTTGATTTTGAAACTCAGAAAGATATTGAAGTAATAGATAATTTAACAGAAAAACTTTCTAAATTAAAAATAGTTCCCTACTATGCCATACCTGGTGAGTTAATAGATAAAAATTCTAAAATCCTCAGAAGAATCTCAAAAAAATCAACTATTATTAATCATGGTTATAAGGTTCATACAAAATTTGAAGAAAAATCTAAAAGAAATTTCTCTACACTTTCCTATCTCGACTTGAGTTATAATGAAATAAAAATTGATATTGAAAGAGCTCATAATTCAATTTTGAAAATCTGTGATCAAATACCAAGAATTTTTCGAACGCCTCATTTTGGAGAATATTCTGAAAACAGTAAAAATAATTTAATTTATAGCATTCTCAAAGACTTGGGTTATTTTTATTCTAGTTCTACTACACCTATATATTCGATTATCTACTCACCCCTTTTTACTCAAAACAACATTATAGAGATGCCTTCAAGTGCATACATAGATAAACCTCTTCAAATAATTGATAGTTGGAGTATGATTGATAAAAGCATAGATTTTAATTTCTTATTTAATCAGTTAAACAAAATGTATTTATTAATGGAATCTACCAATATATTATTTAATATTTATTTTGACCCCTCTGATATTATTAATTCAGATAATTTCTTTAATGAAATATCAAAATTTAATAAATTTCAAAATCAAATTGAAAAAAAGAAGTTGCTGTAGTGAAACAAAAGCTTAATGGTCTTGTAATTACCTATTGTTATCCTCCATATGAGTCTCCTGAATCATTAGTTACATTCAAGCTAGTTAATTCAATGGGAAAAAGGTCTAATATTACTATTTTAAGACCAAATTTTTGGAATAATGGAAAAAATTTTGTTTATTTTAAAAATAAAAGAATTAATGAAATTAAAGTAGATATCCCCAAATATATTCAAAAAATTTTAGAAATTAAAAGACTTCCAATTAGACCGGATAGATTCTTATTGTTTTATCCATTTTTTATAAGAGAATTAAAAAAAATGAATATTAATAAATTTGATTTTTTTATGACTAGATCGCAATTCCATACGAGTCATTTACTTGGTCTTTATTTAAAAAAAAATTACAATTTACCATGGTATGCTCATTTTTCTGATCCTTGGTATGACAATCCTGTCCAAAAGAGAATTCCATTTTTTGATTCTCTAAGTTTAAGAATGCAACGAAAAGTAATTTCTGGATCAGATTTCAATTCTTTTCCTTTAAAAGAGCTAAGAGATTATTTTAGCATACAAAATAAATTCAATATTAAATCAAAAAGTATTGTTATTCCTCACACTTTAAATAAAGTTTCCTCTCAAAAAATTAAATTAAAAAAAAATGTTATTCGTTTTTTTGGAAAAATATATGCTGGTAGAAAAGTAAAAAATTCTTTAATTGCAATTACAAATCTCATAAATGATAATATAAAAATTTCTTCTGAATTCTTCGTAGACGATGATTTTTTTTTAAATTATCCTCATTTAATTAAAAAATTTAATCAAATTAAATTTTTTAGATATTTAAGTTATGACAAATATTTAAAAAAACTGAAATCATCATCAGCACTCATATTGATAGATATAGACGAAGATTATGGGAATTTATTTTTTCAAAGCAAACTCGTTGACTATTTAGAATCTCTTAGACCGATTCTTCATATAGGAAAAACAACTACTTATAATAAAAAAATAATTTTAAAAAGTAACGGAATGAGTTGTCATAATGATCCAGTTCAAATTTATCAAAGTTTGAAAATGTTATTAGCTAATTTAGATAAGTACTCTCCAGATAAAAAAATATTAGAGTCATTCTCTTCTGATAAAGTTTCATTGAATTTAATTAATCATATCAAAAAAAATTTAAAATAAGCTTTATTTTAATGATAAATTAATTTTTCTTTTTTCAATGATTTTTTTTACTTATAATTTTAAATATATTACTTATGTCCGACTATTTTGTGATTAAAAAGTTTGATGAGTGTTTACCAAGGATTTGGGATGACTTTTGTTTGAATTCAAAAGATGCATGGTTATGGCATACATCACATTCGATAGTTGCTAAAACTTTTTGGGAAAATCATTTTAATTATAGTTTTTTTGTGATCGATGAGTCTAATAAAAATAAAATTGTAGCTATTTTTCCTATTTTCTTAATTAGAAGGAGAAAAATTGTGGACTATTCGTCTTTTGATTCATTAGGCGGACCTGCATTTTGTAATAGTTTGAACGGTAAAAAGTTTTATAAATTAATAAAATTTATAAATAAATATTTAATTTATCTTTTAAAAAGTCACAATGTTAATCAATTAGAAATTTTAAAATCTACCTTAGCCGATTCAATCATCAATCAATCTAAAATTATACCAAATCCATTAGGATTATTTATCTCAAATGATTTATCTTCATTTACTTGGATAAAAAATTTAAAAAAAGAAAGTAATAAAAAGATTTTTCGCTCATTTGATTATAATACTAGAAATCTAATCCAAAAAAGCGAAAAAACTCTTAAATTTAGTGAAGTAAAAAAAAAAGAAATATCTAAAACCCTTGATATCTTTTACCTTTTACATTTAGAAATGGCGCAAAGGAAAAAAATAAAACCTAAAAAAAAAGCTTACTTTGAATATATCTTTTTTAAGTTTCCAGAAAAAAAGAGAAAAATATTCGTTGTAAGAAACCAATCAAAAATAATTAGTATTTCAATTTTTGGAATTTTTAAAAATAATGCTATCTATTGGATTAACGCCTCTAGTAATAACGCCTTAAAAATTGGAGGAAATCATTTTTTAATGTGGGAGTCATTGAAATATTTTAAAAAAATGAGATTTCAATTCTTTGAGTTTGGAGAGGGTTTTTTTGAAAATAATACTAATCACGAACTGTTAAATCTTAATCATTTTAAAAAAAGTTTTGGTGGCGAAAAATACCCTTTATTTAGAGGAAAAAAAACAATTTCAATTTTTAAAGATATGAGCATATCTTTTTTAAGATTTATTTTTAAAAAAATTTAAAAAAATGAATTTTCCATTTATTAAATTATCTCCAGAAGTAAAAATAAGATTTCTTTCTGAATTTTTTTTGAAATTTGGGAACTTTTTATTCATTCCTTTAATTACTTTTACAATTGGAATTAATAAATATAGTGAGTACATAATTATTTCAAGTATTATTAATGGATTAATACCTATTCTTATATTAGGTTTCAATTTTTCAATAATTAAAAAGCTAAGTACTACCAGTGATTTAAAAATTCAAAGTTTAAGAGTCTTTAATGCTTTTATTTTAATTACTATTTTTTCTCTATTTTTATTTTTACTTTTGTTGTTATATTTAAATCTTTTTTTTAAAAACCTTATTATCTTAAATAGTTTTATATTTGCGATTGCTTATTTATCTGCAATTCAAATGATATTTTTTGAATTTTTAAGGTGTAATGGGAAGTCAAATATTTATTCTTTTTTTCAAATATTTGATATTTTTTTTCTTATTTTTCTTGTTTTTTTTATTCAGTTTTTCTTTCAACTTAGTTTAGACACAATACTTTTCAATATTATTTTTGTAAAATTTTTTTCAATTTTATTAATTTTTTTATTTCTTTTAAAGAAAAAGATAATTTCTATGAAGTATTTTTTTTTTGATCAAGATCTACTCAAAATTTATATTATTCCAGGTATTATATACATCTTTTTAGGGCTTTCTGAATGGTTAATTAATTATGGGGATAAACTTATTCTTAGTAAATACCTATCAGCTGTATATTTGAGTGTTTACTTTACAGCAAGTATGTTTTCTTCTGTAATAAACTCATTAGGATCAGTTTTTTGGTGGGACTTATTTCCTAAACTCTCAAAGCTTAATTATCAAAATAAAGAAAAGGAAATGTTCACTCTAATTAAATCTAAAAATAATAAATTTATAGAGTATAGTATTTATGTAAGTTTCTTAGTTATTCTAGTTTCTCCAATAATTCAAAAAATCATTTTAAATTCAGATTTTATTATATCTCATCATATTTACGTTGTTTTTGTCATAAGTTTTTTTAGTCATCAAATATCAACAGGTTGGGAATTTTTTTGTTATATAAAAGAAAAAGGTAAGTTTATTTTAATTAATTCAATAACGTGGGGAATAATTAGCTTTATGTTGTATTATTTATTAATACCAATTTATGGAATCAATGGTGCTTTGTTTTCTTTGTTATTTGTAAAAGTTGGATATAGTATGTCTTTAAAAATTTATTCAGAAAAAATTGGATTTACAGATAATCTTCTTTTTAAAAATGATATCAAGTTTATTTTTTTGTATGTAGTAATAATTTTTTTATTCTTAATTATCGATAATGCAAGGATTCTAAACTTAGGTGATATTTTAAATAATTTAGTTTATCTATCTGTTCTTATTTTCTTTTTCATACTCTCATCAAAATTAATTAAAAGATTCTCTTAAACAATCTATCTATTTTTGAGGAGGAATTACCCATCCCTTGAATTTTTCTCCATTCTTTTGTTTTATTAAAATCTATTTTATTAGTCTTAAAATAGTTAAAACTTTTTTCTAAATCCTCACCATTCCCTTTTATTATTTTACCAATTTCAAGAGTAACTATCTCTTTTCTTTCAGTCTTGTCTCTTGCTATTAAAAGTGGCTTGCCAATGTAAGCTGCCTCTTCTTGCACTCCACCAGAATCTGTAATAACAAATTCTGATGCACTTAATTGTTTTAAGAATTCTTGATACTTAAGTGGTTTACAAAAAATTATTTTAGATTTCGTAAATAAATTTTTTGAAGAGTTCACATGTTGTACAATATTTGGATTTGTATGAATTGGCCAAAGAACATTATAATCATTATTTTTTCTTAAGAAATTACTTAGATTAATTAAAAATAATTTAAGATCTCCGTCAAGACTTTCACGTCTATGCATTGTAATTAGTATTTTCTTACTCTGAGTTGATTTTTCGACTTTTTTCAAATTTAAATTTTGTAACATATGGTCAATACCTGGATTTCCAACAACATATATATTTTTTTTAATTCCTTCATCTATTAAATTTTGTTTAGAAAGTTTTGTTTGTGCCAAATGAATTTTTGCTGTTTTACTGATGCATTGCCTTATATATTCCTCTGGAAAAGGATTGTTTAGGTCATATGTTCTTAATCCAGCTTCTAAATGAATTATAGGAATTTTTTTTTGAAAACCAAAAATAGAAGTAGCAAAAGCAGTATTTGTATCTCCTTGAATAAATAGGTAATCAATTTTAATATTTTTATAAATTTTTTCTAATTTACCTAGAAGTTTTGAAATAAAAGATGCATCACTTTTAAAATTATTTAATTTTAAATTATATAAAAACAAATTTTCATAAATATACTTTTTTAATATTTTCACCTGTTGATTAGATGAAATGACGTGAATTTTTAAAAATGGATTTTTTTTTAAAACATTCAATACTTCAACAATTTTTAAAAATTCAGGCCTTGTACCAAAAACAAAACAAATATTAATCATCAAATTTATTACTTTCTCGTAAAAGTTTATTTATACACCTAAGATTGCTTCTCTTTTGTGATTCAATATCATAATATTCATTTTTGAAATTTGTTATTATCTTTTTATATGAATCAATACTACCGTCTGTCCATAAAATTTTTAAATTTTTAAATTCTTGTAAAGTTTTAGATGGCTTTGAGTTTAATATAATTGGTAAACCAGTTAATAATGCTTCAATTATTGTTTTTGGAAATTCATAGAACTCATGTTTGGCAGTAAAAGCGTCATACTGAACTAACTCCTCCCTTAAAATTGTATTAGAAACAAAGCCCCTAAGAATAATTTTTTTTTGAAGTTTCAAGGTATTTATTATTGTAATTATTTTCACCATTTCAGGACCGTCACCAAAAACGGTCAGAGATACATTATCAATATCTTTAATTGCATGAATTATATTGGTAATGGATTTTCCCTTTATTAATCTTCCTACAAAAACTAGTTTGGTAATTTTATTTTTATGAGCTTTATTTATTTTTCTTATATCTACTGGATTGAAATTATTTAATGAAATTTTTAATTTATGTTTATTATTGGGAGCTATATTTTCTGAAATTTTTGAATAAACAGCAAGAATTTTATTTGTTCTTCTGTGACATTCATTTTTGAATCTTAAATCTAATAGAAAAAAGATTTTTTCTTTAATACTTAAATATTTAAAAAATATTTTTAGAGAAATATATCTATGAATTGAGATTGTTGATTTACAAGAATAAAAACCTGCTATTATGGTTGATATATATCCAATAAAACCATCACCTATACATCTCACTAATTGTGGCTTTTTTAGATTTAAAATTTTTAATTCTCTTTTAATTATTACTTTTAAAAGAAACTTTGGAAGAAGATAACGAATATAATTATTCGTTAAAAAAAAGTTTTTAATATTTATAAATTTAAATTTACTCTTTTCACATAATATTTTTAGAGCTTTATATGAGGGTTGGTCATTTGATTTAAAAGATAAAATAATTATTAGTTTGTAATTCTTTTTTGGATTAAAATAACCTTTATGAATCTCTCCTTTTAATTGCCATTCTTTTATACTTTGATTAATGATAATTAATTTGATCATATTAAAATTTAATGTGTTAATTTTTACACTCTTAAAATCTATTATATTATCCATTATCTTTCAGTATATTGATAATATTTTAAAATTATTTATAAATTAGATGAGTTTATGAAAAATATAAAATCTTATTATTCAGCAATTTTTCCAATCTTATGTTTTTGCGTTTTCTTGATTATCTATACAAAGCCTACTGAATATCCTTTTGACAACGTTAGGATCATAGCTGATCCAACTAATAATGAAAGTTTAAGTATTCAATTAAAAATCAAAAATTTAAAATCAATTTCTGATGGAAATTATAACCTTGTTTTTTTGAAAAAAGGAACAAAACAAATTGATAATCAAAAAAATGAAGATCTATGGTACTTGTACAAAGACAATAAAAGCACACTATACTTCCCGTTTCATACTGGAAAAAATCATTTAATTACTAAAGAATTTGAAGTTAAAATTAAAGGAAATGCTAATCATTATGATTCTTTTGTCTTAGAACCATACAGTGAAATTGAAGAAAATTTAAGTCAAAAGAATAAGGGTAAAATTCAGCTATCAAATAATTCAAAAGTTTTTTTGATTTTCTTTTTAACACTTTTATTGCTAGCTATTGACAAGCCAAAAAAGATAATAAAGCTAATGCCAATTCTGGCTTTTGTTTTTTTGTGTTTTATAACAGCCTCTTATTCAGATGAAAAACTACTTTCATTAAAAAGAACTATTATGGTTTTTTTTCCATTTATTGTTATAATGAATCATTATACTTGTTGCGAAAATATTGATAAAGTACTAATTAAATTTGGTTATTTTTTTCTAATATTTTCAACTTTACTATGTTTTTTTAGTTTGTTTTTATATTTATTAGATGATTCAATTTCAATTTATACGAGAAGTTTTAATGGGATAAGTTTTTTTAAAAACGATATCTTTCCAATTGGACAATTCTATTCCTCGAGACCAATAACTGAAAATCTTACTCTTATGAGACCTTCCAGTTTATTTTCTAATACAATAGGATTTTCTCATATAATATTAATTTCATATTTTTTTTCTCTGCACAAATTAATTTTGAACAAAAAGCTAATTTATCTCTTTTTGACAATATTTTTTATTTTTTTTATTTTTTGGACTAATAGTAGAGTTAGTATTTTAAGCCTTATAATTTTTACACCATTCTTACTACTGAGGGATTATATAAATATAAAATTTATAGGTTTTATACTGTTAGTTATTACCTTAATTTATCTTCCATTACTTCTTTTTATTTATGATGTTTTCGATTTAAGTTTTTTACCTAGAATGAAATTGTATAAATCTATTCTTATTTTCTGGAATGATTTTTGGTTATTTGGGTCAGGAGGTTTTGGTGTGGTAAGAGAGACCTTCCTAGAGAATAATATGGATTCACTAATTAATTACAATATTGATAATATTCAGAGTCTAAAACCAACAATTCAAAATAGTGACATAGTTTTTCATCCATCAGTTAAAACCGAAATAGAAGAATTTAAAAATCTTTCAATTCCTTCAGTTCCTTTAACGATTTTAATAGAACTAGGATCAGTTGGTTTGCTTCTTTTTTTAATTATTTTTTTTAAACCTTTTGTTCAAACAGATCGTAATAATACCTCATTTATTTTTGTTATAATTTTAACAAGTATTTTTTTTACTCAATTATTCGATATAAGCTTATTCCGCTTTCATCCACTTTCTTTTTTTATAGCTTTCATATTAGGATCTTTAAATAATGAAAGGTTGAAATAAGTAGGTTATTATTTTATTTCTTTGTAATTACTTCATTATCGGCAACCAATAAGTCAATTACATCATGATTTAAAGCCTTAATTGCATCATTAATAGACATTACTATCGGATCGTCATGAACATTGAAACTTGTATTTATAATACATGGTATTCCGCTTTTTTTAAAAAAATTTGTTAAAATTTCATAACATAATTGATTTTCTATTTTATCAATTATTTGAACTCTAAAGGTATTGTCTAAATGTAGAATATTTCTAAGTTTTTCGTGATATTTTTGTTTGACATTATATGTAATAGTCATAAATCTTGAGGAGTAATCCTCTGAGGAATAATTTTCTAATATTTTTTTAGCATCTACATCTCTGATCATTGGAGCAAATGGCATAAAATCCGAACGTTTTAGCCTACGATTTAATATTTTTGTTATATTTTTTTTTGTTGGATTTGCTAATATTGATCTATTCCCGAGTGCTCTAGGACCGAACTCCATTCTATCATTAATTATACCAACAATTTTATTTTTGATTAAGTTTTGAGCTACAAAATTGGATAATTTACTTTTTTCTAATTTTTGTCTTTTATAATTATTTTTTGATATGTTAAATATTTCTGGTTTTAAACCAAAAAACGTATTCTTAGCAATTGAACCAAAAAATTTTTTTTTTTCTTGATTAGAAAGGTAATGATATATTGCACCTAAAACTAGTCCACCATCACTCATATTAGGAACTACATAAACATTATCAATATCCCTACGTTCTTTGATTTTTTGATTAATGAGTACATTTGAGAAAAATCCTCCAGATAAAAGTATTTTTTCATTATTAAAATTATATTTTTCTGAAAGATAGTCAAAAAATTTATGTGATATTTTTTCACACCATTTTTGTAGGGAACAACAAATATCTTCTTTTTTAAAATTTTTTTTTATATTGTTTTTCATATCCTCTACTTGTACGTTATCGTAACTTAAACCAAAAATTATAAGATTAAAAAAATTTTTAATCTTTTGTAAAAGTGGTCTATCTTGTGAACCTAATTTTGATATAAATCTTCCTTTTTCGAAAATTAATAAGTTATCAAAATACTTAAAATATTTAGGCTTACCTGACGCAGAAAGGCCCATGATCTTGCCTTCATCTCTTAATCTTCTAAATCCGAGAAATTTTGCAGTATTTGCATATACATCAGCCGGTGTATCATGAACACAAATTTTTTTGTTTTGATAAAAAGTCATACTATTTTCTAGAAGTTTCAAATTTTGATTTCTGTAAGAATAAAAACTCCAATTTATATTATCTCCCCCACCATCTAAAGAGAGGAGATAAGATCTTCTAAAAGGATACATAGCGAGTGATGAAGCAATGTGACATAAATGATGATCAAGATATAAAATCTTGCCGTTGTAGTTTTTTTTACTCAAAAACTCTTTTAAATAAAAATCAAAAGTCTTATTTCTTTTTAGAAAATTTAAAACAAATTTCAATCTTACAGATAGACCAATCTCATTACAGAAATCATGATTAATAAAGTTAAAAAAAAAGAAATTTTTATAATCTCTAGAATTTTTGATTGACTTACTTGTAATTAATATTTTGTCAATTTCACTCCAATTAATTTTTTTTTCTTTCAGTAATTTTTCTGCTGCATTTAAAGGAAAACCAAAATAATTTTTTATTCTTGTAACTCTTTCTTCTGAAATAGCAACAAAACTCTTATCATCAATGAGCAATGCAGTTGCATCGTGTCCAATATGTAACGCTAGAATATTTTCCATTTTTATTATTTAATTGTAGTTAATCAGATTAAATAAATTTTTTAAATTAAATTATCTAAGATTTCTAAAATTTTAAAAGAATGTATAGATAAATGGAGCAACAGCGCTACCCTGAGACAAAACAACTAAACCTCCAAATAAAAAAAGGAAAATTAACATTGGAATTAACCAATATTTTTTTCTTTCCTTCAAAAATTTAAAAAATTCTAACATTGTATATAAGTTTATTTTTAAGTTAAATCCGAAAAAAATCAACAAACATTCGATATTATTTTAAAAATAAGTAAACTGTATTAAATTTTGAGAAAACTAAAATTTAACTTTAATAAATAAAAAACTGATGTATGAAATAAAAAAAAATATAAAAATTTCAATTAGTACCGAAAAAAATTTCGGTTATACATTTAGCGTAATTTTTCTTTTGATATCAATATTAATGTATTTTAAAGAAATTCAAGGGTTTCTCATTTTATTTTTTTTATCTTTTGTTTTATTTTTAATCACAGTTATTTACTCTAGATTATTAAGATTACCTAATCAGTATTGGAATAAATTTGGAATGATCCTAGGAAATGTAGTTTCATTTTTTGTTTTATTTGTAATTTTTTTCTCGATAGGGACACTCACTAGTATTTTTTTAAAATTGTTTAAAAAAGATTCATTAAATTTAAACTTTGATAAAAAAATAAAGTCTTATTGGGAAACTAGAAAAAAACAAACATCGATGAGAGATCAATTCTAGAAAAATGAAAATTCTTGGAATTTCAGCTCTTTACCATGATAGTGCTGTTGCATTTATATCAAATGGTGAAATACTTGAAGCTGTACAGGAAGAGAGATTTTCAAGAATTAAACATGATGCAAGTTTTCCAGAAAAGTCTATAAAATATATTTTAAAAAAATATAAACTAAAATTAAAAAATATAGATGCATTTGTTTATTACGATAAACCCTTTTTAAAGTTTGAAAGACTAATTGAAACTTATTTAACTTGTGCCCCAAAAGGTTTTAAAACTTTTAAAATGTCTATGCCTATATGGCTAAATGAAAAATTATTTTTAAAATCCCACATACATAAGTTTTTTAAAAAATTAGACAAAAATTTTAATATTAATAAACTTTTCTTTTCAGAACATCACTTAAGTCATGCAGCAAGTGCATTTTATCCCTCACCATTTAATGAAGCGATGATTCTTACCTTAGACGGAGTTGGAGAGTGGGCAACATCTTCAGTATCTATTGGTTCAAATAATAAAATTGAGGTGAAAAAAGAAATTAATTTTCCACATTCACTTGGACTTCTTTACACTGCTTTTACTTATTACTGTGGGTTTAAAGTTAATAGTGGTGAGTACAAATTAATGGGTTTAGCACCATATGGAAAAAAAAAATATGTTAATACTATTCTTAAAAACCTCATAGATTTAAAAAATGACGGTTCGTTTAGATTAAATTTAAAATATTTCGACTTTCTCACAGGATTGAAAATGACAAATAATAAATTTAATAAATTATTTGGGCAAGAAGCAAGAAAACCAGAATCAGAAAAAATCCAACAATTTCATATGGATATAGCTGCTTCCATTCAAAGTGTTTTAGAGACTATTCTAATTAAAATTACAAAATCAATTTACAAAGAATATAAAATTAAAAATTTGTGTCTTGCAGGTGGAGTAGCACTAAATTGTGTTGCAAATGGAAAAATTATTAAAGAGAGTGGTTTTAAAAATATATGGATTCAACCTGCCTCTGGAGATGCTGGTGGTGCAGTTGGAGCTGCTTTAGCTTATTGGTATTACCATTTAAAAAGAAAAAGAATACCTACGAAAACAGATAGTATGCGAGGATCCTATCTTGGAAGTGAATATACAAACTCACAAATAGAAGAAATTTTAAATAAAAAAAAATTAATATTTAAACATTATTCAAAAAATCAATTAATTAAAAAAATTGCTAACCTTTTATCTAAAAAGAAAACAATTGGTATGTTTCAAGGAAGAATGGAGTTTGGGCCCAGAGCACTAGGAAATAGATCCATCATAGCTGATCCAAGAGACGAAATGATGCAAAAGAATTTAAATTTAAAAATAAAATTTAGAGAGAGCTTTAGACCTTTTGCTCCAGCAATTTTGAGAAAAGATTTAAATTCCTGGTTTAAATTAAATAATGACAGTCCTTACATGCTTTTGGTTGATAAGGTTAAAGAGAGTAGAAGATTAAAAGCTAAAAAAACAAATTCATTTGGATTAGATTTATTATATCAAAAAAGGTCGATAATTCCAGCTGTTACTCACGTCGATCTTTCTGCAAGGATACAAACTGTACATAGTGAAACCAATAAATTTTTCCATGAACTTTTAGTAGCTTTTAAAAAAAAAACAAAGTGTCCTATTCTTGTAAATACTTCATTCAATATAAGGGGAGAACCGATAGTTGAATCTCCTCAGGATGCAATAAAATGCTTTTTAGGAACTAATCTTGATGTATTATGTATTGGTAATTTTATACTTTTAAAAGAAGATCAAAATTCTACCAAACTTATTTCATATAAAGAAGAATTTGCTTTAGATTAAACAATCCAGTTTATATATTTTACTTTTAAGAGTGTATTAATTTTAAATTCGTTTGAAATGTTTTAATAATTGTTCAATTGGTTGGTTGAAAGCAATAAAAGAAGAATTTGTATAATTTTTTTTGCCGTATTCTAATGATTTTAAATTATAATCAAGTACAACACCTCCGGCAGTTTTAAGAATAGCGTGTCCTGCTGCAGTATCCCATTCCATAGTATGTCCATACCGTGGATATATGTCAGCTTTTCCTTCAGCTATTAAACAAAATTTTAATGATGATCCCTTCCTTACAATATGTTTATTTTTTTCTAGCTTTATAAATTCTTCCGTTTCTCTATCAAGATGTGATCTGCTGAGTATGAAAGTTATTTTTTCATTTGTTTTAACAGTAATTTTTTTTTTAATTTCATCTGAAAATTTGTACGAACTCAATCCATCTGAAAAATATTGGATATTGTTCACGGGACAGTTAATAACACCACAAATTGGATGATTTTTTTGAATTAGAGATATATTTACTGTAAATTCTCCATTTTTATTTATAAATTCTTTTGTTCCATCTAAAGGATCTACTAAAATAAAGTCTGAAAGATTATTAAGATCAGGAACTATTGATTCTTCTGAAACAATAGGTATATTTTTGAATTCTTTTTTTAAAATTTTTAATATAATATTATTAGATTCTATATCTGCGACTGTCAGAGGCGTTTTATCATCTTTAAAAGAATTTGAAAAATCTGTTTTATAGATTTCTATAATTTTTTTCGAAGCTTCATTTGAAGCAAATCTAAATATTTCTGTTATATAAGATAAATCTTTGCTTGAAATTAGTTTTTTATAATTCATTTCTATATTTTTATTATTGTTCTTCCTTTAATTTTTCCTTTTAATATTTGGTTCGATAAAATTCTCAGTTTTGTAAAGTCTCCTTTAGTTTTAATTTTTTTTAATATAGTTTTATCTAAATAATTCTCTAAAAACTTCCATGCTTTTTGTCTCTTGCTAATGCTCGCATAAACACAATCTATTCCAGCTAAAGTAACGTTTCTTAATATAAAAGGATAAACTGTGGTATTTAACTCAGCACTTTTTGCCAAACCAGTACTTACTACAATACCGTCATAGCAAGTTTCAGATAATATTGTTGAAAGAATATCACCTCCAACAGTGTCAATTGCTGCTATCCATTTCTGTTTAGACAAAGGATTTTTCTTACAAATAAAATCATTCCTTTTAATTATCTTATAAGCACCAATTTTTTTTAAAAAATCATTATCTTTATTTGAAAGAGCAACGACTTTATAATTTAAATTAGAGAGTAAATTTACTGCAATACATCCAACTCCTCCAGATGCGCCTGTAACTATAATCTCACCTTTGAAGGATCTTTTAACTTTTTTTACTAACTCTAAAACACAAAGAGATGCAGTATAACCTGCAGCCCCAATTATCATGGATTCTTCAAGAGAAAAACTTTTTGGTAAATTGATTAACCAATCTCCATTTACTCTTGCATATTCAGCAAATCCTCCAAAATGTTTCTCACCAATCCCCCATCCATTACAAATTACTTTATCTCCTTTTTTAAACTTTTTATGACTAGATTGAACCACCTCACCTGAAAAATCAACTCCTGGAATCATTGGATATCTTTTTATAATTGGTGCTTTATTAAGTATAGCTAAACCGTCTTTATAATTAAAACTTGTATAATGAACTTTGACTAAAACATTGCCTTCCATAAGATCAGAAATCTTTATTCTACTTATTTTTGCTTGTTTATTTTCATTAATTATAAAAGCTTTGAATGTTTTATTCATTTAATAATATTATTTTAGACGGGTTTAAATTTTTTTTTTTAAATGTCTTTATAATTATTGTTTTAAATTTATTTAAAAACACTATCTAATCTCCATGTCAAGACGAACTTATGAAAAAAACGGAGCTTTTATTCTGTTTGCAGACGATTTAGAAAATTTTGTAAAAGATAAAAGAGAATCATGGAGAGCAACACCAAGAAAAGCAAGACGAAGACAAAGAAGATATAAAAACCGTCTAACAAGAGAGATACTATCAAATAAAGATTTTTTTTAAAAAAATTTCAAAAATAAGAACCCATGAAGGTCTTATTATTTATGATTTCTTAAAACTGACATTAAACCCCTACTCCTTCGAAGCACGAACCTTCAAAGTAAAATATTTCTCGTGGTTCTATAGAATAGTATTTCAACGTTTCTAATGAAAGTTTCCCACTAGTATTATATAATGGACGTTTTTTTGTCTTATTCTCCTCAAGTTTCCTTATTTCATTAAAAAATTCTGGGTCGTCGAATTTATAAAAAATTCTTTTTGTTTTACCTGTAATTCTGTCTATCGTATAGGATTCTAAGAAATATGCTTGTGAGACAAATGTGGTAACTTTTAATACTTTATCTGTTTTCAAAAAATTATCTAATAATATGCCTTGATGATTAAACCACGTGTTTCTCAAACGGTATTCTTGTTTACCATTTGGTTGAAAATTAGTTTCATGAATTTCTATTACATCCGAGCAACTAAAGATTTCACAAATTTGGGATCTATCGATATCTTCTAAAAATCCAATGTTTTTTTGTTTTTTCTTTATTAGATTTTGTTCATACTCGCATGACATTTTGATAATCTCGGAAGATTTTATTTCTTCTATGTTATAAAAAAACAAGTAAATAAATGTGATTAAAAATTTCTTCATTAATGTTTAGGTTTTAATAAATAAGACTAAAATTTTCTAAAGTTGAAATCTTCATTTTTTTATTATAATTTTTCTTAAAGTAATTTAATTTCAATTTTTACTAATTATATTTGTTCTTTTTGTACTGTTATCAATAAAATATTAAATATAATTTGTAAATCTTTGTTCTTTAAATTCATATTGCAGGAGAGATGGCAGAGTGGTCGAATGCACTGGTCTTGAAAACCAGCAAGGATGCAAGTCCTTCCAGGGTTCGAATCCCTGTCTCTCCGCCACTATCTGAAAGACCCTAATTCCCTAATCTTTAAAGCCTTGATTTTATAATTTTACCCCCCAAGATTACCCCTCAAAAAAATTTATTGTTGAAATGTTATATTATAACATTTAATATATGTCTTTTGATTTTAACTTAATTAAATTTTGTGGAGAATTTATTATGAAAGTTTTAGATAAAAAACTTCCAGTCACAGTATTGTCGGGATTCCTTGGTGCAGGTAAAACAACTCTTTTAAATCACATCCTTAACAATCGACAAGGTCTCAAGGTTGCAGTGATCGTAAACGATATGAGTGAAGTAAATATTGATGCTAATCTAGTAGAACATGGAGGTGGTAACTTATCTCAAACTGAAGAGAAACTTGTAGAAATGAGTAATGGATGTATTTGTTGTACTTTACGTGAAGATCTTTTGGTACAAGTTAGAGAATTAGCAACTGAATGTAAATTTGATTATCTACTTATAGAAAGTACTGGTATCTCCGAACCTTTACCAGTGGCAACTACTTTTGACTTTCGTGATGAGGATGGAGCAAGTTTATCCGATGTAGCAAAACTTGACACAATGGTAACTGTTGTAGATGCTGCAAATCTTATCAAAAATTATAGCTCCACTGATTTTTTAAAAGATAAAGGAGAAAGTTTAGAAGATGATGAACGAACACTTGTTGATCTTCTTGTCGAACAAATTGAGTTTGCTAATGTAATTCTATTGAATAAGATTGACTTAATATCCTCTAAGGAATTAAAAACTGTTAAAGCAATTATAAGTGGGCTTAATACTGAGGCAAAAGTCTTTGAATGTTCACACTCCACTGTCAATCTAAAAGAAGTTATTGGTACCGGTTTGTTTGATCTTAAACAAGCTCATACTCATCCTTTGTGGGCAAAAGAACTCTATAACTTTAAAGATCATGTTCCAGAAACAGAAGAGTATGGGATTACAAGTTTTGTATATTTAGCCCGTGAACCATTTGATCCATCAAAAATCCATAATTTTTTTAATCAAGAATGGCCAGGTGTAATTAGATCTAAAGGGTTTTTTTGGATTTCAAGTCGACCTGAATTTATTGGTGAAGTTTCTCAGGCAGGTGCATTTGTTCGTCATCAGGGAATTGGTAGGTGGTGGACAACTGTACCTAAAGATCGTTGGCCAGAGGGACCTGATTTTGATGCGTTAATGGATAAATATTGGAATAAAGATTTTGGTGACCGTCGACAAGAAATTGTTTTTATAGGTTTAAAATCTGAGATGGATGAAAAGAATATTCGTGAGAGATTGGATGCTTGTTTGATAAAGAACTATCTTGAAGATCCCAATTCATATCATAAAGCCCTTGATCCCTTCCCGGTTTGGTTTCAGAAAGTAGCTTAAATTAGCATAAAACCTGGCCTTTCCCCGCTGTTTCTTCATTATGAAGTTTTTACAATCACTTCATACTTGTTTAATTATATTCACCGATAGAGTTGTTTAAGGTGAAATAACAAGTTACGATCACCAATCTAGTTTAGATAAATTTAAAGGGATTTAATAGATGAAAGATACATTTATGCGAAGTTGTGAGCATTGGAGTGAATCAAGTCGCAATGAAATGGAGAATTTTTATACTCTTGCCTCTATTGATTATAAACATCTAGCAGAGAAATTTAACTGGAAAGAATGGTTTGAAGCACATCAGTCTAATATTGGCAAGCGTGGACTAAAACTTCTAGATATTGCCTGTGGATCAGGTAAATTTCCTTCAGCACTAATTCAAAATGCTAATTTGTCACACGCAAAAATATTACCAGTGGAATATTCACTACTAGATCCGTCTTCATTTTCAATTGCAGAAGCACGCAAGGTTATTCAGTCACCATTTAAAACTAGTTCAGAATTTGAAACTACTCTACAGGAATTTTCTTGTGAGCGAGAAACTTATGACATTATCTGGGCAACGCACGCTCTTTACGCAATTCCAAAAAACGAACTTAAAAAGGCTTTAAAACGTTTTATTTTTGGTATGGCTAGATCCGGTTTTATTGCTCATGCAAGTGAAAAATCTCATTACCTTCGATTTTACAGACATTATTTAAATGGTTTCAAAGGTGGTTCTGGAGAACCGTATTCAAGTGCTGAACAAATTTTACAAATACTAAAAGAGATTGATATTCCTCATAAAGTTGAGAAAATTACATACGAAAATGGTGTTTCAGAGGCAGCATCTTTACAAGTTGAAGGATATCTGCAACGTTGTGTTTTTGATGATACAATTGACCTTGAGAAAATGCTCAAAAATTCGGTTACTGGACCTTATCTAGACAATTGCATCAAAGATGGACAATGGTGTTTTAGGCAAGAAGTAATGATGATTTTTCTATCGAAAGATTAATTTTTATGACTAAGAGTATTTTTTTTCTAGATGTCGAATGTGAGAAAGCAATCATAATTTTTAATACATGTTTATAAAACGAATTTTACTCGCTACCACACCAGAACTTAGTCTAGGTTTATTTTTAATTTTTAGCTCGAGCGTTGGTCAAACTTTCTTTATTTCTCTTTTCTCTGGAGAAATAAGAAATGCATTTAATCTCTCTCATGGAATGTTTGGAATACTTTATTCTGTTGCAACACTAACAAGTGCTATACTTTTTTTTTGGTTAGGAAAACTTACAGACCAATTAAATTTAACTGTTCTTGGATTAATAACACTAGGAATATTAAGCGGATTTTCATTTCTTTTATCAAGTGCTGAAACACTTCTCATACTTTTCTTGTCTTTATTAGGTCTTCGCTTGTTTGGTCAAAGTATGATTAGTCATATAGCAGTAACCGCGATGGCCCGCTGGTTTTCAAAGAAAAGAGGAAGAGCTTTAAGTGTTGCACTAATGGGACACCCTATTGGAGAGGCACTATTACCCTCTCTCATTACTTTCTTTTTATTTCAGTACACATGGCGAGAAATCTGGATTGGAATAGGTACGTGTATAATAATTATTTTTTTACCTTTAGTTTACTGGCTTGGAAGATACATCAAATTAAATAAGCATGATTCATATAATAGTAAACAAACAAAATCAAAAAAAAATTTGATTGTTTCTTGGAATCGATCACAAGTCTTAAAAGATTTAAGATTTTACCAGGTTCTTCCTGGATTACTTGCTTCTCCCTTCATAGTGACTGGAGTTTTTTTTCATCAGATTCACTTGATTGAAACTAAATCTTGGTCGATTACGCTTTTAGCATCCTCCTACCCTTTTTTTGCTTTAAGTGTAATTGGGGTAACTTTTGGGGCTGGCTGGATAATCGATAGATTTGGCACAGTGCATTTATTGCGTTTTTTTTTGTTACCGCTTGCATTTGGTTTGCTCTTAATAGTAGCTACAGACAAGGCATTTGCTATTCCTATATTTATGATCTTAATGGGAGCATCTGCTGGATCAGCAACTATTGTCATAAGTACTCTGTGGGTTGAACTTTATGGAATTAATTATCTTGGTTCAATCAGATCTATGTTTTTTTCTATGGTTGTGCTTGCTACTTCAATCTCTCCAGCACTTATAGGATTATTATTAGACACAGGTGTAACATTGGAAATCCAATTTATTATATTTGTAATTTATATCTTTATTTGCTCAATTATTTTTGCAATATTAACACCTAATCTTTTAATTGCTCGATCCCCTCCTTCATAAAGCTTTTTAGGATTTAGCAGCTCGAACTGATGTTATTTTCTTAATAGTTTAAAAACAAAAAAAGTAAGAATTCCAGATATTATACCTGGAGCTACCTCGTAAATATAAGTATTTAGTTCGTAATGTCTCCATACCATTAATGTTATCAAGGGTATAATCATCATCATTAATGATGGAAATTCAGAAACTTTTTGTTTTAGTGAGTTAACTATTAATAAAGGAGAAAAGCAACAAGCTAATGTTGACCATGACATTAAGACAAGGTTGAAGACGTTTTTATTATCATTTATTGCAATTGTAACAACAAAGACTGTGATAATTAAAGTTGCTAATTTATTTATTAAATAATTGTTATTTTTATTCAATGAAAGATCATTTGTAATTGAAGCGGTACAAGCAAGTATTTGAGAATCTGCTGTTGACATTGTGGCAGCAAAAATACCAGCTAAGATTACTCCAACAAAAAATTCAGGTAATAAACTTTGTGCCAAATTTGGTAAGGCTAATTCTGGGTCCATATTGTTGATTTCTGGGATTAGTAATCTTGCTACAAAAGCCGCTAAAATGGAAAATAAATAGAATAAAGTATACCAAGTGTAATAATATATTCTTGTTTTTGGTATGTTTTTAGTACTATCAATTGTCATAAATCTTACCATAACGTGAGGTTGACCTATCACACCCACACCTGAGAAAAACCAACCGATAATGAACATGTATGGAGCTAATAAAAATTCTGAAAAATTTGTTGATGGAAACCATTTCATATAATCTGGAGATATTTTGTGTAATTCATCTATAAAGATAGAAACCCCACCTACTTCTTTAATTCCAAAAAAAACCATTAAAAACATGGCAACTATCATTACAAAAGATTGAGCGGCATCCGTCCAAATAGAAGCTCTTATTCCTCCTGAAAAACAATAAAGTAATACAATAACTCCACCGATTATGGCACCTAGTCTATAATCTAAACCAAATATAACATGCATCGACTTACTTCCAGCATTAAGCTGAGCTGCTGCATATGTAGATAAAAAAATAAGAATGATTAATCCACCAAACAATTGTACATATTTATAATTTTTGCCATGCCATTGGCTTACCAAATTAGCAAAACTAACAACCTTTAATTCCTGTGATTTCTTCCTTAAATTCTTATGTACAAAAAGAGATGAAATAAAATCACCAAAAATCAATCCAAACATCAGCCAGACAGATTGCAAACCATAAACATATGTAAACCCAATCTGACCAATGAACATGTATCCACTATTTGATGTTGCGATGGCTGATATAGCTGCCAACCATGGCTTAACTTCTTGATTTGCAAGGAGATAGTCAAGAGACGTATTTTTTTTCTTAAGAACTGACAAAGATCCTATCAACGTAAATAAGAAAAGAAATAAACAAAAACTAAAAAATATCATGAAGATATTATTTTTTTAGAAAGCAGATTTTTGAAGTCTTCTTTACTACTAATCGATTTACTGGAAGATTAAACTCACTAAAACCATCAACTGAAGTCTTATCAAAGTAATCTGAAAGTTCTGATACTAAAATCTGATAATGCTTGGGCAATAGAACTAGTGAAGCGTAGAAAAAACCTGAAACTTCTTTAGCTAACACTTTTGGGGTTTGTTTAAAAGAAAGCACATGAGGGGTAATATTTATTTCACAGTCATAAAATATTTTTTTAACGAGTTCATCTAAAGTTTTTAAAGATCTAACCCTTGGATCACCTAATTCTAATAATCCATAATTAGGAAATATTTTTTGAACAAATTTATATATTATGTTGTGGATTTCTAAATATCCAGTTGCAGAATGTAAATCTCCATCAACAATTGCTGAGAAAACACCCTGATTTTTAAGTATCCTTTTAATGGTTTTTAACACTGGAACTAAAGGATCCATTAAAGTTAAAGCCCAATGACAAAATATAACGTCTTTTGAGGCATCTTTGATAAAGTTTAATTTTTGAGCTTTTGCGTTATAAAAATCTACATCTTGGTTATAAAGTCTGGTCTGTGCGAGTTTAAGTTCGTTATCATTCATATCCACTCCGGAAAGTTTGACGTTAAATGGTAAACGTTTATTACAATACTCTAAAAGAACCCCACTTCCGCATGCCAAATCAAGAATATCGATATGAGAATTTGGATCGATAGTATCAATTAGTAATTCATAACTATTTTTTCCATTTGAATCACAACAACTGGTTGCAATCTTTTCAGTAAAACCTGCATATCTGTTGTGAATAGTGTGAAGATGATCTAGTAAATCTTGACTATTTGGGTTTTCACCTGAATCGATTTTATTCATCCATGAAGAGTTAAAGTTTTTATAATTATTTTTGAAGAGCATTAAATTTTTAGACTAAACTTGATTATTTGCAGGCCAACAAATTGGGTTTAAATTACTTGAGACAATTTCACCTGGCTTAGTTGCAGGAATAAATTTTTTCCAATCTCCTGAGATCATAGTAGGATTATTTACAACACGCGCACCGTCTGCAAAATAGGTATTGGCTAAAACAATTCGACTTTGGGTTGTTTTATTTTCAGAGGCAGTGTGGAAACTAAGATTATGATGAAAACTTACTTCACCTAATTCAAAAGGTTCTTCAACAATTGAAACTTTTTCCTTTTTAAAAATATCAATTATTTTTTTATCGTAACTAGTATCAAATTCGTTAAATTCAATATTTTCTACAAGTTTATGAATCTCTAATGGCTTTGCAAAAGTTAGAGGACCCATCTCAATCGGGATTGCTTGAGCAGGAATCCAGGCCGTTACCACATCATTTGTTTCTAATGGAAAATGATGGTCATCATAATGCCAGGGTGTACGACCACAGCCTGATTCTTTAACTAAGGCGTTATCATGATAAAGACGAATTTTTTTTACTGATAGTAGTTCAGCACAAATCTTTGCAATACGTGAACTTAAAACAAATTCTTTGATTACAATATTTTTTAACCACATCATTTCAAGACTTAAAAAACGATTTTTTTTATTTTCGTTATAATTTTCAAATGTCTTTTTTAAAAGCGATAGGATTTCATGTCTTAAAAGTTGAATTGCAGCTGGTGTTAAAACGTTCTTTAACTTTATAAAACCGTTTTTTTGAAAATTTGAAATATCTTGTGTTGTTAGGTTATAAGGTTCTGAGAGTTGCTTTTTTAAATCAATTTTTGATGCATCTATTATATTTGGTGGTTCAGGCAGTTCTAACAGAACCTCCTTGGTTTTAGAATTTGAGTTATCCGCTAGAGAAACATACCAATCCCACCAAGCCTGATTATCCTTATCCCATTGCTTATTCTCACCGGTGCTTGATTCGCTGGATTTAAAATTAGTTTCTTTCTTTAAATTTATGTTTTCAGTCATATTTTAATATGTAATGAAAAGAAATCTTATTTATATAAAATTTTAAATAATTACTATAACTAAATTGCATTAAATAGTTTTATTAATTTATATATTATTTCTTTTGAATTATCTTTATTTAAAATTCTTAAAACTTGCAATACCATACCCCTAAATGAAGGTAATGTCATCAATAAATTCAGTGTTCCCAGGGGTTATAGAGCTTTTGAATGATAATCCCTGTCTCTCCGCCACTATCTTAATTTAGACAGAACTGTCCATATCATACGTAAAGATATCAAATTTTTAAATACACCAACAACATATGTGAAAGCTGCTGCCCTGAGAACAGAACGGCAGGAATTGTGATATACTTCAGGTATTTTCTTTTTAATTATTGGGAAAGCTCTGTTAAAACTAGCATCAAATTCTACCTCAAGTGTAATAAGGTGAATAATTACTCCGATTAATGTACTAAGCAGTATTATTAAGGCACAGAGTTTTATAAGCGATAAAAATCCTGTAGCAAAAATCAAGGGGAATCCAATGTAAATAATTGCCATACTTATTTTGTTTATCCATTGAGTGTTTTTCACAAGTTTAGTTCTTGTAATTAAAGGCGAATAATTTTGTGCATGTTGAATTGCATGACCTATCTCGTGGCATATAATACTAATTGAAGTTAAGCTTTTCCTTTTGAACCGATCTTCATGCACCTTAACTTTTTTTTCAACTAAATCGTAATGATCACCAATTAAAGTCTTTTCAATCATAACATTTTTTAATTTTAATTCACTAATTATCTCTTCACCAAATTCATATGCGTTAAAGGGCATATTTGGTAAAATTGTATCATTTTTCTTAAATACATAGTTAACCCACAAAACAGGAATAAAACTTATTAAAAAAAATATAACCAAAATTGTCATATTGATTATCTAATATTTAAATTTATTTTTACTATTATATTTATAAATTTAAATCTTAATCTGTTAATTTCTTTATCTCTCCTCAACTATCTAAAATCACTAGAATTACAAGTATTTAGAAGCTTGATTTTGTAATTTTATACTCCAAGATTATCCCCACATAATTTTGAATTTGAAGATTAACCAAATATGAATAACTCGATCAGAGTTGATTAAGAAAATTATAATATAAATAGTACAATTTTATTAATTTTTTATTTAAGGAGTAAACAATGGCTTGGACAAAACCAATGATTTCTGAAATCTCTGTTGGTCTTGAAATCAATTCTTACGCTTGCGCAGAGAAGTAGTTTCGATCTATAAAGATGAATTTTAAAAAACCTGGCTAAGTAGTCAGGTTTTTTTTTGCCTAAATAAAATCTGGTCTTTTACCTATCTCTCCGGCACTCTTGAACCAAAAAGAAGTTCCCCTATAGTCAGATATTTAATATTCAAATTTTAAACAGTAAATCCCAACCAGTAATAAGTACCATTAAGTTTAAAAGTGCTATTATAGCAGGAGCGACATACCCTTCAGCAGTTGTCTTAACACCGTCAACAGACCCCCAATAACTATGGATAGTTTTAAAGCAAACAACTGCCCCGATACATGCTTGCACAAAACCATAGACAAACAGCAACCAAGCGCCTTCGATAGAAGTGAGTAAAGCAATGACTAGGGTGACTGCAAAACCGGCAGCAAAAGTGCCAACAAGTCTTGTCATAATTGCGCTTCCTTCACCAAAGCCATATTTCTCAATGTACTTACGTGTTTGGAAAATACATTGATAAGCATAAATCAAATTTCCAAGTATTATTAAAGTTATGAGTGCAAAAATTAGCATATCAGCAAACCTCTCTAACCCTCTCGATTTTAATATTACTCATTAAATCATAATAAATTATTGAACAGATGGTTGTCTACTTAAAATCCTGGTCTTTTTCGCGAATTTTTGCCACTAAGCCCTACCCTTGAGACTTTAGATAGATCTAAAATCCTCTGCATAACCACGAAGTTTAATAATTATTTTTTCCCTCTGTGAAGTTAATGAAATAGATAGAATATTTACAAGAAGTTCATTGAACAATTCTAGTGAATTTTTTGAGAATTCTTTGTGAGATGGATTGACTATTAGATGACCATTTAATAATAATTTATTTAGATATTTCGTAATCTCTGTCTCAGATGGTTGGGTTCTTAAGAAATTAATGAAGGCTTTTTGACGTAACGTTCTATTATTGAGCCTAATCTTCGCATGACCCAAAGTAATTTTTGCATAAGTTTCAATAAGTATCATCTGTTCACTAGTTAGTTTACCAAAAAATCTTTCAAAATTAGTGGTCAATTTTTCTATACGCTCTTTATAAAGCACTTCATTTGATTTTGAGAGTTCGACAAGACGTTCATTTTTTCGTGTTTCCATTCTTTCTTCTATATATTTAATATTTTCTAGGGATTGGTTTCGCACAAGAAATTTAGAGGCATAGGGTGTTAAACCTATTGTGGTTTCTTCTATAAGAGATTTTCCATCAGCTAAGATATTAGTGATATCATCTTTACCATATTGACCAACTTCTAACATATTTGCTGTATTTTTAAGGTATTCTGAATAACTTGGTAACATTAATTTACGATGCCATGAAATTATTTCAGAAACTTGTTGGCTCAGAAAAATTTCCTCCTCCTCATCCAAATCAATAAAATAGGAAACCTCATCCTCAATAAAATTATTTAAAAAAGTATAAAATAGTCGAGTGCTTGAACAAGCTGTCAGGACAGATATGATGATTGCTAAGACTGCAGTTAAACAAATATATCGTGTAAAAAAAATTGTAAATGTACTTCGCATAAAACTTATCCCCTAATCTATAAATTTTTTTAAACAATTAAAAATGCTTGTTTCACTATATTAATTATGGAGTTTTTCAAAGTATTCATTTAAATCTCCATCGTAAAAAATACACTCACCTACTTTTGAGTTATTTAAATGTACTCCAATAAACAGTTCTAACGTTTGTCTTAAAATTTCCCTAGAAAAGATATCACCTTCAACATCTAACTTGATAAATTTTTCAGTTAATACATAAAATCCAGAATTTTTGTAGTAATCGTTTTCTGAAATTGAGGATGCATGTCTAATAACTTTTTCTTCATCTAAAAATTGATAACCAATTGTCTGATATTTACCGTTGCAAATTAAGTTTGTTCCATTTAAATTCTCAAATGAGTGAACTTCAATTGATAAAAAAAAATAAACAAATATAATTAATAATTTTTTCATTAATTTTTTTTCTAAAGGTTAAACCGAGATTACTATAATATTGCCAAAAACATATATCTTCCCTAAAAATAAATTATATTTAAGATTATGATCTTAAAATTAACAGAAAAGAGAGTGTATCTTAAAATTATTCAAAGATTATAAATTCACATTGAGCATTTTTGGGAGACGATATTAAAAAAAAATTGATAAATACATGTCTGTATTTGGAGAGTCATGAACTCTGGAGGTACATATTAGGTCACAATTATATTAATTCTGATTTAACCAATATGAATGTTTTAGAAATATTAGGATATGGTAGAGGTGTTTTATTAATAACTTTTTTTGGAGGATTAATTTTATATTTATTTTTTAAAAATAAATGAAATCAGTATCTTAGATATAGAATCTGATTCACCGCTTTATTTAAAAACGTTTTAATATCTCATATTTACATCAACCTTAAATAAAATTTTCTTCAAAAATATTATTAAAAATAAAAAGTAGTGTTAAATTTCTTTGTTAAGTGTGATTAAACGAAATCTACCACCTTGATATTTAGAATCTTTTTTTGTAAGTATCTCAAAAATAGTAACGCTTTGATTATTGATTTCTACCCCAACTGAATATTCAGGTTTTATTCGAAGGGCATGTGATAAAATTGCTCTTATAGTTCCTGCATGTGAAATGATCACTAAATTCTCATTATTCACAAAATTTAAGTTTTCAATCCAATATTTTACTCTTTTACATTGTTGTGCATAACTTTCTCCATTTGGAGGAGATATTTCTGGAGATAAAAATGAAAAATTATGTTTAGTTTTATTTTCTCTAATAGTTTTCCAAATTATAGAAACCTTTTTTCCTGACCAATCACCAAAATTTTGTTCGCTAAGATTTTCTTCCTGAATTATTTTAGAGTAAGGCACATATTTTGATAGTGCTTTTGCAGTTTGGATTGCTCTTTTTAAGGGACTAACATACCAAACACAATCGCGAGGAATAAGTGTAGATAATTTTTTTAATTTACTAAGTTGTATGATGGCATCTGGATTATGTTCTGGAAAAAAACCTGAAAATGATTTCACAGGGGCGTGACGAATTAAAAATAATTTTCCCGGCTTAATCAATTTATTAAAGATATTACGATAACATTTCCAAATAGAAACATTAACTCTGTTAGAAAAGCTATTGCACCTAAAATATCACCGGTAATACCTCCTAGAGCATTTTTTGATTTTAGACCTACTACAAAAATAATGGAAAGCATTAAAATTATACCTAATAATATTCCATCTAGTGGCAAAATAAATAATGTAGGAACAATCCAGATTAAAATTGCAATTATTAGATTTTTATTAGATATTTTTTTTACAATAGTTCCAGTTTTTGCAAATTTTGAATGCGAAAATAAGTTTCTTGAAAAAATAATTGCAATTTTTCCTGATGCAAAACCTATTGAAAGTATAGAAATTAAAGAATATCCCATTTCAGCTAAAGAAATAATTAAACCAAGTCTTAAGAGTAAGCCTAAAACCAATGCCACAACTCCGTAAGTACCTAATCGACTATCATGAATAATTCTATTAATTTTTTTTTCACTACCTCCAGCTCCTAAACCGTCTGATGTGTCAGCAAGACCATCTTCATGAAATGCACCAGTTAAAAGAACGCTTATGGTAATTGAAATAACTGAGGATAAAAATATCGACAATCCCAAACTTATAAACCAATCACCTATTCCTCCTGATAAAAATCCAATAATAAAACCTATAAGTGGAAAGGTCCATGCAGCATTTGTTAAATCTGGAGCTTTATTTGAAAAATACGACCATTTAACTGGAATTCTTGTGAAAAACATAATTGATGCCATAAAATCTACAAAATATTTATTTTTAAAAAAAAATTGCATAATTAGGTTTTTGTGCTGATACCAGCCTCTGAAAATGTTGCCATTTTATTATGGGTAACTAAAGCTGCCTTAATTATTAATGCTGCTACAGCACCGCCGCTAGCCTCACCAAGCCTCATATTTAAATCAAGAATAGGCTTTTTTTTGAGGCATGAAAGAATGTGTTGATGACCTGGCTCGGAAGAAAGATGAGAAATTTGACAATGATCGAGAAAATCTTTTTTAAAAAGTGTTAATGTAGCCGCAGATACTGTTGATATAAAACCATCTAATAAAACCGGAATTCCCATTACTCTTGCAGCAATGACTGATCCAGCAATTGCAGCCATTTCTTTACCTCCAAACGCTGCCAAAATATTACAAAAACTATCGAATTTTTTCCCATGCAATTTTAACCCAGCCTTAATTACTGCAATTTTATTTTTGAGCCTTCGACTTGATATACCAGTTCCTAATCCAATTAGTTGTTTTAAAGGTCCATTAAAAAGTGCACATGAAATAGCTGTTGCAGCCGTTGTATTTGATATACCCATTTCTCCAAGTATTAACAAATTACATTTTTTTGGAACTGAATTATATCCTAATTCCAACAAATTAATGGTTTCATCATAATTCATGGCTTTTTCTCTTGAAAAATCTTTTGTAGGTTTTGTTAGTTCAATTGGAATAACAGATAACTTTATATTTGCTAAATCACAAAGTTGATTTATGGCGGCACCACCATTCTTAAAGTTTTTTACCATCTGTTCAGTTACTTCGGCTGGGTATGCTGATACTTTTTTTTTTGCAACACCGTGGTTACCAGCAAAAACTAAACATTTAAAATTATTTATTGATGGTTTTTTTTTTTTCTTCCATCCAGCCATCCAAACTGCATAGTTTTCTAAATCACCCAAACTTCCTTTAGGTTTAGTAAGTTTGTTTTGATGTTTTCTTGCTAAATTTGCATAATGATTATCAAAATTTTTGAGCAAAATTTTTCCATTTAATAAATTTTTAATAATTTTTTTATTATCCATAATTAAATTTTAGATTAATATTATTAGAAAGTAAATTTTTAGAAAACCTATTTTGGGTTCAAAAGTTAAACTAAACAAATTTTTATTTTATTGTTTATTTTCTTTTAATCAAAAATATTTTTTAATTTAAGATGTTAATTTTAAATCTTTAAAATTTTCTGGTAAGTAATTATTAAAATAATTTTTTAATGCAGGTAAATTGGATGCCATTAATTTAAAACTATCTTTTTCAATTTTTAAAACCTCAGAATTCCTTGTTGCTTTAATAGTCCCTGTTCTTCTTCCACCCTCAAGAATTACTCTTGAACCAAAATGATCGCCTTTTTTATAAATTTTCTTAAAAATTTTACCATTTTTTGTATTTTTATACGTATTAATAAATTCACCTTTTTGTACGATGTAGAAACCGTCTGCAATCATACCCTCTGTAAAAATAACATCATTTTTTTTATAGTTTTGAAACTCAAATGAATTTTTTTTAATAGAATCTGTCAGTACTGCATTTCTTGGAACAATACACTCTACTAACCATCCAACAAATACCCTAATTTTTGTTGAGATTGACGGTAATAGAGAAAGGTAGAAAATCTTCCATACAACCCAAGCAACAAATCCTTTCAACTGTATGAAGTAGATTTTGCCTACTCCAACTTTTGAACCCAGAGATGCTAATGCACCCTGAGATCTAAAATTGAACGGCTTCATTTTCTTACTTAATGTTTTTAATAATATGTTCTTGGATAATACATGTGCCTGTCTTACTGCGCATTGTGCAGTTAGAGGAGAATCAATCAAAACATCTTTTGAATTAGAAGGAACAAATGCGCAATCACCTAAGGCCCAAATATTTGTATTATTTACTACCTCTAAATATTGATTTGTAAGGATTCTGCCTTTTTCTAATTTCATATTAGCTTGTTTTATAATATCAGAAACAGATGATCCAATTGTGGAAATTACTGTATTTGTATCAATAGATATATCATTTGATAGATAAACCTTTAAAGATGAAACCTCTTTGAGTTTTGTGTTTAAATGAAGTTTAATATTTAAATTTCTAAAAACTTTTTGAGTATACAAACTCATTTTTGTGTCTAACTCTGGAAGAAGTCTGTTGGAAATTTCCACAACATGAATTTTAATTTCAGATTTGTCTATATTTTTATAATATATAAGAAGTCTATCTATCATCTCTTTTAACTCGCCGGATGTTTCAACTCCAGAAAAACCTCCTCCAATTATGACAAAATTCAATAACCTTTTTTTGAGTTTACAATCATTTGTAACATCTGCTAGTTCTAAGCATCTGATTACATGGTTTCTTATATTGTAAGCATCTTTCAGATTTTTGATCGTCATTGAATTGTTCTTAAGACCGGGTATAATGTCTGAGTTATTTTCTTGACCTAACGCTATAACTAAATGATCAAATGAAATATAATGCTGTCGTCTTCTAAAACCTTGTACTATACCAACATTTTTATCGTTAAGATTAATTGAATTTACTTCTGCATGTCTAAATTTTATTGAATCTAACATTTGCCTGATAGGAGTTACTGCATCTGAGGCAGAAATAACACCTGATGCAACCTCAGGTAATAAAGGTTGAAATACGAAATAATTATTATTACTAATTAGTTCAATTTCAAATGAATTTAGTTTAATTTTCTGTAAACGTTTAGCACAATAAATTCCTCCAAAGCCTCCACCTATAATTAAAATTTTCGTCATTTTACCTTAGTTTTTTTTAAATAATTAAATTATTTTGCTCGATTTCCTCTTAACGCAAAAAATAATCCAGCACAGTATAAAATTATATGGAAATGATCATATAATAAAACTTCTATGAAACTATCAGGCTTACTGACAAGTATCACCCCACTGATAACAATCACCACGATTGTTCCAGAAAACCTTGTTAATAAATCACCAAATAACCTTAAAAAACCTAATGATCTAAAAATTCCTCCGAAAAGCAGTCCAAACCCTGCTAATAATTCGCTTATTATAACAAATAACCAGATTATTATAGGTAAATCATATGAATCTGCATCACTGGGATCAATTGGAAGTTTATCTAAGCCTTGTTGAATAAAAACAATGGCTAAGGGCATCCTAATCAACCAATTTGAGCCATTAAAATCTGGGAGTTTGTTATTAATTTTTCTTAAATATGCGTCAAACATACTTAAAATAATAACAACAAAATATAATTGATCAAATTTATTTACTGAACAAAGTATATTTATATTATGAATAAACTATTCTTGATTTTTTGGTAGTGGGTTTTCATAAACATCCATAACTGAGGTTAGATTTGCAAAAGTCTAATATATTAATTTAAATCCAAATATCAGATGAGCAATCACCGCCGGGATATCTTGTTTCATGAGCTCGAGAAGGACCATTTGGTTCTTTTCCAAAATCTATTAAAAAATTATCTCTAATTTTCATACCACCTTTTTCATTGTCACAATCAACAATTAGCATCATGCCTCCAGATTCGTTCATTTTTGGATAGAATTGATTATCCCAGGATGAAAATAAAGATGTAGTTACATACAATCTTTTACCATCAAGTGAGAGTTGAATCATTTGAGGAGCACCGTTAACTTCTCTTCCGTTAACATTATTAGCTTTTCCTAATAATCCTCCTATCCAAACTTGTCCTGTAAGTTTAGGTTGTGAAGGATTAGAAATATCATACTGCCTTAGATCACCGTGAAGCCAATTAGAAAAATAAAGGTATTTATCATCCATTGATACTAAAATATCTGTGATTAAGCCAGGCATTGGGACTGGGAGAATTTTGTTATCTATTGACTCTACATCTATAATTTTTTCTATTCTATAATCATTATCTGAGGTTTTATACCAGTGGAATATATTTGAGCTTAATGCGGCTCCAACGAAGCCATGACTTGAATCAGGATTGTGATGAAATCTTACCTCTAACGGAATCAAACCCTCATCACCAAGGTCTACAGATTTAATTATCTTTTTTTCTTTGAAATTCCAAAAATGAATGTGCCTTCCGTAATTATTTTTTGAAACGTCCTCTAAGTTAAAACCAGGTATAAATGTTTTTGGAGCACCCCATTCTGTGGATACCATAATATTATGCCTTGGTTGATACCAAAAATCATAACTAAAATTCATCCCTTTTATATCTTTCTCCCATCTTCCTACAATTTCAAAATCCTTGTTTAGATGAAGAAATCCTCCAGGAGCATTACCATTGGCGTCACCAAGCATTGAAACGATTATTTCTGAGCCTAGACAATGGACAGTATGAGGAGAAGAAAGATTTGTTTTCTGCTTTATTTCTTCTCCAGAAATTGTTTTATATAAAGTTGGTTTTTTGGAATCAGTTGCCGTGTCTACTATATAAAAATTACTACTTTGTAATCCAGGTATGATTAAATATTTTCTTTGCATTTTTTCATCATCATGACATGATGAACAAGCATTCCAACCCATATGATGCAACTCATCTCCATAATTTCCAAGTTCAGTTCTACATATAACTTTGCCATAAGTTGGACTTTCAATATCAACATCAATAGTAGCAAGATAGTCCGGTTTTTTAATATTACTTCCAGTATAGATGCATACTGTGTAAACTACTTTCTCCTTAGGCGCTTTTAATGCTTCTTGTGGAGAGGCATAGCCTGGTCCTGAACAACATTTAACTTCATCTAACATAATTTATTCCCTTAAAATTATTTAATATTATATAATCATTTTAAAGATCTTTTTTTCTTTTTTATTTAAGGTAAAATTTATTAAAAGATTTTTGTTGCCAAAAAAGCAAAGAAAAAACCAATTAAATAAAGTATCGATGAAATATACAGCATTGTTAAATTTATATATCTAAGTTTCGAGCAAAGATTTGCCAATTTAGCATCAGATGGACATGGAGATTTTCTTTCCTTCAAAAATAGTATAATTGAAAAAAAAATCATAAATCCAGCTGTTATAAAAATCTCAATTTTATATTTAGATATAATTGTTATCCAGGGAAATACAGAGATTATACTAGCTAATGCTGCGCCCATTCCAAGTGTTATAAGTAATGCAGGTAAGGCACAGCAAATCAATGTACTAAAGCTTGCAAACAAACTTAGTATAGGTGTAAAAAATTGTTTAAATAAGCTTCTATTCACGGTTTATCTCAACTATATCATAACCAGAATCATTTATTATTTGTTTTATGGTTTGATTATCCAAGTTTTTATTTTTCTTTAATCTCACCGTTATTAACATTTTTTCTAAATTTACATCAATATCTAAAACTGATTCTCTTTTCATAAAAAGTTTTTCAATTGATCTTGCGCAAAAATCACAAACCAACCCATTCACTGATATAGTAAAAAAATCTTTAGTATTTTCCTTATTCTCTGCATTTGTCAGATTACTCATAAGAATCAATATAGAAAAAGTTATATAAAAAAATAATTTCATTTTTATTCTCCCTAAAATCTTTTTATAAAATTAAAAGTAAAGTTATTATTGTTGCTAAGCCCTGTCTCTAACAAATAATCGTCTTTAAACAATCTCAGCAAAGGTGTAAAAACCATTTTGTCTTGAACATTGGGCATATGTTGAATTTCTAACATAAACCAAGTATGCAAATCCCCATATTTTCCTATATAAGGAGAGTATCCTACTCGAGCTTTTTGAACAAAAAATTTATCAATCGAAGAGTTATAATTTATTCTATTTTCATAACTTGTGAAATACCGCCTATCTTCCCAGTCAAAAGACAAACCAGAAAAAAAATTTGGCTCAATTTTTTTTTCAAAGTTTTTATAATCACTAAAGGCAATACCTAAACCATTTTTAAGATAAAAATTTGTCTGAGATTTCGACGTGTTTATTCGTTTTATGAGATAATTTAACTGTGTGCCATGAAACTGCCACTCTTTTTTTCTCCAAAACTCACTTTTATAACCGATAGAATATTTTATTGAAGGAGAAAAATGAAAATGGAAACTATGTTTATTAAAATCATTCATTTGCATAATTGTCCAACCTCCTGCATAAGAAATTGGTCTAGCATGTGATTTGGTTATAAAAATCAACACTGATAAAAAAAAACAGCGAAGTATAATTTTATTCATTACATTCTCCTTCTAAATATGGGCTGAAAAGAAAGTTATCTTCTTTTCTTTAAATTTTCAGGATAAAAATCTTGGTGGTGGATCCTCTGTTTTGAGGTTTAATGAATTAAATTTTTCGAGAAAGTTATTCAAATGGGGTGTAAAATTTACAGAAATTAAAAATTTAATATATTCAAGTTTTTGTATTTGAATTAAATGACAATCACATTTAAAGCAAAATTGTAATGTTTTTTTTTCTGTAGAATGACTGTGACAATTCTCATCGTTCTTGACTTTTTTATATAAATGATCTTTTAATTCGTGTTTGCTAATACAAATGGAGATGGATTTGCTTAAAACATTTGAAGTCATCAATCCACTGATAAGCAAAAAAAATAAAAAAAATTTATAAAATTTCACATTATTAATTTAATATAAATTTTTTTAAATAAAAGGCCTTTAGTATTAAATTCTTAAACATTCACGGAATAATTATAAGTTTCAGTGCGTCTAAATTAGTACTTACGAAATTTTAATCTATTTTGTTAGGTGAAGGGTTGACAAAATAATAAGTGTTATAATATAACGTTTATATTAATTACTTAACCTCTAGGAAATCAATGTTCAAAAAATTTATCCCCTTTTTAATCTTGCTATTTGCAGCAAATTTAAATGCTGAAAATATAGAATCTATTTTTGTTGCACCTGATGTATTTATTACATCAAAAATTAAGCCAAGTACTGAGTATGAAAGTGACAGAGGCAATATTTTATTTGATGGTCATGAAATTGAAAAAAAAAGAAAATACTCTATTGGTGATATGTTAAAAGATTTACCTGGTATTTCTTCAAAAGGTCTTGGTAACGCTTCGCGACCTATAATACGAGGTATGACTAATTCGAGAGTTAAAATTCTTCAGAATAGTAGTGGTACTACAGATGTATCTGAATTTGGTGAGGATCACATAGTAGGTTATGATCCAATGCTGATTGACAAAATTGAGATTATTAAAGGTCCTGGAACATTATTGTATGGTAATAATGGATTTGCAGGTGTAGTTAATATAATTAATCCTCTAGTAGCTGTTGACAAACCTGTAACTGACGAAAATGTGGAGGCAAATTTTGGTTACACTACATCCGGCGGTGAACTAAAAGGAAGCATTAAAGCTGCTCAATCAATTGAAAACTTTATTGTTAGACTTAATGCAAGTGGACTAAGTTCAGGTCCTTACGATTTAGCAAATACCTCAAATAAACAACCAAATTCTTCAAAATTTATGGCATCTGGTGGTGTTGGTTTAACATATAATGATGGTGACAATTATATTGGATTTTCTTTTGATAAACTTGAAGCTGTTTATGGAAATCCTGGTCCTGAAGGTGAGGAAAACATGACCTCATTAAATCCTACTAAGAATTCATTTAATTTTCAATCGTCGTTTTCACTTAATACTGCATATTTTAGTAAGTTTAACTTGCAAGGTGCAGTATCCGAATATAATCATTCTGAGAGAACTGGTGACGGAAATAATCACAATATTAATTTCTTTAGTGATTTATATGAAATTAAAACTTCTCTTAATCACAAATCAATCATTGATGTTAATAGCGAAGGATTAATTGGGTTCCATTTTCAAAATTATGATCAAGGTGCCTTAGGGCAAGAGGAAAGTCATTTAGTTCATACAAGAACATCTAGTTTTGCATTATTCGCTCTTGAAAGCTTTAATTTTGATTTATTTGACTTGGATATCGGAGGTCGTGTGGAATCAGTTAATTTAAAAAATACTAGTATGGAAAAAGGGTTTTTTCCTGGTGCATTTTCTTCAACAATTAAAAAAGAAATATTTAATAATAACTCTGTTTTTGGTGGTTTTGACTTTACTCAGAGAGCACCTAATGCAGTTGAATTATTTGCTAATGGTCCACATCATGCACAAGAACAATTTGAAATCGGGGATAGCAACATGGATGTCGAAACCTCTTATAATTTTTCTTTAGGGTATAGCTATAATAATGGCTTAGATACCTTTAAAATTGAAACATATTATAATTATATTGACGATTTTATTGCGGCAGACAGAGATGGTACTACTACATTAGTTGAGGGTGAAGACATGAACGATGTTAATTTTACTCAATATAATGCAATCTTCACTGGTTTAGAGGTTGGTGGTCAGTATGCTTTTGCCAAAGTTAATGACTTTGATTTCATTTCTAATGTTATGATTGACTTTCTAAAAGGATACCGAACTTCAAATGATAAAGCTTTATCATTAATACCTCAAACAAAGATGAACTTTGGTATAAAAGCCATAAATGAAAATTGGGATGCAAATCTAAATTACTTCCATTATTTTGATAAGGAATTTATAGGGCCATTTCAAACTAGAACTGGGGGGCACTCAAGATTGGATTTTGATTTAACACGAGACTTTAACTATTCTGATCTCTCTGGTCATTTAATGTTTACGGCTTCTAATTTACTTGATGTTGTTGGAAGAAATCATTTAGAGGCGAAAAAAGCAAATGTCCAATTGCCTGGAAGAAGTTTTATGTTTATGCTTAAATTATTTTACTAATAAATGTTTAAATATTACTCATCATACGCATTGGTTTTCAGTAATTTTACCCATCTTTTATGTTGTGGTTTGCCCACTATCATCGGTTTAAGTTCATTGCTAACCAATTTTATGTTTATTGAAGTGTTCATTTCCAATATAGAGGCATTCGAAGCTTTTGAAATTTATCTTTTTGTAATATCCTCTTCAATTCTATTAATGCTTGTTTTACAAGAAATTTACAACAGAAAAATTAAATGTTCTGATGACATAGATTGTTGTGAAGCTAAAGAATGTGAGTCCACAAAAAAAAAAATAAAGATCAATATTATTTTTTCCTTAGTGCTATATATATTTAACAGTACATTGTTTCTATATGAGATTATCACTTAAAAATGATTTATTATTTTAACGAAAGTGATTCTTTTGATATTTTTAAAAAAAGAGACGAACAAATAGGAGTTCTAAACAGAAAGTCTCCTAAAAACTGCATGAATTTTTTTAAAAAATTACTTAAAACACCTTTTTCTATATCTGGAATTGTAGGTCAAAAAAATACAAGAATGGACATCGAGAGACATCTTAAACATAATATTTCCAAAAGCATTCAATATGATTCATTTTATGATAACTGGTTAAATGATATGAGTGAGATCTGTAAAATGTTCTGTATTTTTCAAAAGCAAAAGAAAGTTAGTTTTTGGCTTGGATCTGATAGAGGTTGTAAGCGTTATCATGTCGATATGGTTCCTTTTAGATTATTAGTTACTTATTCTGGTCAGGGCACTGAAATTTTACCCAATGAAGCTGCTGATCGTAATGCATTTATTCAGGGTGAATCTAATGAAAAAATTGTGAGGGATAAATCTAAATTAATGCATTTAAGTGATTGGGATATTTCTATATTTCGAGGCGGAAAGAACGGGATACTTCATCGGACACCAAATTCGGCTTTAGAAGGCAAATCATCTGTTCTAATGCGTCTAGATCACGAAGATTACCTTACTGAGATTTATAAAATAAATGGAGCTTATGGCTAAATCCCAGTATATTAATGACTAAATAGTTATTCTCCAATAAATTTATGGTTTTTGAATCTTCCTATTTGAACATCTCCATTTTCAAAAGTAAATTTACCGTTACCATTAAATAAATTATTTCTAAATTCACCTTCGTATTTATCACCATTAGCATATGTAAAAACCCCCTTTCCGTTTATAAAACCATCCTTAAAATCTCCAGTATAAATATCCCCAGAGGAAAAGGTCTGTGTTCCTTTACCATGAGGTAGATCATTTACAAAATCTCCCTCATAATGTTCTCCGTCGGAAAAAATAGATTTCCCCCTACCATGATATAAACCATTTCTAAACTCTCCCTCATACCTGTCACCATTTGAAAAAGTAAATATACCTTGACCATTTTGGAGTCCATCTAAGAATTCCCCTTCATATATGTTTCCATTTTGATAAAGATAGGTTCCATTGCCGTTGTATTTATAATTTTTTATTTCACCGACGTATTTTTCCCCATTCTTATGGACTATTGTTCCAAAACATAGTGTATCAAAATTACCATTACATGGTGGAAGAGAGTATGAATGACTTGAAATAAATAAAAATATTGTAAGAGCCAACTTATAGAATTTGTACATGTAAATTAGATAATCATTAATTAATAAATCTACTACATAAAAAAAATTATTTTTGGTTAATAATTAAAACTTTCCTTTTATTAAAAGCCAAAATTCTTTATAAACATCACTATTAAAATTCCTCAAATTTTTATATTTTACGTGCTGATTCTCATTTTTTGGATCGACCTCTATTCCCCATAATGATTTATAATCATAAGGTAAAGTACCATAACGAAGGTCAGCAATTATATTATTATAATCTGGATGTATAAAGATAAAATCTTGAGAAAAAAAAGAGAACCTTCTAATATCCTCTCTTTGAATAGAATTTTTACCTAATTCAGGAAATACCTTTTCCTTATCAATAACCTTTAAACGCACTCCATCTTTTATTTTTATTTTACCAAATAATGGGGCATAGACTGCATCAACATAATAGTAATTATTAGATTGATAAATACTTCTCCACAATATGTTATTGCCTATAGTTGGATTAAATAATTTTCGACTGATAATATGATTTCTTTCTTCAGCTACATTCTGAATTGACTGATCCACTCTATTTTTTTGAAAAAAACCAAGAAATAAATATAAGACTGAAATTAAGATCCCAAAACTTACATATTTAGTCGATTTAGTTAAAATTCCAGCGATCAAAAATATTAAAAGAACGCTAGTGTAAATTGGATCAATTATAGAAATTATGTTTAAAGATACTCTTTTTTCAGAAAAAGGCCAGAATATATTTGTACCATAACTTGTACATGCATCAAGTAAACCGTGAGTTAGGAAACCTAATGTAACAAACAAATATATGTTTTTAAAAGATTGTTTATTTTTAAAAAAAATATAAAGAAACATAGTCACAAGTAGAGCACCAAAAGGAACAAAAAATAATGAGTGTGAAAAATGTCTATGATATTCGATAAATAATAATGAGTCATTTGCTGACCTTATTAAAATGTCTAAATCGGCACTCACTCCACCTATAAAGCCGAAAAAAAATGCAGATTTAAGATCTTTTTTTTTTGCTTTTGAACAAGCTAAACTCGCTCCAATTAAACCTTGAGAACACGGATCCATTAATTATTCACCAATTTTTTTTGGACAATCTTGTTTAGTACTTGGAAGTGTAATTTTTTTTTGACCTTTGATATTATTATAAATACAAAATTTCTGATTATTATATTCAAAGGATTTTATTAGTCCCATGCCCATTGGACCAGAAAATGTTCTTTCATTAGTAATATATTGGTCATCAGGGATATATAATGCTTTAGGTAGCTTAAT
The DNA here is from genome assembly GCA_902579395.1 of uncultured Alphaproteobacteria bacterium. Taxonomy (GTDB): domain Bacteria; phylum Pseudomonadota; class Alphaproteobacteria; order Methylaequorales; family Methylaequoraceae; genus Methylaequor. Next base: position 77,655 of record CACHGK010000001.1, read on the forward strand.
CTCAGCGTTAAGAACCTTAGGTATGTAAAATAAAGACTGATAAATAATTATACAGTAAATTATAATTATTGGCATCGATTACAAGTAAAAAAAATTTTAAGGTTTACGAAATTCTTTAAGGAAAATATGGAATGACTCAGTTCTATCAAATCAAGAAAGAAAAACTCGCGTCATTTAAAAATGACGCGAGCAAATCTTCTATATTTACTTAGCCGTTGCAGTAATTTTGTAGATTTCTCCTTCATCTACAGCTGCGTAAAGAGCTCCATCAGGACCTAATCTTAGACCTCTGAATCTCTTTGTTAGACCAGTTGGCATGTGAATCACACTTTTAATTGATTGACCATCTTTAGCAATGTCAACAACATCAATTCTCATACCAGAAGGTGTTCCACCGAAACCAATACCCATGATTCCAACAGCCATACGACCTTCCCAGTAACCCCAGTTACTTCCTTTTAAGAAAGCAGCTGAGCCAGTACCTTGAGATAAGCCGTTATTGTTCCATGCCGGTGGCATCAAGTCACTAAAACGAGTGTCACTCATAGGCATGAACTGAGCACGCTTAGCAGGAAGCATACCTTCTTTTTGATTTGGCATATATCCACAATATTTATCAGGACAATCACCACGTCCACCAACGTTAGGACGAGGATCCCATCCGCCGTTACCACCGTTTACTAAAGCAGTGATTTCGTCATTTTGCCATGGACCATGTTCAGCAGTAAATGCTCTTCCATCACTAGGACGGAAATCAATTCCCTGAACATTTCTGTGACCATAAGTATACATACGCTTATCGAAACCTCTTGGAGGTTTGTTTCCAGGATGTGCTTTTCCGTCAGTATCAATTCTTAATACGTTTCCACCTAATAATTTAGGAGATTGCGGAACAACACCTCTATGACGGTCACCAGTTGTAGCCCAAAGATATCCTTCAGGACCGAAACGTAATCTGTTTCCGTTATGTGCACCTGGTCCACCAAATGGGTGATTTGATTCGAATGGTTTATATTGAATATCTTTTACAATATCAACACGGTTAGATACACTTTTGAAGTCTTTACTAACTTCCATTCTCATAATGATGTTACCATCACATTTTTCAAAGTTAGTTTTACAACCACTACCATGATATTTATCTGAAGTGGAAGCTACGTAAATCCTTCTATTCTTATTGAAATTAGGATCTACAGCTACGCCCATCATACCAGCTTGTCCTGAGCAGAAAAGATCGTCATTAGTACTAGCGTACCCTTTAGAACCTTTCATACCTGCAAGAGCATTAACAGCTCCTGAACTTGTTTTTACAGATAAACCTTTACATTTTTCTGTATAAAACATGTCACCACCACTAGTAAATGCCATGTCCCACGGATTTTCCAAACCGTTCATTATAGACATTGCACTAATATTTGGGGTATTCATTGTATCAGCATTACTTGGCGATGCCATAAGAGCTGCAGTAGCAACAACAGCTGCTGATAAAAGTTTAGATTTTTTAATCATTTAAATAATCTCCCTTTATTATTGTTAATGTTAAATGTTATTTTTGCGCATTTAAATACGCGGCTAAATTTGCGATTTCAATATCTGACAAAGGTTGAGCCATCATAATCATCAAATCAGAGTTAGGCCCTATCTTTGTTCCAGCTCTATACGTATTAAGTCTATCGATAAGATAAGAAACTTCTTTACCTTTAATTTTAGGATAGCTAGCTAATCCCATGCCGGCGGGACCATGGCAGTTACCGCAATTTTGTGCATAACGGGCTTCACCTGCTTTGATATCTCCTGCGATAACTTTGTTAGTACCAAAGACAACAAAATTAAGGCAAACTAATCCTAGAATTAAATGTTTCATTTGCTTCCTCCAAGCGAATAAACTAAGTTTATATAAGCTGTTTGTTAGATATAAACTAAATCACAAACATTATTTATATTATATCGTAACTTACTTGTTACAACTAGTTTTTAATCAATTTTTCTAATTTTTTTTACTAATTTGAATTTGTTTTAAGATTGCATCACTAAATATTAGAAATTAAAGGGTCTGACACATTTAGCACATAAATAAAAAATATAACAATTATTCCTGCTAAAAAGAGATAGTAAAGTGTTGGGATTATTGTTATGCGTAAAACAATACCCTCTTTTCCCAACAAACCAACTGTAGCCGAAGCTGCAACAACATTATGAATAGCTACCATGTTGCCTGCCGCCGCACCAACACTTTGAGCTGCCACCATGAGTGCACCTGAAATTTGTAATAAATTTGCAGTTTCAAACTGAAATTGGCTTAACATTAGGTTACTCACTGTGTTAGAACCAGCCAAAAAAGCTCCTATTCCACCTACAGTTGGTGCAAAAAATGGATAGATATTCCCCATTAATGAAGACACTCCATTGGCCATACTTAAAGGCATACTGAAAAAATCATTTGAATTAATACCTGAATTAATCATTATTCTTACCATTGGAACTGTAAAAATTAACACAAATCCAGCACTTATCATTGTTTTTGAGGATTCTTTAATCGACGAAGTAATTTGAAAAAGACTCATCCTGTGAAGAAAAAATGTAATCAAACATACAAAAATTAAAATGCTACCAGGAAGATAAAGAATTTGAAAGCTTGCGTTTATTTTTGGTTCATCGAGAATATTTGTGAAATGTAAATTAAAAGAATTTAGAAATGTCTTAATAGGTTCAAATGTTCTAGAAAATACCAGAATAATTGCTAGAATTAGGTATGGCAACCAAGCATTTAAACTTTGTATTCTATTCTTTTGTTCAGTTGGAAATGGTTTAATGTTCCCATTCCAAAAAGATGGCCATTTTATTAAAGGCTCAAAATCCCAAGTATCTTTTGGAATTAAGAATCTCTTTTTTACCGCAGTTGTGACGATTGCCAAACCAATTATTCCACCAATGATTGATGGAAATTCTGGTCCAATTAAAACTCCAGACAATACATAGGGTATAGTGAAGCTTAAGGCTGAAAAAATGGCAAATGGGAATATTGACAATCCCTCTGTCCATGATTTATTTTTGCCAAAATATTTGGTCATTATTATTACAAGAAGTAAAGGCATAAATGTTCCACATAAAGCGTGAATAATTGCTACTTCCGAAACTATTAGTCTAAAAAATGAATCCCATTCAGAGCCTTTCTCTATTAAATTCTCTGTTAAATTTATTTTATCCAAACCACCTTGAACCCCTACAATTAATGGAGTTCCAACTGCACCAAAAGACACTGGAGTAGATTGGATCATCATACCAAAGACAACTGCGGCCAATGCCGGAAATCCAACTGCAACCATTAATGGGGCTGCAACTGCAGCCGGTGTTCCAAAACCAGATGCACCTTCAATAAAGCAACCAAATAACCAAGCTATCAATATTACTTGAACCCGTCTGTCTGGACTTAAATCAGAAAATCCGGCTCTAATTGTATTTATTGCTCCTGAATATTTAAGTGTATTAAGAAGCATTATTGCCCCAAAGATTATCCATAAGATTCCAGCACTTATTATTAAACCTTGAAAGATTGAGGCAACAATCCTTAAATTCGACATTCCCCAAAAAAAATAAGCAACTATGCAAGTGTATAAAAAAACTAAAGGCATAGCCAATTTTGCAACCACTCTAAAACCAATTAGTAGTAATCCTGCAAAAAAAATTGGAGAAAAAGCCAAAAGAGGTAAAAAAATATCTGTCAAAGAATATGTCTTAAATGATAAATTAATTTTTAAAATTAATCCTAGCATCAATACAAGAAATTTTGCAATAGAAAGAATTATTATAACTTTGAAAGTTAATTATTTTTGGCGAATTGGATTGTTTTGTATTGAAAAACTTTTGGTATGTTTTTAAAAACTTTTTGCAAAAAACCAAATGGCTTAAGATAATAATTGAGCTTTTTTAAAAATACACCATAATAATTATTTGATCCATCCAAGAGTTACATAAAATAATGAATTATTTTAAGCTAAAAAATCTTTTTGAAGAACAAAGTATTCTTAACGATATTAATGGAATCCTTAATTGGGATATGGCCACTTATATGCCAGTAAAATCAAGAGGAGAGAGAATAAAACAGATTAAAAAGATTTATGACTACAAAAAAAAAATTATTGATGAAATAAAAAAAAATAATCTATTGCAAAAAATTGATGATACTAAATTAAGTTCAGAGGACAAATTAAATTTTACTCTAATGAAAGAAAAATTAGATTATTATGAAATAGTTCCTTATGAAAAAATAAAAAAAAAAGCTTCATTATCTATTGAATGTGAAGGAAAATGGAGAGATGCCAGAGAAAAGTCTAACTTTAATATTGTAAAAAAATCTTTTAAAAAACTAGTAAATGTAATTCGCGAAGAAGCTGAAACATTATCTCAAGAAAAAAATAAAAATAGATATGATTGCTTACTTAATAACTATGATCGATCTCTTGATACTAAAATATTAAAGAAAATATTTAATAGATTAGAGAAATTTATAAAAAAAAAACTTCCTTTAATTTTAAAAAAACAAAATTTTACAGATGATCCCTTAAATTCAAATTCTCTCTCAGAAGAAGAACAAATTCATCTTTCTAAAATATTTATGACAAAATTAGGTTTTGATTTCAATAAAGGTAGAATAGATAAGAGTATTCATCCATTTTGTGGTGGCACAACGAATGATATTAGAATAACAACTAGATTTAATAAAAATGATTCTTTTTCTTGTTTTGATGCACTTATGCACGAAACAGGACACGGCCTATATGAACAAAATCTTCCAAAAAAATGGTCCCATCAACCTTTGGGTAAATCTGGGGGTATGTCGTTACATGAAAGTCAGTCTTTATTTATAGAAATGCAAATAATAAAATCTCTACCAGTTAGTAAATTTATCCAGAAAGTTTTACAAACTAAAATTAAAAAAAGTTTTAGAGAGTTAAATTATAAAAATATCTATAAATTTAGAAAAAAAGTAAAAAAAGGGTTTATTAGAGTTGATGCTGACGAAGTACATTATCCTTTGCATATAATTCATAGATTCAATATTGAACATAAAATTATTGAAGAGAATTTTAACGTTGAAGATCTTCCTGACCTTTGGAATGACGAATTTTTTAGGCTTTTTGAAATTAATGTCGATACTGATACAAACGGTTGTTTACAAGATATTCATTGGTATGGGGGAGACTTTGGATATTTTCCGACTTACAGTCTTGGAGCAATTATTGCTGCGCAATTAATGAATAAAATTAAAAAAAAAATACCAAAGTTTAGTTTTCATCTAGAGAAAGGAAATTTTAAACACATGATACGATGGCTAAAAGAAAACGTACATGAAAAAGGCAACTTCTACAAAATAAACGAAATTTTAGAGAAAATTACAGGAGAAAAGCTCAATCTAAATCACTATGAAAATCATATCTCTGATAGATATATAAAAGAAATTTATTAAGATTTTATTTCAAATTTATTTCAATTTTAAATAAATAATTATTTTTTAATTTTAATTTTTATTAAATTACTGTAAGATTTACGTGTGTGGAGTTTTAAATGGATGATTATTCCCTAAAAAAACATTTCGGTGGCTGTCCTCACGACTGCCCAGATACATGTGCAATGATCTACGAGGTTTCCGACAATAAGTTAGTTGCGGTCAAAGGTAATGAAGATCACCCAATGACCAACGGAGTACTTTGCGTTAAGTTGAAAGATTATGAAAACAGACATTATCATCCTGACCGTTTGCTTTACCCACACAAAAGAGTTGGCAAGAAAGGTGAAAAAAAATTTGAAAGAATCACTTGGGACGAAGCTTTAGAGACTATCACAGATAAATGGAAAGACCTTATTAATCAATTTGGACCCGAATCAATAATTCCATATAGTTATCTCGGGAATCAGGGTTTAGTTCATGGGTTAAATGGAGGCGATTCATTTTTTAATGCACTAGGTGCTACAGTTTGTGAAAGAACGTTTTGTGGAGAGGGTTCCTGTACAGCTTGGCTTACAACAATTGGACCGACTGCTGGTTTAGATCCGGAAAGTTATATTCACAGTAAATACATTGTAATCTGGGCTTGTAATAGTGTGAGCACTAATCTTCATCACTGGTCTATTGTTCAAGATGCAAAAAAAAAGGGAGCAAAAGTTGTTGTAATTGATTCTTACAAATCTAGAACTGCAAAACAAGCAGATTGGCATATAGAACCTAAACCAGGTTCAGATGGTGCTTTAGCAATGGCTATTATAAACTATATTATCTCAAATGATTTAGTTGATACTGAATATGTTAAAAATTATACTAACGGATTTGATGAGTTAAAAAATCATATTGTTGGCAAAGATGCAGAATGGGCTTCAAAAATAACTGGTATAAATTCTGACGATATAAAAAAACTTGCTTATGAAATTGCTACTAATCAACCAGTTGGTATTAGGATTGGCGTTGCGTTAGAAAGGCATTATGGTGGTGGACAAACAATAAGAGCGGTAACTTGTATTCCTGCACTTACAGGTTCTTGGAAACATGTTGGAGGTGGAATTACTCAATTTCCTGTTTGGGAACATCCATATAAATTTGATGTGATTTGCAGACCAGACTTAATTCCTAAGGAAACAAGAGTAATAAATGCATTACAAATAGGTAGGGCACTATTAGGCGAAAACATAGAAAAAGAAAAGCCAATTATGTCAATGATGTGTTGGAATGCCAACCCAGTAACTCAAGCTGCTGAAACTGAGAAAATTATAAAGGGTCTTGAAAGAGAAGATTTGTTTCTAGTGTCAGCGGAACATTTTATTTCAGATACCGCCTCATATGCTGATATACTTTTACCTGCAACAATGGGAGCAGAGCACGAAGATATGATTCTATCTTGGGGACATTTATACTTAACATATAATGAAAAATGTGTAGAGGCCCCAGGAGAAGCAATTCCTAATTATGAAATATTTAGAAGACTTGCAAAAAAAATGGGTATGAACCACGAACAGTTTTCATGGAGTGACGAAGAGTGTCTAAAGAATTATGTAGATTGGAATGCACCAGCCTGTGAGGGAATTACATTAGAGCTATTAAAAAAGAAGGGATTTGCAAGACTAAACGTTGGCTGTAAAGATACAAGAACACCGCATAAAAATGGAAATTTTCCAACTGCGTCTGGAAAATGCGAGTTCTTCTTAAAAGATGCAAAAAACTTTGTGGCTGGTCCTTTTAGACAAATGTATGACGATTATCAGCCTGGACAAGATTTACCGTCTTTGCCAGATTATGTTCCTCAATTAGAAACTAAAGAAACCAACCCTATTTTGGCAAAAAAATATCCACTAAATATTATATCTCCCAAAAGTCATGCTTTTTTAAATTCTTGTTATGCGAATATGGAAGATAAACAAAGAGTTCAAGGAAAACAGTTTGTTTTATTAAATAAAGAAGATTCCGAAAAAAGACAAATTAAAAATGGTGACAATGTAAGGGTTTACAATGACAGAGGCTCTTATGAAGGAATTGCACAAATTACAGATGATGTTTCAGCAGGAATAATTGTTTCTTCACTAGGATATTGGAGACAGTTACACAAAGGTACTGTAAATAGTATTAGTTCAGCGAATCTAGCTGATATGGGGAATGCCCCAACATTTTCAGATAATCTCGTTGAAGTCAAAAAATTACCCTAATTTGTTACCATTAATATTTTGACTGAAATATTGGATATCCTTGTCTGTATAGTTGGATAATTATTAAGAATTTAGTATTTTTAAGAATTAATAAATTTGATAATTTGTTTAATAAATCTTATGAAAAATATTTAATTATTGAATAGTTATTATTTATTACAAATTAATAATATAAACAAAAGGTATAACTTAAATGTTTATTGCAATGAACAGATTCAAAATTATTAAAGGTAAAGAGGAAATTTTTGAAAGTATCTGGAAAAATAGAGACTCTCATTTAGAAAATGTACCTGGCTTTAAAAATTTTAATTTAATTAAAGGAAAAGAAGAAGAGGAATTTGTAATCTACGCATCTCATAGTACATGGGAATCAGAGAAAAGTTTCCTTGCGTGGACAAAATCTGAAGCATTTAAAGAAGCACATAAAAATGCTGGTCAACACAGAGAAATTTACATTGGTCACCCTGAATTTGAAGGCTTTAATGTAATCCTGTAGTTTGTGTACTAAGAGTGTCAATAAAGCTAGATAATTTAATTTTCCAAATCAAAACGATCTGAATTCATTACTTTGCACCATGCACTTATGAAATCTTTAATAAAAATATCTTTTGAATCATCACATGCATAAACTTCTGCAATAGCTCTTAATTGAGAGTTAGAACCAAAAATCAAATCTACTCTACTAGCAGCCTTTACTTTCTTGCCCGATTCTCTATCAAGACCTTCATAACTATTTTTACCAGTAGGTTTCCACTCTATAGACATATCTAATAGACTGGTAAAGAAATCATTACTTAAGTCATTAATATCATTGGTAAAAACACCTTTATTATCGCAACTAATTCCCAAAGATCTAAGACCGCCTACAAGTGCAGTCATCTCTGGAGCTGTTAAACCAAGTAATTGAGCTTTATCTAATAGCATTTCTTCAGGACTTACAGCAAAGTCTTGTTTTTGATAGTTTCTAAATCCATCAGCAAGTGGTTCTAAAACCCCAAATGATTCTATGTCTGTTTGTTCCTGTAATGCGTCCCCTCTACCAGGTAAAAAAGGTACTTCTGAACCAGAAGCTTTTTCAATGCCTATATTCCCTCCTAGAACAATCAAATCTGCGATTGATGCACCAGTGTCTTTTGATATATCTTCATAAACATTTAAAACCTTTTGAAGTTGACTAGGTTTATTGACCTCCCAGTTAATCTGAGGCTCTAGTCTTATTCTAGAACCGTTTGCCCCACCTCTCATATCCGTGTGTCTATACGTAGAGGCACTTGCCCAAGCAGTTTCTACAAGTTGTTGAATAGATAATTCAGAAGAAACTATGGCATCTTTTGCTTTTTCGATGCTGTAAGAGGAATTTCCTGTTGGAATTGGGTCCTGCCAAATTAAATCTTCTTCCGGAATCTCCGGTCCCATATATCTTGATTTTGGCCCCATATCTCTGTGTAAAAGTTTAAACCAGGCTCTAGCGAAAGTATCAGCGAATATATCAGGATTTTCGTGAAATTTTTTTGAGATTTTATTGTAAGAAGGGTCTTCCTTCATTGCCATATCAGCTGTAGTCATGATTGTAGTCACAAGTTTGTCTGGATTAGCTGCATCGGGTGCTAAATCTTCTTTATCAGGGTTTATAGGATGCCACTGAAATGCTCCAGCTGGACTCTTTACTAACTCCCAATCGTATTTAAAAAGTAAATCGAAATAGCCATTGTCCCATTTAGTTGGATTTGATGTCCATGGCCCTTCTATGCCACTTGTAATTGCATCGCCTGCTTTACCTACACCATGAGAATTTTTCCACCCAAAACCCATGTCTTCAATTGGAGCTCCTTCAGGTTCAGGTCCAACATTTGATTCAGCTGCGGCACCATGAGCCTTACCAAATGTGTGTCCACCGGCTGTTAGCGCTACAGTTTCTTCATCATTCATAGCCATTCTTGAGAATGTTTCCCTTATATCATGAGCACTGGCTAATGGATCAGGTTTTCCGTCTGGACCTTGAGGGTTTACATAAATTAAACCCATTTGAACTGCACCGAGTGGTGTCTCAAGAATTCGTTCACCTGTGTATCTTTTATTTTGCAACCATTCGTTTTCTTTTCCCCAATAAATATCTTCTGGTGGGGTCCATATGTCAGGCCTGCCTCCGCTATAACCAAAAGTTTTCCCACCCATAGATTCAATTGCAACGTTTCCAGCTAAAATAAAGAGGTCTGCCCAACTTATTTTGCTACCGTACTTTTGTTTCAATGGCCAAAGAAGTCTTCTGGCTTTATCTAAATTGCCGTTATCAGGCCAACTGTTTAAGGGTGCAAATCTTTGATCGCCAGTTCCCCCGCCGCCACGGCCGTCCCAAGTCCTATACGTTCCGGCAGCATGCCAAGTAAGTCTTATAAAAAATGGTCCGTAATGACCATAATCAGCAGGCCACCAATCTTTTGAATCTGTCATTAAATCATTAAGATCTTTTTTAAGAGCATGAAAATCCAGTTTACTAAATTCTTTGCGATAATCAAATTCTGGACTCATTGGATTTGATCTTTTGTCATGTTGATGTAAAATATTTATGTTAATTTGATTGGGCCACCAATCTTTATTGGAGGTGCTAACACCTCTATTATTGGTAGCAGATCCGTGCATTACAGGGCATTTACTTACATCATCCATCGTTCAAATCCTTTCTATAAATCATGGACATATGGGGAAAAAGTTTGACCGCGAATGATCAATTTAATTACTCTCCACATATCTTATATGTTAAAAAATCAAATATTTTCAATATTTTTATATTAAACTTAATTCATATTTTTTACAATATTAATTAAGGTTTAAATTAGAATTATTCTAATTTTCTATTTTGTTCAAAATTTGGTTAACTTAGCTCATCTTCTGAATCATCATTTAAAATTTGTAAATTTGAATCATTAAAGTTTGAATTGTCATTCAAGGTTTCATCTTTAGAAACTTTTGATGCTTGATCATCCATATCTACTTTTAGTTTATCTAAATTTTTTTCGTCATCTGAACTAACTATATCTACATTATTTTCATCAGATTTTATATCTGCAAGTGTAGGCGGTCCATATTCAATTTTTTCATTAGAATTTATTGAATCATTTACATACTTAACAGCTTCATTAAAAGAAAGACCTTTGGCCATTGCTTGGTCAATCAATATAGAATTATCAAATTTCGATGAATTTGCGAAGTCCAAACTATATGAATTACTACTATCAATATCATTCCCAATTTTTGGATCAGATGACATGGATTGACTTAGAACAGTATCAATTGTATCGAAGGTTTCTTTAAAAGCCTCTTCAGGTGACATGCCCTCCTGAATGTTAGATTTAAATGTTTGTGTTAAATTTGATTTTAAATCATCTATAATATTTTCATTTAGTCCCATCTGATCCATGAGAGATGAAATCTCAGTTATACTTGAGGACAAAGCTTCTTCAATATTTTGCGGATACTCATTAATGTTATTATTTCCAATTTCTTGGATATTTTTTGTAATATGATCTATTAAATTTGCCATTTGCTTTATTAAATTTATCTATTAATAAATTACTCTAATTATCGTTAATGATCAAATACTATAGAATGCTAGAAATACTTAAATTTAAAATTATTTTTAAACGCCAAAGATTTTTGCTTTTTCATAAAGTCTATCTGTTTCTGAAATGTAAACACCTTTACTTATATAACCACCAACATAGAGTTCTCTAATAGCAGTCATTTCCTCTTCTATTGCAACTAAAACATCTATAAATTCGTTGTCATCACTTACATTTAGGTTTCTTGAATTAACTATGTCATCTAAGTTAGGTTGTTTTCTCTCAACATCTTGTTTAACAATTTTTTTTGATGATGATTTTATTAGAATTGAGAAAATAATGAAAATGGTTAAGAATATTAAAAAAAAAAATATGTAAATATTCTTAGTTTCACTTAAAAAAGGTAGAAGATTCTGTAGTCCCTCTAAATCAAATATATTATTAAATCTTTCCATCTGTTTTCAACATATTGTGTTTACATTTCCTTTTTTATACATTATCTTGTATATATGGTTCTTTTTAATATTTATAATAAAGCAAAAAAACATATTAACAAAACATATTTTAGTGAAAAAAATGTTATATCTTTTCAAGCTTATAACTTACTAAAGAAATATGTTGTCAAAGGTCTAACTCATCCCAGCAGTTTAGATAAGGCTTACCCAAAAAATTTAAGATTAAATGTTTTAAAAAATGTTTCTCGTCGTTCTATGAAAACATTCTACAAACTTTCCGATCATTATAAAAAAAATAAAAATGGAGTTTTATTCCAATCCAATGAATTTCCTGTAAAAGAAAAAATTTCACCTAAAGCTAAGTCACTCTTAAAAAAATTAAACAATAATCTTCCTCGCTATACAAAAATTGATGAAATAATTAAAAAGCACAAATCAACCTGATTTTTTTTTCCTATATATACCTGATTTGACCTTACCCGCTATACTTATCAGAAAATCAGCCACTTTATCGTCTGTATTTAAAGTTGATAATTCTCTTATTGTTTCGTCAATAAAGGCTCCTATAGCTATGTATGGGTTTATTTTCTTTTTTCTGCATTCTTCTCTTGCTTTTAAAACAATTGCTGATGCTAATTTTTTCTGTTCATTTTCATTCATTTTTAACCTTAACTTTTGGTATATCGTCCCAACTCGTTGTATAACAAGGCGAACGATATTCTGATTTCATTTGCCAGCTAATTTCTTCATTACTATTTTTTTCTTTAGAAAAGAAGTTTTTATCACAGTCCGAAGATAACTTAATTTTACCATACCCGAATCTATTATTAATGATATCAATTAACTTCATAATTTTCACTCCATTTTTTTTAGATATATCATTATTTAACTTTTCATCTATTAATGACATTTGTATTGATTCTTTTTTACAAAAGTCTGACAAGATAACACCAACCTTACTGTATATAAATGATTCCTTGTAAATCTCCTTTAATAATTTATCAGACACTTTCCAGATTAATCTCAAGTCAATTGTTGGTTCAATTAGTGTATACGTTTTGCTATTCTTGTATAAATTACTTTCATATCTAGATGTTTTCAGGAATATTGTTATAGTTCTACAAAATAAATTACTCATTCTCATTTTAGATGCCGCCTTTTGAACATAAACAATTAACGCACTTCTCAAACTATCATAATAACGCAATTTTCTTCCAAATGATCTTGAAACACAAATTGACTTTTTATCAGGTAAAACATCTTCAATTTGATTACACAATACACCTCTTAGTTCAAGTACTGTTCTTTCTAATATAACACCTTTTTTTTTTCTAATAAAACTCTCGTTACATTCTTTTAAATTAAAGGCATTTTTTACATTATTGTCCTTAAGAAAAATTGAAAGTTTCTTACCTACTCCCCAGACATCTTCAACATCAGTAGTTTTCAGCACATATTCTAGATCTTCTTTTCTTCTGATTTCTAGCACATTTGAGCTATGAAAATCTAATTTACTATATATATTTTTCTTTTTAATTACTCTGTTAGTAATTTTCGCCAAAGTTTTTGTTTTTGCTATACCAATACTTACCGGAATACCTGTCCATTTTAATATCTTATTGGCCAAATCAACACATTCTTCTTCCTTGTTATTTAACTTATCTAAACTAAAAAATGCCTCATCTATTGAATATATTTCAACTTTATCGAAGTTATTCTTCAGAATATTCATTATTCTATTGGAAATATCTCCATAAACAGAATAATTTGATGAACAAACCACAACTTTATTATTAGTTAATTTATCTTTAATCTTAAAGAGTGGCTCACCCATTTTTATCCCAATATTTTTTGCTTCGTCAGAACGAGAGATAATACAACCGTCGTTATTTGAAAGAACAACAACCGGTTTCCCGACTAGTTTAGGATTGAATAATCTCTCACAAGAAACATAAAAATTATTACAATCTAAAAGCGCAATCATAAAATTACTTTAAGCTATGTAAAACGTAGGTAACAACACCCCATATCATAGTATCTGTATTAGAATTGAGTTTAATGTTTGGATAATTATTATTTTCAGACTTTAGGTAATAATTTTTTAATTTGTCTTTTATTATTTTTTTTATAACTAGTTCACCGTCTATAGAGGCCAAGATTATAGATTGTCTTACTGGAGTCAAAGATCTGTCAACAATTAGTATATCATTGTCAAATATACCTACGTTAATCATAGAGTCACCTGATACTCTTACAAAGAATGAAGACTCTTTATTCTTAATAAGATATTTATTTAAATCTAGCTGCTCTTCTACATAATTTTCAGCGGGTGATGGGAAACCTGCTGCAGCACTAACTAATTTTATTTTTTTCACTCTAATTTTTCCTCATAATAATTATAAGAACAAAAGGAGAACTTTCAAGAATTAATTAATTTTTTTAAATCCTCTAATATGGAAACATCTGATATAGGTTTATCCCATCTAATTCTTGAAAATCTTGGAAATCTTAATGCAACTCCAGACTTATGTCTGGAAGAAACATTGATATTATCAAAAGAAATTTCTATGACTAGACCAGGCTTAACAGATCTTACAGGCCCGAATCTTTCTGTTGTATTATTTCTAACCCAAAGATCAAGTTTTTTTAATTCTTCATTGGAATATCCAGAATAAGCCTTACCTACAGGCACAAGTTTTTCAAACTTATTATTAATCCAACAACCAAAAGTGAAATCTGAATAAAAAGAGGATCGTTTACCGTGACCTCTTTGAGCATACATAATAATAAAATCAAAAGAATAAGGATCTCTTTTCCATTTGTACCAACCATTCAAAACTCTACCTTTTTGGTAGATACTTTCTTTTTTTTTTACTACGACGCCTTCGACATGGTTATTAAGTGTGTTCTCTTTAATATTTTTCAAATGACCCCAACTAGAAAAATTAATAAGTTTAGATAATGAAATGTTATTAAGTTTTTTTAGTCTAATGAAATCATTAAGATAATTTCTTCTATCTAAAAAAGGTAATGATCTACAATCCAAATCATTAAAAAAAAGAATATCATAAGCAATAAAATGAATAGGAAACTTATCAATTAATTTTTTAGAAACCTTTTTCCTACCAATTCTTTTTTGTAAATTATTAAAAGAAAGAATATCTTCTCCTTTTTTAATAACTAATTCACCATCGACAACATAATAACCACTATCAGAAATATTTATATCAGGAAAAGATTGAGTTATATCCTCCCCACCTCTAGAGAAGATTTTTCCTATTTTCGAAAAAATTATTTGAGCCCTAATACCGTCCCATTTATATTCCGCAGTAAATTTGTTTGAATTTAGTTTTATAAATTCTTCATACTTAAAATTATTTGCTAACATAAAAGAATTGAATAATTGTTTCCTGTCAATATATCCTGGCAAGTTCTGTCCATCCAACCATTCAAAGAAGTCTTTAAAATGATATTGAAATCCATGAAAATATTCTTCAATTTCATTTGATGTTCTTGATCCATAAATAGTCAGTGATTCTTTTATTATACCATAAGACACCCCTACTCTAAGCCCACCCGTTAAAATCTTTAAAATACAATATCTTTGATCTTCAGATGAACTATCGAGATTAAATTTAATCTTTTTTTTTAATTTTTCTTTATCACTACATTCTGATATTGATCTCATAAATTGACTTAAATTTATATTCGATCTTATATTTTCATTTGACTCCCATAACAATGAAATTGTTTCTGCCAAGTCACCAACATAGTCATAAGAATATTTAAATAAAGTATTACCAACTTTCTCGGTAATCATTTCCTTTAAATCTTTGCTACTAAGAAATTTTCTTTCAAACCTATTTAAAAGTATTGATAATGCCCAAGCTTTATCTTCCAACCTGGATTTTTTAAAATATTTATAAATAAGTATAATTTTTTTTTTTTTGGAAGAAGTTAATAATAAATCATTTAATAATTGTGAAAAATTATTCATTCTCATCCTCAAATCCAATTAAATTTAATGCACTACTTTGATAATTTAAACTTTTAAGATAGTGAACTAACGCCTCTTCTCTTCCATGAGTAACTAATACTTCACTTGGATTTACATCATTTACAGTTTGGAGAATTCCGTTCCAATCAACGTGATCTGAGATTATAATGGGTAGTTCAATATTTTTTTGTTTAACTCTTTGTTTAATTCTCATCCATCCGGAGACATAACCTTTAATTGTATTTTTAAATTTTTGAGACCATTTATCATTTAATGATGAAGGAGGACAAAGTATTAAATTACTTATTAATTCGGATGGCGATTTGTCAGAAACTTTTTGAACCCTTCCCAAACTAATACCAACCTCTGAGTAATATTCTGAGATTTTCATTAAAGCACCATGCAAGTATATTGTTTTTTCATATCCAAGATTCCTAAGTAAAGTAATAAGTCTTTGACACTTACCCAGTGCATAAACTCCAATTAAATGTGTAGATTTATCATTATTAGTTAGCGAGGTTATTAATTTTTTCGCTTCTTCTTTATCATCTGGATGATTAAAAATTGGTAATCCAAATGTTGCTTCTGTAATAAAAGTATTACATTTTATAGGTTCATACGTTTTACAAGTTAAATCAAATGTTCTTTTATAATCTCCACTTATCAGTAATTTATAACCTTTATATTCAATTAAGAATTGAACACTTCCGAGTATATGTCCAGCAGGCAAAATACGAATTTTTAAATTGTTTAAACTTACTGTTTCATCATAACGTATTGACTGGTGGGTAGAACAATAGTTGTTACCATACCTTAATTTCATTAGCTCTAAAGTTTCTTTTGATGATAGAATTAGTTTATTATTTGGCCTTGCATGATCGGTGTGGGCGTGTGTTATTAAGGCACGGTGTACAGGTGCAATTGGATCAATAAAAAAATCTCCAGGAATGCAATATAAGCCTTGTTTTTTTTTTACTAACCAATTTATTTTTGTTTCTGTCATCATTATATATTATCTAAATAATTCTTATTTCAATGAACGATTTAAAATTACCAACAAAACTTATAAATTTTCTTGAAAAAAAAGATTGGAAACTCTTTGATTATCAAATTAATTTTCTTAAAGATTTAAATAACTCTTCCATAAGTAGATTTTTAATTTCATCTGATACTGGGACTGGAAAAACGATATCTTTATTCCTACCCGTGATAATCGATAATCTAAACAAACAAAATACAAAAATCATCTATATATCCCCATTAAAATCAATTCTTTCAGATCTTTATGACAATTTAAAAATTATTATATCCGAGCTAGGTCTAAATATTGGAATTGACAAAAGAACTGGTGACGAATCGTCATTAAAAAAAAAGAAGCAACTAGAAAACCCTAATAATATTATTTTAACTACTCCAGAATCACTTGCTTTAATGATTACTAAAAAAGAGTCTGATAAAATATTCGAACAAACTGATTATTTAGCAGTAGATGAACTTAATGAAATTATAAATAATAAAAGAGGCGACCAATTAGCACTAGTAATCTCCAGAATTTTAGATTTTAATAACAAAATCAAACTATTCAGTTCTTCAACTAACATAGCAAATTATAAATATCTCAGCAACTGGCTTTCATTTAATAAAAAAACAAAAATTATTAAAAATAAATTTAGCAAAGCTTTAAAACTTGATATTTCTCTTTTAGATAACACACCTGACTCTGGACATTCAGCACATTTTGCGATTGATAAAATTTATAGAATAGCAAAAAATAGAAAAACAATTATTTTTGTTAATACTAGAGCTCAATCAGAAATTTTATTTAAAAACTTGTTTGTAAAATATCCCGATATGAAGATAGGTATATATCATAGTTCTTTATCAAAAAAAATAAGGCAGGAGACAGAACAAAAAATAAAAAATAATGAAATAAATTCAATAATAAGTACTTCGGCATTGGAAATGGGCATTGATTGGAAGAATATTGAGATGGTAATTAATATTGGAACACCAAAAAGTGTTAATAGGCTCATACAAAGGACAGGAAGATCAAATCATAATTACAAACAAATTTCTAAATCAATAATAATACCAACAAATAAATTTGAATATCTCGAGTCTATTGCACTAAGAAATTTAATAAAAAAAAAATCTTATGATCATGTAAATGAAAAGAAAGGATCGAAAGATGTTTTGTGTCAACATATTCTGTTAATTTCATGTCACTCCAGTTTTTCCCCAAAAAATTCTTATAATTCAATTAAAAAATCATATCCATATAAAAATCTTTCAATTAATGAATTCAACTCAATATTATCATTCGTTTATGATGGCGGATACGTTCTTAAACAATACAAAAATTGGACGAAATTAAAAAAATTAGAAAATGGACAATATCAAATCAAAGATAAAATAATAAAAAGACAAGTACTCATGAATGTTGGAACAATAATTGATTCAGGCACTTTCAAAGTAATTACCTCAAGGGGTAAATTATTAGGTACTGTTGAAGAGTCATTTTTTAATTCAATTAAAGTTAAAGGAACTTTTATATTTGCTGGATTAACACTTACTTGTAAAAAAATAAATAATGATGAAATAATTGTTGAGTCAAGAAACAAAAAATCTAATAAAGTTCCAGTTTATTGGGGCGGAACAATATCAGTAAAATCAAACCTTTCAGATGAAATTCTAAAGATTTTAAAAAATTATAACAAACAAAATTTTCCTAATCAGATAAATAAATTCTTAAATAGACAAAAAATGTACTCTAGTATTCCAGAAAGAGAGCAAATTCTTATTGAAAACTTTCCTTATAAAAACGGTCAATATATTTTCTTTCATACATTTCTTGGAAAAGAAACAAATCAAACTGTTTCAAATTTATTAATAAATTTTTTAAATAATAATAATCTTTATACATTAAGTTATATTTTAAATGATTACTCTTTTGGAATTTTCTTCAATAATGAAAAAAAATTTAAAAAGAAATATTTAGAAAAATTTTTTCTTTCGAGCTTTAAAAATTTAAATTCTCTTGATACAGGCATTGCAAAAAGAATATTTAAAGAAATAGCCATGATAAGTGGTTTAATAAAAAAAAATGATATTTATTCAATGAAAAAAAGTAAAAATTTTGTAAATAGTGACATTATTTTTGACACGTTAAGAAAATATGAGCCAGAACACATCATTCTAAAAATCACAAAAGAAGAGATTGATAATCATCTTATTCAATCAAGTCAAATTGAGAGATTGAAAAAGACTAAATTCAAATATATAGAGTTAAATTATTACTCTGAGTTTTCTAAATCATTAATAATGGAAAAAGAAAAAGTAAAAATAAATGAATTAATATGACTCATCTTAATCTAAAAAAAAGAATTTTTGATTTCAACTTAATCTTTGATAGATCTGGAGTCTTATTTATAGAAGATACAAAAACACTCCTAGTTTCTGATCTTCATTTGGGTAAGAGTATCTCTATGAACAAAAACGGTAATCTTATACCTCCTTATGATAACATGGAAACAATAATAAATTTAAAAAAGATGATTTCATATTACAAACCTAATCAAGTTATTTCGTTAGGAGATACCTTCCATGAGAATTCTTCAGTTCAAACAATGGAAAAGAATTTTCTAAATGAAATTAAATGTATGACAAAAAAAATTAAATTCGTTTGGATAATAGGCAATCATGACAATAGTCTGATAAATAGTAAAAAGCTAGGTGGAAATTTTCTCGAAAATTTAAGTCAAGATAATTTGTTTTTTACACATATTAAAACAAAGAACTTGAATAAAAAATATTTTGAGTTTTCAGGACATTATCATCCAAAAACTTTTTTAAAAATTAATAATTCTAGATATTATTATAAATGCTTTGTTATAGGGCAAAATTTTTGTATTTTACCTTCTTTTGGATATTATACTGGCGGAACTGATGTCAAATTAAGTATATTTAAAGAGATAAAAAACCAAAATATTCAACTTATAATTCTTGGAAAAAGAAAAATCATTCAACAAAAATATACACTATGATCCCACTTAAAGACGATAATCCTACAAAAAATAAAACATATGTTAGATTTATTATTCTTTCAATTTGTACCTTAGTTTTTATCTTACAAATTTCCACTGAAAACAGAGATTTTTATACATACTATTTTGGATTTAAACCAGCATCACTCTTTTTGGATGATCATTCTACTTTTTTTCCAATACTTACCATATTTACTTCACTTTTCATGCACGGTGGATGGATGCATTTTTTAGGTAACATGCTTTATTTATGGATATTTGCAGATAATGTAGAAGATATATTTGGAAAAAAGAAATTCATAATTTTTTATCTTGTTTCTGGAGTTTTTGCATCCTTATCACAGGCTTTGGTAGATTTAAATTCCAATATTCCTATGATCGGCGCTTCAGGTGCGATTGCAGGTGTACTTGGGGCTTATTTAAGATTATTTCCGAGAGCTAAAGTCTTAGTTTTATTTCCTTTTATTATTTTTTTTACATTCAGAATACCTGCTTCAATCTTATTGATAATTTGGTTTTTTTTTCAATTCCTCAACTTAAGCGATCAAGGCTCAAATGTAGCATGGATTGCACATATCGGCGGATTTTTATTTGGATTTATATACTCAATATTATTTGAATCATCACATAGAATTATAAAAAAAAGCGAAGGTAAATCAATATTTCTGAACAAAAAAGGTCCGTGGGATTAGTTTATATTAAAAAATCTTAAAATTTCATCCTCGTCCTGATTTAATTCGGGTGCTAACTCCATTTCTTCATTTTTTTTACAGAAAGAAAAATGCAAAGGACTTTTAGTAACTTTAATTATTTTATTTGGATTCATTTTGTATTCTCCAACCATTTTTCTGAAATTAACCTGTTTATTATTAACAACATCTCCTATATTGTTAATCATTGCACATGGAATTTTCCCCTTTCCAAATATTTTAATCCAATTTTTTGAGTTTTTTTTTGATAATTTTTGTTCTATTCTCTCTTTCAATTCTTTTAGGTTTATACACCTATTAAGATTTGAATTATATTTTTTATCTTTATGCATTTTAAGATCATCAATTAATACACAAAATTCTTTAAATAATTTTTCATTTCCAATAGCTATTACAATTTTTTCATCTTTAGTTTGAAAAGCACCAAATGGTGCAATTGAAGGATGATCTGTTCCCAAGGGAATTGGATTAACATTATCAATAGAAAACCTAGCTATTGCATTTTCTAAAATCGCAACTTGACAATCCAACATACTTAAATCTAATTTAGAACCTAAATCAGTTTTGTTTCTAAAAATTAGTTGACTTAGGATACCAATTACACAAAAAAGACTAGATGCTATATCACCTATAGATGTACCAACCCTGACAACATTTTCACTATCTTGACCAGTAAGACTCATCAACCCTCCCATTGCTTGAACTATTACATCATATGCTGGTTGATCTTTTAATGGACCTGTTTCACCATAACCACTTATTTTACCATGAATTAATTTAGGAAATTTTTTGGATAAATAACTCCAATCATAACCAATCTTTTCTAATGTGCCAGGTTTAAAATTATCAATAAGAACGTCGGATTTAGTTAGAATTTTCTCAAATATTTTTTGGTGTTTCTTAGATTTGAGATTAAGTAATATGCTTTTTTTTCCCCTATTTAAAGATACAAAATAACAAGACTTTTCATCAATAAATGGTCCAAATTTCCTAGAGTCGTCTCCACCAGGCTTTTCCACTTTAATTATTTTTGCTCCAAGATCACGCAAAATCATCGTTGCATAAGGTCCTGACAATACATTTGTAAGATCTAATACTACAATACCTTCGAGTGGCAAATTATTTATTTTTTTTTCCAATAAAATACTTGAGATTTTTTTTTAATATTATCAAAATAAAGCATGAATTTTGATCAATTCAATGAAAAAAGTAAAATAATAATTAATGATGCTCAAAATAAAGCCATTTCATTGAATAATCAGCAAGTGACTGTTGTTCATCTCCTATTTTCAATATTCAACACGGAAGACGAATTTATAGGAGAAATAATAAGAACATGTAATTTAAAAAAATCAAATATCTTAAATCATATTGAATTAAATTTAAAAAAAATTGCAAGGGTTTCTGGAACAAATATTAATTTTTTTTTCTCAAATGATTTAATTAAAGTTTTAGAAAATTCAAAAGAAATAAAAAATGACTTTAATGATTCTTTCGTTTCCCCAGAAATTATATTATACAGTATTTTGTGTGAAGTTAATTCAGATATTACCGAATTTTTAAAAAAAAATGATTTAGATAAAGAAAAATTAAAATTTGTAATTCTTAAATTAAGAAAGGGGCAAACCATAGACGATAACAAAACATCAATTGAAACAGATGTACTAAAGAAATACTCTGTTGATCTAACTGAATTGGCAAGAGTTGGTAAACTAGATCCGGTAATAGGAAGAGAAGAAGAAATTAGAAGAAGTATTCAGGTCCTATCAAGACGAACAAAAAACAATCCTGTGCTAATAGGTGAACCCGGTGTTGGTAAAACGGCAATTGTTGAGGGTTTAGCTCTAAGAATAATCAATAATGACGTGCCTGATTCACTAAAAAATAAAAAAGTTTTTTCGTTAGATCTTGGATCTTTAGTCGCTGGAGCTAAGTTTAGAGGAGATTTTGAAGAGAGGTTAAAAAAAATACTTAAAGAAGTAAGTGAAAACGAAAACTCATTAATTTTATTTATAGATGAAATACATACCCTTGTGGGAGCTGGTAAGTCAGATGGAGCAATGGATGCATCAAATCTGTTAAAACCTGCCCTTGCTAGAGGAGAATTGCACTGTATTGGTGCAACAACACTTAATGAATATAGAGAAAATATTGAAAAAGATACTGCTTTAGCACGGAGATTTCAACAGGTTCTAATTGAAGAGCCTTCTATTGAAGATTCAATTTCGATTTTGAGAGGTTTGAAAGAAAAGTATGAAGTTCATCATGGAGTGAAGATTCTTGACTCAGCAATTGTATCAGCAGTAGAGTTATCAACAAGGTATATCAACGATAGATTTTTACCTGATAAGGCAATTGATCTAATGGACGAAGCAGCTTCAAGAATAAGACTCCAAATTGATTCAAAACCTGAAAAATTAGATAAAATAGAGAGAAAGATTCTTCAAAGTAAAATTGAATACGAGAGTTTAAAAAAAGAAAATGATAAAAAGTCCAATGACAGAGCTATTAATTTAGAAGAAGAAATAAAAAAATTAGAAAAAGAATTTGATGAATATAATAAAAATTGGAAAAAAGAAAAAGAAAAAATTTTGGATATTCAAAAATTAAAATCAACAATTGATCACAATAAAAATATTTTAAATATTTTGCAAAGAGAAGGAAAATTATCAGAAGCAGGTGAATTAGCTTACAGCAAGATACCAAACCTAGAAAATGAGTTAAAACAATTAGAATCAAAAAAAGAACAAAAGATACTCAGTAAATCTGTTTCAGCTGATGAAATAGCAGAGGTAATTTCCAAAGCAACAGGGATTCCTGTAGAAAGAATGCTAGAGGGTGAAAAACAAAAAATCATCAATATGGAGAGTGAACTCAAAAAAAAAGTTATTGGACAAGATAAAGCAATAGAAAAAATTTCAAAATCTGTTTTAAGATCTAGAGCAGGAATTCAAGATCCAAATAGACCAATTGGAATTTTTCTATTTTTAGGACCTACTGGTGTTGGAAAAACCGAACTAACAAAAATTGTATCTGAATTTCTTTTTAATAATTCTCAATCTTTATTTAGATTAGATATGTCAGAATATATGGAAAAACACTCTATTTCAAAATTAATTGGATCTCCTCCAGGTTATGTAGGTTATGAAAGCGGAGGAATTTTGACTGAAAGTATAAGACGAAAACCCTATCAACTAATACTTTTAGATGAAATTGAGAAAGCACATTCAGATGTATTCAACTTACTGTTACAAGTCTTTGATGAGGGTAGATTAACTGATTCTCAGGGGAGATTAGTTAATTTTAAAAATACTTTAATTATTATGACTTCAAATATAGGCGCCGAACTTATAAATTTTTCAGAGGATCAAAAAAGTGAAATAGAAATTTTTACTCAAGAAAAAATAAAAGATGTAGTAAAAAAAAAATTCAAACCTGAATTTTTGAATAGAATAGATGACTTAATTATTTTTAACAGATTAACTAAGAATGAAATACAAAAGATTATACAAATTCAAATAGAAGAATTAAGAAAATTACTTAAACAAAGAAAAATATTAATAGAAATAGACCAAAAAGCCAAAGATTGGATTTCAAATGAAGGATTTTCAACAACCTATGGTGCGAGACCCTTAAAAAGATTAATTCAAACTGAAATAATTGATAAAATTGCCAACTTAATAATGAGCAACCAAATAAAAGAAGAGGCAAAACTTATAATTACAACTAATAAGAAAAGTGAGTTAGAAATAATTTATGCATAAAAATGTTGGTATAATTGGACTTGGAATTATGGGATATCATATAGCATCTCATTTGATAAAAAAGAAATCAATTCATATTTTAGAAAGAGAATCAAAGAAGACCCAAGATTTTATTAAAAGGTTTGGAAAGAACAAAAATTTCACTTTACATAGAAAGCTGAATGAAATATCCAATAATTGTTCATTTATTATTACTTGTGTGGGTGACGATAATGATCTTAATCAGATTTTTTTTGGTAAAGATAGTATTCTCGAAGGCATCAAAAAAAACTCTGTGATAATAGATCATACAACAGCTTCTGTGAAGGTAACAAGAAAACTCTATAAGGTGTGTAGAAAAAAAAAATCATTTTTTTTTGATGCACCAATGAGTGGTGGAGAAATAGGAGCTAAAAAAGGAAATTTATCGTTAATGGTTGGAGGAGATAAATCAAAGTATGAATTACTTAAAAAAATTTCAAGTATTTACTCTAAGTCTGTAGTTTATATGGGAAAAAGTGGATCAGGTCAACTAACTAAAATGGTGAACCAAATTTGTGTTGCATCCATAATTCAAGGACTCGCAGAAGGTATAAATTTCGCAAAGAAAAAAAAATTAAATATTGATGACCTTATTAAGGTAATTAAAAATGGAGCAGCGCAATCATGGCAACTTGAAAATAGAGCAAAAACAATGTGGAAAAATGAGTTTAATTTTGGTTTTATGAATAAACTTATGCTTAAAGACTTGAATCTAATATTTGAGGAAATAAAAAACTCAAATCATAAACTGCCAATAACAAAAGTAATAAAAGGAAAATATAAAAAACTCACAAGCATGGGTTTTGAAAAAGAGGATACATCAAATTTAATAAGGTTGTTGAGATAATTTTTTACTTTCTCTATCGCTAACCAAAATTTCTAAGATCTTTTTTTTTAATGCATCTACACCCTTACTATTCTTCGCTGAAATCATTATTGACTTATGATTAAGCAAATTATGAAAATTAGACTTATTTTCTACAAGATCAATTTTATTTATTACTTCAACTATTCTTTTATCATCTTTTTCTATCCCAATTTCTGAAAGAATTTTTTGAACCTCTGTTTTATGGATTAAATACTGCGAATCTGAAATATCTCTTACGTGAAGAATAAGATCTGAGTTGATAATTTCATCTAAAGTTGATTTAAATGCGTCAATTAAAGTTGTTGGTAAATCTCTTATAAATCCAACTGTATCAATAAAAATAAAATTAGAACCATTTAAATAACCATTTCTAATAGTTGAGTCTAATGATGCAAATAACATATCTTTAGATAATACTGACGATTTTGTGATAAGATTAAATAAGGTCGATTTACCAGAATTTGTATATCCAACAAGCGATATTACAGGTATTTTATTTTTTATTCTTCTATATCTCTGAATATCCCGTATTTTATTAATTTTTAAAATTTTTTTCTTTAAACGATTAATTCTTTCAGTGAGTTGTCTTTTATCCGATTCAATTTGTTTTTCACCAGGACCACCCATAAAACCAGCACCACCTCTTTGCCTTTCTAAATGCGTCCAAGACCTAACAAGTCTGCTTTTTTGAAATCTTAGGCTTGCAAGTAAAACGCTTAACTTCCCCTCATTCGATTTTGCTCTAGAACCAAAAATTTCGAGGATAAGACCAGTTCTATCTATAATTTTGCAGTTTATAGATTTTTCAAGATTTCTTTGTTGAATGGGTGAAAGGTTTGTATTGATGAAAATTAAATTAACACTTAATTCAGTAGCTTTGATTTTTATTAATTCAACGTAACCTGAGTTTAAATATGTTTTTGAATTAATTTTATCAAGACCAACAGTATCTGAAAAAATACAATTTAAGTTAATAGCCCTCGCAAGGCTGACTGCCTCATTAAGCAAAAGAAGCTTATCATATTTTGTTTTTTTCAGATATGGATGAATAACAAATGTATTAGTATTTTCCATTAATTTGACTATTTATAAAATCGTTGTATTCAGACATTAATTTTCTTGTTATTAAACCTGGCTTACCATTATTGATTTTATTCTTTTGAATTTTTACAACTGGAAGAATTCTTACGGTAGTACTGGTCAAAAATGCTTCTTTGCACGTATCAATATCACAAGCTGTAAAAGCTTTTTCTCTAATTTTAAGATCTAGTCTTTTCGCAACTTCTATCACTGAATCTCTTGTTACTCCGCCAAGAATAAAGTTATTAGCTGGATGTGTTTGGATTTCATTTTTTTTATTAATAATAAAAGCATTTGATGTTGATCCTTCAGTAATATAATTATTTCTGATCTGCCAAGATTCATAATAACCATTTTCCGAGGCATTCTGTTTTTCAAGAACATTTGGCAATAGAGAAATAGATTTTATATCGCACCTACTCCATCTTTTATCACTAGTTAAATTTACTTTTACTCCATCTATAATATGCTTATCATCAATTTTTGTATTAAAGGTAAAGATTACTATATTTGGAGAAGTAATTTTAGGAAAAAGATGATTCCTTGAGGCACTACCTCTGGTGATTTGAAGATATAAAAAACCATGATTTAATTTATTCAATTTGATTAATTTATTAAGAATTAATTTTAGTGTCTTAGTATTTTTAAATGGATAGTGTATTTTTAATTCTTTAAGCGATAAATTTAACCTATTAATATGTTTTTGAAAGTTAATAACTTTTGTATTTGAAAAAGACATAACCTCGTAAACACCATCAGAAAAATTAAACCCACGATCTTGTATTGAAATCCTAGCATCAAATTTCGTTTGATAAGAGCCATTAAGATAACAAATAGACATTAAAAAAACTCAATATTTACTTCAGAATATTTTTCTATTTCCTTAATAGATGAAGGTTCAGAAAAAATAATTAATTTATCTTTGACAAAAATTGTAGTATTCTCATCTGGAAAAATAACTTCGTCTCCTCTAACTATACCCCCAATTACCACTCCCTCAGGCATATCAAGATCAGATATTTTTTTGTCAGCAAATTTTGTTGTAGGTAATATCTCAATTTCCATAATTTCTCCCCTATCATTACCAAAATCGTGAATCTCTTTAACTTTTCCTCTTCTAACATATTGCAGAATAGCTGAGGTTGTAATATTCCCGGGATTTATCAAAACATCCAAATCAAGTTTTTTAGATAAATTTCTGTAATTGTTATTATTTACTATTGCCATTGTTCTTTTACAACCAAGATCTTTAGCTAATAATGAAGAAAAAATATTCACCTCATCATCATTTGTCACAGTTATAATCACTTCTGCAGTAGATGCGCCTGCTTCTTTTAGCAAATTTGCATCTATTGCATCTCCATATAAAATTGTTGTTTGTTTGGAAATTAAAGAAGAAATTCCCTTTGTTCTTTCTAAATCATTATCTATTATTTTACAATTTATATCAGGATAATCTTTTTCTAAGATTTTGAGTATATTTAAGCCAATATTTCCTGCTCCAACAATAATTAATTTTCTATTTTCTTGAGATTTAATACCAAAAACCCTTAATGCTCTGAGAATATCCTTATTTCTAATACATATATAAATATCATCTCCAGGATACAATTCAACTTTACCTGATGGAATTAATATTTGATTTTTTCTAAAAATGGATAAAATTTTTACATCTAGACCAGAAAATATTCCAGGTAGCATCCTTAGTGGTGTATTTATAATTGGACAATCGTCATGAATTGATATTCCAACAATCCTAGCTTTTTTATTTCCAAGATAAAATGAGTCAAATGCGCCAGGTGTGTTCAACTTTCTAATAATATCTTTTGCAACTTCAAGTTCAGGTGAAATAACTGCGTCAACATCAATTTTTCCAGCAGAAAAAAGTTTGTTAGAATAATTTGCTTTTAAGTACTGAGGTTCTTTTATTCGAGCAACTTTTAGAGGTATCTTAAACAAGTGATTTGCCATTTCACATGATATTATATTTAATTCATCGCTATCAGTTACAGCGATTATCATGTCAGCCTCATCAGCTCCTGCTTTTTCAAGAATTTCTGGATGGGATGTTTTCCCACAAACGCTTTTCAAATCAAGGCTTTTATTTAATGATCTTAACAATGTTTCAGATTCATCAATTATAGTTACATCATTATCTTCATAGACCAACTGCTTAGCAATGTTTGAACCTATTTCTCCAGCTCCACAAACAATTATTTTCATTTATATCTCCGTGTTGATTTTTAAAAGCTTTAATTTTCTGTACAAAGCTGTTCTTTCCATTCCAATTTCTTGAGACATTTTAGCTACGTTATACTTAAATTTTTCCAAATTATAAATCAAATAATTTTTTTCAAAACCTTCTCTAGCATCCTTAATTTTTAAGTTCATTGAATCATTTAAGAATGTACTATCAAAATCTGAGAGATTTTTGTTTAGTTCTAATAAGTCATTTTTTGAAATTTTTTCTACATCCTTGTCATTCAGCATAAAAATTATCCATTCCACAAATTTTTTAAGTTGTGAAATATTTTTAATACAATCAAGGTTTTTTAAATATAATAAAGCATCTGAGGAAAAACTTTTATTTTTAAGACTTTTTTCGACAATTACTTGTGAAGAAAATATTGAAATTAATTCATCAAGATCCTCTTTTCTTTTCTCTAAATTAGGAACCTCAATTACATTAAGATTTAACTTTTTAAATAAATCCTCTCTTAAAATTTTTTTTAATTTAAATTTTTGATGACAAGATGCAATTACTCTTAAATTAAGTGTTTTAGAGTTTAATGCTCCAATTCTATAAAATTTTTTCTCTTCCAAAATTCTTAAAATCTTTCCTTGCAATTTATTAGACATTAAATTGATATTTTTAAAATAAATTGTCCCATTATTTATTTCTTCAAAAACGCCTAAAATCTCAATTACTTGGTTTTCTTCATATCCAAAAAGATCTTTTTCAAGCTTTTCTTGATCAAGTTTACAATCTATAAACTTAAAGTTCTTATTCGATCTGTGTGAAAGAGCGTGAATTTTTGAAGCAATGAATTCTTTTCCACTGCCATCACTGCCTAACAATAAAATATTAGAATCTGTTTTACTTATTTGGTTGATTTGTTTTTCTAGAATTTTTGCTGATTTAGAAAAAGTAACTAATTTTGATTCAGAATCTTTTCTGACAAAATCTTGGATTTTTTTTTTTAAAATTAGATTTTCTAATGCTTTTTTAATTTTAAAAATAAGCAAATCACTATCAAATGGTTTTTCAATAAAATCATAAGCACCTTTTTTTATCGAATTAACTGCCGTTTCAATATTTCCATGACCACTTATCATTATCACGGGTATATTTTGATCAATTTCCAGAAATTTTTCTAACGCTTGAAAACCATCGAATTTGGAATTATTTAACCAAATATCAAGTAAAATTATGGAAAACTTTTTTTTCTTAAAAAGTTCCAATCCTTTTTCTGAAGATGTTGTATATTCGCATGAATAGCCTATATCCCTCAAAAGACCAGATAGTTGTTCGCAAATATCTGGTTCATCATCTACTATCAAAATTTTACTTTCTTTGCCAATCATCACAAATAAAGTCTATCACTTTCTAAACAATTTGATTTGAACACATGCACCTCTAAATTTAATACTGTCCAAGAGATTAATATCTCCATTATGATCTTCAATAATTTTTTTACATATAGCAAGGCCTAATCCAGTTCCATTTGGTTTATTCGTGATGTAAGGCTCAAAAAGTTTATCTCTATTTTCAGGAAAACCATCACCATTATCTTCTATATTAATTGAAACATACTTGCCATCTTTAAATATTTTTATGGATATAATTTTATTTTTTTTTGAAGAGGATTCGAAAGAATTTTTAAGCACATTAAGAAAAACTCTACCTAACTGATTACTATCACAATTTATACTTACATCCTTCAACTCATTCTTATATATAATTTTAATTTTTTCATCAAGCATTTTAATTGTACTAATCTGAGTTTCGATTATAGGTTGAAGCTTTACAATTCTAAATTCACTTTCAGGCATTCTTGCAAAGTTTGAAAATTCTGTGACTAGTTTTTGAATATTATTAACCTGTCTTTTTATAGTATTCGTACAATTAATAAAAATATTTTTATTCTCCGTGTTTTTTGAGAAAGAATTTTCGAGTCTTTGTGCTGATAACTTTATTGGAGTAAGTGGATTTTTTATTTCATGTGCCATATACCTTGCAACACTTGCCCATGCAGCATTTTTTTGGGCTGATACTAATTCTGATACGTCATCAACACTTATTACAAAACCCTTAAGTATTCTTTTTTCAATAATTTCAGAGATCTTTATATTTAAAAATTTTAATTTATTTGTAGCAGAATATTTTATTTGCAATTCATTAGTTTTTATTTTTTTTTCTTTATATTTTTTTAAAATATTACTTAGTATAGAATTATCTTTTAATAATCCTTTTGAAATTTTATTCTCAAAAATCTCCTGTGAATTTTTGTTATATAAAAGAACTTTATTATTCAAATCCACGTAAATAATTCCTGTATTTATATTGTTGATAATCTTTTCAGTGAATTTTCTTCTTAGATTAATAATTTCTTTTGCTTTTAATAATTTATTTCTTTGATCATTGAGTATATCCAGCATTTTATTTAATACATTTGATAAAATATTAAACTCAGTATTACTGGAAAAGACTCTAATCCGAGTTGAGAAGTCATCTTTTATTATTTTCTCAGAATCAAAAATAATTTGCATTATTGGCTCAATGATTCTATTTGAGAATCTCAACCCAAACCACACAGCGAGAAGTATCATTAAAAAATTTATAGCTATAAAAAGCTGGTTAAATTGAAATTGAAAATCGTCTAATTTTTTAGTCAAATTTAAATATTCATTGGCAGCTATATCAACAGTTTCAACTCTACTCAAAACATTAGGATCTACGTCTTTCCCAATAAAGAGATACGTTGATATTGCTCTTTGAATTTTCATCAATGCCCTTACCTTTGTTTTTTCATTATTTGGAAAAACTGCAACATCCCCATCATCTGCAATCAAAAAAGACCACAGTGGAGGAGCTGTTTCAGTTTCAATTAAAAAACTCCCTACTTTTGCCAATAATTGTCCAGAACTTTCAAATATTATAGCTTCATCAAGATCTTTAACTTCAACGAAATATCTTAAAAATTCTGTCAACCTATCTTTATCAGTAAAAAAAACAATCTTTTCATTATTTATTTCACTTCTGATAAACAAAATATCATTTTGTATATTCTTAATATGTTCGTTAAAGTATGATTCTGATATATTTTTTGAACCACTTATTACTTGCTTAATTTTATCATTCAACCAAATTTTAATTCCTTGATCAAAAAAGATTAGCGAGAAGACTGTTATTAATGTTGAGGGAATTAATGTAATGAAAAGAAATAATAGTGTGAATTGAATTTTAAACTTTGATTTAAACCTTTCCTTGATAAAATTTTCTTTAATTTTTCTAAATGAAATAATAATTAGTATTATTATTAAAAGAAAATTAACTGAGATTAATTTAGATACGTTTTCAACCTCCTCTAAATTCGATAAGTTTCCAGATAGAGTAAGAAATATTAATAAACTAAGAATAAATGATAATAAAAAAACTCCTAAAAAAAAAATATTAATCGTATCTTTTTTATCAATAATGTCCGATAATTTAGATGACATCATTTTTTTCCATACTTAGAGGGAATATCTAATTTCTTTATTTTGGCTCTTAAAGTATTTCTGTTTATACCTAATACTTTTGAAGTTTTTATCTGATTCCCTTTACAAAAATCAAGTGTTTTTAGTATTAATGGTCTTTCAAATTCATCCATAAATTTTTCATATAAATCAATTGCCTCGCTGTCATTATCTAGTGATTTAAAAAATTTATTTAGAAAACTATCAAGATAATTACGTAAATTTTCCTTTTCGGATTTATTATTTAGATCATTATTTTTAATTTCATTCTGAAAAATATCAGGATCAATAAAATCCTCAATTAAAATTGAAGTTATAGTATTTTCAGAAGTTAAAACAGAAATTCTTTTCAATAGATTTTCTAATTCTCTTACATTACCTGGCCATGAATATTGTTTCATGAAATTAATTGCTGAACTATCAAATTGTTTTTTTCCCTCAGAATAAATATTTAAATAATGCCTGGCCAAAGATATTATATCGTTTTCTCTTTCTCTTAATGGAGGTAAAACTATATTTATAACATTTAACCTATAAAATAAATCCTCTCTAAATTTTCCGTTTTCGATTGAATTTTTTAAATTTTTATTAGTCGCTGAAATTATTCTCACATCTGTTTTTATGAGTTCTCTTCCTCCTACTCTTGTAAATTCTCCAAACTGCAGGACTCTTAGTAGTCTAGATTGAACTTCATAAGGCATATCACCAATTTCATCCATAAAAAGTGTTCCACCAGAAGCCTTTTCAAAAAAACCCTGGGTCCTTTTTTCAGCTCCTGTAAATGCACCTTTCTCATAACCAAACAACTCACTTTCTATCAAGTTCTCTGGTAAAGATGCCATATTTATAACCGTAAAAGGGAATTGTGATCTATCACTAAAATTATGAATTGTTTTAGCAACCAATTCTTTTCCTGTCCCAGATTCACCATTTATTAGTACAGAAAAATTTGTTTTTGTAATCTTAGCTATATTCCTGTAGACAACTTGCATTGATGAAGAGGTCCCTATCATTGGTAAATTTTCATCGATTTTAATCTGTTGATGAGTATTCATTTTTTTTTTCAAGGATCTATCGACGGTAATTACTAAATCGTTGAGATCTAAGGGTTTAGGTATATATTCAAAAACATCCAATTGATCAGCTTTAATAGCAGTCAATATATTATTCTGTGCGCTAATAATAATAAATTCTAAGTGATTAAATTTATTTTTAAGTTTTTTAACTAACTCTAAACCATCACCATCAGGTAACATTACATCACAAATAACAAGATCAAAATGTTCCTTATCCAACAAAACCCATCCTTCAGAAATTGTAGATGAGGTTTTAATTAAAATTTTTGAAGTACTTAAAGCTTTTACCATTACAGATTTTAAAGAATGATCATCATCAATTATAAGGATTTTTTTTTGCATATTAAAATTAAAACGGTAGTTGGATTTCAACAGAAGTTAACCCATTAATAGATTGTATATCAATGGAACCATCATGATCATCAATTATTTTTTTAACAAGAAATAAACCAATCCCAGATCCTCTTTGTTTTGTTGAAAAGAAAGGTAAAAATACCTTTTTTAAAATTTCCTTAGAAATTCCCTTGCCATTGTCAGAAAAAGTAATACTGATTGAATTTTTTTTTATACTGTCCTTCAAATTTGGAATTTTAATACTCTCACCTGCAATAAATCTTGTTCTGATTCGAAGAAATGAATTTTCATTAAAATTAGAAGACTCATAAGAATTTATTAATAGGTTGTCAAAAGCTTGCATTATTAAATCTCTATTTATTCTAATCGTTGGTAGAGATGGATCAAACTCTTCTAATATTTTTATATCATTAGGCATCTGTTTGATTTTGAATAGGCATAACCTTATTAGTTCATGAATATTTTCTGCATTCTTTTTTTGAAGTTGATTAGAATCTGTTTTGGTAAAATTTGAAAATAATCTATTAATTCTTAAAGCTTCTGATTTAATTATTTCTAAAAGTTCAGAATCAACATTTAAGTATCTTTTTTTTATCAAATCAGATGCGAGCTTGATTGATGATAAAGGATTGTTAATTTCATGCGATATTATTGAAAACATCTCATTAAAAAAATCTAAATTTTCGCTAAGAAATATGTTTTCTTTATTTTCAATTTTACTAAAAATCATAACGAATTCATCTTCAATCTCTTCAGAAACAATGCATTTAATTTCATAAAATGAGCTATCAACTTTAATTTTATCTTTAATAACAAAATTTTCATTTCTATTATTTGCTTCTTTAATATTGGATAATATCATAAATTCTTTTTTAAATAACTCATCTAGTAACTTTCCTGAAAGATAATCATTGCTTTTTTTAAATAAATTCTGGAATTCAGTATTACAAAGTTTAATTACATATTTTTTCTTATCCACAATAATTGTGGGATCTGGATAAAGATCAAAAATAGTTTTAAAAAAAACTAGGGGGTTTTTATTTAACATTAAAAAAAGTCATTTATAAGTCTCTTCAATTTAGTTTTATCTAAACATTTATTTATTTTAAAACGAAATTCATTAGAATTATCAAGACTCCTTGAGTACCAACCAAGATGTTTTCTAAATGTTTTTATTCCTATTTCTTGACCGTAATGCTCAATATTTAATTCAAAGTGATTCAGAATAATATCCTTTTTCTCTTTTAAATCTATCTTAAACTGATTCTCTTTATTATTTTTAATCTCCTGAAAAATCCATGGTCTACCGTAGGAACCTCTTCCTATCATAACACCGTCAGCATTTGATTCTTTTAATGCCTCTTTTACATCCCTTATCGAATTTATATCCCCATTAACAAGAACAGGGATTTGAACACTGTTTTTTACTTTTTCAACGAATTTCCAGTCTGACTTTCCCTTAAACATTTGACATCTTGTTCGACCATGTATGGTAATCATTTTTATACCGTTATCCTCAGCTATTTTAGCAATAATTGGAGCATTTAATGAATTATCATCCCAACCTTTTCTTGTTTTAAGAGTAACAGGGATTTTTACAGAAGATGTCACAGATTTAAGAATATTCGATGCCAGCAACTCATCTCTCATTAAAGCAGATCCAGCATATCCATTAACTACTTTTTTTACAGGACAGCCCATATTAATATCAATTAAATCAGCTCCATTTTCTTCACAAATCTTTGCAGCTTCTCCCATTATTTCAGGATCGCAACCTGCAATCTGAACTGCTGACAAAAAATTGTCAGTTCTCTTTATCATTTTCATTGTTTTTTTATTCTGTTCTAATAATGCTCTACTCGCAATCATTTCAGAAAAAACTAAACCAGGTTTGAATGATTTTACTATTTCTCTATATGGATAATCAGATATACCTGACATAGGAGCCAATAAATAATTACTTTCTAATTTAAGATTTCCAATTTTTAACATTATCCTAGTAACTTAATTCCAAAATATGAGAAACTTATAAATATATAAGACAGCAAAATCATTTTAAAAACCATTTGACCAGATAATCCTATCACTCTTCTAACGGTAATAATTAGAATAGTAATAAAAAGTGTAAATAGACTTAAGATTACCTTTTCGTTAAAAAAATAAATTAATTTTTCTCCAGTTTCAATAAAATAATTAAGTCCTGATAGAAGAGAAATTGTCAAAAAAACTATTGTTAAATATAAGAATCTTACAGCAAGAAGTTCACTTTCGTAAATTGAAGGTAGAGAATCATTAATAATTCTGTTAAATCTCATTTTTTTAATGTATCTATCCTGAATAAAAGTACAAAAAGAAGTTGCCAAACTAATTGTGATTAGAGAATAAGCTAGGAGTGATGTAATTATATGTAATATTAAATATGTATTATCAAATAATTCAAACACATCATTATCATTGATCGACGATATTCCTACGAAGAATCTAAAAATAAATAAAATTAAAAAGAAAGGAATAAAAATAATTCTAAGCCTGATAAATTGATAAGAAATAAAAGATAAAAATAAAAAAGTAAAAAAAGTAATCAATGTTAATAGTGATATCACTAACGTAAGTGTATTGGATATGTGATTTAGCACATAAACATAATGAACAAAACCAATTACAAATAAAAAAAATAAATTAAATAAATAAACCAACCTATGAATATCTATGGTAGTTTGAATGCGAGTAAAACAGAGTAAAGAATAAAGTAGGAAACCTAAAAAAGAAATTATTTCTATAGATATATATAAGTTCATGTAATATCTATACTACAATTTTTTATGCAAAAAAATAACTTAGCAATAATACTTAGCGGTGGTCTAGGAACAAGGTTTAGATCTTCATTACCAAAACAACTTCATAAAATTAATAATCTTACATTACTTCAGTTAAGCATAAAAAAATTTTCTGACTCCAAATTATTCACCAATATAATTGTTGTAAGTCATAAAGATTTCATTGAAGATACCAGAGAATTAATAACTGGAAAAAATATTAATATTGTGGAAGGTGGAATATCAAGACAAAAATCTGTACAAAACGGTTTGAACGAAGCAAAAAAATATACTCCTAAAAATGTTTGCATTCACGATGCTGTCAGACCTTTCTTTTCAATTAACCTTCTCAAAGAAATTTTAGCTAAATTAGATAAATATGATGGGGTAATTCCATCCATAAATGTATATGACTCAGTTAGATACATTTTAAAAAAGAATTTTAAAGATATTAAAAGGGAAAACTTAAAGCTAATTCAAACTCCTCAGGGATTTAAATTTAATTCAATTTTTGAAGCACACCAAAAATATAAAAAAAATAATTCAACAGACGATTCTCTTATTTTGTATAAGATAAATAAAAACATAAAATTAATAGATGGAGAAAAATTTAATTTTAAAATAACCACTAAAGACGACCTGGAATTTGGTAAATTATTATTCGAAGGAGCTAATCAAATGCAAAATGTTAGAGTTGGTAATGGTTTTGATGTTCACAAATTTAAAAAGGGTAAACACCTAAAACTATTTGGAATTGAACTACCTTTTGAAAAGAGTCTAGAAGGTCACTCAGATGCGGATGTTGGCTTTCATTCGATAGTTGATGCTATTTTAGGTGCATTATGTATGGGTGACATTGGAAATCATTTCCCACCAAGCGATATAAAATGGAAAAACAAACCGTCTATATTTTTTATGGAATATACAAGAAATCTTCTAACTGAAAATAAATTTAGAATAAATAACTTGGACATTACTTTAATTTGTGAGGAACCAAAAGTATCAAAGTATAAAAATGAATTTATTAAAAGTGTTTCAAAAGCTCTAGAATTAGATCAAAAATTAATTAATATAAAAGGAACTACAACTGAAAAGCTTGGATTTCTTGGAAGAGGAGAAGGTATTGCATGTCAAGTTTCAGTAACCATCTCAAAAAATGAGAATTAAAAAATTCATATCTACTTTTTTTTGTGCTGGCTTTGGAGTAGGATTTTCACCTTATTTTCCTGGCACATTGGCATCATTTACTATCCTTCCAGTTTGTTGGTTTCTAAAAGAAAACTTTAGTACTCAATTTTTTGTATTAACAGTTTGTGTGTATATATTAATTTGTTTCTTTTTGCTTAAAATTATTTTAATTGACAAAAATAATATGGATCCAAAATATGTTGTATGTGACGAACATATCGGACAGGCAATCGCAATAATATTTTGCAATCAAAAAGTACTTGAGTACTTTATAGCATTTTTGCTTTTTAGAATATTAGATATATTCAAACCCTATCCAATAAGTTATTTCGATAAGTTAAAAAATGTCTCAGGAGTTATTTTGGACGATGTTTTAGCTGGTTTAATAGTATCTTTGGTATTTTTGATTTATCATGGTATGTAAAAAAAATATTATAAAATTTATTAAAATTCTCTATAAGAATAAAATTAGGCTATGCATCGCTGAATCAGTTACAGGTGGAGGCTTTGCATTTGAAATGATCAAGAAAAAAAACGCTTCAAAAATAATTGATTTTTCAATTGTTTGTTATACAGAAAAATCAAAAGGAGAGATTTTAAATATTTCCAAGGACATTGAAAAATATGGAGTTGTAAGCAAACAGGTTGCAGAATTAATGGCAATAAAGGTTTTGAAATATTCAAAATATAAAAAAGTTTTAGCTTTGTCTTGCACGGGTCAAGCTGGCCCAACAAAAATCAATCAGAAAGAAAAAATTGGAACTGTTTTTATAGGTGTGTCTTATCGCAATAATAATTTTTCAATTAAAAAAGTAATTAAATCAACTGAAAGGTTAAAAATAATAAAGGAAGTTATTAATGAGATGGTAAATGTTGGTATCAAAACTATTTCAGATTAGATTCATAGCGTAATATCTTTTCGTCTGAATATTTATAAAATAATTTATCTTTAATTACGATTTCTCTAAATTTTTTAGAACTCTTAAAATCATTTAAAAAATTATTATACTCATTGTAAATTTGATATTTTGATTGTAAGTCAGATTCGTTGACTTGTATTTTTTTAGAATTATTAAGAAAAACAAAAATATTTTTTTTACTAAATAACATCTCAAATAATAGAAAAAAAAGAAATAAAAAGTAAAAAAAGAATAAAATTTTTTTATTTATTTTCATTTCAAAAACTTTTTAAATGGATTAATTCCAGAAAAAATTATTGAATCATCTCTATCTTCGATTCTTAATAACTGATTATACTTTGCAACTCTTTCAGAACGACATAAAGAGCCCGTTTTAATTTGACCTGAGGAGGTGCCAACTGAGAGGTCTGCAATAAATGTATCTTCCGTTTCTCCAGATCTATGGGAAATAATAGTGTTAAAATTATTTTTTTTTGCCAGGTCTATTGTTTTAATTGTTTCAGATAAAGTGCCAATTTGATTAAGTTTTATCAGTATAGAATTTCCAGAATTACTCCTTATACCTTGTCCAAGTCTCTCAGAGGAAGTAACAAATAGATCGTCTCCAACAAGCTGACATTTTGAACCGAGTTCTGATGTTAGGTTGGCCCAACCTATCCAATCATTTTCATCTAGGCCATCTTCAATTGAAATAATAGGATATGATTTAATCAAGCTAGAGTAGTATTTTATCATTTCATCTTTGTTCAATTGTAATGATTCACCCTTCATTAAATATTTATCTTTATGAAAAAACTCCGATGCTGCAACGTCAAGTGCAATAAAAATATCTTTGCCAGGTGAATAACCAGATATTTCTACAGCTTTAATAATTAAATCCAAACATTCCCTATTTGATGAAATATCCGGAGCAAACCCACCTTCATCACCTACTGATGTTGACAGTTTTTTCTCAATAAGTATATTTTTAAGATTATAAAATATTTCACAACCTGCCCTAAGTGAGTCTCTAAAGGAGTCAAATCCGCAGGGAACTATCATAAACTCCTGAAAATCCAAGTTATTATTGGAATGACAGCCACCATTTACTATATTCATCATTGGCGTTGGAAGAGAGTTTTGCATTCCACCTATATATTTATAAAGTGGAGTATTAGTAAAATTTGAAGCAGATTTGGCACATGCCAAAGAAACAGCTAGTATCGAATTAGCTCCAAGCCTTTTTTTATTTTTTGTGCCATCAAGTTCCATAAGAATATTATCGATTTCATTTTGATTAGTTACTTCAAAACCTAGCAATGTTTCTTGTATTTCGGTATTGATCATTTCTACAGCTTTTGAAACACCTTTAGTAAAAAATCTTTTTTTATCCCCATCTCTTAACTCATGCGCTTCAAAAGTACCGGTTGATGCACCAGATGGTACAGACGAAACTCCCAAATGCTTAGAAGCTAAATGAACTTCAACTTCAATTGTAGGAACTCCCCTACTATCAATTATTTCTCTTGCAAAAATTGATTTAATAATTGACATTAATTTAAGTCCTCATTTTTAGATAAGTTGTCATAAAGAATAAGACTTTGAATAAGTTTCCCTAATTCCTTTAAGGGTACCATGCTTGACCCATCTGAAGGAGCTTTTCTTGGGTTATTATGAGTTTCTATAAATAAAGCAGATATGCCAGTAGTTGTAGCAGCTTTCGCAAGTACAGAAACAAACTCATAATCACCACCAGATGAGTCTTTATTTTCACCAGGAAGTTGAACTGAATGAGTTGCATCAAAAATTACTGGAAATCCTGTCTTTTTCATTATAGGAAGAGATCTCATATCAGATACTAAGTTATTGTATCCAAACATAGTACCCCGCTCAGTTAGAAGCAAATTTTTATTTCCAGTTGATAAAAACTTTTTGACTATATTTTGAGTCTCTTTAGGTGACAAAAATTGGCCTTTTTTAATATTTACCGGCAAATTAGTTTTTCCAGCCTCTAAAATAATATCTGTCTGCCTACACAGAAACGCTGGAATCTGAATAACATCAAGGAAGTCTTTTGCCATTTTACATTGAAAAACGTCATGTATATCAGATATGACAGGACAATTGAATTTTTGCCTTACTTGAGCAAGAATATCAAGGCCTTTTTTTATTCCGACTCCTCTTCGACTTTTATGGCTAGACCTATTTGCCTTATCATATGAACTTTTATAGATATATTTGAATCCAATTTTTTTTGATAGTTTTTCTATTACATAACAAGTT
Organism: uncultured Alphaproteobacteria bacterium; assembly: GCA_902579395.1. Taxonomy (GTDB): domain Bacteria; phylum Pseudomonadota; class Alphaproteobacteria; order Methylaequorales; family Methylaequoraceae; genus Methylaequor. Next base: position 118,200 of record CACHGK010000001.1, read on the forward strand.
TCAAAAGCATGCTGTTTGCTTTCAATTTGGCAAGGTCCTAAAATAAATTTTAGTTCAAGATTATTAGATAAAAAGAAATCTTTAAAAACTTTTACTCGTTTCATTTAAAACTATTTTCCAATAAAGCATTTATAAAAGAATTGAAAATTGGATGAGGATTAAAAGGTGTTGATTTTAATTCCGGGTGAAATTGCACTCCCAAGAACCATGGATGATCATTTCTTTCAATTATTTCAACTAGATTTCCATCTGGTGACATTCCCGACAAGACGACTCCACTTTTTTCAATTTGTTTTTTATAGTTGTAATTTACCTCATAACGATGTCTATGTCTTTCACTGATTTTGTTTTTTTTATAAATGCTATGAGCTTTAGATTTTTTTTTTAGAATTGCAGTGTAGGAACCAAGTCTCATGCTTCCACCAAGATTATTTTTATCATGAATAAAAATTTTTTTATTTTTCTTCCATTCATGTATCATTGAAATTACCGGTAGAGAAGTCTTACCAAATTCAGTTGATGAAGCTTTCTCATATCCTTTCAAATTACTAATTGATTCTAAAATAGCTAATTGCATACCAAAACATATTCCCAAATATGGAATAGAATTTTTTTTTGAAATTTTTATAGCATTGATTTTACCAAGTGTACCATCCTTTCCAAAACCACCAGGAACTAAGATACCATTACAATTATTCAATTCTTTTTCACATTTTTTTAAATCTTCAATTTTCTTTGAATCCACCCATTTTATTTCAACTTTAGTATTATTGAATATCCCACTATGAAATAAGGCTTCGTTCAATGATTTATATGATTCAGATAAATTTGTATACTTTCCTACTATAGCAACTTTAACTTTTGATTTAAGTTGACTTATTTTTTTTAAAAAATCTTCCCATGGTCTCAAATTAAGTGTTCTTTTATTTTTAATTTCAAAATGATTTAATAATTGTTTAAGTAACCCTTGGTTATACAACATTAAAGGGATTTCATAAATTGTAATGGCGTTCTCAACTAAAATTACTGAATCTAAAGAGGTATTACAAAAAAGTGAGATTTTACTTTTTTCCTTCTTATCAAATTTTTTTTCAGCTCTACATAAAAGTAAGTCTGGTTGGATTCCCAGACCAAGAAGTTCCTTAACTGAATGTTGAGTAGGTTTGGTCTTAAATTCATTTGCAGAAGTTAAAAAAGGTACAAGTGTTAAATGAATAAAAAGAGTTTGATTTTTCCCCAATTCGTTTCTTAATTGTCTAATAGCTTCAAGAAAAGGCAAACTTTCTATATCACCAACAGTCCCTCCGATTTCACAAATAACAAAATCTTCATTTTTTAAATCTTTTTTTATAAATTTTTTTATCTCATTAGTAACATGAGGAATCACTTGAACTGTTGAACCAAGATAATCTCCTCTTCTTTCTTTTTTTAATACCTCTTCATAAATTTTTCCAGTTGTAATGTTATCATTTTTCTTTGAAATAATACCTGTAAATCTTTCATAATGTCCTAAATCCATATCAGTTTCAGCACCATCATCTGTTACGAAAACCTCACCATGCTGAGAGGGATTCATAGTTCCTGGATCTATATTTAAGTAAGGGTCTAACTTTCTGACTCTAACTTTATAATTACTTAAGCTTAAAAGAGATGCAATTGAGGAGGAGACAATACCTTTACCCAGTGATGAAACAACACCACCGGTAATAAAGATAAATTTAGTCATAATTCATTAAAATTTTTGTATTTGTTTTTTTATCACTCAACAGGCACACTTACGCCTTTATTATTATCATTCTCAACATCAAATTCTTCAGGAATCAAATCCAGTCTGTCTATAATAGAGTCCTCACTTGAATCAATTATAGATTCTTTCTTATAGTTTTTATTAGCTATTATAACCAGGGAAAAGCTTGTTAAAAAAAAACATAAAGCAAGAAACGAAGTTGTTTTGGTAAGTATATTAGAAGTGCTTCTCGTAGACAGAAAATCGCCTAAACCACCACTATTTGATTGACCTATTCCTAAACCTCCACCCTCTGATTTTTGCAGCAGGACAAAAAAAACGAGAAAAATACAGATCAAAATGTGGATTGATAATACAATTGCGAACATATTTCATACAATAGTAAATTAAAACAAAAAATCAAGATTTTGTAAGAATTTTCTTTATTTCTTTAAAATTTAAACTTGCCCCACCTATTAAAGCTCCATCTACATCTGTATTATCCAATATTTTCTTAAAATTTTCTGAATTCACTGATCCTCCGTATAAAAAATAAAAATCTTTAATTTTTTTGTTATTTCTTAGAAATAACTTAGTTAAACTATAAATTTCGTTTATTTCATTTAAAGTTGGTACCAATCCCGAACCAATCGACCAAATTGGCTCGTAGGCAATAACAATATGATTTTGGTTTGTTGGAATACAATTATTAAGCTGTTTTTTTAAAATATATTTATATTTGTTCGATTTTCTTTGTTTTAATGATTCCCCAACACATACTATAGGTTTTAATTTATTTAATAAGACATGTTCAACTTTCTTTCTTACAATACTGTCAGTTTCTTTATGGTTGTGTCTTCTCTCAGAATGACCAATTATAACGTATTTGCAATTGTTCTCTTTCAACAATTTTATGCTAGTATCGCCAGTATATGCACCCTCATTAATATAGTGACAATCTTGTGAACCTAAAATTATTTGATTTTGATTTATTAATCTTGAAACTAAAGGAATAAGCATGAATTGTGGACAAATAATATTTTTAAAATTAGGATGTATTTTTTTTAATTTTTTGAGATTAGTAATCAATCTAGTTGCTTGTTTGCTATCTAGGTTCATTTTCCAATTTGAAACTATTAATTTAACTTGCCCCATAATTATGATATAGAATAAAAAAAAAAGATTATTATGTTAACAACTTTAAGAAATAGCTCAAAAAACTCAATACTCAAAATAATTTTTGGCACATTACTTACTGTGCTCATAATTAGCTTCGGTATGTGGGGCACTGAAGATCTTGTAGGTGTTACGCAAAAACAGTCGAGCGTTGCAACTGTTGGGAAAATTGATATTTCGTCTCGTGAATTTTATTCTCTTTATTCAAGGCAAACTGAAGAAATTAGAAAATTACTTGGTTCATCCCTAGATATAAAAAAATCTAGAGAGTTCGGTTATGTGGATAGGGCATTAAGTTCCTTAATTAATCGTGCCCTTTTTAATAACGAAGCGTCCGAACTTGGATTGTCAGTAAGTGATATAAATGTAAGAGACAAGATTTTAAAAGATAATGCATTTAAAGATGATCTCGGTCAATTTAGTGAGTTAGTTTTTAGACAATTAATCTCTGAATCAGGTTATACTGAGGATTCTTACGTAGAGGGAACTCGTCAAGACCTTGCAAGAGAACAAATGGTTGAAACAATAAGTTCGAGTTTAATAATACCTAAAATTATGAGAGATAGACTGGCTGAATACAATTTGGAAGAGAGATCAGTAGATTATATTACTATAAAGGTTGAAAATGAAAAATTAGATAAACTAAAGAATCATGAAATTCTTGAATACTACGAGAAAAATAAAGAGATTTTTATGTCTAAGGAGTATAGGGATGCAAATACTCTTCTTCTTGATGCCAAAGAATATGCTAAAAAGTCAACAGTCACTGAAGAAGAGATTAAACTTTTGTATGAGGAGAGAAAAGATCTTTTAGTAGAGCCAGCACAAAGGTTCCTCCATCAAATAATTGTAGATTCAGAAAACATGGCTAAATCAATAAAAAAGAAGGTTAATTTTAAAAATTTTACAGATATCGCAAACAAAGAAGCCGGACTTAATGCAGATGATATCAACTTAGGTTGGAACACAAAAAATGAATTACCAGATGAGATAATTGATGCAACATTTAAACTTAATAAAGGCGATGTTTCTGATCCAATTCAAAGTAGTTTTGGATGGCACATATTAAAAGTAATCGATCTAAAGAATAGAAAAGAAATAAAATATTCAGAAATCAAGGATAAATTTAAAACAGAAATTTTACTTGAAAAAGGTAAAGAGGCCGTGTTTGACTTGCAAGATGAATTAGAAGATTTATTAGCTTCAGGAAGTAATTTTGAAGAAATATCAAAACTACTAGATGTGAAAATGATTATTGCTAAAGACATTGATTCCGATGGAAAAAATATTGAAGGTAAGATAGTAAAAGACTTTAATGATGAAAGAATACTAAGAACAATATTTAACCAGAAATTAAATGAAGAAGGTAATATAATTGATATAGATAAGGATGAAGGTTTAGCAATAAGCATTGTAACCAAGATTACGGAACCGAGACAATTAAATTTCGAAGAGGCCAAGAATAGTGTCATAGAAAAACTAACTTTCGAAAATAAATTAAAAAAAGCCTATAAGAAAGCCGATGAAATTAAACAAAAAGTAAATAATGGTGGTAATTTTAATCAGATTGCAAAATCATTGGACTTAAATATCAAGGGTGTTAAACCTTTTACAAGAATATTACCCGACAGCAGTGAGTTACCAATTCCATTGATAAGTAAAATTTTTGAATCTAAAGTTGGTGAGGTTAATGTTGAGAAGAGGGGTGGAAATGAAATTATAGTTGCTCAAACCGCGGATATACTCAAGACCTTGAAAAACGATAAAAAAGAAATCAAAGATTTTACAAAGAAAATCAAAGAAGATTTAACAATTGATTTGTTAGCTCAATTTTCAGAAGCATTAAGAAAAAAGTATAAAATTACGATTAATGACGATGTTATTGATCAATTAAATTAAAATGGATATAAGTAAACCCGACTTAAAACTTTTTAAAAACAATTATATTTCGGGTAAGAAACAACTTCTTTATCTATCATTCGCTGCTGATGTTCACACCCCAGTTTCAGCATTAATTAAATTAAAAAATGAAAAATACACTTTTTTATTTGAATCAGTTGAAAAAGGAGGACAAAGAGGTAGATATTCAGTAATTGGATTAAAACCAGATCTTATTTGGGAGTGCAAAAATAATATTTGCAACTTAAAGGATCTGAATCTTTCAAATAAAAAAAAAAAAATTAATAAAAAACCCCTGCAAAGCCTTAAAGATTTAATGAATAGTAATAAGTTGGTTTTATCTCCCGATATACCGTCCATTTCATCTGGACTTTTTGGCTATATGGGTTACGAAATGATTCAATATTTTGAAAATGTAAAACTAAAAAAAGAAAATAGTCTAAATTTACCTGATTCTATTTTTATAAGACCCTCAATAACCTTAGTTTTTGACAATGTTAATGATAAACTCTTAGTTACAAAACTTATTTGTAAAAACTCTCTAAAAGCTGAAGAGTCCTTTGAAAACGCTAAAAAAGAAATATTCAAAATAATAAGCTTAATTAACAAACCAATGCCGAAAGAAAACTTTAGTTCTATACATCAAAACAAAAAAATCAATATTTTTAAAAACGTTAAATCAAATACAAACTTTAATGAATTTAAAAAAATGGTTAATAAAGCAAAAAAATATATATTTGAGGGTGAAATTTTTCAGGTTGTAATTTCTAGAGTTTTTAAGAAAAAAATCGAAACAGACTCTCTTTCTATTTACAGAGCATTAAGATATCTTAACCCCTCCCCTTATCTTTTTTTTATGAATTTCAAAGATTTTTCGATTGTTGGGTCAAGTCCAGAAATCCTGATTAAATTAGAGGATAAAAAAGTAACTATAAGACCAATTGCTGGAACAAGAAAACGAGGAAAAACAAAAATTGAGGATGAACATCTCAAACGTGATCTGTTAAATGATCCAAAAGAAATTTCAGAGCACCTCATGCTTTTAGACTTAGGAAGAAATGATCTCAGTAGAGTTACAAAACCAGGTTCTGTAAAAGTTACTGACAAGATGTATATAGAATACTTTTCTCATGTGATGCATATCGTTTCAAATATTGAGGGAGACATTGATAAAAGTAAAAAACAAACAGACGTTCTATTCAGTGGTTTTCCTGCAGGGACTGTAACTGGTGCACCAAAAATAAGGGCTATTCAAATTATTGAAGAACTTGAAAAAAATAGAAGGAACGTGTATGCAGGGTCTGTCGGTTACATCTCTGCTAATGGTAATATTGATACATGTATAGCTCTAAGAACTGCACTTATAAAAGATAACTATATTTACATACAATCTGGTGCTGGTATAGTTGCTGATAGCAAACCAGCTAATGAGTTTAAAGAAACGGAAAATAAAGCTTTGGCACTTCTAACTGCTTGCGAAGAAGCAAGAAAGTTTAAAAAATGTTAGTTTTAATCGATAACTATGATAGTTTTACTTACAATCTTGTTCACTATTTTGAAGAAATTGGAGAAAAAGTTAAGGTATTTAGAAATGATGAAATAACCACTGAAAAGGTTATAAAGTTAAAGCCCGAATTTATTGTTATTTCTCCAGGACCAAGCGTTCCTTCAAATTCTGGAATTTGTATGGATCTAGTGAAAACTAATTCCAAAATAAAAAAAACCATTCCTACGCTTGGGGTTTGCCTTGGACATCAAGTTATTGCCGAATGTTTTAACTCTTCGGTAATTCAAAGCGGCAAACCAATTCATGGAAAAGTAAGTAAGATTTACTGGCAAAAATCTAAGTTATTTGATGGAATGCAGAATCCATTTAACGCAACTAGATATCATTCATTAATCGTTGATAATAAAAAGATTAATAATCAACTTAAAATAACTGCCAAGACAGATGAAAATATAATAATGGCAATTGAACATAAAACTTTGCCATTTTTTGGTGTTCAATTTCATCCAGAAAGTATTGCAACTGAGGACGGACACAAACTTTTAAAAAACTTTCTGAAAATCAGAGAGTTTCAAAATTAGTTATTATTAGTTAAAGTAAAAGAATGAGTATTTCCAAGGATATTTTTGAAAAAATTATTTCGAATAAAAAACTTACAGAAAATGAATCCTACGATATTGCAAAGAAAGTAATTAATGGAAATCTAAACTCTTATGAAGTAACTAGTTTATTGAGTTTTTTTTTTATGAGAGGAGAAACATTCAATGAAATTTTTTCGTTTGTTAAAATTCTCAGAAATAAAATGGATAAAATTTCACTTCGTGGTGATTTGATGGATACATGTGGAACAGGAGGTGATAATAAAAATAGCTTTAATTTTTCTACTGCTACCGCATTTGCATTATCTGCATGTAATGTAAAAATAGCTAAACACGGGAATAGATCTGTAACGTCAAAATCTGGGAGTTTTGATATTATTGAATCACTGGGAATAAAATTTGACATTAATAAAAGTCAAACAAAAAAATTCTTCGATAAAAATAATATCTGCTTCCTTTTTGCTCCAAAATATCATTCAATTTTAAAAAATTTTGCAGAACTTAGGAAATCACTTCAATTTAGAACCATTTTTAATCTTCTTGGACCTTTGTTAAATCCTGCGAAATTAAAATATCAGATGTTAGGAGTAAGCAGCGAAAATAATTTAGAAACACATGCAAAATGTTTGGCAAAATTAAAATTAAAAAAAGCATGGGTTGTTTATAATCTGAATGGATATGATGAATTAACTACCACATCTAAAAATTTGTATATAGAAATTAAAAATGGAAAAGTAAGTAAAAAAAAAATTCTAGATCCCAAAGAATTTGGGCTTAAAACGAGAAAAGAAATTGAATTAAAGGGTGGAACAGCTGATGAGAATGCTTTTCTTTTAAAAAGAGTTTTTGAGGGAGAAACCGGCCCAATAAGGGATAATCTAGTATTAAATACAGCTGTTGGTCTTCTTATAAGCGAAAAAGTAGATAATCTGAGAGATGGTATAAAATTAATTGAAAAAAATATTGATAATGGATTAGTTTATAAAAAACTAATGTCACTCATAAGTAAATAAAATGAATATACTAGAAAAAATTTGCAAAGAAAAAAAACTTGAAATTGTAAAATTGAAAAATTTAATTGATTATAAGGATAAGATAGCTATAAAAAAAAGAAGAGGTTTTATAGAAAGTTTGATTAAATTTAAAAAAGATAAATTTAATCTTATAGCTGAAATAAAAAGAGCCTCTCCAAGTAAAGGTGAGATTTGTAAAAAATTTGAACTAAGCAAAATTGCTACGGATTACGAAAAAGCTGGAGCATCATGCTTGTCAATCTTAACAGAAAAGAATTTTTTTTCTGGTGACATCTCTTTTATTAACAAAGTTAAAGAAATTGTAAAAATACCTATATTGAGAAAGGACTTTATAATTGACGAATGGCAAATTTATGAAAGTTACTATCATGGAGCAGATTGTATTCTTTTAATTTTAGCCATTCTTAATGATGAAGAAGCAAAAAAATTTCTTAATTTAGCAAATGAAATTAATTTAGACGTAATTGTGGAAGTTCATGATATTGATGAACTTAGAAGAGCCATAAAACTTAAACCAAATTGTATTGGTATTAATAATAGAAATTTAAAAACTCTTAGAATTGATATAAATACATTCAAGAAACTATCTAAAGAGATACCAGATGGAATTTTAAAGATATGTGAAAGTGGTCTTAGCAAGAACTCTGAACTAAGAGATTTATATAAACATGGAGCCAATGCATTTCTGGTAGGTGAGTCTTTAATGTCATCCAGCAATTTAAAACTAAGAACTAGTAGGTTAATTCGAAAATGAATTTTACACATATTAAAGATAAGAAGAAAATTAACATGGTTGATGTTACAAAGAAAAAAAAAACCGAAAGAGTCGCAAGTGCCCGTGCTTTAGTTAAATTCACAAAAACAACCTTTGAAAAAATTACATTAGATAATTCTCCTAAAGGCGAGATTTTTAATACAGCAAGACTGGCTGGGACTATGGCTGCTAAAAAAACATACGATCTAATTCCTCTTTGCCACAATATAAATCTTAACTTAATTGAAATAAATTTTAGAATAATTAAAAAAAAATTTATCGTTGAAGTTTTAGTTTCTGTTAAAAGTAGTTCAAAAACTGGAGTTGAGATGGAGGCACTTACAGCTTGTTCTATTGCTTCTCTTACAATATATGACATGTGTAAAAGTTTTGACAAAAAAATTATTATCGAAGATTTAAGATTATTATCCAAGAGTGGTGGGAAATCAGGAGATTATATTGATGATAACGTTTAATAGAGCCTGTGAAGTTATAACTAAAACAGTCATTGAGTCAAAAAAGAATGAATTAATAAATACAGAAAATTGTATTGGAAGAATACTAAGTAAAAATTATTTATCTAATATAAATCTACCTAGAATAAATCTTTCTTCAATGGATGGTGCAGCAATATTATTTAATGAGAAAAAAAAAATTCTTAAAATTTCTGGTGAATCAAAAGCAGGAGATAAATTAGCAAGTGAAATAAAAAAAGGTGAATGTCAGTTAATTTATACAGGAGCTCCAGTAAAAGGTGAAAATAAGAAAATAATTCCCAAAGAGAATTTTGAAATTAAAAATGGATACATTTATATTAAAACTTATCCAAAAACTGACCTTATAAGAAAAAAAGGGTCAGATCTAAAAAAAAAAAATATTTATCTACATAAAAAGGAATTAATTACTCTAAGAGCTATCGGCTTGGGTAAATCGATGAAGCTTAAAAAATTAAGTGTTAAAAGAAAACCAAAAATTTTTGTTATTTGTACTGGTGATGAAATTTTAAATCATAATGGTAAAAGTGCGTTAGTTACATCAACAAATAATATTTTTATTAAAAACCTCGTAGAAATATTTGGAGGAGAAGTTGTTAAAATAATCTTTTCAAGAGATACTAAAGAAGATTTTATTCAAAAATTTAATTCAGAAAAGAATTTTAATATTCTTATTACATCTGGTGGTATATCAAGAGGTAAGTATGATATTGTTAAAAATTCACTAAAAGAAAAAGGACTAAAAATATATTTTGATAGAGTAGCAATTAAACCTGGAAAACCCACAACATTTGGAAAATTCTCTAAAAATAAATACTTTCTTGGTCTTCCTGGGAATCCAATATCTTGTTATATGTCAATGATAAATTTTTTTCCAATCTTTATTAATTCATTTTATGGAACAAAACATTCAAGATTTACATCAAAGGAATTCGTATCAAAAAAATTTATAGAAAAAAATAAAAACCTTACTTTATTCAATAGGGTGACTGTAGATGAAAAATTTTTTAAAGTTTTTGATAATCAAGATAGCTCAATGCTTCATTTACTTAAAAAAGCCAATGGAATTTTAATCAGAAAACCATATGACAAGGAAATCCATCCAAATGAAAAAAAAAAAATAATACTTTTTAATAATTTTTATCAAATTTAAAACTTGACATAAAGGTAGAACTTATGTAGAACATTGACATGCTTACTATCAAACAAAAAAAGCTTTTAGATTTCATAAAATTTTATTATGAAAAGAAAAATCTTTTTCCGACATTTGAGGAGATGAAGACTAAATTGAATATAAAATCAAAATCTGGTATACACAAACTTTTACTTAGTTTAGAGGATAAAGGTTTCATTAGTAGAGTACCATATAAAGCTCGAGCTTTAATACTAAATAACTCAAATCCACCAAATATTAATAATTTAGAAACAGAGATTCCTTTTCTTGGAAGAATTGCAGCTGGAAACCCAATAGAAGCGATAACGGGAAGTTTTGAACAAATTTCAGTTCCAAATTATTTAATTAACAATAATGATGAACATTTTACATTAGAAGTTAATGGTGATTCTATGATAGATGAAGGTATATTTGATGGTGATATTGTCGTTATTAAAAAGGATAGTCAAGCCTTAACAGGTGACATAATTGTTGCTTTAATTGATAATAATGAAGTAACTCTTAAGAAATTTAGATCCTTTAAAAATTCAATAGCACTTGAACCTGCTAATAAAAACTATAAAACTAGAATTTTTGGTGAAGGAAGAGTGAAGATACAGGGAATACTTGTAGGTCTAATAAGAAAATTTAAGTAAACTAATACTAAATGACGACCATAACCAGATTTGCGCCTTCGCCCACAGGTCCTCTTCATATAGGAGGAGCTAGAACAGCATTATTTAATTATCTCCATGCAAAAAATAACTCCGGCAAGTTCAGGTTGAGGATTGAGGACACCGATAAAAATAGAAATTCTATTGAATCTCAAAATTCAATATTAGAAAGTTTAACCTGGCTTGGTATTAAATTAGACGGAGAAATAATTTATCAAAGTAAAAACTATAAAAACCACTTAGAGGCAGCAAATGCTCTTCTTTCTAAAGGATTGGCTTATAAATGTTATCATGACAGGGAGTATTTAAATAAACAACATTTAAATAAAGGTAAATTTATAAGTGAATGGAGGGAAAAAAGAAATGACACTCCAAAAAATAGACCATATTGTATTAGAATTAAGGCTCCACTAAATAAGAATGAAAAACTTACTATTAAGGACAAAATACAGGGTGATGTATCAGTAAATTACAACGAAATTGATGATTATATTATAGTTAGAGATAATGGCACACCAACATTTTTACTTTCGTCAGCAATTGATGATTACAAAATGAAAATTACAAATATAATAAGAGGTGACGATCACCTAACAAACTCTTTTAGACAGAAACTTATTTTTGACTTTATAAACTATAATCCAGACTTTTCTCATATGTCACTAATTCACAATGAAAATAATCAGAAAATGTCAAAAAGAGACAAATCGACATCTATTCTTGAATATAAAAATAAAGGATATCTTCCTGAAGCAATAATAAATTATTTAATTAGATTAGGTTGGTCATATGGTGATCAGGAAATTTTTTCTATGGAAGAAGCAAAAAGATTGTTTTCAATCGATAAATTAGGAAAATCACCAGCCAAATTTGATCAAAAAAAATTAAATTTTCTTAATAATTATTACATAAAAAATAAAAGCAACTCAGAATTATCATTACTTATGAGTGATGTAATGAAAGAAAAACGTTTTAGTTTTTTTAGCAAAGAAAATAAAATTGAATTAATCGAATTATTTAAAGAAAGAGCTCTGTGTCTTGATGAGATAAAAAATAATATATTAATTTTAATAAAAAAAAAACTAGAAACTTCTGATGATCAAAAGCATATATTTGATGAGTTCAAAAAATATAAAAAACAACTTTTAACAGAGTTTTCTGGTATAGTTATATGGAATGAGGTTAATATTGAAGGAGTTATTAAAAATGTCGTGGAAAACCACCAAATACCTTTTAAATCATTAGCTCAGCCAATCCGTCTTTCTTTAACAGGAAGTGTATCAGGTCCCTCATTGTATAAAATTATAAAGATATTGGGAAAAGAAGAGACAATTCAAAGAATTAAGGATAATTAAAGAAGAAATATGTCAAAGAAAACACTTACAATAACAGATAATAGAAATGGTAATCTGTATGAATTTGATATTAAAAAAGGATCTTGTGGACCTGATGTTGCTGACCTTACTAGTTTTTACGAAAAAACGGGAATGTTTGTTTATGACCCTGGATTTAAATCAACTGCTAGTTGCTCTTCAGAAATAACCTTTATTGATGGAGAAAAAGGAGTTTTACTTCATAGAGGTTACGAAATAGAGGAGCTTGCAGAAAAATCAGATTATTATGAAGTTTGTTATTTACTTCTAAATGGTGATCTGCCAGATAATAAAAATAAAGAAAAATTTATTAATATACTTACTCATCATACAATGTTACACGAGCAAATTCAGCGATTTTACAGTGGTTTTAGAAGAGATTCGCACCCAATGGCAGTAATGGTTGGAATTGTTGGAGCCCTGTCATCATTTTATCCTGAAAAGACATATGATTTCTCATCCGAAAAAGGAAAATGGGTTGCAGTAAGTCGTTTATTAGCCAAGATTCCTACTATGGCTGCAATGGCCTATAAATATTCATTAGGACAACCTTTTATTTATCCCAAAAATAATTTATCTTACAGCGAGAATTTTCTTCATATGCTATTTTCAACACCTTGTGGTGAGTATAAACCTAGCAAAGCGAGTATAGATGCTCTTGATAAATTGTTAATTCTCCATGCTGATCATGAGCAAAATGCATCAACATCGACGGTTAAGATTGCAGGCTCGTCTGGTGCAAACCCATTTGCATGTGTAGCAGCTGGTGTTGCTTCTCTTTGGGGACCAGCCCATGGTGGAGCTAATGAATCAGTTATAAGAATGTTAAATATCATTGAGCATGAGCAACATATAAATAAATTTCTAAAAAAAGCTAAAGATCCTAGCGATCCATTCAGGTTGATGGGTTTTGGACATAGAGTTTATAAAAGCCATGATCCCAGAGCAAATGTTTTAAGGAAATATTGCCACAATCTTCTTAAAGAAGTAGATAATTTTAATGTCCCATTATTCAAGCTTGCAACAAAACTTGAGGAAATTGCTCTTAACGATGACTATTTTATAAAAAAACAACTGTACCCTAACGTCGATTTCTACTCTGGAATTATTTTAAAAGCACTTGGATTACCTGAATCGATGTTTACAGTCATCTTTGCAGTAGCCAGAACAGTTGGTTGGATTTCTCAATGGAAAGAGATGACTGAAAGTGATAATAGAATTAGTAGACCACGACAACTATATAATGGAAAAAAAACAAGAAAGTTTGTCAAAATCAATGACCGAAAAAGTAAACATGAGTTATTTCTAGACTACAATCAATAACTAAATTTTAAGTTTTTTAACTATTAAATCTGATGGATTTAAACCTTTTACTAACATTTTTTTAGAAAAATCAGAAAAATACTCGAGTTGATTCTTTCTTTTTTTTGAATCAATAGTTAACATTTCAATAGTATTAAAAAGTCTGTCAGATTTTAATTTTTCAAAAAGTAATTCTGGAATTATTTCTTTGTTATAAAAAATATTTATGATAGAAGCAAATTTAACTTTAACGAAATTTTTAATAACCATTTTAGTTAACCAATGAGTATCATAGAAAACTACCATAGGTGTTTTGTATTTGATTAGCTCCAAAGTCACAGAACCAGAAGCAGCAACTGCTAAATGTGACTCATTCATGAGAGATTGTTTTTTATTATAGTCGGTTATTAATTTTATTTTTTTGGATTTTACAAAACTTCTTATGGTTGAAACACTATGGTGAAACGTTAAGATATAAATATCAAATTCTTTCATTTTTTCTTCGCACTCCAAGATAACAGAAGTTATTTTTTTCATGTTATTCTTGATTTCAATATTTCTTGAGCCTGGCAAGAAAGTTATTATTTTCTTTTTTTTAAACTTACTATTTTTTTTAAACTTTATATTTTTTTTAAAAAAAATTTGATGACCAACAAATTGTGCATCTAAACCGTATTTTATAAAGTAAGGTGGTTCGAATTTAAATAGTGTAAAAATTTGATCATATAATTTTGCAAAAATTTTTGATCTATAAGATTTCCACGCCCAAACTGTTGGAGCAACATAATGAATAATTTTAGTATTCCTTCTTAAATCCTGTAGTTTTTTCACAAGCCTATAGCTAAAACTAGGAGAATCAACAGTGATAATAATTTTAGGATTAATTTTTCTAATTTTTTTTTCAATTACATTAATTAATTTTATAAATTTAAATATTCTTATTATAACTTCAAATATACCTATTGCATTGAATTCTGAAATTGAAACCCATGATTTGATCCCCCCTGCTTGCATCAATTCTCCACCTACACCAGATACTCTGATATTTCTATTTTTTTTTTTTAATGATTTAATTAACTCAGAAGCAAGAAAATCCCCAGAAGCCTCTGTTGCTAAAATTACTATTTTCATTTTCTAAATACCAAATAAAAAAATCTTATGTTTATTACAATAATCAATTATTTTTTGCTTTTTGATAAATATAGTCTTGTTAGCTGAATAAGCGATGCCATTTACATTATTTTTTTTACAATTTTTTAAAGTTTCAAGACCTATTGTTGGTAAATCCACTCTAAGATTTTGTTTTAATTTTGCAATTTTAATCAAAGTACCTTCTTGACCTTTAGTTAATAAAAAACCTGAGTTTTTATAAGCTCGTCTGTGCCTTGAGCAGCTTCAATTCCAATAACAGTTCCATTTTGAAGAATAATTGACTGTCCTACATCAAACTTTGATAAAGAATTTAAGATTAGCTTTCCTTTTTTAATATCTTGTTTTTTTTTATCAAAAAATTTAATCTTCGTTTGATTTCCTTTGCCAAGAAAAAGCTCAGGAATTAATTTCTTTAAATCTAATAATTTGAAACCAAATTTTTTTAGTTGATTACTAACAAAATTTAACAAATTATTATCTCCACCCCTCAGTAAGATTCTTGTTAGTTGGGGTATTAAGCTAATTGCGTTAATATCTGGCTTAATTTCTCTTAAATTTGGTCTTTGAAGGTTCCCAATCATTAGAACATAATGAAAACCCAAAAGCTTTAACTTCTTAAGTTCAGTTACCACATTTCCAAAATTTATTATGTTATTTTCATATTTAAGTATTTCTTTAGATATAGGATTATTTTTAAAAGCTATAGAATAAAACGTAATTTTTTTTTTTTTTAACGTCTTTATAACCTCTGTTGGTAGATCGCCTCCTCCTGTTAATAAAATTATTTTTTGCATAGTTTATTTTATGGTCCACATATTGACCTTTTTGTATCTCCATCAAGAAAATTCAATAATTTATTAACCGTGTAAGATTTAAGATTTTCATTTTTAATTTTTTTCCTTCTTAATTCTAAAGTTTTATCTTCACTGTAAAATATATATTTAAAAACTCTTCTTAATTCATTTATCTCTTGTTTGCTCGTATTATTTCTTTTCAAGCCAACTAAATTTAAACCAGCTAGCTTTGCTCTGTTTCCCATAACTGTAGTAAATGGAACAACATCAGCTGTAACGCCGGACATACCTCCTATCATTGCACCTTCACCTATTCTACTAAACTGATGAATTGCACTTAATGCACCAACAACAACATTTTTTTCAACTACAACATGACCAGCCAATGTTGAATGATTAGCAAAAATAACATTTTCCATAATGTTACAATCATGCGCTATATGAGTTCCAATCATAAGCAAACAATTATTACCAATTTTAGTTAAACTCCCTCCACCCTTCGTACCAAGATTTACAGTAACATATTCTCTAATTTTACAATTTTCTCCAATGTAAATTTTTGTCTTTTCTCCCATATACTTTAAATCCTGAGGTATTGTACCAATAGTTGCAAAAGGAAAAATCTCTGTATTTTTCTCAATTATAGTATTTCCATCAATAACAACGTTACTATGAATTTTACAATTTTCCTTTATTTCTACATTTTTACCAATTGTACAAAATGGACCAATTTCAACATTTTTTCCAATCTTTGCATTTTTATGAATAATTGAATGAGAATTCATAATTTTTTATAAATTAATATTAGATTTAGAACAAATAATAAATAATTTCAAATTATTACAAATTACTTACTTGAGTTTATAATCGCAGAAACTTCAGCTTCAGCAACTAATTGCTGATTTACAAACGAAGTACACTTGAATTTCCAAATATTCTTAACGTTTTGTTTTTTTTCTACTTTATGAAATAGTGTGTCACCAGGACAAACCGGTTTTCGGAATTTTGCCTTGTCAACTGTAAGAAGATAAACTGAAATATTTTTTTGATTTTTCTTTAAACTATACATGACTAACGTCCCAGCAGATTGAGCCATTGATTCTATTATTAAAGCACCAGGCATTACTGACATTGACTCGAAATGACCTTGAAAGAAATTCTCATTAAAAGTTACGTTTTTAACGCCGACAGCACTTTTTTGCGGCACAATATCAATTAGTTTATCTATTAATAAAAAAGGATAACGATGTGGAATTAATTTTTTAATATCCTCAATGGATAATTCATTGCTTTTTGTCATTTTTCCTCAAATTTTTCATAATAATTGTATTTCTGTGCCAATCCATTATTTTTTCGGAGGGATAACCAGCGATTATACTGCCATCAGGAACATCTTTCATTATACCTGTTTTAGCTGCAACTTTTACGTTATTTCCAATTTTAATATGACCACTAATACCTACTTGACCTCCTAGCATAACATTATCACCAATAGAAGTACTACCTGAAATACCAGTCATTGCAGCAATTATACATTTTTTACCAATTCTTACGTTATGACCAAGATGAACCATATTATCAATCATGCTAAACTCACCAATTTGAGTATCACCAATAGAACCTCTATCAACTGTTGTGTTCGCACCTATCTCTACATTATTTTCAATTATTACCCTACCAAGCTGAGGAATCTTTTTAAATCTGTCTTCATTCATAACAAACCCAAAACCCTCGCTACCTAGTTTAACGCCTTGATATATTTTTACATTGTTACCAATCAAAGAGAAATAAATTGAAACATTATCACCCACCAAACAATTATTACCTAATACAACTCCTGGACCAATAATTGAATTATTGCCTATTTCACAATTTTTCCCAATTCTTGCATCTTTATGAATAAAAGAATTAAAAGATAATTTTATGGATTTATCTAATTCTTCATTTTTATCTAGAGAAGAAAAAGTGAAACTTGGATACTCTGAATCCGGATAAAATAGTGAGGCAACCATCGCCATATCATAATGAGGATTTTTAGAAATAATTAAATTACCCTTGATTTCATTAACATGATTTTTTTTTACAATTAATGCTCCAATATCTATATTTTTCAAATATTCTCTATATTTATTATCACTTAAAAAACAAACAGTTTTTTCTGAAGCTTCTTCAATTGGTGAGAGATCTTCAATTATTTTATCATAAGATCCAACAAGGTCACATTTAATTGATGTGCAAATTTCCTTTAGTGAAAAAGGACCTTTATTTTTATAAAAAGAACTATCAATCAACTTAAAATTCCAAAGTTATTTGTCTAGGGATATTTTTGGAAGTACTTTATTTAGCTCTGTAATTGCATCATCTGTTAAATCTATGTCTTTACCTACAAGAATCACTTGGCTTTTCGCTAACACAAGGTTTAAACTTCTTTTATTAGCAATAATTGACAAAACATCAACCAAAGCACCTTGTATTTTGTTTGTTGATTTTTCGAAAGCTATTTCAAACTTTTTAGCCTCATTTGCTTGTTTAGATTTAAGTTCATTGATTTTTTTTCCAAGCATTTTTACCTTTTCTGCATAGGCCTCCTTGGACAAGACATTTTTTTGTTTTAACAAACCGCTTTCTTCATCTCTAATAACGTCTTCCTGTTTGGTAAAATTATTTCTATGCTTCCTTCTTACATCTTCAAATTGATCAACTAAACTCTGATAAGCCTTAGATTGTGCTAATATTTTTTTCATATCTACAACACCAATTTTTGAATTAACATTAGGGTTTATTTGATTGTCTTTTTGTTTGGTTTCTTGCGCTTGCAATAATCCAAAGAACAAGAAAAAACTTAAAATTATAAATAAATGTCTCATATTACTCCTTTAAAATATCTAATAAGTTGTACCAAAACTAAAACGAAAAATCTCCTTTTTATCATAATTTTCCTTAAGGAAGGGCTTAGATAGAAAAAATTTAACTGGTCCAAATGGAGAAATCCAAGTAACACCTACTCCAGCTGATGCTCTCAAAGAGGTTTCATCCTTTATTGCAGCGCCTGTAGAGCTGGTATTATATATAGTTCCTACATCTAAAAAAACTAAACCCGTCACTCCTAAATCATCTGGAAGTCCTAGCGGAAAATTTAATTCATTTCTGGCGACATAGTAAATTTCTCCACCTAAAGCGTCGTTAGTTGATGTGTCTCTAGGCCCTATTCCTAAATTTTTAAATCCCCTAAGTCTATCTCCATTGAGATAAAATCTATCATTTATTTTTACTTCACTAATAGAAGCAATATATCCTGCTTCTAAAAAAGTTCCTAAATAAAACCCACCAGAATCAGATAACCTATAAAAGTTTGCAATTTTAAATTCACTAGAAAAATGTTCTGAATCTCCAATTAATCCATAATAGTCTAGATCAAGCCTCACCCTTATACCATCAGTAGGGTTTAACCTGTCATTTAATCTGTCATAAACAAAGGCCTGTCCAATAATTGAGTTTGTTCTTTTGCCTTCTTGTTCTCTGATAAAAATTGACGTTTGATTGTCGATATCATGAATTTTATCTCTTTTTAATGTGTAACTAGAAATATGTCTTAAATCATCAAAAACCTCATAACCTCCTCTTAATTTAAAACCAATTATATTATGTTTATAACCACTATATGTTTTGTTATTTCTTCTTACATTAAATATATCTATACCTGCGGCTATATCCGAATCAAGAAAATAAGGATCAGTGTAACTCAAATCAATTGATGATCTCCTTGTAGATAGACCTAAAGCTAAAGATAATTCTTTTGCTTGACCAAAAACATTAGATTCTTTTATGCCAATATTTCCTAACGCTCCATCAAGTGAGGAAAAGCCAGCTCCAACAGAAAACTCACCTGTAGATCTTTCAGTTACTTCAACATCTACTTTTGCTTTATTGGTACCAACTAATTCATCTACTTTGACATCAACATTTTCAAACAAACCAGATGATTTAATATTTTTCTCACTTTGCCTTAATTTTAAAGAATTAAATGGATCACCTTCAACTAACTCCATCTCTCTTCTGATCACCTTATCCTCAGTTTTAACATTTCCAATAATATTTATCCTATCAACAAAAATCCTTGAGCCTTGATCAATATCAAATATAATTTCAAGTTCATTTTCATTTTTTGATTTTTTAATTCTTGGTATTACCTCGATAAAAGCATATCCTAATTTTGAGGTTTCTTCGTTTATATTTTTAATTGAACGATCAATATCGTCAGTATCATACCAATCACCAGGTTCAATTTCTAAGAACTTAATTAATTTTTTCTCAGACAATTTTTTAATAGAGGATTTTATGACAATACTTCTGATCTTATATCTTTTTCCTTCAAAAAGATTAAAATTTACAATAAAATCTCTCTTATTTTTTATGAGACTAGAATTAGCTGAAACCACCCTAAAATCAATATAACCATTTTTATAATAATACTCTTTTAATAGATCTTTATCATAATTTACTCTATCTCTATCAAAAATGTCATTTGAACCCCAAAATTCATACCATCTAAATTCAGTTGAAGATATAACATCTCGAAGAGTTGAGTCTGAAAAAACCTCATTATTTAAAAAATTAATTTTCTTAATAGTTGCTTCATTTCCCTCAAAAACCTCAAATATAAGATTTACTCTGTTTTGATCTAGCCTAATATATTTAGGTTCTACAAATGTTGAAAAATATCCAGATCTCTTGTAGATAGTTTGTATTTTTTTTACATCGTTTTTAATTACATCAGTTGAATATACGCTTCGGCTTTTTGATTCAAGTTCAGCTAAAATGATTTCATCAGAAATCTCATTGTTTCCTTCAATTGAAATAAGATCAATAATAGGGTTTTCTTTTACGTTTATGAAAATAATGTTATCTTTTTTAAAAATATTAACATTCTCAAAATATCCACTCTTATATAAGTTTTTAATTGCTATACTCAAATCTTTGGGATCTGTTTTATTTACATCTAGTAAAGAATCTCTAATCACAACAGACGAGTCTAAACGATTATTCCCACTAACTATTATTTGCGTACTTTTAGGTAAAACTAATTGTTTTTCATTTTCAAGAACTTCACCATTATTGTAATATGGATTTTTATAACTCGAAGATGGACTTGCAGGTAAATTTTCTTGAGCATTCAAATTATATAAAAAAGAAAATGATAATATCAAAAAATAAAAAAAATATATAAGTCTTACACCCACAATTATTACTCAAAAAATCTAGCAATATCGTTATAAGTAGCAAATATCATTAGTGAAATTAAAATAATAAAGCCAAAAGTATGAGCTATTTCAAGATATTTAGTATTAAGTGGGCCTCTGTTAATAAATTCGACAAAGTTTAGCAACAAATGACCACCATCTAGCATTGGAATAGGAAATAAATTTATAAGACCTAAATTTAGAGAAATGATCATCATAAACCATAACGTGCTATGAAGACCTTGTTGCCAAAAGTCAGCTGATAATTCAGCAATTCTAATTGGACCACCTAATTCATCAGTCCCCCTACTTCCAGTGATTATTTCATAAACCCCAATTAGTGTTGCTTTTGCAAAATATATAAGTTGAAACATTGATTCTTTACATGAAGTAAAAATATTTAATTTTTTATTTTCAATAGTTCCTCTAATGCCGATTTTTTTTTCAACGACTTTAACATTTACATCTTTTATCTTTCCATTCCTACTAAAGACAATATTAACAGAATCATTATTTTTAATTTCAATAAATTTTTTTAATTCAGAAAATTTTTCCACTTTATTTCCATCCACTTCCAAAATTATATCATTTGGTGCCAGGCCTGATTCAAAAGCTGGCTGGTTAGGTTCGACCTGACTTATTATTGGTTTATCAATTGAAACTCCAAAGAAAATATTTATAAAAATTAGAAGAATGTAAGAAAACAAAAAGTTAGCAAATGGACCCGCGAAAAGGATGAAGGATCTTTGTAAAATTGATTTTTCATGAAATGATTTTTCTTTTACAATATTTTTTTTTTGATCTTTTTTTGTACTTGCCTCATCTAAATCTCCATGCATTTTTACATATCCACCTAATGGAATAAGTGAAAATTTCCATCTAGTTCCGGCTCTATCAGTAAATCCAAAAATCTCTTTACCAAAACCGATAGAAAAAACCTCTACTTCAACACCATTTTTTAATGCAGCTAGATAGTGACCGAGTTCATGAACAAATACTAAGACAGTGAGAATTATAACGAATGGTAGGATATTATTTAGCAGAATTTCAATCATGTTATCAAAATATTAATAGGATCCTTCTTTAATAATATTTAAAGCAATTTTTCTAGATTCATTATCAACCTCAATTACATCTTTTATACTATTGATAAATGAAATTGAAGACTTATTTAAAGTTTTTTCTACTATTTTTGAAATTGAAAGAAATTGGATTTGCTCTTTTAAGAATTTATCCACTGCAATTTCGTTGGCAGCGTTTAAAATAGTCGGCGCACTTTTTCCAAGTTCAAGTGCATGATAAGCCAATTCTAAACATGGGTATTTTTTAAAATCAGGTTTAAAAAAGGTTAATTTTTGAATTTCATGTAAGTTTAGTCTTTTAACATTCGTTTTTATTCTTTCAGGATAAGCTAAGGTAAATGAAATTGGTGTTCTCATATCTGGTGTACCCATTTGTGATAACATTGATCCATCCATATATTCAACGCAAGAATGAATAATTGATTCAGGATGAATAACTACTTCAATTTTTTTTTCAGAAATTCCAAATAAATAACAAGCTTCAATTAACTCAAGACCTTTATTCATCATAGTTGCTGAGTCTATAGATATTTTTTTTCCCATAGACCAATTAGGATGTTTAATTGCTTCGTCAGGTGAAATATTTTTTAAATCATCTATTTTTTTGTTAAGAAATGGACCACCAGAGGCAGTCAGTATTAATCTTGATATTTTTGATTTATTCTTAACATCTAAAACTTGATAAATAGCATTATGCTCTGAGTCAACTGGAAGAATGTCTACATTCTTACTTTTAGCCAAGGAAGTTATTAATGATCCTGAACAAACAAGACTTTCTTTATTAGCTAAAGCAATTGAAACACCTTTTTTTAAAGCAGAAATCACTGGAATTAGTCCAGCCGATCCACTTATAGCAGCCATAACCAAATCAGTTGAAAAATCTAATATTTCTTCATATGAAGTACTTCCATTGATAATTTTTAGGTTTTTATCTGTATTTAAGTCTTTAAATTTTTTAAAGGAATCAGGATTTCTTATTGATACAATCTTCGGTTTAAACCTTTTTACCTGTAATAATAATTTTTCGTAATTACTGTTAACCGACAGACCAATAACCTCATATTTGTCAGGGTGACTATTAATGATGTCAAGCGTAGATTCTCCAATCGAACCTGTTGAACCAAAAATAGTTATTCTTTTTTTCATAAGATAATTATACTATAAAAAAGAAATTATATTCAAATAACTTCATTATTGATAAAAATATGATCAATAAAACAATACTATCTATTCTATCTAAAATTCCACCATGTCCTGGAATAATATTACTTGAATCCTTCACATAACAATACCTTTTGAATGAAGATTCTATAAGATCACCAGTTTGAGTTACTATTGAAAGAATAATTGAAAAAAAGATTATAGAAACAAAATTATCAGATTTACCAAAAATTATTAAACATAATAGTGTTGGAAATACAATTGC
Source organism: uncultured Alphaproteobacteria bacterium (assembly GCA_902579395.1). Lineage (GTDB taxonomy): Bacteria > Pseudomonadota > Alphaproteobacteria > Methylaequorales > Methylaequoraceae > Methylaequor. The sequence continues at coordinate 141,585 of CACHGK010000001.1, forward strand.
ACCAATACATCCAGATAATGTTTTATTAGGACTCAAAGAAACAGCTAACTTTCTTCCACCAAAAAATTTACCAGTGAAAAAAGCAGAAATATCCACAACCATTGCAAAACATATAATAAAAAATAAAAAATCATAAAAATTTCTATCTTTAATGAAGTTTCCAACACAAAAGAATGCAAATGAAATATATGTAAGTATTAAAAATTTAATAAAACTTTTTTTTGTGTATTTAATAATTAGTAAAAAGAAAAGTACAGATATAATACCCTGTAAAAGATACAAAGAAAAAAAAATTGAAATTAAAAAAAGATTTACAAATAAAATAATTAGAAAATCATAAACTGATACTTTGCAACGAGAAAGAATTAAATTGACTCTACCTCTTATGATTAATTCTCTGTAATTTAATAATCTTATTGACTCCCAACTAGCTAAAAATAATAATAACTGAGTACATAGAAAAAAAAATATACTATTTGTACCAACTATTAATAGAAAGACTAGAATCAAAAATATTGATGATATAATTCTTATTTTGAGATTACTTTCAATCACCCCCAAACCTTCTTTTCCTATTTATGTAATTCTTTAATGCCAATAAATATTTTTGGGAAGTAAATTCTGGCCAAAGAGTTTTTGTAAAGTACAATTCAGCATACGCAGCTTGCCAGAGTAAAAAATTAGATAATCTCATTTCTCCAGATGTTCTTATTACAAAATCAGGGTCAGGTATTGAACTAGTCATTAAATGTTTTGTTATGTCAGATTCATCAATATAATTTTTTTTTTTTTTAACTTTATTTATTGCATCTACAATTTCATTTCTGGAACCATAACTCAAAGCCAACGTAAAATTTAGTTTCTTAAATGATTTTGTAATCAATTTGAGGTTATTTAATTTTTTTTTTATTTTTTTATCAAATTTTTCAATATCTCCTATAAATGAAAATTTTATTTTTTTTTGGATAAATCTTTCTTCCTCAGAATCTAAATAAAGATTTAACAAAGTTTGTAAATTTAATATTTCGTCTCTGCTTCTATTCCAATTCTCTGTAGAAAAACTAAAAAAAGTTAAATATTTAATCTCAAGTTCTAACGATTTTTTAACAATATTTCTTACTACTTCAGAACCTTTTTTATGACCATCGATAATTTTTAATTTTTTTTTTTTTGCCCAACGACGATTTCCATCCATTATAAACGCAACATGTTTTGGCAAATTTTTTTTAAAACTTTTATCTAAAGGCATTAAACTTTAATGATATCCTTTTCCTTATCTTTAAATAGAGTGTCTATTTTTTCAATGTATTTATCGGTAATTTTCTGAATATCCTCTGAAAATTGAAAAGAGTCATCTTTTGATATTCTCTTTTGTTTTTCTTCATCCTTAATCAAATCCATCGCATCCCTTCTTATATTTCTAATTGTAATTTTTGAATCTTCAGCATATTTTGATGCAATCTTAACCATTTCTAACCTTCTTTCCTCTGATAATTCAGGTATAGGAACTCTAATTATATTACCCTCAATCATAGGATTTAAACCTAAATCTGAATTTCTAATAGCTTTTTCAACAGATTGAATAAGTGTTTCATCCCAAACCTGAACGGTTACCAATCTTGATTCTGGAACACCTATATTTCCAACCTGATTAATTGGAACTTTTCCTCCATAGGCCTCAACAGCAATCGGTTCTAGCAAGGTTGGTGAGGCTCGTCCAGATCTCAAACCCATAAACTCTCTTCTGAGTGCTTCGATCGATTTATCCATTTTTTCTTCAAAATTTTTAAATTCTATACTCATTATTGAATAAGGGTGAAATTCCCTTCTCCGTTCACAATATCTTTTAAAGAATTGCTTTCTTTTATTGAAAAAACTAGGACAGGTATTTTATTTTCTCTAGCTAGTGAAATTGAAGCTGTATCCATTACTCTTAAATCATTATTAATAACATAATCATAGCTCAGGTCATATAATTTTTTAGCATTTTTATTTTTTTTTGGATCTGAATCATAAATACCGTCTACTTTAGTAGCTTTTAACAGGATGTCACATTTCATTTCAGAGGCTCGAAGTGCAGCAGCCGTATCTGTAGTAAAGTATGGGTTTCCTGTGCCCGCTGCAAAAATAACAATTCTATTTTTTTCAATATGCCTAATTGCTTTTCTTCTGATATAGGATTCACAGACGTTCTCAATTTTTATAGCTGATTGCACTCGAGTATCGATGCCTTTTTGTTCAATTGAATTTTGAAGAATGAGCGAGTTTATAACTGTAGCCATCATACCAGTGTAATCAGCTGACGATCTATCCATCCCAGCTGATGAAGCAGAAATTCCTCTAAAGATATTTCCTCCTCCTACAACAATTGATAACTTAATTCCTTTTTCTATAACATAAATAATTTGATCAGTTATTGCATTGATAGTATTTAAATCGATTCCAAACTCTTTGTCACCCATTAATGCTTCACCTGAAAGTTTAAGCATAATGTGTTTATATTTAAATTTTTTCAAAGCGATAACTACTCTTGGCCCAATATAAATATTTCAAAATCTATGATTTTAAAATCTAAATCATTATTTTTATTAAAGCTTTCGATGTAATTCTTTATTTGAATCTTATTATCCATTACAAAAAATTGTTCAAGAAGACATACTTCTTCATAAAATTTTTTAACTTTACCATCAATTATTTTTTCAATAATTTCTTCAGGTTTATTCGAGGATTTTAATTGTTCGTAATAAATTGATCTTTCTTTATCTACTAGGTTTTTATCAAGTTTATCGATCGATATTGATTTAGGGTGTGATGCTGCTATGTGCATACACAAATTTTTAGAAAAAATATTTACCTCCTCTGATTCTTTTTTGGTGGAATATGATAACAACACACCAATCTTTCCTGAGTTTTCATTTATTGCATTATGGAGGTATTTTTGAAGAGTACATTCATTGTTATCTAAAAGTTTTAGCCTTCGGATAATAATATTTTCTCCTAATTTCGAAATCAAAGAAGTTAAACTTTCTTGAACTGTTTGATCAGTGTTATAATATTTTGTCTGGAGTAAATTATCTACATTATCAACTTTATTTGCAATACAAGTCAAAGATAAATCAGAGCAAAACTTCTGAAAATTCTCATTTCTTGCAACAAAATCAGTTTCGGCATTTACTTCCATTATGACACCAGTATTGTCTTTTATTATTATAGTAATCAAACCATCAGATGCAGACCTAGATGATTTTTTTTGTGCTGTGTTAATTCCTTTTTTTCTTAACCATTCAATAGCTTTTTCTACATTACCATTAGATTCATCAAGAGCTTTTTTACAATCCATCATACCAGCACCTGATTTTTCCCTTAATTCTTTTATATCTTCTGACGAAAAATTCATATTAATTCTTTTCATCCTTTTCCGATACTATCTTTTTTGAATCTTTAACATTATTAATTGTTTCTGATATTGCGTTACAATAATATTCGATTGATCTTATTGCGTCATCATTTCCTGGAATAGGAAAATCAATTCCTTCTGGATCAGAGTTTGAATCTACAACTGCGACTATTGGAATACCAATTTTATTGGCTTCTTTAACAGCGAGTATTTCCTTATTGGTATCAACTATAAAAAGTAAATCGGGTTTGCCTGACATATTTTTTATACCACCAAGTGCTTTATTAAGTTTTTCTACAGAATTCTCAAAATTTAGAAGTTCTTTCTTAGTGTACGAATTTGCTTTATTGACGAGAATTTCTTCCATCTCCTTAAGTCTTTTTATAGAATTTTGAATTGTATCCCAGTTTGTAAGCATACCTCCAAGCCATCTTTTGTTAATAAAATATTGATTACAATCTAATGCATATCTTTCAATGATATCTGATGCTTGCCTTTTTGTTCCTACAAAAAGAATGTTTTTACCTTCTTTCGCAGAGCTTTCTACGAACTTTAGAGCTTCATCAAAATATGATACGGTTTTTTGTAGATCTATGATATGGATGCCGTTTCTATGACCAAATATAAAATCAATCATTTTAGGATTCCATCTATTCGTTCTATGACCAAAATGAACCCCAGCATCGAGTAGATCTTTGATAGAAATTTTTTTCATAATATCTCCGGTTGTACATTCGTGTAACATTTAGACACCAGAGGTGTTACACGTTTGAATTAAATCAATTCACTGTTTACATCTTACTAAACTTAAATTCAAGAAAATTTTTAATTAATTTTCTTAATAAAAGTGACTCCGTCTATCGATTTGATTTTATTCATAAAGTCAATATCAATTTTATAATTGTCTTCGCTTTTAATCTCGATTTCTTTGTTTTCTAAAATGAGCTTAAAATTAATCTTATTTGTTCCATTTTTAAAACTTTCTAGTAGAGATTTAAATTTTTGAAAATTTAATTTTCTTGGTTCAAGCATAATTCCATATGTACTATTATCTTTTATATTTTCTAACTTCCTTATATCACTTACAACTAGTCTTGTAGTATCATTCATTTGTTGATTTGAAATTCTAAAAATATAAATTTCTCCAACTTCAAGTTCAAAATTTATATTGTCTAAAACTTCAGAAAAACAAATTGCGTCAATATTATAAGTATCATCACTTAAATTAAAAAAATAAAATTTTTTTCCTAATTTTGTTTTCCTTTCATTTTTATTATTAATCATAGCAATAAATGTATTTATTTTTTTTGATTGTTCGTCTAACTCTAATATACTTAGTTTTTCTAAATCAAATACATCTTGTTCATTATAATTTTGTTTGTAAATTTTTGTTGGATGTTCTGATAAGTAAAATCCAAAAGCCTCTAACTCTTTTTGTAGTCTTTCCTTTAAATTCCAATCATTTTTATTTCTTACATGCAAATATTCATTTAAGTCATCATGTTCTGGAAATAAGTTGTTTTGATTCTCATGAAAGTTTTTATGAAAATTTGTATTGTATGATAAAATCTTATTTAAATTATCACACAAAAACTTTTGATTCTTTTCTATTGATTTTAATGAATTCGAAAAAATTAAAGCTTCAATAACTTTTTTATTTAAAACACTATTAGATATTCTTTTTAATAAATCATCTAAATTTTTATAACTTCCGTTTCTCTTCCTTTCCTTAACTAGTTCCAGAATTGAATGTTCTCCAATATTTTTTATTGCACTAAGACCAAAAATTATACCTAAAGGGTTTTTATCTTGATCATAATTTACAACAAAATTTACATCTGAAGTGTTAATGTCAGGTTTTTGAATTTTAAATCCGAGTTTTCTAACTTCATTACAATAAATATTAAGTTTATCAAAATTATTGATGTCGCAATTCATTAATGCACAAAAAAATTCCATGGGAAAATTCGATTTTAGATATGCAGTTTGATAAGCAATCATGGCATATGCTGCAGCATGACTTTTGTTAAATCCATAACCAGCAAATTTTGCTATTTCATTAAAAAGATTTGCTGCTTTATTTTCTTCAATTTTATTTTTTTTACAACCACTTATAAATGCTTCTCTTTGTGCATCCATTTCTGATTTAATTTTTTTTCCCATTGCTCTTCTTAATAAATCAGCTTTGGCCAAACTAAATCCTGCTAATTTTTGAGCTATTAACATAACTTGTTCCTGATAAACCATAATACCATAGGTTTCATCTAAAATTTCCTTTAGATCTTGATGAATATATTCATAACTTTCTTTTTTTTGCTTTCTATTTATGTAGGTAGGTATATTGTCCATTGGACCTGGTCTGTATAAAGAAACAATAGCTATTAAATCCTCAAAACGATCAGGTTTAATTTTTACAATTGTTTCCTTCATACCTTGACCTTCTAGTTGAAAAACACCTGTCGTTAGACCCTTTTTCAACATCTCATATGTCACTGAATCAGACAAATCAATAGTATCAATATTTATATCAATACATTTGGCCTTTAGAATCTTGAGTGTTTCATTAATTACTGTTAAAGTCTTCAATCCAAGAAAATCAAATTTTATAAGACCTATTTTTTCAACATATTTCATAGAAAATTGTGTAATTGGAATTTCAGATTTTACATCTTTATATAATGGGATTGTTTCATTTAAAGGATTTTCTGCAATCACTATTCCAGCAGCATGAGTTGATGCATGTCTTAAAAGTCCCTCAATATTTGAAGATATTTCAAATAGATTTTGGATGTTTATATCATTTTTAATCATTTTTTTTATTTGTTTATTTTCAGTCAGAAAATCCTTTATGCTTATGGGATTTGCAGGATTATATGGTATCATTTTACAGATATCATCAACCATTGTTAATGGCAATTGGATTACTCTTCCTACATCTCTTAATGCTGCTCTTGCTTGGAAAGAACCGAAGGTTATTATCTGCGCTACATTGAGAAGACCATATTTTTTTTGAACATATTTTATAACATCATCCCTTTTATCCATACAAAAATCTATGTCAAAGTCAGGTAAGGAAATTCTTTCAGGATTTAAGAATCTTTCAAAAATCAAACCAAATTTTAAAGGGTCTAAATTAGTTATTGATAGACACCAAGCAACTAGGGATCCAGCTCCAGAACCCCTACCAGGACCAACTGGAATCATATTATTCTTAGCCCAGTTTATAAAATCTGATACAATTAAAAAGTAACTAGAATAACCCATTTTAACAATTATATTGAGTTCAAAATTTAACCTCTTTTTATATTCCTCTTTTTTTTCAAAAAGACTATTTTCTTTTAATCTTTTTTCTAATCCTTGTTCTGAAATATTCCTAAGCATTGTGTTTTCATCAAATCTATCTGATTTTATTTTTGGTAAGTTTGGTGGCTTTTCTTCTAAAAAAAATGAACATTTTTTTGCAATTCTAACTGTGTTAGCGATAGCCTGAGGAATATCGCTAAAATTAGTGACCATTTCTTCAACGCTTTTTAAATAAAATTCTTTTTCACTTTTTATCCTATCATCACTATCCACGTATTTCTGTTGAGAAATACTTAACAGTGCATCATGTGTTTTAAAGAAATCTTCTTTATAAAAAAAATTTTCATTTGTAGCAACCAACGGTATTCCCATATTTGATGAGAAATCAATAAGATGTTTTTCATTAATTGATGAATCATTTCTATATCTTTGTATTTCAAGAAAAAAATCATTGGTAAAAATTTGATTTAAAACTTGAATAAGCTCTTTAGAGAGAATGTGACTTTCATTTAAATTTTTAGTTATTATTCCAAACTTTCCGCCACCGAGACAGATTAGCCCTTTACTGTATTTTTTTAAATCCTCAATTAAGATATATGGACTATTTATTTCTAGATTATTAAGGTAAGAATGTGAAATTAATTTAACAAGATTCTTGTATCCAATTTCATTTTTACAAAGTAATAGTAAATATCCATTCTTAAATTTTTTATCTCTTAAAAAAATATTTGTACCTATAATTGGCTGAATTCCATTTTTAACAGTCTCCAAACAAAATTCAAGAGATCCAAATAAGTTGTCAAAATCAGTTATAGCCGTTGCTGGTATATTTTGATTTTTGCAAAAATCAATTAATTCACTTATCCTTAAGGCACCTCTTGAAAGTGAATATTGAGAATAATTTCTAAGATGAACAAATTCAATTGCTTTCAAGCTCAACCAACTTTCCTCTATTTATTTTAAAAGATTTATCTAACTTTTTTATTAAATTGAGATTATGAGTTGCAAATATCGTCAAGATATTTTTCTTTTTTGATAAATCAATTATAAAGTCCATCACAATATTAGTATTTTGATTATCTAAACTTCCAGTTGGTTCGTCTGCCAATAAAATTGATGGATTTTTTATCAATGCCCTAGCGATTGCTACTCTTTGTTGCTCACCACCGGATAATAAACCAGGTTTAAATTTTTTTCTATCTAATATACCAAGTAGCTTTAAATAGTCATTTGCCTTTGCAATTGATTTTGTAAAAGAAACACCATCAAGAATAAGTGGTAATGCAACATTTTCTTCGACATTGAAATCCTCTAAAAGTTGATTATTTTGAAAAATAAAACCAATATTATTTTTTCTAAAAATTACTTTTTCCTCAGCTTTTAATTTTTGACAATCTACTCCTGAAATTTCTATTTTTCCTGAAATGGGAATCTCCAAAAGTGCAATTATATTAAGAAGGGTCGATTTTCCTGAACCAGAGGGTCCAATAATACCAATATTTTCATTTTGATTTACTTGTAAATTTAAGTTATCTAAAACTGTAATAGAAGATTCTCCCTGGGAATATGTCTGAACTATCTCTTTTAAATTTATCAATTTAGTCCCATTTAATAAGATTTATTGGTTGAATTTTAGTTGCTCTTATCGCTGGATAGATTGTAGCAATAAATGAGAGAAAAAGTGAGATACAAACTATTCTTAAAATTTGATTTAAATCAAGAATTATTGGTAAGTTTGAAAAAAAATATATTTCCTCTGAAAATAAATTGGAACCTAAAAATAATTCAAAAAATGATTTGATTTCATTTATGTTCAAACAAAACAAAAATCCAAGTACCAAGCCTAAGACAGTACCCATAAACCCAATAAAAAAACCGTTAATAATAAAAATTTTTAATATTTGTGATTTTGAAACTCCAATGACCCTTAAAACACCAATATCCTTCTCTTTCGTGGATACTAAAATCATCATTGAAGAAATAAGATTAAATGCAGCTACAATAATAATTAATAAAAGTATTATAAACATTACATTTCTTTCAACCTCTATTGCATTGAATAGTGAGGGATTTAATTCTCTCCAATCTACAATTCTAAAGTATTCTGGTAAGGAAATCTTAATTTTTTCTTTAATTTTGCTTATATCTTCAAAATTTTCTACCATTATTTCGTAATGATCAATTTTTTTTCCATAATTTAAAAATTTTTGCATTATTTCAATTGGAAAGAATATTAAAGAAGTATCGTATTCATACATTCCAACATCGAAAAAACCTATAACCTTAAAGTTTGCTGACCTAGGAACATTCCCAATAAATGTCTCATAGTTTTTTGGAGATAAAACTGTTAAAAAATCACCCTCTTTCAAACCCAATTTTTTTCTTAATTTTTCTCCTATCAGTACACCCTCATTATTTCTGAACTTATTTAGAGATTCATCTGTAATTTTTTTTGTAAAGATTTCTCTATCTTCAAAATATTTTGAAGAAACACCTTTTTTTAGTATGCCGTTTGAGTATCCCTTATAAGTCATTAAACCCTGACTAAGAATAATATTATGAATCTTTATATTTTTAAAATTATCTGAAATAGTCTTTCCAAAGTTATCAGTGTTTTGTATTCCTTCATTAAATATTGATTTTATTTTCAAATGTCCATTGATACCAAGAACCTTTGAGGTAAGTTCTTCACGAAAACCATTCATAACTGACATTACAATTATTAGTGTTGCCACACCCAATGAAATACCAAAAAAAGAAAATAATGTAATAAGTGAAAAAAATTTTTCTCTTGTTTTTGGAAAGAGATATTTAGATGAAACCCAAAATTCAAAAAAAGAAATCATATCTTACTTATTATTTTATTTAATTCTGGCATTAACTCTAAAGCATCAATTGTTATTTCATTCTTATCACTCCTTTTTACAACACTAATTTTTTTTTCCTTTTTATACGCATTGCCACAAATAATCTGGATTGGAGTGCCTATTAAATCAGCATCAGAAAACTTTTTTCCGGGTCTTTCTAATCTATCATCATAAATTACATCAAATCCATTTTTTATTAATTTTTCATAATTTTTATCACAAAATAGTTTTGTCTCTTCGTCTTCACTCAATAAATTAATCAATTGAATAGAAAATGGAGAAAGAGACTTTGACCATTTTATTCCATTTTCATCATTCGAATACTCAATAAATGCTGCCGGTATCCTAGACACACCAATCCCATATGACCCCATAAATGGTTGAATCTTTCCATTATCAGAATCAACATGAAAATTAAATGATCTAGAATACTTAGTTCCAAATAGAAAAATATGACCTAATTCAATGCTTCTGTATTTTTTTAACTTTTTTTCAAAATTATTTTTGGTGTAAAAATCATCTGTGTAAGATTCAAGTTTTAAGATCTCCTGTAATGTAAATTTATTAAAATTTAGATCAAGTATCTTATCATTTATATAAATTTCGGATTCTCCAGATTCAACTATCAAGTGGAACTCATGAGATAGATTTCCTCCTATTTCTCCACTAGGTGCACGTACTGGAATCACTGGGATATTTAATTTTTCAAATATTTTCAAATACAACATAAAAAATTCTAAGTATGTTTTTTCTCCATTCTCCTCATTAATATCAAAACTATATGCATCTTTCATAAGAAACTCTCTAGCTCTCATAACTCCAAATCTTGGTCTTATTTCATCTCTAAATTTACTTTGAATATGAAAAAATTTCCTAGGTAAATTTTTATAACTTTTTATATACTGCCTCCCAATTGTTGTAATCATTTCTTCATTTGTAGGTCCATACAAAAGGTCCTTATTGTTTCTATCATTAATTCTAAGCATTTCTTTTCCATAAGTTTCATACCTATCACTCTCTTTCCAAATATCTGCACTTTGAATAGTAGGCATAAGTATTTGATTAACACCGTTTTTTTTATGAATTTCCTCAATAACAGTTATAATCTTACTCAAAACTCTGTATCCTAGTGGTAACCAACTATAAATTCCTGTTGTTTCTTGCCTGATCATCCCTGAACGTATCATCAGATTATGTGATTTCATTTTCACATCGCTTGGCACTTCTTTCAAAGTTGGTATAAAAAAATTAGAAAATTTCATTTTTTAAAATTGAAACTATTATTGATAGAAAAAAAGAGATGATGGTTGTAAAAAATATCTTTTTTTTTAGCATTGGATTTTTTGGAGCTCCTGGATCATTCCCTTTAGCAACATTATTATCCTTTTGGACTCCAATAGGAAGAGCCAAAAACAAAACTAACCACCAAATAATTACAAAAATTACTATAATTTCTAAACCAAACATTTTATTCTTGTTGAAGTTCTATCAATGTACCGTAAAAATCTTTTGGGTGTAAAAATATTACAGGTTTATTGTGCGCACCATTTTTTGGTTCCTCGTCACCGAGAATTGTTATCCCATGTAATTTTAAATTTTTACAACAAGATTTTATATCTTTTACTTCTAGACATATGTGATGAATTGCACCTCCACTATTCTTTTCCAAGAATTTTTTTATTGGTGAATTATTTCCATATGGATGCATTAATTCAATCTTTGTATTTTCAAGTTCAACAAAAACTACGCTTACCCCATGCTCTGAATAATCAGATATTGACGAAACTTTTGCACCAAGTATCTTTTCATACTTACGAGCTGCTGCATACAAATCCGGAACTACTATTGCAACATGATTAAATTTTGTTATCATTTTTTTATTATATTCTATATTCTTACAATCTCAATAAAGGTTAATGGTTTTAGTCCAACTTTATTTTTTAAAAAGCTCCTTACAAAAATCTTGATATGATCCCGCAGTAAATTATCATCTAAACTTTTTTTACATAAGTTTATAAATTCCTCTGTTATTTTTAATCTAAGTTCTGATATAGAGCTTTCTTCAATTGGAACTGATGGACAGAAAATTACAGGATCAGAAAGTAGTTTATCATTTAAGTCTGATATTATATTAATAAAAATCTCACCTTCAGTGTTAATAATATTTAAATCACTTAAATATTTATCATTTAATGAAATTATTTTATTTCCCTTTAAAACTGTTCTACCTGAGTTAATTCTCCCAACTATTTCTCTACTTTTACCTTTATCTAGATTTACCAAATCACCGTTTTCAACTAAAATTTGATGTTTAATACCCATTTTTTTTGAAAATCTTATATGTTCCTCTAGATGTCTATATTCTCCATGGACAGGTATTAGCAAGTCAGGAGAAACCCACTCATACATCTCCTTTAATTCTTCTTTTGAGGGATGTCCAGAAACATGAACTTTTGAATTAGTATGATCTAACAATAGACAACCTTTCTTTTTTACAACTGATTTTACCATATTGATCTTTTTTTCATTTCCTGGTATTTCTCTAGATGAAAAAATAACAAGGTCCTTATTTTTAAGTTCTAAGAATTTATGATTATTATTAATCAATCGACTCAAAGCTGCTCTACTTTCACCTTGACTGCCAGTACAAATAATAACAAGATTTTCATCAGGAATTATTTTTGCATCTTTCTCAGATACAATATTTTCAAATTCTGTAAGTAAATTATTTTCTCTTGCAGACTCAAAAATTCTTTTTAAAGATCTACCAAGTAGCAAACAACACTTCTTTAATTCGGAAGAAACTTTTAGTATTGTTTCAATTCTAGCAATATTAGATGCAAAGCAGGTAACTATTATTTTTCCAGAGTTATGCTCTTTAAAAATTGTTCTAAAATTCTTGCGCACCTCTCCTTCACTTCCTGATGGTTTTGCATTAAATATATTGGTTGAATCACAAATCATTATATCAACTTTATCTTTAACTTTCTTTTTTAAGTAGTCACAATCTATTGGATCCCCAATAAGGGGAGTTGGATCAATTTTCCAGTCACCTGTATGAAAAATATTTCCATTTTCAGTTTTTATCAACATTGCACTTGACTCTGGAATCGAATGAGTCATGGAAAACAATTGAATTGAAAAGGGTCCCAACTCGAATTGATTTCCATATGTTAAAATATTAATATCTACATTTTTCATACCCATCGATTCAAACTTTCTTCTCAGAACCGATGCAGTAAAAGAAGTTGTGTAAATAGGTGTTTTTCCCAATTTATCATATAAATAGGGAACTGCTCCAATATGATCTTCATGGGCATGAGTTAGAATTATAGCTGAGAGTTTATCAATTTTATCTTCTAAAAATTCAATTTTTGGTAATATTAAATCATAAGCTCCTAATTCATTGTCATTAAAAGTAACTCCCAGATCAATCATTATCCAATGATTTTTGAAATGAATTAGATTGCAATTCATACCGATTTCACCAGAACCGCCTAAAGGAACAAAAATTAAGTTGTCTTTTGAATATTTCATGATAATTTTTTCAAATAATTATTCATAATAAAATTTAAACCCTTTGAATTAAAATACTCATCAATTTTTATTGCATTTTTAAATGCACTTTTAAAAAATCTGGCATGTCCTCCTGTAATAATTAATTTAAAAGTATATTTTTTTTCTAACTCAATTTTGTGAACTAAACCTTTTATCATAGAGATATAACCCCAAAAAAAGCCGGAGCGAATTGCCTCTACAGTATTTTTACCAACTATTCTTTTGGTCTTTCTAAATTTGACTAATGGAAGTTTAGCAGTTCCAATATGAAGTGACTTTAGAGATAAATCAATCCCAGGCGTTATTATGCCCCCGTCATATATACCGAATTTATCCAAAACATCAATTGTTGTTGCAGTTCCAAAATCAATGACAATTACGGATTTCAGGTATAAATTTTTCGCATAAATTACATTTACAAGTCTATCATCTCCAATATTTTTTTTGTTAATAATATTTGTTTTTAAATCAAAACATTTAATTAAATCTCCAACATAATAAAAATGTATCTTTTTATTTTTTAAGACTGAAATAATTAGTTTTGTAACGTTTGGAACTACAGAAGAAACGATAACATTCATTTGGTCTGATTTAAATTTAATTTTTTTCAAATAGTCTAAAAAGTAATTTTTATTTAAATCAGATGTATTAAAAGAAAATGAATTAATTTTTAATTTATTTCTGAAACAACAAATCATAACATTTGAATTTCCAATATCAATTGTAAGATTTATCAAATTATCTCTCCATAATTTAGTTTAAAATCCTTATCGTCATTTGTTAAAACTAATTGACCAGAAGAATCAATCTTTTTAAATTTTCCACTTAAAGACTCTTTACCCAAATTTATTTTAATGATTGAAGTTTTTTTAAAAAAAACCTTCGAAAGAGTTTGACTTAAATTTTCATAGTTTATTTTATTCATATTTGTTGTAAAGTCTGAAAGCTTTTTACTTATTAAAAAAAAAAAATTAATTGCATCTAAATTAATTTTTAATTCAGATAAAGAAATATTTTGAATATTTTGTTTAAATGTTTTTTTTACGATATTTATACCAATACCAATGATAAATTTATTAATTTTTCCTCCATTGACAGTTGTTTCAATTAAGATTCCAGCTACTTTTTTTTTTTTAATAAAAATGTCATTTGGCCATTTAAATTCTATATTTTTAATTCCAAGATTTTTAAAAATCTTCATTATTATAGAAACAATAAATAAATTGATTTTACCAAGATCCTTAATTTTTATGTTTTTTCTAATTAAAAAAGAACATGTCAGATCACCTTTCTCACTTATCCAAAGTCTATTTTTTCTTCCTCTGCCTTTTTTCTGTTCATGACTAAATAAAGCTAAGTTAGATTTTTTATTCTCGGTAACACTCAGATCCTTAATTTTATCGTTAGTGTTCTCTAAAGATCTATAAAAATAATAATCGAAATATTTTTTAACCATATTATTTAACAGCAAAAAGAGACAAGGTTATTGAGGCGCACAAATTTAAGAAAAATTGTGGATACAATACAACAGTTAAATTAAAAAAAGCAAAACCACACAACATATATTTTGAATGATTGCTACTAATATTATCCAAATCGTCAATCGGATCATCAAAGAAAATTGATTTTATTAGTCTTATATAATAAAAAGCAGCTATTACGGAAGTTAAAACTGCCACAATTGCAAGAAAAAATAAATTGTTATCTATTATTATGTTTAAAATAATTAACTTTCCAATAAAACCAGCCATAGGTGGAATACCTGCCATTGAAAATAATATGATTGAAAGACAACCAGCCATTAATGGTTGCGTTTTATATAAGCCTGAAAGATCTTTAATTGATGAAACGCTTATTTGATCTCTTTGCATATTTAAAATAAATAAGAACATTCCGAGATTCATTGTTATATAAAAAATAAGGTAGATACATATAGAGGTAATTCCATCTTCTGAACCAGGAATCAAAGCCATTAATATAAAGCCAATATGATTAATCGTACTGTAGGCCATTAGTCTTTTTAAATCTGTTTGGCGAAGAGCCCCTAATGAACCAATCAACATAGATGTGATTGAAAGTATTATTAAGATTTTTCCCCAATCAATTATAATTTCACCGAAAGGATAAACTAAAAGTCTTATTAAAACTCCAAATGCAGCAATCTTTGGGAGTGTAGATAGTAATGTAGTAACTATTGAGGGGGCTCCTTGGTAAACATCAGGTGTCCACATATGAAAGGGAGCAGCAGATATCTTCAGTGACAATGAAACCAAAATAAAAATTAGACCAACTATAAGCATTGTTGGAGTTGAATACAAATCAGACATGAAAAGACTTATCTCATTAAAGCTTGTTGAACCAACAAGACCATAAATCAAACTAGTACCAAACAAAAATATACATGTTGACAAACTTCCAATTATAAAATATTTAACTCCAGCCTCAGAAGATATAAAATCATCCCTACTAAAAGAAACCAAGATATATAATGCCAGACTCTGTAATTCCATAGACATGAAAAGTGAAAGCAAGTTGTTAGATGAAATCATAAGAAGCATCCCAACAACTGAAATTAGAAAAAGTATTGAAAATTCTGGTCTTTTAAGTGACTTTGGATTAGATACAGTAAGATAGAAAAAAATAATCAAACCCGCACCAATTAAAATTAATGATTTTAAAAATGAGCCAAAAGAATCAATAATGAAAAATCCATCAAAAATTAATTGTGAGTAAAAAATATCTTTTAATATAAAAAATTGCGAGACAAATAATACAATCAAAGTAATATAACCAATTTTTAAAAAAGCCTCTTTCTTTAAAAAAGGAGAAATAAATAATATTATAACTGCGCATATAGCTAAAAAAATTTCTGGTATAATTAACAATAGTCTCTCTCTAAAAAATTGAAATTGGATATAACTCTATTATTCTTTCTAATGAAGGTGTAGTATAATCTAAAATTAAACCTGGTTTAATTCCTATAATAAAAATTAACAGAACAAGAGTAGAATAAACTCCAATCTCATAAAAATTTATATCATCATTTTTTTTATCAAGATTGCTACTTAAACTACCCAAAAAAACTCTCTTATAAAGAAGTAGCATATAAGAAGCTGAAAGAATAACTCCTAAAGTGGAAATTACTGCCACCATTGTATTTTTGCTGTAAACTGCTAAAAGCGATAAATATTCTCCGACAAACCCTGATGTTCCAGGTAAACCAATAGATCCGAGAGAAAAGATAAGAAAAAAAACTGAGAACTTTGGTAGTTTTAAATTTAATCCACCAAAAAAATCTATTTTTTTTGTTTTATATCTGTTGTAAATAGATCCAATAGAAAAAAATAAAGCAGCAGATATTATTCCGTGAGATATCATTTGAATTATAGCACCGTGAAGACCTTGAATATTAGCAGAAAAGATCCCTAAAGTTACAAATCCCATATGAGCAACTGATGAATAAGCAATGAGCTTTTTCATATCCTCTTGTACTAAAGCTATATAAGAAGTGTAAATTATTGCTAAGACCGAGAGAAAATAAATAAAAGGTGTAAAAAAGATTGATGCATCAGGAAGAATAGATAAATTAAACCTTATAAAACCATAACCTCCAAGCTTTAGAAGTATTCCGGCTAATATAACAGAACCCTCAGTAGGAGCCTCTACATGTGCATCTGGAAGCCATGTATGAAATGGCCACATTGGGATTTTAACAGCAAATGACGAGAAAAATGCTAGCCATAACCAAACCTGTATATAAAATGGAAGAGTATAATCCAATAGTTTGGGTATGCTTATTGTACCAAATTCTTGGTACAAAAATATTATTGCTATTAACATTAAAACTGAACCAAGTAACGTGTAAAGAAAAAACTTGTAGGCTGAATATATTCTTCTTTCACCACCCCAAAATCCTATAATTAAATACATTGGTATTAATATTGATTCAAAAAAAATGTAAAAAGAAAACAAATCAATTGCACTAAAAGTTCCCACTAAAAATGATTCCAATAATAAAAAAGAGGCTAAATACATTTTCATATTTTTTTTTGATTGTGGTAAGAGAAAAACAATACATATCAAAATCAAAAATGTAGACAGTAAAACAAATGGCATAGACAAACCATCGACACCAAGGGCAAATCTAAGATTATCACTGTTGAACCAGGAAAAAGAATTTACGAATTGAAAGTGTGGAATTGATTTGTCAAAGTTTATTGGTAAATATAGTGATAAAAAAAAATTACTTGCACAAGTCCATAATGCAGATTTTTTTGACTGAACTGCATTTTCGTCTTCTTCAGATGAAAAAAAAATAAAAGCTAGTCCGATAAGAGGTAAAACAATTAAAATTGGGAGTATAGGTAGACTAATCATTAAAAAATATACACATAGATACTAATGAATAATGTTAGTCCAATCACTACAGATAGGACATAATGATATAGATAACCTGATTGTAATCTAGATACAACAGCTCCAAATGAACCAATTAACCTTGACATGCCATTCGGGCCGAGATTATCAATCAGATCAATATCAATTGATTTCCAAAAGCCCTTACCAAGATAAATACTAGGTCTAATAAATAAAAATTCATAAAGTTCATCAATATAACATTTATTATAAAAGAAATTTATTATGAAACTTGATTTTTGTTTTATGTATTCCAACTTGTTAGCTAATTTGTAATAGTACATCCAACTTATAAATAAACCAGAAATGATCATTATCAAAGGTAACTTTTTAACAGCTGTGGGAATATAACCTAAAGTATAAAAGTTATTTGCCTCTAAATCAATGAATATAGAACCAGACCATATATCTTCAAGAAATGAACCAGCAAAGAAATTATGAAATATCATACCAAAGAAAATAGAGAAAAAAGCTAGAATTACTAAAGGAAAAACCATAATTAATGGTGATTCATGGATATGAGCAAAAACTTTTTCATCTGACCGATTATTCTTATGAAATACATGGATAATTAGTCTTGAAGAATAAATGGTTGTTAATAAAACACCAACGATCCCAATCATAAATGAGAAAAATTTGATATTTAGATCTGAAAGGTAAATAAATTCTAAAATAAGATCTTTTGAGTAATAACCACTCAAAAAAGGCAAACCCATTAACGCTATTGATCCAATGAGCATGCATATATAAGTTAAAGGAATCTTGTTATAAATGCCCCCCATTTTTTTTATATCCTGTTCATCAGACATACAATGAATTACTGAACCAGCGCCTAGGAATAATAGAGCTTTAAAAAATGCATGAGAGAGAAGGTGAAAATAAGCCATTGAATATGCTGAAACACCTATCGCCATAAACATATAGCCTAATTGGCTGCAAGTTGAATAAGCAATGATACGTTTAATATCGTTTTGAAAAATAGCTACACATGAAGCAAACAAACAAGTTATCGACCCTATGATTAAAATAAAGTTTTGAGCAAAAGGAGAAGTTTCGATCAATGGTGACATTAAAATCAATAGAAAAACTCCAGCCGTGACCATTGTTGCTGCATGAATAAGAGCTGAAACTGGAGTTGGTCCCTCCATTGCATCTGGAAGCCATACGTGCAATCCGAACTGAGCTGACTTACCCATACAACCAATAAACATAAATATAACAATCAATGTAATAGAATGGATTTCAAATCCAAGAAAATTGAAATAAGATTGACTATGAGAATTTACTAATAATAGTATTTCATCAATATTAATCGTCCCAAAAACAATAAATATTGTAAAAAGTGATATTAGCAATCCGAAATCTCCAACTCTATTTGCTATAAATGCTTTTAAAGAAGCTTTATTTGCAATCTCTTTTTTACTCCAAAAACCTATTAATAAGTAGGAAGTAAGACCTACACCCTCCCAACCTACAAAAAGTTGTATTAAATTTGCTGATGAAACTAAGAATAGCATAAAAAAGGTAAACAAACTCAAGTAACCCATAAAAATTATTCTTCTTGGATCTTTTGACATATATCCAATCGAGTAAATATGAATAATAGTTGACACAAAGTTAACCATCAAAACCATAGTTGCGGTTAATAAATTAAGATTTAATGACCAATCAATATTTAAGCTTCCTGAGGAGATCCAATTAGATAAAATGTAATTTTGATCGCCGCTCAATATAACATAAAGCAAAGAGAGTATTGATAAAATTGAAGACAATATCATTAACGCACATGAACTAACATTCAATGTCTTGTCCTTAATTAGCCCACTAAAAATAATGCAAACAAAATAACTTAAAAGGGGTAAAAATATAGCAAATAGAAACAAAGATTTAACCCTTCAACTTATTGATAGTATCAATGCTAATAGATCCAGATTTTTTAAAAAAAATAGTTAAAATGGCAAGACCTATGGCTGCTTCCGCTGCAGCCACAACCAAGACAAATAAAGCAAATATCTGCCCAAAGAGATCATTTAAAGTACTTGAAAATCCAATAAAATTTATATTTGTAGCTAGTAACATTAATTCTATGGACATTAAAATCGAAATTATATTTTTTCTATTTATAAATATTCCCAAGAAACCAATTGAAAAAATAATTGATGATAATATTAGATAATTTGATGATGTCATTCTTTTACTTTAGTTTGATAATATCTTCTTTTTTAATTCTTTTTTGACGATAAACATTTTGTCCTTTTAAATTTGTCTTATCATCATGTGCTAATACTATTGCACCAATCATGGCAACAAGCAATAAATAACCGGAAATTTGAAAAATTATGAAAAAATCTGTATAGAGGAATAAACCTAAAGCTTTTGTATTCTCATGACCTTGATTAATTAGCTCTTCGATATTAATACCAGAAGAAGCTGCTCCAAAAAAATTGATATCTTTAAAAATAATTATTAATTCAGTTAAAAAAATTGAAATCAGTATTAATCCAAGAGGAAAATATCTCAAAAAACCTTCTTTAACAACTACCTCATTAATATTTAACATCATAACGACGAATAAAAATAAAACTGCCACTGCACCTACATAAACAATTATTAAAGTCATAGCCAAAAACTCAGCATCTGATAATAAAAAAATTACAGCTACATTAAAAAAAGAAAAAATTAGAAATAAAACTGAATGAACAGGGTTGAATGAAAAAACTACAAAAAAGCTCGATAAAATTGTTATTGCAGAGAAGATATAAAATAAAATCTCTGTCATAAGAATTTAGACTCTTTTTCTAAATTTTTTGATATCTCAACTTCCCACCTATCACCATTCTCCAGCAATTTTTCTTTATTATATATTAATTCTTCACGAGTTTCAGTTGCAAATTCATAATTAGGGCCTTCAACAATCGCATCCACAGGACAAGATTCTTGACAATAACCACAATATATACACTTTGTCATATCAATGTCGTATCTTGTGGTTTTCCTAGATCCATCACTTCTGGGTTCAGCCTCAATTGTTATTGCTTGAGCAGGACATACAGCTTCACATAATTTACACGCTATACATCTTTCTTCGCCAGATTCGTATCTTCTTAAGACGTGTTCTCCTCTAAACCTAGAACTCAAAGCACCTTTCTCGAAAGGATAATTAATTGTGACCTTAGGCTTAAAAAAATATTTTAAAGTTAATAATAATCCTGAAATAATCTCAATTAAAAAGAACTCTTTCAACAAAAATAAAAATTTTTTAAGTTTAGACATATTTCCAAAAAAATAATAAAGATGATGTTAATATAATCCAAAGTAAAGACAAGGGGAGAAATAACTTCCACCCTAGTGACATTAACTGATCATATCTATATCTAGGTAAAGTAGCTCTCACCCATAGAAAAATAAATAATAAAATCATTACTTTTGATAAAAACCATATATATCCTGGAATATAATCAAAAAAATGCCAATTAAATGGAGGTAACCACCCACCTAAAAATAGAATCGTTGACATTGAGGCCATTAAAATCATATTTCCATATTCTCCAAGAAAAAAAAGACCAAATGACATTGAAGAGTATTCCACATTATAACCTGCAACAAGCTCTGACTCTGCTTCTGGAAGGTCGAACGGTGCTCTATTAGTTTCAGCTAAAGTGGATATAAAAAAAATAATAAACATTGGGAAATGGGGTATGATATACCACATGTCATTTTGACTAAGGACGATCTGCGTTAAATTTAAACTTCCAGATGACAAAAGTACTGATATTATAATAAGACCAATAGAAACTTCATATGATATCATTTGTGCAGCAGATCTTAAACTTCCTAAAAAAGCATATCTAGAGTTGCTTGACCATCCTGCGACTATAATTCCATAAATGCCCAGAGAAGAAATTGCAAAAATATACATTAAACCAACATTTATATTAGATAAAACAACTTTATAATCGACTGGTATAACTGCCCATGCAAATAATGCTAAAGCAAAAGTAAGAATTGGAGATAACACAAATAAAAATTTATTAGATTTATCAGGAAAAATTGTTTCTTTAGTTAAAAGCTTAATACCATCTGCCACTGGCTGCAATAAACCAAACGGCCCAACAACATTAGGGCCTTTTCTTAATTGCATAGCTCCTATTACTTTTCTTTCGAAATACGTTAAGTACGCTATAAAAACCAAAAGGGGGATGACAATTAAAGAAATTTTTAAAATTACAATCAGTATCTCAAACAACATTTTAAAGCTTATTTTGGTTTTCGTTTATTTGAAGTGAACAAGAAGACATAGTCGGTGAATTTCTACTAACTGAATCTGTCATATAAAAATTTGGAATATTCGATATTATAACATTTTTGCTAAACTTCTTTGAAAAAGCACTTGGTTTTAAGGATTTCTCAGATTTAAATTGGTTGATTTTAGAGAGAATTGGATAACGGCTAAACATAATCTCTCTAAGACTACCTAAATCACTATAGTCATTTTGGAATCCAAGACTACTTGCAAGTTTACTAAAAAAAATACTACTATGCTCTACATTAGCTATCGGCATTTTAACTTGTCTAGAAATTTGTGCTCTACCTTCAAGATTAACGTATATTCCCTCTTTTTCTGTAAAGCACGGCATTGGTATGATAAGGTCAGCTCTACTTGCCGCTTTATCCCCATGATGACCATGATAGATTATAAATGTCTTTTTTGGTATTTTATCAAATTCAAGTTCATCAGCACCAAAAAGATAAAGGGTTTCATATTTACCCTTATAAATATCTTCAATGTTATTTTTTTGAATATTTTTCTTGTTATAGAATTCCAAGTCCAAAGCACCTACTCGACCAGAATAGTTTTGTAATATATTTAATCCATTCCAATTAGGGTCTTTCACAATTCTATTGTGGAGATTAAGAACAAAATTGAAGATATTTTCTCCTTCAGAGGAGCACAATGGACCTTGTCCTATGATAAAAATAGGTTTCTTCGATTTTTTTAATAATTTTGTATATTTAGAATTCTGAAGATTTGTCAGTGATGAGAAACTTTTACCCAATTCAAGAGCGTCAATTGAAAGATCATACTGATAGCCAATTCTTACTACATTGTAATCTCCAGTCTTATCTAATGATTTTTTTCTTAATCTTGCTCCTATTATTGGGGCTTCTTTTCTTATGTCAGATCCGATAATTACACATAAATCAGACTCATCTATTCCAGAAATTGAACTATTAAAAATATAAGAGGATCTTTTGTTAGGAATAAAAAAAGAATTATCCTGTCTGCAATCATAATTCTTTAATCCAATTTTCTCTAAAAATAATTTGAGTGAAAAGATTGATTCACAGTCTATTAAATTTCCACATAATGAAAAAATTTTATTTTTCTTAGGATCGGTAAACTTTGATTTTAGAATATTCACTGCTGTATCTTCAGAACATTCAGAGATCTTACCATCGTTATTTCTTGTGTAATATCTGTCTATTCTTTGATGATTTAAACCATCATAAGCAAATCTTGTCTTATCCGAAATCCATTCTTCATTAATATTTTCATTAATTCTGGGAAGAACTCTTAAAATCTTATCACCTTTTGAATCTAATCTGATATTACTCCCAACTGCATCAAAAACATCAATACTGTTAGTTTTTTTTAATTCCCAAGGCCTTGCAACAAACGCATAGGGTTTTGAAGTGAGAGCTCCAACTGGGCATAAATCAATAACATTTCCAGATAATTCTGAATCTATTGTTTTTTCTAGATAACTAGTGATTTCTGTATCCTCTCCTCTACCAATGGTTCCTAACTGATTATTACCTGAAACTTCTTCAGAAAACCTAATACATCTTGTACAATGGATACATCTAGTCATATGTGTTTTAATTAAAGGTCCAAGATGTTTATCTTTGACTGCTCTCTTGTTCTCTACAAACCTACTTAAACCTTTTCCATATGCCATAGCTTGATCTTGTAGATCACATTCTCCACCCTGATCACAAATTGGACAATCAAGTGGATGGTTAATTAGAAGAAATTCCATTACTCCTTTTCTTGCTTTGACAACCATTTCACTATCGGTTTTTATCTTCATTCCTTCTGCTACAGGCATTGCACAAGATGCAACAGGTTTTGTAGAGTTTTCCATTTCAACTAGACACATTCTACAATTTCCAGCAATAGACAATCTCTCATGATAGCAAAACCTGGGAATTTCTATTCCAGAAATTTCACATGCTTGAAGAACAGTTATACCATCATCAACTTCTACAACTTTATCATTTATAAAGATTTTTGGCATAATTAAGCTACTTGTTTTTTTTGAATCCTATTTAAAATATCCTTTTTGAAATGTTTAAGTAATCCTTGTATAGGCCATGCAGCAGCATCACCTAGTGCGCAGATTGTGTGACCTTCAATTTGGTGGGTAACCTCTTCCAACATTTCGACCTCTTCAACAGTACAATCATCGTTAACCAATCTGTTCATAACCCTCATAAGCCAGCCTGTGCCTTCTCTACAAGGTGTGCATTGCCCGCACGACTCATGCTTGTAGAATTCTGAGAGTCTTGCTATTACCTTAACAATATCGGTTTGCTTATTTATAACAATTATTCCTCCTGTTCCAAGACCAGATCCTGCATTTTTTAAAGAGTCGAAATCCATAAGAACGTTTTCGCATTCATTCTTTGGCAACAAGGGAACAGATGATCCACCTGGTATAATAGCCTGAAGGTTATTCCAGCCACCTATAACATCTCCAGCATATTTCTGAATCAAATATTTTAGAGGTACTCCAAGCTCTTCCTCAACATTACATGGGTTATTCACATGACCAGATATACAAAAAATTTTAGAACCGCAATTGTTTTCCCGACCAAGATTGTTAAACCAATTAGGACCTCTTTTTAAAATTGTTGGAACAACTGCTATCGTTTCTACATTGTTGACAGTTGTTGGCTTGCCAAAAACACCAACATTTGCCGGAAATGGCGGCTTTAGCCTTGGTTGTCCTTTTTTTCCTTCAAGACTTTCAATTAAAGCGGTTTCTTCTCCACAAACATATGCTCCTGATCCATAATGAAGATAAATATCGAAGTTAATGTTTTGACCAAAAATTTTTTTTCCTAAGAAGCCTCTATTATAACAATCCTCAATTGCTTTTTGCAAAATTGAAGCTTCATTGAAGAATTCACCTCTTATGTAAATATAACATTTTGTTGCACCAATAGCGTATCCAGAAATAAGACAGCCCTCTAGAAGTTTATGGGGTTCGTTTCTTATTATATCGCGATCTTTGCAAGTACCGGGCTCTCCTTCGTCTGCATTAATGACCAAATAATGTTGTCTAGAACTTCCTTTAGGCATAAAATCCCATTTCATTCCTGTTGAGAATCCTGCACCCCCTCTGCCTCTCAAACCGGAATCCTTAATTTTATCTATAATTTCTTGCTTTGATAGTTTTAGGATTTTTGATGTACCTTTCCAATCACCCCTTTTCATAGCAAAATTAATTGAAGGTTCGTTAAATCCATATAAATTTGTAAAAATTAAATTTTCTTTTTTTATCATTATTTCCTCGGTTCAGACCCTTTTCTTTCTGATTGTGGTCCTATTTTTATTTTTTTATTATCTTTAAAATTATTAATTAGTTGATCAAGACTTTGAGAGTTTATGTCTTCAAAATAATTCTCGTTTATCTTAACCACTGGAGCGTTCACACATGCACCTAAACATTCTACCTTTCCTAAAGAAAAAAGTTTGTCATTTGTAACTTGACCAATACCAATACCTAACTTTTTTTTACATAAATTTAACATAGAATCAGATCCCCTTAACATGCAAGGCGAAGTTGTGCATACTTCTATATGAAACTTCCCTACTGGAGATAGATTATACATAGAATAAAATGTAGCTAATTCAAGAACTTTAATCTCCGGCACATTTATTAAGTCTGATATATACTCTATTGCCTTTTTTGGGACCCATCCATTATTTTGATTTTGAGCAATTGAAAGAAGTGGCATTATTGAACTTTCTTTATAGTTAGAAGGATACATTTTTATGATATTTTTAGCTTTTACTAAATTGTCAGAAGAAAAAGAAAAGCTTTTAGGCTGAAGAGAGTCTTCTGCTATAACTTTAAAACTGTTTTCACTCATCTATCTATTTCTCCAAAAACTATATCTAAACTTCCTATAATAGCTACTAAATCCGAAAGCATGTGACCCTTTGATAAGAATTCTGTGGCTTGAAGAAAAGCAAATCCAGGTGCTCTTATTTTACATCTATAGGGTTTATTAGTTCCATCGGATACTAAATATACTCCGAATTCTCCTTTAGGAGCTTCTACACACGTGTAAGTTTCACCAATAGGCACATGAAAACCCTCAGTAAAAAGTTTGAAATGATTTATTAAAGATTCCATTGAGGATTTCATCAAAGCCCTTTTTGGTGGAACTATTCTTGGATCATCGGAAATACAAATTCCATTAGGAATTATTTTAATACACTGTTCTATAATTGAAATCGACTGTCTCATCTCTTCAATTCTAACTAAAAATCTTTCAAAACAATCACCATTTGTTCCGATAGGGATTTTGAAATCAATTTCAGAATAACAATCATAAGGTTCGTTTCTTCTTAGGTCCCATTCAACTCCTGATGCTCTGAGACAAGGTCCTGAGAACCCTCTGTTTAAAGCATCTTCTTTACTAATTTTTCCAATATCCACGCTTCTTTGTCTAAAAATCCTGTTTGTTTCTAACAACCTCTCTAAATCATCAATTTGTTTTGGAAATCTCTCGCAGAATCTTTTTATATCGTTGAGAAGTCCATCAGGAAGATCTCTGTGAACACCACCAGGACGAAAATAAGCAGAGTGAAGTCTTGATCCTGATACTCTCTCATAAAACTCCATTAAAACTTCTCTTTCTTCAAATAACCATAAGAAAGGTGTCATTGCTCCCACATCTAAGGCAAATGTTGTTAAGTTAAGTATGTGGTTCAATATTCTTGTAATTTCTGAAAAAATTACTCTTATATATTGCCCTCTTAATGGGACTTTGATGTCAAGTAGTTTCTCCACCGCCAGTGAAAACGCATGTTCTTGACACATTGGAGAAACGTAATCCAACCTATCAAAATATGGCAGAGCTTGAATATAGGTTTTATTTTCTATTAATTTCTCAGTTCCTCTGTGAAGGAGACCAATATGCGGATCTGCTCTTTCAACAATTTCACCGTCTAGCTCTAACACCAGTCTCAAAACTCCGTGTGCTGCAGGGTGTTGAGGCCCAAAGTTTAGCGAATAGTTTTCTCTTTTTCTCATTTCTGGTTGGACTTTTCATCCCCTGGAAGATACTTTCCCATTCCTTCCCAAGGACTCAAGTTATCAAAGTTTCTATACTCCTGATCTAATTTCACTGGTTCTACAACCACTCTGCTTAGTTCGCTATCATAACGAACTTGGGTAAAACCTGAAAGAGGAAAGTCTTTTCTTAACGGATGACCCTCAAAGTCATAATCGGTGAGAATCCTTCTCAAATCAGGATGTCCTTTAAATCTGATGCCAAACAAGTCCCAAATTTCCCTTTCACACCAATTAGCACATGGATATATATCGCTAATTGTGTCTATTGTATCTTGATCTTGCAATTTAATCTTAACCTTAATTCTGAAGTTTTTTGAAATACTCAATAGATTATAAACAACGAGAAATCTAAGGTCGTCATTCGGATAATCTACAGCTGTAACGTCAACAAGACATTCCATATTCAAAGAGGGATTATCTCTTAAAAATAGAAGGATTTTAGTAAGATCATTTGATGAACAGTAGAGACTTAATTCACCCTTTTTCAATTCAATATCATACTTGCAAAAATTTAAGAGGCTCTTAATGAGTTGATAAATTTCTTTTACGTATGTTTCATCTAATTTTTTCATGATCTAAAAATTTTATTATCTCTCATAATTTTTTTTTGAAGTTGCAATATCCCATATAATAGTGCTTCAGCTGTTGGGGGACATCCTGGAACGTAAATATCAACAGGTACTATCTTATCACATCCTCTTACAACGGAATAGGAATAATGATAGTACCCTCCGCCATTAGCGCAACTTCCCATAGAAATAACCCATCTTGGTTCAGGCATTTGGTCATAAACTTTTCTGAGTGCTGGGGCCATTTTATTAGTTAGAGTTCCAGCAACTATCATAACATCTGACTGCCTTGGACTTGGTCTAAATACAATCCCAAATCTATCAAAATCGTATCTACTGGCAGCTGATTGCATCATTTCAACAGCACAACATGCCAAACCAAAGCTCATAGGCCACAATGATCCTGATCTTGCCCAATTGACAAGATCTTGGACTTTAGTTATCAAAAATCCGTTTGAGCTTACTTGATTGTTGAGATCATCGAAGTTTTTTGCATTAATTTTTTTTAGTTCCAATCTAATGCCCCTTTCATCCATTCATAAATAAATCCAATGGTTAAAACTAACAAAAAAAACATCATGGATAAGAAACCAAATAACCCTATCTCATCGAAAGCAATAGCCCATGGAAAAAGAAAGATTATTTCCAAATCAAAAATAATGAACAAAATTGCTACTAGGTAAAATTTTACTTCAAACTTGCTCCTGGAATCATCAAAAGGATCAAATCCGCACTCGTATGTAGAGTTTTTTTCTGAATAAGAGTTTTTCTTACCTACGACAAGGGATGTGAATATTGCACCTACCGATATTGCAAAGGCAAGTATTAAAAAAATCAAAATGGGTAAATACTCTGTCATAATCATACTTTTTTTTATTATATAATAATAATAAATTGTTTTAACAGCTAATTATTTAAAATTTGATTTACTCTATCAATACTATATTTATAAGTGCCGTAGTCATCACTTTGATTTAAAGTTTGATTTCTAAGTGCCATTATCGCATTGGATAAAAAATCGCACCCAGCTTTTTTTATTTTGCCTTTGTAATGATACCATGAGCCACCGTCATCTACTCTACAAAAAGAGTCATCTCCAATGAATAAATGAGTAATTAAAATTATTTTAGCATTAAAACCTAAAGATCGCATAACATTAAGTGCCAACGGTATATTAAGGAGAGGAACCTCATAGATTTTTCCACTTCCAGAAATAACAATAGTTTCATTGCTACCTAAGAGTCCTTTTTTTGATTTTGGTGCAACTATGAATATTTCTTGACTTTGATATTTATTTATTTTTCCTCCCAACAATGAAAAAGCCAGTAATTTTGACTCGGCAACATCTGCTATGCTGACTAAGGAGTTTTCACCAAAGAAAAGATCTTTCACATCTTCAGGTAGTAGTGATTCAATAATATTTTGTTGATAACCATAATCATCATAAAGAGAACGAATAGCCTCATCTAAAGTCATAGGGGCTGGGACTAACTGAGTTCTTATGAAATCTTGAGCTATTTGATTATTTTTGTTTACCGCATTAGCATATAGCCTCAAAATATTATCAAAAGACATCGCATATGAACCTATAATTTGATCACCATATAATGAAAAAAACTCACATTCTGTTGGATGTTTTAAAAAAACTTTAGAAGATCTATTAATTAAAGAGGTTAAAGGACCTTTTCCAAGTGATGTGAATGTTTCTATTCTGATCTTTACAGGTTCAACTTCTTTTAGTTGCTCAGCATAAAATCTAATGGAATTAGTTGTAACTTCCTCTGGAGTTAATTGGGAAGCACCTCTAACCTCACCTCCTCTAGCATCAGCTGGAATCGGGTTGAACTTTTTTAGTTTAAAATTTAATAGATTAAGTAAATCTGAATGCTGAGATGTTTGACAATCATCATCTTTTGTAGAAAAGGATTGAGTATTCCCGGGTGTTGCAAAATCAATCTCATCATCGTCAGATTTATCAAGAGTTTCTTGGGAGTAAAGATTATTAGAAATAAACAGGAAGTAAATTAAAAAAAGTAAATATTTTTTCATTGCAACCAACTATACATTTTTAAATACAATCATAAAATAAAATTTTTAAAACAAAAAGTACAAATGGGTGGCGGGAGTGACGGGACTCGAACCCGCGGCCTCCTGCGTGACAGGCAGGCGTTCTAACCAACTGAACTACACCCCCAGACTGGTGGGCGGTGAGAGGATCGAACTCCCGACATCCACGGTGTAAACGTGGCGCTCTCCCAGCTGAGCTAACCGCCCATATTAATTTTGTTTATAGTTTATTTTAGTTTATTTTTAAACAATTAATTTTTAATCTATAAATTATTAGGTTAATAATCACTCTTGGAAACATAATGGTTAAAGAACTCGACCTTTTAAACAATGAAATTCTTAATTGCAAAAAATGCAAAAGATTAGTTAAATTTAGGGAAAAGATTGCTGAATTAAAAACAAAAAGATTTATAAATGAAGAGTATTGGGGAAAACCTGTTTTAGGTTACGGTGATAAAAAAGCAAGTATTGTTATTTTAGGGTTAGCACCTGCAGCACACGGTGGAAATAGAACCGGTAGAGTTTTTACTGGAGATAAATCTGCAGAGTTTTTATTTAAATGTCTGTATAAAGCTGGAATGTCCAACAGACCAAATTCAGAATATAGAGAAGACGGATTAAAGCTTAATAATGTTTATATGACTCCTGTTTTAAAATGTGTTCCTCCAAATGATAAGCCAAAGGCTAATGAAATAAAGAGTTGTTTTTCTTTCTTTGTCAAAGAGATAAGTTATCTTAGCAATGCTAAAACATTACTGGCATTAGGCAGGATTGCTTTTGATGTTTGTCTCAAGTTATATGATATAAAAAGCAATAACAAATTCAAACATGGAAAGTCATATGATTTATCAGAAAACACCAAACTTATAGCCTGTTACCATCCTAGTCCCAGAAATGTGAATACAGGAAGGATTAATGAAAAAATGATGATGGAAGTTTTAAAAAAAATTAAATGAATTTTAAATCACATCTCTTTTTATAAAAGATGTGATTTTAATTATTAATTGAGTGTTTCTTTAAGACTTTTACCTGGTCTAAATTTGGGAACATTGGCAGCTGGTATATTTATTGATTCACCAGTCTGAGGATTTCTTCCTGTTGTAGCTTTTCTTTTTGAAACTAAAAAGGTTCCGAATCCAACAAGCCTGATATCCCCACCACCTTTTAATTCAGAAGTTATTGTGTCAAATACAGCGTCAACTGCTTTGCCGCTGTCACTTTTGCTTAAACCTGTATGGTCTGAAACTTTGTTTACTAGATCGTTTTTATTCACTCTAGACCCCCTTTTGAAAAATTATAACTAGCATCTGTTAAATATGCTAATACAATAATATATTAACATCATCCCTAGTCAAACACAATTTTTAATGTGTTAAGGTATTTTCCTTTGGATTTAGAGGTTTGTCAGCAATTTCCATTTTTTTCTCCTTAGATGGTTTGTAAGGAAGAATTTTAGAAGTAAATGCTTTTTTTATGATTTCGTTGGCATTCTCAACAAAATGGATTTCGATATTACTTAGAATTTCTTTTTCTTCAATTTCTGCTAGGTCTTTCTTATTTTCTTTAGGTACAATGACTTCTTTAATCCCACCTCTCACTGCCGCTAATAATTTTTCCTTTAGACCGCCAATTGGAAGAACTCTCCCACGTAGAGTTATTTCGCCAGTCATAGCAATATCATTCTTAATTGAAATTCCAGTAAAAGCTGAAATGATTGATGTAAACATTGCTATACCAGCTGAGGGACCATCTTTAGGTGTTGCTCCCTCCGGAACATGGACATGTATATCGTGTTTTTCAAAAAGAGAGGGTGAAATACCAAATTTGGATGCATTTGAGTGAACAAAGCTCTGCGCAGCTTGAACAGATTCCTTCATTACATCACCTAACTTTCCAGTATATATTGCTTTGCCTTTTCCAGGCATTATTACTGATTCAATTTGCAAAAGCTCACCACCTACCTCAGTCCAAGCTAAACCAGTACAAACACCAATAAGAGGTTTATTTTCAATCTCACCATATTTAAATTTTTTTACGCCAAGATAATTTTCAATATTTTTTTTAGAAACAGATATAACTCTCTTTTTATTAATAATTATATTTTTAAGAGCTTTCCTTATAATTTTTGAAATTTCTCTTTCTAGCGATCTAACGCCAGATTCCCTAGTATAGTACCTTATAATGCTTTCAATGGCTGTGTCCGCAACATTAACTTCTTTTCCCTTAATTCCATTTTCTACAAGTTGTTTTGGAAGTAAATATTTCGCAGCAATATTTTTTTTTTCATTTTCAGTGTAACCAGAAATTCTTATTATTTCCATCCTATCAACAAGAGGTTGAGGAATATTGAGGGTATTTGCTGTTGTTATGAACATTACATTGGAAAGGTCATAATCAACTTCTAAATAGTGATCATTAAAATTTTGATTTTGTTCTGGATCCAGGACCTCCAGCAAAGCCGAGGAAGGATCTCCTCTCCAATCTGAACCTAGTTTATCTACCTCATCAAGCAAGAAAAGTGGGTTGGAATATTTAGATTTTTTTAAACTTTGTATTATTTTTCCTGGCATTGAACCAATATATGTCCTTCTATGCCCGCGTATTTCGGATTCATCTCTAATGCCGCCTAATGAAACTTTTATAAAGGGCCTACCTAGAGCTTTTGCGATTGATTTTCCAAGAGAAGTTTTACCAACTCCTGGTGGACCAACCAAGCATAAAATTGGACCTTTAGGTTTTTTAACCCTAGATTGAACTGCCAAATATTCAATAATTCTGTCTTTAACTTTCTTTAGACCAAAATGATCTTTATCAAGAATTTTCAATGCTTTAGATAAATTTATGTCTATTTCGGCGTTGTTGTTCCATGGCAGAGAAATTATCCAATCAAGGTAATTTCTTACAACAGTAGCTTCCGCAGACATCGGCCCCATATGTTTTAATTTTTTTATTTCTGATTTTACTTTATCTTTAGCTTCATCAGAAAGTTTAATTTTTTTGATTTTATCTTCTATCTCATTAATTTCATCTTTAACGTCTGAGTTCTCACCTAATTCCTTTTGAATTGCTTTAATCTGCTCATTTAAATAATACTCTTTTTGAGTCTTATCCATCTGTCTTTTTACTCTACTTCTTATTTTCTTTTCAACTTGTAAAACACCTATCTCATCATCCATGTAGTCAATTATTTTTGTAAATCTATCTCTGATTGAGACGGTTTCCAATAACTTCTGCTTTTCAGAAAGTTTGCTACCCAAATGAGCTCCCATCGTATCAGCAAGTTTACCTAGGTCGTTAATTTGATTTAGACTAACAAGAATTTCAGGAGGTACTTTACGATTTAATTTAACATAGTTTTCAAATTGACTTATAGCTGTTCTTGAAAGAGCACTTAATTCCTTATCCTTGGAAAAATCATCCTCTTGAACAGGATCTATGTAGGCTTCGAAAAATTCATTATTTTCTACAAAATGAGATATTTTTGCTCTTTCTATTCCCTCTACTAGAACTTTAACTGTTCCATCTGGCAACCTTAGCAATTGAAGAATTGAAGCAATTGTTCCAAAATTGTAAATATCCTCTGTTAGAGGTTCGTCTGTGTTGGCATCTTTTTGAGCCACTAAAAAGATTTCTTTATCATGTTTTTCTGCAAAATCTAGGGCCTTTATTGATTTGGTTCTTCCGACAAAAAGTGGAACTATCATGTTTGGGAAAACAACTATATCTCTCAGTGGTAATACGCAAAAAGGATCTTTATAACTGGTCATTAAGCTTTTTTATTAATTACTTTATTAGATTTATCATAAATATATAGCGGTTTTGATTTATTTTCAATTACTTCTGTGTTAACCACAATTTCATTTACTCCCTCAACACCCGGTAAATTATACATGGTATCTAATAAAATATTTTCAAGTATCGACCTAAGCCCCCTAGCTCCTGTTGTTCTTTCAATTGCTTTCTTAGCAATTAAAGTAAGTGCATCATCGGTAAAGTTTAACTTGACGTTTTCAAATGCAAAAAGCTTTTGATATTGTTTAATCAATGCATTTTTTGGTTTTGTCAATATCTCAACTAAACTTTCTTCATCTAAGTCGTCTAAAGTCGCAATAACAGGAAGTCTTCCAACGAACTCAGGGATCAAACCAAATTTCAGTAGGTCTTCTGTTTCAAGATTTTTTAGTATATGACCAATTTCTTTTTCTGTTTTGTCTTTAACCTCTGCCTCAAAACCGATACTTGATTTGTCACCTCTTGTAGAAATTATTTTATCTATACCTGCAAATGCGCCACCACAAATAAATAAAATATTTGTTGTGTCAACCTGAAGAAAATCTTGCTGCGGGTGTTTCCTTCCTCCTTGAGGTGGAACAGATGCGACAGTACCCTCCATAATTTTTAGAAGAGCTTGTTGAACACCTTCTCCAGATACATCTCTAGTTATTGATGGATTATCAGATTTTCTGCTTATCTTATCCACCTCATCTATATACACAATTCCACGCTGTGCCCTTTCGACATTATAATCTGCTGCTTGTAAAAGCTTTAAAATAATATTTTCTACGTCTTCACCTACATATCCAGCTTCTGTAAGCGTAGTTGCATCAGCCATTGTAAAAGGCACATCAATAATTCTTGCAAGCGTCTGAGCTACAAGTGTTTTTCCAGATCCAGTAGGACCGACAAGCAAAATATTAGATTTTGATAATTCAACATCAGTATTAATCGATGCGTTGTCTATTCTTTTGTAATGATTGTGAACAGCAACAGAAAGTATCTTTTTAGCGTCATCTTGACCAACAACATAATCATTTAATAAATTGTAAAGCTCTTTTGGTGTTTCAACATTACCAGATTTTGGTGAGGCAATAACTTTGTTTTCTTCTTTAATGATATCCATGCAAAGTTCAACACATTCATCACATATGAATACTGTAGGACCAGCAATTAGTTTTCTTACTTCATGCTGGCTTTTTCCGCAAAAGCTACAAAAAAGAGTATTTTTATTGTTTTTTGAATCAACCATTTAACTACTATAATTATAAAATATTTATAATACTGCAACCTTTATTCCAAATTAAACATTTTATTATTTTTTTAAATCTGGCCTTTCCGAAACTATTTTGTCCACAATGCCAAATTTTTTTGCTTCCTCGGCATTCATAAAATTATCTCTATCCATCATTTTTTCAATAGTGTTCAAGTTCTGCCCAGTATGTATTTCATAAATTTTATTAAGGCTTTTTTTCAGATTAATTATTTCTTTTGCATGGATCTCGATATCAGAAGCTTGGCCTTGAACTCCTCCAGAGGGTTGATGAGTCATAACTCTTGAGTGAGGAAGACAATATCTTTTTCCTTTTTTCCCAGCGGTTAAAAGTAATGACCCCATACTTGCTGCCTGACCAATACATACGGTTGATACGTCAGGTCTGATGTATTGCATTGTATCGTAGATTGCTAAACCCGAAGAAACAACCCCTCCTGGTGAGTTTATGTACAAAAATATATCTTTTTTTGGATCTTCAGATTCTAAGAACAAAAATTGAGCGCAAATTACACTAGATACAGCATCATGAACTTCGCCAGTCAAAAAAATTATTCTTTCTTTGAGCAGTCTAGAAAAGATATCGAAGGATCTCTCACCTCTATTGGTTTGTTCAACAACCATTGGAATCAAAGAACTCATTTTATGTCTCCTTTTTTTTATCAGATATTATTTTTTTTTCATTTTGAAGAAAGTCTGATTTAAATAACTCATCTATTGTACAGGTATTTTCTTTTTTATTACAGCTATTTACAACAAATTTCATTACTTTTTCCTCTAATGCAACGCCTCTGAGATTATTCATTAAATTTGGATTACTTTTGTAAAATTCTACCACTTGCTTCTCTTGTCCGGGATATCTAGTTGCTTCGGCTACAACTGCTTGGGTTAAATCTGACTCCTCAACCTTGATATTATTTTTTTCGGATATAGAGTTTATTATCAAGCCTAACTTTACACGTCTATTGGCTAATTTTTTGATTTCTGTTTCATTAGTTTCTTTATCTGAGTTTTGATTTTTTAAATAATCATATTCAGCATCAATCATTTTTGAAGGGATATTAAAGCTAAATTTTTTCAACATTTTTTCAGTAGCCTCCCTTCGCATTTTTAACATTGAAAGATTATCAAAGTCCTTTTTCATTCTTTCTTCAATTTTTTCTTTTAATTGAACTAAGTTTTTTTCACCAACCTCTTCTGCCAACTTATCATCAATAGGAATATTCTTAACTCTCTCTTGAATATCCTTAATTTTTAGATCAAATGTAGCTTTTTTCCCAGCGATTTTTTTTAATCTATAATCTACAGGAAAAACTACATTAATTTTTTTTTTATCTGCAATTTTTAGATCAACCATTTGATCCTCATAACCAGGTATATATTTATTTGAACCTAAAACTACTGTTTCATCATTTCCTTTGCTACCTTCAAATGGTTTATTATCAATTTTACCCTCGTAATCAAACAAAATTAGATCTCCTAATTTTGATGTTCTTTTTTTTGATAAAGGAATGAATCTTTCATGTTTTTCTGCTATCTGAGAAAGTGAATTATCAATATCTTTTTTTGTAATATTTAGTTTAGATTTTTCCACTGTTATCAATTTTAAATCAAAGTCTGGTATTTCAGGCATAATTTGAAAAACAACATTAAAGCTTAAATCTTTTCCCTCTTCAAAACTTTTAATTTCAATTTTTGGTTGAACAGAAGGTTTTAACTTTTTCTCTTTAACTGCGCTGGTAAGTGAATCATTAATTATTTTATCCAAGACCTCGGACATTACTTTTTGACCAAATCTCTTTTTTACTATTTCCAAAGGCACTTTGCCTGGCCTAAAGCCTGGAAGATTTACTTTAACTTGTAAATCTGAATATTTTTTTTTTAACTCAACGTTAACTTTATCCGATGGAATTGTTACATCCCATTCAACAGTTAATTTATCTTTATTTTTAATTTCTTTAATCTTCATAATTTATTTGGTACGGGCGGAGGGACTTGAACCCACACGACATAAGTCACTAGAACCTAAATCTAGCGCGTCTACCAATTCCGCCACGCCCGCATAATAATGTTATAAAAAACAACATTATTGAATTTAAATCAATTATTATTTTTTAAAGCATTGATTACTTCTGGTATTGCTTTTAAAAAATCTTCAACTACAACATTTGTCTTAGATTTAGAAATTTCATTCTGAATCCAAACTGATGCTATTATTGCTTTTTCAAAATTTACTTTTTGAGCTAATAAACCTGCAATTATTCCGCATAAAATGTCACCTGAACCTGCAGTGGCTAGACAATTATCTGATGAACTATTTATCCAAATCTTAGAAGATGGAAATGCAATTACAGTGTCATTACCTTTAAATAGAACGCAATTTTTTATCATTTTTGAAGCTTTTAAAGAACTAATTATTTTTGATTGATTTACTATCTTAAAAACTCTCTTAAATTCTCCCTCGTGGGGAGTAATGACAATATTTCTTCTAGCTTTTAATAAATCATAAAAATCTTTTTTGTGATTTTCAAAAATACTAATTGCATCAGCATCAATTACAATAGAACCCAAAAAGCTTTTAATTAAATTCTTAATTTTTTGTCTGCTAAATTCTTTTCCTAATCCAGGGCCTAAAACTAAAATATCCTCTTTAAATAAATAATCATTTTTAAATTGTTTCACTATTGTTCCTGGTTCACATGTTGAATAATATTTTAAGTTTTTCTTATCAACTAAAATTGTGGAAAGTCCGCATCCTGATTTTCTGGCAGCATATGCAACTAATCTTGACGCCCCAGACATTTCTCCACCTAAAACTAAAACATGACCTTTATCATATTTATTTATTCCTAAAGATAACTTTGGAATAATTTCATTCAAATATGTTTTTTGTATCAATTTGATATCTGGATCTCTTTTTGCAAAAATTGACAAACTTAGGTTCAAAAGCACTAGTTTTCCAATTTTTTCTTTTCCTGGCAAAAGGAAGTAGCCAGGTTTCAATGATCCCATAGCAAGGGTTATATCAGCATCAACCGATACCCCCATGAGCCTTCCTGAATCACTATTTATTCCACTAGGAATATCTACTGAAACTACATTTTTTTTAGATTTATTTATGAGTTCTATTGCTAATCTAAATTTTCCTTCTACTTTTTTGTTTAATCCAATTCCAAATATACAATCAAAAATTATATCAGCTTTATTTATTTCATTTTGAAGATTTTCTAATTTTAAGTCTTTATTTTTGTCTAATAGATAGATAAATTTTCTTTTGTTTAACAATTCATAGGTTAACTTGCCGTCAACTCCATTGTTTCCAGGACCGCAAATAAAAAGTATTTTTTTATTTTTAAAATTATTTTTAATAAATTCATAAATTTTTTGCGAAGCATTATTAATTAGCTTGTTAAAAGAATTTTTTTTTATATATCTATTCTCATACTCTTTTATTTGTTCTATGGTTAATAACTCACTCATATGTCAAAAATTCTTTTAATATTTGTTGTTTTCTTTTATAAATTAGCTCTTAGTGAAATCAAAGTTAATTCAATAATAAAATTAAATAACAACATACCTGAAGAATGTGGTTTAAATTTCTTCTTAGAAAATGATAATTCATTTACTAATGCATCTGTTTCAATAAAAAAACTAGAAAACAATGAAACAATTACTGTTTTCAAGGTAAACGGAAAAAACACAATTCAAAATGCTGATTTATCAACTAGTTCTTTAAAGATAAGTGAGATTATAGAAAAAAAGAAAAGGACTGATAAAGGAATAGAAATTAAGGGTAAAACAAAACAGGACTCAATGACCTTTTTTTTCCAAGAAATTTTAATAGGAGGGGGATCTCTTAATGTAGATGACGTCTTGTATGAAATTAATGGACCTATTGATTCTAAAGTTAGGTTAGAGTATCTTTTTTGTACAGGAGAAATGTTTCTTCCTAACTATGAATCGAATAGAGATGAATAAAATTACCTCGCAGCAGATAGAAAACATTTTTTCACTTCCTTTAGACAAATTAATTTTTAAGGCTCAAAGAGTGCATAAAAAAAATTTTGAAAAGGGAGATGTGCAGTTAGCATCATTGATCTCAATCAAAACAGGTAGTTGTCCGGAGGATTGTAAGTACTGCCCACAATCTGCTCATTACAATGTAAATTTGAAGAAAGAAAAGCTTATTGACATCTCTGAAGTAAAAAAAGCAGCGAAACTAGCAAAAAAAAATGGAGCTAATAGATTTTGTATGGGAGCTGCGTGGAAAAAATTAAGGGATGGAGAGGATTTAGATTCAGTTGTTGAAATGATACGGGAAGTAAAGTCACTTGATCTTGAAGCTTGCGTCACACTTGGGTCTATTACACTAGATCAAGCCATTAAACTTAAAGATGCGGGTTTAGATGCTTACAATCATAATATTGATACATCTCCAGATTATTATAAAAATATTATTACAACTCGAACTTTTGAAGAAAGGTTAAGCACAATTAAAAATGCTCGAGAGGCAGGTATTAGTGTTTGCTCAGGAGGAATAATTGGAATGGGTGAATCATGGAAAGATAGAGCTGAGATGCTTGAGGTTCTAGCTAATTTGGAACCTCAACCTGAGAGTGTGCCAATAAATGCTCTAGTTCCAGTTGCAGGAACACCTTTGCAGTTTCAACAAATAGTTGAACCAGAGGAAATGATTATCATGATTGCAACTGCTAGAATAATTTTACCAAAATCTCGAATCAGATTATCCGCAGGACGTAAATATTTATCAAATGAAACTCAAATATTATGTCTTTTGTCTGGTGCTAATTCAATTTTCTATGGTGATACGCTTCTTACTACTAAAAACAATGATATGGCAAAAGATAAAGAATTAATTGCTCAATTCCAAAAAATAAAACAATCTAATTTAAAAGAAATTATAAACAAATATCTTATTGTTTTTTCCGATAAAGTTTCATCTGTAAGTTACTAAGTATTAGAAAAATAAATATTAATTTAATTCTGGTCTAAATATTGCAAAAAAAAATTGCAGTTAATTATAAAATAATTATTTAAATATTATGCCTAGAAATTTTAAATCTGTTAATAAAAAAAGTGTTCAGCTAGATGTTTTTTATGGATGGGATGTAGACGTTAAACAATGGTTTATAGATATAAAAATGTCAGGCTTTACAGGTGGAAACCTGGTCCAATGGTTTAGCTCAGAGTCCAACTATAAAAAAGTCCTAAAGAACTTTCTAGTTTCATCATGATGAAATATATTTACTGAATATATGTCAACATTTGGTATAGTGTTATTTAACCCAGAAATAGCACCCAACACAGGTAACATAATCAGGTTATGTGCAAACACAAAATGTAAACTTCGTATAATAAAACCAATTGGTTTTGATATTAATGAGAAATCCCTTCGAAGGGCTGGGCTAGATTATATAAAAAATGTAGATATTAAGATTTTCGAAAATATTGACGATTTTTTAACAACAAATGAATATAAAAGATATCTTCTTGTTACTAAATATGGACACAAAAGTTATGAAAGCTTAAATTACAGCAAAGGTGACTGTTTTATTTTCGGATCTGAATCCAAAGGTCTTTCTCATGAAGTTTTTAAAAAATTTAAATGTTCAGAAAAAATATCTATACCAATGGCTTCAAAAAGTAGAAGTATAAATCTTGCTAATTCTGTTGCAATTTGTATTTATGAGGCATTGCGACAAAATAAATTTCAGTTTTTATAGATAACGAAAAAAATATCATTTTTTAAAACTTTTGTGTAAAACTTTTCAACATTAACAAAATGTTTTTTTAATAAATTTAACATAAAAGTGATTTGAGTGTAATATATGTTATTTCTAATAAATCTATTTTTACAAAATTGAAGATTAAAAATGATTCCATAATTTGACCTTTTATAACATTTGATTAGGTTGTGTATAATATAGCTTTCCCATAAATTTACATCATCAGTCACAGCATAATTATATGTCCCTGACATAACTGAAATATCGCACCCATTAATCGGATAATTGTTTACATGAAAATTTTGACATTTAAATCTCGTTTTGCAAAATTCAATCATCTTCTTGTTAATATCGTATCCCTCATAAATCAAATTGATTTTTTCTTTTTTTGAAAAAAAAAAAAATTCACCATATCCGCAACCTACATCGGCTAATTTATTTCTTTTTGACGGAAACTTACCAAATAATTTCATAATAACCTTGAATCGATTATACTGGGAAGTTGAGTTGTTCCAGCAAACGCCCAAAGGTGTAAAACCATTTTTTTTTAAAGCTCTATTATAAATATCTTCTAGTAAAAAATTATAATATTTTGAAAGAAATAATTGCTTCATATTTTATTTAGATTAATAATTATTATTAAATCATAAAGAAAATAATATTAGATAAGATAGGACCAATTATGAAA
Source organism: uncultured Alphaproteobacteria bacterium (assembly GCA_902579395.1). GTDB lineage: Bacteria > Pseudomonadota > Alphaproteobacteria > Methylaequorales > Methylaequoraceae > Methylaequor. Next base: position 182,615 of record CACHGK010000001.1, read on the forward strand.
TTAATTAGCTTTGCAGTAAAATCAGCTTTTTTAACTGGAGCACTTACTGCTGGAGCCTTCATCACTGGCACGGCGATAGGTATGTTTATTAACAAAGAAAAAGCTCTTGACAGGTTTAAAAAAATGCAACTAAAAAAAAATAAATCAGCATCAACAAAATAGCTTGATTTTGATAAATGTTACACCAGTTTATATAAAACAGGAGATTGTTATGAATAAATTGTTAACAGCGCTTTTCTTTGCTTTCTTCGCTCTTTTAGTTTCAGATCCTGCTAATGCAAACCACTGCAGTGGTGGCCATAAAGAAATAAAAGATACAAAAGAGTCTACAAGTTCGGAAGAAAATACAAAAGAAGCAACCAAAACTAATTAAGTTAAAGGCAGATTTTTATCTGCCTTTAAAATAAATGATTAGTGAACCAAACAACATAAACGCAAGGAAACTTTTAGATGATTTTATAAATCAAGGTCTTGAAAACTATTCTAGATCTAGAAACTTTGATCATGGTCCTAATAAGCGAACCAATGTATCGAACTTATCCCCTTTCATCAGAAAAAGAATAATCCACGAAAAACAAATCATTCGATCGTGTTTGCAAAAGTTTGATAGATCGAAAATTGATAAATTCATACAAGAGGTTTTTTGGAGAATATATTGGAAAGGTTGGCTAGAGGGACGACCAAAAATTTGGAGTGATTATAAAGAGAAAATTAATGAACACCTTACAAGCCTATCAAAAAAGAATTTTTACAAAGATTACATAAAAGCAACTAACGGACAAACTGGCATAGAGTGCTTTGATAAATGGGTAAATGAACTTAAGGAATTTGGGTATCTCCATAATCACACAAGAATGTGGTTCGCGAGTATATGGATTTTTACTTTAAATTTGCCATGGGAATTAGGAGCTAATTTTTTCTATAAAAATTTACTTGATGCTGACCCGGCTTCGAATACGCTTTCTTGGAGATGGGTTGCAGGATTACACACTGAGGGTAAATTTTATCTTGCAAGACAAGAGAATATAGAAAAATTTTCAGAATTTTCTTTTAATAATAAATCTCAACTTAAAGAAAAAATTTCAACACCTTCTTTCGAATTTATTGAATATAAAAAGCCTAATTTCTTAGAGATGTCTTTTGATGAAACTGGAATTTATCTTGTAAACTCCAATAATCTTTTATACCAAAAAGAGCTTATAGATATGTTAGATAAAAGTCAGGTTATCTATATAAATATATCTAAGGATAGCTCAAATAGTGAACTAAAAAATGAATTTGAAAGAAAAGCGATTAATAATTATTTTAAATGGCTGAAGCTTAATGGAATAAATGTTCAGGTTTTTTTAAATCAAATTGAATTGAGAGAGTTTTTTAAAGGAAAATCAAAACAAATTTATACTTTTTATCCGTGTGTAGGGTATGAGAAAGATAAAATAAATAAAATACGCAAGGAATTAGATATAAACTTTGTATATTTGTATGATTCTCTTGATCTTAAATGTTGGCCTCATGCCAAAGCAGGTTTCTTCAAATTTAAGAATAATATTGACTCGTTTATAGATTATATCATCTAAAATCAAACACTATATTTTAAATCATCTGGTTATTTAAAATTATTAAAAGAATTAATTACGATAATAATTTATTATTATTTTTTTTATGACAAAAACTATTATAGTAAATAAATTGTCGAAATGAAAACCAAACGTCTTATAATTTTTGCTTCAATAATGTCTTTTTGTACTAGTACTTTTGTATCTGGTTTCATTGTCTTTCTAAAAATTGGCTTTGATCATGATTTTATGTTTAAATGGTGGGAAAGATTTATTATAGCGTGGCCGGTTGTTTTCCTGTGTATAATTGTTTTTGTTCCATTGATTAATAAATTATTAGATAGATTTATGAAATATGATTAAGAAAAATTTTAAATCTTTAAAAGTTCTAATTATTTTGTCTATTTTGTTGTCAACTCATTCTTTCTCAGAAAAACTAGGTGATTTAACAAGACAAAAGCCGATTGAAAAATCAATAATTTTTATGGGAAAGACTGGGGAAAATCATTATTTTAAACCAAACACCCTAAATTTTACAACCGGTAAACTTTACAAGCTGAAAATATTGAATAAAAGTGATTCAAAACATTATTTTTCATCAAACCAGTTTTCTAAAGCAATTTATACAAGAAAAGTTCAAGTGCTTAAGAACGATCAGAAAATATCTGAAATTAAAGGAAATATTTCTGAGATAGAAGTTTTCCCTCAAAATACTGTTGAATGGTGGTTTGTTCCAATAAAAACAGGAATTTTTAATGATTTAATGTGTTTAGTTAAAGACAAAATATCAAATAAAGTTCACGCAGATATGGGTATGATTGGAACCATAATCATAGATTAATTTTTGATACTCTACACTAGAAATTTAGATAAATTATTATTATAATTTATAGAGGGGACTGTATGAATTTAGTGGATGAGAATTATTCCATTCAAGCAAAAAATCTTTTAGAAAACCTTGTGGATGAATTTGAGAATACCATCAAAAAAATCCATAAAATTGATATTGTTCTTAAACAGATAAAAACAATAAGAGTTGAAATTAATAAAAGATCGAGATGGATAAGCGAAATTTCTAATATCTCGAAAGACATTGCTAACAAAAAAGTTAAAATTCTTATCTATAATGAGGATTATTTTGAACCAGTAGAGAACGAATTAAAAAAACTAGATTTACAATTTAACAAAAACGGTCAATTCTTAGAGATAGTTCAACCGATTTTTTCTTATAACCAACTAATGTCCTTAGTAGATGATATTGAATCTAAAAAAAATAAAATTATTTCAAAATGTACTAAAGCAAAAATGGATCCAGTTATTAGATCAAAACATGCTGTAGAAAATGAGTTTATTGATCATGCAATAGCAAGAAAAACATCAAATAACTGTCAAAAAATGTTTGAAGAACATCAAAAATTGATTACTGAAATGACTTTAAAAAAAATAAAAAGTATCTTAGGTCATGAGAATTTTAAAAAATTCGAAAAAGAAGGTCTTCTTAACTAGATTTAAATATTTGCAAGTAATTCTTTTTTTCATAATTTTTAGTTGTCAAATACTTAGACATTTACTGAGAAACTATAATAATATTTTTTTAGTACTGAATAACAATAAACTTTTAACATGAAAAATTATTATCACATTCTTGGACTCTCATTCGAATCAGTTCCTGAAAAACAACTTATTAATGCAGCTTATAAAGCTTTAGTAAAATTATATCATCCAGATGTTTACAAAGGGGATAAAAAAGCACTAAACAAAAAAATTTTAGAAATTAATGAAGCATACGAAATATTAAATGATGAAGAAAAGAAAAAAGTTTATGATCAAAAATTAAAAAAATATCAAGATGATAAATCTTTTGACTACTCAGACGAAGAATTTGAAGATAAAGATGTGTTTAATAATAAATTTATTGATGAGGATTGGGAGATTGCGCTGTTAGTTTATCCAGAACTTGATAAAAATAAAAAACTTTTATCTAAATATAGTCAAAAATTAGCACTTCAATTTCAATTCTACTTATTAGAAACAAAAGAATTTTATAAATTAGAAAATATAAGAAATAAATTTATTAGTGCATTTTTAGAGAGAAAGTTTGGAACCTCCCACGAAATTAAATCATTATCCAGAATTCTTATAGAAAATGATTACAGAAAGAATGCCATATATTTAAATAAATTAATTAAAGTTCTTGGCTCAAAAAGTGAAAAAAGAATAATTAAAACATTCTTAAAACAATACCCAAATTTAGAAGAGTTTTTAACTGAAGAGATGAAATTCTATAAAAGGTTTACAAATAATAAAAATAACGATGAGGATCAAAAAATTTTCATTTTTATATTAGTTTTCTTATTGATTCTTTTTTTCATGACACTAGTGAATAACTAAAGACCAAATTTATTAATAACCGTGTCTTTAAAATTTTATAAATTGATAAAAAGATGATATATTTTTTAAAGAATTTAATTTTTTTATAAGGAGCTTGTTATGGTAGAAACTATTAAAAATGAAAAAATTACTCAAAAAATTATTTTTCAGATTGACTCTGAAATAAAATCTAATAACAATCTGATTTCTCAATCAAGACAAGTAATTGAAGAGAATAGATCAATGATTTTAAATAACTACACATCTTCCTACTCAGGTAATCACAGGCTTGCAAATAAAAATACTGAAGAAATCTTTGAGAACAGAAATGGCATTCTTCTCAAAATTAAATTAAATAATGAGCTTGAAGAAAAATTTGTTGAGGCAGAAAAAAATAAAGCCGTTGTTGACTTTTTAGAACTTCAGTCAAACATAAATTCATCAAACTTAGAAATTAGTCAAGAAATGGCAGAAATTAATTCTAAATTAATTGAGATTAATAAGAAAATAATGAATATGAATGAATCAATTGTGTCCTTTAATACCAAACAACTTCAACACAATAAGGATCTTTTAGAAAAAAAATTTGATGTATCAAAAATAAATGAAGAAAGTAATGAAAATATTATTCAAGAAAACAAGGAAAAAATTAAAAAACTAAAAAATAATGAAAAAATAAATCAAGATGAGCTTCATAAGTTGTTGAATAAATCAAGAGAAAATGCAGATTTACTTCTTAATAATAGGAACGAGATCTTACAAAGAAGAAATGACATAATGTCAAATAAAGAAACCATTTCAATAAATAAATCTAAAATTTTCTTTGGTTCTTAGATTATCAATTATTGTGGATTTAGATTTGCCTCAACTTCCTTTCTAGCACCTTCAGACTCAACATCTGAAATATCCAAACGTCTAATCCATTTTCTTACTAAGGCCATCTCAGCGTCATCAATTCCCGGTTCACTTGAAAGTATTTTTTCCCATAGAAATTCAACAAGTTCATATTTTTCTCTGTAAACCTCCACTTGTTCAACTTTCTTAGTTATAGAGTAATTTAATTTCTTCTCGATTATTACCGACATTACATTACTTGTGATATTAAACTGATCATTGAAAATATTTCTTAAAACCTTTAAATCATCGGGAGATATCTTACCATCGATTGTTGCACATTCAGTAAGCATTAAACATAATAAGACAGTTTTTTCAAAGGCCTTAAGCTTATTATAAGCAACCTTACCAGACTCGATAGAATGTATCGCTTTAGTAATCTTTGATCTTTCATTACCTATTTTTTTTGTATCATTTATAGCAGATTTTTCCAATCCAAACTTTTCTGCACTACTCTCAATTAATTCGACCTCAAAATCCTCTTCTTCCTCACCTTTAGACAAAATTTTTTCCCATATATAAGTATACATTTGCACTAAATCACCCTCCAAAAATTTCTCTTTCAGAGTTCCTAAAACTGACTCATCCTTTTCCTGATTCAAAAGTTGTTCAGAGTAACCTGATTGCAATTCAAACTTTTCTAAAAAAGTATTGTTTAGTTTTGATTTATAACCGGAATCATTTTTTAAATTTGAAATACTAGCTGAGTGTAACATTGAAGCTGCAACAAATTTTCTTTCCTCAATACTAAGAGTACCAAAATAAATCTTATTGGCATCATTGATAAAATGATCAATCTCAGAGACAGATTTATCTAGTGAAGAAGCATCAGACGTTTCTTTAACGTCTTGTTTTTCATCAAAATTATTATTTACATTACAAGATTTAATGTGCCCAAGATTACTTAGTGATCTTTTCAGAAGAGCATCATCAATGTGAGTATTATCTTCAATTTCAATAATTGCTTCAATCTTTATACTTTTTACCATAACCATCAAACATAATTTTCATTTATAATGAAAAAGTATTGGTATTCTTCATTATTTATAGGCATCATTCAAGAAAAATTGAAAAATTTTCAGATGCAGTAAAAATAAATGAAACTTAAAAAGAAATAGTGATCAGATCTACTAATTTTCAAATATTAGTTTGGAAAGAAATTACCAAGATACCTGTTGGGAAAACAATTACTTATAAACAGCTAGCAAAAAAAATTGGTTTCCCTAATGCATATCGTGCAGTTGGTAATGCTTGCTCAAAAAATCCTTTTCTTTTAGTCATACCATGCCATAGAGTGGTAACAAATAATGGAAAAGTTGGAGGATACAAAGGAAGTAAAAAGAATTTTGAAAAAATCAAAATATTGTCACATGAAATTATTGATTGATAATAAATAATTAGTTAGCACCGCGAGTACTCAAGACTTCTTCCATTTTTTCTGACATCTCAGATTTTCCAGTCCTACTATCACCCACAGTTGCAACTGTTATATCTACCTCAAAGACATTTTCTGGCAAACCCTTTTTTTTTTCCAAAGCTGTTTTTTTTATTAGAGCGATCATATCCTTTGCTGCTCTTTCAGGACCCTCATGTTCAACTAAATCTCGATTGTAAAAACCACAACTGTTTAACCTCTCATCAGTATTTTTAGCATAAACTCCAGCCATTAACATACTATGAGCAACTCCAATTTTCATTTTTCCTGAAGAAACTCGTTTTTTTATTATATTAAAAAACTTTTTTTCTATATTCATAAATTTTTCAGATAAATCAACGTGTTCTGGTAAATCATTCCATTCCTCATCCTTTAATAAAGGAAATGGATTGGCCCAATAACTTATTTCAACTTTCCCCCTGTGAGTTTGAGTGCTCCCAGCAGCAACCCTTGCACCTGTTCTAAAGTGCTCAAGAGCTTCATCCACCTCCATATCAACGTTCATGCATGATTTTCCAGGTTCAATTAAATCATAATTATTTAAATAAAGTAATATATCTAACTCCGAACCAGTTGAAACTTCAGTATAATCTGTTACAGGAACAATTTGTCTAGCATTTGTTCCAGCATGTTTATTATAACCAATTTCTCTCCCCTCCATTTGCATTTTTGTATGCTCACTAAAACCATCTAAGCAGGCAAACGCACCTGTTTCTGTTCCAAAAAAATAAGGAACATCAGATTTTGGGTTTTTTACACTTTCATTTTTTCCATAAATTAGAGAAGCCCTACCCATATCATCTGCCTTTATAAATGAGTCTGCAATATAGGGCTCGTTAGTTTTTGAGTCGAACCTTACAACATATCTGGTACAACCACAATGAAGTGGCAAATGATCATTTAGAATACAAAGAACGTTATGTAGTGTTAATATTGGTTTTTTTCCATAACCAAAATATTTACAATCATCAATATTTGGTATTAAACCTATAAGTAATTTATTTTCTTTATCGTAGTAATAACCCAGATCTTTCATTGAAGAATGAGGGCAACCAAAGATGAATATCCCATCTGGTTTTTTTCCAGCCAATTTTCTTACTTTAGAAAAAGGAAATAGGTTTAATAAACCAGGCTCTAATTCAATACAACCCCTTGACTTGTGAATATATGCAACAATATTCCATTGACCTACTTCAAATGGAATAGCCACATAATCGGTTGAGTTAAACACCTCATTCTTAAATGGGTTATGCTTAAGTGCAAAAAATGGAAAAGCCCTCTTATTTGCATGTGTTGTATAATGAATACCGGTTCGCATGTCAGCATGAGTTGTTAATGGCACCTCATTAAGTTTAGAATATGAGTCTGGTAATTTAATACTTTTTCCTGAAACTTCACCACAGGTAACATTAGGAAGACATTCCAGACCTTGGCTTCGTCTGACACCGACTCCAAAATCAACCTTTGACAGTAAGATTCTTCTTGTTTCGAGAATTAAATCATTGAGCTTATAGGCTCGTTTGCTGATTCTATCCTTAATGGTTTCAGCCCTCTCTTTAGACTCTAAAACCTCATCATGAAGTTTAATTAATCTTGTATATGATTTTTTTCTATAGTAATGAAATAATCCCTCAAGGAATCTTATATTTTCCTTGTATTTAGATAATTTTTCATCAGGTATCTTATCATCGCAAATTAGAATTTCATAAAAAGCTTCAGGAAATATATTTTCAACAAAATCTTTTTTATGTATAACCTCTTCTTTTTGTTCGCTTTTTTCTCGAGATTTTAGTTCTGATATAAACTGTGTTTTATAAAATTCCAAAAATTTTGCAAAAGCTTTGCTCTTTAGCAACTCAGAGGGTGTCTCACATCCGTCTCTAATTTCAAGAATTTCAGTCATAGCCTATTAATTCCATGTATTTTATAGGAAATAAAACTTAAAAACTCAAGAAATTTTTAAATCCACAAAAAGGAAAATATCTTTTATTCTGAATACCTGTAAATCAGTTTCTTATATGACAATGAACTATCAATCTTTTTTGATTCATTGCAGATCTCATCAGCTTTTATATTTTTAAATTCAATCTCATTTTGATTTTTTCTTTTTATTTTTCTTTCACACCAATCTTTTAACTGAAAACCAAGGTTTAAATTTGTTTTATTTTTATAAGCCAGTGGGGACAAGTTTTTAATTTGATCAGGTAATAAACCAAATGGAGAAAAAAATCCGTTTTCATAAAGCTTTTTACTAAAAATACCCAAGTAACTAACAATTGCAATAGATTGAATATTTGAAGATGTTGGTGATGAATTTAAAGATATTTTTGATTTATCGCTAAAAATAAAACTTTGTTCGAAAGAGGTGGATGTTGAATAAACGTTGCTAGAAGTAAAAAGAAAAAAGCTAAAAATAGAAAATAACATATATTTCATAATTAAATTTTAAATATAAAATTCACATTTTTAAATATTTATTTAATTTTTTTTTAAATGATTATCATTATTTTATAGGTAATAATAAATTACCTCCCAACAGACTGAAGCAGAAGATTTAGGGAAAATTGAAAACTTATTATTTAAAATGTAAAAAGTTTTTTATAATCAGACTTATAATATAAAATTTATATAAAATGAATAAGAAAGAAAGAGTAAATTTTATAATTAAAAAATTAGATGAATTGTATCCAGAAACACCAATCCCTCTGAATCATAAAAATACTTTTGAATTATTAATAGCGGTTTTATTAAGTGCTCAATGCACAGATGAAAGAGTAAATAAAGTAACTCCTAAATTATTTAAATTAGCAAACGATCCTTATCAAATGTCAAAAGCTAGTTATAGTAATGTTTATAATATTATCAGACCATGTGGGTTAGCACCCAAAAAATCTAGGGCGATAATAGATCTTTCAAAAATTTTGAATGAAAAACACAACGGCCAAATTCCTAAAAACTTTAATGATTTAGAAAAACTACCTGGAGTTGGACATAAAACTGCCAGTGTTGTTATGAGCCAAGGTTTTGGTTATCCTGCGTTTCCAGTTGATACTCATATTCATAGATTAGCACAGAGATGGAAGCTAACCTCTGGAAAGAATGTTGTTCAAACAGAAAGAGATTTAAAAAAATTATTTCCTAAAGAAAGCTGGAATAAATTACATCTTCAAATAATTTTCTTTGGAAGAGAATTTTGTAAAGCCAGATATTGCTATGGACTTGAATGTGATATTTGCAAAAATTGTTTTCCAAGTAGAAGAAAAAGAATTATTACAAAAAAATAAAAATTATTATAAGTATAAAAAAAATTAAATATGCATTGAAATCTTTACAGCAAACGCTGAACCTGACTCTACAATTCTTCCCCACATTTTATGAATTAATGAAAAGTTGGTTACTTCTAGCTTCGCCTCATCTTTATGAGAAACCTCATCGTCTTGAAGCCTCTTAAGTACTTTTTGTAATCTCATTTCACTTGGATTGGAATTAAGCATCTCTATCTGCTCTTGGTAATGACTTTCAACAAAATTTTCCACATAAAAAATAGTTGAAAAAATAAACTTTTTTGAAATAATTGAAGGTATAAAACCTGTTAAAAAACCTGCTACTTTCCATAAGAAAATCAACTTACTTCTATGCTGTTTTTCCAAAAGATCTTCAATGATTAATAAGTGTTCAGATTCTGTTTTTAAATGATTTTTTGCAAAATTAAGAACATCTTTATCACTAGAAACTAAAATAATCGCCTTATAAATATAAACTGCACCAGTTTCACCTGCATGATTGGTTCTGAAATATGGAATTAAATTAATTGGTATCTTTTGTTTTTTTTTCACTATCCTCTGATCTCCTTTTCATACTTGCGTGTTTGTTGATTATAAATTCAGCTATTTCCTTATATTTTTTTTCTTTTTTAATCTTCCAAATTCTATCCTTTGCAATCTTTGTTTTAATATTATTATCAATGATAGGATTACAATAGTTTTTAGATAAATAAAAATTTAAATCTTTTTCTTCAATAAAGTTTATTTTCCATGGTTCATGTATTAAATGATTAGGAAGATTTTTTAGCTCCGGAACCCATTTTCTGATGAATATTCCTTTTGGATCATGATCATAAGATTGCTTAATCACATTATAAATTCTAATTGTATTTATTCCTGTCGTACCAGATTGCATTTGCATTTGGGAGTAATGAATTCCTGGTTCATAATCCGTAAATTTTTTAGCAAGATATTTTGAAGTAACTTTCCAATCTAACCACAGTTGATAGGAAGCAAAAGAAACTATCATTGCTCTCATTCTAAAATTGAGCCAACCATTACAATTTAAAAACCTCATACAAGCATCAAGAAAAGGAAATCCAGTTTTTCCGATCATCCAACTCTTAAAATAAGATTCGTTGAAAAAATTTTCCCTTAATCCATCGTAAGATGAATGTAAATTTTTAAATTCTATACATGGTTGGTCATATATTTTTTGTATAAAATGACAATGCCATGCAAGCCTTTTTTTAAATGAATTTAATGAAGATCTTTCCATATTAATCAAAGTCGAAGCTTTATTAATCCTTTGCACGATTGTTTTAATAGAAATTGTTCCATATGAAATGTGGGGACTTAACCTTGAACATGATTTTTCAGCTGTTAAAGGGCTTGAAATGTTTTTACTATATGCCAAATGTCTTGAGGATATAAAAGAGTCTAGGAGCTTTAGAGCTCTATTTTCTCCCCCTACTTGAATATTTGAAGATGTTTTATAAGGTAGATTATCAAAAAGAGAATTAGTTTTTATAAAATAAGCTTTCTTAGGAGAGGCAGATCTATTTCCTGTTGTAAATGTATTCCAATCTGATGACCATTTTCCTCTTTCTCTATGATTAAGTTGAATCCCAAATTGATTTGTCTGAATCCAACTTACATCAAGATTTGATAGTAAATCTGAAATTTTTGAATCAAGGTGAAAAAAAAAATTATTTTTAATAATTTTATTAGAATATACTGATTTTATTTTATATTTTACCACCAATTTTCTTATAATTTGCAAGGTATCTCCTCTGTAAAAATTAAGCCCTGCTCCTAAATTCTTTAAATTTTGCGAGAGATTTTGTAGTGATTCATTAAGAAAATTTAAATGGAAAATACTGGTAGTTTCTTGCTTTAAATATTCATTATCGAGAATAAATACTGGAAAACATTTATCGTGAAGACTTGCTTTAAACAGTGCCTCATTGTCACCAATTCGAAGATCAAATCTAAAAAAAATCATTGAGTTACACATATTTGATAAATTTGATTAAAGAAATTAAAATCAACTTTTTTTTTATAAAAACAAGAGGATCAAATTGCATAATTAATTTAATTTTGTTAATACGTAACCATATAAATAGTATTAACTAAGGAGGATGTATGAAAATTTCTGAAAGACCAGAATTTAAAAGTAAAAAACCGCCAGTTACGTTTAATGAAAACGAAAAGGTCATTATAGCTGTTAAAGCAATGACAAAGGAAAATTTTGGCTCGGTTGTGATTGTTGATAAACAAAAAAGGGTTAAAGGAATAGTTACGGAGAGGGATTTAATGAAAAAACTTCTTTTTAATTCTATGAATCCAAAAACAACAAAGTTATCAGATATTATGACTTCACCAGTTAAAGTTGCAGATAAAGATGATGAAATGGTAACTTGGCTTAGGCAAATGTCAAATGAAAGATTTAGGCACGTACCCGTAGTCGACAAATCAGGAAAATTGATTAATATAATGTCACAAGGAGATTTTGTTTCATATACATGGCCAAACTTACTTTATCAAGTAAAGGAACTTACGAAAGAAAATTATTTTAAAGCTAATCAGGTAGTTTTAATAATTTTAAGTTTGTTGGTATATACTCTAGTCACAACTGTGCTAGCAATAAAGTTAGTCTGATTTAGTAAAAGTGTTTGTAAGAATAGTTAATATCAAGTTCGCTTCAAAGATAGATGCTGATGCAATGCATGCTCTTGCTAAACATGAGATGATTAACAATCTTCCGGGTATTCTTTCAATTGAAATTATTAAAATTACAGACTTACATTCTATTGCTGTAAATAAATTTGATTCCAAAGATTCTGCTGAAAAATCAAAAGAGATATACATAAATAATATGAAATCAAATCCAAATATTAAAGTTGAAATTTATGAAGGTGAGAGGTCTTTTATTGTTGAAAAATCATAATCAATCCAATCTCCTTATTTTTATATATATTCTTGGTTTCTTAAAAGTTCTTAAATTTTAATGAAATACTACGTTAAAAATTAATTTAAAAATAATTACAAGAATACTAAATATTAATTAACTCTGAAGTATGAATGCAATTGAAATCAAAAATCTAAATAAGTCTTACCAAAATGGGCTCAAGGCTCTAGAAAATATAAATCTATCAGTTAAGAAAGGTGAAATTTTCGCCTTGCTAGGTCCAAATGGTGCAGGAAAATCAACTTTAATAAACATAATTTGTGGAATCACAAAAAAAAGTAGTGGACAAATCAGAGTATTTGGAAGAGACAATGAGGCAGATTATAAGAAGACACGCAGTATGATAGGTTTGGTACCTCAAGAAATTGCAACAGACTCATTCGAAAGAGTAATCAACACTCTAAGATTCAGTAGGGGGCTATTTAATAAACCCTCTTCTGATAGATATTTAGATTCTGTTTTAAATAGTTTAGAATTATCTCACAAAAAATCCAATCAAATTAGAACACTTTCTGGAGGAATGAAAAGACGTGTTATGATAGCAAAAGCATTATCTCATGAACCCAATATCCTTTTTTTGGATGAACCAACTGCTGGGGTTGATGTAGCATTAAGAAAAACACTTTGGAGTTACTTGAATAATTTAAAGAAACAAGGTGTAACAATTTTTTTAACCACACATTATATTGAGGAAGCGGAGAATATTGCTGATAGAATTGGGGTCATAAATAACGGTAAAATCATAATCATTGAATATAAAAAAAAATTACTCAAAAAATTTGGAGAAAAAAAATTAATATTCACAATTAATAGAAAAAATAAATCGATTAACACTATAAATTCCATTATTAAGAAATATGAATTAAAACAAAAAGGAAATAAGATAACTTTTAATTACACTCAAAACTCAAAGAAAGACCCAGCCTCAGATTTACTATCAGAATTGAATAAAAGATCTATAAGATTTCAAGATCTAGAAATTAAAAAAAACAACTTAGAGGAAATTTTTATTAACTTAGTACAAAAATGAATATTAGAGGAATTAAAGCTATATACAATTTTGAAATGTCTAGAACATTTAGAACAATAACACAAAGTATTGCTTCTCCTGTTTTATCTACAATATTATATTTTATTGTTTTTGGATCAGCAATTGGTTCAAGAATTAATGACATAGATGGATTAAACTATTCATCATTTCTGGTTCCAGGATTAGTAATGCTTACAATACTAAATCAAAGTATTTCCAACTCTTCATTTGGAATTTACTTTCCAAAATTTAGCGGAACTATATACGAGATATTATCAGCTCCAATTTCACCATTTGAAATAACTTGTGGTTATGTTTTGGCTGCTGCTAGCAAGTCAGTCTTAGTGGGTATAATAATTTTAGCAACCTCATCTTTTTTCATAGAATTAAGTATTATTCATCCATTTTGGATGATTTTTCTATTAATTTTGATAAGTCTTACATTTAGCTTATTTGGTTTTATTATCGGAATATGGGCTGATGATTTTCAAAAAATACAACTCATACCTTCCTTTATTATCACTCCACTTACTTTTCTGGGAGGAAGTTTCTATTCAATAAATATGCTTCCGGAGTTCTGGCAAAAGGTTTCATACTTTAATCCAATTGTTTACCTTGTAAGTGCATTTAGGTGGAGCTTTTACGGGAATTCTGATGTAAATATTAAAATCTCAATTTTTGCAATATTTTTTTTTCTTGGCTTATGTTTAGTTTTGATTTCAATGATATTTAGAAGTGGATACAAAATTAAAACCTAATCACTTAAATGAAACAGAAATAACCAGACACTTAAATAAATTTAAACAAGAGATATATGTTAATAATATTGGATTTTGATAAATAAATGTTTTTATTTTAATAAAATTAGGTTTTTTTTATGAGATACAGAAAGATTTACAAAAGGTAGATTTTTAAACAGTCTAAAAACAATAAAGAAATTTTAAACAAAGTTAATATTATACAATAAATTTTAATTGGATTAGGTAAATTCTGTATTATATTAGGATTAATAATCTCAAATATTTTAAATTATGTAAATATTTTTTTTGGAAAAATCTAATAAAATTTAAAAAACTTTGGTTGATATTTATGTTTGAAATTAAAAGAGAAAGAAAATTAAAAGTTACAAAAACGGAAATGTTAAGTTCACATTTCAAAAGAATAACTTTCTTTAGTAGAGATTTCTTTGATTTTTCAGAAAATGAGAAAGGTGCATATTTAAAATTATTATTTTTAAAGAAAGAAATAGGGGATAAAAAACTAGTTAGACCCTACACTATAAGGAATTTTAGAAAAAAAAAACTAGAAATTGATATTGATTTTGTTATTCATCAATCATCAAATGGTATTGCAACTGAATGGGCTTTAAAGGCCAGTCCTGGAGATGAAATAATGGTTTCTGGTCCTGGAGCCAAGCCTGATTTAAAAGATGATGTAGATTGGATTTTTTTTATAGGAGACATGTCTTCATTACCAGCAATTTCTTCTAACTTAGAAGAAATCGATACCAACAAAACGGGAATAATCGTAATTGAAATTATGTCAAATGAAGATAAATTAAAAATTAGGAAACCAAGAAATTTTCAATTACACTGGGTTATAAAAAAAAAATCTAGTAATCACAACGAACTGTATGACAAAGTTTTATCTTTAAAATGGTTGTCAGGCAACCCGTTTGTCTGGGTTGCATGCGAATTTGATAAAATGAAAAAGTTTAGATATTATTTTCACAAAGAAAAAAAAATTAAAAAAGAATTTACATATATATCAAGCTATTGGAAAGAAGGAAGCAACCAAGAACAGCACAAAAAAATCAAGAAAATAGATAATCAACAATATACTAATTAATTTATGATTATTTATTAAATTCTTATTTTAGAATGATTCTTAATTAGTTAATTGAAAAACTAAAAAAAAATTGTAATATAATTTATTTTGAAATTATATGAACGCAATTTTAGCAGTTATAAAAAGTAACAAAGCAATTTTCGTTGCTAATGATGGAAGACTTATCAAAAAATGTCTTCTTGGCTTCCTTATTCTATCTTTAGCATTTCAATCCAACGATATAGGAGGAATCATTAGAGGAGTTTTAGTTGATGCTTACATACAAGTTTCAATCTTTGTTGGTTTTACTCTTTTTATTTTTATAGGACTAGATTCGTTAACAAAATTTAACATAGAGGATTTTCTTAAAAAGACGAAAAAAATTCATGTTCCAATATCCACATTCTTAGGAGCACTACCTGGTTGTGGAGGAGCGATAATTATTGTAACCCAATTCATTCAAGGCAGGATAAGTTTTGGATCACTTGTTGCAGTTTTAACTTCAACTATGGGAGATGCGGCATTCCTTCTATTCTCTAAAGAACCATCAACGGGATTGCTTGTTTTTATTATTGCAGGAACAACAGGTATGATATCAGGATACATAGTAGATTTTTTTCATAATGAAAATTTCTTAAAAATAAATAAAAATTTTAAAGTAGAGTTTGAAAAGATTGGAAAAACTTTTGTATCAAAATTTAATATCGTGTGGTTAGTAATATTTATACCAGGATTCATTATTGGATTATTGGTAGCCTTTCAAGTAAATCTTGAAAACCTAATGATTTTTAAAAAATTTAATATTGTTGAATCAATTGGTTCAGTTGGAGCAATAATATCAATTTTCATGTGGACCTTGAACCCACTAAGCGATTTTCAATGCTCAACAGAAAAAACAAGATCATATCTTTCAAGAGTGATAGATACAACAAATTTTGTCACAACTTGGGTAGTTTGTGGATTTTTACTATATGAATTTTTAATTTATATAACTGGAATAGATCTAAAAATATTTTTCGATACATGGATATATTTAGTTCCATTAGTGGCAATTCTATTTGGATTTATACCCGGATGTGGACCTCAAATTGTAATAACAACATTTTATCTTAATGGTTATGTCCCCTTTTCAGCTGAAATAGGAAATGCAATTTCCAATGACGGTGATGCTTTATTTCCTGCAATTGCATTAGCACCTAAAGCAGCAATCTTTGCAACACTCTATAGTGGAGTACCTGCTATAATTGTTGCCTACAGCTTTATGTTTCTTTTCGAATGAATATTTCATGAAAATTGTAAGTTTGATTCCAAGTGGTACTGAAATTATATATTCACTAAATCTGGGAGATAATTTAGTCGGAGTTTCTCATGAATGTGATCATCCTGCAGAAGTAAATAATCTCCCTCGGTTAACTCAAAGTAAAATTAATATTTCTAAATCATCAATAGAAATTGACAGAGACATTAATGATATTTTAAAAAAAAGTCTTTCTGTGTACGAAGTAAATACTGAGTTATTAAAAGAATTAGATCCGGATGTAGTGATCACTCAATCACAGTGTTCAGTGTGTGCAGTTTCTCTAAGAGATGTTGAGAATTCTCTAAGTCAATTGATAAATAAGGAACCTCTTTTAATTGATCTTAAACCAAATAAGTTTAATGAAGTTTTAGATAGCATAAGATTTGTAGGTGAAAAGTTAAATAAAAAACAGATATCTGATTTATTAGTTAAAAAAATTGAAGATGAAATAAATAAGATTGAAACTAAAATTTCAAATTCAAAAATTCAAAATGTTCTTTGCATTGAATGGATTGAACCGTTAATGATAGCAGGAAATTGGATACCTGAATTGGTAAAATTTGCAGGTGGAAAATGCGTACTGAGTGATGCCGGAAAAAGCTCTCATTTCATTGGTACAGTTGATCTACTAGCAGAGGATTTTGAAAAAGTCATTTTTATGCCATGTGGTTTTGATATAAACAGATCAAAAAAAGAGATCCTAGAATCAAATCTGGATTTTTTTGAAATTTTAAAAAAGAAAAAAAAATTTATAGTTGACGGAAATAAATATTTTAACCGACCTGGACCCGATCTTCTAGAAAGCACGAAAATTTTAGCTGAGATTATTAACCCACAATTTTTCCCTTCTGAACCAAATATAAAAAGATGGATTCCATTTTAAATAAATATTATTCATAATTTTTATTGGTAAGCCAAACAGTTTGATAAGGTGAGAGTATCATATTGCCTGACAAGTCTTTGATATCCTTTTTAGTTAAAATATCGTGCCATTTATCAGTTGAAATTAAATTGATATCTAGAAGAGAAACACTTTTACTCTGTTTAGATAAGTTACTTATACAAAAAATACTTTGACTTCTGTCAATACTTTGTCGCCACACACCAAAAAGGTAGCTTTGTAGTTGGAGGGTAAATTGTGTTGCATTAGGGTGAAAAGCTGGTTGTTTTATCCTGAGTTTAATTAATTTTATAATTGATGAATAAATTTTATTATTAATTGATGAACTTTTTTCTATTAAATTACAGAGTTTTATATAGTTCCAATTTGTTCGGTTAACTGATCTATTTGCATTTGTATTTTTGAATTTTTTGAAATCATTGACTGCACCGACTAAATTTTGTATGTAGACTGCTGGCATCCCCTCCATAGCAAATAACATTTCATGAGCTAAAATAAAACGTTTTATTCTATAATTATCCTTACCCTTATATGTTTCTTTTAAAGCATCTAATAGTGTTGTATTTACCTCATAGACAGTTTTCTTTTTTTGAGAAACTCTGTATGTCAGAAGTGCTCCAGAAGTTTGTAATGTATTAATAAATTTATTTATCTCATCATCTGGTAAAATTCCCTCTAAGGGTCTCATTCCAATGCCATCATGAGTCGATAGAAAGTTTAAATATGAGTTTCCAAACTGTGCAGGTGGCATACTTCGTGACCATTGTTTCAGAAAAGTGCTGTTTTCCGAAATAAGTGCATGAATTACTAACGGTGCTAACGAAAAATTATATATGCAGTGCGCTTCATTATTATTTCCAAAATAACTTAAATTTTCATGATTAGGAATATTTGTTTCAGTGATAATCAATGTTCCCTCAGAATAACTTTCTACAAGCAATCTTATTAACCTGATTATTAAATGTGTTTCAGGAAGATTTATACATTTAGTCCCAACTTCCTTCCAGAGAAAAGCTACAGCATCCAAGCGAAGAGCTTTTGTGCCTTTGTCTATATAAAATTTAATAATTTTTAAAAAATATAATAGTACATCGGGATTTTTAAAATTAAAATCAACTTGATCATGACTAAATGTACACCACACAAAATGATCTTTACCAAAAATTTTAACTTTTTTTGACAATTTGCTACTTCTTGGTCTTACAACTTTAGAAAAATTATTAAAATTTTTTGTACTTGATATAAAAAACTCTGATCCAGGATCTAATCTATTTAAAAAATTCTGAAATAATTGATTTTTTGATGAACAATGATTGATAACCAAATCAGTCATTATTTTAAAATTTTTAGATAGTTTACAAAAATCCTTCCAATTTCCATGATCACTTTGAATCTTCTCATAATCAATTACCGCAAATCCGTCATCTGATGAATAAGGATAAAAAGGAAGAACATGAATATATGAAAAATCTTTACAATACTTGTTTAGAAAAAGTCTGAGAGTTGAAAAATTATTTTCTTGAGGTTTTTTTATTGAATCTGCGTACGTAATTAAAAAACAATCCTTTTCATCCCAAAGTATATTTTTTTTTGTTTTTGAATTAAGAGGAAAAATTTTTTTGATCTCTGTACATAATTTATTTAACTCACGAGAATTATGTTTTTTATAAATTAGACTAAGATAGTTATAAAGAGTTTTTCTAGTTAATTTATTCATTTAGAAAAATTAAACCTCATTATCTTTTTTAACAGTCCTTTTAAGTTGCTCTAAAAAGTTGGGTATTGCAGTATCGACTCTACTCCAAGTTGGTATATTCGGAGATTCCATTGGTGAGTCTAAGAAAATTTGACCAGCAAGCATAATATTTTTTGCAAATAACTCAACAGCAATTTCTTCTTCATGAACATCTATTTCATATGCATTCATAAGAGCATCTTTTTTATAGATTTGAACAAAATCTAGTGCTTCTCTGTAATACGTTGCTTTTAATGATCTAAAAATAGACATTGAAAAGGTCTCTCCTTGAGATGCTAATTTTCTTATTACAGCTTTGATAATATCGATAGACATTTTGGAAAGTCCTTTTGAAGAATCACTTAATGAAATATCTTGATGTTTATGATCATAATTATCAGCTATATCAACTTGACACAGTCTATTACCAGCATAATTTCTATACATTTCAGATAAAACTCCAATTTCTAACCCCCAATCATATGGAATTCTTATATCTTTCAAGACCCTTCGTCTAAAAGAAAATTCACCAGCTAAAGGGTATCTAAAAGAATCAATAAATGATATATATTCCTTGAAACCAATTGTTTTTTCAAGCGCCCTTAACAATGGTGTTACCAAAAGTCTAGCAACTCTTCCTTTAATATTTCTTTTAGAAACTCTTGGATAATATCCTTTACAAAAATCAAAATTAAATCTTGGGTTAGCAACTGGATAAATTAATCTAGCCAATAATTTACGGTTGTATGTTAGAATATCACAATCATGAAGAGCTATTGCTTCGGTGTCACCTAATGATAATATATAACCCATACAATACCAAACATTCCTACCCTTCCCTCCCTCTTGAGGTGCTAAATTTTGATCGGCAAGTTGTGAATCTAACTTTTTCAAGCCTGGGCCATCATTCCATAGTATTTCATGTCTTTGAGGAAGTTTTGAAAAAAATTTTTTTGCAAGACCAAATTGATTTTTATCTGCTTGATCTAAACCGATAACAATATTTTTAAGAAATTTTATTTTTGAAATCTCACTTATAATATTTGGTAGAGCATTTCCCTCTAATTCAGAATATAGGGAAGGTAAAATTAAAGTTATTGGTCTGAATTCAGAAAATTCAAGAAGCTCTTTTTCTAATTCTTCATATGGCCTATCAGATAAATTATGAAGAGTTGCCACAATTCCATTTTGATAAAAATCAGAAATTTTTGTTCTCCATTCTAAAGACACTTTCCAGAGATTCTTTCCATCCATCAGGCGCTTTAGTTTTACTAAAATAAATTTTGTTTTTTTTTTTTAAAGAAATTCTATCTTTCTTTCCTTTTACAATACAGCTATAATCTGTGGATTCAAGCATACAAATATCATTTTCACTATCACCTAGCGAAACTGTAACAAATTCATAGTTTAAGGAAGGCTTGATAATTTCTAAGAATTTTTTCAAAGCTTCTCCCTTATCATAACCTTCTAAAATATGAATAAATCTTCCACCATCAAAAATTTTAAAATGTTCATTTAAAGAAATTATTTCAGATTTAAATTTTGGAATTTGATCAAGTGAATCATTCCAATAAATGGGATTACTAAATAACCTATCTTTACTCCTTTTTACATCTTCAATACTAAGATTTGTTATTTTTGAAATTTTTTGATCACTTAGGTCATTATAAAAACTAAAACTGAACTTTTCTTGAAGAAAAGAAATTTTTTCAGCAATTAATTCAAGACTATTATTTGCAAGTGAATATCCTAAATAACCCCTATATTTAAAAAAATTTTTCTTTAAATCCAAGTAATTGAAATATTCTTTAGGAAAAAAAATACAAGCACCATTTTCAACTATGAAGGGGTTATTTAAATTCAATCTTTTATTAATATATAACATTTCACTGAATGTTTTACTCGTATTAAAAATAATAGAAGTTTTGTGCTTAATTTTGTTAACAAATATTTTTAAATTGCCAAATGAATAATTCTCATAACTTAAAAATGTACCATCCAAATCAGAAAATATTAAGAATTTCATTATATTAATAATAAACTATAACAAGTTAATGACAAAATTTTATATACAAACTTCTTAAAATTTACTTCTCCAGTATTTAAGGATGAATCAATTAAATCAGAAAAATTTAACGCATACAAGAATTTAGATCTTGCGTCTATACCTATTCGCCTTTTCCTCAAAAAAAATACGAATTCCCAATAAAATAGAATTAACAGATACAAAGAATACTAAAGCAATAAAATCATCAAAAAACAAGCAGACAAATACCACTTCAAGAAAAACTACAATGTAATTAGGATGTCTAAAATATTTAAATATCCAAGTATTGATTAATGGTTTTTCTATTACGATAATTCTGGTAGTCCAATATATACCTAATTCATAAATAATCTTATATCTAAGAATTTGTAAAACCATGAAGGCGTAGAAATATTCAATGACTACATTTGAATTATAAAAAGATTTAATTAAAAAAAATAAAATAAAAATAATATGAAAAATAACGATAAAAAAATAATGAAATTTAAAGTATTCAACAGCTCCTTCTTCCAAGAGTTTTTTGGTATTCCTATGGCTAAATAAGAGTTCGAATACTCTGCTAAAAATTATGTAAATCATTAAAAAAAAATCAATCATGAGGAATAATCCTCATATTAGATAATCCTGCTGTAAATCCGGGACCCAACGCAGCCATCAAAAAATTTCCACTATAATTCTTTTTTATCATTTGATTTAATACAAGTAAAACTGAAACAGAAGAGACATTTCCAAAACGAGATAAAATTTCTTGAGACTCTAAAATAGTCTTGTTGTTCTTAAATATTTTTTTATACGCATCAATAATTTTCATCCCTCCAGAATGAAGAATATAACCATCTAAATTATCTATTGGAAAACTATTCAGCACTTGTGGTAATTTTTTAAAAATAAATTCTGGTATAATCTTATCAAAAGTTACAGACAAACCATCATCTTCTACTCCCCAACCCATTAATTCTAAGGAATTTTTCCAGGTATATTCCATTGCTCCCAGAATCTCACATGAACCATTGCCTTGAATTAAATATGATATTGAACCATCACCAAATAGGGCAGAACTTACAATATTTTCCTTATTAAATATCTGAGGGCGAAAAGTAAGACTACAGAGCTCTACGTTACATACTAGAATGGGTTTTTTTAAATTTTTATAAATTTCGACTGCTCTATTAAGTCCCAATACTCCTCCAGCACAACCATATCCAAAAATTGGTAGCCTAACAATTTCATTTTTAAAATTGAATAGGTTAAAGATCTCAGCATCAATTGAAGGGGTTGATAAACCAGTGCTATTCACAAAAACAATGCCACCAATTTTTTCTGGACTTGTGTTTGTCTTCTCAAATGTTTCTGTTATAGATTTTTTTAAAAGACTTAAGGATTTTTTTTTGAATAAAAAGTTTCTTTCCGACCAATTATGTTCATTAATATACCAACTAAGATTTTCTGAAAGGTATCGAGTTTTTACTCCTGAGTTATCATAAACTTTTTCCATTCTTTGAAAATTAATTTTTGAGGAAAATAATTTTCTTCCTAAATCCTTTATTTCATCTTGATAAACTTTGTTATCAGGAAAAACAGGACTCAGACCATCAATAAAAATCATAGGAATTATTTAGTTCTTTTAAAAATAAATAAAAGAAAAATATTTAAAGAAAAAAAGTAATGTATTTTTGATCAATTTTATAGATAGGAATTAATAACTTTGTTACTTAATATTATTTCCATTAATAAAAAAAAAAGTCCCGATTAAAAATAAGAAAATTTGTTCGCTTGTAAAAAGCTTTGTATTAAAAAACCAATCCTGATGTGCAAAATAAAAAGCACATGTCATAATAATTACAATTACAAATGAAGAAAATCTTGTTGCTATATCTCCGAAATAATTCTTAAAAAATACAGCTAATATAAGAGTTGACCCTGCTAAAACCTCTGATATTGCTACAATTGATGCCAAAGTGTCACTAAATCCAAAATATTTCATTAAATTCTCTGGGGGCAATGGAAATTTACTGGCTCCATGAATAATAAAGGCTGTACCAAGTCCAAATCTAAGCAAATAAAACGATATAGGTCTGAGGATTATTAAAAGTGAAAAAATTTTTTTCATAATTTTTATTTGATTAATTTTTGCCCATAGAACTTAACCGAAAATATCAATTTTCGTCGATTTTAAAGAATTATTATTTATTATAATAATTTAATAGATAATTTAAATCCTTAAAATAATTTTAAAATTAGAGATGTTACTTAGGTGAAACAGAAAATAAAAAAGTTTTATTTATCAGATGGTACATTCATCAGATACAAAGTATTTGGAAAAGGCAAGCCTCTAATGCTTTTTCATACATTTAGAAATAGATTAGAATATTCGGAAAAAATATCAGAAATATAAAAAAAAAAATTTTCAATTATTCTTATGGATCTTCCAGGTTTTGGAGAGTCACCAATTAATAATAAAACTAATTATGATCAAAAATTTTTTACTAAAAGTATAATTGAGTTAATTAAGTATCTTCAAATAAAGCAAATCACTTTAGCAGGAGAATCAATTGGCGGTGTTCTTTCTTTAACAATTGCAATTAAAATTCCCAATCTTGTGAAAAAAATATATTTATTCAACCCTTATGATTATGATAGTTATTTTGCAGAAGGAATAAGTAGAGGCAACCTTTTTGCCAAATTTATTATGTTTAATATTAGGCTCCCAATAATAGGTAACTTTTTTTCTAGTTTAGAAAATAAATTTATTCTCAAAAATATAATGAGAGGTGGTTTTTTTAATAATGAGTTTTTAACTGATAATTATTTAGATTTGCTATGTTCATCTTTAAAAAAAAAAAACTATGTTTATCACTTTAGAAATGTTTTATCTAATTTTAAAAGCTGGTCTGACTCTAAAGATTTATATGGTAGTGCTAATTTGCCAATAAAATTAATTTACGGAAGGAATGATTGGTCAAATGTAAATGATAGAAATGAAACACAAAAACTTCTGGGGTTAAGTGATTTTGAGATTATTGATGATTGTGGGCATTTCTCATTCTTAGAAAGACCAATGAAAGTTGCACAAATTATTTCATCCAAAAATTCTGCATGAATATATTTAGAATAATTGAGTTAACATCAAAAAAAATTATTTTATAAATAGAAATTAATTTAATTAACTATTCTTCACTATTTTTAAATTCTAATTCTAATATTTCATTTACGTATTCTCCAGCAGCATCAAATGCATCCATTGGATCACCTTTTGGGTTTTTAATCATGTAATCAGAAAATCCTTTGATAGCTGCAGTGGCTAACATGTCACAAATTTTATCTGGACATCCAGCGTCCCTGAGGACGTTATTCGCACCTTCAATTGCTTTTGATACTGCATTGGAGGGCTTATTACCTTTATCCAACTCTATTTTATAAATTTGCATTGCAATGTCTCCAGCATATTCGGCTAAGTCTTCGGTAGATATAAAGGAATCCTCAATAACTGGATTTAAAATATCACCCATTTTTAGTTTCCTTGAAAAAAACTTTTAACATTTCGTCACTTAAAAATAATTGAATTAAATTTAAATAGTAACCGTAAAACTTTGCATTTCAAATAATTTTTATTAAGTTTTTTTGTATATGCTTTAATTATTGAAATTTGCATAATCATAATAATCTATATATATTCTGCTTATGGATGGTCTAAATAAATCAATGTACGATATTGGAAGCGATAGTGCTTTTTCGATATTGGCAAGAAGTCAAGAACTCTCAAAACAAGGAAAAAATGTAATAAATTTAGGTATTGGACAACCAGACTTTCCAACACCTCCTAATGTTGTAGAGGCTGCAATTAAGGCACTTAAAGATGGTCATCATGGATATACATCTTCTAATGGAATACCTGAATTGAGACAAGCAGTTGCAGATGATTTTTATAGAAGAAATAATGTCAAAATTGATCCAAACACAATTCTCATAACTCCGGGTGGTAAATCTGTAATTTTTTATACTATGTTGATGTTTGGTGAAATTGGTTCAGAAATTATTACACCAGATCCTGGATTCATTGCATATAAATCAATGATTGATTACACCGGATCAAAAGCAATATCTCTACCTCATAGAATGCAGAATAACTTTTCATTTGACGCAGATGAATTATTATCATTAGTTAATGATAAAACAAAGCTTATTATCCTCAACTCACCGGCCAATCCTACGGGTGGAGTTGTACCAAATAAAGAACTCGAAAAGCTTTCTACAGGTTTACAAAAGTTTCCAAACGTTTTTATACTTTCTGACGAAATTTACAGTAGAATTTTGTTTGACAAACAGAGGCATCATTCATTATTAGAGTTTTCTGAGATTAGAGATAGAGTAATTGTTCTTGATGGTTGGTCAAAAACTTATTCGATGACCGGTTGGAGATTAGGATTTGGTATATTTCCAAAAAATATTTTTGATTATGCTGAAAAGCTTGCAATTAATTGTCATTCTTGTGTAAATTCTGCATCTCAATATGCCGGAATAGAAGCTCTTAAGGGTTCTCAAGATAGTGTTGAAAAAATGATCCAAAAATTTGAAAAAAGAAGAAATTTTTTAGTAAAAGAATTAAACTTAATAGAAAACGTAGAGTGTGTTAAACCTGGTGGCGCATTCTACGTTTTTCCAAGATTAAAAAAAAATAATTTTACTTCCACTGAAATTTCTCAATATCTACTTGAAAAAAAATTTATTGCAACAGTACCTGGATCTTCCTTTGGATCTAATGGTGAAGGATTTTTGCGAATCTCCTATGCAAATTCAATGGAAAATTTAGAAAAATTCATTAGTTGCCTAAGAGAATTTATGAATGAGTAGAAATTACACTTTTTTTGTTTAAATTTTAATCAAATTAATTCTTATCTTTTAGAAATCCCTTGAATAGTTGATCTTTACGACATTGGCATATTTCTTGCTTGTCTATATTAATGAAAAAGATAGAAGCTGTAATAAAACCCTTTAAACTTGATGAGGTTAAAGACGAACTTAATAAAATTGGTGTATTAGGCCTTACTGTTTCTGAAGTTAAAGGATATGGTAGACAAAAAGGGCATACTGAACTTTATAGAGGTGCAGAGTATGCTGTTGACTTTCTACCCAAAATAAAAATAGAGCTAATAATCGATGACAGTCTTGTCGATGACGTAATTGAAGTAATTAAAAGCAAAGCGCACACTGGAAGAATTGGCGATGGTAAAATTTTTATTTCAAGCGTAGACGATATTGTTAGAATCAGAACTGGAGAGACCGGTAAAAATGCTATATAAATTTTAAATGGAGGAAATATGAGTGACATAGCTAAAGTAATGAAAATGATTAAAGATAAGGAAGTTAAGTTTGTTGATCTTCGTTTTACTGATACAAAAGGTAAATGGCAGCATACAGCGCAAACTGTTGAAACAATAACTGAAGAAACTTTTAAGGATGGAATTATGTTTGATGGATCATCGATTGCTGGATGGAAAGACATACATGAAGCTGATATGATTCTAAAACCAGACCCCTCAACTGCCGTAATGGACCCTTTTACAGCACAACCACAATGCATTCTTTTTTGCGATGTAATTGAACCTGATGATGGAAAGCCTTATGCTTTGGACCCAAGAAGTACTGGTAAAAAAGCGGAAGCATATCTAAAAGAGTCTGGAATTGGAGACCAGTGTTTTTTTGGTCCAGAAGCTGAATTTTTTATTTTTGATGATGTAAAGTGGGCAACTGATCAAGAATACACTTTTTTTAGTATTGATTCAGAAGAAGGGCCCTATAACACAGGAACAGAAATGGAAGGTGGAAATATGGGTCATAGGCCAAAAGCTAAAGGTGGTTATTTTCCTGTTCCACCAGTTGATTCTGCTACCGATATAAGAGCAGAAATGGTATCAACAATGTCTGAGATGGGCCTAGATATGGAAAAACATCACCATGAAGTCGCGCCATCTCAACATGAACTTGGCATGAAGTTTGGTTCATTAATTGAAAGTGCTGACAACCTTCAAAAATATAAATATGTAGCACATATGGTGGCACAGGCTTATGGTAAAACGGCGACATTCATGCCAAAACCGGTTTATAATGATAATGGATCGGGAATGCATGTTCATCAATCTGTGTGGAAATCAGGAAAATCCTTATTTGCAGGTGATGGTTATAATGGATTATCTGATGAATGTCTCTACTATATTGGTGGTATCATTAAACATGCAAAAGCGATCAATGCCTTTTCTAATGCAACTACCAACAGCTATAAAAGACTTGTTCCAGGTTTTGAGGCTCCTATTTTACTTGCTTATTCTTTTAAAAATAGATCAGCTGCATGTAGAGTTCCTTATGTAAGCAGTCCAAAAGCTGCAAGATTTGAAGTCAGATTTGGTGATGCTTCAGGTAATCCATATTTTACCTTTGCTTCTATGCTTATGGCAGGGCTTGACGGAATCAAAAATAAAATTCATCCTGGAGAAGCCATGGATAAAGATTTGTATGCTCTTTCGGAAGAAGAACTTAAAGGTGTTCCTACGGTTTGCGGAAGTCTTAGAGAAGCTTTGAGCGCTTTGGATTCTGATAGAGATTTTCTCAAAGAGGGCGACGTATTCAATGATAGCCTTATTGACGCGTACATAGCGCTAAAAATGGATGAAGTTATTCAATTTGAACAAACACCTCATCCTGTTGAATTTAAAATGTATTACTCGGTATAGTTGGTATTATTTTTATTTAATTAAATTTGAAAAGTCTTTGAAATGCTTATTATTTGAGTTCCTCAACAACTCAAATACTAGCATCTCAAAGCTTAAAACTATCACATCATTTTGTTGTAATCTTTGCAAACCTAAATCTTTATTAATTTTTGTTCGAGATCCAACACATTCATTTACTACAAAAACATTATAGCCATATCTTCTAAGATCTAAAGCTGTTTGTAATATACATATGTGGGTTTCTATTCCACAAAGAATGACCTGTTTAGTTCTAATAAGATCCTCAATTGATTTTTTTTCATTAAACGGAAAACATGAAAATGAGGTTTTTTCTAATTTGTTACAGTTTAATGACTCAAGCACCTGCTTTAAACTCTGAACTGTAGGACCTAAACCTTTTGGATATTGCTCCGAGTATACAATTGGACATTTGATTTTTGAAAATACATTTAATGTTTTTAGTAGATATTCATTTAAAAGCTCAAAGTTGGCTATTTTGCAAAATAATTTCTCTTGAACATCAACTATTAATAATGAGCAATCTAAAGAATCAACTAACATCAATTTTCAAATAAAGCAGTCTCAATTTGCTTTATTAAACCCTCAGAGGTTGGACTAGTCATTGATGAAAACCAATTGATTATTTGTCCATCCTTGCCGATTAGATACTTATGAAAATTCCATCTTGGTTGACCAATTACTGAGACATTATCATTAATCCATTTATATATGGGATGGGCGGCTTCCCCTTTAATCTTTTGTATAGCAGACATCGGGAACTCTACGCCATATCTTATTTCACAGAACTGTTTAACATCTTCATCTTTGGATAACTCCTGGTTAAAATCATTTGTTGGCACACCAAAAACAACTAAACCATCTTCTTTGTATCTTTCGTAGATCTTCTGAAGACCAGAGTATTGGGGGGTAAATCCACATTTGGATGCAGTATTCACCAGAAGAACTACTTTATTTTTATAGTCTGCAAAATTTATATTTTCGCCAGAAATTGATTCTATGGAAAAGTCATGAAATACTTTTTCAGAGGATTTTGAGTAAGAAAAAAACATTGTTGTTAAAATCAATAATAAAACTTTCATTATGATAATTTAATAAAAAATATTGAAAAATAAAGTAATATTTCTAAAATAAATCATGTCTTTCTATAAATTATTATCAACTATAATTTTTTTTTTTCTAGCTTCATGCTCAAACGAAAATCTGGTTCCAGTAAAAGGGCCAGAAGGAGACCCGAACTTAGAATTAAACTTTTCTCAATTTGATGATATACCTATACCAGTAAATTCAAAGCTGATAAGAGAAGATTCGATAATCATTTCCAGAAAAGTAGGTTGGTCAGGAAGATTGGTTTTTGATACAAGTGAAAATCAGATTGAGGTTTTTGATTTTTTTAGAAACGAGTTGCCAAAGTTTGGGTGGAAGAAAATTTCAGAAATAAGTTCAGAAAGTAGTTTACTTAATTATCAAAATAATCAAAGATTCGCTTCAATACAAATTTTTGAAAAAACTCTTTTTGGATCAAAAGTAAAAATTACAGTTACTGAAATAGAATAAATAAATAATAATTTGAATCAGTAAACCTTACTATAAGGAATATAAAATATTTCCCTTCTTTATGATAAGTTTACAGATGTAAATTCAATCGAAATAAAAATCCCATCATTATTAATTAAAAAAACCATCTAATAACTCAAGCACTTGACTAGAGATTCAGAGGAAATTTTTAAACTTAGAATTTTATTACATTATATTTTATATATGGACCAATTGACTTAACCAGCTAGATTTTATATCGAATGATATATCATTGCTATAAAATGATTTTTTTTTCGCCAAACCAATTACATCAGAAATAATTTGTTCAGGACAACCTATCTCTTTTAATCTTTCAATAAGTGTATACTTAAAAGAAATACAAGTTTTACCATCTGATAAATTTTTTATTTTATCATTAAGTCTTTTCTCTATTGTTATAAAATTTTTCTTTTTACTTATGAAGGAATTGAAAAAGAATAAACTTGAGTCAGATATTCCAATTTTCTTAACAGTATGCAATGACAATCCAACTAAAGGAATCACTCTTCTCTTGTATATATTATTTATGGATCTTAATTTATTTGATCTGATAACAATGTATGGGTTAAACTTACTAATCTTAACATCTTCATTTGCAAGACCAATAATTTCATTGAAGGTGCATCCAGTATCATATATCATTCCACAAATTAATGCTAATACAGAATCATTTTCGAGACAAAATTTTTTAATTTTAACGAGTTCATCTCTATCAAAAATTTGTCTATTGATAATTGATTTATTTTCTGGCCATTTAAGACTAGAAAAAGGGTTTCTCTTGTCGATTGAATAATTCTTAAAAATTACATTAAATAGGTTTTGAATATTGGATTGATTTCTTTTTCCTGTAGAAATTTTATTCATATTAACAAATTGATCCCTAAAGTTTTTAGCATCAATTGAAGAGTATTCTGTTAAACACTTGTCTCCACAAAACTTAATCATCATACTGACTGATTTTTTTATTGATTTTGATTTCTTTGATTCTATTGAAACTCTTTTTAAATTAAGGTAAGCGTATAAAGCATGACTTAATTTAGGAAGTTTCTTTTCTTCATCTAAAATTAAATGATCTAATGAATGTTTAAAACTACCAGAATCCTGGTTCTTATAATGATCAATTAATTCCTTCTTGGAATACAATACGTGATCCATTAAATACTCATAATCATCAATAAATTCTAATGAATATTTTCTTATGTCTATCCTTTTTTGTCCAAAAATTTTTTTTAAATATGTATCAGAATTTTTTTCAATTTCATTGAACATTTTCTTGTGTTCTAAGGCTTGAAGCTTTGCTCTTTTGACCGCTGTTGGAATTTTATTGGTTTTGAGAGAGATTTTTAATGTTGATTTTCCAAGAATATTTATCAATTTATTTGGAATAGCCCTTTGATACCAATACTGATTACCATGTCTGTAGATATATTTCATTTCTAAAACTTTTGGTGCGGTCGAGAAGACTCGAACTTCCACAGGCAATTTGCCCACAACGACCTCAACGTTGCGCGTCTACCAGTTCCGCCACGACCGCTTAATAATTCTTAATCAAATTCAAGAATAATCTGATCAACTTCCAAACTATCTCCTTCTTTGCAATTTATTGTTTTTATTTTAGTTTTTTTCTCGGCTTTTATTATGTTTTCCATTTTCATTGCCTCGATAATTGCTAAAGGTTGATTCTCCTCAATAACCTGATTTTCTTTAACAAGAATAGAAACCAATAAACCTGGCATAGGTGCCATTAAGAATTTTGACTTGTCTTCTTTTTTTCTAGGTATCATAATTTTATTCAGTTCAGAGTGCCTTTCCGACAAAACTAAAATATTATGTAGTGCACCTTTATGATTTATTAAAAACCTTGGACCATTTCTTTTAATACTAAAATAGGAAAGATTGTTATCAATAATTGCTGAAAAAAGTGGATAACCGATATTCCAATTACTTTTTAAATTAAAATACTTTTTATTAACATAAATATCATAACTTTTATTAAAATTATTGAAAGAAATAGACGCATCATAACTTTTATTTTCATCAATAACACACCAATTATTATCTACGGTTTTATTAAACCCCTTAAGTTGATTTGAAATTGAAGCTGCTCTAAGCAAGTACTTATAATTTACAAATGTAGCAACTGCATAAAGCTGCATTTGATGACTTACCTCCGTTTTAAATGAATCGTATCCACTTGGATAGTTTTCAGCAATAAATGATGTTGAGTAGTTACCGTTATAAAACTTAGGATTTTGCAAGATATCAGAAAGAAAATCTCTATTTGTTTTTACACCTTCGATAAAATACTTGTCCAACGCATTTATCATTTCAGAAATTGTATCTTTCCTATTTTTAGTATACGCACATAACTTCGAAATCATTGGATCATAAAACATACTTATCTCTGAGCCCTCAACTACTCCAGAATCTACTCTAGTACTTTTACCTCTTGGTTCGATGTATCTAGTAAGTCTTCCAATAGATGGTAGAAAATTTTTTGACGAGTCCTCTGCATATATCCTACATTCAATTGCTGATCCACTAAATTTTACGTCATTTTGCCGTAAAGATAATTTTTCACCTGAAGCTACTCTTATCATCTGCTCAACAAGATCTATTCCAGTAACTAGTTCAGTAACTGGATGTTCAACTTGAAGCCTTGTATTCATTTCTAGAAAATAAAAATTCTTATCTTTATCTACAACAAACTCAACCGTACCTGCTGAATAGTATCCAACTGCTTTCGCTAGCTGAATTGCCTGACTAACCATCTTTTCTCTTAATTTCTCATCAACAAAAATACTTGGCGCCTCCTCTATTACTTTTTGATGTCTTCTTTGAATAGAACATTCTCTTTCACCTAGGTGAATAAAATTGCCAAACTGATCCCCCAAGACTTGAATTTCAATATGTTTTGGAAATTCTATAAACTTTTCAATGAATACTCTATCATCGCCAAAACTTGACTTAGCCTCATTTATTGCTGAATTAAAATTATCCTTAAGCTCAGATTCATTAAAAGCAATTCTCATGCCCTTGCCGCCACCTCCAGCGGAGGCTTTAACCATAAGTGGATAACCAATCTCTTTAGCCTGCTTTATAGCTTCATTAATATTCGGAACAATCTCTAAACCACCAGGGACAACTGACACACCAGCTGACTTTGCAATCTTTTTTGATTCAATCTTATCACCCATCGAGGAAATTGCTTCACTTGGAGGACCAATAAAAATTTTTCCAATTTTTTGTACCTCATCTCTAAAATTAACATTCTCAGACAAAAAACCATATCCTGGGTGTACTGCTTCAGCACCTGTTTTTTTAATTGCATCAATTATTTTGTTAATAATTAGGTAGCTTTCCGCGGATGTATTGCCACCAATATTCAGATACTCATCAGCCATATTCACATGTGGAGCATTTAAATCTGGATCAGAACAAATTGATACTGTTTTTATACCCATTTTTCTCGCAGTTTTAATTATTCTACAAGCAATTTCGCCCCTATTTGCAATCAAGATTTTTTTTAGCATATTACAGTGGAATATTATCGTGTTTTTTCCAGGGATTATTAAGTTTCTTATTTTTCAACATCTCAAGTGATCTACATATTCTCATTCTTGTACTGTTTGGCATTATCACATCGTCAATAAAACCTCTACTTCCTGCTATGAAAGGATTAGCTAATTTTTCTCTATACTCGTTCGTTTTCTTTTCAATCTTCTTCTTATCTCCGATTTCACCTCTAAAAATGATTTCAACAGCACCTTTAGGTCCCATTACAGCAATTTCTGCTTGAGGCCATGCATAATTAACGTCACCTCGTAAATGTTTTGAGCTCATGACGTCATAAGCACCGCCGTATGCCTTTCTCGTGATTATAGTGATCTTTGGCACTGTTGCTTCTGCAAAGGCGAATAATAACTTAGCTCCATGTTTAATGATTCCATTATACTCCTGAGAAGTACCTGGTAAAAAACCTGGGACATCAACAAAAGTTATAATAGGAATATTAAAACAATCACAAAACCTTACAAATCTTGCAGCTTTTCTAGAAGAATTATTATCTAAACAACCAGCCAAAACCATGGGTTGATTTGCAACTATTCCAACTGGCGAACCTGACATTCTAGCAAAACCAGTTATTATATTGGCGGCATAATCTGGTTGAGTTTCAAAAAAATCTCTATCATCAACAACTTTTGTAATCAATTCTTTCATGTCATAGGGTTTATTTGGATTTTCTGGAATCAGAGTATCAAGTGAAAGCTCAATTCTATCAACAGGGTCGTCAGATTTTCGAATAGGTGGCATTTCTTTGTTTGATGAAGGTAGAAAGCCCATGAATCTTCTTAACTGAAATAAAGCCTCAACATCGTTATCAAAAGCTAAATCAGCAACTCCAGATTTTTTTGTATGAGTTGAGGCTCCTCCTAATTCTTCGTGACTAACTTCTTCATGTGTTACAGTCTTAAGAACGTCAGGACCAGTTACAAACATATAGGAAGTATCTTTAACCATAAATATAAAATCAGTCATTGCAGGACTATAAACAGCTCCACCAGCGCAAGGTCCCATAATCACTGATATCTGCGGAATTACTCCGGATGAGAGAACATTTCTTTGGAAAACCTCAGCGTAACCAGCTAAAGAGGCAACTCCTTCTTGGATTCTAGCTCCACCAGAGTCATTTAAGCCGATCACTGGTGCGCCTACTTGAAGTGCCTTATCCATAATCTTAGAAATTTTTTCTGCATGTGATTCTGACAAAGAACCTCCAAAAACAGTAAAATCTTGACTAAATACAAAAGTTAACCTCCCGTTGATCGTCCCATATCCGGTAACCACACCGTCTCCAGGTATTTTCTGTTTTTCCATATCAAATTCAGAACACCTATGTTCAACAAACATATCCCATTCCTCAAATGTTCCCTCATCTAATAATATCTCTATTCTCTCCCTCGAAGTTAGTTTACCTTTTTTATGTTGACTGTCTCTTCTATTATTTCCTCCACCAAGAATTGCCTGATTTCTTTTTGAATCTAATTTTTTTAAGATTTCTCTCATAATTAACCTTTTTTAATAATATTTATAAACTAATTAGTTTGCATTTTTAAAGAAAATTGAAATTTTTTTTAAAGTATTGTAAAAATTTTTATCAATATTTTCTTGTTCCGGCACAACACCCCATCTCTTTTGTTGGTAATTATACTCCATGTTTGTCAATTTAAACAATGTATTATAATTGATGTCTTTCATCACAAAAAAATAACTTAGAATAACTGATTTAGTAAGTGTTGCTAATTTAAATAACACTGTCAAATTATAATTATCTAATTTATCCAAAAAAAGATAAAATTTTTTACTCTTGATCTTTGATGATTTCGAAAATGAACTAATAATTGCAAGATTTGATTTAAAACATTTATCAAATTTTTCCATAAAGGGATTAAGTTTTTTATTCATTTGTATTATTAGCTCTTTTTCTTCAAAACATCTAAATAAAACTATATCAAAATTTAAAATTTCTATGATTTTTTTTTTTATTCTCTTTTTTTCTTCAAACTTTAAATTACATGAAAAATTTGTAAGATTCATAATAGAACTTGGATCTTTATAATAATTATTATTCTTAATTTCTCTGACAATTAAATTTGCATGCTTTTTTTTTTTTACTTCTAGTAAACTTCCATTTGGAGTTGTTAAAAAAATTTCATCATCATTTTTAAAAATATACTTATCTTCTAGTTTAATAATCCGAACTAACATCTATTCTATTAATTTAAAAATTTTAAGATTATCAAATGACAAATCTTGTTTAGTTAATTTTAAGCATTTTAATTCTTTCATAAATGGATCAAAGTATCTAGGCAAAGGGGCAGTAAATTCTTTATTTTCTCCAGAAGAGGTTTTAAAATTTAAAGAATAAGCGTGTAAAAAAAGTTGGTTGCTATATAAATTTTGTATTCTTCTAGAATATTTAAATTTTGTTTCGCCAACAATAGGATTCCCAATAGATTTTAAATGATATCTTATTTGGTGTTTTCTACCGGTAATAGGTTTAACAACTAATAAAGAAATGTTATTTTTAAAACAAATTCGTTTGAAATATGTCAAAGATTTAAGCTCTTTATTATCATAATTAATTGAATGGTCTACTTTACCAAACTTAAATTTTGGTGATCCATAAACTAAAGCAATATACCTCTTCTCAATTAAACGGTTCTTAAATAACTCACCAAAATATTTTGCGGAATCTAAACTCCTAGCAATTAATAAGATGCCAGATGTTTCTTTATCAATTCTATGAACAAGTCTGGGTCTGTCAATTGAATCAAATTTTAATGAATCTAGCATAACATCAACATTCAATTTTATTTTTGTACCTCCTTGAACTGCAAGACCAGAGGGCTTATTTATGATTATTAAATCTTGGTCTTTAAACAAAATAAGTTCTTTTATAAAATCAGAAAACTTTCTATTGTAATCTTCCTTATTTTCAAGTTTATTTTGTTGTTTAATATTTCTAGAAAATTTTATTATATCGCCAGTATATAAGATTGATGAGTTTCTTATTCTCTTCCCATTGACTCTAACAATTCCTTTGCGAATAAACTTGCATAAAATTGGGTATGTGATGAATGATATTTTTTTTTTTAACCAATAATCAATTCTTTGATTATTAAATTCTTTTGTAACTTTCCATTCATTTAAATTATTTTGAGGACTCATGTCAACTCAATTTAGGATAGGACTTAACTATTTTTTTTTTCTAAAGTTTTGTCTGAATCCTCATCTTTAGTTATTTTCATTGTTTTTTTCGAGGTCGTATTCTTCTCATTTGATTTGTCTACTTCTTTCGGAATCTGCATATTTTCATCAATTTTTTCATTGTTATTATTTTTTTCTTTTTCTTTTATTCTATTCTTGTCATCAAAACCTTTTGCATTAATATCTCTTTCAACAAGTTCGATTATAGCCTTGGGAGCAGAATCGCCATACCTGTAACCGGATTTTAAGATTCTAACATAACCACCATCTCTCTTCTGATATCTTTTTCCGAGAACATCAAAAACTTTATCTACTATTTTTTTATCTCCTAAATATGAGTAAACTTTTCTTTTTGAAGCCAATGTATCCTTTTTTCCAATAGTAAGAATCTTCTCAATGAATGGTCTTAAGTCCTTGGCTTTTGGCAATGTGGTTTCAATTTGCTCATGAATTATAAGAGACTTGCTTAGATTTTTTAAAAGAGCAATTCTATGACTTGTTTTTCTATTTAATTTTCTACCTGAATAATTATGTCTCATTTAAACCTCTTTTAATAGGGATCATCAAGTTTACGTCTAATTTCTTCAATATTTTCAGGTGGCCAACCCTCAATCTTCATTCCCAACTCTAGGTTCATAGTTGAGAGAATTTCTTTTATCTCATTTAATGATTTTCTTCCAAAATTAGGTGTTCTTAACATTTCTGATTCTGTTTTTTGAACCAAGTCACCTATATATATAATTTCATCGTTTTTTAAACAGTTAGCGGATCTGACTGAGAGTTCCAGCTCTTCAACCTTTCTAAGTAAATTAACGTTTAGTGAAGGTTCCTCCGCAGCCGGCGGAGCCACTTCCTCGTCAGGTTCCTCAAAATTTATAAACATCTTTAATTGTTCATCAATTATTCTTGCAGCGTAGGCAACTGAATCCTCTGGAATTACTGAACCATTTGTTTCAATGTTCATAATAAGTTTATCATAATCAGTTACTTGACCTACCCTTGAGTTCTCAACTCTAAATGAAACTCTTCTAACAGGAGAAAAAAAAGAATCTATAAAAATTGTACCTAAGGGAGCATCATTTTTTTGCTTTAGTGCTGGAACATATCCTTTACCCTCTTCAACATTTAATGTCACATTTATTTTTGCTTTTGAATCGAGTGTAAACAAATGAAGATCTTTATTCAAAACCTCAACGTGTGCTCCACAATCAATATCTCCTGCTGTAATGGCCTTAGGTCCCTCAGCTTTGATATGTATTTTGGTTGACTCGACATCATTCAGTTTTAGTGCTAGTTGTTTTATGTTAAGAATTATATCTGTAACGTCTTCAATTACACCTGGAATGGCAGAAAATTCATGAGTTATACCTTCAATATGAACAGAAGTTACCGCCGCTCCTCTAATGGAGGACAATAATACCCGTCTTAGCATGTTGCCCAATGTTTGACCATAACCGCTTTCAAGAGGTTCTGCGATTAATTCAGCTGCAGTTGAATTTTCTTTGATCTTATTAAATTCAATTTTTTTTGGCTTAATTAGCTCTTTCCAATTCTTATTAATCACTACTATACATCCTTTGTTAAGTATTAAGCTAAACTCTTCTTCGTTTTGATGGTCGACAGCCATTATGTGGAATAGGAGTTATATCTTTAATTACAGTAATATTCAGGCCCGTTGATCCCAAAGCTCTGATTGCTGACTCACGTCCGTTACCAGGTCCTTTAATGACAACCTCTACGTGCTTCATTCCATGCTCCATAGCTTTCTTTCCAGCTTCCTCAGCAGCAAGTTGTGCTGCAAATGGCGTGGATTTTCTAGAGCCTTTAAACCCTTTATTTCCAGAGGATGACCACGAGACTGTATTACCAGTATTATCTGTAATCGTTATAATTGTATTATTGAAAGTTGAATTAATGTGGGCAATACCTGATGGAATATTTTTCTTTACTTTTTTCTTTGTTTTTGAACTTTTAGTTACCATTTTAAATTAAACTGCCTTTTTCTTTCCTGCTATAGGTATTGCTTTCCCTTTTCTTGTTCTCGCATTAGTGTGCGTTCTTTGCCCTCTAACAGGAAGCTTTTTTCTATGTCTCAAACCTCTGTAACAACCAAGGTCGGTTAACCTTTTTATTCTTGTTGAAACTTCTCTTCTCAGATCACCTTCAACTAAAAAATTTTTATCAATATACTCTCTTATCTTAATTACTTCATCTTCATTTAATTCATTAACTCTTTTATTTGAATTTATTTTTACTGAATCACAGATCTTTCTGGCAAATTTTGGTCCAATACCGTATATGTATCTCAAGGATATCTCCAGACGCTTATTACTTGGAACATTAACACCAGCTATTCTTGCCACATTACCCTCTCAATAAATCCAAATCTGGATTATATTTTCTTTTTATTTTAAGTCAACACGCTAAGAAATAATCTTTAAAATTTCCTCATTAACTTTATCGATATCTTCCATAGCATTAATTTTACTTAAAATTCCTTTTTTCTCATAATATTCTACAATTGGTAAAGTTGAGGATTTGTAAACTTCAATTCTATTTAATAAAATTTCAATATTATCGTCTTTTCGAAGATCATTGCTAGCTGCTTCCTTTATTCTATTTTGGATTCTTTCTTTAAGAATATCGAAATCTATTTTAAAGAGAATGACACTATCTAGTTCTAAAGAAATATTTTCTAATGCTTTATCAAGAACCTTAGCTTGGTTTAAATTTCTTGGAAAACCGTCAAATATTACACTTTTATTAACATATTCCTCAACTTTATTTACAATAATGTTTATAACTATCTCATCAGAAACCAGCTCTCCAGATTCCATAAGCATACTTATTTTTTTTCCTAAATCAGAGTTTTTTGAAGTTTCCTCTCTAAGTAAATCTCCTGTTGATAATTGAATGTAGTTTTTTTTTTCTACCAGTAGTTTAGATTGAGTTCCCTTACCACATCCCGGTGGGCCGAGCAGTACAATTCTACTCATCTTCCTCTTCTTAAATTTGATTTTCTTATTAAACCTTCATATTGATGGGCTAATAAATAAGATTGAATTTGGTTAACAGTATCCATCGTAACACTTACTACAATTAATAAACTTGTTCCGCCAAAATAAAATGGAACTTTATATTTTGCAATTAATAATTCTGGTAAAAGACAAATCAATGCCAAATAGATTGCACCTAAAACAGTTAATCTTGTAAGAATATAATCCAGATAAATTGCTGTATTTTCTCCAGGTCTTATGCCAGGAACAAATCCACCATATTTTTTTAGATTATCTGCAGTATCCTTTGGGTTAAAAACAATTGCGGTATAAAAGAATGCGAAGAAGATTATCATAGACATGTATACAGTTAAATACACAGGATGCCCCCTACTTAAAAATAAACTGATTGTATTTAACCATTCAGGTCCTCCTCCTGCATTAAAGCTGACAAAAGTTATTGGCAAAAGCAAAAGAGAACTTGCGAATATTGGTGGTATAACACCAGCGGTATTGATTTTTAATGGTAAATGTGAAGATTCAGCAACTTTATTTCCTGCTCCAGGTTGCCGTTTTGGATATTGTATTGTAATTCTTCTCTGTGCTCTTTCTATGAAAACCATAAATGCTATAACCGAAATGGACATTATCAATAAAAACACAATAAAAAGAGTTGATAATGCACCAGTTCTTCCCAACTCAAACGTCGTACTTAAGGCTAAAGGTAGCTGAGCTACAATACCTGTGAATATTATTAGAGATATTCCATTCCCAATACCCCTCTGGGTTATTTGTTCCCCCAACCACACTAGAAATAATGTCCCTGAAACTAAAGTAATAACTGTTACAAATCTAAAAAATATCCCAGGTTCCATTACTGCTTGAAGTCCTTGACTATTAGACATGTTTTCAACTCCGACAGCCACTCCATAGCCTTGAACTGTTGCAAGAAATACGGTGCCGTATCTTGCGTATTGATTAATTTTTTTTCTCCCCACCTCACCTTCTTTCTTGAGTTGTTCAAGCTGAGGTGAAATAACTGTTAATAACTGCATTATAATACTTGCTGATATATATGGCATGATATTCAAAGCAAAGACGGTCATTCTACCCAACGCACCACCTGCAAACATGTCAAACATTCCCAATATACCGCCGACATTTCTCTCAAAAACCTTTTCAAGTGCCACTGGATCAATACCTGGTATGGGAATGTAAGAGCCGATTCTGTATACAATAAGCGCGAGAAGAGTAAACAAAATTCGCTTCTTAAGATCATCGGCTTTTGCTATTGATCCGAAATTTATTCTTGACGCGAGCTGTTCTGATACTGATGCCATTATTTAACTCTTCTTTTTCGTTGATGATTTTTTAGCTTCGTTTTTCTTTTTAATAGGCTTTTTAATTGATTTTTTCTCTTCTTTTTTTGTATCAACTGCTTTAGATTTTATAGATGCCTTCAAGTCTACTTTTTTATCATTAGAGGTTTTGGAAAGTTTATTCCCCTCTTGATTTTTTTTATTTTTTAAGTTTGTAGTTTTCTTTTTTTTTTTCAAAAACTTAACAACTGTAACCGTTCCTCCAACTCTCTCAAACTCCTTTTTTGCAGATCCTGAGATAGCATGAGACTCAACACTAATTGATTTATCAAGTTTGTTACCTAATAAAAGCTTAATAAAAACATTCTTTTTTGAGCTTGAATAATTTATTAAATCTATAATCGATAATTTATCATTTTCTTTTACTAATTTCTTTTCAATAAGTGAGTTTACAAAATCAGTTTTTAAAACAACTTTATTGATCCTTTTCCTCGACTTAAAACCGTGCTTAGGCATCCTCATATGCAGAGGCATTTGGCCTCCTTCAAAACCATTTATTGATACACCTGTTCTTGATTTTTGCCCTTTCATTCCTCTGCCAGCCGTTTTACCCTTGCCAGAGCCAATGCCTCTTCCAACGCGTTTTCTTTTTTTTAAATTTGTTTCTATTTTAAATTCATTAAGTTTCATAAGACTAGACCTTTTCAACCTTTACTAAATGTTTAATTTTGTCAATCATGCCATTTATTGAAGGGCAATCTTCATGAATTTTTTCCCTATTTATTTTATTTAACCCCAAACTAATCAGAATATGGCGTTGCTTAATGTTCCTTCCAATTGGACTTTTCAATTGCTTAATTCTAATTTTTGGCATTGTCGTTTCCTATTTGGGAGATTTTTCTTCTTTTAGTAATATCGTTGATTTTAAGACCTCTTCTCATAGCAATTATCTTTGGAGAGGAAGCTGATTTTAAAGCTTCAAAAGTTGCTCTAACCATATTATGAGGATTTGAAGTTCCAACAGATTTTGCAACAATATCTTGAATACCAAGAGCTTCAAAAACAGCTCTCATAGGTCCCCCAGCAATTACTCCTGTACCCGATGGAGCTGTCCTCAGATAAACTATTCCTGAGTCAAACCTTCCTTTGATATCATGATGAAGAGTTCTGCCTTGCCTTAGTGGAATCCTAATCATATTGGCCTTAGCTTCGTCAGTTGCTTTTTTTATTGCTTCGGGCACCTCTTTAGCTTTACCTTTTCCATGACCTACCATTCCATTTCCATCACCAACAACGACAAGAGCAGCGAAACTAAATCTTCTTCCTCCTTTGACAACTTTTGCAACTCTATTAATACTGACAAGTTTTTCAACATATTCCCCTTGCTCATTATTTCTATTGTTTGGTTCTTGTTGATTTTGTCTTGTATCCGTTGATTTTTGTGAATCATTTGATTTTTTTTGTTTTTGATTATTGTTTGCTTGCGAAGATGTTAGTTTCTTTCTAGAAGTCTTATCTTTAGGTGATTCTTTTCTTTCAATATTTTTTTTTGTCTCTTTTTCTACCTCATTTTGAGTTATTACTTTGTTAACTCCATTATCTGATGAAACTTCTGTATCATCTTTATTTTCATTAGAAGTCTTAGAAACTTCTGTGACATTGTTTTCATTTGCTTTATCAATCGACGCTGAAGATTTATCTACATCAGTTTTCTTTTCAACTTTATCGATATTATTCTTGTCTTCGACTTTTACATCTTTTGATTTATTTTTTTCTTCACTCATACTTAATCCTAAAATTTTACACCTTTCGATCTTATTCCCATTGCAAGCTCCTTTATTCTTCCATGATAAAGATATCCTCCTCTATCAAAAGCAAAAGCATCTTTGATTTTTTTTTCTTTAATAAGTTCTCCTAATTTTTCACCTACTTTGAAGGCAACTTCCTTTGGTTTAATACCCTTTTCTTTAAAAGATTTGTCATGTGATGATGTTGATAAAATTGTTTTGCCCTGTCTATCATCTATAACCTGAACATATATATGTTTTGATGATCTGAATGCGGATAGTCTAAGGTTAGCACTTTTTTTGATCTTAGATCTAACTCTTGAGCTTCTTTTTTTTATTGAACGTTTTCTAGATATCATTTTTTCTTGCCTTCTTTTCTTTTAATAACTTCATCTTTATACTTTATTCCTTTCCCCTTATAGGGTTCAGGTTTTCTAAACGATCTGATATTAGCAGCGATTTGTCCAACTTTCTGTTTATCAATTCCTGAAATTTTTATTTCAGTAGGTTTAGGAACGTCAATTTTCAAATCATCTGGAACATCAAATTTTATTGGATGAGAATATCCAAGAAGCAACTCTAATATTTTACCTTTCTGAGTAGCTTTATAACCAACTCCATTTAATTCCAATTCTTTAACGAATCCTGAAGTAACTCCGTCAACTATATTTTTTATTCTAGACCTTACAGTACCCCACATTTTTTGATGATTTATCGAATTGCTTGATTTATTGACATGAATCATATTTTCCTTAATTTCTACTTTTGCATTTGTCTTAAAGTCAAAAGAAAGTTCACCAAGTTTTCCCTTAGCATATATAACGTTTTGCTCTATTCTCACTTGAGTATCACTAGGAACAGTTATTGGAATTCTTCCACTTCTTGACATATTTATCTCCTAAAAAACCTTACACAAAATTTCGCCACCCACATTTTCGTCTCTTGCTTCACTGTCTGACAAAACGCCTTTAGAGGTTGACAAAATTGAAATACCAAGTCCATCAAAGTTTCTCTGAAGATCACCTATTTTAGAGTAAACTCTTCTTCCGGGTGTTGAAACTCTTGAAATATCTTTTATCACGGGTTCACCATCTACGTATTTTAATTCAATTTGAAAATTATTCTTATGATTTTCTAATTCAATTTTTTTAAAACCTCTTATATAACCTTCTCTATGCAAAACATCAAGCACATTACCTCTAAATCTTGATGCAGGCATCAGAACGGATTCTTTTTTACGTAATTGTCCATTCCTAATTCTTGTTAACATATCGCCGAGTGGGTCTGATAAACTCATGTCTTTAATCCTTTCCTTTACTACCAGCTTGATTTAGTTATTCCAGGAATTTGACCTACAGCAGCCAATTCTCTGAAAGCAATTCTAGACAATTTAAACTTTCTATAAACACCCCTAGATCTACCAGTTAAAGCACATCTATTTCTAATTCTCACCTTAGAAGCATTTCTTGGGATTTTTGAAAGTTGAAGTCTAGCCTGAAATTGTTCATCAGGACTTAATTTTTTATTATTTG
Organism: uncultured Alphaproteobacteria bacterium; assembly: GCA_902579395.1. Classification (GTDB taxonomy): domain Bacteria; phylum Pseudomonadota; class Alphaproteobacteria; order Methylaequorales; family Methylaequoraceae; genus Methylaequor. The sequence goes on from CACHGK010000001.1 coordinate 226,673, forward strand.
CAAGTTTTAATAGTTTATTTCTTTTTGCCTTATACTTATTATACAACTTAATTCTTTTTTTATTTCTTTCTATTATACTCAACTTAGACATTGTTTCTCCTTAATCTTTAAATGGAAGGTTAAAGCTCTTTAGTAGTTCGTAAGCATGTTCTTTTTTTTTGGCTGAAGTAGTTATTGTAATATCCATTCCTCTAACCTTGTCTATCTTATCGTAGTTTATTTCAGGAAATATTATTTGTTCTTTGATTCCAATTGAATAGTTACCAAATCCATCAAATGACTTTTTAGACAAACCTTTAAAATCCCTTACCCTTGGCAAAGCGATAAATACAAGCCTATCTAAAAACTCATACATTCTTTTTTTTCTTAAAGTAACTTTGCATCCAATACTTAAACCTTTTCTTAATTTAAAACCAGCAATTGATTTTTTTGCTTTCGTTATTACGGGCTTTTGTCCAGTGATAAGAGATAAATCCTCAATTGCATTATTTATAACCTTAGAGTCTGAGACAGCTTCACCAACCCCAATATTTACAACAATTTTCTCCAACTTAGGTACTTCAAAAAGATTTTTAAGTCCAAATTTTTCCTTAAGTTCATTTCTAATTTGAGAATTATATTTTTCTGCTAATCTTGCCATATTGAGTCTAAGTTAATGTTTCACCTGATTTCTTTGAGTATCTAATCTTTTTTCCGTCTTTTAAAAATTTAAATCCAACTCTTGAGGGTTTAGAGGTTTTTGGATCAACAAGTGATAATTTGCAAATGAATAAAGGCATTTCAATACTTTCAATACCACCTTTTTGAGTCGCAGACTGTTTGGTGTGTTTTTTTGCGATATTAATTCCTTCAACAATTGCTTTATCTTCCAAGTTTTTCATCTTAATTATCTTTAAAACTTTCCCAGTTTTACCCTTGTCTTTACCAGAAAGAATAAATACATTGTCTCCTTTTTTAATTTTAGCTGCCATAATTACAGTACCTCTGGGGCTAATGAAATTATTTTCATGTATTTTTTAGCTCTCAATTCTCTAGTAACGGGTCCAAAAATCCTAGTACCAAGTGGTTCTCCATTATTATTTATTAGAACAGCCGCATTTCTGTCAAATCTAATAGATGAACCGTCAGATCTATAAACGTCTTTAGCAGTTCTTACTATCACGGCTTTATGTATTTCACCTTTTTTTACTTTACCTCTTGGGATTGCGTCTTTGACTGTAATAACTATTATATCCCCAACTGATGCAAACTTTCTCTTTGATCCGCCCAATACTTTAATACACTGGATTTTTTTTGCTCCAGAGTTATCAGCTACTAATAATGTTGATTGCATCTGTATCATTTACATTCCCCTAGTTTATAACAATCCATTTTTTTGTTTTAGAAATTGGTTTGTTCTCCTGAATTGAGACAAATTCACCGGTTTTATATTTATTTGATTCATCATGAACTGAGTATTTTTTTGACCTATTGATGTATTTTTTATAAACGGGATGCATAACCTTTCTACTTACTTTTACAGTTATTGTTTTATCTGACTTATCAGATACAACTATTCCTCTTAAAATTCTTTTGGGCATAACTTTCCTATTTCTCTTTATTATTTTGATTGATTATTGTATTAATTCTGGCAATTTGTTTTCTTACCATACTTATTCTGGCTGTTTTTTCTAATTGACCTGAGCTCTTTTGAAAACGTAGATTTAATGATTCTTTTCTAAGCATGTTAATTTTTTCTCTTAATGCTTTACTATCGAGTTTTTTAAGTTCAGAAAACTTTTCCATTATGCACCTAGCCTTGTTACAAATTTTGTCTTGTTTGGAAGCTTCGCTGAAGCAAGTTCAAAGGCCTCAGATGCTAAATTTTTAGGTACTCCATCTATTTCAAATAAGATCTTTCCTGGCTTAACTTTCGCTGCCCAGTATTCAACTGCCCCTTTGCCTTTACCTTGTCTAACTTCAGCAGGTTTTTTAGAAACAGGCACGTCTGGGAAGATCCTAATCCAAACTCTACCAGATCTTTTCAAATGTCTAGAAATACATCTTCGAGCAGACTCTATTTGTCTGGATGTAATCCTCGCAGGAGTTAGTGCCTTTAATCCAAATGCACCAAAGTTTAAGAAGTTCCCACCCTTCGAGACTCCATGCATTCTTCCTTTAAATTGCTTTCTATATTTTGGTTTCTTTGGTTGTAACATATCTTATTTCTCTACTTTTGATAATTCTTCATTACTAATTTTATTATCGGACTCATTATCATTACTGTCCCTGTCAAATTTTTCACCCTTAAATATCCAGACCTTTACACCACAAATACCATAAGTTGTATTAGCTCTTGAGACTCCGTAATCAACATCGGCTCTTAACGTATGAAGAGGCACTCTTCCCTCCCTATACCATTCGGTTCTAGCAATCTCTGCCCCACCTAATCTTCCGCTACAATTAACTCGTATTCCTTCTGCACCAAGTCTCATAGCCGATTGCACTGCTCTTTTCATAGCCCTTCTAAATGCCACACGTTTTTCAAGTTGCTGTGCAATATTATCTGCAACAAGTTGCGAATCTAATTCTGGTTTTTTTATCTCTACAATATTAATGCTCACCTCTCCACTAACCATCTTATTAACCGCTTTTTTTAATTTTTCAATATCAGAACCTTTTTTACCAATAATTACACCAGGTCTTGAAGTATATAAAATTATATTTGCTAACTTTGCGGGTCTCTCAATAACAATTTTTGAGATTCCAGCCGAGCTAAGTTTTTTTTGTAAAAACTTTCTTAAATTAATATCTTCTTGAAGTAAGTCTGAATAACTTTTTTCTGAAAACCATCTGGACTCCCATGACTTAATTATTCCAAGTCTTAGACCTATTGGATTAGTTTTTTGACCCATCTTTATCTTTCTTTTGTTGATTATTTAGTTTTTTTTCCTTAACGGACAATTCATCCTTTTCTTGAACCATAATTCTTATTCTAGAAAAAGTTTTGAGAATTTTGCCTGCTCTTCCCCTAGCTCTTGGTCTGAATCTTTTCAAAACCATCGACTTGCCAACACTTGCTTCTTTAACAAATAGCTTGTCAATATCAAGTTGGTGATTGTTTTCTGCATTAGAAATCGCTGATTTAAGAATTTTTAATACTTCGTTTGAAATTCTTCTTTTTGAAAACTCGAGATTATTAATAGCCTTATCAACTTTCAATCCTCTTATTAACCCAAGTATTAAATTTGTTTTTTGAGGGCTAGATTTTAGTGATTTTCCTATTGCTTTAACCACCATTGGTTCTTCTTTTTCAACTTTATTTGCCATTTATCATAATTTCCTTAAGATGTTTTCTTATCAGCGTTATGTCCTTTGTAAGTTCTTGTTGGAGAAAATTCTCCAAACTTGTGTCCAACCATGTTCTCACTAACTGTGACAGGTATATGTTTTTTCCCGTTGTGTACCCCAAAAGTTAAACCAACAAACTCAGGTAAAATTGTTGATCTTCTTGACCAAGTTTTGATTACGTCATTTCTACCAGAGCTTTTTACTGCCTCAGCTTTTTTGACTAAATACATATCAACAAACGGTCCTTTCCAAACTGATCTTGACATTATTTTTTACCTCTTTTTAATATATACTTATCTGTACGTTTATTTTTTCGAGTTTTCTTTCCTTTAGCAGAAAATCCTTTCCTTGATACCGGGTTACGTCCACCTGAGGTTCTTCCTTCACCACCACCATGAGGATGATCAACTGGATTCATTGCAACCCCCCTAACAACTGGCCTTATTCCCATCCACCTTTTTCTTCCAGCTTTTCCTAGTTTTACATTCTTATTATCTGGATTTGATACCATACCAATTGTTGCTCTACACTCTATTCTCACTAATCTGATTTCACCAGATGAAAGCTTTATTTGAGCGTACTCAGAATCCTTGCCAACTAATTGACTGTAGGTTCCAGCAGATCTATTTAATTGACCACCCTTTCCTGGCTTCATTTCTACGTTATGTATTAATGTATCTGTAGGTATATTTTTCAATTGCATGCAGTTGCCAACCTTAATCTCTGCCTTATCCGAAGAAACTAATTTATCGCCAATCTTTAGATTTTGAGGCGATATAATGTAAGAGTGGTTTCCATCTTCATACTTTACAAGAGCAATATTGGCAGTTCTATTTGGATCATATTCTATTCTTTCAACTGTTGCGATCTTATCCAACAAGTTTCTCTTAAAATCAATAATACGATACTTTCTTTTGTGCCCACCACCTTGACGCCTTGCAGTTAAGTGACCAAAATTATTTCTTCCTCCACTTTTTGTCAGACCTTTAGTTAGTTTTTTAAATGAACTACCTTTGTAAAGATCACTTTTATCAGTTAAAACCAATCCTCTTTGTCCTGCTGTATTGGGTTTATATTGTTTTAATGCCATCGTTTACTTTACCTCAACTGTTGTATCAATAGTATTGCCCTCTGCTAACTTAACGAATGCCTTTTTAAAATCAGGTCTTTTACCCTTAATATTTCTAAATTTTTTAATTTTTCCATTTTGATTTAAAGTATTAACAGACAAAACCTTAACATTAAAAAGTTTTTCAACAGCTTGTTTAATTTCAGGTTTTTTGGACTTAGGTGAAACTTTGAAAACATAATAATTAAATTGTGAAACATAAGTAGATTTTTCAGAAACAAGAGGGTTTCTAATTACTTCATAAATTTTCTGAGATGAAATCTTATTCATTTAATAAACCTTTCTTGGATGCCTGTTAGTGCATTCTCTGAAAAAACAAGAAAATCTCTTTTTAAGATGTCATATACGTTAAGTCCCGCAAGTGGGAGTACATCAACTTTTGGAACATTTTTTGAGGCAATAAAAAAATTTTTATCAATTTCTGAGTGGTCTATGAACAATGCTGAATCTATCTTCATATTGTTGAGTTTATTCTTAAATAGACTCGTTTTTGGTTTTGAAATCTTGAATTCATTTAAGATTTTCAATTTTCCATCTTTTAATTTTTTGGATAAGGTCATTTTAAGAGCTAGTCTCTTTATCCTCTTTGGGAGTTTATGCTCGTGCGACCTAACTTGAGGACCAAAAATTACAGCACCTCCGCGCATTTGTGGAGACCTTTTGCTGCCTTGGCGAGCGCTTCCTGTCCCTTTTTGCTTAAATGGTTTTTTTGTTGTCCCAGATATCTCTGAGATACCCTTTGTTTTGTGATTACCACTTCTCTTTTTTGCTAATTGATACCTTACCATTCTATGAATAATATCCTCTTTAACTTCGATACCAAATATTGATTTGTCGAGATTTATCTCTTTTATTTTTTTATTATCAAAAGAACTTATATTTTCCTTTATAGACGTCATCAATTATTTTCCTGATCAGATTTTTCTTTATCATTATCATTTTTAGCTTCTGGAACAAGATTGTCCTTAACTTCTTTATTTTCTTCAATAGCTATATTCTTTTGAAGTTTAGCATCGTCGCTATTTTTTTTTGTTTGGACTTCAGAGTTACTTTGGTCCTGTTTAATAGCCTCGACAGGTGGGTTATTTTGATTATTATTGTCATCGTTATTGTTTTGTTGTTCAACATTATTTTCCAATGAATTTGATTTTTCGTTATTCGCTTTTATATCTTGATTTTTTTTAACAGAATCAACTATTCTTATTACCGAACCTTTATGACCTGGTACAGCGCCTTTAACAACCAAAAGGTTATTAACAGTGTCAATGTTGAGGACTTTCAAATTTTGGATCGTAACCTTTTTATTACCTAGCCTACCAGCCATTTTTTTTCCTTTAAAAACCTTTCCAGGATCTTGGCATTGTCCTGTAGACCCATGGGATCTGTGAGAAATAGAAACTCCGTGTGTAGCTCTATTTCCAGAAAAATTATGCCTTTTCATTCCTCCAGCAAAACCCTTACCAATAGAGTTAGATGAAACATCTATGTACTGTCCGACAACAAAGCTTGATACATTTAGACTTTCACCTACTTTAAAATTGTTTGATTCAGATACTCTAAACTCCTTGCATTGAGAAAAAGATTTAAGGTTATTTTTTTTTAAAAAACCTAGGAAAGATTTATTTGCTTTCTTTTCTGAATAACCATGCGAAAGTGTTATCGAATTATAGCCGTGCTTTTCCAAATTTTTTATTGATACAACTTTACAATCCTTGACTTGAAGAATTGTCACAGAGTGATTAACCATATTCTTATCATAAAATCTAGACATTCCAATTTTTTCTGCTAATAAACCAATTCTCATTATTTCATCTCTTTTTATAATTTAATTTCAATATCAACACCTGCAGCCAACTCAAGCTTTTGCAAAGCATCGACAGTTTGAGGAGTCCACTCAGTTATATCCATCATCCTCTTGTGAGTTCTTAATTCAAGTTGGTCTCTTGATTTTTTATCAACATGAGGAGATTTAAGAACTGTAAATTTTTCAATTATAGTTGGTAACGGAATTGGACCTTTGACATTCGCTCCTGTTCTTTTCGCAGTGTTTACAATTTCCAAAGTCGTTTGATCTAGTATTCTATGATCAAAGGCTTTAAGTCTTATGCGAATATTTTGGTTTGCCATGCTTATGATCCTTATTCAAACCTATTCGATTATTTCAGCAACAACACCAGCACCAACGGTTCTTCCGCCCTCTCTGATTGCGAATTTTAAACCTTTATCCATTGCAATAGGTGTTAGTAGCTCTACTGTTACAGAAACATTATCACCAGGCATTACCATCTCAGTTCCCGACGGAAGTTCAATTGTTCCCGTAACGTCAGTTGTTCGAAAATAAAACTGAGGTCTATAATTTTTAAAGAATGGCGTATGCCTTCCACCTTCGTCTTTGTTTAAGACATAGGCCTCTGCTTTAAATTTTTTGTGCGGTTTAATAGAGCCTGGCTTAGCAAGAACTTGTCCTCTTTCAACCTCTTCTCTTTTTGTACCTCTCAAAAGCACTCCAACATTATCGCCTGCCTCTCCCCTGTCCAAAAGTTTTCTGAACATCTCAACTCCAGTGCACACAGTCTTTTGTGTTTCCTTAATTCCAGTAATTTCTATTTCATCGTTTACATTGACTACTCCTCGCTCAACTCTACCAGTTACGACCGTTCCCCTGCCTGATATTGAAAAAACATCCTCAATTGGCATTAAAAAGTCTTGATCAAGTGGTCGAGCTGGCTGAGGTATATGTTCGTCAACCTTTTGCATTAACTCAAGGATAGCTTTTTTTCCAGTATCCTCATTTGAATCTTCAATAGCAGATAATGCTGAGCCTTTAACTATTGGTATGTTATCACCATCAAATTCGTACTTGGATAACAATTCTCTCACTTCCATTTCCACTAAATCTAGCAACTCTGGGTCATCAACTTGATCTACTTTATTCATAAATACTACAATTGAGGGCACACCGACTTGTCTCGCTAACAAGATATGTTCTTTTGTTTGCGGCATTGGTCCATCAGCAGCTGATACAACAAGTATTGCCCCGTCCATTTGAGCAGCGCCTGTAATCATGTTTTTAACATAATCGGCATGCCCTGGACAATCCACATGAGCATAATGTCTTTTTTCGGTTTGGTATTCAACATGTGCTGTCGAAATAGTTATTCCTCTTTCTTTTTCTTCAGGTGCCTTATCTATCTGAGCATAATCCATTGCTGTGGCTCCCCCAGTTTCTGCTAAGACTTTAGTAATTGCTGCAGTTAATGTTGTCTTCCCGTGATCAACATGACCAATTGTTCCTATGTTACAGTGAGGTTTGCTTCTATCAAATTTTTCTTTTGCCATTTTTATTACTCCTTCATAAATAAGTTAACCAGAAACTTTTTCTTTGACTTCCTCAGCAACATTATGAGGAACTTCTTCATAATGATCAAAAGTCATTGTATAACTTGCCCTACCCTGGCTCATAGAGCGTAAATTATTTACATATCCAAACATATTGGCAAGTGGGACCATGCCATTTACAACATGATTAACCCCTCTTTGTTCCATGCCTGAAACTTGTCCTCTTCTTGAATTTAAATCTCCAATAATATCTCCCATATAATCTTCAGGAGTAACAACTTCAACTTTCATCATCGGCTCTAAAAGAACGGCTTTTGCTTTAGGCATAGCTTCTCTAAAAGCAGCTCTTGCAGCGATTTCAAAAGCCATAACACTTGAGTCAACATCATGAAATGCTCCATCCACAAGCGTACATTTAAAATCTATTACTGGAAATCCAGCAAGAAACCCAGTCTCGGTTGATGATTTTATACCTTTTTCTACACCTGGTATATATTCCTTCGGAACTCTTCCACCTACAATTTTACTCTCAAAAACAACACCACCACCTTTTTCTAAAGGTTCAAAATCCATAACTACCTTTGCGAACTGACCTGCACCTCCAGACTGTTTTTTGTGTGTGTAATCAATTGAAGCAGATTGTGTGATTGTTTCCCTGTAAGCCACTTGAGGGGCACCAACTGTTGCGTCAACTTTAAATTCCCTCAACATTCTATCTACTAAAATTTCTAAATGTAGTTCACCCATTCCTTTCATGACTGTTTGACCCGATTCATGATCTATGCTGACCTTAAACGAGGGGTCTTCTGCAGCCAACCTCTGGAGAGCAATACCCATTTTCTCTTGATCAGCTTTAGTCTTTGGCTCTACAGCCACTTCAATAACAGGGTCTGGGAATTCCATTCTTTCCAAAATGACTGCATTCTCAGCCTCACAAAGTGTATCACCTGTTGTTGTATCTTTTAATCCGGCAACTGCAATAATATCACCTGCGTGAGCAGTTTTAATGTCCTCTCTTGAATTTGAATGCATTTGAAGCATCCTCCCAAATCTCTCTCTTTTATCTTTTACAGAATTAAGAATTGAACTTCCAGCTTCTACTTTACCTGAATAAACTCTCATGAAGGTTAGAGAACCTACAAATGGGTCATTCATAATTTTAAATGCTAAAGCAGAGAAAGGTTCATCATCTGAACTTTTTCTAATAATGGATTCATCTTCACTTTGATACTTTACCCCTTTTATTGCTGGAACGTCTAAGGGTGATGGCAAAAAATCAACAACTGCATCAAGCATAGGTTGAACACCCTTATTCTTGAATGCACTTCCACATAAAACAGGAACAAACTTACTGCTTATTGTGCCTTTTCTTATAAGAGATTTTAACTCACTCTCAGATGGAGTATTACCATCAAGATATTTTTCCATAATTGAGTCATCTAGCTCTACAACAGTCTCTACTAATTTTTCTCTATATTTGTTTGCTTCCTCTAACATATCAGCAGGTATTTCTTCATCAGAAAATTTAGCGCCAAGCGTTTCTTCCTGCCAAACTACAGCCTTCATTCTTACTAAATCTACTATCCCTTTAAAATTAGATTCGGAGCCAAGCGGCAACTGTATTACTAATGGGGTAGCGCCTAGTCTATCGACAATCATATCTACGCATCTATAAAAGTTAGCACCAATTCTATCCATTTTATTTACAAAGCACATACGTGGCACACCATATTTATCGGCCTGTCGCCAGACTGTCTCTGATTGAGGTTCTACACCAGCAACTGAATCGAAAACACAAACACTTCCGTCAAGCACTCTTAAAGATCTTTCAACTTCAATTGTAAAATCAACATGTCCAGGTGTATCAATAATATTTATTCTTTTGTCTTTCCAAAAACATGTTGTGGCAGCTGAGGTTATGGTTATCCCTCTTTCTTGTTCTTGTTCCATCCAATCCATAGTAGCCGCACCATCATGAACCTCTCCTATTTTATGAGAAACCCCAGTATAATAAAGAATTCTTTCAGTAGTTGTTGTTTTACCTGCATCAATATGAGCCATGATGCCAATATTTCTATAATTATTTAAATCTGTTTTTCTACTCATAATCACCACCTGTAGTGAGCAAATGCTCTGTTTGCCTCTGCCATTTTGTGAGTATCTTCTCTTTTTTTAATAGAGGTTCCCTTATTTTCGTGAGCATCAGCTAATTCTTGAGCCAATCTCTCAACCATTGATTTTTCGTTTCTTTTTCTTGAAGCGTCTACTATCCATCGGATTGCAAGTGCTTGGGCTCTCTCATTCCTTACTTCAACGGGCACTTGATATGTAGCTCCTCCAACCCTTCTTGATCTCACTTCAATTCCCGGCTTTACATTATTCAGAGCATTTCTGAACAATTCAATTGGTTTTGAAACTTTAAGCTTCTTTGAAGCAATGTCGAGTGCATCATAAACTATTTTTTCAGATTTGGACTTTTTACCATCGAACATAACAATATTGATAAATTTAGATAAAACCTTATCATTGAATTTGGTGTCTGGAATAATTTCCCTTTTTTCAGCTTTTCTTCTTCTTGACATTATTCTCTACTTAGGTCTTTTAGCTCCATATTTGGATCTTCTTTGTTTTCTATTTTTTACACCTTCGGTATCAAGAATTCCTCTAAGAACGTGATACCTAACACCCGGTAAATCCTTAACTCTTCCACCTCTAATTAAAACTACTGAGTGTTCCTGAAGATTATGACCTTCTCCTGGAATGTAGCTTGTGACTTCAAAACCATTAGTAAGTTTTACTCTAGCTACCTTTCTTAATGCTGAATTCGGCTTCTTTGGAGTAGTTGTATAAACACGAGTGCAAACTCCTCTTTTTTGAGGGCAACTTTCAAGTGCAGGAACTTTATTCCTTTTTAATTGCTTAGATCTTGGTGATCTAATTAACTGGTTAATAGTAGGCATTTTTTCCTCAAAATTAAGTTAGAAATTGTGTTTGGTTTTTAACCACTACCAATTATTGCTTGGAAATTATCATATCTCAATTTGCTGTCAACTGTAGATAAAAAAAAATTATGAACTTTGTTCTCCACTCTCAGTGGCTTTGCTTAATAGTTCTTTGTCTTTTTTATTAGCCTCTAACTTAACTTGTGACATGAAAGATCCTGTGCCACATGGGACAAGCCTTCCTACGATTACATTTTCTTTTAAGCCCATTAAGCTATCAACTTTTCCTGAAACAGACGCTTCAGTCAAAACTCTAGTTGTTTCTTGAAATGAGGCTGCAGACACGAAGCTGTCAGTTTGCAAGGATGCTTTAGTAATTCCAAGTAATATTTGGTGACCTTTTGCAATTTTTCTATTTTCTTTCTCAGCTTTGGCATTTTGTTCATTAAATTCTTTTCTACTTACTTGTTCTCCAGCTAATAAAGTTGTTTCTCCAGCATCAGTAACTTCAACTTTTTGCATCATCTGCCTAACGATTACTTCAATGTGTTTATCATTAATCTTTACACCCTGAAGTCTATAAACATCTTGAACTTCTTTTGTTAGATAAGTAGCCAAAGCTTCAACTCCTTTTACTCTTAAAATATCATGAGGGACAGAGTTGCCATCGACTAATATATCACCAATTTCAACATAATCTCCCTCTTGTACAGTTAAATGTTTAGATTTTGAAATTACATACTCAACAGGTTCAAATTTTGAATCATCTGGAACAATAGATATTTTCCTTTTCATTTTGTAATCTTTTCCGAACTCAATTTTGCCAGAAACTTCAGCAATTATTGCGTGATCTTTCGGTTTCCTTGCTTCAAATAATTCTGCCACTCTGGGTAGACCACCGGTTATGTCTTTTGTTTTACTCGATTCTCTGGGAACTCTAGCAATTATATCACCTTGTTTAATATTTTGATCATTATTTACACTAATTATTGAGTCAACAGTTAATTCGTAATTGGCATCACTTCCATTCTCTAAAACAAGAACTTTACTATTAGATTTTTTATCGTGAATTTCTATCCGAGGAACTAAATCCTGATTTTTAGCTTGTTGCTTCCAATCCATTACAATATTGCTTGATAGCCCAGTAGATTCGTCAATTATTTCTCTAGTAGTCATCCCCTCTTCAAGATCTTTAAATTTTACTATACCATCAATTTGAGCAATGATAGGTAATGTAAACGGATCCCATTCTGCAATAATATCATTTGGTTTGACTTTTTCTCCATCGTTAAAATTTATTTTACATCCAAATGGCAACCTATGCTTTGCCCTCTCTTTATTTTTTTCATCTAGTACCAGCAGTGATGCGTTTCTAGACATATTAATATGATTACCATTACTGTCTTTTGCTGACTTGAGGTTTATATATTTAGCAGATCCTTTGACCTTAGACTCAATATTGGAAATTTCTGTACCTTTTTGGGCTGCTCCACCAATGTGAAAAGTTCTCATTGTCAATTGTGTGCCTGGTTCTCCTATTGACTGAGCAGCAATAACACCAACTGCCTCTCCTACATTAACAAGTGTTCCTCTAGCTAAGTCTCTACCATAACATTTCGCACAAACCCCAAACTCTGCCTCACAACTAAGAACAGATCTAACTTTTATTTTTTCAAATCCAACTTTATCAATGAATGGAAGATGTTCCTCTGAAACAATATCGCCCGATTTTGCTATAACCTTATTATTTTCTTTATCAATTAAATCTTCAGCTAGAGTTCTTCCAAGCACTCTTTCCGACAAAGGTTCAACTACTTCACCACCTTCCACTAATTCATTCAGTGTTATAAACTTAGAAGTGAAGCAATCTGGTACAGTAATTATTGAATCTTGTGCAACATCAACCAATCTTCTGGTCAAGTAACCTGAATTTGCTGTTTTTAAAGCTGTATCTGCTAGTCCTTTTCTTGCTCCATGACTTGAATTAAAATATTCTAAAACTGTTAAACCTTCTTTAAAATTAGAAACAATTGGGGTTTCAATGATTTCTCCAGATGGTTTTGCCATAAGGCCCCTCATGCCTGATAGCTGCTTTAATTGGGCAGCTGATCCTCTCGCACCTGAATCTGCCATCATGTAAACAGAATTAAAGTTTTCAACTTTATCTGTTTCGCTTGGGACAAGAATCTTCATCATCTCATCTGCAACGGAGTCGGAACATTTTGCCCATGCATCAACAACTTTGTTGTATTTTTCTCCTTTTGTTATTAAACCCTCCGAATATTGTTTTTCGTAGGATTTTACTTTCTTTTCAGTCTCTTCTAAAAGATCAGATTTTTTTGATGGTATTAAAAGGTCATCCTTACCGAAAGAAATACCTGCTTTGCAAGCTTCTCTAAAACCAATTTCCATTAATTTATCAGCAAAAATTACTGTTTTCTTCTGCCCACAATGTCTGTAAACTAGATCGATAGCATTGCTAATTTCTTTTTTTGTCAACACTTTGTTAATTATGTCAAAACTTACTTTTGGATGACGTGGAAGAACTTCACTTAATAACATTCTGCCTGGGGTTGTTGAAACGGTTTGAGCGATTGGCTCAAAATTCTCGTTTACTGTATTAAACCTGCATTTAATGCTTGCGTGAAGGGAAACATTTTTTTGATCAATTGCGATTAATAACTCTTCGATTGAAGAAAAGATCATTCCTTCGCCTAACCCTCCTGGACTTTTTAAACTAAGATAGTAAAGTCCAAGTATCATATCCTGAGATGGAACAATAATCGGCTTTCCATTGGCTGGCGACAAAATATTATTGGTTGACATCATTAGCACCCTTGCCTCAAGCTGAGATTCTAATGATAATGGAACATGAACAGCCATTTGATCACCATCAAAGTCTGCATTAAATGCTGTACAAACCAATGGATGAAGTTGGATAGCTTTGCCTTCAATAAGGGTTGGCTCAAAGGCTTGGATGCCAAGACGATGGAGTGTTGGAGCTCTATTTAAAAGGACTGGATGTTCCCTTATTACTTCTGCAAGAATATCCCATACCTCTGGTCTTTCTTTCTCAACCATTTTTTTTGCGGCTTTAACTGTAGTTGCTAGATTATATTTTTCTAGTTTGGAATATATGAATGGTTTGAATAATTCTATGGCCATTTTTTTAGGTATTCCACATTGGTGTAATTTAAGTTCAGGTCCAACTACGATCACAGACCTTCCCGAATAATCAACTCTCTTTCCTAGCAAATTCTGTCTAAATCTTCCTTGCTTCCCCTTCAACATATCTGAAAGAGATTTTAGAGGTCTTTTATTTGTTCCGGTTATCACTCTTCCTCTTCTTCCATTGTCAAACAAAGCATCACAGGCTTCCTGTAACATTCTCTTTTCATTTCTAACTATTATATCTGGAGCTTTAAGTGTAAGTAATCTTTGAAGTCTATTGTTTCTATTTATTACTCTTCTATAAAGATCATTTAAATCTGAAGTGGCAAACCTTCCGCCGTCAAGAGGAACAAGTGGTCTTAACTCTGGGGGAATGACTGGTATAACATTAAGAATCATCCATTCAGGTTTTAACTTTGAACCAATAAAAGCTTCTATCAACTTCAATCTCTTGACTAGCTTTTTCTTTTTTGTCTCTGAAGATGTTGAACCTAATTCGTCCCTGACTAGCTTCTGATCATCTACAAGATTGATCTCTGATAGAAGTTTTTGAATAGCTTCTGCGCCAATCATACTTTGGAAACTATCTCCGAACTCTTCCTTAAGACTTGAATTTTCTTCATCACTTAAAATTTGAAATTTTTTAAGCGATTTTACCATACCTGGCTCCGTAACAATAAAACTTTCAAAATAAAGAACTTTTTCAAGATCCTTCAAAGCAAGATCAAGAAGCAAACCTATTCTACTAGGTAAGGACTTAAGAAACCAAATATGAGCAACTGGAGCTGCCAAAGGTATATGACCCATTCTTTCTCTTCTAACTTTAGTCAATGTAACCTCAACACCACATTTTTCACAAATGATTCCTTTGAATTTCATTCTTTTATATTTTCCGCAAACACATTCGTAGTCTTTTATTGGACCAAAAATTCTTGCGCAAAAAAGGCCGCTTCTTTCGGGTTTAAAGGTTCGATAGTTAATTGTCTCAGGTTTCTTTATTTCACCATGAGACCATGAAACTATTTCATCAGGGCTTGCAATGGAAATTCTCAAATGATCAAAATTAACTAAACTAGGTTTTTCAATCAATTTCATTAATTCATTCATTCTTTACCTCCTAGTTAACATTTCTTTCTAAAAGTTCAACATTTAAACCCAGTGATTTCAATTCCATAATAAGTACATTGAAAGATTCAGGAATACCAGACTCAATATTATCGTCTCCTCTTACAATTGTTTCATAAGCCTTAGTTCTTCCAGACACATCATCTGATTTTACAGTTAACATTTCTTGCAGTGTATACGAGGCACCATAGGCTTCGAGTGCCCAAACCTCCATTTCACCAAACCTTTGTCCACCAAATTGCGCTTTCCCCCCTAATGGCTGTTGTGTCACCAAACTATAAGGACCTATTGATCTAGCATGAATCTTATCGTCAACCAAATGATTTAGTTTCAACATATAAATCTGTCCAACTGTAATGTGCCTATCAAAATAGTTTCCAGTTCTTCCGTCAATTAACTTCTTCTGTCCACTTGTTGAACTTGAAGCCATATTAAAAAATTCGTTAATATCAAACTCTTTGGCTCCGTCAAAAACAGGGGTAGCAAAAGGAACTCCATTTTTCAACTGTACTGCCCTACTAATTATTTCATCATCTTTCAAATCAGAAATTCTTTGATTATAAATTTTTTCCCCATAAACGTTTTTAAATAGTTTCCTTATCTTATCTATATTACTTTTATCACTCTGTGAATTTATTGCTAAGTCATAAAACTTTTTCCCCAAATCTACTGATGCTGCACCTAAATGAGTTTCTAAAATTTGTCCCACGTTCATTCTTGATGGAACACCTAGAGGGTTTAAAACTATGTCAACAGGGGTTCCATCTTCCATGTATGGCATATCTTCAACTGGAATAATTCTAGAAATAACTCCTTTATTACCGTGTCTGCCCGCCATTTTGTCTCCAGGAGCCAATTGTCTTTTGACAGCAACAAAAACCTTAACTAACTTCATAACCCCTGGCATTAATTCGTCTCCAGATTGAACTTTATCAACTTTTGATTGAAAAGTTTTATTCAACAAGTCCAAACTGTTTTTGAAGGCCTCGTTTAAAGCTTCGATTTTTTTCATAGCAGAATCAGATTTTACCACTACATTTTTCAGATTTGATAAATTTTCAAGATCTAATACATCTTTTGAAAGCTTAGTAATTTTTTGCTTTTTTTCAAAACCACTAACATATTCTTGATTTAGCAACAATGCCTTTAGGTTTTTTTCAAAGCTTGATTCAAGGATAAACTTTTCATCTTCCATATCAATATGTAATTGCTCAATCTGCATTCTTTCATTTGATAAAGATCTTTCATCTTTATCTATACCTCTTCGCGAAAAAACCCTTACTTCGACAATAGTTCCCGTAACACCTGGTGGAAGTCTTAATGAGGTATCTTTAACATCAGCAGCCTTTTCCCCAAAAATTGCCCTCAATAATTTCTCTTCTGGTGTCATTGGAGATTCACCTTTTGGAGTAACTTTTCCAACCAAAATATCTCCGGGGTTTACTTTTGCGCCAATATGAACAATTCCTGCTTCATCAAGGTTTGTAAGAGATTCTTCACCAATATTAGGTATATCTCTTGTAATCTCTTCCTGACCTAATTTTGTGTCTCTTGCTAACACTTCAAACTCTTGAATGTGAATTGATGTAAAAACATCATCAACAACGAGCTTTTCAGATATCAGAATTGAATCCTCATAGTTATATCCGTTCCATGGCATAAAGGCTACAGTAACGTTCTTTCCAAGTGCGAGTTCGCCAATTTTCGATGCAGGTCCGTCGGCAATTATATCTCCCTTTTCGACAAAATCACCCTCCCTTACAAGTGGAGTTTGATTTATGCATGTGTCTTGATTTGACCTTTGAAACTTGCTTAGTCTATATATATCGACACCGGTATCGTTAGCCCCTTTTTGTACAGCACTAATCACAATTCTTGACGAATCTACTTGATTAACGTACCCAGACCTTTTAGCGACCACTACAACACCAGAATCCCTCGCAACTACTGACTCCATCCCAGTACCAACATAAGGTGATTGACTTTTTAAAAGAGGCACAGCCTGCCTCATCATATTTGAACCCATAAGTGCTCTGTTTGCGTCATCGTTTTCAAGAAAAGGTATAAGTGCAGCCGCAACAGAAACTAACTGTTTAGGAGATACATCAATATAATCTACATCTTTGGGATCTAGCATCAAAAAATCTCCACTTTTTCTGCACGAAATCAAAGATCTCTCGAAAAACCCATTACTTTTGAGTGGTTCATTTGCCTGAGCAATTGCATATTTTTCTTCTTCCATAGCTGATAGATATACAATTTCTGAAGTTACTTTTGATTTCTCGACTTTCCTGTAAGGAGTTTCAATAAAACCGTAACTATTTACTTTAGAATATGTAGCAAGTGAGTTGATTAATCCGATATTTGGGCCTTCAGGAGTTTCAATTGGACAAATTCTTCCATAATGAGAGGGGTGTACATCTCTTACCTCAAAACCAGCTCTTTCCCTAGATAGTCCTCCTGGACCAAGCGCAGAGAGTCTCCTTTTGTGAGTTATTTCGGAAAGTGGGTTTGTTTGATCCATAAATTGTGACAGTTGACTTTGTCCAAAGAATTCTCTAATTGCTGCTGATGCAGGCTTAGGATTTACAAGGTCGTTTGGCATAACAGTTTCAATGTCTGGGGCATTCGTCATTCTCTCTTTTATAGCTCTTTCCATTCTAATCACACCCAATGTATATTGATTTTCGAGAAGCTCTCCAACTGACCGCACTCGTCTATTACCTAAATGGTCAATATCATCTATATGACCATTGCCGTCTTTAAGACCAGCCAAATAATTTATTATTTGAATTATATCGTTGTTTTCAAGAACTCTAACATCCAGATCGGTATCAAGATTTAATCTGGAATTAATTTTTAGTCTTCCTACGGGAGACAAATCATACCGTTCTCTATCAAAAAACAGACTTCTAAATAATTTATCAGCTGCTTCCACTGTTGGTGGTTCACCTGGACGAAGAATTTTATAGATTTCTGTTATGGCATCATTTCTATTTTTGTTCTTGTCTGCGAAAAATGTATCCCGAATATATGAGCCTTGTTGATTTGAATTAATATTAAGTATGACAATTTCATCAATGTTCTTGTCAGAAAGATGATTTATGACGTTGTCATCTATCTCTTCTCCAGCCTCAAAATAAATTATGCCAGTTTCTGAATCGAAGATGTCAGCTCCCAAAAAACTACCTTTTAAGTTTTCATTATCAAGAAATAACTTCTTTACAGAATCTTCTGCTAACTTTTTTTCTAGCAAAATATTAAATTTATCTCCAGCCGATGCATAGGTTTTTCCTGTTTCTGACGATACAAGGTCAGATTCTATTTTAACACCAATAAAGTCATTCTTATCATATTCAACTTCCCAACCGTCTTTTTTTCTTGTTACTACTCTTGATTTATAAAAATATGAAAACAACTCTTCATGAATCATTCCATTAATCTTTGTATAATCAATATCTTTCCCTTCTTTGAAACATTTCTTTCTATATTCAGACGATTTTTTATCATCCAGTGCAAGCAACAAAGACGAAGCTAATAACTTACGTCTTTTATCTATTCTTACATACAAAAGATCTTTTGGATCAAATTCGAAATCAATCCAAGAACCATTATAAGGGATAAGTCTTGAGGCAAACAGGAATTTTCCTGTTGAATGACTTTTTCCTTTATCATGATCAAAAAAAACGCCTGGAGAACGATGCATTTGGGATACAACTACTCTAGTCGTACCATTAAAAACGAATGTACCTCTTGAGGTCATTAAAGGCATATCACCAAGATAAACGTCTTGTTCTTTAATGTCTTTAACAGAAGAAACGCCTGTTTCTTCATCAATCTCTCTTATAATTAAGTTTAGTGTTACTTTTAGTAAAGATCCATATGTACCACCTCTTTGAATGCATTCTTCAACATCATATTTGGGATCCTCAAGCTCATATTTTACAAATCTCAATTCTGCTACACCGGAGAAGTCAGTTATGGGGAATACTTTATTGAATACTGCTTGCAATCCAATATCTTCTCTATCTTCAGGCTTAATATCTTTTTGTAGAAAAAGATCGTATGAGTTTTTTTGAATTTCAAGAAGATTTGGCATTTCCACCAAATCAGGTATTTGGCCAAAGCTTTTTCTAATATTATGTTTGTCAGTGAAGGATTTTTTCATAATGATGCTACTTAAGTTCTACAGTTGCCCCAGCTTCCTCAAGCTGTTTCTTGAACTTTTCAGCATCTTCCTTATTAACACCATCTTTTAGTTTGGATGGTGTTCCTTCAACTAAATCTTTGGCTTCCTTTAACCCAAGTCCAGTTATGGTTCTCACTTCTTTAATAACATTGATTTTTTTGTCGCCAGCTGCAGCTAAATGAATTTCAAATTCAGTTTTTTCTTCACCAGCTGCCTCAGCTGGAGCTCCAGCTGCTGGTGCTGCAACAGCTACGGGTGCTGCTGCAGATACACCCCATTTTTCCTCTAAAAGTTTCGTTAGTTCAGAAGCTTCCAGAACTGTTAAGGTTGACAAATCATCAGCAATTTTTTGTATATCAGCCATATTTTTACTCCTTTAAATTAATTAATTATTATTTTCAAACTTATTTTTTATTACTCTAACTAGGTTAGATTGATTGGAAGATAACACTGAAACAATGTTTGATTGAGTTGAAACAATCAAGCCAACGATTTTAGCTCTAACTTCATCCATTGAAGGAAGAGACGCAAGTTGCTTTATATCATCCACACTTAATTCCTGATCTCCCATTACTCCACCAAGAATTTTTAATTTTTCATTATCTTTAGCAAACTTAACCACAACTTTTGAAGTGGATACAGGATCATTAGAGTATGCTACAGATGTTGGTCCAGTGAATAATTTTTCAACAATCTTAAAGTTAGTATCTTGAATTGCTCTTTTAATTAAGGTGTTTTTGGCTACTCTAAAATTAGAATCACTGTTAGTCTTAATTTCATCACGCAAAGACGAAATCTCTGAAACATTCAAACCCTTGTAATCAGCGATCAGAAGAAACTCTGATGTCTTCAAGGCTGAATTCATTTGTTCAACATATTCTTTTTTTTCGGCTTTCTGCACCTATTTAAATCTCCTAAAACTGCCTGAGTAAAACTATAGACTTTACCCATCTATTCAGGATTTACGGTAAAAACCACCTGAAGTCTATGACAGAATAAAAATTATTAATTACATAACACTTGTTGGATCAACTTGCAACCCCGGACCCATTGTTGAGTTAATAAAAAATTTTTTTATAAATACACCCTTTGACGATTCTGGTTTTTTTTTCTTTAATTCTTCAATTAAAAAAGAAATATTTTTCTTCAACTCTTCATTTGAAAAGCTTGTTTTTCCAACTGAAACATGAATTATTCCTGACTTATCTGTTTTATACTCAAGTTGTCCAGACTTAACCTTTTTAATTGCCTCGATAACGTTATTGGTAACAGTGCCAAGCTTTGGGTTTGGCATTAAACCTTTTGGTCCAAGGACCTGGCCCAATGTACTAACTTTTGGCATCATTTTTTGGGTAGATATACATTTATCAAAATTCAATTCACCCTTTTTAACTGTTTCAATTAATTCATCACCTCCAACAATATCTGCACCAGCATTTTTTGCTTTCTCGATATCATCTCCATCGGCGAAAACTGCAACTTTTACTTTTTTTGCTGGCATCTTTGGTAAACTTAAAACACCTCTAACTTGCTGGTCGGATTTCTTTGCATCAATGCCTAAAATTATGGAAATATCAAGAGACTCATCAAATTTTTTTGAGGAATATTTTTTTGAAATATCTATAGCCTCCTCTAATTTATGAGTGTCTTTATCCTTAAGTTCTTCAAAAATTTTTTTTCCCTTTTTAGTTTTTTTCATTTTTCCACTTTTATTCCCATTGACCTAGCCGTTCCCGCAACCATTTTTTCGGCAGACTCAGGATTTTTTGTGTTAAGATCATTCATTTTGTCTTCTGCGATCTTTTTTATATCGTTTTTTGAAATAGATGCAATAACTTCTTTACCTGGTGTTTGAGAAGCCTTTTTGAGTTTGAGTGCTTTCTTAATAAAATATGACACTGGAGGTGATTTAGTTTCAAAAACAAAACTCTTATCTTGAAATACAGTTATTACTACTGGGATTGGCATTCCTTGTTCAAGTTTTTGTGTAGCCGCATTGAAAGACTTACAAAACTCCATTATGTTTACCCCTTTTTGTCCAAGTGCTGGACCTACTGGGGGGGATGGGTTTGCTTGACCTGATGGAATTTGCAGTTTTATATATCCGTCTATTTTTTTTGCCATTTTTTTCTCCTATATATCATATTTTTTCAACCTGAGAATAATCCAAATTCACTGGAGTTGACCTACCAAAAATTGAAACACTAACTTTTAACCTTGCTTTTTCTTCATCAACTTCCTCAACCATTCCATTAAAGGAGGAAAAAGGTCCATCTGATACCCTAACCTGTTCACCAATTTCAAAACTTACTGATGGTTTAGGTTTTTCTAAACCGTCTTTCATTTGATTTAAAATAGAATCTATTTCACTTTGCGAGACTGGTATTGGCTCACCTTTCTTTCCCCCAAGAAAACCATATACTTTTGGGAGGTGTCTCACTATGTGCCAAATCTCATCATCCATAATCATTTGTATTAGCATGTAACCAGGAAAGAATTTTCTCTCTGAACTGACTTTTTTTCCTTTCTTCATTTCTATAACTTCTTCAGAAGGTATCAAAATCTTGGTAATATTCTCTGAAAGTCCCTTTTTTTCAACCTGAGCAAGCAACTCTCTCTCTATTTTCTTTTCATTACCTGAATAAACTTGTAGTATGTACCATTGAGTCATTTGCTTTAAAATAAGATAAATTCAACTAAAAATGAAATAATTTTATCGATCAACAAAAAAAATACTGAGGAAATCAAAACAAAGATAAAGACCATTATGGTGGTGGTTATTACTTCAGGTTTTGTTGGCCAGGTAATTTTCATTGCCTCCTGCTTAACTTCTTTATATAGGGTGATAATTTTTTGCATCATATTAATTTTTAGATTTTTTTGATATTGTTAACATAAACAAAAAGAAAATCAAATAGCAAATTAATTCCAATGTGCATTCTAAATAAAAACATTTTTATTTTAACTGGAGCAGGTATTTCCAAAGAAAGTGGTATTGAAACTTTTAGGGAAAAAGATGGCCTTTGGGATAATTATAAAATTGAGGATGTTTGCACTGTTGAAGCTTTTAACAAAGATCCAGATTATGTAAATAATTTCTATAACGAAAGAAAGAGAAAATTACAAAATCCAAAAATATCTCCTAATAATGCCCATATATCTTTGGCTAAATTAGAAGCAAACTGTAAACGGAATTTTTTGCTTGTCACGCAAAATATTGATAACCTCCATGAGAGAGCGGGATCAAAAAAAATATTACACATGCATGGTTCTTTGGAAAAAATTTATTGTATGTATTGCAAACACAGTGAAATCTTTAACTTTGAATTATCTTCAAAATATGTTTGTAAGAATTGTAAAAACGTAGGTATGGTCAGAATCGATGTTGTTTGGTTTGGTGAACAACCCAAATATTTAGATAAAATATATAGTTTTTTAGAAAATACAGAAGTCTTTATCTCAATTGGAACATCAAATAATGTTTATCCTGCGGCTGGTTTCATAGACTTTCTTCTTCAAACAGGTAAAAAAATAATCTTTTATGAATTCAATATTGAAACTACCAATAAATCTTCACTTTTTGATAAGAATTTTATAGGTCCTGCTAGTAAAACGGTTCCTGGATTTGTTGATAGAATAATCAAATCTAAGTAATGGCAGGGGCGGAGAGACTCGAACTCACGACCTACGGTTTTGGAGACCGTCGCTCTACCAACTGAGCTACACCCCTAATTAATGGAGCGGGTGAAGGGAATCGAACCCTCGTAACCAGCTTGGAAGGCTGGGGCTTTACCACTAAGCTACACCCGCAAAAAAAAAAAAAAATTTTCACTATAATGTGATAAACTTAAAACAAATACAACAACTAATGACATTTACGCTTTTACATAATAAAAATTGCTCAAAATCTAGAAGCTGTGTTGAAATTTTAAATCAAAATAACATTAAATTTGAAATAAGAGAATACATGAAAAAACCTTTATCACTCTCCGAAATAAAAAAATTAATATCAAAGTTTGATGGAAATAAATTTGATTTACTACGCTCGGGGGGTGAAAAACTTGATAATAAAAGGTTTGAAGAATTCCTTTTTAAAAATCAAACCAATCTTCAGAGACCAATCTTTTTCAATGGATCAAAATATTTTGTTTGCAGGCCACCCAATAAAATTCTAGACTTAATTAGACATGACTGAATGGTGGAGGGAGTAGGATTTGAACCTACGTAGGCTTACGCCGTCAGATTTACAGTCTGATGTATTTGACCACTCTACCATCCCTCCTTTAAAGAATGTATACTTTGCAATTCTATAATTTGTAAAGTAAAAAATAAATTTATAAGATATAAAAATGTCGGCAAATGAAACGCAAATCATATTTGGACTACACTCTTCAGTTGCAGCTATTTTAAACAAAAACAGAAATATTAAAAAAATAATAATGACTGAAGAAGTTCTTAAAAAAAATAAAGAGTTATTTGAAAATATTGAAAATGTAGAGAGACAAATCGTTGATAGAAAAAAAATTGACTCACTTATCGGTGAGAAAGTTCACCAAGGAATTGTTGTGTATTCTGATAAATTACCAAAAAAAGTAATCTCAGATATCAAAAATCACGAAGATTTAGTTATTATTTTGGATTCTTTAAACGACCCTCAAAATGTTGGCTCAATTATAAGAACCGCTTATGCATTTGATGTGCAAACTATAATCTACTCAAAACATAATTCCTTTGAGATTAGTCCCTTTTTAATTAAATCAGCAAGTGGGGCATTTGAAAAAGTAAAGCTTGTGGAGGTAACAAATTTAAATAAAGCTATTGAATTTTTAAAAAAAAATAATTTCTGGATTGTTGGATTAGACAGCAAATCAGACAATGAAATTACTACCTTACCAAATGATTTAAAAAAAGCTATCGTTTTGGGTTCAGAAAACAAAGGGATAAAAAAATTATTATTAGATAACTGTGATTTTAAAGTTAAAATTAACATAACAAAAAGCTCATTAATTGATAGTCTTAATGTTTCTAATGCTGCAGCAATAACTATGTTTGAATTGAGAAAAAAATGAAAGAACTTCCCAAGTTTTACAATAATCTAGATCTTACACTTCAAGAAATAGAATATCTTTTGAATAGAGGTGTCAAAGATAGAAAGTCTAGCTTTCACTATACAATGCTATGCACAATAAATAATAAAACCCCAGAATCTAGAACTGTTATTTTACGAAACTTTAATAAAGATAAATTTGAATTAAATATTCATAGTGACTCTAGATCAGGAAAAATCACTCAAATAGAAAGTAATAACAACGTTTCATGTTTGTTTTATGATGATAAAAAAAAGATACAAATAAGAATTAATGGTCTGGCAAAAATTGAGAAGTCATACCAACCTTCTTGGGATAAATTAACTAATTGGTCAAGAAGATGTTATCTTAGTGAACATAAACCTGGAACCGAAGTTGTAAAACCATCTTCAGGATTTCCTGAAAAATTTGTTAATGAATCCCCAAACGATGAAGAATCTATCGAAGGTTTGAAAAATTTTGCAGTTATAAAAGTTATTATTGATTCAGTTGAGTGGTTGTATTTAGCAAGTCAAGGACACAGAAGAGCAATATTTAAAATTAAAAGAAAAAGTTTACCTTTCAGCATTGATAAGAAGTGGCTAATCCCTTAAAAAATATAGAATTTTTTTTTATTTTCCTAATATTACCATCCGTAATTTTTTTTTTAGATTCCTCAATAATTGTTTTTCTAACTCTTTACTTAGTTTTTACTTTATCATTAGTTATTCTTTATTTTGATAAAACTTTTTCATTTAATTCACTAAAAAAAAAAGTTGACTGGAAATTTATCATAATATTTTCTCTTATATTCTTATCCCTCAGTTTTTTCTATATACTTTTAGTAGACAAAGACTTGCTTTTTATTTTTCCAAAAACTAACTTTAAACTTTGGCTGCTAGTAATTCTTATCTATCCTTTTTTATCTGTGATACCTCAAGAGGTAGTTTATAGAGTTTTTTTTTTTCAAAGATATTTTACTAAGAAAAATAGTTTTTATTTTTTGATGCTACCAAATATGGTTGTATTTTCTTATGGGCATATAGTTTTTAATAATGTTCACGCAATTTTAATTACTGCAATTGTTTCTCCAATATTTACATACGCATATTTAAAAAAATCTTTTTTAACTTGTATTGTTCTTCACTCATTAGGTGGTCAGATAATTTTTACTTTAGGTCTCGGTAAATACTTTTTTTAAGAATAATTTACTTCTAAACCTTTTAGACCACAATAGCCATTGGGGTTTTTATAAAGATATTTTTGGTGATAATCTTCCGCGACATAAAAATTTTTGATAATTTTTATTTCAGTGTGAATTGTTCCTAAAGATTTTGCTGTAAGTAATTTCTGAAATTTTTCTTTGGATTTCTCAAGCTTGTTTATTAAATTTTTCTGGTCTGTCAAAATTATGGATCTGTATTGGGTTCCGGTGTCGTTACCTTGTCTATTTAGCTGGGTAGGATTATGAGACTCCCAAAAAATTTTTAATAAGTCATTAAGATCATTTTTTTTTTCATCATAAATAACTTTCACAACTTCTGCATGACCAGTTGTTCCTGTACAAACTTTTTCATAATTAGGATCGTTGGTGTGCCCCCCTGCATAACCAACAACGGTAGTGTATAGACCGTCTAGATGCCAAAACTTTCTTTCAGCACCCCAAAAACATCCCATACCAAAGAAAATTTGAGATAAATTATCTGGTTTAGATTTTTTTATATCTATTTCAAAAATACTCATGATTCATAACAGCTAATTTGACATTAAATGATATAAGTTTAATATATAAACCATACTTAGTGCTCGCAAGAGTTAAAAGGGAAACTAGTTTGAATCTAGTACAGCCCCCGCTACTGTAAGTTGTGCGTTTTATCATTAAGCCACTGATTATTTCGGGAAGGCGATAAAGCCAAGAGCAACAAGTCAGGAAACCTGCTAAGTTAGCGTCATTCAATCAGGCTGCGGGTTGGTCTTCTGATTATGGTCCTTCCATTGAGGTGACGTGATTAACCTCAGTGGAATTCTGAAATTCCACTTACAAAATTGGCCAGAAAGCACGGTCTTATTAAGGAGCCTTAAATGAGAACATTCTTATTTAAACTATCATGCACTTTATTAGTATTTTTTCCAATTTTCTTGAGTGCCCAAGAAGAAATAATTATTAAGTCAAGCAGACTTATCAAAGACAAAATAGTTGGAGCGCAAACTTATATTATGGACAAGGAATTTATCCAGTCAAACTCGACTAAATCTATACCTGAATTATTAGCCAAACTTCCAGGAATTAAAATAAAGGACCTTAGAGGTGGCGGACTTGGAGCTAGTCAGTCCATTGACATCAGAGGTTTTGGAGATACAGCAACAAAAAATACTTTAATTCTATTGAATGGTCAAAGACTCACCAATATAGATCTTAGTCTTGTAGATTTCACTACGATACCAAGAGACAGTATTGATAGGATTGAGGTAATTATGGGAAACAGTGCAGTGCTTTTTGGAAACAACGCAACAGCTGGTTCAATCAATATAATTACTGATCAATCCATTAAGAAAGGTGATCAATTAAATGCAAATCTGAGCGTTGGCTCTCTTGGAAAGTTTGGGTCATACCTGAGTGGAACAAAAACAAAAGATAACTTTTCTGTTAAAGGAAATCATAATCTTATATTTTCTGATGGTTACAGAAGAAATAGTGGTTATTATCAAAATAATGGAGGTATTGAATTCTCATTTGACAAAGGTTATTACGATTTTTATGTTAATTTAAGATCCAACAACCAGTTTCAGGAACTTCCTGGTGATGTAGGAGTAAATACTGGAAGTTTTGCAAACTCGAACGGTTTCCATATTGACCCTAGATCAAGTGACACCCCTGCTGATTTTTCACAAAATAATGGCCATAATATTTTTTATGGTGGTTCATATGATTTTAATTCATTCAATACAATTATTATTGACGGTTCATACAAATATAATAAAAGTGAAGGTAAGTTTTTATCATCTTCATCAGAACTAGACACAAGGATTTCAACTTATCAACTAAGCCCAAGACTTCTTAGTGATTTAAAAGTATTTGGGTTTAGCTCTGACTCAATCTTTGGTACGGACTTTAACTATGCATATTACTATTCTGATAGAATGGAGTCAGGTAAAGCTTGGTATAAAAAGTACAAAATGCAAGATTTAAATATTGCACCATATTTTAGTACAAATGTTAACTTATCAGAGTTAGACTCAATTTCTGTTGGCTTCAGATATCAATGGAATTGGTTAAGAGCTGGAGACACTAATAACCCAAGTGCCTATACTTGGACTTTAGGTGAACAGGAAACAATTCTAAAACCTGATCATCAACATGCATTTCATTTAGGTTATGAAAGGTTTATAAATCAAAATAATATTTTTTCAATCAAAGGTGGCAGAAGTTTCAGGTATCCCGATGTTGATGAAAGAGTTGGCTCAGGCTTCGTTTCTGCAACTCATAATTTTAGATTAGGCTCTCAGGCCTCTTATGATTTTGAATTTGGGCATAAATATCTGGATAATAATATCAAAGTTCAAACCAACTTTTATTATATGAGATTAAAGTCTGAAATAAAGTACGATAATGCTACTTTTACCAATAGAAATCTTGCTCGAACTCATAGATATGGTATAGAAAACAAAATTGACTTCAATCTAAATAATCAACTAGTCTTTTCTAACAGCTTTTCTGTTGCACAATCAAAATATAGAGCTGGGCATAGACGAGATTATGATCTAACTGGAGTTCCAGCATTTAAAAATGTTGTAGATATTGAATATAAATTCTCTGAATATTTAAATCCAAATATAAGCTTATACTATCAATCATCACAAAGAATGATTAAT
The DNA here is from genome assembly GCA_902579395.1 of uncultured Alphaproteobacteria bacterium. GTDB lineage: Bacteria > Pseudomonadota > Alphaproteobacteria > Methylaequorales > Methylaequoraceae > Methylaequor. Next base: position 254,837 of record CACHGK010000001.1, read on the forward strand.
GATGAAGAAAACTATCAGGTCGTTCAACCCGGATATTATTTAATTGATATGGGTTTCAGCGGTAATGGTTATGGTTTTAATTATTCTATGATGTTCAATAATATTCTAGATAAAAACTATTATCAATATGCTGTAGCTTCAACTAACAGTTATAATGTTTATAATACCTATCCACTTGAAGGCTTCAATATGATGTTCACACTTAGTAAAGATTTATAATGAAAATATTTCAAGGAAAATATTTAGTTGTTTCACTCTTAATTCATTCCACTGTAATAATTTCTTTTCTGCTTTTTCAAAAACCCATTGAAAAAGCAGAAACTTTTATGCTGATTACTGAAATTATTGAAATGGAAGAATTAAGTAATTCAAAGCACATTAAGAACTTAGATAACCACAAAAGGAAAGTTGCTAAAAAGAGCCCTATCATAGAAAAGTCGAATGTTAAAACACTAGATATTAAAGCTGTTTTAAAACCTAAAACTAATTTAGTTACTTTTAAACCTTATAAATTAGAATCTGACGAGAAGAATGATGATATCAAAAAAGCTAGAATTGAAAAAAAATCAATAAAAAGTAGTAACTCATACAAAAAAACCAATGAAAACAAAATTAGTCATAAAAAAAACTTATCTAAAGCTAATTATAAAATTGGCTCAATAAACAACCCTCATCCACCATATCCACTTATTGCAAGAAAAAAAGGTCTTCAAGGAAAACTTATTTTAGAGGTTTTAGTAAATGAAGATGGATCAGTAAAAAACGTAAGAATTGGAAAGTCTTCTGGTTATAAAATATTAGACTCTGTTAGCAAACAAACTATCGAGAAATGGATTTTTATTCCAGCAAAAAAAAAGGGGAGAAACGTTGAAGATCAATTACAAGTGCCAATAAGGTTTGTCTTAACAGAATAAAATATCACATAGATTTGATATGGCGTCCCCTACGGGATTCGAACCCGTGTTGCCGCCGTGAAAGGGCGGTGTCCTAAACCACTAGACGAAGGGGACAACTTTAAGCTTGTAAAAAAATAATATGACTATATATATAGACTTTTTAATTTATATGTAAATTATTTTGTTATGAGAAAATTAATATTTTTAACGACTTGTTTTTGTATTTTGCTTCCTTTCCTTATTTATGGTAAAGAGGCAAGCAATCATTTGTGTAATCTCAGAGGTTATGAAATTATTTTTCCTTATGAAGAGGCAATTACCAAGATTAAGTCAAAATTTAAGAACTTCCCAAATCAAAAAGAGTCTGAATTAGAAAAATTTAAGTTAAGTTTCGAGCAAAACTTTCAAGGCATTCCACTTTATAAAGAAGCTGGATGTTCCAACGCCAGATTATCTGAATATCTTAATTGTCTTATTACCACAGATGGGAAAGATTGTAGAATCTATTACACTCAAATGAGAATAGTTGACTAAACAACTATATCCTCTAAAAATAGTTCTACACTTTCTTCTCCATCCCATCGATTCATTGTCAAGCTCACTATCAATGCTTTTGTAAAATTCTCTGTTTCTATAACTTTACCAAGGCTTGTACCTACTGAATTAAAAGATATTGCTTTTATTCTATCTCCAAACGAATTCTCTACAAAAAAGGAATAATGTTTTTCACCAACTATTCTAGGATATTTTATAAAACAATCTCTAATTAAAAACTTTGGTTTAGGATTTCCAACTCCATATGGAGAAAATTTATCAATGGTTGCGAAAAATTCTTTATTTATTACAGATATGTTTAATTCAGATTCAAATTGCTTTTTTAAATCTTGTGCGCTTTTATTAAATCTATCTCTTAAGTTTATCTTAAGCTCGCTAATCTTTGACCTTCTGATTTTGAAGCCACCAGCCATCTTATGTCCGCCACCTGAAACCAAAATGTTATTTTCTACTAATTCAATGATTAATGCTCCAATATCATAACTTTTAACAGATCTACATGAAGCAGAGCAAACATCAGTATTTTCTGAAATGACAATTGATGGTGTGTTAAATTTCTCAGTAATTCTAGCTGCTACTATCCCAATAACACCTGGATGCCAATTTTCATTGTGCACACAAATTATATTTTCATCATTTGTTGAGATTTGTTTCAGTGCTTCTTGCTCAACTTTCTTTTCTATGGATTTTCTAAGATTATTAAATTCATAAAGTTTTTGAGCTATCACTGATGAAATAGATTTATTTTTTGATGTTAATAAGTTCACACTCATCCTTGAATCACCAACTCTTCCACCAGCATTAATTTGAGGTCCTAAAATAAAACCAAGATGGTATTCATTTATCATTTGGTTAATCGAAGAATTTTCTATTAAACAATTAATACCCATATTTTTTGAATTGTTCATAACTTTTATTCCTTGTTTTACAAATGCTCTATTTAGATTATCAAGTTTAACTAAGTCACAAACTGTTGCTAAAGCTACGAGATCCAAATATTTAATAAGATTAGGAGAAGAGTTTATAAAATATTTAATTTTTTTTAGTTCTCTATTAATTGCAACTACAAAAAAAAATACCACTCCAGTTGCACAAAGATGATTTAAGGATGATGTGTCTGATTTTTGTTTAGGATTAATTATTGCATATGCATTAGGTAGTGTAACAGATTCAATATGATGATCTAAAATAATAACATCAACTCCATCCTCACTAATCATATTTATAGATGTTTCTGCTGTAGTACCACAATCAAGAGTTAAGATCAGTTCACATCCTTTGTTTTTTAAGTTTTTAAGTGCATTCACATTTGGGCCGTAGCCTTCACTAATTCTGTCTGGGATATAATATTCATAAGATATATTAATCTCACTTAAGTAATTACACAAAAGAGCTGTTGCACTTGATCCATCAACATCGTAGTCTCCAAGAATACCAATTTTTTTATTTTCTTTAATAGATTTTATTACTCTTAAGGTTGCCTTTTCCATGTCATGTAAAACAAATGGATCAGGAATTAAATTTTTAATTTTTGGGTTAATAAAGTTATCAAAATTTGATCTTGATATACCCCTCGAAACAATCATCTTAGCAATTGACAAATCTAGATTCAAATCATCTTTTATTTTATTTACTTCTAAATCACTTGATTCTTTCTCACTCCAATAAAAACCTTTTATTGAGTAATTATTTTTTTGATTATTGTTTTTTTTACAATCTTCAATAAAATTGAAATCAGTCTTCATATACAAAATTTATCATAAAAAAATGGCTTATAAAAATAATATATTAATTGCACAAGGTGGTGGGCCAACTAATGTTATTAACCAATCTCTTGCTGGGATTATGATAAATGAAAAAAAAAATAATTCTAATCTTATAGGTTCGATCCATGGTGTTAATGGAATTGTTAACAATAAATTTAAATTTCTAAATAATGTTTCTCAGGAGGATCTAAAAGTCATAAGAAATACACCTGGGGCCGCTCTTGGATCTACTAGAGATAAGCCTGATAAAACTTATTTATTAGAAATATATAATGTTTTAAAAAAAAAAAACATAAGCAAATTTTATTATATTGGTGGTAATGATTCGTCGGATAGTTTAAAGATAATCTCTAATTTTGCTAAAGCAAAGAAATATAATCTTCAGTGCATACATGTGCCAAAAACTATTGATAATGATTTGGTTTTAAATGACCACACCCCAGGCTTCGGTTCTGCTGCAAAATATGTTGCTCAGTTATTTTCTGGAATCAATTATGATGTAAAATCGTTACCAGGAGTTTACATTGGAATTGTAATGGGAAGACATGCAGGATTTTTGACAGCTTCAACTTCATTATTAAGAAATAAAAAAAAGGACGGACCTCATCTGATTTTTATACCTGAGAATCCATTTGAATTAAATTCATTTTTACAGAATGTAAAAAAGATATTTTTAAAGTATGGTAGATGTGTTGTTGCAGTATCTGAGGGAATACAAGATAAAAAAAAGAAATTATTTGTAGAAAAAATTAAAAATACCAATGAATTTGATGCTCATGGAAATATTCAATTGTCAGGATCAGGAATATTAGGTGATTTTTTAGCAAATCAAATTAAAAGCAAATTAAATATTTCGAGGGTCAGAGCCGATACACTTGGTTATTCTCAAAGATGCTTTCATGGATCGGCTTCAGAGGTAGATCAGTCAGAGGCCTTCAAAATAGGACTTAATGCTGTTAATTTTTCTTTAAAATATAAGAACTCTTTTTCAGTAGGAATAAAAGAGAGAAAAAATTTCAGGAAAAAATATAAAGCCCAATATATTTTAAATTCATTAGATGCGATCGCTGGCAAAACAAAAGTTATGCCTCGGAATTTTTTTGATAAGAAAAACTTTGATGTTACAAAAGAATTTCTCGATTATTGTAAACCTCTGATCGGAAATAAATTTCTTGAGACGATGTCAATTATTTGAAATTTTCAATTCTGAGATAGACGGTTTTTTGCCTAATAAATGAAAGATTATTAATTTTACTTAATGCCTTCATCATATTTTTTTCTAAACAAGTATGAGTTGTGATCACAATAGTTGCCTCTGCTGAATTCACCTTACCTGTATCTTTTTGTAACATTGATTTCATAGAAATATTAAATTTTTTAAATTCATTAGCTATTCCTGAAATTACTCCTGATTTATCATCAGTTGAGAACCTTAAATAGTAACAGCCTAATCTGTCATCAAGGTTAACAATTTTATATTTAGATAGATTTTTTTTCCTTGAATTATCTAAATTTCTTTGCGACAGATCAATAATATCACTAAGAACTGAAGTTGCAGTTGGATAAGCTCCTGCACCCTCACCTACAAAACAGCTTTTTTTACAAAAATCAGATTCAACTACTATCCCATTATAAACACCATCTATCTTGGCAATAAATGAATCTTTAGAAAGCAGACAAGGATAAACAAAACACTTTAAGTTATTATTATCAAATTCTGTAAGTCCAAGTAGTTTGATTTTATAACCAAGTGTATCTGCAATTTTTAAGTCTAACAAATTAATATTTTGAATACCCTCATTTTTAATTTTTTGCACATCACATCCAAATGCAATTGATGACAAAATTGATAGTTTATGACTTGCGTCAGTCCCATCAATATCAAATGTCGGATCGGATTCAGCATATCCTAATTTTTTAGCATCACTTAATATTTTGTTGAATTCTTTATTTGAGGATAACATCTCACTTAAAATATAATTAGATGTTCCATTCAATATTCCATAAATTCTTTTGATTTTATTAGAGAGTAAGAATTCATCTATCACTTTTATTATTGGAATACCACCCGCAACAGCTGCTTCAAACTTAATTTTACAATTGTTAATTGTTGTAAGTTTTTGAAAATCGTTCCAATATCTAGAAACAAGTGCTTTATTAGCTGTAACGACATTCTTTTTTTTGTTCAAAGCATCAATTACAATTAATTTGGCGATTCCACTATCCCCTCCAATTAATTCAACTAAAACATCGTAATCATTAAAATCTAGTAAATATTTAGCATCCTTAAAAAAAGTTGTATTCTTAAAATATTTACCCTTAAGTTTTGTATGTTTTCTCGATGCAATTGCTGAAACTTCAATGTTTTGATCTTTATACTTTTTCAACAGATCCAAAAGGCCAGAACCTACAGTGCCAATTCCTGCAATTGCTATCTTTAATTTATTTTTTAACACAAACTAGTATATTAAGAAAATTTCAGTTCGCTGGTTTGCTTGTGTTCCTGCTGGCATATTCTCTTTAAATAGGGGCTTGGTATCAGAAACGGCCTCAGTAATTAAAGAATTACTTGGGAAGTTATATTTTTTTATAAAAATATTAGCAACCGATTGAGCCCTTTTATCTGAAATCATAAAATTGACTAATTTGTGTTTTGCCAAGGGCATATCTCTTGTTCTTTTGCTAGCATGCCCGACAATTTTGATTTTTGCATTTCTTTCTTTTGCAATTTTTGCTATTTTTTTAATTTTTTTCAGGCCGGTTATATCAACATTACTTGATCCACTATAAAAATTAATTGTAGCCACTCTATACTGAATTTTATCGTTTATGCTTAACTTAGAAATTGTACTTTGATACTGATCAAATGAATCATTTGGCTTTGCTTCAACTTCATTGTTGACTGAGTCTGAAGTTAAATTATCTTCTGATTGATCTAAAACCATACTATCATATTCTTGTGTTGGAGAAGCCTCCAGCTTTTCATCAGAAAGTTCAAGAGATTGATCTTCTAAACTCTCATTTAGGTCATCCATAATTTCATCTTCTTCTTGTTGAATATCAGAAAGAAGTTGACCAACTTCATCCACAGTCTCTGGAGATTCTACTTCACTTTCTCCCATAATATCTGAAACAGAGATACAACCATAAACAAAAAAAGTTAATGACAAAATTATGATATTTAATTTTCGCACTAAATAAATCCTCAATAAATGAAGTATAATTTAAAATTTAAAATCTCAAACTATTTTTTTAAAAATTCTTGACTTAATCTGCAATATACATCAGGTGTGTTAATAAGTAATTTTTCCTCTGTTTCTGATATTTTTCTTACAAATTTGCCTGGGTTACCCGCCCACAGTTCTCTGGCTTTGACTTTAGTTCCAGGAGTTATTATTGCACCTGCAGCAACAAAAGAAAATTCTTCAAGAACAGCTTGATCTAAAATAACTGAACCCATACCTACTAAACAATTTGATTTTATTTCACAAGCGTGAATTGTTGCATTATGACCAATTGTAACATTATTATGTAAAATTGTAGGACTTCCTTTCTTTCCATTTGCAGAAAAACCATAAGAAGAAACATGAATAACTGTGCCATCCTGAATATTACATCTTTTTCCAATTTTCACATAGTTAACGTCAGCTCGTATTACCGTATTATACCAAATATTTGTATCATCATCTATAGTTACATCGCCTACCAGATGCACACCATCAGCGATAAAAACACTTTCTTTAATGCTTGGTAATTTATTTTTATATTTTACAAAATTTTGCATTAAACTAGAGACTCACTTTCTTTAAAATCATACATCAAATTCATATTCTGAATAGCTTGGCCAGATGCACCCTTAATTAAATTATCTATACAACTTAATATCACAATTTTATTTTTTGAGTGATCTGTAAAAACTTTTATTGCTATATTGTTCGTATTTTTCACGTCTTTTATTGAAGGTATACTTAAATTATCATAAATTTTTACAAAGGGTTCATCACTATAAAATTGACGTAAAGTTTTTTTATAATCATTTTCATCACAATTCTTGTCTATGTAAATCGTGGACTGGATACCAGAAATTAAAGGTAAAACGTGGGGTACAAAAGTTAAAGAAACTGTTTTGTTAATTTTATTAAGCTCTTGCTTCATTTCTGGGTAATGTTGATGTTGCTCAAGTCCATAAGCAAAAAAATTTTCACTAATCTCAGAAAAAAGATTTTCAATTTTTGGTTTTTTTCCAGCTCCACTTATACCTGATTTAGAGTCAGCTATAATTTCCTTAATACCAAATCTAGGTTCTCTTAGAAGTGGGATTAATGGAAGTAAAATTGAGGTTGGATAACAACCTGGATTTGCAATGAACTTCGCATTTTTAATTTTTTTTTTGTAAATTTCTGATAAACCATACAAAAATTTTTTATTTAAACTTTCTGCATTATGCTTACATTTATAAAATTTCTCATATTCCTTAATTGAATCAAATCTGAAATCTCCGGATAAATCTATAATTGATATATTAGAATCAAGATTTCTAATTATATTATTTTGGAATTTCTTATGAGGAAGACAGCTAAATACTAAGTCTATGTCATGAAAATTAAAATCTTCATATTTAGTTATTTTAATTTTGGAGATTTTATTTAAGTTTTTAGAAATTTGACCTAATTCTTTCCCAACCGTTGAATTACCAAATACGCCACAAATTTTAACATTTTTATGCTTATCAAGAAAACTAAGAAGCTTGGATCCGGTATAACCAGATACACCAAAAATGCATACATTAAGAGACATATGTTATCTTTTTGAAAATTGAGGGCTTCTTCTAGCTTTATGTTTACCGAATTTTTTTCTTTCTACTTTTCGAGCATCTCTTGTTAAAAAACCAGCTTTTTTTAGTCTTTTTCTTAGAGACGGGTCAAGATGAACAAGTGCTCTGCTTATACCATGTCTCAAAGCACCGGCTTGCCCAGATAACCCTCCTCCAGATACAGTTGAAAAAATTTCTAGCTTTTCCAAATTTTCAGTTTTAGAAAGTGGTTCTTCGAGGATAGTGCTGTAAATCTTTCTTTTAAAATAATCTTTACTATCTCTTCCATTAACTGTAATTTTTTTTGATCCATATTTTATCCAAACTCTTGAAACAGATCTTTTTCTTCTACCTGTGGCATATGCTCTACCAAGTTTGTCTATTTTTGGAGAGATTGAATCTTCTTTATCTGTTATTGGTTCAGATTGAGGTTTATTATCTGTTTCGGTCATTAGTTTGCTTTATTTTTTCTATTCAAATTACCGAAATCTATAGATTCTGGTTTTTGAGAATCTAAATTATGATTTTCGTCTTTAAAAACCCTTAAGTTTGATAATTGTTTTTTAGACAGTGCATTGGAAGACATCATTCTTTCCACAGCTTTTCTTATTACAAACTCTGGGTTCTTTCCTTTTATAATGTCTTTGAAATAATTTTCTTTTAAGCCACCCGGATAGCCAGTGTGTTTATAGTATTTTTTATCTTTACTTTTATTACCTGTTAACTTTATTTTACTTGCATTAACAATTATTACATTATCACCGCAGTCAAGATGAGGAGTGAAAATTGATTTGTGTTTACCTCTTAAAATCGAAGCTACTTTAGCTGCTAGTCTACCTAATACCAAATCAGAAGCATCAATTAAATACCACTTTTTTGTAATATCACTTTTTTTAAGACTATAGGTCAACATAATGTTAGCAAAATAACTTAATATACCTCGCTGTCAACATCAAAAAAGATTTATAAGTTTTTTTTTGCCCAACTCAAATATTTATCATTCACATCATTAACTAATATTTCTGCAATAAAAGGAATAGAATAATTGTGATGTTTTTGTAATAATTCCTCAATATTAGGTTTATTTAAAAAGGTTTTTATTATTAGAACTGATTCCATAGTTGATTTGATTAGTTTATCCTCACTGTAGAAACTCTCTACATTTTTAAACACATTTACACAAATTACCCTTTTTTCAAGTAGTAATTTTTTAGCTAGTTTTTTTGCAAAAGTGCTATCACAAGTTGTATAGAATATTTTTATTTTCATTTTCTAGATTTATGGTCGGGGCGACTGGATTTGAACCAGCGACCTCCCGCCCCCCAGACGGACGCGCTAAACCAGACTGCGCTACGCCCCGTTTTATATTTTGGACTTGATATCATTAATAAGTGCCTTAATATCAGAAATAATTTTTTTTTCTTGATCTTTTTTTTTTATTTCATTTTTCAAAAAAATTTTTGCACCTTCAATTGAAAACTTTTGATCGTATAAGAGTGACTTAATTTTTTCTAATAACTTTAATTGACTTTCATCATAGTATCTAGTTCCGTTAGGTTTTTTTATAGGATTTAGAGGAGAAAATTTTTTTTCCCAAAATCTTATAACGTAGATTGGGATATTAAGTTGTTTAGAGACCTCTCCAATTTTCCTTAATGCATCATTTGATTTCATCTTTATCTGCAATATTAGAATTTATAAGGTTTATCAAAAAATCTGACGGTTTAAATTTAACTACATTTCTTTCAGAAATCATAAACTCTTCTTTAGTCTTTGGGTTTCTTCCGATTCTTGATTTTTTACTTTTTATTTTAAAAATTCCAAAATTTACTATCTTTACATCATTGTGATTTTTTAACTCAAAAAAAATAACATCTAAAAATGACTCTAAAAAAAATTGGCATTCTCTTTTTGAAAGACCAATATTCTCATTTAAATGGCTGACTACAAGAGCTTTGGTAACAACTTTTTTTGACATTACATAATTATATATTTCAAATTCTTAAAATACAACTACCCCAGGTCAGTCCTCCCCCTATAGCACATAATGCTAGAATATTATCTTTTTTAATTTTGCCATCGTCAATTGAACTTGAAAGTGCCAATGGTATTGATGCTGCTGAAGTGTTCGCATGAAACTTAACAGTACTAATAGTTTTTTCTTCACTTATCCCAATTTTTTTTGCGGTGCTTGTTATTATTCTCTGATTGGCTTGATGTGGAATAAACCAACTTACATCTTTGATATTCAATTTACAGTCATCAAGAGCTTCAAATGTCGCTTCAGACAATTTATTCACTGCTTGTTTGAATATATCCTGTCCATTCATTCTTATTTTTCCAACCATCTGATTTTTAGAAGGTCCTCCGTCGCTATATAGGCTTTCATGCCACGCACCATCAGAATATAATTTTGTAGATAAAATTCCTTCATTCTTTTCGGTTGGTCCTAGTATAACTGCGCCTGCACCGTCACCAAATAACACGCATGTTCTTCTATCCTCCCAATCTACAATTTTAGATAAAGTTTCAGCTCCAATTACCAAAACGTTTTCTGCCTTTTTGCATTTAATTAATGAATCAGCAATTTGAATAGAATAAATAAAACCCGAACAAACTGCTTGAATATCAAATGCACTTATATTTCTCATCCCCAATTTTGTTTGTACTTTTGTTGCAGTTGATGGAAAAGTATTATCTGGTGTTGTTGTTGCTAAAATCACACAGTCAATATCTTTACTATTTAAATTTGCCGACTTTAAAGCATTTACAGATGCTTTAATTGCCAAATCAGATGTTAACTCGTTTTTTTTAGCGATATGTCTTTGTTTTATTCCCGTTCTAGAAAATATCCACTCATCAGAAGTTTCGACAAACTTCAAGAAATCGTTATTTTTTAGAATTTTTTCTGGAAGAAAATAACCATGACCTAAGATTTTGGAGTTTAAAAACATTAATTAATCTAGTTTTAATTTTTTTTCAATCTCATTAATATAAGAGTTTTCGATAAGTGATACAGCAACACCAATGGCATTACAAAAACCAAATGCATCTGTGCTACCATGACTTTTTACTACTATTCCATTCAGACCAAGAAGAACTGCTCCGTTGTATTTTCTTGGATCAATTCTAGTCTTAAATCTATTTAATGCAGGTTGGGATAATAAATAACCTAATTTTGAAATAATAGAGCTTTTGTATGAGTTTTTTAAAAATGTAAAAATAAGCTCTGCAACTCCCTCAGCTGTTTTCAAAGCAATATTGCCTGAGAATCCATCTGTAACAACAACATCAACAACTCCTTTGTTAATATCATTACCTTCCACAAAACCACAAAAATTAATTTTTTTTGTAATTTTACTCAAATCAGAATGAGTTTGTTTTACAATACTATTACCTTTGATAAGTTCTGACCCAACGTTTAACAAGCCTATCCTGGGATTTTGAATACCAAGAACAGTCTGAGAAAAAATATCTCCCATTAATGCAAATTGGACTAAATTATCATTCGAACAATCTACATTAGCGCCTAAATCTAAAATAACTGTCTGCCCTTTTAACGTTGGCATTAAGCCAGCGATAGCCGGTCGACTGATTCCATTTAATGTCTTCAATACAAATTTGGAAATGGCCATTAGAGCTCCCGTATTGCCAGCTGATACAAAGCCATCAGCATCATGAGATGAAACATCATTAATTCCAAGCCTCATGCTTGATTTTTTTAATTTTCTGAGTGCATTTACTGGTTCATCATCTGATTTGATACATTCTTCTGTGTGAATAAATTCATAATTTGCAAATCCATTTTTTTTTAATTGAGGTTGAGATTTTGTCATATCTCCAAAAAGCTTAAATTTTACATCAGGATATATTTTCGAGGCCATTGCAACACCCTCTAGAGTTGCTTTGGGGCCTTGATCTCCTCCCATAACGTCAATGGCCAATACTGTTTGTTTCAAGATTAATCCTTGTTTTAATTCTGAGATTCCATTTCTTTGTCATCATCAGACTCAGTTTTGTTAATTATCTCTCTTTTATTGTAGTATCCACAAGCTTCGCAGATGTGGTGGGGAAGTTTAAATTCACCGCAATTTGGACATTCCATGGAATTGATGTTGAACATGCTGTGGTGAGATCGTCTTTTTCCTCTTCTTGCTGGAGTTGTTTTTCTTTTTGGTACGGCCATTGGGTAATCCTATAAATTAGTAATCTTGACTTGTACATAAAAAAATTATAAATAACAATATTTTTTTTAAATACTTAAATTATTTCTCATTGAAAAATTTTAAATTCCAAAATTCATTTTCGTCTAGTTGTATTAATTGGTAAATATTTTTTTTTATATATTCCTCAAGTAAATCAAGTTTTAACGGATATTTAAAATTTTTTTTTAATATTTTTTTTAAATCTGTTTTTTTTTTTTTTTCTATTTCGTCAAAAATAATTGAATATCGATAAAGCCTTCCATAAAAATTTCCTATAATAATCCTAATTTTTTTTCTTAAACTTGTCTCTGACCCACCAAGCTCAATTACTAATCCCTCAAGATCTTTGATATACTTGTTAATCAAATAATCTATATTTTTGTTTTCGAAATTTCTACTTTTCATGTACCAAATAATTAGAATCAAATTAGTTTGAAAAAACTCAACGAATAAACTTGCATCCTTATTTTTTGTTTTTTTTAAAAAAAAAGATTGTTTTGATTGTTCGCCAATTTTACTATAAATGTTATCTAATTTTTTTTTTTTTAAACTGAAAAATATCATTATGAAAAACTTTCTTATACTTATTATATTATTATTATCATCTTGTGCCTCAAAAAAAATTGTAAATGGGAATTTACCAGATACCGAAACTCTTTCAATTTTAAAGATAGGTAAAGATGATAAAAAGTCTGTTTCAGAAATACTGGGTGAACCATCCTTTTATGGAACTTTAGGTGATAACTCGTTTTACTACATCGGGACTTTACGCTCAAAAATTGCATTTATGAGATCAAAAATTAAGGAACAGTACATACTTGAATTGAAATTTGATAAATCAAATAAATTAAAAAATATTTTCTTTTATGATAAATCACAATCAACTGATGTAGCTATGTCGTCATTAGAAACTAAAAGTGGTGGAGCTAAACAGGGGTTTTTCCAACAAATACTTGGGAATTTTGGGGTTCCAGGTATGAAACGAGGTGGACCTATTTTGGGAAGTGGAAAGGCTGACGATTAATTTCTTTATGTGTTATAATTTAAATATTTAAATTTGAGATTATTTTTAAGTTAACATCGACAGAAGAAGTATTGAAACAATATTTATAATTTTTATCATTGGATTGATTGCAGGTCCTGCTGTATCTTTATAAGGATCACCAACTGTATCACCTGTAACTGCAGCTTTATGTGCTTCTGAATTTTTACCGCCAAAATTTCCATCTTCTATATATTTTTTTGCATTATCCCAAGCACCTCCTCCAGAAGTCATAGAGATTGCAACGAACAATCCTGTGACTATAGTACCGAGAAGCATAGCGCCTAAAGTCGTAAAAGCTGGCGCAGCTTGACCTGCTATAATGAAAATTAAATAATATGTGATGAATGGTGCCAAAACAGGAAGCATTGATGGGAGTATCATGGCAATTATGGCCTCTTTTGTTAAGATATCAACAGCTTTGCCGTATTCAGGTTTTGACTTTCCCGTCATTATCCCCTTGTTCTCTGCAAATTGCCTTCTTACCTCGTTCACAATTTTTTCTGCTGTCTTACCAACAGCTGTCATACCCATGGAACCAAACAAAAAAGGCAACATGCCACCTATCAGAAGCCCAACTACAACATAGGGGTCATCCAAAGAAAATTTAACATCAAGGTTAGGGAAGTAATATTTTAGATCTTGAGTATAAGCACCAAATAGAACTAAAGAAGCAAGTCCAGCGGAACCAATTGCATAACCTTTAGTTACTGCCTTGGTTGTATTTCCCACAGCATCAAGTGCGTCAGTAGTTTTTCTTACATTTTCTGACAAATTTGACATTTCAGCAATACCTCCAGCATTGTCAGTCACAGGACCATAAGCGTCCAACGCCACTATCATTCCCGCCAAAGCTAACATAGTAGTAGCAGCCACTGAAATACCGTATAATCCGGCAAACTTATAGGATAAAAGTATTCCCAAAATTATAACGATTGTAGGCAATGCGGTTGATTGCATTGAAACAGCAAGACCTTGGATTATATTTGTTGCATGACCCGATTGAGACGATTTTGCTACAGATTTTACAGGGTTAAATTCGGTGCTGGTATAATATTCAGTTATCCAAACGATTAAGCCAGTTACAGCTAATCCAATTATTGAGCAGTAAAATAGATCAATACCTAGAAAAGATTCAATAAACAAATCACTATTAATTATAAGTTTATCAGTGCCTATAAAGAAATCTGTGACGAAATAGATTAATACTATTGAAACAAGAGCCGTTATAATTAAACCTTTGTAAAGAGCTCCCATTATATTTTGAGACCCTTCTCCAAGTTTTACGTAATAAGCTCCAACTAATGAAGAAATAATACAAACACCAGCTATCAATAATGGGAACATCATGAATGTTTGTTGATCTACGCTATCAAATAAAATTAAACCAAGAACCATAGTTCCTACAATTGTAACCGCATATGTTTCAAACAGGTCGGCAGCCATTCCTGCGCAGTCACCAACGTTGTCACCGACATTGTCAGCAATAACTGCAGGATTTCTTGGATCATCTTCAGGTATTCCAGCTTCAATCTTTCCTACAAGATCGGCTCCTACATCAGCACCTTTGGTAAATATTCCGCCTCCTAATCTTGCAAAAATTGATATAAGTGAAGCCCCAAAACTTAATGCTATCATTGCTTCAACTATTTCCCTACCTTGGGATTGTCCAAATTGTTGATTTAAAAACCAGTAGTAGACAACCAGACCGAGAAGTCCAAAACCAACTACAAAAAAACCAGTTATTGCACCTGACTTAAACGATATATCAAGTGCTTTATCAAGACTTTCAGTCGCAGCCTGAGTGGTTCTAACATTTGCTCTCACAGATACAAACATTCCAACATAACCTGCCAATCCAGATAAAAAGGCTCCAATGACAAAACCTATTGCAACAAATGGATTATGAATAAGAAAATAGAGTATAACAGTAATCAATATACCAACAATGGATATTGTTATGTATTGTCGATTCAAGTATGCCTGGGCTCCCTCTTGAATAGCTGAAGCAATTTCTACCATTCTATCTGAACCTTGAGGTTCCTTTAAGATTTTTTGTGTAGTGAAGGCTCCAAATCCAATTGACAATAAGGAACAAAGTAAAACTATTGAATATTCTAGATACATATTGTTTTAAAAATAAACAGTAAGAACCTCTTATATCACATTAGATATCATGTTCAATACATAATTAATTAAAAATGACTAAATCATTAATTAAAAATGACTAAATCCAACTTTTTTAAAATTAATTTCTTTCCCATTTTTATCATATATCTTTAAACCTTTTCCTTTAGAAAAAAAACCAATTTTTGAAATATTTTTAATTTTTTTTAGTGAGTTTATATTTTTTTTTTTTATCCCAAAAAGGAGTTCATAATCCTCGCCACCTGATAAAAATATTTCCCAAATTCTTTTGGGTTTAATTTTTTCAGAATTTAAAAGTTTTTTTGCAACTCTAGAGACAGGTATCTTATCCAAAAAAATATTTGCTTGTAAATTTGATTGATATGCAACTATTGATAACTCTCTTAATAAACCATCAGAAATATCTGTGCAAAAATCAGCCAACCCTTTTAGATTTTTTCCAAGTTCTATTCTTGGCTGTGGCAACATGAATTTCTTTGTAAGGTACGTCCTCTCGTTAATGGAGAAATTCATAAATTGCGATTTATTTTTAATACTTAAACCTAATGCCGCATCCCCTATTTTTCCAGACACATATATATCTGAATTTTTAATTGCAATATTTTTTTTGTGACATTTTTTTTTTGTTTTACCAATAATTGTTGCATTTAAAAAAATTTTTGATGAGTAACTAAGATCACCTCCAAAAAGTTTTAAATTAAACAATAACATATCTTTTTTTAATCCTTTCGTAAAATTAACAAGCCATGGATTAATCATATTTTTTGGCAATGCAATATTTAAAAAAAAGCCATAAGGCTCGGCTCCCATTGCAGCTACATCTGATAGATTTATTCTCAATAACTTCTTTGCAACTAATTTAGGGTCATAATCTTTTTTAAAATGTTGATCCTCGATCATCATATCAGTTGAAATTATCATTTTTTTGTCTTTAAGAAATGCAGCATCATTTTCTAAATGAAGAGACTCTTTATTTTTTGCTAGCGGTTTAAAATATTTGTCTATAATATTTTTTTCTTTATCCATCTAGTTGTAACTTTTTATGAATCTTATCTAAAATTGCATTTATGAAACTATTTTCTTTTTCAATACTAAATGATTCGGCTAACTTTAAGTATTCACTTATGATTATACCCATTGAAGTTTTTGGATAAGAAATCATCTCAGAAATTGCAACCCTAAGTATTGCTTGAAGAATTCTTGGTAGCCTGGTAAATGACCAATTACTTTTTAAGTTTTGACTTATTAAAGCTAGAATAATTTCATCTTTTTCAAAAACATTATTAAAAATCTTTTTTAGAAAAGCCTTATCGTAATAATTTAATTCTTTAATATTTTCAAAATCTATATGAAAATTTAGATCGTTTTCATTTATAAAATCTTTTTCTATTGACTTTTTATCAAATCCAAAACCCTGACTAAAAGTTGCTTGAATTGCAAGATATCTTGAAAGTGATTTAGACTTATTCTTTCTCATAGCTTTTTTATTAACTTTTTATACTAATTGAATTTAATTTCAATGATACACTTACGTACTAAAATCGACTAGAAATTTATTTAACTAGTATTCTTCAAGATTTTAGTTTCTTAGCATTTTAATTAAATTGCAGCATACTGCAGCTGCCTTGGTGCCAAGATCTTTTTTATTCGGATCTGATCTTTCCATTGCTTGATCAATATTGTCAACAGTAAGAATAGCTGTTGATAATGGAAGTGAGTGCTTGCAAGCCAGAGAATATATTTGATTCAGGCAAACGTCTTTTACTACTTGATAATGATCTGTTTCACCTTTCACTATGCACCCAAGAACTATAAAGCCCGAATACTTATCTTTAAATTTTGATAGTACAATTGGTAGTTCAAGAGATCCATCTACTCTTTTTGCGTCATACTCAATTTTTTTTTCTCTAAGATAAGTTTTGGCTGCAGATAACAAATTCTCAGATACTAATGGATAGAAATCAGAGTAAATTATTAAAATTTCTTTATATTTTTCTTGTACCATTTATCTCTATACCAAATCCGTCAATACCGATAATATTTTTAGATGATTTTGTTAAAAGCGTTACTTTATTAACACCTAGATCTATTAATATTTGAGCACCAATACCATATTCTTTTAAAATTTTTCCTCTGGAATTAAGTTTTTTCATTTCTTTTTCTGGATTTCTTATTATTACAATAACTCCAGCATTATTCTTCGAGATGATTTCAATTGATTTTTCTAAATCTTTATTTTTAAAATCCAGAATATCTGAAATAATATTTAATCTATGCATTCTTACCAAAACATTTTTATTTTTTATTAAATTTCCTTTGACCAATGCCAAGTGCTTGTTTCCATCTATAAGGCTTTGATAAATAAACATTTTAAAATTTCCAAATTTTGACAATGTTAAATTATCTGTTTTTATACAATTAATAAACTTGTCTTTCTTAAGTTTGTATTCAATTAAATCTTTTATTGATGACATTTTTAACTTATGTTTTTTACAAAACTTTATTAAATCATCAAATCTCGCCATCGAGCCATCATCATTCATAATTTCACATATCACTCCATAAGGACTTGATTCTCCATTCGCTAACCGTGATAAGTCTACGGCTGCTTCAGTGTGACCAGCTCTTTCTAATACTCCTCCATCCTTTGCAAGAAGTGGAAAAATATGTCCGGGACTTACTAAATCAGAAGGTTTAGATCTTTGAGACACTGCAACTTTAATTGTATGAGCTCTATCTTGAGCACTAATCCCGGTTGTAACCCCCTTCTTTGCTTCAATTGAAACCGTGAACGCCGTCCTGTGTCTGCTAAGGTTTTTGTCAGTCATCAACTTTAAATCAAGTTTCTTGAATCTTTTTCTGTCTAATGCCAAACAGATAAGTCCACGTGCGTGTTTCGCCATAAAATTAATCTTTTGCGCAGAGACGTGTGAGGCTGTAAAAATTAAATCACCCTCATTTTCTCTTTTTTCATCATCCACAACAACCACCATCTTCCCAAGAGATAAGTCTTTTATTATTTCATTAATGGGCGATAAAAACGTTTTCATTTGTTCAAAGCCTTAAATACGTATCTGGATAGCATATCAATTTCAATATTAAAAAAATCACCCTCTTTTGAGAACTGTAAGTTTGTATTTTTCCAGGTGTGTGGGACAATACTTACTTCAAATAAATTACTTTTACTAACTTTATTTACTGTTAAAGATATCCCATCAACAGAAATAGAACATTTTTCAGTCAAAAATTTACTTAATTTTCTTGGTATTGAAAATTTTAAAATCCAACAATCTTTATCAATTCTTTTTTCTTCTAATTTGGATAAACCATCGACATGACCGAAAACTAAATGTCCACTTAAATCTTCTCCAACTTTAAGAGATTTTTCTAAATTGATTTTATCTCCAATCTTTTTATATTTTAGATTTGTTTTTAAAAGAGTTTCTGATGATAAATTGCAATAAAAAAGATCTTTTTTAAATTCTGTAACAGTTAGACAAACTCCAGAACAAGAAATTGACTCCCCTAAAATTAATTCAGAAAATTGTGATTCAACAGATAACACCCTTTTTTTTTTATCCCAGGATTTAATTTTTCCAATTTTTTTTATTATTCCTGTAAACATCCTTTAATTTTTTTTGCCTTTATTTTTATTCTCCAGAATTTCTAGGGAATCATTACCTAACTGAAAGTTTTTTTTTAACATAAAATTACTTTGGGTATTATTTGTTGTATAAATTTTTTCAATCATATCCTTTCCTTTAGAACCTATAAAATAATTTGATCTAAATATCATTATTTCATCAACTAAGTTTTCGTTTATGAAAGAGGTAAATATTTTACTTCCTCCCTCAACTAGTAAGTTTGAAACATTTAATTGAGCTAAATGAACAAGTATATTTGATAATTTAAAATTTCTTTTTTCAATCTCAATGATTTTTAAGTTTTTTTTTTTAAACTTTTTGCCTAGTTTTTGTTTAGATGCTTCTGTAAATATAATAGTCGGATAGTTGGAACAATTTTTAAATACATTTGAACTTGTCAAAAAATTAAGATTGGTTGACAATATAATTCTTATAGGAGAAAATTTTTTTAAGCCATCAATTCTGCAAGTTAGTTTAGGGTTGTCTATTCTTATAGTGTTTGATCCAACTAATATTGCATCTGATTCTGATCGAATGATATGAACAATTTTTTTTGACAAACTATTAGTGATATTATTTCTTTCATTTTCCTTTATTGCTATTTTTGAATCAAGAGAACAACCTACTTTCAATATCACCTTAGGTCTATTAAATCTTCTGTTTAAGATGTATCCTTTGTAAATTTTTTCAGTTTGTTTTTTCATGATGCCACCCACTACTTTTATCCCAGAGCTTTTTAGAAAATAATCTCCCATTCCATTTACTCTGTTATCTGGGTCTTTTAATGAATAAACTACTCTACTAACTTTTGATTTCAAAATTTTGGACACGCAAGATTCTTCCCTTCCCTCATGACAACAGGGTTCTAAAGTAGAATAAAGAGTGTAATGATGATTTTTTTTAAAATTTAATCTTTTTAAAGCATTTGCTTCTGCATGTGGTCTTCCTCCAAAGTTTGTTAATCCAAAATTAATAATTTTGTTTTTTTTAAAGTTTTTGTCTGATTCAACTAGTAGAGAAACAACTGGTGGATTAGGAAAAGTCCTACCTATAATTTTTTTTAATAAAAATAAAGAAACTTCAATATATTTATTGTCTAGTTCCACTTACTATTCGTTTTTAAGATTTAAATTTTTGTCTATGAATTTTCTAAAATCGTCTGTTTCTTGGAAATCTTTGTAAACAGAGGCAAATCTCAAGTAAGCCACTCTATCAAGTTCTTTCAATGCATCCATAACAAGTTCCCCAATTACCTTTGTAGGAATTTCTGTTTCTCCAGAACTTTCTAACCTCCTCTGAATGCTATTTGTAATCAATTCAATTTGTTCAGCTTTAACCGGCCTTTTTCTACATGAAATGTTGACTGACCTAACAAGTTTCTCTCTGTCAAATACTGTTCTGGATTCATCTTTTTTTATAACCATCAATTCCCTGAGCTGAACTCTCTCAAAGGTTGTAAATCTCGCAGCACAGGCAGGGCACTGTCTTCTTCTTCGAATGGCGCTGTTATCTTCTGATGGTCTAGAATCCTTGACCTGAGTCTCGTCGTGGCCGCAAAATGGACATCTCATAAAATACCTTTTCCATCAATATAAGCATATAATTTGATTACAGCAATCGTTAATTAATTATATTGCTGTGCTGTATATTGGGAATTTTTCGCACAAAGCTTTGACTTTTGATTTAACTTCAATCTCCATCTTAGAATTGTCATCAGGGTTTGAGGATAAACCATCGAGCACATCTCCTATAAGATTACCTACTAATTTAAATTCTTCAACACCAAACCCCCTGCTTGTTCCAGCTGGTGTGCCCAATCTTATACCTGAGGTTACAAATGGACTTTCTGGATCAAAAGGAACTCCATTTTTATTACATGTTATACCGGCATTCTCAAGAGATCTTTCAGCATCTTTTCCAGTCAATTTTTTTGGTCTTAAATCAACTAGAACAAGATGTGTATCAGTACCTCCGGATACCACTTCCAAACCTCTTTCAAGCATAACGGATGAAAGAACTTTAGCATTATCAACTACTTGATTAACATATTTTTTAAAATCAGGTTGAAGGGCTTCACCGAAGGCAACAGCTTTTGCACAAATAACATGCATAAGTGGCCCTCCTTGCAGACCAGGAAACACTGCAGAATTAATTTTTTTTGCATGAGCTTCATTGTTTGTAAGTATGATTCCACCTCTAGGGCCTCTCAGAGTTTTATGTGTTGTTGAGGTGACTACATCTGCGTATTCAAGAGGATTAGGATATAATCCGGTAGCAACAAGACCTGCAAAATGTGCCATATCAACTAAAAAAAGAGCACCAACTTTATCAGCAATATCTTTAAATTTTTTAAAATCAATAACCCTTGGGTATGAAGAACCTCCTGCAATTATGAGTTTAGGTTTATTTTCAAGAGCTAGTTGCTCAACCTCTTCATAATCAATTAAGGCTGTATCTCTTTTCACACCATATTGAACTGCATTAAACCATTTTCCAGATTCGTTAGGAGGAGCTCCATGAGTAAGGTGCCCACCTGCAGCAAGAGACATACCCATTATAGTATCTCCAGGCTTAAGGAGTGCAAGAAAAACCGCTTGATTGGCTTGTGAACCTGAATGAACTTGGACGTTTGCATATCCAGCATTAAAAAGTTTCTTTATTCTTTCAATACATATATCTTCGACAACATCAACATGTTCACAACCTCCATAATATCTCTTACCTGAATATCCTTCTGCATATTTGTTGGTGAGAATTGTTCCTTGAGCCTCAAGAACTGCCTTAGAAACTATATTTTCTGATGCTATAAGCTCTATTTGATCATTTTGTCTATGATATTCATTTTTAATAGCATCTAACACCGCAGGATCTGTCTGTGTTAGGCTGCTCTCGAAAAAAACTTGTGCTGTCATGTTGCCTCCATAATTATTATCTTACTAAATTAAGTTTATCAAGTCTAGTTTGATGACGTCCACCTTCAAACTTTGTTTTAATAAATACTAATAAACATTTAATAGCTTCTTCTTCAGAAATCAACCTTGATCCTAAAACTAAAATATTAGCATCATTATGCTCTCTGGCTAATCTTGACATTTCAGCTGTCATACATAGTGCAGCTCTAATATTTTTAAATCTATTAGCAACTATTGACATACCTATTCCTGAGCCGCAGATAAGCAACCCTTTATCAAATTTTCTTGAAGAAATCTCTTTAGATAATTTCTCAGCATAATCAGGATAATCTACCGACTCGAGTGAAGATGTTCCTAAATCTAAAAAATCAATTTTATTAATTAATTTTTTTATCAAGGCTTGCTTCATTTGAAACCCCGCATGATCATTTGCTATCAAAATCTTTGACATTAATAAAACCTACAATTTTTTTATATCATTTTTTAGTTGCGATGAAAGAAAATATAGACCTATGATGTTTGGTATTGACATTGCGAAAATCATTGAATCTGAAAAATTAATTACACTTTCTAAATTCATCGAAGAACCAATAACTGTAAAGCTTAGAAAAATTATTTTAAATGAATATTTGCTAAAATTTCCAATGCCAAATAAATACGTCCAACATCTCAAGCCATAATAAGACCAAGTAATTAATGTAGATATTGCAAAAAGAGTTATTGCTATTGCAAGAATGCTTGGAAACCAGGAGAAAACAGATTCAAATGCTCTTGAAGTTAGTTCAACACCTTGAATGCCAGAGGCATCCTCATAAACCCCTGTGATTATTATGACTAGTGCAGTCATAGAACAAACAATTATGGTGTCAACTACAGGTGAGAGAAGCGACATGAAACCTGTATTTAAATGATTATTACTTTTTGCAGCGGCGTATGCAATTGGCGCTGACCCAATACCCGATTCATTAGAAAAAACTGCTCTTTTTACGCCCGCAATTAATGAGCCCAAAAGACCTCCTACAGAAGCCTCAAAATTGAAAGCACTCGAAAAAACCTTTCCAATTGTTTCCGGCAATAAATTTATATTTGAAATAATAATGAATAAACATGAAAACACATAGATCAATCCCATTAAAGGCACTAGTTTTTCAGTAACTTTACCTATTGATTTAATACCTCCGATAATTATTGAACCAACAAAAATGGCAAAAATTAAACCACCTAACCAACCTTTATCATATAATGGACTATCGTCAGAACCAGTAGCTTCAACTATTTGTTGAAATGCTTGATTGGCTTGAAACATGTTTCCGCCCCCGAAAGAGCCACCAATACAACAAATTGCAAAAAAGATAGCTAGAAATCTTCCTAGTTTCAAATAACCAAGTTCACCTAAACCATCAGATAAGTACCTTATGGCTCCACCAGAGACCGTTCCATCAGAGTGTATAACTCGATATTTATGTCCTAAACTAACTTCAACAAATTTTAAAGTCATTCCAAAAAAAGCCGTCAAAATCATCCAAAGCATTGCACCTGGCCCTCCAATTGAAATAGCAACGGCAACTCCAGCAATATTCCCAAGTCCTATTGTGCCAGACATCGCTGCGGTGAATGATTGAAAATGTGTAACCTCACCTGGATCATCTGGTTTATCGTATCTCCCAAGAGCTACTTTTACAGCCCTTTTAAAGTAGAAAACATTTAAAAAATTAAAATAAAATGAAAAATAAATGCTTGCAAAAACAAGCCATATTACGATGTAAGGAACTTGAGTTTCATAAAAAGAAAAACTGCCAAAGACAAAATTTGTTATATAATCAGATAACGGTTTAAAGTATAGTTCTATTCTTTGGTCGAGGTTATTAAACATACAACAATTTTAAACGAAAAATTAATTACTGTAAAATTTCAATTATTTTTTCGTATGATTTCTTCAAATTGATTTCACTAATACAATAAGGTGGCATAAGGTAAATTGTGTTTCCGATTGGTCTTAGTAACATGCCATTTTCTAAAAATTTTTGTCTCAATAACAAACTTTCAGTCGAGCCATAGACGTTAGAAACTTTATGATAGTCAAATGCAGCAATGGTGCCAATCATTCTGATCTTTGAAACACTTGGATTTTTTGATAATTCTAAAAGAAATTTTGAGTGAATTTTACTTATCATTTTTATTTTCTTGAAGGTGTTATCCTTTTCAAATAATTGAAGAGAACTCAATGCAACAGAACACGCAACAGGATTGGCAGAAAAGGTATGACCATGAAGAAAAGTTTTTTTTAAATCAGTTGCAACAAATTCTTTATGAATTTTTTCACTAAAGATAGTTGCAGCTAAAGGGATAAAACCACCTGTAAGTGATTTAGCTAAACACATTATATCTGGTTCCTCATCTATAAAGTCTGCTGCGAACATTTTTCCAGTGCGTCCAAATCCAGTCATTACTTCATCAAATATTACAATTATTCCAGCCTCTTTGAATATTTTTACTAATTGTAATAGAAATTCTTTCCTGCAAATTCTCATTCCACCCGCTCCTTGGACCAATGGCTCTAAAATTACTGCAGCTAGTTGCTCTCTTTCATTTTTAATAATTTTTTTCACCTCATCAATTGCTTTGATCTCATTCTTTTGCAACTGATTGTTTCCTGTCCAAATATCAGGAAATGAAATGAATAAACTTTCATTTAACATCTCATGAAAAGGCTCATAGAATCCTGATGTTCTGCCTACTGACATTGCTCCGAAAGTATCACCATGATAACCACCTCGAAGAGCAACAAATTTATTTTTTTTTTCTCCCCTATTAAACCAATATTGAATTGCTACTTTCATTGCAATTTCGACTGATGTAGAACCATTATCGGAAAAAAAAACTCTTTTTAAGCCCTTGGGTGTTATTTGAATTAGTTTTTGAGCCAAGTCAACAGCTGGCTTATGAGTGAAGCCAGCAAATAAAACTTGTTCGAGTTTTTTAGATTGCTTAAACACAGAATTAATCATCTCATCTCTACAATGACCATGAGTATTAATCCACCATGAGGAAATTAAATCGATATACTCATTACCTTCAGAATCAAAAAGTTTTTCACCTTTTGCTGATTCAATCACAATTGGATCTTTTGAGACTTTTGATTGGGTAAATGGATGCCAGAGATATTTTCTGTCTTTTCTTAAAATTTCATCGGTCATAGAGATATTAATTTTTGTAATTGTTTTATTTCAGTTTTGTTAATTTGTTTTTTAAATGGTATTCTGGCTAAAATTTTTATTTCTTTTCCATAAATCTTTGTTCCAAACTTTTTTATTGTATCTTGAGTTTCTTTAATCCGTTCCCCAACAAAGATTAATCCATGAAGTTTTATTTTTTTATATTTCAATAAATTAATAGAAAGTAAAGTATGATTAATTGTCCCTAAACTTGTTCTACAAACTAAAATAATTGGCAATTTAAAAAAACTAGCTAAATCCACGATAAGTTTCTTATCATTTATTGGAACATTGAGCCCACCAGCACCCTCAATTATTAATTTTTTATTAAGATTAATAGTAATTTTACTATTGAATTTACTAATTAAAATTTTCTTTCCTTCTTTATCAGCAGCAATATTAGGACTCAAAGGTTTTTTGAAAAAATATGTTTCATTCCAAACAGTAGAATTTTCGCAGATTTCTCTGATAATATCTGAATCCCTCTTTCCATTTTCATCCAATCCGCATTGTATAGGTTTATAATAAATTGCATCTAATTTATTTACCAAAATTGCCGAAACAATTGTTTTACCAACATTTGTATCAGTTCCTGATATAAAAAATCCTTTAGACATTAATTTTCAATTTTTTTTAAGAATAAGTAGCTAATATTAAAAGTTGCTACTACAGTTTTTTTATATTTTCTTAGTTCAAAGATTCTATTTAAATTTAGACTTTTTTTATTACTTACATTCGCACCTGTCAATTTAAGATTTTTTAAAAAATCTATGAAATTGTGAAATTTTTGCCTATGTTCTTTTTCTTGAAGCTTAAATAAAAATTTTTTATTATCTAATAATTTCATTAAATCGTTAGTTGCTGGAAAATCATTTATATAATTTCTTTGCTGTTTTGCTAAGTTATTAAAACTTTTTGAATTTGGAAAAGAGACTACAAGTAGAGAATTTTTTTTTATTGTTTTAACGATTCTTTTAAAAAGTTTGAACATATCATTGGACCAATGAACTGACATATTTGAAAAAATAAAATCAAAACCTCCAAAATCCTCTATAGTATCAAAGTCTCTTATATCAAAAGTGACTCTACTGTCTAAAATTTTCACTTTTGATTTCTGAATCATTTTTTTTGAAATATCAATTAAGTGAATTTTTTTTAAGCAAAGCTTTTTTGATAACATATCGAAACTCTCTCCGGTGCCACAACCTAATTCAAGAAGAGATTTTTCATCTTGATAATCATTAAATTCATTAAAAAAAAAATCTAGTAATTCTTTTAAAACTTCTTTTTGAAGAGTAGAGTTGCTATCATAACTAGAGCAACCCTTATCGAAAGAGGAGGCAATTTTACTTTTAAATGCACTCATGCTCAAGTTTCATTAAAATATTTTTGATTATTTGATAACATAACTCAGGGTTATTTTTAGGGAATCCATGCTCTAGATCATTGAAAAATTTTATATCATGGTTTTTATTTTTAATTAGATATAAAACTTTTTTATTTATTGTGAGAACATTATCGCCAAAAGAAAAGATGGAAAACACTTTGCACCTCAAGTTGTTGAAATTAATTATTTGATTTTCGTTTTGAAGTTGCTTTAGTGATTTTAAGCAATTGCCAATATTAACCTCTTTTTTTATTTC
>CACHGK010000002.1 GCA_902579395.1 uncultured Alphaproteobacteria bacterium
TGGGTTTTAATTGTGGAATTTTAGGGTTACCAAATGTTGGAAAATCGACTCTCTTTAACGCATTGACTTCTACTCAAAATGCAGAATCAAAAAATTACCCATTTTGTACTATTGAACCTAATATTGGCAAAGTATCAGTAAATGATAAAAGATTAAAAATCATATCAGATATTTCTAAATCTAATTCTGTAATTTCGAATCAACTCGAATTTGTTGATATCGCTGGATTGGTTAAAGGTGCAAGTAATGGCGAAGGGTTAGGAAACAAATTTCTTTCAAATTTGGGAGAAGTTGATGCCATCATTCATGTTGTAAGGTGCTTTGAAAATAAAGAAATTACACATGTAGATGAAACTCTATCTCCTTTGAAAGATATCGAAGTAATAGAAACAGAATGCATATTGTCAGATTTATCAAAAATTGAAAATATTATAGAAAATCTAAAAAAAAAACACAAAGGCTCTAAAATTGCAGATGAAGAAATTCAATTACTAGAGGAAGCACAGAGACATCTAGATAAAGGAAATTTTTTAAATCTACTTAAAAATCATCAAAACAATCTTAAAATATTTGATAATTATAATTTCTTAACTCTAAAACCATTTATTTACGTTTGTAATGTAGACGAGAGCTCAATTGTAAAAGGAAATGAATTATCAGAAATAGTTGATAGTTATGCAAAAAGAAAATGCGCTAAGAGCATAAAAATTTCCGCACAAATAGAATCTGAAATTTCCTTAATTGAAAATTTAAATGAAAAACAACAATTTTTAGAATCGATTGGACTCCAAGAGACAAGTTTATCTCTGCTTATTAGAGAAGGCTATTCTCTGCTTGATCTTATCACTTTTTTTACATCTGGTCCAAAAGAAAGCAGAGCATGGTCAATTAAAAGAAGAACTTTCGCACCAGATGCTGGAGCTAAAATTCACACTGACTTCAAAAAAGGCTTTATAAAAGCAGAGGTTATAAGTTATGAAAACTTTGTTAAATTCAATGGAGAATCAAATTGTAGAGAAAATGGAAAATTAAGACTAGAAGGTAAAGATTATGAAGTCCAGGACGGAGACATTATAACTTTTAGATTTAATGTTTAGACTTATAATTTTTAAACAATTTTAATACTTTATTCATTTCGTTTTTATTTAATAATTTTAATTTTTCTGTAAGATTACAAAAGAAAAACTGCTTGGACAACTTTTCAAGCGAAATTGCCAAATGAAGAGCATCCTCTATACTATTACCTAAAGTTAATTGACCATGATTTGAAATTAAGCAACCGTTTCGTAGCTTAAGTGCGTCTAAAACATTAAAAGCAAGCTTTTTTGTTCCAAAAGTTGAATATTTAGCGCACTTTATATCAACTCCTCCAAACTCCGCAACCATATAATGAAACGCAGGTATTTTTAATCTCTGACACGAAACGATAGATGCCCATTCAGAGTGACAATGAACAATTGCTTTGACATCAGGACGTTCTCTGTAAATAAAAAGATGCATAAAGAGTTCACTAGATGCTTTGATTTTATTCTTAACTCTTCCATTAAAATCTACTTCAGCTATTTTATTTTCATTAAGTTTTGAACTATCCACTCCTGAGGGAGTTATAAAAATTGTTTTTTCATCTCTAAAACTTATATTTCCCTCCGAACCAATATTTAATCCTAGCTCAACAAGTTTATTATAATAAACTGCAATTTTTTTTTTTATTTTTTTCATAGAACTAAATACTTTTTTATATCATGCATATTCGGCTTTATTATACCATTTTCAGTGATTAGTCTTGTTATAAATTTTGATGGGGTAACGTCAAATGCTGGATTATATTTTTTCGATTCTTTAGGATAAATTTCTGCGATTGATATCTCCCTTCCTTTTTTAAATGCTAAATGTGAAAGTTCTTTTCCATCTCTTTCCTCAATTGGAATATTCGAGTATTTTTTAATTTGAAAATCGATTGTTGAATAAGGGAGAGCAGCATAAAAAGGAATTTTATTTTCAAAAGCTGATAAAGCTTTTAAATAAGTTCCGATTTTATTACAAACATCACCATTAAATGTAGTTCTATCACTCCCAACCATGCAAAGGTCAACTTTATTATTTTGCATAAGAAAGCCACCAGCATTGTCTACAACTATTGTATGAGGAACATTCTCATTTTTTAATTCCCATGCAGTTAATAGAGCACCTTGATTTCTCGGTCTTGTTTCATCAACCCAAATATGGATAGGTATTCGATTTCTATTAGCTAAAAAAATTGGCGCTAAGGCAGTACCCCAGTCAATGGTTGCCAACCATCCAGCGTTACAATGCGTCAGTATATTTATTATTCTTTTTTTTCTTTTATAAACTTCATTGATTATTTTATAACCATTTAGAGCTATTTTAATACAATTCAGAATATCATCTTCTCTCATTTTCTTTGCTAATTCCAATGATTTAATACCCCTTCTGGATTTTTGAATTAGCTTTATTTCACTAAGTATGCTGTCCAATGCCCATTTCAGATTTATTGCAGTTGGTCTGGTGCTTAGCAAAGCATTATATGTTTTTTCAATATTTCTCGCTGATGGATCTTTATGAATCGAAGTAGCAAATCCAAATGCAGCAGTAATTCCAATTAAAGGAGCTCCCCTTACTTGCATTTTTTTAATAGCAATACAAAAATCCTCGAGAGTTATTAACTCTTTAACAATAAATTTGAAGGGAAGCTTAGTTTGATCGATAATTTTAATTTTATTATTTTCTAACCAAAGAGTTGAAAAATTTTTTTTATCTACTTTCATTTAAGATCTAGAATATACTTTAATTTTTTTTTTGTAGCTTTTTTTATTTTCGAAGTGTTAGTTATGACTGAATTACTTGAGAGATTCTTTGTTTTTTTATCACATTTAATTGTTTTATTTTTTGACAATTCTATTATCAGTTCCTGAGCTTTTGAAGCGTTATCTTTCAATGTTTTAACTATCTGATCTACCGAAACATCCTCATGATTTGGATGCCAACAATCGTAATCTGTAACCATGGCAACACTTGCATAACAAATTCCAGCCTCTAGAGCTAATTTTGATTCAGGCATATTAGTCATGCCAATGACGTCGCAACCCCATGAACGATAAAGTTCAGATTCTGCTCTAGTAGAAAATTGGGGACCCTCAATACAAATATAAATTCCGTTTTGGTGATGTTTTATATCTAAATCTTTCAGAGAACTTCTCACTTTTTCTTTTAGATTAATGCAAACTGGTTCAGCCATTGGAATATGAACCACTAGATCATCATCAAAAAATGTTTTTTTTCGGGCATAAGTCTTATCAATAAACTGACTCACTAAAACAAAATCTCCAGGCGCATAATCTCTTCTTAGACTTCCAACAGCCGATAATGAAATTATGTTGCTGACACCAAGAATCTTTAGTGCCTCAATATTAGCTCGATAATTAATGTTTGATGGAGAAATATCATGGTCTATCCCATGCCTAGGAAGGAATGCTACTTTTCTATTGTTTATTGTTCCCAAGCAAATCTTAGAAGAGGGTTTGCCAAAGTTTGACTTAACTTCTACCCATTTTATATTTTTGATACCCGGAACTTTATATAGTCCACTTCCACCGATAAAAGCGACATCAATCTGAGCCATGAAGTTAATCCAGGTTTTTCCAGACTTTTCTTTTTACGCCAAGTAACATTATTGTTAATAAAATCAGGAAGAAGAGTGTTTTTACACCAAGACTCTTTCTTACCTCTAGTTCTGGTTCAGCAGTCCAAGCAAGAAAAGAAGTGACATCCCTGGCAATTTGTAGATGGGTAGCTTCGGTACCATCATCAAATTCTACTATTTCATCCATAATAGGCGATGGCATAGCTATTTGTTTACCAGGATAATATTCATTGTAATACATACCTTCGCTGGCTTCAAAATTCTCAGGAAAATCTTTGTAGCCATTTAAAAGACTATAAATATAATCCGCACCACCAGCTCTTGCTTTAACTATTAATGAGAGATCTGGAGGATATACTCCATTGTTTGCAAGTCTAGCAATTTTTTCATTTTCATAAGGCTCAACAAACTTGTCACTCATTTTTGCGTCTCTGGTAAACATGTCACCTTCATCATTAGGACCGTCTATCACCTCGTATTCACCCGCTATGGCCTTTATTTCATCAGCTGAATACCCTATATCACCCAAGTCTCTATATGAGATGTGTCTTATACCGTGACATGCAGCGCATACTTCAGAATAAACCTTGAAGCCTCTTTGCAACGAAGCTTTATCAAATCTTCCGAAAATACCGTTAAATGGCCAATTTTGCTCAATAAGATCGACATCACTTGAAGCAGATCCTGCGTTGTGAGGATGTGTAAAGATCAAAAAAAGAAATAAATATAGAATCTTATTTAACATATGTTTCAGATCCGGCAGGCTCTTTACTATCAAATTTTTCTGAAATAACAGCCGCAGAAATGCTTGATGGTAAGGCCGGCGTATTTTCAAATTTCGACAATAAAGGCATTATGATTAAGAAGAAGCCAAAATAGTAAAGGGTTGCTACCCTTGAAATCAAAACGTAAATACCTTCAGCAGGCATAGCTCCAACCCACCCTAAAACAAAGCAATTTATAATAAAAAGCCAGTAAAATTGTCTATAAAATGGTCTGAAGTTTGCGCTTCTTACTCTGTGTCTGTCTAACCAAGGCAAGAAAAACAAAATCAGAACTGCTGCAAACATTAACAGTACTCCAAGAAGTTTGTCTGGAACAGCTCTCAATATCGCATAAAATGGAAGAAAATACCACTCAGGAACGATATGAGCCGGGGTTTGCAGAGGATTAGCCGGTATATAATTATCCGGATGACCAAGGAAATTTGGAGCAAAGAACACTAACCCCGCAAATACAATCAAGTAAACACCCAAACCGAGGTAATCTTTTACAGTATAGTATGGGTGAAAAGGGATAGTATCGCCCTCAGATTTAACATCTAGACCTGTAGGGTTGTTTGAACCAAATTGATGTAGAGCAACAAGATGTAATGCAACTACTCCAACAATTGCAAATGGAAGAAGATAGTGAAGAACAAAAAATCTACTTAATGTAGGGTTATCAACTGAAAAACCGCCCCAAAGAAAAGTTACGATGTAATCACCTATAATTGGGAAGGCAGAAAATAAATTTGTTATAACAGTTGCACCCCAAAAACTCATTTGTCCCCAGGGTAAAACATATCCCATAAAAGCTGTGGCCATCATGAGCAGGAGTATGACTACACCGAGCATCCATAATATTTCTCTTGGATATTTATATGAACCATAGTAAAGCCCTCTGAAAATATGAATGTAAACTATGATAAAGAACATCGAGGCACCATTCATGTGTATGTACCTTAAAAGCCAGCCATTGTTTACGTCTCTCATAATTCTTTCAACGCTGTCAAATGCAATCTCAGTATTAGCAGTATATTGCATAGCCAAGAGTATACCTGTAACTATCATTATGACTAAGGTTATTCCTGCTAAAGACCCAAAATTCCAAAAATAGTTTAGGTTCTTAGGTGTTGGGTAATCTCTAAGGTTATGATTGATAAAGGTAAATATTGGGAGTCGTTCATCAATCCAATTTGTAAATCCTTTTTTTTCTGTTTTGTTATCTTTCATATTTCATTATCCTATTTTAATAATATCATCAGTGACAAATTCATAGGGAGGAACTTCTAAATTTAATGGTGCAGGTCCCTTCCTAATTCTTCCAGACGTATCATAGTGAGATCCATGGCACGGACAGAACCAACCTCCGAACTCTCCTTTATTATCTCCTATTTTTTGTCCTAAAGGCACGCAACCCAGGTGTGTGCAAACTCCCACAACAACCAGCCATTTTGGATTCTTGACTCTGGATTCATCACTAGCCATATGTTTTAGTTCTCCAACAGATACGTTGCTGGCATCACTTATTTCTCCTTCAGATCTATGTCTGATAAATATTGGCTTACCTCTCCACATAACGGTTAGACTTTGACCTTCCTCGATAGGAGAAAGATCAACCTCTGTTGTCGATAGAGCTAGAACATCTTTTGCAGGGTTCATTGTATCAACCATTGAGAATACAGTAACAGCCCCACCCGCAACAGCGAGTCCAGCAGTTGTTACGAATAGAAAATCTCTTTTTTCTTCATCAACTGATGGAATGGTATCTTTATCTTTTAAATCTTTTTCTGACATTTTCCTTCAATCATACTAAGTTTATTATAATATAAAAAATTTTTACTGCAAAACAATGAAAAATATTGATAAAAAAAAACAAATAGCTTCTGATTGGTTTAAAAAGCTTCAGGTATTAATATGTAGTGAGCTAGAGTCTATAGAGAAAAAATACGGTAAAAAACACTCTAAATTTAAAGCAGTGAGGTGGAATAGAGATAAGAAAGGTTCGGACAATCTTGGAGGTGGTGAAATGCGATTATTGAGAGGAAAAGTGTTCGAGAAAGCTGGAGTTAATACTTCGACAGTTTTCGGAAAATTATCTAAAAATTTGTCTGGTAAAATTCCGGGTACAGATAAAAATATTGAATTCTGGGCGTCTGGTATTTCTCTTGTGATTCACCCATATTCTCCTAAAATTCCAGCCATTCACATGAACACTAGATTTATAGTTACCCAAAAATCCTGGTTTGGAGGTGGAATAGACATTACACCAACTGATAAGAATTCAAAAGAATCAAAAAAAATTGCTAATTTTTTTCATGCTGAGCTAAAAAAAACCTGTGATTTTTATAAAATAGGTTGTTATGAAAAATATAAAAAATGGTGTGATGAATATTTTTTCTTACCTCATCGCAATGAATCTAGGGGATTAGGTGGTATTTTTTTTGATTATTTAAATTCAGATGTATGGAATGAAGATATGGAATTTGTAAAAAATATAGGCAAAACATTTACTAAAACTTACAAATCAATTGTTAATGATACAGCAAAATTATCATGGAATGATAATGATAAGAAACTCCAAAATTTCAGAAGATCAAGATATGTCGAATTTAATCTTTTATATGATCGAGGAACAAAATTCGGTTTAGAGACTGACGGGAATATTGAAGCTATATTCATGTCACTTCCGCCATCTGCCTCATGGTAGAAATTTTTTTGAAAATTTTAAGCATTCATCTTTATTTTTGGTAAAATTATTTTTTACCCACCATAATTCTACCTTTTTTAAGACTTCGCCCAGTTTTTTTCCAGGCTTAAAACCAATTCTCAACAAATCCACCCCGTTTAAAGGAAATTTTTTTTTTCTAAAATTTAGTGCTTTGTTATACAATTCTCTAAATTTATTTTCAGTTATTAAGTTATCTGAAAGATCAAAAAACATCTGATCTATCAGCAATATTTTTTCAACATTATAGAGTTTGATGTTTAACTCATCATCCAAATAGTTTTTGAAAAATCGAATTTTCACTAGTCTTTTTTTCAGCTTCTTATCAGAACTCTCTGAAATAAATAATGGAATATTTTTTTTTGATCTAAAGAAAAATTTTAGTCTTCTTTCAAAACTTCTATCATTATATTTAGCTTCTAATTCACATAATCTTGAAAAATTATTAGTATTTATTTTTGACTCTAGACTACTCTCCATAAGTTTCCTAAGTTCAATAAAAATTTCATTCTTTTCAATCTTTGAATTCATAATAATTTTTTCTAACTCTTGCATTCTTCTCTCATATGATAATTTTTTTAACTTGCTTGAATTGTGATTGCAAACTCCCAAAGCTTTCTTTTCAAAAAAACCTGAAATATCTAGTGAGAATCTTACAAATCTCAAAATTCTTAAATAATCTTCATCTATTCTTCGATTAATATCGCCAATGAATCTTACTTTTTTATTAATCAGATCTTGAATTCCTCCATTTGGATCATAGATATTTCCTTTTGTATCACAATAAATAGAGTTAAACGTAAAATCTCTCCTTTTAGAATCTTCTAATAGATCCTTTGTAAATTTAATTTTAGTCCATCTACCATCTGGATTAATGTCACTCCTTGTTGATGTTATATCAAATTTTTTATTACCATCTAAAATTACAACTGACCCAAACTTTGAGCCTATATCAATAAATCTAATTTTTGATTTATTTAAGCATTTTATAAGTACACTAAAATCCAAGTTTACGACTAAATCAGGATTATCCCTAACTTTCTTTTTGAGTATTAAATTTCTAACGCAACCACCAATTAAAAATAATTTTCCATCATGTTTACTCAAAGAGCTTTCAATTTTTCTAATTTGAGTAATTGGAATTCCAATTTGTTTACAAATTTTTCCAAAATTATTAATTTTTTTCATCAAAATAACCAGGAATTACTTTTTCTCCATCAAATTTTGGGGGAAAGTATAACTTGTCACTGTTATCTTTTTTTAAAACAAAAAAAGCTATAGAAAGAATAGCAATCATTCCAAACAAAAGGACTATTGAAATTCTAAAGCTAGTTTTTTTTTTTTTTGTAAAATAAGAATAAAATAAAAAAACTAGAAGAAAGAATATCAGAAAAATAAAAGCTTTGATCATTTAAAAAAAAATATTATGTTAGTTAGGGCCTTAATAACAATTAATTTAATATTACACATTTACATGTATCCGTGCAAAAAACTTTTACTATCATTCCTATTAATAATAGCTCTGGGATTATTATCTTCTAAAAAAGTAAATTCTAAGCTTCTATCATTTCAGAGTGAGTATGAGGTTTCATTGGGTGAACTAAATAAGTCACGACTTCCCGGAAAAACATATGTTGATGAGGCTTCAGGTTATTTATTAATTGACTGGATTAATAATTGTGAAGAATCTTGGGTGACAACCCAAAGAATGATGACGAAATTTATAAATTCCCATGGAGTCGGAACCGTAAGCGAAATTAATTATTCACTAAATGAGGCTGCAGATGGTAAGAAAATGGATTTTGTTTTGGAGATTAAAGAAAATGCAGAAGTAATTGAGAGACATTTCGGAAATGCTGATAAGAAGGATAAACTTGAAGTGACATTTTTAAAAAGTGACAAAATTTTAAGTTTTCCAAGCGACGTAATCTTTCCACATGAATTTCTTGATGATATATTAAAAAATCTTTACTCAGAGAAAAATATGATTGTGCGAAATGTTTATGAAGGAACAATTCCTGATAAATTTTTCAATATTTCAGTTTTTTTTACGGATCAAGAAACTAAAGTTAATAAAAAACTTGTTCCCAAAGGAGTAATCAATAAATTTAAAAAGATTCGGATGGCCTATTACCAAGACAAAGTACAAGTTCCAGTCTTTGAACAAACTATTCATTTAAATGAACAGGGAATAGCCAGTTTTTTTAGATACGATTATCCTGATTATTCACTTGAACTAAATCTTAAAAAAGTAGAATTAACTCCGCTGGACTGTAGTAATAATAGATAAACGGATTCTATTAATCAAATAGAATCCGTTTTCTACTATGGGGAGTTTTATTATTTTTTGTTAAAGTCTGGATACGAAACTGTTCCTAACTCGCTCATGTCAAGACCATATTCCTCATCCTCTTTGGAAGCTCTAATTCCAATTACAGCTTTAATTATAAACCACGCTGCAAAACTCACTATAAAAGCAAATAATCCATATGAAACTACACCAATAAACTGAACGCCCAAAGAAGTATCAGGGTTTGTCCATGCAACAACAAGTGTACCCCAGATACCTGCAAAAAGGTGTGCTGGAATTGCTCCAACCACATCATCAATTTTAAGCATATCTAGAAGCTTCATACCATACATGCAAATTACACCACCAATAGCCCCGATAATCACAGCTTGACCCATTGAAGGAGTAAGTGGTTCAGCTGTAATTGCTACTAAACCTGCAATTGCCCCATTAAGTGTTGCAGCTATATTAGTGTGACTGTTTGTAGCCTTACTTATAATCATGCAAGCCAAAACACCTCCAGCAGCCGCCAAATTAGTATTAACGAAAATATCGGCCACAGCAGTGGCATCAGCTCCGGAACCAAGTGCTAATTGAGAACCTCCATTAAATCCAAACCAACCTAGCCATAGAATAAAGACACCTAGAGTTGTCATTGGTAAAGAACAACCTGGAATAACATTAACTGAACCGTCGGCGCCGTATTTACCGTCACGAGAGCCCAAAAGCATAGCACCTGCAAGTGCAGCCCATCCACCAACTGAATGAACTAGTGTTGAGCCAGCAAAATCAGAAAAACCCATTTCACTTAACCATCCACCGCCCCACTGCCAAGATCCTGCAATAGGATAAATAAATGCGGTCAAAAGAGCTATAAATAGAAAAAAAGGCCAAATTAGAATTCTTTCTGCTAAGGCCCCAGATACTATAGAAGCGGTTGTAGCTACAAAAACCATTTGGAAATACCAATCAGAAGCTGCTGCATAACCTGTTTCCAAATCAACTTCAGAGCTCCTGTCAAACAATGAGAATGAACCCAAATATCCGCCATCAACACCATCATACATCAAGTTGTAACCAACTAAATAGTACATTAATCCTGCAGTTGAGAACAATCCAATGTTTTTTAGGCAAATTACGGCGGTGTTTTTACTACGAACCTGACCTGCCTCAAGCATACAAAAACCTGCGGCCATGAACATAACCAAAAAACCACAAACTAAAAAAAGAAACGTATTTAATATATACGCAACTTCAGGTGAAACAGCGGGAGCTGCTTCTTGTGCACTTATATTGGCAGAAAATAAAAGTATTATTGTAAAAGCAAAATAACTAAATAATTTTGTGCCAGTAAGTGAAAATTTATTTTTAAAAATATTAGAAATCATATTTTCTCCCTATTAGTATTAAATTATAATATTAAAGTAAGTTATCTGATGCACAAACTGTGCCAACTTAATATTATTTTTAATAAGTATATGATTTTATTAATATTTTTTAATTTAGAATTCGGTTTTTAAAATTTATGTGCATATATATTAATCATTTTACCAATTCTGTTTAATTTTTAGACATTATGCAAGAAAGATATTTAGGTGATATTCATGATTATTTTAAATTTTTATTTTTAAAATGTATCAGCACATCTTTGAAAAAAAAGATTGGTCTTAATTTTTACCTGGTAGATCCTCGTGAAATTGGAAAAAATGAGGTTGATAAGAATGATGGAGAAAAAAGGCAATTTCTTCACAAACCAGAATTTAATAAATTAGATAAGCAGATAATAAGTGAGTTTATGTTATTGAAAAAAAAATCAAGCAGAAATATATGCTCATTCACAAAAAATACTCATCTAAGACATTACATAAATTTTTATGATAAGTATCTTCATATTTATAATCGAAGGGAATGGTTTGATAATTCAATAAAATTTTTGAAAAACGAACAAATTATTTTTTTGGATCCGGATAATGGTTTTAAGGAAAATTTCAATGGCAAACTATCTTTAAAATATACTTTGAAAGAAGAATGTTATAAACTTCTAAAGAACAAAAAAGTCGTAATTTTCACTCAGTTTCAGTCTTTCAACAAACATCACAAAAAGTATTTATGCGAAATATTTAAAACTCTATCAAAACATAAATTAAGACCAACTTTTCCAATAATAAGAAACAGAACAGCTCCTAATACATTTTACATAACTTTAAAGCCCAAAAACTGTTTATTGAATTTGGAAAAATTATATGAATCTTATAAGCAAAAAAATAAAAATATAGAATTAATTAAAAGCACTGATTTTATTTCGGAAAATTAAATACCAAGCTAAAAGAGCTGGCAAACCAACTAAAATCTCCCTTAATCTTCGTCCCATTGCAATTGAAAATGAGATTATTCCAGAAAATCCTACAAACTCTCCAATAAAAACAAATGCAAATTCTTGAACTCCCAATCCAGCCGGTATAAAAAAAGCCAAGGATTTTATGACTGATGTAACAGACTCTATAAGTATGACATCTAAAAGAGTTGCCTCCACTCCTATAATTATCAAAAAAATATAAATCTCAATAGCACCAGCAACCCAACCTAATAATCTAAAAAACAAAGCCTTGATTATTTTAACATTCTCAAAACTCAATCTGAAAAGTGAATAATCAAGTCTAAGAAATTTAAAAATTGTAGATCTTTTAAATGTAAAACGAAATATTTTTGGAAAATTTTTTATAAAACTTGAGATCAATCTCTTCCTTATAATTAGAAAGAAAACTAAACATGCCAAGAAAATTAACATTAATGATAACATAAAATAAATGCCTCCATTATTAACTAATCCATTTGAAGTTGTAGAAAGAATATAAAACAAGCTTAAAAATCCAATTAAGAATAAAGAAAATGTTGCAACTACTAAGTCTGCTAATACTGTAGAGGATGCATAAATCATTTTTTGTCCACTCTTTTTTGCGAGATACACTCGAACAAATTCACCAGTTATATTACCAGTCGGAAAAAACTTTCCTGATGTTTGTGCTATCCATGTAATTATAAAAGTATTGATTAAAGATAATCTTCTTTTTGTCATAAATGCTAACCATGCTACTGAATCAAAAAATAAAGTCGGTAGGTGCGCCAAAACTACATAAAAAAGTTTAAATTTGTTTTCTAGGATTAAAATAATTGATTCGGGACCAGCAAAGAATTTATAAACCCAATTAAAAATAAAAATACCAATTGTTAAAAATAATAAATATCTGATTTTTTTTAACATTTAAAAATTAAAAATTTTTGATTTTTGTATTTTTTTACAAATTTCGTAAGGGCAATCTCCATCCACCCTAGGGTGCCAAGAAAAAAATCTGTACCTTCTGTAAAATAAAACTCCGGTGTGAGGGGGGTGTAGATAATCATATTCTTGAAGAGGTCTAAAGGATTCTTTTTCAAATTGAATATAATTAAGATTTTTTTTTTCTGATTTGTAAATATTTATACATCTTTTTTTAAATAAGATTTCTTTATTGGTAAGAAGATGTATCTGTTCTTTTCCTCTATTATCAAGAAAGGAATTGCAATTAATTTTTTTTCCAAAATAATTATATTCAGGGAATTCATAAACCTTGCAATACTTTAGCATTTTGGAACAAATAAAGTTTGCTACGTCGTGGTCTTGGTGCCCACCCTCATAAGCAGGACAAAAAATTGCATTAATCTTCTTTAAAGTTATTATTCTTTTTATCTTAGAATATGTTTTAAAAATTCTATCTTTTAAAGTCCTTGTTGGTATATCTTGAAAAAAATAATCTTTTATTCCCAATTCCCTCAAACTCATCTTCATTTCATTTTTTCTTATAAGTTTCAACTTATTAAAATCCTTATTCTTTGAGAAAATTAAAGATTTTTGAGAAACAATTCCATTTGTTAAAAAAAAAAGATAAATTTTATTATTTTTTCCTATAAGCTTTTTTATTATAGAACATACTCCTACAATCTCATCATCTGGATGGGGTATAATAAATAAAAAGTTTTTCAATTTAGGATCTTTCTCCATTTATTATAAAAATGGTCTTCAAATACCTGTTCCCAGGATGGAGGTTGAAATTTTGAAAGAATCATTTTTCTCATATATTCTAACTTATCCTGACTCTCTAAGAGTTTAATAATTCTTGTAGCCCATTTCTTAGGATCATAATCATTAATTATAATTCCATCTATTCCATTTGCACTTATTCTCTTCCCACCCCCTTTGGGTGTTACAACAGAGACAGCTCCACATGATTTAGCCTCTAGAACAACTTGTGGACCTATTTCAAATTTAGATGGAAAGACAAAAAGATCACAAAGATTATAAAGTTTAGAAATCTCATTCTCATTGAGATAATCAAGTAATTTAATTCTTGAACCTCCAATTTTTAAACACTTTTGTCCATGTAAATTTTGACCTGCAAATATTGATACTACTTGGTAACCTCTGCTATGAATTATATTGTGAATTTTGGATAAAAAAAGCGCCCCCTTTAATTCATGAATTCTTCCACAAAAAAAAATTATTTTTTCATAATTGTAGATTCCATATTTTTTTAAAAGTCTACTTCTATTAATTTTCATTTTTCTAAAAATTCTTTTATCAACTCCTCGAGACATCATGGATATTTTAGATTCTATTTCTTTAGAAAAATTAAATTTCTTTAATGGGAGTTTATCATTAATCATACCGTATCTACAATGAGCTATATATTTTTTAAATTTCTCTATCTGATTATTTGATATTTTTTTATGAATTTGGTGTTTATAAATAAAAAAATCATTAATGAATTTAGGAAAATTACTAAAAATTTTTTTTACATAATACTCGGTATAAGAGGGAGTATCTGTATGAAGTGATGTTGTTAAAGGAATCTTCCAAAAATTAGAAGCATATTTTGCGGTTCTTGCCATTGAAAAAAATTGGTCAGTTGTATGAATAAGATCAAATTTTTTTAGCTTAAAAAATAATCTAATATTAAAAGGACATAGATCTGTGATATCGGCATCAACCCCCAATGGTTTCAAAATTTTTGAAGGAATAGTTGGTTTAATTGTAAAAAAATTTATGTTCTTACCTATTATCTTTTTTGTTGTTTTTTTACCTAAGAAAATTACATCTAATTTGAAATCCTGAAAAGAATCTTTTATTGAATTACAAATCCTCTCCCAGTATTTTACATGTCCCCCAGCATTCTCGCTTAATTCCAAATCAACTAAAATTGCTATTTTCTTCATTTTAAAGTTTAATTATATCTAAGAAAAAAAACATAATTTGAAATTATTATAACCGAAATGATATTTATCAAAAATCCATTTTTTACCATGAATGTAATATTAAATTTATTACTAGAATAAACTATAGCATTTGGGGGAGTAGCTATTGGCATCATGAATGCACAACTCGCAGCTAACACAAAAGGAAAAGTTAATTGAAGAATATTAAGATCATTATTAATAGCAAATATACTAAGTAAAGGAAGCAAAAGGAATGTTGTGGCTGTATTGCTTGTAAATTCTGTCATTAACGAAGTAATTAGAGCAATTAGAATAATTATTGTAAATAAACTAAAGATATTAATTATATCCATTAATTTTGAAATCTCATCAGCTAATCCTGTGGTCATGATCAATGATGCCATTGACAAACCTCCTCCAAATAGAACTAAAACATTCCATGGGATTTTTTTATACCAGTCAAAACGGAGAATTGATGAAGATCCTTTTAATGGTAAAATAAAAAACAAGAGGGACCCAAAAATTGCTATTGAAGCATCAGTTAAACCAATTTCAAAAAATTTATTTATATATCTCTTAAAAATCCATAAACTTATTGTTAAAAAGAGAATAAATATTGAAATTTTTTCTAGTTCAGAGATTCTTCCTAAACTCAAATATTTTTTTTGAATAAATTTCTTATCAATTTTTTTCTTACCTTCTTTAAATTTAGATTTAAGAAAAAAAGACATGAAAACAAGCAAAGATAAAACAAGTGGAAAAGTAAATACAAACCAGTTTATAAAATCTATTTCAATTCCGTAATTTTCATTTAAAAAACTAACCATCACTGCATTTGGTATTGTACCAATTGGTGTGGCCATTCCTCCAACAGATGAGGCATAAGCAATTGATAATATCAATATTTTAGAAAAAGTTTTGTCTTCAGGTTTTTTGAATTTATTTTCTAGAATATTACTGACTATGGGTAACATTAATAGACAAGTAGCAGTATTAGACAACCACATACTAAAAAAAGCTGTTGAAAAAATCACACTAATCAAAATTTTTTCCCTTGAGTCTCCAAAATTTAGTAAAGTTTTAAGAGCTATTCTTTGATGTAAACCGCTCTTTTCAAAACCTTGTGCTATTATAAACCCGCCTAAAAGCAAAAAGACCACAGGGCTAGAATAATGTCTGGTTATATCTAAAAATTTGACTTCATCAAATACAGGGGCAAACAGTATTGGAATCAAAGCGGTTACTGAAATTGGTATTATTTCTGTAAGCCACAAGAAAATCATAAGTAATACCATTCTTATTACCATTTTTTGATCATATGAAAGACCTTGATTTAAATCTGAAATATCAAAAAACAAACAAGTAATAATCGCAAATATTAAAAAAAATATCTTTTTTAGTTTTTGTTTAATCATTTTCAATAGAACTTTCTTCTATCTCAATCCACTCTTTCTCAAGTAAATCTAATTCAAATTGAGCATTCTTTATATTTTCAATTATCTGATTATAATTGGAATCTTTACGATCAAAATTATGAAGAGATTGCAATTTAAGGGTCATTTCATTTATCTCACATTCTTTAATTTCAATCTTTTTTAATATTTTACTAATCTTCTTTTCATTACTAACAGGCTTTAATTTTTTTTTTATTTGCCCTGTAATATTTAAATTAGTTTTATTCATATTACCAACTTTACTAGGAGAAAAATTAGGTTTGTTAGATAATTTAATCTCTCCCGAACCTTCAAAAATAAAAAAAAATTGGCAAGTCTTTTCCAAAAAATCCAAATCATGTGAACTTATAAGAGCTGACCCCTTATGATTATTTATGAAATCAATTAACAAATCAATTGTTTCTATATCCAGGTCATTAGTTGGTTCATCTAGAATTAGAATTTCTTTTGGTGCAGCCAGTATTTTTGCCAGCAATAATCTATTTCTTTCTCCGCCTGATAGAGTTGAAATATTTCTTTCAATATCCTTGGGATCAAATAAGTAATTTTTCAAATATCCACATATATGAATTTTCTTATTTGCAATTTCAATATAATCTCCTCCACCAGGTATCAAATTTCTTTTCACTGATTTATCGTCGTTGAATTGTTCTCCTGATTGATCAAAAAAACTAAAACTTACTTTCTTTTTAATTTTTATATTTCCTTGATTTGGAGCAATTCTTCCTGACGCTAAATTTAAAAAAGTAGACTTTCCACTTCCATTTTTTCCAATAATACCAATCTTATTTCCTCTCATTAATTTGAAACTAAAATCTTTTAAAATAAGTGTTTCTTTCTTTTCTTGAATAAATCTTTTGTGAACATTAATAAAATTTATCAGAATGTTTGGGCTTTCAGTCACTTCAAACGAACTATCAGGTAATTTTACTTTCGATATTGACTTTAAAAATTGACTATTTGCTTCTTTATATGAGGATTTTAATGAAATCACATTTTCTTTTCTTTTTTCATTTCTTTTTCTTCTTGCTTTGACACCTCTATTTAACCATTCCAACTCATCGTCTAAAAATTGTTTTGTATTTTTTAATTCTCTTTTTTCTTGTTCAATTAATCTATTTTTCCAATTTTCAAAATTTTCAAAACCCTTTGATGAAACCTTTATATAACCCCTATCCATCCAAAAAACTTTATTTGTCACATTTTTTAGAAAACTTCTATTATGACTTATTATTAAAAAAGAACCTTTAAAATCTTTTGTCAAAAAATTTTCTAACCAAGAAATAGATTCTATATCAAGATGATTTGTTGGTTCATCTAATAAAATTAAATCTGGTTTAGATAATAATAACTCAGCCAGAGCTAATTTTCTTTTTTCTCCCCCAGAAAGATTATTTACTGTCTTTTTTTTTTCTAACTTAACTTCCCTGATCACTCTTTCAATATTATGTTCCAAAAAAAAAATTTTCTTTTTACTTTGTTCAACAAGGTATTCTTCAATATTAAGTGGACTTTCTATTTTAATTTTTTGATCTAAAACGCCAACTCTTAGATCAGGACACAACCAAAACTCACCTGAATCAATTATCTTTTTAGAGCCTAATATATTTATAAGGGTTGATTTGCCGACTCCGTTTTTACCTACTAGCGCAATCTTATCACTTTGATGTATCACAAGTGAAATTTCTTTGAGCAAATTTTTTTTTCCAACTGAAAAGTTTGCGTTATTGAGTGATAAGAAGACTTTCTTATTCATAATTTTTGGCTGGGGTGGTAGGATTCGAACCTACGAATGCCGCTACCAA
This sequence comes from uncultured Alphaproteobacteria bacterium, assembly GCA_902579395.1. Classification (GTDB taxonomy): domain Bacteria; phylum Pseudomonadota; class Alphaproteobacteria; order Methylaequorales; family Methylaequoraceae; genus Methylaequor. The sequence continues at coordinate 17,950 of CACHGK010000002.1, forward strand.
AAAGCGGTGCCTTACCACTTGGCCACACCCCAATCGATTTTAAGATAATCATTTTTATTATTTTATACAAGTTATATATGTCTAATTGAATTTATTAGTTTGGAACTTCTTATCCAATAATTTTTGAATTCTCTTTTAGCTTTAACAGTAGCGTTATCAAGATCATTAATACTATCAAATAAACCAAAGCATGTAGCTCCAGATCCAGTCATTCTGCTTAAAACACAACCTTTATATGATTTTAGATTATTTAAAATTTCTAAGATTTTTTCATTAATTTCTACCACATGACTTTCTAAATCATTATTTCTTAGCAAAATATTATCTAAATTATTAAACAATGAAGCTGTTCCTGAAGTCTTGGCTTTTAAATTGGATCTCACTTTTAAACTACTAAAGATATCTTTCGTAGAAAATTCTATTTTTGGATTTATTAAAAGAATATAAAATTCTTTAATATCCTGGACAAAATCAATTTTCTCACCGATTCCAGAAACTATAGCAGATTTTCCGTAATAACAAAATGGGACATCGGCTCCCAAAGACATTAAAAAATTCTTAAAATATTTAGGTTCATTGAGACCAAAAATTTCCCTTATACATCTTATGACTGTCGCAGAATTTGATGATCCTCCCCCCATACCTGATGAGATTGGTAAATTTTTTTTTAAATCTATACTGACTAAAAATTCTCTTTGATAAAGTCTTTCTAACTCTTTAACTGTTTTTTCTATTAAATTTTCTTTTTTTTTTAAAAAAGAAGAGAAAGGTCCATTTATTTTGAAATTAAAATTTTTTGATCGTTTAACTTTTATGACATCTCCATAATTACAAAAAGTCATCAGACTCTCAATATTATGGAATCCATCACTTCGTTTATTTATAATTTCAAGATATAAATTTATTTTTGCAGGTGATAGTTTAGATATTTCATTTATCATGACCATTACAGTCCGTTTTTAATTTTTTTATTGATAATCGACTTTTCTTTAAAATCAGGATCCAAGATCAAAACTCTCCTCCATTGAGATAAAGCTTCTTCTTTCCTGTTAGCTTTCCAGTAAGCATCTCCTAAATGATCATTTAGGGTTGCGTCGTCTGGTAGAATTGAAACAGCCTTCTCTAAAAAAAAGATAGATTCTTCTGTCCTATCGCTTAAGAAATAGGCCCATCCTAACGAATCGATTATGTATGCATCACTTGGTTCAATTTGAAAAGCTTTTTTAAGAAGCGTTAGTGCTTCATTGATATTTTCTTTTCTGTCTAACCAACTGTAAGCTAAATAATTTAGAATATAAGCATCTTCAGGGTTTAATTTTAATGCTTCTTTTAAATCCGATTCTGCTTTATCCCATTTGTTAATTCTTTCATAAGAAATGCCTCTTGAGTAAAGCACATTCCAATTTGATTTTACTTTGTCCCTATTTATAACCTCTGTATAAATTCTTATTGCATCATCATACTTTTTCATCTTCCTAAATTTATCTCCAAGTAAAATTTTCATTTCCGTCCTATCTGGATAACTTTTTGTGAATTCAGTCAGTGTCAAAATAAACTGTTCGTTAAGGTTTTTTTCTTCAAAAAATGATAATTTGGTTCTTATGAATTTATAAAAATAAAGATTGTCTTTGTTGGGATTGTCCACATAACTTATTCCAATATTGTAATACTCTAATTGTTGTAAAGTTGCTGAGAGTAATAATTTCATTGCATTAAAATCAGGTCTATATTTTAAAGAAATTTTTCCAAAAAAAGCAGCATATTTGTAAAGACTTTTTGAATAAAACCAACTTGATATATTGTATAGGATCTCAGCCATACCATCCTTTTTATTGAGAATTGGATTTAATAAATCTTTATTAGCTAATAAATAATTTAAATCATATTTTTGTATATTAAGATCATAATTATTTAACTGTTTTAGATATTTCTCGGAATTATTTTTATTCGATTTCAATGACCACAATAATAATAATTCCTTAATCCTGTAAGATTCAAACTCTTTCTTATCTAAACTTTCGAAAAACTTTTGTGACAAATCAGAGTCGCCTTTTATCAAATAAAAAATTCCTGAGTGTAGACAAATTATTGGTAAACAGCTATCAGGTCCAAGTGGAACTGTTTTAAGAGTATCAAAATTTTTCCAAATTTTTATGACTTTTAAAAAATTTAAATCTATATACTTGGGTTGAACCTTTTCTAAAAAAGCATCAACATTTAAATTATTTGCAAATCCATCAAAAAACTTGAATAAATTTGCTGAAAAATTATCATTATCTCTAGCTAATATAATTTCACTAATTTTTTCAGCTAAGATCCAATCTTCCAAAATAACAGACTCAAAAAAAATTTCTTCTAATAAAGATGTATCTAATTTATTTAGCTCTAACTTTTTAAAGAACTTTTTTAAATTCTTAATATCACTTGAATCTTTAGCATACTCCCATGAAAGATAACTCCCGTACTCATTTGATTCTAATTTATTTGAGAAACCAAGAGAGTAATTAGATATTATTATTAGAATTAGGAAAAATTTACATATTTGTATAATTTGGACCACCTCCTCCTTCAGGCGTTATCCAGTTAATATTTTGCAAGGGATCTTTAATATCACAAGTCTTGCAGTGTATACAATTCTGAGAGTTAATTTGAAGATTTGGCAAGCCATTACTATCTTTTAGAATTTCATAAACACCTGCAGGACAGTATCTTTGTTCCGGAGAATCAAAAAGCTCAAAATTATTAGAAATTGGGATTTTATTATCTGAAAGCTTTAAATGGCAGGGTTGATTTTCTTCATGATAGGTAGATGAGTAAGACACATTTGTTAATCTATCAAAAGTCAAAACACCGTCTGCCTTAGGATAAAAAATCTTTTTTGCTTCTGTTTTTTTTCTAAGAGATAGATGATCTTCTTCGGCATGCTTCAATGTCCAAGGTGCTTTTCCTCTAAAAATTATTTGATCAAGACCGGCAAGGAACATTCCGACCTTCAATCCATATTTAAAAGAAGGTCGAACATTTCTGGCTCTTTTTAACTCCTCTCCTGCCCAGGATTTTCTAAATACATGGCAAAAATTTGAGATTTCAGTATTATATTTTTTAAGTTCCAATTCTTTAAATACAAGTTCCGAGGCAATCATTCCAGATTTCATTGCGGTGTGTGTGCCTTTAATTTTTGGAGTATTTAGTGTTCCTGCATCACAACCTATTATTGCCCCACCGGGAAATGATAATTTAGGAAGTGATTGCATTCCTCCTTCATTAAGAGCCCTAGCACCATATGATATTCTTCTTCCACCTTCAAAGATTTGCCTAATTTTCGGGTGAGTCTTAAATCTTTGAAATTCTTCGTAGGGTGATAAGTATGGATTTTTATAGTCTAAGCCAATTACAAATCCAAAAGATATCAGATTTTTATCTAAATGATAGAGGAATGACCCACCATAAGTTTCATTATCAAGAGGCCAGCCAATAGAGTGGAAGACTTCACCTGGGTTAGAATTTTCTGCTTTTACCTCCCACAGCTCTTTTAAACCAATACCATATGTTTGATGTTGAACATTCTCTCTGAGTCCAAATTTGTTCATTAATTTCTTTCCAAGATGACCTCTGCAACCCTCTGCAAATAAGGTATATTTAGCGTGAATCTCTATTCCGGGTTGGAAGTTTGATCCCCTATTACCATCTTTATCGACACCTAGGTCTCCTGTAATTATTCCATTTAATTTATCATGATCAACTAATAACTCAGATGCAGCAAAGCCTGGATAAATTTCAACACCAAGGTTTTCTGCTTGTTGAGACAACCACTTACAAAATGAACCAAGAGAAATTATAAAATTTCCTTTGTTATGCATTGATGAAGGGGTAAAAATTCCAGGTATAGTATATGATTTTTTTTCGGTCAAAAATTTCAATGATTCATTTTTAACAGCAATTTTTACTGGACAATCTTCAATCTTTTTCCAATCATGGATTAATTCATCTAAAGCTGTTGGTTCTAATATTGCACCAGAAAGGATATGCGCACCTACTTCAGAGCCTTTTTCAACGACGCATACACTGAAATCTTTGTTATATTTCTTACATAATTTCTTGAAATTTATGGCTGCTGATAAGCCAGAGGGACCAGCTCCAACAATTAAAAGATCATAATTCATCTTTTCTCTTGTAATATCCATTTATTTTCTTTCAATATAATTTAATATTATAATAATAACTGTTAAATATATATATAAATGAATATTACAAACATAAAGTCTTTTGTTGAATTTTATAAATTTTTAGGAATCACTGACTGTGTGATGAGGCATCCTAGAAACAAGTTTAATTTAAATTTGTCAATAAAAGAAAAAGAGGAGGTTAAACCTAAAAATAGAATTATGAGTATATCAGATCGTTTAGAAAATTTAAAATCTGAGATTAAAGCCTTAGATTGTAACTTAAAGGAAGTTGCGACTAATTTAGTATTTTCTGACGGTAACCATAATTCCACAATTATGGTCTTAGGTGAAGCACCAGGAGCAAATGAGGATAAAGAAGGCAAACCATTCGTAGGAGAGGCTGGAAAATTATTAGATAAAATGCTTGGTTATATAGATCTTAACAGAAATAACTTCTATATAAGTAACATTGTTTTTTGGAGACCACCAGGAAATCGCACACCAAATGATAAAGAAATTTCTAAATGTTTACCACTTACAAAAAAACACATAGGTTTAATTAAACCAAAACTACTCATACTTGTTGGAAGTATAGCAGCCAAAAGTCTTTTATCATCACAAGACGGAATTACTAAACTAAGGGGACAAGAACATTTTTACATTGATAAAGATTTTAACCTAAAAATTCCAGCAAGAGCAATATTCCATCCTGCTTATTTATTTAGGAATCCAATTGAGAAAAAAAGGACATGGGAAGATCTTCTAGAAATTGATGAGTTAATCAAAAAAGAGAAAATTTTGTAAAATGAAGGAATTTGTAATACTAAATATTTGTATTTTCATTATTTCAGACACAAGAAATGAAACGTCAGATAAATCAGGAAAAATCCTAGAAAAAAAAATAGAAAGTTCCGGTCATAAATTAATTGATAAAACATATATAAAAGATGAACCAGCAAAAATTGAGCAACATTTAATTGAAAAAATTAGTGATAAAAAATGTAATGTAATTATTTTATCTGGAGGAACAGGGTTGACAGGAAGAGACTCTACACCTGAGGCGGTTAGAAAAGTCCTAATAAAAGAAATTCCTGGTTTTGGAGAAATTTTTAGATATTTAAGTTTTAAAAAAATTGGTACATCTTCACTCCAGTCAAGAGCTCTTGGCGGATTGGCAAAAGATACATTTATATTTGCTTTACCGGGTTCTCCAAACGCATGTATTGATGCGTGGGATCAAATTTTAAAGTCACAACTTGATTCAAGAACCAAACCCTGCAATCTAGTCGAATTAATTCCAAGATTGAATGAGTAAGACAAAAGTTCTGATTTAGAATTTGTTTCTTGCGGATTTTTTAAATAATTCTATTTCTTTATTTTCACGCATACAACACGACGTTATTGGAAAATCTTCTTCAAGTTCTTCTGAAACCCGATCATCGTCAGAACTTGGTTGTACGAACATTATACAATCTATAACATGAACAACTCCATTATTTCCCATTAAATTTTCATCAACCACGACCATATCTTTTACATACAATCTTTTACTTTTATATATCTGAATGGGCTTGTTACTTACAGTAATTTGAGTTGATATTTTCTCGCCAACATCTAGGCTTGTTGTATGACCTGTCATAAGGTGATCCATTAAAATATTTTTGCTGTAAAACTCATCTTCAAGAATTTCTTCTGTGAGATTTTTTGATGCGTTTCTGAAAGCTTTATTACTTGGTGCAAAAATTGTCCAATTCCAAGGCAACTCTTTTTCTAATACTCTTTTCAAATCGGTCCGTTCAAGGTATGAGTAGAAAATGGTCAAGTTTTTGTTTTCCGAGATTACGTCCAGAACAGATCTAGCAGAAATTTCGAAAGAAAAACAAATTAAACTTAATGATAAATAATACTTAATTTTTTTCATATTTTAATGTTTAGTAATTCTAATCCTTTAAAACTACTCTTAACATAAACTTTGCAATTTGCACAATATATAATCTTATAATAAATTTATATATAACATTAAAATTTTATTATAAGTCGGTATTTAGTCAATTGTTTTTAGATGATATAAAAAATCAAGTTATCGGTATCGATGAGGTTGGAAGAGGAGCTTTCTGCGGTCCTGTGGTATCTTGTTCAATATTATTATCTAAAGAAATCTTAAATGACGAATTAGTAAATGAAATCAGAGATTCTAAAAAATTAAGTGAAAAAAAAAGAATTACTTTATCAAACTTTATCAAAAGTCACTCTATTTTTTCAATTGGGAAAGCTAGCAACGAAGAAATTGATAAATTAAATATCCTTAAAGCTACAAATCTATCAATGATAAGGTCTTACAAAAAATTTAAAACAATGAGAAATCAAGTCAAAATTGATGGGATAAAAACTTTTCATCTTAATGAAAGAACCTCCTTTATTAAATCTGGTGATAATAAGTCAGTAAGCATTGCCGCAGCCTCAATAATCGCTAAAACCTGGAGAGACAAGTTAATGGAAAATTATTCTAAAATATACCCAATGTATAGATGGGAGAAAAATAAAGGGTATGGCACCGGGGAACATCGTAAAGCGATAATTAAATTCGGTATAACTAGATTACACAGAAAAAGCTTTCTAGTTAAATTACTTCGAAGTTGATAATGGAAACAAAATATTAACCTCTAATCCTCCCAATTTTTTCGATTTTTTAAGATTAACCTTACCCTTCATGTAAGTTTCTACGATATCTTTGACAATATTTAAGCCTAAGCCAGTCCCAGATTTTTGTTCATCAATTCTGAACCCTCTTGCAAAAACTTTATTCATTTCTTCTACTGTTAAACCTGAACCATCATCACAAATGACTAATTCTAATTCTTGTTTTCCATGAGTGTTTATCTCAATTATGATTCTACCTTTTCCATATTTACAACTATTTTCTATTACATTTCCAATCACTTCTTCTATATCATCCATACTTCCAAAAACATAAGCCTTGGAAATTTTTGAATTAAGCAAAATATCAAAATCAGGATAAAGTTTATGAAAAATAGATATCATTTTTTTCATTAAGGTTATGATATCTACTTTTTCTTTTGAGGATTTTCCCACAGATTCTAAATGTGCCTTTTTTAAATATCTATCAATATGTCTTTTCATCAATGAAACTTGGTTTTTCATAATAGAGTCTTCATTTTTTACTTCATTAGAAATTACAGCCAGAGGAGTTTTAAGTACATGTGCTAAATTTCCAACATGAGTTTTTGCTCTATCAATTATTTTTGAATTATGATCAAGAAGCTCATTTATTTCACTAGCCAGTGGTTGAACTTCCAAAGGGTAAGGATCTACTAATTTTTGTTCATCACCATTTCTTACTTTAAATAAAGAAGCTTTAATTTTATTTAGTGGAAGTAGACCAAATTTTACTTGAAGAAACACTGCTATCATAAGACCCATACCAAGAATAAACAGAATAATTGATAGTAATTTATTAAATTTATTTATATTTTGTTTGTATTCCTCTGTATCACCAGAAACTATGAAAGTAATTGGGCTATTGATTCCTGGGAAGGAAATATTTCTCTCAATGATATGAAGTTTTTTTGTTTCGATAAATGTTTCTTCTTGTAAATCTTTCCCAACACTATTTATAAATTGTGATCTCCCTCCAATTAACCTTTTATCGGATGTAAAAACCTGATCCCACATTGATCTTGATCGTACAAGAGTTTCTGTGCCATTATTTACCTGCCAGTACCAACCTGAGTAAGGTTGAAAAAATCTTGGATCACCAATTGTGCTAACGACTGTAATTCCATCAGAGGAGTCAACTCTGCTAGCACCAATTAGTGTCTCTAATAAAAGATTTAATCTATCATCAAAAGCTTCGAAGTTTGTTTTTTCATTTAAGTCTGACAGAAGTAGTCCGGCTGAAATAAGAGTAAAAAAAATCCAAATTGTTGCGCTGAAAAAGAGTCTTACCGCTAGAGAGTTCATTTTATTCTTTATCTAAGGATAATCTATAGCCATAGCCTCTTTCAGTTTTTATTAAATTGATTCCCATTTTTTTCCTTAATCTACCAATAAAAACCTCGATTGTATTGGAATCTCTATCAAAATCTTGATCATAAATGTGTTCAACTAATTCAGTCCTTGTTATAACTTTATCTTGATGATGAAGAAAATACTCGATTATTTTATATTCATGCGAAGTCAATTTTAATTTCATTCCATTTAAAAAAACTTTATTTGATTTGGTGTCTATTTTAAGAGGACCACACTCAATATCAGATGAGGCGTGACCTGCAGACCTCCTTATCAACGCTCGCAATCGAGCAAGAAGTTCCTCCATTTGAAAGGGTTTAGCCAAATAATCGTCTGCTCCAGCGTCAAAACCAGAAACTTTATCACTCCATTGATCTCGAGCTGTTAGTATAAGAACCGGAAAATTTTTTTTTTCCTTTCTCCATTTTTCTAATACAGTTATTCCATCAATCTTAGGCAAACCTAAATCTAAAACAACAGCATCATAAGGTTCTGTATCTCCAAGGAAATGTCCCTCTTCACCATCAAGAGCAATATCTACAGAATAACCACTATCCTCCAATGAATTCTTTATTTGATTATTCAGGTCTGGATCATCTTCAATCAACAAAATCCTCAAATTATTCTCCTGAAACAACAGATAAAACTGTAGATGTTCCTGCATCAACTCTTATCTGCTTCACATTATTATTAATATCAATAATCATGATATCGTAAACCCATCCAAATAAACCTTTTTCATTGTCCTTGAGACTTATAGATATAACTCTCCCTTCAAAATTTCTATAAATATTTTCTAAAATTTGATCTAAAGTTAGTATCTCACCGTCATTTACTGCTTTTATAGCTTTTTCATGGTCATTTAAGCTATTATCTAGACTATCCTGAGCAGAACTAACATTTGAATTGAATAGAAAGATTATAATGACAAATATAAGAAATTTTAGCATTCAACTTTTTTCATTATTTTTAACATTAGCGATGAAACAGGTTTTTCACTAAGCTCTATTTTTTTTAACCATTTATAATTCTTAAATTTAAATTTGTTTTTTAATCTTATATTAACTATCAGCACTTTCAATTGAAAATGACTAAATTTATGAACAATCTCTCCGATATATTGATAAGGAATCTGTAGATTATTTTTGGACATCCAATCATTAACAGTTTTATTCAAGAAATCTTCTTCAATAAAGTTTTCTTTATTTTCTCTAAAGTCACTTAACGGAAAACAATAAAGACTCTGAAGTAAATTATTGTTTGTTTTATCGATTAAAATTGAGTCTTTGTTATAAGTATAAAATGCTACAGAGATTTTTTTGCAAATCTTTTTAATTGTTTTTTTTGATTCAAACTTTCCTTTGGTTTGACACACATAAAAAACTGGACAAATCTGGCAATTCGGTTTCTTAGCTTTACAAACTAAATTAGCCAAGTCCATAAGAGATTGACAATAATTTCCATTTTCCGATAGGGGTGTTAGTTTTTTTGATATCTCTTTAACTTGTTTTTTTATAAGTTTGTCATTATTTTTTAAACCAAAAACTCTTATTAAGACTCTTTTAATATTTCCATCTATAACTGCACATGGTTCATCTTTTAAAATAGCAGATATTGCGCAACTGATATAATCACCTACTCCTGGTAATTTTTTTAAATCATTTGAACTGATAACTATCTTTTCTTGTCTATTTTTTAATAGTTCTTTAGCTTTAAATAAATTTTGAGCTCTTTTATAGTAACCCATTCCCTGCCAAATTTTAAGTATTTCCTCCAATTCAGCTTTATAAAATAATTCTAAAGTTGGCCATTTAGTTATAAATTTCTTATAATAAGGAATAACAACTGAAACTTGAGTCTGTTGAAGCATTACCTCAGAAATCCATATTCTATAGAAATTCTGATTCTTTTTTAATCTCCAAGGTAATGTTCTTTTATTTATATAATACCACCCCAGAATTTTTTTTTGCCACATACTCTTAAAATTATTATCTATGTGATATTGTTTTTGCATGAGCATAAAAAATTATAATAAATATCCTGTGAAAATATCAACTCTTTTACCAAAAGTTTTAAGTCCATTGAAAAAACAAAATGGATCTATCCTCCTGGAAATAAAATTAAATTGGCAAAAAATTGTTGATTCTAAAGTTGGCTCAATGTGCTTTGCATCTTCTATTAAAAAAATAAATAATAAAAATGTTTTAGTTCTTGTCTCACAAAATCAAAATTTATTAGAATTATCATATTCTGCACCAGAAATAAAAGAGAGCATCAATTCATTTTTTAAAGCAATTATTATAGACGATATTAAGTTTAAAAAATCATTACAATGTTAAATATTTATGTTAAAAGTATAGTGAATTATGAATAAAATTAAGTTTTCAATATTCTTTGCACTTTTAATTTCCATTATCTTACCAATCAATAATCCATATGCAAGGATTGTTGACACAATTGAAGCTTTGCAAAAAAAATCAATAGGAGATGAAACTGCTCCAATCAAGATGGTCGAATTTGCCTCTCTAACTTGCGGACATTGTGCAAGATTCCACAATGAAGTATTTCCGTTACTTAAGAAAGACTATATAGACAATGGAAAAATTTTTTTTACGTATCAGGACTTTCCATTAGATAAATATGCTTTGAAAGCGTCTGTTATAGCAAGATGCTCTGGTAACGAAAAATATTTTAGTTTTCTAAAAGTTTTATATAAAAAACAAAAGGATTGGACTAGCGCCCAAGATCCTTTTAAATCACTTTTGAAGATTGCTAAACTGGGGGGGCTTAAAAATGATGAAATCAAAGTTTGTGTTGGAAACAAATCAATAGAAGATGGAATATTAAAAAACAGATTAAACTCAACTAAAAAGTTTGATATTAAAGCAACTCCTACAATTTATTTAAACGGAGAAAAATATGATGGTGATTTAACATATGAAGCTTTAAAACTTAAACTTGATAATTTAATAAATTAAAAAAACTTTGTTTACAGTAAATAAATTAAAAATTTCTGGCTTTAAATCATTTGCACACCCAACAGAATTATTGATTGAAGAAGGAGTCACAGGAATTGTTGGACCCAATGGTTGTGGAAAATCAAATATCTTTGAAGCAATAAGGTGGGTTATGGGTGAATCTTCCTCAAAAAGTTTAAGATCTGGTTCAATGGATGATGTAATCTTTAATGGTACTCAAAATATACCTGCAAAAAATTTTGCTGAAGTAACAATTGAACTTGATAATTTCTCAGGTGAACTACCAAATAATATAACAAATGAAAAAAAAGTTCTTATCACTAGAACAATTGAAAGAGGCGTTGGATCATTTTATAAAATTAATAACAAAGATGTGCGAGCTAAAGATATAAGTCTTCTTTTCTATGATTCAGGTAGTGGACCACGATCGAGTTCTATAATAGGTCAAGGTAATATTGACCAAATAATTAATTCCAAACCCATAGACAGAAAAATAATTCTAGAAGACGCGGCTGGAACATCAGGTTTGCAAGCTCGTAGACATGAATCTGAACTGAAATTACAAGCCACTGAAGACAATCTCGAGAAAATTGATATTAATTTAAACAATTTAAACGATCAGAAAAGAGACTTATCAAGACAAGCAAGACAAGCAGAGAAGTACGAAAAAATATCTGAGGATATTAAATATTGTCAATCAATAATTGTCTTTACTCAGTGGAAAAGTAATTTAAACGAAATTAAAAAAATTGAAAATGATAAGATAAATTTATTAGAAAAAATTAAAGTAATAATGAATAAATTATCAGTGTGTGAGAAAAAAAGAGAAATTCAGAAAGAGAAAATAGTAAATAATAACAAAAATAAAGAAGCCTTAAATCAAGAGTTTTTTTCTCTAAGTGGTGAAATAAATAAATACAAAAATCAACTCGAAGGAATAAATAATAAAAAAGAAGAAGTTAGAAGGTTCCTTCAAACAATTAAAAATGACAAAGAATTAGAAAAGGCAAGATATGAAAAATTAGAGGAGTATATAAGTGAACTTAATAAAAAAATATCAAAACCATCCAACACGAACGATAAAAAAAAGAAATTGGCAGTACTAACGAATCAAGAGCTTGATTTAAAAAACGAATTGAAACGTTTAGAAACAATTTATGTAAATGAAATGCAACTAAGTCTTGGCGAGGAATTTAAGTCAGATAACTTAAAAGAGAATAGAGAAATACTTGAGAAAAAGTCTAATGAACTTAAACAGAATATTCTCGAAATTTCTAAAATTATCTCATTACAAGAAAAAGACTATTATTCAAAAAAGAAATTAAGTCTAACATTTGAAGATAATATTAAAAAACTTCATGATCGAATAACTCAAAAAAAAAAAATTATAGGTGAAGCAAATTTAGAGAATAACAAAATGACAATTGAGGTAAAGAGGTTAACAAACGAAATTGAAATTTCCTCTACAAGACTTACTCAGATTGATACAGAATTAAAGACTCTTAATTTACTTACGAATAATGCTGGGCTATCAAATGATTCAATTGTTAATCTAATAAAAATTAAAAAAGGTTTTGAGAATGCAGTTTATGCAGCATTAACAAACGAACTAGATGCGACTCTTTATAATCATCCTAAAAGATGGGTCAATGTCAGAAAAGGAAATATTAATGAAGTTGAAAATAGTCTTTCTAAATATGTTGAGGGACCAAAAGAGTTGAATCTCATATTGTCTCAAATAGGATTCATTAAAGATAGAGAATCCGCCTTAGAAAACCAAAAAAACTTAAAAATTGGTCAATGTTTAGTAGATAAAGAAGGATGTATATGGAGATGGGATGGACTTATATCTGAAGATAACCTTCAAAAAAAAAAATTAATTGATGCACAACTAAAAATCAAAAAACTTATAAGTGAAAAAAATAAATATGATTTGAGTTTAGATAATCTCCAAAACAAAAGGTTAAATCTTCAGAAAAAACAATCCAATTATAATAAAGTTTTAATTGATGAAAATAAAAGTTTAGAGAGAGTTTATAAAGAATCTGATTCGTCTCAATCTGAATTATCTACTTTAAAAGAAAAACTTTCAATTATGAAGTTTAATATAGAGGATCAAAAAGAAAAAATTACAAATCTGCAGCAAGAATATAATGCAACCACTGATGAATTAAACATTTTAAAAAAAAAAGAAATTTCTTCAAATAAAAATGAAAATTCAAAAAAGGAAAAAGATGAGGTGCAAAAAAATATCGAGGACTTAGATTTAAAAATTGATAAAAACAGAAATGAAATTAATTTAATAAAAGAGCAAATAATGAAAGATGAATTAGATGAAACTTACTCAAAAAATGATTTAAAAAAAACAGAAGTCCGGCTTTCAGAATGTAAAAAACAAATTGAGACTCTCAGAGCAAGAGAAATTAATTACATAAATGAAGACAAAAATCTTAATAAGTTACCTCAATCAATTAAAAGCAAAATAAATCATTTTCAGGGAATAATAAATGAAGTTGAAAAAAAAATTTCAATAAATCAAGATTATGAAAAACAAGTTAACGATATTTTGAATGAGACTGACAAAATGATAAATAATTTAAATAGTGATAGAGAATTCAAAATAAATGAAAAAACAAGAATTGATAGTAATCTAGAAAATTTGAAATCCAAAGACAGTGAATTAAGAAATCTTATCTTTCAAAGATCAAAAATGCAGCCTGAAAAAATTGAGGAAGATATGGAGCAAAATAATAAAGAAGAGAAAAATTATAATGAAGTTAAAACTCAATTAGATAAATTAATTTTTCAAAGAGAGCAAATGGGTCCAGTAAATTTAAGAGCTAAAATCGAAGAAAATATAATTAATAAATCGATAGAGGAATTAGAATTAGAAAAGTACGATTTATCTGAAGCAATTGAAAAACTGAGAATAGCTATCAATAAAATAAATAGAGAAGGGAAAAATAGACTACTAAAAGCCTACGAGGAAGTAAATAGCAACTTTTCAGACCTATTTAAAAAACTTTTTAACGGTGGAGAGGCGAGACTTGAATTATTAAAATCAGAAGATCCACTTCATACAGGTATAGAAATTTATGCAAGACCTCCTGGCAAAAAATTATCGTCTATAAGTCTTTTATCTGGAGGTGAAAAAGCTTTAACAGCCATTTCGTTAATTTTTTCAATCTTTTTGATAAATCCCTCTCCAATATGTATTCTTGATGAAGTCGACGCAGCTCTTGATGAACCAAACGTTGAGAAATTTTGCAATTTACTTCTTGAACTCAAAAAAGAGACTAAAACCAGGTTTTTAATTATTACTCATCACAAGGTAACCATGACTTCAATCGACAGAGTTTACGGTATAACAATGGCTCAAAAGGGTATTTCAGATATTGTTTCTGTTGACTTTGAAAAAATCAATTTTAAAGAAGCTGTTTGATGTCAGATAAATGTAGAAAAAAAATAAATAAAAAAATTAAAACAATCAAAGCCAGTCAAAGAGAAAATAAATCAGGATACAGTTTAGGAATCAAAATCTCTATTGATTTAGTAGCTGCGATAATTACAGGGTCCATTATCGGCTTAGGACTGGATAAATTTTTTTCAACTAAACCTATATTTTTTTTAATTTTTTTGGTATTAGGAATTATTACAGGTTTTTATTCCCTATATAAATCTGTTAAAAATCTTAATCAAATGTAAGGAGATTTTCTTGGCAAGCCCTTTAGCTCAATTTGAGATAAAAAAAATAATTGAATTGGATCTCTACGGTTATGATATCTCATTTACAAATTCCTCTCTAGCAATGACGTTCACCGTTATAGCAATCTCATTGTTTTTATATTTAGGAATAAAAAACTTAAATATTATACCTTCAAAATCTCAAACTTTGGTAGAAAGCACATTCGAATTTATTTCAAGTATGATTAACGATAATATTGGGAAAGAGGGCATGAAATACTTTTCTTTCATATTTACACTCTTCCTATTTATTCTAATTGGTAATTTATTAGGAATGCTTCCATTTAGTTTTACGTGGACAAGTCATATTATTGTTACTTTTTCCATTGCATTCTTTATATTTCTTGCTGTCACATTTATAGCAATTTATAGACATGGGCTATTAAAATTTATACAATTTTTTGCGCCCTCTGGAGTACCTAAGCCTATGTTAATATTGTTGGTTCCAATTGAGATAATATCCTATCTATCAAGGCCAATAAGTCTATCGGTAAGACTGTTCGCAAATATGATGGCTGGACACACTCTACTAAAAGTGATTGGTAGCTTTGTTTTTGTACTAGGAGCTAACAGCTTTATAATAGGAGGAATTTTGCCTTTGGCATTTTTAATTGCCTTGACTGGTTTAGAAATTGTCATTGCATTTCTTCAAGCATATGTATTTGCAATATTAACTTGTTTATATATTAATGATGCAATACATTTACATTAAAATTTAACTATCAAGGAGAAATAATTATGGATATGGAATCTGCAAAACTTTTGGGAGCTGGTATAGCGGTCTTGGGTGTTATTGGTTCAGGAATTGGAATAGGCTCTATTTTTGCCGCATTTATATCAGCAGTGGGTAGAAACCCAGAGGCTAGAGAACATGTTTTTACGATGACAATGCTAGGCTTTGCTCTAGTTGAGGCTCTTGCATTATTTGCATTAATCATAGCGCTGCTTCTACTTTTTGTTTTTTAATGGCTAGATGTGCCTTCTTATCTGTGATTTTTTTTGCAGAAATCACAAGAGCAGCTGACGGTAAGGGTGGGATGCCTCAGCTAAATCCCGAGTCATTTTTTTCTCAAATCTTTTGGCTTACACTTTTATTTGTTTTTTTATTTTCAGTTATACATTACTTCTTTCTTCCAAAAATATTGAAAATCAGAAAGGAAAGAGATGAAACAATAAACAATTACCTAAATGAAGCAAAGAAAATAAATGACTCAATTAATTTGATAATTGATGAAATGGAGAAAGATTTTAATAATGCAAAAAATCGACAATCCTCTGAATTGAATAAAGCTTTAGAAGAAAATAAAATAAAATTAAGTAAAAGAGTTGCAGAAATTAATGAAGAGTTTGAAGAAAAGAAAGTTCAATTAGATATAGACATAAATAAAAATCGAGACTCTATAACCTCTAATTTACCTTCAATTTGTGTCAAACTTTCAGATATTTTGTATGAAAAAATTATGAAAGACAAAAAAAAAGGAAACATAAATGAATTTCAAAAAATTATTGGGGAAAAATAATGAATTTTAATTTCTTGGACAATTCTACTTTATGGGTTGCAATATCCTTTATTTTGTTTGTAATTTTAGTATTTAAACCTTTACTAAATCAGTTCTCAGTAGGGTTAGAAAATAAAATAGAGGAATTAAAAAAAAGTATCAATGAATCTAAGACATTAAAATTGGAAGCTGAAAAAATGTTCAAGTTACAGTTAGATAAGCAAAAAGAAAATATTAAATTGATCAAAAGAATAGAAGATGAAACAAAAAATGAAATCAAAAATATTAAGTTTCAATTAGATAAGGAAATCGAACAAAATATGCTAAGGAAAATAAATAATTACAGTCAGTTATCATCTCAAATGGAGAGTAAATTAAAAGACGAATTAAAAAATGAAATAATTGAAAATGTGATTAAATATACAGAATTTAGAATCAAAAATAACTTATCAAAAAAATTCAATGAAGATTTAATTGATGATTCTTTAAAAAATATTCCTAAACAACTATTTTAATTTAAAATGGCTGTACACACAGAATTATCCAAAGCCAATATAAATCAAATTTTAGAAAATTATAACCTAGGACAATTGAAAGACTTCAAAGGTATAAAAGAAGGTATTGAAAATACAAACTATCTATTAGTAACAACAACAAATAAATATATTATAACTATCTTCGAAAAAAGAGTAGACACATCTCAGATTCCTTTTTTTTTTGAAATTATGCGTAACTCAAACACTAGTGGAATTGAATGTCCAGTTCCATTAAAAAACAAAAATGGTAAATATGTAAGTAAAATAAAAAATAAAAAAATGTCTATTTTTCTATTTTTAGAAGGTAGTTCAAAAAATGAATGGTCAGTAGAAAATTGTTTTGATATTGGTAAAAAATTGGCTAATTTCCATTTAGCAAATAAGAATAATAAATTGTATTCTGTAAATAAATTTTCCAAAGAATTTTGGCAACAATTTTTTATAAATAATAAAAATAAATTAAATGATGTGATCCCTAATTGCTTTGAAATTATAAGAAAAGAAATAGATTTTATATCTCTTAATTGGCCAGATAATCTTCCAAAAGGAATCATTCATGCTGATTTATTTCCTGATAATGTTTTTTTTAAAGATAATAAAATATCTGGATTTCTTGACTTTTATTTTTCCTGCAATGATTTTTTTTCTTATGATCTTGCAATAACGGTAAACGCATGGTGTTTTAAGGATAAAAAATTTAATAAAAAATTTTTTATCAGTTTAATCTCAGGTTATCAGTCCATCAGAAAATTAGAGAAATTAGAAAAAGATAAATTCAATGTGCTTCTTAGGGGAGCCTCCCTGAGATTTCTATTTACAAGAATCCATGACCAAATTAATAGTATTGAAAATAAATTTCTAAATAAAAAAGATCCAATGGAATTTTTTAAAATTTTGTATTTTCATATTAATAAACCACAAGAACTCTGTTTTGAACAATTTAGATTATAAAATTTATACAGATGGTGCATGTTTGCGCAATCCTGGACCAGGAGGATGGGCAGTTTTAATTATATCTACAAATCAATCGAAAGAAAAAAAATTTGGTGGTGAATCTTACACAACTAATAATAGGATGGAATTGACAGCAGTAATTCAAGCTTTAAAGTCTATTCCAATTAAAAGCACCTTAGCTTTATACACGGATAGTAAATATGTGATTAATGGGATAAATACTTGGATAGTCAATTGGAAGAAATCAAAATGGATTGGATCAAATAAAAAGGAAGTAAAAAATAAAGATTTGTGGATCGAATTAGATACATTAATCCAAGATTTTAATATTCAGTGGAATTGGGTTAAAGGACACAGCGGGGATACCAATAATGAGGTTGTCGACAAACTGGCAAGAAATGAAGCACTAAAATTAGATCTCAGTTAATACATTTTCAGCCTTACTAATATTAAGACCAGGACTTCCTTCATTGAAAATTTTCTTCACTATCCCATTCTCTACTAAAATTGCAAATCTTGTGAATCTTTTTCCTAGACCAGCACTAGATAGATCTATTTCAAATCCACTTTTTTTTCTGAATTCGCCATTTCCATCTGAAATAAACTCAATACCACTTTCCTCGAATCCTTTACTCCAAGACTTGACCACAAATGGATCGTTTGGGGTAACAAAGATAACTTTGTCAACGCCTTTTTGTTTAAAAGCCTCCATTGATTTAGCATAGCCCGGCAGATGTTCTTCACTACAAGTCGGAGTAAATGCTCCAGGCACACCAACTAACAACACCTTTTTATCACCAAAAAGCTCTGAAGACTTAATGATCTGGGGACCAGACTCTGTCATTTGAAAAAAATTATTTTCAGGAAAAATATCATCTACATTAATTGTCATTTTACACCTACTTTAAAAAATTCACTCACTACAATATCGTTAGATATTATTTCTGGCAACAGAATTCCATCTTTATTATCTGGTCCATAAATTACATTTACAGGAATACCAAATCTTCCAAAATTTTTAATATATTCAAGAATCTTGGTATCTTTTTGAGTCCAATCAGCCCTAATTGTCACAATATTATTTTTTCTTGTAAAGTTTAAGAATTTATTAGAACTGAAAGTTGTAATTTTGTTAACCTGACATGTAACACACCAGTCAGCTGTAACATCAACTATAATGAACTCATCATTTTTTAAATTTTTTTCCAAAAATTCTTTATCAAAATCATGCCACAAGATTTTTTCATTACTATATTTATTGTTAAGTAAAATATAAATACTTGATATCAAAAAAGAGAAGAATATTAATTTTTTAAAAGTATTCTTTCCTCTAATATAAGAAAAATAAAGAATAACAGTAGAGAACAAAAAAATAAGCTTTTCATCAATCTTTATCAAAGTCATCATCCAGATTGCTGACAAAAAAAGCAAAAAACCTAAAAAATATTTGAAGTTTATCATCCAATTTCCGGGCTTGGGGAAAAAGTTTATAATATTTGGAAAAATAAAACATAGAAAATAGGGAACCGAAAAACCAAAAGAGATGCTCAAAAAAATAATTATTACTTCAAAATTCGCTGCTAACATTGAAAATCCTACCGCTGTCCCAAGAAAAGGTGCGCTGCATGGAGTAGCTAATAAAGTGGCGAATGCTCCAGATAAGAACTGATTTATCTCACCCTTTGATCCTAAAAATTTATTAATCTTATTGTTTAACGAATTAGGTAAAATAATTTCAAAAAAACCTAAAAGATTAAGACTAAAAAGAAAAATAATAAAGGTAATAATAAAAAGAAAGTACGTGTTTTGAAATTGAAATCCCCAACCTACGGTTTCTCCAAAAAGTTTAAAAAATATTACTGATAAAGCTAAACATAAGAATGAAAAGAAAATTCCGAGAATAATATAAAAACAGTTAGAGCGTATTTTTTTGGGATTAGAGTTTTGAATTGATGAAAAATGATAAAGCTTTAAAGACAGCACTGGAAGCACACAAGGCATAAAATTTAAGATTATACCCCCTAATATTGCTAACGTAATAAAATAAAATAAGCTTTGTTTATTCGAATTTTTTGGCCAGAAAACAATCTCCTCAAATGCATTTCCATCCGAAATAGAAATATGTAGAGGTTTTTTTAAGCTTTCTATATCTTGATCTGATATTATTTTATAAAGTGACCTGGATCTTTTGAAATTTTCGTCAACTTTAATATTTGTTTCTTCAGAAAAACCAAAAACTTTTAGTTCGTCTTTCTTGTTTTGATTTGTAATTTTAATTACCAAGCCATCTTTTTCTGAAATATCAAATTGATTTATAGTGAAAATCTTACTTTGTTTTTTGGGTACTGTTTCAAAACTTTGGATAAATTCTTTTGAGGATTCTACTTTCTCACTTCCCAACTCTAATACTTTACTCGAAGTAACTGGAATACAGATATCTTTACAAACTAAGTAGTCGATTTTAATTTTCTGTTTAGATGAATTTAAATCTTCGGGATTAAACCTTACTGGAAAGATTATTTTTTCTTCATAACCAATAGTTCTCAGTCCTTTTTCCGTAAATTTTTTTGGAAATGGATAAAGAATCTCAAATTTTTGGCTTCCATCATTTTTTTCTAATTCAAGGTTTAACGGAGCACCAGAATCTCCAGGATTCTTCCAGTAAGTTTTCCACCCTTTTGCTAATTTTAATTTAATTCCAAAAAAATGTTCTTCATCTATTACGAAGGAACCTTTTTGAGGTATTATTTCTAAATTAGCAGGATTTTCTTTGGAGACAAATTCAAGTGCAGATGAAGTTCCAGTATAAAAAATCAAAATAAAGTAAATAAAAAGTAAAAACATTATTCTTAATAAATTGAATTAAAAAAAATTATCTGTAATAATTTATATATGAAACGGTTTTATTTAAAGGGAAATATAATTTGTGCACTTCCGCAGCTCAATGACATATTTTTTTCTAAAAGTATAATTTATCTAACACACCATAACAAGGATGGTGCTTTAGGAATTGTTCTTAATTATAAGATAATGAGTATAAAAGGTGCAGAACTATTCAAAAAGTTAAAAATCCATGATGTAAAAGATAACCTTGATATGGATTTTCTATTCCATATTGGAGGACCTCTAAATCAAAATAATGGTTTTATTCTTCATTCACAAGACTATAAAAGTCAGCACACACTAAAAGTTACCAAAGATGTAAACTTAACTTGCTCAACAGAAATAATCACTGACATAGCTAGAAACAAAGGACCAAAAAAATACTTTATTTCACTTGGTTACTCTGGTTGGGGGCCTGGACAGCTTGAAGATGAAATTAAACAGAATAGTTGGATTAACCTTAGTGAAGAACTGGACTTATTATTTGATATAGATTCAGAAAAAAAATGGAAAAATGCTCTTAAAAAGATAGGAATAGATTTCAAAAAATTCTCAAGTCACTCAGGAAATGCATGATTGTTATTTTTTTTCGTAACCAACTCCTTAAATTTATTTAGGTCGTTCTCAATTGTGTAAAATTTTTCCTGTTTATTGAATAAATCCATAAGTTTCTGAGGATAATCTATATCATCATTAATTGATTTCTTAACTGTACCTAGGAATTTTGCATAGTGTGCTGTTGCTAGATAAACTCTTTTCTTTGATTTTGATAATTTTTTCTTACCAACAGAACAACCTACTGCTGTGTGGGGATCAATTATTATATCATACTTTTCTTTAAAAAATTTAATTGTTTTGATAGTTTGTACATCATCAAGTTTTCCGGATTCAAAAATCAATTTTATTTTTTCTAATTTATCTTTTGGGATTTTAAATTTTCCAGTAGACTCTAGTTCTAAGAAGATTTTTTTAATAATTTTTCCTTCACTATAATAATCATATAATAATCTTTCAAAATTACTTGAAACTTGAATATCCATACTCGGACTTAGAGATTTCTGTGTTTCTTTAATAGACATCTTTCCAGTTTTAAAAAATCTTGTCAAAATGTCATTTTTATTTGAACTTACAACTAATTTATCAATAGGTAGACCCATTTTCTTTGATATATAACCTGCATATGCATTTCCAAAATTACCGGTTGGAACAACAAAACTTAATGGATTAAGGTTTTTATTTACCCTAAAATAACTCCAAAAATAATATACAATTTGACCCATTATTCTTACCCAATTAATCGAATTCACAGCAGCAAGATTCAATTTTTTTGTTTTGTTATTAAATTTAAAAAAATCTTTAATTAGTTTTTGGCAGTCATCAAAATCTCCCTTAACAGCAATATTTGAAACATTAGATTTTATAAAAGTTGTCATCTGTTTTCTTTGAACTTCACTCACTTTTCCCTTTGGAAAAAGAATGAACATTCTAATTTTACTTGACTTTGAACAACCATTAATTGCTGCTGAACCTGTATCACCAGAGGTAGCCCCAATTATTGTTAGATTAATTTTTTTTTTTTTTAATATATATTCGTAAATATTTCCTAAAAGTTGAAGGGCAAAATCCTTAAAGGCAAAAGTTGGTCCATGAAATAGATTAGATATATACTCCTTATCGTTCAGCTTTGTAATTGAAATTACATCTTTGCCAAATGCATTTTTGTAAGTTTTTAGACAAATTTTTCTATATTCCTTTTCAGGGATATCTTTAGACAAGAATCTCTTTGTTATTTCGAAAGCAAGTTCTGGGTAATTTAATTTGCTCAAAGATTTTAGTTTGCTTTCATTGAAGCATGGAATTTTATTTGGGACATATAATCCTCCATCACTGGCCAGACCATTCAATAAAACATCAGTAAAACTTCTATTTTTATCTTCACCTCTTGTTGACGAGTAAAGCATAGTTATTAATTTTTTTTTAAGTTTGCTGCAACGAAAACACCAACCAAACCAAATGCAATCATCATCCATGTTAGAGCATACTGAAGATGATTATTTCTTAAATAAATTCTTGTCTGATTTCCTAATGGAAATCCATTTGGTCCGTTGTTAGTAGCTTCTAGATAAAATTTATCATCAAGATTTAGTCCCGTATAATTTGTCATTAAACTAGGTTCAACAAAAAACCAAGTATTACTTTTTATATCATTTTCAGGCTGAAAATAACCTTTCCTTCCTGAGGTTCTAATTACAGCTTCAAAGTTTTGTATATCATTAAAAATATTTTCTAATCTTTTATTTTTATCTTTTATTGCAAGCGGAATCCAACCCGTATCAAAAATTATATATTTACCATCGTTTGTTTTTAAAGGAACTAATATGTGAAAACCATTATTTCCTCTCTTACTTAGAGCAGGCATATACATTTCGTATTCATTAAGAAGTTTACCTTTTATTTTAACTTTCCTGAATTCATTTTCCTCTGGATTATTAATTGTTTTAAAATCAACTGGATCTAATTCAAAACTGTTTATCCTTTGAGAGATTAAATTCTCTTTCCAAACTAATCGCTTGAATTGCCAAGCAGAGAGCATTACGAGCACCATGAGAGCTGACATGAA
This sequence comes from uncultured Alphaproteobacteria bacterium, assembly GCA_902579395.1. GTDB lineage: Bacteria > Pseudomonadota > Alphaproteobacteria > Methylaequorales > Methylaequoraceae > Methylaequor. The sequence continues at coordinate 41,359 of CACHGK010000002.1, forward strand.
AGCCACCAAAGGAATAATCTTAGGTTTAAAAGAATAAGTTTTTGAATTAAATTTAAATTGCATTATTGGCTAAATTGAAGCCCACCAATAAACAAAAGTAAAAAGGAACAACCAAACTACATCAACGAAGTGCCAGTACCATGCCGCAAATTCAAAACCAAGATGTTTGTTTGGCTTAAAATGACCTGATAGAGCTCTGATGTAGCATACTATCAAGAATATGGTACCTACAATAACGTGAAAACCATGAAACCCTGTCGCCATATAGAATGTTGATGGATAAATTCCATCCTCAATTGTAAAGTTAGCATGTTGGTATTCGTAGGCTTGAAATCCAGTAAAAACTATACCTAAAATAACAGTCAATAAGAGAAATAATAGAAAATTTTTTCTGTCGTTAGCTCTTAGCGCATGATGCGCCCAAGTAACAGTGCCACCAGAAGCTAAAAGGATAAAAGTATTTAGTAGAGGAATTCCAAAAGGAGGGATAAGTTCGATATCATTTGGAGGGAAAACACCTTCCATGGATTCTATTCTACCTATTAACTCAGGGCTTTCGGAGCCAGGATAAAAGGCCACATCAAAGAATGCCCAAAACCAAGCAGCGAAGAACATAACTTCGGACATGATAAATAAAATCATTCCGTATCTAAGTCCAATCTGCACTACTTTATTATGGTGAATTCCACCCTCAGATTCTGTTACAACATCGCGCCACCAGAAAAAGCTAGATAGAACAACCGCAATTGTACCAATTATAAAAATTAAAGATTTGTCATCGTGCATAAATAAAATAAAACCGATTGCCATTAAAAGGGCTGAGAAACCAGTAACTAAAGGCCATGGGCTTGGGTCTACTAAATGATATGGATGTTTTTGATTGGCGCTCATTCGTTATCTTACATACATTGTGTAGGACAATGTTATTTCCTTTAAATCATTAATAAATTTATCATCTTTAATAGCAGGGTCAATAAAAAAAGAAACAGGCATACTCACCTCCTGCATAGGAGAGATAATTTGTTCCTCAAAACAAAAACACTCTATTTTATTGAAATATTTTCCGGCTTGTAGCGGTGTAACATTAAAAACTGACATAGTTGATATTTTCTTATCTGATTTATTGACCGTTTTAAAAAATGCTAGATTGTTTTCTCCAATTTGAACTTTCATTGTTCTTTTTTCTGGCTTAAACGAAATAATTGAATTTTTTTCAATCGATGAATCAAATCTGACGCTTATGCTTTGTGAAATTGAATTATATTTATTTGTTTCAGATATTTGAGGAGTCCCACCATAACCAGTAACTTGACAAAATAACTTATATAAAGGGACTGCTGCATAGCTCATTAACAACATACCTAACGCAAAGATGGTAAGCATTACAGCTTGATTAATTTTCTTTTTTTCAGTTCTCATCTGCATGTTAAAACTTAAATACGGTAACAATATAAAATATAGTTGCTAAAAAAAACAACGCTAGTCCTAATGCTATGTTTTTTTTATTATTTTTCATTCTATTATATCAAGGAGTCTATTACCAATGACGAAAATATTAAATATAAATAAATTATAGAAAATTTAAAAAGTTTAGGTGCATAAAAAGAATTTTTACTATCCTCACTCTTAAACAATGAAAAAGATAAGTAACAAAAATATAGGTTTAAAAGTATTGCGCAAATTGCATACATATATCCAGAAAACTCAAAATAAAAAGGTAATAAAGAAACAAAAAAGAGCACAAATGAATAAATTAGAATTTGTTTTTTAGTTTCCCTCTGACCTTTTACGACTGGTAACATCGGAACATTAGCTTTTGAATACTCAATATCTTTGTATAGCGCTAAAGCCCAAAAATGAGGAGGGGTCCAAAAAAAAATAATGCAAAATAATAATGTTGGAAATAAACTAACATCTCCAGTTGAACAAGCCCAGCCAATAACTGGTGGAAATGCACCTGATGCTCCTCCTATAACAATGTTTTGAGGGGTTCTCCTTTTCAACCAAATTGTATATATACAAACGTAAAAGAGAATTGAGAAGGCCAGAAGAAGAGCTGCTTTATAATTGACTGACAATCCTAATAGAATGATGGCTATGAGTGAGAGCACAACACCAAAGCCTAATGCATCGAGTGGTTCTATCTTACCCTGTGGAACTGCTCTTTTCTTTGTTCTTTCCATAAGTGAGTCTATGTCTTTATCGTACCACATGTTGATTGCTCCTGAAGCTCCAGCTCCAACAGATATACATAAAATTGAAATAAAAAAGAAGAAAGGATGAATTGACACAGGAGCAAGGATTATTCCACATATAGATGAAAAAACTGCAAGTGCCATTACTCTTGGTTTAAGAAGGGATATGTAGTCGCCAACAGAACTGCTTGAATCATGAAGACTTTGATTCTGATATTTAGCCAATTTTGAATTCAAAATGTCCCTCAGCTTGAAAAATATTCAAACTACTTCACCTTTGGAAGATCGTCAAAAGAGTGAAATGGAGGAGGAGAACTTAATTGCCATTCATAAGTTGTTGCGCCTTTACCCCAAGGATTTTTTTGAGCTTTCCTTGATCTCATGAAAGCCTCGATAATGACAAAGACAAAAAAGAATGCAGCAAACACTGAGATGTATGCCCCTATACTCGAAACATAGTTCCATCCAGCAAATGCGTCCGGATAGTCTGGTATTCTTCTAGGCATACCAGCTAGGCCAGAAAAGTGCATAGGAAAGAAAGTAATGTTAACTCCTATGAAGGTTAGCCAAAAATGTATTTTTCCTAAAATTTCACTATATTCAATTCCAGACATTTTGCTAAACCAATAATAGAAACCTGAATAAATAGAGAATAAAGCCCCCATAGACATTACATAATGAAAGTGTGCAACCACATAGTAAGTGTCATGAAGAGCAACATCAATTCCAGTGTTAGCTAACACAACTCCAGTTACTCCACCAAGTGTAAACAAAAATATCATTGCAATTGCAAATAGCATTGGGGTTTTAAATTCTATTGATCCGCCCCACATAGTCGCTATCCAACTAAAGATTTTTATTCCTGTTGGAACAGCTATTACCATTGTAGCAGCAAGAAAGTAGGCTCTTGTGTCAACGTCCAAACCTGTTGTGTACATGTGGTGAGCCCACACAACAAAACCAACTACGCCTATTGCCGCCATAGCATAAGCCATGCCAAGATAGCCAAAAATTGGCTTCTTTGAGAATGTTGAAACCACGTGGCTGATTATACCAAATCCTGGCAGTATTAAAATGTAAACTTCCGGATGTCCAAAAAACCAAAAAAGATGCTGAAACAAAACAGGATCTCCACCCATTTCTGCATTAAAAAAGGCTGTTCCAAAATTTCTATCGGTAAGCATCATCGTTATCGCTCCAGCAAGAACTGGTAATGATAAAAGAAGAAGAAATGCAGTGATTAATATTGACCACACAAATAAAGGCATTTTATGCATGGTCATGCCAGGAGCACGCATGTTAAAGATTGTTGTGATAAAGTTAATAGCACCCAAAATTGAAGACGCTCCAGCTAAATGCATTGATAAGATGGCCATATCAACAGCTGGGCCACCATGCCCCGTAGTTGATAACGGCGCATAAAGAGTCCAACCTGGACCAGCCCCATCACCGACGAATGCAGAGCCAATCAATAATATTATGGAGGGGGGAAGCAACCAAAAACTTAGGTTGTTCATTCTTGGGAAAGCCATATCTGGAGCTCCAATCAGTAATGGCACAAAGTAATTTCCAAAACCACCAACCATAGCTGGCATTATCATAAAGAATATCATCAGCAGACCATGCGCTGTAATCCAAACGTTGTATTGCTGATAATCATCACCTAAGATTTGCATTCCAGGCTCAGCAAGTTCCATCCTTATTAAAAGAGAAAAAATTCCACCTATAAGACCAGCAATTATTGCGAATACAAGATATAAAACGCCAATATCTTTATGATTAGTTGAAAAAAAATACCTTTTAAAGAAAGATGGTGCGTGGTCTGACATAATTATTTCTCCTTGTTTAATACTAATTCATTAGTGTTATTTTCAGCAAATTCCTCTTTAGCTTCGTCGAGCCAAACAGCGAATTCATCAGCGGTTACAGCTTTTATTGAAATAGGCATGAATCCGTGACCTATTCCACAAAGTTCAGAACACTGACCATAGTACATTCCAGGTTCTTTAATATTAAAATATGTTTCATTCAATCTTCCTGGAATAGCGTCCATTTTTACCCCTAAAGAAGGCACAGCCCAAGAATGTATAACGCCTGAAGGATCGCTAGTAATTTGCATCTTTACATTTGTGTTTACAGGAACAACTAGTTGATAATCAGTTGAAAGAAGTCTGGGCTGACCTTCTTCCAATTCGTCATCTTGTAACATAATAGAATCAAAGGCTAGGCCATCGTGATCTGGATATTCATATCCCCAATACCATGTGTAACCGGTTGCTTTAATTGTCATATCTATGTTAGTAAAATCATTCTGGTTATACAATAACCTAAATGATGGGATCGCGATTACAACTAAGATTACAACTGGTATCAATGTCCATGCAACCTCAAGAAGTGAGTTGTGGGTAGTCGTCGAGGGTTTTTTATTATTTTTGGAACTAAATTTAACACATACGTATGCTAAAAGTAAAAATACAAAAATTGTAATAGCAGTAATAATCCAAAAAACAAAATCGTGAAAATCAATTAATTGTTGCATTAAGGGAGACCCGGCTTCTTGAAACCCAATTTGCCATTCTGTAGGTTGACCTTTAGCAATTAAATCGCTGGCAAATAGTGCAGAGACAAAAAATATGGTAAAGATAAATAAATTCATAAAACGTATTATACAATTAATTACGTTAAATATAATGATGATTTAAAAAAAAACAAATAAATATTCATTTAATATTAATAAACATTAATTATATAATTCTAAATAACAATTTAATCTATACAATATTATACTCAATATAGGATTTAGGCACTCTGGCTCATGAAAAGAATAAAAAAAAGTTGGGATGAAAAAAAAGTTGAATCACAAGTAGATCAACTTTTGGGAGATTATGATGATGGAGAATTATTCGTTGAAGAAGTTTTTTCGGAAAATATATTATTCGACGATAACAAAATCAAAAATGCTAGTTACGACCAAGATAGAGGTTTTGGATTGAGAGCTGTTTATGACGATTCAGTTTGCTTCACACATAATTCAGATTTGAACGAAGAATCAATAAATACTGCAGTAAAATTTTTAAAATCATCCAAGAATCATTTTGTTCAAGGTTCTAACCCAATACCAATAAGCCTAAAAAGTAATAAATCATTATATACAAACGAAAATCCGATCAATTCAATTTCTTTAGCCAAAAAAATTAATTTTTTAGAGAAAATCAACAAGTATGCTAGAAAGATAGATTTAGCTGTAAAAGAAGTTTCTGTCAGCCTAAATGGTAATTATCAGAATATAGAAATTATAACCAAAAATGGAGATATATTTTATGATTCTCGTCCACTTGTAAGGATGAACATAAATATCTCTATCGAGAAAAATGGAAAGATTGAAAGCGGTTCTTTTGGTATGGGAGGAAGATACTTATACGAAAATTTGTTAAAAGATATTAACTGGAAGAACGGGGTAAACAGAGCCTATGAACAGGCTTTGGTAAAGCATTCAGCCAAAGAAACACCAGCTGGTGAGCAGACTGTGATTTTGGGTTCTGGTTGGCCAGGAATTTTGTTACACGAAGCCATTGGTCATGGATTGGAAGGTGACTTTAACAGAAAAAAAACATCAGCTTTTTATGATCTTGTCGGTCAAAAAGTTGCTTCAGAGCAAATATCAGTTGTAGATGATGGAACAATTGACGACAGAAGAGGTTCAATAACAATTGATGACGAGGGTACTCCCTCGGAATGCACCACACTTATTGAGAACGGTGTTTTGAAAGGATTTATGCATGACAGACTAAATGCAAGGCTTATGAGTCAAAACTCAACAGGTAATGGCAGACGTCAAAGTTACTCTCACTTACCAATGCCAAGAATGACCAATACTTATATGCTCAATGGAAAATATGAACACGATGAACTTATAAAATCTACAAAAAAAGGGATCTATGCAACGCAGTTTAGTGGTGGGCAAGTTGACATAACTTCAGGAAAGTTTGTTTTTAGCGCATCTGAAGCCTATGAAATCGAAAATGGTAAAATTGGTAAGCCACTTAAAGGTGCCACACTAATAGGCAATGGACCTGAGATCCTTAAAGAAGTAACAATGGTGGCAAACAACTTAGAATTAGATGATGGTATTGGAACTTGTGGCAAAGAAGGTCAAAGTGTTCCTGTAGGAGTAGGTCAACCAAGCCTTAAAGTAAGAAATTTAACTGTTGGAGGGACTTTAAAATAGAGTCTATTTATGTGTCTTATCGAAAATTTGTTCTTCATATAAAATAAAAGACTTTATCATACTTTTCCATAAATCTCTGACTAATTTCTGAGGAACACCTCTTTTCTTTGCTTCAGTATCAAGTTTGTTTAAAATTTCATTAATTCTTTTTTGATCAACAATTTGATTCTTATTCTTAAACTTAACCACTTGAGTAACCAAATCTTTTCTGTCAGATATTAAATTTAATATCTTTAAATCAATCTTATCGATCTCAATTCTAATTTCATTTATATTGCTAGGTTTGCTCATTAGTAAATTTAAAGTAATTATTTTTATATAACATATCTATATCTTTAGACCATTGATTAATATATAAATCTTTCCAAATATCGGCAGGTGAATTACCCTGTTTAAGAATCACTCTCAATGGATCTAAAAATGATTCTTCATTCTTTCCGTTTAATTCGATTTTTCTATTTCTTAATCCCATAGATGATAAATCTAAAATTTTTTTTGAAAATTCTATTAAATTTTCACCATTAGGAACAATTGTTCTAAGGCCATTTCTTCTTACATCTGCATATAAATTTTGAACATCATTGAATGACCAATCATCAATTATTCCAGAGACTTCATCCAAGACATTTTCATCGTACAGTATTCCAGTCCAAAAAGCTGGTAAGGCACACACTCTTGACCAAGGTCCTCCGTCTGCACCCCTTAATTCTATGAAAGACTTTAGTCTGACCTCAGGAAAAACAGTGGTAATATGCGTATCCCAATCCTTTAATTCTGGTTCATACTTATCAATTATTTTTTTTTGTAAAAAATCTTTGAATGTGTTCCCTGTAAGATCTACGTACCTGTTATTTCTAATTATAAAGTACATTGGTACGTCTAAGAGATAATCAACATACCGTTCAAATGAAAAGTTTTCTTCGTAAATAAAAGGCAAAACACCACATCTTCTAGGATCTGTCTGAGTCCATATATAAGATCTATAACTTAAGTATTCTGTGAGTTTTCCACTTACAAAAGGTGAATTAGCATATAATGCTATTATTAATGGTTGGATTGATTGAGAAACTCTAAATTTTTTTACCATATCTTCCTCAGAAGAAAAATCAAAGTTAGCTTGGATTGTAGTTGTTCGCATCATCATATCTAATCCTTTTTTACCAACTTTTGGCATATATTTACTCATTATTTGATATCTTTCTTTCGGTATTATCTTTAGATCAGATAAATTCCATTTTGGAAGAACACCTATTCCCATGAATTCTATTTCATATTTGCGACAAACTTCATTTAATTCATCGTGGTGCTGATTTACTTCTTTGCAAGTATGAAATAAATTTTTTAATGGAGCTCCTGATAATTCAATTTGACCTCCAGGTTCAAGGGTAATAGATGCTTTATCTTTTCTTAGTTCTATAATATTTCCACTTTCTTTAACAGCAGACCAATTATATTTATTAATTAAATCACTAAAAATGTTTTGTATATCCTTAAAAGTCAGAGGGGTTAGATCTTTTTTTTTGAAACCAAATTTTTCGTGCTCTGTACCAATTTTCCAGTCAACCTTTGGTTTACATCCATCGGAAAATCTTGAAATAAGGTTTTTTTTATCAAATATTTCAGTCACTCAATTAAAGCCCTAAAACATGAAAGTGCATAAATTGCGGCTGTATCTGCTTTTAAAATATTTTCACCCAAACTAAATTTATGAATCTTTAAATCGTTAAATAATTTTCTGTCATTTAACGACCACCCACCAATCGGACCAATAAATAATGCATATTTTTGGTATTGATTAAAAATATCTTTTGAGTCAAAAATTTTTTTACCTCCAGTCTCGTCACAAAAAAATATCATTCTATCAACATCCCAATTTTTTAAAAGATTTTCAATCGATTGTACTTGAGTGATATCCGGTATTTCGATAGAGTTACTTTGTTCAATAGCCTCAATAGAGATTTTTTTTAGTCGATTAACATTGAAACCTTTCTTCTCTGAATATTCAGTGGTTAAAGGAAGAATTTTTTTTACTCCAATTTCAGAAATTTTTTCTACCAAGTAATTTACATTTTTTTTTTTTACTAAACTGAAGCAAACCCAAACGTCTGGTACGTAAAAGTTTGATCTTAATTTTTTAATTGGCTTGATTGAAATCTTTTCTTCAAGCAAAAGAATACATTTCCACTCTGATTTTCTATCAAACGCCATGATTATTTCTCCATTTTTTTTTCTCATTACGTTTTTGATGTAGTGAATATGATCTGAATTAAGTAAAATTTTTTGATCTTTTATAATCTTTGTTTCTAAGTATATTCTGATTCTAGACATATTTTTATGAACAAAATACTCGTTATGTTTAAAATAATAATTACAAAATGCAAGGATTTATTAATTCTTGGTCGATATAATAATCCAGCTGGTGCTTTTCTTCTGATGTGGCCATGTTATTGGGGAGTGTTATCAAATATTAGTACAAAAGAAAACTTATTTTCATCTTTATTTTTATTTGGAGTAGGTTCGTTTGTAATGAGAGGGGCGGGTTGCTGCATCAATGATATTTTTGATAAAAAGTTTGATAAGAAAGTTGAAAGAACAAAAAATAGGCCCCTAGTCACAGGGAAAATTATCGTAAAAGAAGCAATTATATTTACTTTTTTTCAACTTTTTATAGGTTTAATGGTGGTAATCCAATTTAATCCAAAAGTCATAATTTGTAGTTTTTTGATAATTCCAATTGTTGTTATTTATCCCCTTCTTAAAAGAGTAACATATTTTCCACAGATCGCATTAGGTTTAGCATTTAATTGGGGAGTAATTGTAGGGAGTCTAAATCAAGACCAAAATATCAATTATTCAATTTTTTATCTTTATTTCGCTGGTGTTTTTTTGACAATCGCATATGACACTATCTACGGATTTCAAGATATAAAGTATGATAAGAAATTAGGATTGAAGTCTTTAGCAATTCTTTTGGAAAATAATAAAATAATAATTTTTTATCTGTATATGATTAGTTTTATCTTATTCTTAACTTTTTTTTTAAACAATTTTAGTAATAAAATTACAAGCTTTCTCTGTGGTTTTGTCATTTTTATTATTTTTAGTTACCAATATATTTTATTTAAAAGAAATAAATCTTTGATTAAAATATTTAAAACTAATGTAATATATGGAGGATTAATTTCTGTTCTTATCGCAATTCAAAATTATTTATGAGGGAGCACTATATATCTAATGTTACAATTATCAACATTTTCCCAAGAGATTTTCTCCCAAAGTCTCCTGGCATCTGCGTAAGAATTAAATGGACCATATTTTTCTTGCTCACATCCCTCTGCAAATTCTTTGAATAATGTATTTTTATATGTCCCACCTACAACATAATAACTCATAAAAAAATAATATTGACATATTGAATTTATAGCAAATTAAAATATAAATTAATGAAGTATGGATAAAAATTTTTTAAATGACATTGTAAATAAACTTCAAAAGAAGGGTTGTGATGAATCAGATGTTTTTTTTTCAAAAGTCGAAACAATTAGCTCCTCCTCGAGACTTACAAAAATTGAAAAAACAGAAAAATCATCTATTTGTGAAATTGGCATCCGAGCCATTATAGATAAAAGACAGTCGATTGTCTCAACCACTAACTTAGAAAAAAATAATGTTGAAGATTTAGTCGAAAAAGTTTTTCAGATGGCAAAGGTAGTTCCACAAAATAAATATTGTGGTTTGGCCGATCCTTCTTTAGTCGTAAATGTAAATAAAGACAAATTAAAAAAACTAAAACTTTCAGATCCATTTGAACCGACAATTGAACAAATCAAAGAAAAGGTTCTTTCACTTGAGGAAAGTGCACTTGAAAATAAGGAAATTAGTAATTCAGAAGGGGCAGAAATAGCATATTCTAAAAACTCTTTTTATCTTCTGGGTTCTAATGGCTTGGACTTAGAAATGGAAAAAACTCATAGTGATTACATCATCGCTGTACTAGCAGGATCTAAAAGTTCAATGGAAAGAGAATATGATTACAAATCTAAAGTTTATTTCAATGATCTCGGGGATTTTGAGAAGATTGGGAAGGAAGTTTCTATAAATGCTATCAGGAAACTCAATTCTAAAAAACTTAAGACATGTAAGTCAGATGTTATTTTCGATTCTAAAGTTTCATCAAGTTTACTTAGAAACCTTTTTAGCGCATGTAATTCCCAATCAATAATCAAAGGAATCAGTTTTTTAAAAAATAAACTAAATAAAAAAGTATTTAATAAAAATATCTCCATTATAGATGATCCGCTAATGGAGAAAAAATTAAGATCAAGATTTATGGATTGTGAAGGTGTTGGGTCCAAAAAAAAATATCTAATTGAAAATGGGAATCTAAATTTTTTCTTTAATTCACTCAGTTCTGCCAGACAATTAGAACAAGAACCCTCTGGACATGCTTCGAGATCAGTGTCCTCAATACCTGGAGTGTCATTTTCAAATTTATATATGAAAAACGGGATAACTTCAAAAAATCAAATGATTAAATCATTAAAAAAAGGATTGCTTATAACTGAGCTCATGGGAAGTTCAATAAACTATTCCACTGGAGATTATAGCAGAGGTGCATCTGGATTTTGGATTGAGAATGGGGAAATCTTATTCCCAGTTTCCGAAATAACGATTGCTGGCAATCTTAAAGATATCTTTAATTCCCTAATCCCTGCCAATGACCTTGAGTTTAACTTTGGTGTTAACGCACCATCATGCATGGTAGAAAATTTAACTCTTGGTGGAAAATAATTGATAGAACTATCTGGTTCCATTGAAGAGGCTGCAAAAGAGATTATACTTGAAGCTGGCTTTGTGGCTAAAAAACTTAAAAAAAAATTATCAATAAAATATAAATCTGAAAGTCAACCAGTAACCAATGTTGATTTAGCAATAGATAATTTGATAAAAAATTATTTTAAACAAAAGACACCGTCTTATGGTTGGGTTTCTGAAGAAACTGAAGATAATTACTCAAGATTTAAATCAGATACATTTTGGTGTCTTGATCCAATAGATGGAACAAGGTCTTACATTTCTGGCAAACCAGAATATACAATATCTCTTGCACTAATAAATAAAAAGGAACCAATTTTAGGTTTTGTATTAAACCCAGAAACAGAAGAACTTTTTTTTGCAAAAAAATATAAAGGAGCATACTGTAATGATAAAAAGATAATGATTAGTAAGAATGAAAATATTTTTTCATCTAGCTTTGCTATCAGTAGATCGGAGGTAAAAAAACTTAAAAAGTATAATCTTATTAATCAAAAAAATATTGTTGAGATGGGTTCGATTGCCTATAAGATTGCTTTAGTAGCAAAAGGTAAGATAGATGTAGCATTAAGCTTTACGAATAAAAATGACTGGGATTTGGCTGCCTCTGATTTGATATTGAAAGAAGCAGGGGGTAATATACAAAAAATATCAGGAGAGCAGATAGTTTATAATAGTGAAAAAATGAAAATTGAATCTGTAATCGCTACAAATCTGAAATTGTCAAAAAAACTTTGTAACAAACTCAATGAAAAATAGTGAAAAAAAGAATACCCTGGACCTACTTAAGCGTCTTTTTTCTAATTATGTGCAAAAACACAAAATTAAATTAGTAATTTCAATCTTTTGCATGATCATTATAGCTGCAGCCACTGCCTTGAATGCCTGGATGATGCAGCCAGTTCTTGATGAAATTTTTATAAATAAGAATAAAACTTTAATAGTTATAATACCCTTAGCAATAATTTTAGTTGCTATTTTAAAAGGGACTGCATCATATTTTCAATCAATATTTATGAGTTTTATTGGATATAAATTAGTTGCAGATGTTCAAGATCAAATGTTTAAATCTGTAATTAAATGCGACTTATCTTTTCACAATGAAGTAAATTCGGGGACAATTGTGTCGAGATTTATAGCTGATGTTGGAGCACTATCAAGGGGAGTACACAACGTTATAATAAATATAATTAAAGACTCCCTAACATTTTTATTCCTTGTCGGTGTTATGTTCTATCATGACACCAAATTAGCACTTATAGCTTTATTTGTTTTTCCAGTTGCAATTTATCCTATAAGGAGAATTGGTAAAAGGTTGAGAAAGATATCAAAGAGCACTCAGGTTGGCTTTGGTCTTTTAACCTCAAAATTGTCGGAATCATTTACGGCCATAAAAACAATTAAGGCGTTTAGTACTGAAAATTTTGAATCAAAAAAAATAAATAAAGAAATCACCAATATTTTTAATTTGACCTATAAATCGACAAAAGTTAATTCAATAGCTAGGCCTCTGATGGAGATTATAAGTGGTTTTGCTATAGGTGCAATTATTTTCATAGGGGGCAGCCAGGTAATTCTTGATCAAACAACACCTGGAACTTTCTTTTCTTTCTTAACAGCATTATTAATGGCTTATCAACCAATAAAATCACTCGCAAGTTTAAATGCAACATTGCAAATTGCAATGGCCGCAGCTGAAAGAGTTTTTGAAATTTTAGATAAAAAAACACAGATAATTGAAAACAAATCTCCAAAAGATAATTATCTCAGAAAAGATAAATACAACCTAAAAATTTCCAATCTTTCTTTTAAATACAAAAATTCCTCAAAATTCATACTCAAAAATGTTGATCTTGAAATCTTAGCTGGTGAAAAAATTGCACTTGTTGGACACTCTGGAGCAGGTAAAACAACCCTTATGAATCTATTACCAAGATTCTTTGACCCATCAAAAGGAAAAATAGAAATTGGAGGAATTAATATTCAAGATTTAAGTTTACATTTTCTAAGAAATTATTTTTCTTTAGTGAGTCAGGATATAACTTTATTTGATGAAACAGTTAAGTATAATATTTGTTATGGAAGTAATAACTATTCTAGTAAAGATCTCAAAAAAGCATGTAAAAAAGCTAACTGTGAAGAATTCATTAAAAAACTTCCTAAAGGTTTCAATCAATTAATTGGAGAAAATGGTGCGAAACTATCAGGAGGTCAAAAACAAAGAATTGCAATTGCAAGAGCATTTATAAGAAACTCACCATTCCTTCTTTTGGATGAGGCCACCTCTTCTTTGGATTCAAAATCTGAACAAAAAATTCAAGATTCACTCTCTAGTTTAATCTCAAATAAAACTGCATTAATCATTGCACATAGATTATCAACAGTCATAGATGCTGATAGAATTGTAGTCATTAATAATGGAGAAATTATTGATATTGGAAAACACTCAAGCTTAATAAAAAAATCAAAGATATATAAAAATCTTTACGAACTTCAATTTAAAAAGCAAAGCTATGAAAAGAATATTAAAGCATAAATATACTCAAATTTTCTTGGGATGGATAATTTCTATTTACATAAAAATATGTTACCACACCTCAATCTGGATTATTAAAAATAGTGAGGTAGTTGAAAAACAAATTTCAAAAAGGAAAGGGTTTATAGTTTGTTTTTGGCATAACAGACTATTGATGTCTGCTTTCTGTTGGAGTTGGAAACAGAGATTTAAAATGCTAATATCAAGTCACTCCGATGGAAGAATAATTTCTCATGCAGTATCACATCTTGGAATACAAACTATTTCCGGTTCCTCCAGAAATCAAAACATTTCATCACTACGAGAGATTATTAATATTCTTAAAAATAAAGAAATTATAGGAATTACGCCAGATGGTCCAAAAGGTCCTATAGGTGAAATTAAAGATGGCCTCATATCCTTGCAAAAAAAAACTGATGTTATTATTCTTCCTTTAAGTTACAGTGGAAAATTTAAAATTAATCTTAGAACTTGGGATAAATTTATGTTTGTGACACCATTAAACAAGTTCGTAGCCGTTTGGGGTAATCCAATTAAATATGATAAAAAAAAGACAACTGAGGAAAATAAAAAAATTCTTGAGAATGAAATTAATAGAGTCACATTTCTTTCAGACAACCTCACAAAATAAAAAAAATAATGGTAAAATTTTATAAAATTCTTTCGGATATTCTATTTATTCCAATACTAATATATTTTATGTTGAGATTATTATTATCTAAAGAAAATGCTGAAAGTATTTGCGAAAAATTTTTTTTAAAAAAAAAACCAAGACCAGACGGCGATTTGATTTGGATTAATGGAGTAAGCATTGGCGAGGCAAAAACCGCAATTATAATTGCAGAACAAATAAAAAAAAATAATCCTAAATCAAAAATTTTATTAAGCACCTCAACTATTACATCTTTTAGATTAATATCTGATTTGAAAAAAAACTATATAATAATTTATTCACCATTAGATATAAATTTTATAGTTAAGAGATTTATAAACTACTGGAAACCCAGTTCTACAATTTTTGTAGAATCAGAAATTTGGCCTAATATATTTTTAAATTTAAAAAAAGAATCTATAAAATTAATACTTCTAAATGCCAGAATATCAGATCAATCTTTTATAAATTGGATGAGATTGAAAGGTTTTGCAAAAAATGTTTTTAATTTAATAAGTGAATGTTTTGTTCAAGATAATGATTCATTAAAACGATTTAAAGTTTTGGGTGTTAAAAAAATAACAAAGATTGAGAATCTAAAATTTTTATCAAACAGGCTAGATTACGATAAAAAAGCCTATAATTTATTAAAAAAGAAATTGAAAGGAAAAAGAGTTGTTACCCTATTCAGCTCACACAGTGGAGAGGAGCAAATTATTCTTGATTGCTTTGTGGAGTTATCAGATAAAATAAAAAATCTTTTTTTTATTATAATTCCAAGACACTTGTATAGACTAAATAGTATAACTGAGGAATTTAATAGAAGGAAAATATCCTATGAAATTAGATCCTCAAGAAAATTAAAAATAGAAAAAAATAATTTTCTAATTGTTAATACATTTGGTGAATTAGGTCTTTTTTTTAAGCTTTCTGAAGTAGCCCTGGTAGGCGGGTCATTTTCGAACTTTGGAGGGCATAATCCAATTGAAACAAATGGTTTTGAATGTTCATTAATTTTTGGTTCACATATGCAAAACTTTAAGGAAATAAAAGAAGCAATTATCAAAAGAAAGGCTGGGTTCGAAGCCAAAAGCTCCAAAAAACTGAGTGAACAACTTCATAGATTATTAACGGACGATAAATTGAAAATTCAAACATACAAGAATTTCAAAAAACTATGTGAAATAGAATCAAAAAAATCTGAATCAATTCTTAGCGATATATTAAAATGATTAAAAAAGTTTGGGAAACCAACAACATAATTAGCCTTATTTTACTACCGCTATCATTTCTATATTTTATTATTCTAAAGATTTATACAATTACAAAAAAACAAAATGTTTGTTCGATTCCAGTCATTTGTGTCGGAAATATAACTCTCGGGGGAGCAGGAAAGACACCCACTGTTATTGAAATTCGGAGACTTCTTAAAAATCACATGGATAATATTTTTGTATTAACAAGAGGTTATAAAGGGCAAAAAAAAGGACCATTATTGGTTAACATAAATTCAAATGCAAACGAGGTGGGTGACGAAAGTTTACTTCACTTCAAACACGGACCAACATGTGTGGCGAAAAGAAAAGTAGATGGTGCTAAATTTTGTGAAAAATTAAAGAGTAATTTAATAATAATGGACGACGGTTTACAAAGTGTTGATATTAAAAAGGACTTAAAGATTCTTGTTATAGACGGAGAATTTGGGTTCGGTAATAAAAAACTTTTACCATCTGGACCCTTGAGAGAACCTATTAAGTCATGTATTGAAAGAGCTGATATTATTGTAGTAATTGATCCGATAAAAAATCTAAAACAATTAAATGAGGTTCCAAAACAAAAATTATTTGTTGCAAAGAAGAAAATTAGTTACAGAAAGTTTTCGAATAAAAGCATTTTTGTTTTCTCAGCCATTGGAAATAACAAAGGTTTTCAAAGATATTTGACTAACCAAGGGCTTAATATTAAAAGGATAAAAAACTTTAGTGATCACTATTTTTTTAAAAAAGAAGATATCAAGGATATAATTGATCAAGCTGAAAAAGAAAACTTATCTGTAGTGTGCACTGAAAAAGATTTTGTAAAAATTCCATCAGAATATAAAAAATTCATCACTCCCATAAAGTTAGATTTGAAAATCAATGAAAGCAAAAGGCTTTTAAAAATAATACTTAATACAATCAAAGTTAAAAAAGTTTAAAATTCAAAAGAACTTCAGGATCTACAGAAGTATTTTCAAGATAAACACCCCAATGAAGATGAGGTCCTGTGGCTCGACCTGTCATACCAATCGTTCCAATCTTGTCTCCTTGACTTACTAAATCTTTTTCATTTACATAAATATCTTTTAAATGTGCAAAAATTGATAGAAGTCCTAATCCATGATCAATAATAATAGTGTTACCTGTAAAAAACATGTTCTTAGCAACAAGTTTTACTCTTCCAGTTGATGGTGCAATAATCTTTGTACCCTCTTTAGCAGCAATATCAATTCCATTATGTGGTCTTCTTGGCTTCGCATTAAGAATCCTCTGACTTCCATAGACACCTGACAGTCTTCCCTTTGCAGGAAGAATAAATTTTTCTGAAAATAGCTTTTTTTTAGAACCAACCTTCTTAGATTCTTTTATTTTTTTTTGATCAGAAAATATTTTATCTAACTCTTCTTTTGATGGTTCTACTTTGTTTCTCGGAAGACCTTTAATCCTCTCAATCCTATATTCTTTATCTAAAATATTAAATTCTCTTGATAATCCGTTAAAAACGATATCTACGTTTTTTTTAAATTTCCTACCAAATGCAAAAATAAATCTACCATCTTCAAAAATTTTAACTTTTTTATCATCAATTTTTAATGAATCATCTGTTGATATTTTTCCTGTTATAATTCCACCTTCACAAAAGCAACCAGAAATATCCGGAAAAACTTTTGATTTTACAATTTCAAAAAAAAAAAGAATATTTAGGAATATTAGATATCTCATATTTTTTTAGCCAATGTTTTGTCATTTAAAAATTCTATCTCAAACTCTTCATTTTTTTTTATTTCTAAATCACTTTTAACAATTTTTTCTTCAGATCTCACTACAGCAAAACCTCTTTTAAGTGTTTCTTTATAAGATAAAATTGAGAGTTCTCTGTAGTTTGAATTAAGATTAATTTTTTTTTTAATTAAAATTTCATTGATTAAGGAATTAATTTTCTTGTAACTATTAGAAAGATTTGAATTACTTATACTAAGAAAGTTTTCTAATTTAGATGCAGAAAAACTCTTTATAATTTCAAACATTTGAATTTTTGTATTTTTTAATTTTATGTTAATCAAATTTAAGAAATTGGACTCAATAAGATCTAAGCTTTGAAAATTATTATTTATCTTGTCTGATAAGTTTGGAATTTTCGATTTCACAATAGTAAAATTAAGTTTCTTTTTGTCATAATGATTTAAAAAACTTTTTTTAATCGAATCAGACCAATTATTCAGTCTCACAATAATATCTTTCCTATGAGGAACAACCATCTCTGCCGCTGCTGATGGTGTTGGTGCTCTCAAATCGGATGCTAAATCACAAAGTGTATAGTCGGTTTCATGACCAACCGCAGATACTATTGGAATTGAAGATTCAAATATTCTTTTTACTAACAACTCTTCATTAAAAGACATTAAATCTTCCAGGCTTCCTCCACCTCTTGCAATAATTATAAGATCAACAAATTGTTTTTTTTTATTTTCAATGTTAAAGAAATCAATTCCATTAATTATATCATTTAAACACTTATCACCTTGAACATTAGATGGATAAATTATCAACTTCAAAGGATAACGATCAGAAATCCTGTGAATAATATCTTTAATTACAGAACCTGATTCAGACGTAATCACTCCAATTGACTTTGGCAGTTTTGGTATAGACTTTTTTGCTAAAACATTAAAATAACCCATTTTTGCAAGTTTTTCTTTCCTTTGCTCAAGAATTTTTAATAAGGAACCTTCTCCATGGAACTCAATATGTTGAACAATTAATTGATATTTTGATTGTTTTGAATATGTAGTTACTTTGCCCTTAATAATAATCTTTAACCCATCTTCAATATTTATCTTTAAGGATGGCACTACAGATCTCCAGCATATAGCAGAGATAACACTTTCCTCATCCTTCAAAGTAAAATAAATATGTCCCGATGAATGTTTTTTCAATTGAGATACTTCTCCAGAAACCTCAATTATTTGATAATTATTTTCAATTAAATTTTTGATTGAATTGTTAAGTTGAGTTACAGTAAATGTTGCTATATTAGAAATTTTATTCATATTTCGAATTTAATTTATTATTTAAAAAAAAGGAATTATTTATTGAATATTTTAGTTTTAGGAAACGGAGCAAGAGAACATTCAATTTGCTGGGCGGTAAAAAAATCAAAAGATTGTAATTCTCTTTATTGTATACCAGGAAATGCAGGAATATCAGATATTGCTAAATGTGAAAATATTAATTTGGATCACAGGAATGAATTACTAAGATTTTGCAATACAAAAAATATTGATTTAGTGATTATTGGGCCAGAACAATATTTAGAAAATGGGCTTAGTGATTATTTAAAATCTAAAAATATAAAAGTCTTTGGTCCCAGTAAAAAAGCTTCAAAACTTGAAACATCAAAGTCTTTTGCAAAAAAATTTTTAAAAAGAAATAAAATTAATACAGCCAATTATAGAGAATTTAGCTCGTATGAATCCGCAAAAAAATATGTTTCATTTTTAAAATACCCAATAGTTGTTAAAGTTGACGGGTTAGCAGCAGGTAAAGGGGTAATTATTTGTAAAAATAAGAAGGAGGCTGAAGATAGTATAAGTTTGATGATGAAAAAAAAAAAATTTGGTTCATCAGGAAATAAAATAATTATTGAAGAATTCTTAGAAGGATATGAAGTTAGCTACTTTGCTTTTTTTGATAAAAACAGTTTTTTGAAGCTAGGTTATGCTCTAGACCATAAAAAAGCATATGATAATGATAATGGACCCAATACTGGCGGAATGGGTTGTTTTCTCCCCTCAAAAAAAATCACAAAAAAAATTGAAGAAGATATACACAAAAAAATTCTTTTGCCTACATCAGAGGGATTAAAAAGAGAGAAATTAGTTTACAGAGGTATTCTTTTTTTTGGTTTGATGATTACAGCTAATGGTCCCTATGTCATTGAATATAATGTAAGATTTGGAGACCCAGAATGTCAAACTTTGCTTAGAAATCTAAAAACAGATTTTCTTGCGTTAATAAAATCAAATATTGAAGACAGACTTGAGTATATGAATATACAAAAAGATAAAATGTCAGTTGTTTGCGTTGTTTTAGCATCGAAGGGATATCCAGAAAGTTTTAAAAAAAATAAAATTGTTAGAAATATATCTAAAGCTCAATCTATAAAGGGGATTGAAATTTTTCATGCTGGAACATCTTTAAAAAAAGGAAAAGTTATTTCCTCAGGTGGAAGAGTTCTTTCTATCACATCAAAGGCTAATTCTATTAGTTCAGCTAGAAAACTAGCTTATAGAGCTCTTAAAATAATTAACTGGAAATGGGGACATTATCGAAGTGATATTGGTCAAAAAAATGCTTAATCATCTTCTTTTTCTGAAGGATTTAGTCAATAATTTCGAACAACGCCTCTCCTCAAAACCTCCTAAGAAATTGTAACCTTTTCTGCTCAAAAAATAATTTTTCAATTTTTTTTTATAATTTTTTAAACTTTCAGAATATGCTCCAAAATAAACATTTTTTATTCCAACGTTAATAATTAGAGCTTCACACATTTGACATGGTTCTAAAGTGATATATATCGAAAAATTAAGTAATTTTGTTGTTTTTAGTTTTCTACATGCACTTCGAATTGCAACTATTTCAGCATGACAGGTTGGATCATTATTTTCAATCATAGAATTATTAGCGTAACTCACTAATTTTTGATTATGATCAGCCAATACACATCCTACAGGAACCTCATTATAATTTTCTGCACGTTCTGCCAATTCAATTGCAAATTTCATATGGTCCAAAAGCATTTATTTATAAAACTTTTTCAACAGTTACTCTATCCCCTTCTTTGAGGTCTCTTAGTTTTTTTAAATTAAAAGAGGTTTTTCCCCACACGTTACATTTAGCTGCCAATCTTATCTCATCTTTGATAGAAATAGGTGTTTTTCCAAAACCAATTGCAATAGCCTTTCCTGATGGCCAAAATGCTAAATCACCAAACTCCATGATTTCACGGGCGTCTTGCTCTAAAATAGCGTGAACATTTGTATAAAAATATATCTCTTCACCCCAAGTTTTAATGATTGAATAAATAGGCAAACAATTCCAAATTAAATTCGCTGTATTTGAATTTTTAAGAATTACAATAATTTCAAACTTTTTTATACTAATCTTACATTTTTTTTGCATATAATATAGTAGCACTAAACCTATTTTTTTAAAGTCTGATGAAAAAACCCATAATTGGCATAACACTTGATGAAGAGGAAAAAGCTACATACTCCAATTATCCATGGTATGCTGCCAGAAGGAACTACTCTGATTCAATTGAAAAAGCAGGAGGAATAAGTATTTTTCTTCCAAACAACCCTAAATCAATTAATCAGTATCTTTCAATAATAAATGGACTAGTAATTACAGGTGGGGATTTTGATATTCATCCAAAAATCTATGGTCAAAATATCCAAAGCTCAAAAGTTTCAATCAAGATGAGCAGAACAGACTTTGAATTCAAAATAACGGAGAGAGCATTAAAAAAAGATATTCCAATTTTAGGTATTTGCGGCGGACATCAACTTATAAATGTAGTTTTTGGAGGCACACTTATACAACATATTCCAGATGCTTTAGATTCAAAGATTAATCATGAGCAGACAAATCCTAGAGATGAGGCCAGTCACTTTGTAAATATAAAAAAAGGCACAAAATTATTTGATATTGTAAAAAGTGAAAAAATGTTTGTTAACTCAGCTCACCATCAAGCAGTGAACAAAATTGGAAAAAAACTGATAGCCTCTGCTTTCTCTGATGATGGTATCATTGAATGTATCGAGTCAAAAGAATTATCATATTGCATAGGAATCCAATGGCACCCTGAATTTCTTATAGATAAAAAAGACATTTCTATTTTTAAATCATTAATTTATTGCGCAAAAAATAAAATTGAAAAATAAATTAATAAGAATATCAAAGCTAATTTCACATGCTGGAATCTGCTCAAGAAAAGAAGCAGAAAATTTAATAGAAAATTCAAGGGTCAAGATAAATGATAGAGTCTTTAAAAAGTTTTTTATTGCATTAGACGAAATTAAGTCTATCAAAGTTAATAATAAAATACTTAAAAAAAAACCAACCAAAGTTTGGATTCTAAATAAGCCAGAAGGCTATGTTTGTTCTAATAAAGAGCAATTTTCTCAAAAGAGTATTTTTAGATTAATACCTAGGGATTTACCTAGAGTTGTGACTGTAGGAAGGTTAGATATAAATTCAGACGGACTAATTATTTTAACAAATAACCCATCACTCTCTGCTTTTCTTGAATTACCCGAAAATCAAATAAATAGAATTTATAGAGTGAAAGTATTTGGGAATATAAATTCAGAGTTAAAAAAAAATTCTCATAATCATTTATTTATTAAAGGTGTACTATACAAAAACTTTAAAGTTAAAATTCTTACAAATAAACATAATAATAATCTTTTAGAAATATGCTTAAAAGAGGGTAAAAATAGAGAAATCAGGAATATCCTTAAATATTTCAATCTTAAAGTAAAAAAATTAACACGAATAAGTTTTGGGCCATTTAAACTTAATGATATTAATAAAGGAGAAATATTTGAGGTAAATACTAAACACTTGGAGAAAATTCTAAAATCACTTAATTTTTATAATGAAAATAATTTCTGGTAAACTTAAAGGAAGAAATTTATTAGGACCAAAAAGTAGTCATGTACGTCCTACTTCATACAGAGCAAAAGAGATGATATACAGTACATTGAACTCATTACTTATCAAAATGAATAAAAGTTTAACAAACTCAACAGTTCTTGATTGTTTTTGTGGTACTGGTGCATTGGGGATAGAAGCTATTTCAAGAGGAGCAAAGAAGGTCTTTTTTATTGATAATTCAGAGGAAGCTTTAAAAATTTGTGAAGAAAATTGCTATAAATTAGAAATAATTAATTCTGTAGAAATTATAAATTTAAATTTAATAAATAAAGATTTAAATAATATTATGTTGAATTTTGATATATTTTTTTGTGACCCTCCTTACGGAAAAGTATCAATTGAAGATATTTTAGATAAGATAAATCCAAAACTTAACTCTAATGCAATTGGAATTATTGAATTACCTAAAAAACATCAGAATATAAATTTTAAAAATCTTAAAGTATTAAAAAAGAAATATACAGCAAATTCGCAATTTAATTTTATTTTGAAAAACTGAGTTTATTTTCGACCAAATAGCTTTTCAATTTGATTTAAATCTAATTCAACATAAGTTGGTCTCCCATGATTACATTGTCCAGAAAATTTTGTTTTTTCCATCTCTCTTAATAATTGGTTCATTTCATCAATTTGTAATTCTCTTCCTGATCTGATTGAACCATGACAAGCCATTGTCGAACAGATTTTATTTATTTGAGATTCTAAAGTTTTAAAATCTTTTTCATTTTCCATTTCATGAACGAGTGATTCTACTAGTTTCTTAATATCACAGTTTGATATAATTGCTGGAATTTCTCTAACAACCAGAGAATTAAGTCCAAAATTTTCAATTTTTAAACCAAATCTAATAAATTGATTAAGTCTTTTTCCAATATTTTTTGAAATTATTGGATCAATGTTTATCACAATCGGTATTAATAGGATTTGAGTTTTTACATTTTCTTTATAAAAATCCTCTTTAATTTTTTCATAAATAATTCTTTCATGTGCGGCATGTTGATCAACAATTATAACACCAGTTTCTGTTTCAGAAATAATATAATTTTCATGAAATTGAGTTTTAGCAAAACCTAAAGGATGTGATCTCAAGTCATTACCTTCATTAATAACGGAATCTTCAATTGAATCTTTTGTTCTTTCAATTTTATTTATACTTTCTTTCAGAGTTAAATTATTTTGCACCTCATAATTGTCTGAAGTTTTTTTTTCTATTTTCAAAGAATTTAACGAATTTGTTCTATGCCCAATTCTTTCAAGTGTCTTTTTTACAGAATCTATTATAAAAGAATCTAGAAATTTTTTATCTGCGAATCTTACTTCGTTCTTCATAGGATGAACATTTACATCGACCCAATCAAATGGACATTCTATTTTAAGTATAAGTTGAGGGAAACGGTCATGAAACATAAGATCTCTGTATGCTACTTTAAGTATGGTATTGAGATTTTTGTCATTAACTATTCTTCCATTTACAAAAATAAATTGATTATTTGTATTTGAATAATTAAAAGTTGGAATACCTAAAAGACCCTGCACAATTATGCCTTTATTTTCTTGATAAATCTCAATGGAATTTTCCAAAAACTCACTACCTAAAATTTCCGATACTCTGTGATAAAAAATATTTTTTGAAGTCTTATGCTTAAACTTAGATGTATTGATAATTCTTTTTTTATCAATAAACAAATTAAACTGAGTGCTAATGTTTATCAATGCAAATTTTTTTACTAATCTTTTTATTAGAAGAGATTCATAGTTTTCTGACTTTAAAAATTTAAGTCTTGCGGGAGTTGAGAAAAAAAGATTTTTAACACTCACGTGTGTTCCTTTTTTCTGCATCACTGGTTTTATATGAATTAGATCACCTGAACTAATACTAATCTCATAACCCTCGGTATTATCTCTTGAATTTGACCTCATAATAAAGTCTGATACCGAGACTATTGATGACAAAGCTTCTCCTCTAAATCCCATCGTTTTAATTTCAGTCAATTTTTGTGAATTAAGCTTTGATGTAGCATGTCTTAAAACTGATTTTTCTAAATCTTCTTTTTCAATTCCTAATCCATCATCAGAAATTGTTATCTCGCTCTTGCCTCCATTACGAATATATATATCAATCTTTTTTGCCTCAGCATCAATACTATTTTCTAAAAGCTCCTTTACAGCTGAAACTGGTCTTTCTAAAACTTCCCCAGCAGCAATTTGGTTGATTAGATTTTCAGGTAAAACTTTAATTTGACTCATTTTTTTTCAAATATATCTTTGTTAGTTTTTTTCCTTCTTCCACCGCTGGTTGGTCAAATGGAAAAACATCAAGAAGCAAACAACCAAAAATAGTTTCTATAAAAAATAACATCATCAAACTACCAATTTGTTTTTGATCGTTTAAATCAATAATAAATAATCTTAAGGGCAAATTTCTATCTTTCAAAGTTTGAATTGTGGCCCTCATTTCACATTGTAAAAGATTATCCATTGATCTTTTATGCATAGGTTCATATTTTTCAGCTTTTGAGATATAGCAACTTAGTTTAGTACCTTTAATTTTTTTTTTTCCAATAATTGTAAAAAATTTATCTCTAGGACCATCAAGATAAAGTTGTAGTTGACTATGCTGATCAACTGTTCCCAAAGCGTTTATTGGTGTTATCCCTTTTTTATTTTTTCCAATGCTTTCTGCCCACAACTGTCTATACCAAAATGACAAATTACTTAATGAGTCAGCATAAGGCATAATGACTGACATGCTGACATTTTTTTTATTTAATTCTATCAGACTCAATGTTGGAAGCAAAAAATCATTGAAATATTGATCATTTTTGATTTTTACTAAAAAATCCTTTGCACCCTTGCAAAAGTCTTTAATATCAAAATTTACTAATGCTGCAGGAAGCAATCCAACTATCGAAAAAACTGAAAACCTTCCACCCACTGATTTTGGATGAGGAAGAAAAAATAAATCTTTATTTTCTTGGATCTTTTTTAGAGTGCTTCTCTTTTCTTCAGTAATAATAAAAAACCTATCTTTAATTTGAATTTTATTTTTTTGGAAGATGTTCTCAATAAGAAAGTATTGTGAAATCGTTTCAATTGTTTCTCCTGACTTTGAGGTTATAACACAAGCAGTTTTTTTTAAATTAATTTCTTTTAAAAGATTATTTATTTGACTGAAGTCGATATTCTCCAAAAAAAAAATATTTGGTTTTGTGGAATTAAAAAATTGACTTCCTATTATTGAGACTAAAGTTTTTCCACCTAAACTCGATCCTCCTGTGCCGAGAAATAAAACGTAATCAAAATTTCTTAATTTTTTTACTACTGAAGATATAATTTTATAGTCTTTATTTAGCAAGTCTTCTATAAAGCCATATTCTTGTTTTTCGATAGAGTCTAATAACTCTCGTTTTATTTTTTGGTATTTAACTGTTTGTTGCTTTTTCTTAAATTTTTCTAGATTAAATGTTTCTTGAAAAACCATACTTACTCTGGCTCTCCAACAATCATAAAAAATAGTTTACTACTGTCAAATGTTTCAAATATTACTTTGTTAACTTTATCTAACTCTAAATTATTTATAATTTCTTCTCTCCTATTAAAATAATCTTCTCCAAGCTTATAGTACTGAACAACCTGTAATAATCTAGCAATTGAAAGAGTGCTTGTAAAATTTCTTGTGAATGAACCGTTGAAATAGTCTTTAGCATTTTGAAATTCTTCTTTTGATATTCCTATTTTTCGCATCCTATCCCATTCATTTTTAACAGTGTTAACTGTTTTATAAACAGATTCATTTCTGGTTTGAAAGCCTCCAATTAAAACTCCGTCACTCTCATAAGGGAGTAAATATGAATAAATTGAATAAACCAAACCTTTTTTTTCTCTTATGTTATTGTATAATCTTGACTGGAACCCTCCACCACCAAGGATATAATTTGCAACCCTTAATGCAAAAAAATTATCATTATTTCTTTCAAAGCCAGGATGACCAAATAAAACGCTTGTTTGTGGGGTTGTTATTTTGAATATTTTATCGCCTTGTGATAATGATAAAAACTTTTCTAGTTTAGAGATTTTGAAAGAATCATTCATTTCAGAGAATACTAAATCAATCAGTTTTTTTATTTCATTTTTGTCAATATTTCCAGAAACTCCGATTACTAAATTACTCTTCTGAAATGCTTTCTTTCGAAAATCAATTAAATCATTTCTATTAATTTTTTTAATAGATTCAATTGTTCCTTTAATATTTCTAGAAAAACTGTGATCTCCAAAAAAATTTTTATTAAACAAATTTGATGCAATTGTTGGTATATTGGATTGATCAATTTTAATACTTGAAATTATCTGTTTTCTTACCTTTTCAATTTCTGAATCGTCAAACCTAGGGTGATTCAAAGCCTCATAAAACAATTTGAAACCTTCACTAACTTGGCTAGTAATGACTTGAAAAGATCCCTCAATCTTGTCTTTTTGTGAAGATATATTTAACTTCATTCCATTAAGTTTCATCACTTCTTTAAATTCACTTGCTGATAAATTTCTAGTTCCCTCGTCTAACAATGAAGTCATTAAATTTGAAAGCCCTTGTTTTTTTTCATTTTCTAGGTAACTCCCTCCTCTGAAGCTAAAGCTCACACTTACGATCGGAATTGAAGAATCCTTCACAAACCAAAAACTAATACCTGATTTAGTTTTTAATTGATCAAACTCTAGGGCCGTTAGGTTTTTAAAAAAAAATATTAAAATAATAAAAAAAATTTTCAATTTTTAAGACTGCCTGTAACAAAGTTTTTATTTTGGTTAAATTCTTTCAATTCCTTAATGACCATATCAAGCGATATCTTTTTCAATTTTTTATTCCAATTCTCAATATCATTCAACTTAAGCCCAATGGTAAGAGCCTCGCCAATGATCTCCGCTGGCTTTAAAATTCCATCCATTCCATAAATACTGTCGTAAAAATATTTTTTCTTCTCTAAACTTAATTTCTCTTGGGTAATTTTTGTATCAATTGCTTCTGCTATATAAACTTCTATATTTTTACTTATCTCAGACTCTTTTATTTCCCCATTTGGAATTGCGTACATATATATATATCCGTCTCCTTTTGATAATCCTTGGTAAAAGCCTCCAATCATAGAAAATATCTTTTGCCTATTTACAAACTCTTCATAGAGAATACTTGAGGTGCCACCAGCAAGAATTTTCATACCTAAATCTAAAGCCAATGAATCAAGAACGGAATCATTGTAAGACTTTGCCCTATAAATTCTTTTCCAAATCTGCTGTTTAACATTTTTATTTTTTAGTTCAACACTTGTTGTGGTTTTAAATATTGGTTCTCGAAGATTAAAATCTTTTTTTTTCTTAGAGGACTCTATATTACCATAATATTTTTTAACTAATTCTTTGGCTTTAGGTAATGTGATATCTCCCGAAAGCACAAGAACTGCATTATTAGGGCTATAAAATTCCTGATAAAAAGACATCACATCATCATAATTCAATTCCTCTATTTCATGTTTCCAACCTATAATTGGCCTACCATAATAATTGTTTGGGAATAAGATACTTCTCATCGATTCATCTAGTTGGGCTGACGGATCACTCTCAATTCTTTGAAAACGCTCCTCTAAAATGACCTTCTTCTCAATTTCAACATTTTTTTTATTAAGAATTAGGTTTTTCATTCTATCTGCTTCGAGTTCAATAATTTTTTCTAGATGCTGACTAGGAAAGATTTGATAATAAGCTGTATAATCATAACTTGTGAAAGCATTTTCACTTCCACCAATTTTAGATAGATATTTTGAAAAAAAATCATTTGGAAACTTTTTGGTTCCCTTGAACATTAAATGTTCCATAAAATGTGCTAATCCACTTTTCCCTCTTTTTTCAACACTTGAGCCAAAATTATACCAGATCATCTGGGCTATGACAGGTGCTCTAGGATTTTCAACGACAACTACTTTAAGTCCATTACTTAATTCAAAAGATTTTGCGTTAAATATTTTTTTTGATTCTAAATCATAGCAAAATAGTACTAGACAAAGAAAAAATAAAAATGATTTCATTTAATCTATTATCGGGAGGTTTTCTATATTTTTAGGATCACTGTTTAGTTGGATATTTTGAACGTTATTAAAATCCCCGTAAGTTGCTGGGGGATTGTTCAAAAAAGAAGAAACATTTTGATCAGGTAAATATCTCCTAGAGAAATTGTATCCCTTATCATATATCGGTCTGTAATATAAGTTTCCTTGCTTAAAACCTTGAACATATTGACCATAAACCCACTGACCAATGGTAAATTTTTTATTCTGTTTAAATCTTTCTAGTGAATCGGACGGTGTTGGCGACGATTCAACATTTATTTGAGGAGCTGAAAAATTTTTTATCTGTGGTTGAACACTTTGAAATTGATTTTGTAAAATTTCACTACGTCTGATTGTATTGCTCGGTATACTTTGGTTTCTCGAGGGTTTGGCAACCATATCAAAGTCTGGAGGAAGAACTAATTCCGGAGTTTCTTGAATTAGGTCGTTTTCAAGATCAGGCTTTGACAATCCTGCAATGTCTTGGAATGTTTCACAAGATAACAAAAAAAGAATGCAACCTAATACTAAAATACGTTTAAAGTTCTCAATCATAATCATCACACATAAATCCTCCGTTTACGAAATCCTGAGCAACTCTCACACAGTCGTTTTGTATACCATAAAGTTCCATTTCTTCTTCTAAAGTAATGACTGATTTCGAATTATTCAATGTACTATTCGGATCGATATTAGGCTGTATTAAAGACCTATTCGCAGGAAGACCCAGACTGTTTGAATATGAATATGGGATTTGGGGAGCCTGATCAATAGAGTACTGCGGAAAAGGCGGCGGCGGCGGTGCCGGCATCGGTGTGCCATTTGGTCCGACGAAATAATATTGTCTTTGACTTCTATATATTGGATCATAATAAGTTTGTTGTTGCGGAATGAAATTTTGAGGTTGAATATTTTGTTGATTGAAGTTGTTTAGCTGACCACTATCAAAATAATTATCATCAGGCATCGCATATTCAGGTACTTCAACCGCTTCCTCTATAACTATAGCTTCACTTTGTTCTGGTTCTTCATCCTCCCAGAAGTTAACTGAATCGTAGATAAAATCGCCAGCCTCAGAAATTGAGTCCCATGTAGAATCTACAGTTGATTCCAAAGTGGAACAAGACTGGATCGCAAAAAATAGCAAAGCTAAGCAGAAGTACTTAATTTTATTCGCAAGATTTGTCATATATACTATATATAGTGTTTTAAAAAATATTCATAAGAACATTTTGTTGATTATAGTTATATTGATAACATTACTTTTGTATTTTGAAAAGCATAATTCACAATTAATTTATTATTTATTTTGCAACATTTGGGTTAAAAATATTACTGCACCAATTGTAATAAATGAATCTGCAAAGTTGAATGCTGGCCAATGAAATTTATTAACATAAATATCAATAAAATCAATTACATAACCATTAATTAATCTGTCATAACCATTTCCAAGTGCACCACTTAATATTAATGACAGACTAATTACCTCCGAATTTTTTTTTGTTTTTATTATTAAGAAAATAATGTATCCAGAAATAATTAGTGATAAAATTCCTAAATAAAATGGAATATTAAAGTTTGAAAGGAGTCCAAAACTTACACCTTTATTCTCAACATAGACAAGATTAAAACCAACAAAAACATTTACTCCAGATGATAATAAATCAATATTTTTCAAAACTATTAGCTTTGATATTTGATCAATTAAAAAGCAAATGGAAACTATTATTAATGAATGTTTATGATATTTACTTATTTTCATTAATTACCAAAAAGCAACGATCGCATAAATCATCACTTTTATTAAATGATCTAACTTGTTTCCAGCATCTTGGACATTTTTCTCCATTATCTTTAGAAATACTTATTCCAATTTCTTTTGCTTTAGAACTGAAGATAAAACCATCGTTGAAATTTTCTGATAATTTTACATCTGATGAAATCAAAATTTCTCCCAAATTTACTGATTGAGCTATCTTTCTATATTCTAATTTTTTCAAATAAATTGAAGCTTTAGCCTCAAGACTTGATTTAATTTCTTTTAAGTTTCTTTTCTGCTCGACAGCAAATGTGAATGCATTTTTTATTTCTAATATTTTAACCCAAATGTTATTTAGTTCTTCATTATTCCACTCTTTATCAGGTTTAATACTTTTTAAAAAATGGCAACTTAATTCTACTGAACCAGCACTCTCTCTCCAGCATTGCCATGCTTCCTCTGTTGTAAATGGAATTATGGGTGAAAGCCATCTAATTAGATATTGGAATACATCTGTCATTACAGTTTTTGTGGATTTAACAATATCTGAATCTAGCGACTCACAATATAGTACATCTTTTCTTATATCAAAGAATAAAGATGAGAGTTCCTGAGAGCAAAAACTTAAAATCAACTGAAATGCCTTATAAAAACTAAATTCCTCAAAATAGATGTTTATTTTTTTATCATAACTATATAATTTGTGACGAATAAATTGCTCTAGTTTTGGTAATTTCTTGTGAGGAACTCTATGATTTAATGAGTTTTTATCTATGTTTCCTAAAATAAATCTCAAAGTATTTCTAATTTTTCTATAACTTTCAGCCTGTCTGTCTAAGCTTTGATAACTTATTTTTATGTCTTCGTTGTAGTTAGAATTAGCTACCCAAATCCTCAAAATATCAGCACCATATTTTTTTATTACATCTGAAGGTAAGATTACATTGCCCAGTGATTTTGACATTTTTTTTCCTTTTTCATCAATTACAAAACCATGAGTCATTACTGACTTAAATGGACTTTCACCATAGTTTGCGCAACTTTCAATTAGAGAAGTTTGGAACCAACCTCTGTGCTGATCCGATCCCTCTAGATATAAATCTGCCTTATCTTTGATTCCATTATTTTTTAAAACGTAAACATGACTAGATCCAGAGTCAAACCAAACATCAAGGATCGACTGTACTTTTTCATACTCATTAGAATCTTCTATATCGCTTAAAAAATACTCTGAAGGTTTGGAAAACCAAGAATCAATGCCTTCATTTCTAATAACTTTTAAAATTTTTTCATTTACTTTTTTATTGACAAGTGGTTTCCCATCTTCTTTTGATACAAAAATTGTTATTGGCACGCCCCATGATCTCTGTCTAGAAACACACCAGTCAGGTCTATCTTTTATCATTGATTGAATTCTTTTTTTACTATTTGATGGGATCCATCTCACTTTTTCAATTTCTGTTAATGCTTTTTTTCTCAAACCTTTTCTATCCAGAGAAATAAACCATTGAGAAGTTGCTCTAAAAATTAGTGGTGCCTTTGATCTCCAGGAATGAGGGTAACTGTGATAATAATCATTAGAGCTAATTAATGTGGAAGATTTTTTAAGCTCTTTTATAACCTCTTCATCTGCTTTAAAAACATGTATACCTTCAAAAAAAGGTATATTTGAAGTATAAATACCTTTCTCATTTACTGTTGGCAGATTATCTAATTTATTTTTTTTTCCAAATTCAAAATCCTCAACTCCATGATTTGGTGCTATATGAACAAAACCTGTACCAGTATCGTCTGTGACGTGCTCACCCTCACAAACCCTAACATCTGAATCATATCCAAGATTTTTTAATGGATGTTCACAAATTATTTCCTTTAATTGTTGAGTTTTGACTTCTTTAATTATTTTAAAATTTTTAATTGAGTGAGTATTACAAAAATTTGATACTAAATTCTCTGCTATTATAATTTTTTCACCTTTAATTAATGATAAGTTATTATCATTTTGCCCAATTTCTATTAACTGATAATTTAGATTACTCGAAAAAGCTATTGCTTTGTTACAAGGTATCGTCCATGGTGTAGTAGTCCAAATAACTATACTTGAATTATTTCTTTCCCGAACTATTGGAAATTTTACGTAAATAGCTTTTGATTTTTTTTCATGATATTCTATCTCTGCCTCAGCAAGTGCTGTTTGTTCAACTACTGACCACATGACCGGTTTAAAACCAAGATATAATTGATCTGATTCAAGAAACTTAAGAAGTTCTGATACTATTATATATTCTGATTCTTTATTCATTGTAAGATAAATATTTTCCCAATTAGTTTGAATTCCGAATCTATTGAATTGACTTTTCTGAATTTCAACCCATTTGCCTGCAAACTCTCTACATTCTCTTCGAAATTCCTCTAAATTTACCTCAGATTTAGTTTTTCCTGACTTTCTAAATTTTTCCTCTACTTTCCATTCAATAGGTAAACCATGGCAGTCCCAACCGGGAATATAATTTACATCAAGTGATTTTTGAAATTTATATCTGCATATAATATCTTTTAATATTTTGTTTAGAGCATGTCCAAGATGTAAGTCTCCGTTCGCGTAAGGAGGACCATCATGTAAAATATACTTTTTAAACTTTTCATTTTGTTTTTTTAAGTTTTCATATACCTTATTTTTTTTCCAAAACTTTATCCATTTGTTCTCATTTTCTGAGAGGTTGGCTTTCATTGAAAAATTTGTTTTGGGTAAATTAATTGTTTTTGAATAATCTGTCATTTTTTACCTGAATAATATCTTTTATAATCTGATCTTTTAATTTCTCAACAGATTCAAATTTTTTTTCTGCTCTAATAAACTTGTTAAATGAAATTTCAATTCTTTGGTTGTAAATATCATCACAAAAATTAAAAATATGTGTTTCTAAAATTGGGTCAACTTTATCAAACGTTGGTTTTATTCCAAAATTTGCAATACCAAAATAGGTTTTATCCTTATGTTTTCCAGTTAACTTTATACTAACAAAATAAACACCCTTCCGAATGTTACAAAATTTGTGCACTCTCATATTTGCTGTTCTAAAGCCAATTTTTCTGCCATTCCTATCGCCCCCAATTACTTTCCCACTAACCAACCAACTCCTTGTTAAGATCCTGTTTGCTTTCTGTATCTCGCCTTCTCTCAAAAAATTCCTTATTTCTGATGATGAGGCAATATTCATATTTTTTATTTTTACTTCAGGCACCTCAAAAAATTTAAATTTGTTCGTCCCCAAAACAAATTTATTTATCAAATTTACATTTCCAGTTCTGTTATTCCCGAAAACAAAATCATATCCGGTAACAACAGAGTTTACTTTGAGCTTTCCAACTAAATCATTTTGCAAGAAATCAAATGCGCTTTTTTTTACAAATTTTTCCTCAAATCTTATATTTATCATAAAATCTATTCCCATATTACTCAAAATCCTAACCTTTTCTCTGAATGGGGTAAGCCTAAAATAATCATATTTTTTTTTAAAAAAACATTTAGGATGGGGCTCAAAAGTGAGAACTCCAACTTTTATTTTTTTTTTTTTTGCTATACTAATTGCTTTTTTAATGACTGCCTGATGACCAATATGAATACCATCGAAATTCCCAATTGCTAAAGTAGAATGAGTAAATTCTTTGGGAATTTTAAATGATCTAAAAATGTGCATATTTAATTATAATTTAGGCTTTGATGAAACCAAGATTTCTGCTTTACCTGTTAGAACCTTTTTTTCCAAGACAAAACATTCAGTTAAAAGTAATATTTTTTTTTTCTCACTATTAATTTCTAAAATTGTTACTTCAGCTTTTACAATTTCTCCAATAAATACTGGAGATAAAAACTTTAACTCTTGCTTCAAATAAATACTTCCCGGTCCAGGGAGTTTAGAAGCAATAACAGTTGAGATTAAGCTACCTGTTAAAAAACCATGAACTATTCTTTTTTTAAAGATTGACTCTTTAGCAAACTTTTCATCCGTATGAACAGGATTAAAATCTCCAGTTAGGTTTGAAAATATGTTTATATCATTACTATTTACTAATTTCTCAAATGAGGCTTTTTGACCAATTTTTAGATCTTCAATGAATAGACCATGTTTTCTAAAATAGTAATTACTTGTCATTATTAATAAAATACTAGAGTTAATAGATTTTTCTATTAATATTTATTTTCATGTTACATATTGCGTTATTTTTAATTTATACTTTTTTTTTTACTTTTGCTAATTCAGAAAAAATTAGTAACTATAAGACTTACAATAAGACCAGCACAGATTTCAAGTTAAAAAAAGTTTCACAATCTAGATTGAATGATCCATGGGGCATGACATTTCTAGATTCCGACAATCTTCTTATTACTGAAAAAAATGGAGGATTAATCAAGATGAATATTAATTCAGGTGTTACAACTAACATCAGTCATGAAATACCAATTATCGAGTCTACAAGAGGACAAGGTGGCTTGCTTGATGTTTACGCACACACCGATGGAAATATTTATTTTACCTATAGCCATAGTTTTATGAAAGGACAAACAAAAACTAAATCATCCAGGGGATCAAGTACAGCTGTAGCCAAAGGAAAATTATCAGAAAATAAAATTAAGGATCTAAAAATATTAATTATAGGAAAACCAAAACTATTTATTAACAAACACTGGGGCTCAAGAATAGCTATAAAAGATGATTTTTTATATGTTAGTTTTGGAGAGAGAGATGAGGGAATGATTGCTCAGGATCCTCGGAAACATCCTGGAAGTATTTTGAGAATTAAAACAGATGGTTCAATTCCAAAAGATAATCCTGCATTTAAAGGTTATGATGAATGGCTTCCGGAAATATTCCAAATTGGATTAAGGAATCCTCAAGGAATAACATTGTCACCTTATGACAATGAGATATATTTTTCACAGCATGGTCCAATGGGCGGTGATAATTTAGGTAAAGTAAAGTTTGCTGGTAATTTAGGCTGGAAAGAAATTGCTTGGGGGGGCAAAGAATATTCAGGAAAAAAAATTGGTAAGTCACCATTTAAAAATTCGTATGACAAACCATTAATATCTTGGGTTCCATCAATAGCAGTTGGCAATATAGCTTTTTATAAAGGTAAAGTCTTTCCAGATTGGAATGGTGACATATTAGTGAGTGCCACAAAAACCAGGATGCTCGCTAGATTAAAATTTAAAAATGATAGAATTATTGATGAAGAAATAATTATAAAAGACAACAACGATATTGGTAGAATTAGAGATTTTGAAATTGATTCAAAAGGGAATATTTACTTAATAAGTGATGATACCAAATCATATGTTTGGATGATGTATAAAAACTAATCCATATCTAACAATGCCGAACAAAACTTATCAGATTCAAATTTAGCTAGATCTTCTTGACTTTCACCAGTTCCAATAAAAGATATCGGTATTTTTAGCTTATTAGCGATTGGAACTATTGCACCACCCTTAGCAGATCCATCTAACTTTGTAATGATTAAACTGTCAATATTACACATATCTTTAAATACCTCAGCCTGCCTAATGGAATTTTGTCCAATGTTACCATCTAAAACAAGAATAGTCTCATTTGGTAATGATTCATCTATTTTTTTCATAACTCTAATTATTTTAGACAATTCATTCATTAAATCAGTTTTATTGTGGAGTCTTCCGGCTGTATCTATCAATAAAAGGTCTAATTTTTTCTTTTTTGCTGAAACTACAGACTGATAGGCAAGTGCAGCCGGATCGGAAGATTCTTTAGCAGAGAAAAATTCAGCATTAGTTTTCTCCGACCAAATTTTCAGTTGTTCAACAGCTGCAGCTCTAAATGTATCAGCAGCAACAACACCAACTTTCTTTCCTTCTTTTACAAACTTATCTGCCAACTTTCCAATTGTGGCTGTTTTCCCAACTCCATTGACACCAACTATTAAAACAACAAAAAGGTTCCTTTTAAGTTCAATGTCTCGTTCAAGATTAGTTAAAATTATTTCTATTTTTTTTTTTATAATTTTTTTTACATTTTCAGGACTTGGACTTACTAGTTTTGATTTTCTTAATTCTGAAATTATGTTTGAAGAACACTCTACCCCTAAATCAGATGATATAAGCAGCTCTTCCAACTCCTCTAGGGTCGACTCATCTATTTTTTTACTTTTTAAAATTTTTTTAATGCCACCTGATATCTTATCAGACGATTTAGAAAGCCCACTTTTTAATTTTTTAAACCAACCAAAAACCATTTTTAAATTAATTCTGCAACCAAAGTATCATCATTTCTTGAAATTACGTTTATATCAAGAACAACACCGGGTTGTGAATCAAAATTCTTTTTTCCTGTTAATTTAACTTTAAAAAATTCATCTGTATAACTTTTTCCATGCGATTCAAACAAAATTCTTCTACACTTTCCTATTGTTTTATTTAATTTTTTATGAAGAAGTTTCTTAGACTCTCTTCGTAGAATATCTGCCCTAATTTTTTTTACCTTTTCATTAACTTGAGGCATTCTAGAAGCTGGTGTTCCCTGCTTCGCAGAAAAAGGAAAGACATGAACATTAGAAAAATCAATCAATTTCACAAATTTAAGAGTGTTTGAAAAATGTTCATCGGTTTCAGTTGGAAAACCAACAATTACATCTGCTCCAAAAGTGAATTCAGGTCTGTAAGATCTAATTTTTTTACATAGATTTATAACCTGCTCAGTATTATGTCTTCTTTTCATCCTTTTTAAGATCATATTGTCTCCAGATTGAATTGATAGATGTGCGTGCGGAAGAAGCCTCTTATCTTTCAATAAAAGGTCGAGAAGATCATCATCAATTTCTGCTGGATCAATTGAAGATAATCGCAATCTTTTAAGTTCTGGATATAAGCAGAGCAACCTTTTTAAGATATTACCAAGTTTTGGATTTCCTGAAAGGTCATGCCCATAGGAGGTAAGGTCTATACCAGTTAGAATAATTTCTTTGAATCCTTTTTTTAAAATACCTGAAACGCGTTGGCATATTTCTTCAAAAGGAAGACTTTTAGAATCCCCCCTGCCGAAAGGTATAATACAAAAGGTGCAGCGATGGTCACATCCCTGTTGAATTTGAAGTAAGGCCCGAGACCTGCTTGTTGAAAATTGATCTAAATATGGAAAATCTATTGATTTCTCTTCTTTTAAAGGATGATTATTATAATGGTCAGGTCGAGTTTTTGTTTTATTATCAATGATTTTTTTTACATTCTTTAATTTTATAAAAGACTTTTCATCAATCTGACTAGCGCATCCAGTGACCAAAATTTTATGATTTGGATATTTTGAGGAGGCCTTTTTAACTTCACTAATTGATTTTTTGACTGCATGATTTGTTACAGCACAGGTATTAATTATTATGGTATTTTGAATACCATCTTTTTTCAAAATATTATTTATCACCTCAGATTCAAAAAAATTTAATCTGCAGCCTAAATTTATAACCTTTGATTCTGATTTAGACATTACTATAAATCATCCTGTATATAAATATTTCCCTCAAAAACAATAGTTCCCTCACCAATAGTTAAAATATGTTCATCTTTTGATATTTCAATATCTAGATTCCCTCCAGACATACAAACATTAATTTTATTACCACAATAATTCATTTTAAAACTGGCAAAAGCTGAAGCTCCTGCTCCTGAACCACAGGCCTCAGTTAATCCAACCCCACGCTCGAAAGTCAAAACTTTGATATGATTTCTCGACACTAATTTAACTACACTTACATTAACGCCTTCAGGAAATAGGTTTAGTCCCAGTAATTTTTCAGAATCAAACTCTAGTTTTTTTTTATTAATCTCTTCTACAAAAAAGATTACGTGAGGATTTCCAACATTCAAAGCAAATCCTTTCTTCAAATAATCTAAATCAATGCCTAAATTACTCGTATCAATTGCATACTTTATGGGAATATTATTCCATTCCAAATTTGGTTTTCCGAGGTCAGTAATTATTAAATTTTTATCAAATTCCTCTATATCAATAAGACCTTTACAAGTCTCGACAGTAAGATTTTTACTCTTATATTTTTTAAAATAATATTTTCCAATACACCTCAAAGCATTTCCACAAATTTCAGCCTCTGATCCGTCTCTATTAAAAAACCGTGCATTTAGATCTGAATAATCATTTTTAGAATCATTTACAAAAGCAACCAAATCACAGCCTATTCCTATTTTTCTGTCAGAAAGAAAATTTATCAATTTTTCTGATATTAAAAGATTTTCTTGATTGAAGAAAAGCACAAAATCATTTCCAAGACCTTGAGCTTTAATAAAATTTATTTTTTTCATTTGATATTATTCATAATTTACTTTAAGGATTAAATGTTTTTTGATATAAACACAATCAGTAAATAATTAGTCAGTCCACGAGTGTCGTGCACTGGCTTTTTTTGTTTAAATTAATTAATTGATTATGTTTGAAAATCTAACTAATAAAATAACATTAATCTTTGATAAACTCAAAGGTAAAGGAATCATAGATGAGCCAACTTTAAGTGACGCAATGAGGGAGATTAGAGTTGCTCTTCTCGAATCAGACGTTTCAATTTCTGTAGCAAAAGATTTCATCCAGGACGTTAAAAGTAAAGCATTAGGTCAAGAGATAATAAAGAGTGTTTCTCCTGCCCAAATGGTAATAAAAATTGTAAATGATGAGTTAACACATTTACTTGGGTCTCAAAATGATGAACTGAACCTTAAAGGTAAAACTCCAGTTCTAATACTAATGGTTGGTCTTCAAGGGTCTGGAAAAACCACCAGCTCAGCAAAATTAGCTAAGTGGATAATGAAGAATCTAAAAAAAAAGGTAATGATGGCATCTTTAGATATTTATAGACCAGCAGCTCAAGAACAATTAATAACACTCGGGCAAGAAAATAAGATTGATACGCTAAGCATTCAGGAAAATAAATCACCACTTCAAATTGCCAAAGATGCCTATAAATTCGCCTCACAATCAAACTCAGATGTACTGATAATGGATAGCGCCGGAAGAAATCAAGTAGATCTTCAGATGATGAAAGAAATTAAAGAAATTTCAGAATCCTTTAAATTTTCAGAAATTCTGCTTGTTTCTGACTCTATGACAGGTCAAGACGCTGTAAATACAGCACAAACATTTTCAGAAAAGTTAAATTTAACAGGCATCATTTTGACAAGAATTGATGGGGATTCGCGAGGCGGGGCTGCACTTTCAATGAGAAAAATAACCCAAAAACCAATCAAATTTATTGGTGTTGGAGAAAAAACTGATGACCTTGAAACTTTCCATCCTGATAGGATAGCTAACAGAATATTAGGAATGGGAGATGTTGTTTCACTTGTTGAAAAAGCTTCAGAAGAAATAAATGAAGAAGAAGCTAAAGATATGCAAAAAAAAATCCTCAAAGGTAGGTTTACCCTCTCAGATTACTCCAAGCAACTTGATCAAATCACAAAAATGGGAGGAATTCAGAGTTTAATGAAGTATCTTCCTGGCATGTCAGGTTTAAAAGAAAAAGTAGAGGAATCAGTGCAAAACAATGACATTTTCAAAAAACAAAAAGCAATAATCAGCTCAATGACACCAAAGGAACGAAACTTTCCTGACATTGTAAAGGCTTCAAGAAAAATTAGAATTTCAAAAGGATCTGGAACTCATGTACAAGACGTAAATAAGTTGCTCAAACAATTTAAAAAAATGAGCCAAATGATGAAAAAAATGGGTAATAACAAAGAAATGCAAAATTTGATGAACTCTGGAAATTTTGGCAATATGCAAAATATAATTAATAAAAATAAACCACTTCAATAGAAAGGAAAAAAAATGTCTGTTTCACTTAGATTATCACGAGGAGGATCAAAAAAGAGACCTTATTTTAGAATAGTAGCTGCTGATATAAGATCTCCAAGAGATGGAAAATATTTAGAGAGGTTGGGAACTTATAACCCAATGATATCTAAAGACGATCCAAATAGAGTCACTCTTAATAAAGAAAGAATCAAGTATTGGTTATCTGTTGGAGCAAAACCTACAGAAAGGGTAACAAAATTTCTGGCGAAAGAGGGTTTAGCTCAAACCCCAATCATACCAAAACAGACAAAACAAGATAAACCAAAAAAGAAAACACTTGAAAAGTTAAAGACTAAAGAAGAGAAACTTAAAGCAAAAAAAGAAATGGCCGAGGCCTCCTCTGATTCTAAGGTTGTTGCTTCTCAAGATAATGCAGAAGAAAAACCAAAAAACGAAGCAACAGATCCAAAAACTGAAACCAAAGATCCTAAAACAGACGCTCTTGCCGAAAGCACACAGGAAAAACAAAAAACCGAAGAAGATCCAGACCAAAAACCTACTGCCTCTCAGAATGGTACGGAACAATCAGAAACCGAAGCAACAGATTTAAAAACAACTGACCCCCAAAATACTCCTACAGCAGAGCCAAAAACTGAAGTCAAAGATCCTGAAGCGGCTGATCTTAATAAAAATACAGAGGCAAAACCAAAAATCGAAGAAGGCTCAGACGAAAAAAATACTACCGGGAATAAAAAGGCTCAGTAAATCTATTTTTAACTGAAAGGGCTTAGATAATAAAAAAAGATTCTCATAAAATTGTAGTTGGAAAGTTTGGAAAAATACATGGCGTAAAAGGAAGAATTTTTATATATAGTTTTCTAACCAAAAAATTTGATATTCTTAATTATAACCAATTTTTTATAGAAAAGGATATTAAAATTAATATACAATTTACTATCAATTCAGAGAAAATACTTGGCGTTATAAATGGAATTAAAGAACCTGAAAAAACCAAGGAGTTTGTTGGAAAAAAAATATTAATAAACAAAGATAATCTTCCTAAATTAAAAAGAAATCAATTTTACTTTAATGATTTAATCAATCTCAATGTTTATGTAAAAAAAGTTAAAATTGGTAAAGTAAAAAATGTAAAAAATCATGGAGCAGGCGACTATTTAGAAGTTAAACAAAATAAGGAAGAATTATTAGTTCCTTTCAACAAAGAACATATTGAACTTATCGATTTAGAAAATGAGATAATATTATTAAACTCAGAATATTATGAAATTTAAAATACTGACTTTATTTCCTGAGATTTTTCCAGGTCCATTGTCTTATTCTATTTCGGGAAAAGCAATTAAGAGAAAATTATTTAAAATCGAAACAATAAACATTAGAGACTTCTCAAAAACAAAATCCAAAACTGTCGATGACAAACCATTTGGTGGGGGGGCAGGCATGATTATAAAACCTGATGTTTTACAGGATTCACTTGAATTCGCAAAAGAAAATTCATTTAAAAAAAAAAAGTTAATTTTCTTAACACCGTCTGGGAAAAGATTAAATTCAAAACTAATTCATGAATTTATAAAGCATGAAGAATTAGTTATTATTTGCGGGAGATACGAAGGGATAGATAATAGATTTATTGAGTTTAATAAAATTGAAGAGATATCAGTTGGAGACTATGTGCTCTCTGGAGGCGAAATTGCAGCAATTATTTTAATTGATGCTTGCGTAAGATTAATTCCTGAAGTATTAGGTAATAGAAATAGTTTGAATTCTGAAAGTTTTTGCAATGATTTACTTGAGTATCCGCAGTATACCAAACCCAGAGAGTGGAATGGCCTTGAAGTTCCGGATGTTTTACTAAAAGGAAATCATAAAGAAATTTCAAAGTGGAGATTGAAAAAGTCAATTATAAAAACTAAAAACATGAGACCAGATTTATACGAAGATTATGTAAAAAAAAATAAGGAGGGGAAATGAATACACTTGAAAAATTTGAAAAAGATCAACTTAAGGAACTACACTCAGATAAGAAACTTCCAAAATTTAGTTCTGGAGATACAGTCAAAGTTCACTTAAAGGTTAAAGAAGGTGAGAAAGAAAGAATACAAATCTTTGAAGGTGTTTGCATTGCCAAAAAAAATGCTGGTATTAACTCATCCTTTACTGTTAGAAAAATTTCATACGGCGAAGGAATAGAAAGAGTTCTTCCTCTTTTTTCTCCTCAAATAAATAAAATTGAAGTCGTGAAATCAGGTGCTGTAAGAAGATCAAAACTTTATTATCTTAGAGAAAGGAGTGGAAAATCAGCAAGAATTGCAGAAAAAACACAAACCAACCAACCCAACGATCTGAAAAAATCGGAAAGCATCGATTTAAAAGAAAATAAAAAAACAACATCTATCTCTGAAAATAAAACTGAGAGTGATTTAGTTAAAACTAAAACTAAAGAAGAAAAAGTCGAAGACATTGTTGAAGAAAAAAAATAATACTTTTTAGATTTTTGATAGGTTATATATTTAAAATATGAAACCTCAAACTTTATTTGATAAAATTTGGAATACTCATTTAGTCGAAAAGCAAGAAGACGGTACTTGTTTGATTTATATCGACAGACACCTTGTTCATGAGGTAACTAGCCCACAGGCATTTGAAGGTCTAAGAAATAATGGAAGAAAAGTAAGAAAACCAGAATATACCTTTGCTGTTGCAGATCATAATGTCCCAACCAGTGACAGATCAAATGGGATAGAAAATTTAGAAAGCAGAATTCAGGTTGAGACATTAGAAAAAAATTGTGAAGAATTTAAAGTAAATATTTTTCCACTTCTTGATAAAAGACAAGGTATTGTTCATATTGTAGGTCCAGAACAAGGAATTACACAACCAGGGATGACAATAGTCTGTGGAGACAGTCATACAGCTACTCACGGAGCTTTTGGAGCTCTAGCGTTTGGAATTGGAACAAGTGAAGTTGAACATGTTCTTGCTACACAAACACTTATTCAAAGCCCAGCCAAAAATATGAGGATAAGTATTGATGGTAAAGTAAACCAAGGAGTTACTTCCAAAGATATAATATTAGAAATTATTGGAAAAATTGGAAC
Source organism: uncultured Alphaproteobacteria bacterium (assembly GCA_902579395.1). Classification (GTDB taxonomy): domain Bacteria; phylum Pseudomonadota; class Alphaproteobacteria; order Methylaequorales; family Methylaequoraceae; genus Methylaequor. The sequence goes on from CACHGK010000002.1 coordinate 84,573, forward strand.
TGCTGGTGGGACAGGGTATGTAATAGAATACTCAGGAGAGGCTATTACAAAGCTATCTATGGAAGGAAGGATGACTATATGTAATATGAGTATTGAGGGAGGAGCAAGAGCTGGTCTTATAGCTCCTGACGAAAAAACATTCGAATATGTTAAGGGAAGACCGTTCGCGCCCAAAGGAAAAGATTGGGAAAAAGCCATTGATTATTGGAAAACATTACCGTCTGATATAGATGCAAAATATGATAAAGAAGTGGTTATAAAAGCCAGCTCTATTATGCCTCAAGTGACTTGGGGAACTAGCCCTCAGGACGTCGCTCCAATCGATGGATATATTCCTGATCCTGAAGAAATTGAAGACATAAATAGGAAAAATGCTATGATTAGATCCCTTGAATATATGGGATTAAAACCTCGACAAAAGATTAAGGATATAAAAATAGACAGAGTTTTTATTGGTTCTTGCACTAATGGAAGAATTGAAGATCTCAGAGAGGTTGCAAAAGTTGTAAAAGGGAAAAAAGTTTCAGTCAATTCTATGATAGTACCCGGATCAGGCTTGGTTAAACTTCAAGCAGAAAAAGAGGGTTTGGATAAAATATTGATTAGCGCTGGTTTTGATTGGAGAGAGCCAGGATGTTCTATGTGTCTTGCCATGAATCCTGATCAACTTAAACCTAAAGAAAGGTGTGCATCAACTTCGAATAGGAATTTTGAAGGCAGACAAGGAAGAGAAGGTAGAACTCACTTAGTGAGTCCAGCTGTAGCAGCAGCAACTGCAATTAAAGGAAAACTGAGTTTAGTAGAAGATATTTAAATGGAAAGATTTCAGAAAATTAGAGGAATTGCAGCACCTTTGCCTATGATTAACATAGACACTGATATGATCATCCCAAAACAATTTTTAAAAACAATTAAAAGATCGGGGTTGGGTAAAAATTTATTTTACGAATTGCGCTATGATGTTAATGGGAATGTCAAAAATGATTTTATTCTAAACTGGGATTTTTACAAGAAATCTATTATTCTAATAACTGGTGAAAATTTTGGTTGTGGAAGTAGTAGAGAACATGCCCCTTGGTCACTACTAGATTTTGGTTTTAGGTGCATTATAGCACCAAGTTTTGCAGATATTTTTTTTAATAACTGTTTTAAAAATGGTATACTTCCTGTAAAATTAAAGAGTTTTGAAGTGGAGCATCTTCAAAAAGATGCAGAAGAAAAAAGACTAATTGAAGTTGATCTGGAGAATCAATTAATATCCAGTGATGGAGGAAAAAAGTTCAGATTCGAGGTTGATAAATTTAGAAAAAAATGCCTTCTCGAAGGCCTAGACGACATAGCGCTGACTTTAAAAAAATCTAAAATAATAGACGAATATGAATCAAAGGTCAGTAAAACAAAATCATGGTCAACCTTATAATTTCTAAATAATATACCCTTAGATTAAGTATGGAAAAAACTTATAACATCGCTTTATTGCCTGGGGACGGAATTGGTAAAGAAATTTCTATTCAAGCAAAAAGAATTATTAATTTTTTATCAAAAAAGAATCAATTACACGTCAATTTAAGTGATGAGTTAGTAGGTGGTGCATCTATAGACGAATTTGGCACCCCACTATCTGAAGAAACATTAAATAGAATTAAGAAATCAGATGCTATAATTTTAGGTGCTGTTGGTGGACCAAAGTGGGAAAAACTAGATTTTAAAATAAGACCAGAAAGAGGTCTTCTAAGAATAAGAAAAGAGCTTGATTTATTTGCTAATTTTAGACCAGCTCTTGTTTTCGATCCTTTAATAGATTCTTCAAGTTTAAAACCTGAAATAATAAAAGGTTTAGATATATTAATTATAAGAGAATTAACAGGTGGAATATATTTTGGTGAACCAAGAGGAATAGAAAAAATAGATGGAAAAAATTTTAAAGGTTTTAATACTCTATCATATACAAGTAAAGAAATTGAGAGAATAGCTGAGGTAGCCTTCAAAACCGCTATGATAAGATCAAAAAAATTATGTTCTGTTGATAAAGCAAACGTACTAGAATCTACCGAACTTTGGAGAAACGTAATTATTGATGTTTCAAAAAGATATCCGGATGTTGAGCTAACTCATATGTATGTAGACAATGCTGCAATGCAATTAGTGAGAAATCCTAAGCAATTTGATGTTATTGTTACAACTAATATGTTTGGGGATATTCTCTCAGATTGTGCATCAATGTTAACAGGCTCATTAGGAATGCTTCCTTCCGCTTCAATTGGGGTTATGGCTAATGGAGAAAAAAAAGCAATGTATGAGCCAGTTCATGGATCTGCTCCTGATATTGCTGGAATGGGCATTGCAAATCCATTAGCAATGATTTTGAGTGTTGGTATGATGTTCAAATATTCATTTGAAAACGAACTGCTTTCAAACAAAATCATAAAAGCTGTGAAATCAGTTCTTGAAAAAGGCTTCAGAACCAGAGATATTTTAACTAGTGGAAATAAAGAGATTTCAACAAGTGAAATGGGGGACAAAATTTTAGAGGAATTAGAAAAATGAAAAAATATAACGTGGCTGTTGTTGGGGCAACTGGAAATGTTGGCAGAGAAATTCTAAATATAGTTGATGAAAGAAAATTTCCAGTTAAAAAATTATTTGCTGTTGCCTCTTCAAAGTCTGAAGGTACTAAGATTTCTTATGGAAATGATAAAGAAATTGAAGTGCAATCACTAGATAAATTTAAATTTGAAGGTATTGATTTTGTTTTATCATCACCAGGTTCAAAAATTTCAGCAAAATTTGTTCCAAATGCAATTAAGGAAGGTGCAATTGTAATAGACAATACCTCTCATTTTCGAATGAAAAAAGATGTTCCACTAATAGTCCCAGAGGTAAATCCTGAAGAAATCAAAAATATAAAAAAAAAAATTATTTCAAATCCAAATTGTTCAACTATCCAGATGGTTGTTGCATTAAAACCAATAAATGATTTATTTAAAATCAAAAAAATTATTGTTTCTACATATCAATCGACTTCAGGAGCAGGTAAATCAGCAATGGATGAACTTTTTCACCAAACCTTAGATGTTTATAAAAATAAAAATTTAATCCCAAAAAAATTTACAAAAAAAATTGCTTTTAACTTGATCCCACACATCGATGACTTCATGCCTGATGGAAATACCAAAGAAGAAAATAAAATGATTCAAGAAACTCAAAAGATATTTAATTCAAAAATAAAAATATTTTCAACATGTGTGAGAGTTCCAGTTTTTGTTGGTCACGGCGAGGCAATTTTTGTTGAAACAGAAAAAATAATAGATTTAGAAAAACTCACTGATAAAATTAAAAATACAAAGGGACTGTCTTTAGTAGACAAGAGAATAGACGGTGGTTACGTAACACCAGATGAATCAGCAGGAGAAGACGATGTATTTATCAGTAGGACAAGATTAGGTTTTGATAAAAAATCTATAGGACTTTGGGTAGTGGCAGATAATCTTAGAAAAGGGGCAGCACTTAATACCGTTCAAATTGCCGAATTAATTATAAAAAAAAAGTAAAATGAAAAATTTTAAAAGTAGATATTTTGAAGACTATAATATTGATGAGGAAATATCCCATAGTGTTCCCAGAACAATCACTCAGGGAGATGTTGCTATATATCTCGCAACAACCGGTAGTAGATTTCCTTTAAATTATTCTGAAAAATTTGCATTAGATCTAGGATTTAAGAATTCTCCCATAGATGATATACTTTTATTTCATTTGGTTTTTGGAAGAACAGTTCCTGATCTTTCATTAAATGCAATTGCTAACCTAGGTTACGCAGGTGTAACTTTTCATGAGAATTGCTTTATTGGCGATACTATCACCGCAAGTTCAAAAGTAATTGGATTAAAAGAAAATTCTAATGGAAAGACTGGAACTGTTTACGTAAAATCTATTGGAAGAAATCAAAAAGGAGATATTATTTTAACTTACTATAGATGGTTAATGATGCGAAAAAAAAAAGAAGGTATGATTAGTTCTTTTAAAAACTTTATACCTGAGCTCCCAAGTAGAGTCGAAAAATCTGATTTTATCCTTCCAAAGAAAATTAACTTTGAAAATTGGTCATCGGTGATTTCTGGTAGCACATCGTATTTCGATGATTATAATGAAGGTGAAGAAATCCATCATTTAGACGGACAAACTATTGAAGAGGCCGAGCACCAAATTGCAACTAGATTATATCAAAATAATGCTAGAGTGCATTTTAACCAACATATCGAAAAAGATGGTAGGTTTGGGAAAAGAATTATCTACGGAGGTTATATAATATCATTAGCAAGAGCTATCAGTTGTAATGGTTTTGCTAATACTTTTAAAATTGCTGCGATTCATTCAGGAAAACACTCATCACCTACCTTTTCGGGTGATACCATTTACGCTTGGTCAAAAATACTAAAAAAAGAAGAGATTAGTAATTCAATTGGTTCACTAATGGTTAGAACCTTGGCATCAAAAAATAATTCTGAAATGAGTTTTCCTGAAGAAAAAACTCTTCCAGAAAATATTGTATTAGATCTAGAATATTCTGTATTAATTCCTACTGGAAAAAAATGAAAAAACAAGATCTCCCACTCTCACCGCATCTTCAAATTTACAAGCCGCAAATAACCTCAATTTTATCAATTTCTCACAGAATAACAGGTTTTTCCTTAAATCTTTCAATTGTAATTATGGTTTACGGACTTTTTTCGTTGTCACTGGGGGAAAAATATTTTAATTTCTTTTTAGTTTTTGTTAATTCGATACCCATTAAAGTTATTTTATTTTTAACAATTTTGGGATTTCTATATCATTTACTCAACGGAATCAGGCACATTTTGTGGGACTTCGGATTCTTTTTAGAGAATAAGTCATCAGCTGCATTAGGATACATTATAATTATATCCTCAATTTCGTTGAGTGTTGTTTCATCTATTTTACTTGGTTTGTTCTTATGAAATTCAATTATACAACTAAATGGATCTTTCAAAAAATTTCTGCAGTTATTTTTTTGTTAGCGTTGATTTATAGCATATACTCAATTCATGATTTGGATTTATATGATTACAATTCGATTTCATTGTGGTTTAAGAGTCATTTAAACGCAATTTCAATTTTGATTCTTTTCATCTCAATTTTTTTTCATTCTAATATTGGAATTAGTTCCATAATAGACGATTATTTTCATAATGAATTTTTAAGAAAAAAAATTTTAATTTTTAAAAACTTTTTCTTTGTCATTCTTTTTTTTATAACAATATTTAGTGTAGTGAATTTAGCTATAAAATGAGTAAATTTGAGAAAATAGAATTTGATGTCGTTGTTGTAGGTGCTGGCGGATCAGGATTAAGAGCTGTAATGGGATGCGCCTCAGCAGGTCTAAAAACAGCATGTGTTTCCAAAGTTTTTCCTACAAGAAGCCACACAGTAGCTGCTCAAGGAGGAATAAGTGCAGCTTTGGGTAATATGGGAGAAGACGATTGGAAATGGCACATGTATGATACAGTTAAGGGTTCAGATTGGTTGGGAGATCAAGACGCAATTGCTTTCATGTGCAAAGAGGCACCAGATGCTGTGATTGAGCTGGAACATTTTGGTGTCCCATTTTCAAGAACCGAAAAAGGGAAGATATATCAAAGACCATTTGGTGGAATGACCACACATTTTGGAGAAGGTATTGCTCAAAGAACATGCGCAGCTGCTGATAGAACTGGTCATGCAATGCTTCATACCTTGTATCAACAATCTCTTTCCAATGAGGCTAAGTTTTTCATTGAATATTTTGCAATAGATTTAGTTATGAACGAGAAAAATGAATGTTGCGGTGTTCTTACATTTAGTCTTCATGATGGAAAGTTTTACTTTTTCTCGGCTAAAATGGTAATATTGGCTACCGGTGGTTACGGTAGAGCTTATTTTTCCTGTACTTCGGCACATACATGTACAGGTGATGGTGGAGGAATGATTGTTAGAGCCGGTCTTCCACTGCAAGATATGGAGTTCACTCAGTTTCATCCTACTGGTATATATGGTGTGGGAGTTTTGATAACTGAGGGAGCAAGAGGTGAAGGAGGATATTTGACTAATTCAGAGGGTGAAAGATTCATGGAAAGATATGCTCCAAATGCTAAAGACCTTGCTAGCAGAGATGTTGTTTCAAGGTCCATGACAACTGAAATAATGGAAGGTAGAGGTTGCGGTCCAAGAAAAGATCACATCCACTTAAATCTTCATCATCTAGATACAAAAGTTCTTCAAGAAAAACTTCCAGGAATCACAGAGTCTGCAAAAATTTTTGCAGGTGTTGATGTTAAGAAAAACCCAATCCCAGTTCAACCTACAGTACACTATAATATGGGAGGTATACCAACAAATATTCATGGAGAGGTCCTTAATTTAGACTCTAAAGGTAGAGATAAAGTTGTTACTGGCCTTATGTCAATTGGTGAAGCCGCCTGTGTATCAGTTCATGGCGCCAATAGATTAGGATCTAACTCTCTCCTAGATTTAGTCGTTTTCGGTAAGTCTGCAGCAAAAAGATGTTCTCAAATCCTTGACACTAAAAAGGCAAATCCCAAAATATCTAATAATTTTATTGATAAACTGATTCTTAATTTTCATAAAATAAAAGGCTCAAATGGTGATAAAAGTGTTTCCAGCATAAGGTTGGAAATGCAACACACTATGCAAAATTTTTGTCCAGTATATAGGTCTGAGGAAAAAATGATTGAGGGTAAAAAGAAGCTTTTATCCCTAATGGACGATTTCAATAACATTAAAATACACGACAAAAGTTTAATTTGGAATACTGAAGTCATAGAAGCTTTAGAGTTGAAAAATCTTCTGTCACAGTGCATAGTGAGCATTGAAAGTGCATTGAATAGAAAAGAAAGTAGAGGGGCGCATTCTAGAATAGATTATTCAGAAAGGAATGATCAGAAATGGTTGAAACACTCTATGATCTGGGTTGATGAAAAAGGTTTAACAAAAACAAAATATAGAGATGTAAATCTCAAAACTAATACAAAAGAAATAAAAACCATTGAACCAAAAGCAAGAGTTTACTAATTTATACCTATGGTACAGTTAACACTTCCAAAACATTCACAGATCTCAAAAGGCAAAACATTTGGAGAAGATGGTGATAATAAAATTGCATTCAACGTTTACAGATGGAATAGAGAGTCGAAAGAGAACCCTAGAATTGATAAATTCTTCATCGATAAGTCAAAGCTCGGTCCAATGGTGCTAGATGCATTAATGTTTATAAAAAATCAAATTGATCCTTCATTAACATTCAGAAGGTCCTGCAGAGAGGGAATTTGTGGATCTTGCTCAATGAATGTTAACGGAACTAATACGCTTGCCTGCTTAAAACCAATTATTGGGAAAGAAATAAATATATACCCTCTGCCACATATGAGGGTGCTTAAAGATCTTATTCCAGACTTATCAGACTTTTATGAGCAATATAAGTCAATTAAACCCTGGATTAAGAACGGATCAAAACCCAAAAAAGAAAATATTCAATCACCTGAAGATCGAAAAAAGTTGGATGGACTCTACGAATGCGTTCTGTGTGCATGTTGTTCTACGTCTTGTCCTAGTTATTGGTGGAATGGAGATAAGTTCTTAGGACCAGCAATACTTTTACAGGCTTATAGATTTATTGTTGACAGCAGAGATAAAAATAAAAAAGAAAGATTAGAGCAGTTAAAAGATAAGTTTAAGCTCTACAGATGTCATACTATAATGAATTGCACAAAAACATGTCCGAAGAATCTAAATCCTGCAAAAGCTATATCTGAAATTAAGAAGTTACAAGTTTCCTCATAATTTTGAAAAATCTAAAATTTAAAACACTCTCCTACATTAAAAATTATAATCATGTAACTCCCAACACTTTTCAAGTTAATGCAGCAACTGAAATAGAGGAAACATTAATTAACAACCAAAAATTAAATATTTTTAAAAACTCAAAATTCAATAAAAAAGGGATCTACATTCATGGATCAGTTGGTGTCGGTAAATCAGTCTTACTTTGTGCTTTAAATAAAGTATTTCCAAACTCTAAATTAATACACTTTAATGATTTAATATTTAAACTTCAGTCAAAAAATAGATCTTCCTCTCACCACATTGAAATCTTAAAAAAAAAAAAATTACTTTTAATTGACGAATTTTTTATAAATAATCTTACAATTTATATTCTTTTTAAGAATTTTTTAGAATATTTCGAAAATTTAAAAGTAACTATTATTATGAGTGGTAACAATAAATTATCAAAAATTTATAATGATCCAGTTAACCCTAAATTATGTAAAGAAATTAATGATAAATTGAGAAGTTTTTTTTCTATTATTCAAATAAAATCTAAGGTTGATTATAGAGAAAAATATAAGATTAATCAGGATTTTTTTTTTATTAGACAACGCAAGAATAACCCTCAAAGCAAACTTATTAAAAATCTCTGCTCTGCATCAAAACCTGCTGAACAATTTTTTCATAGAGAAGGAAATAGCTTCAAATTAGAAAAAATTTACGGGAATATAATTGATCTTAATTTTAAGGATTTCTTTTCCAAAAACTTTGCATTTCAAGACTATGAAATCATTGCAAAAAATATAAGAATTTTTGTTATTAGAGATATTGTTAAAATGAATGAAAATTCGAAAAACTTATTATCAAGGTTTATTTCTTTTATAGATGTATTATATGAGAATAAAAATATACTTTCTATTTCAACAAATGTAGAATTAATTGAATTGTATTCTGGAAAAACAAATGCTAATGAATTTAAGAGAACAATATCTAGACTAAAAGAAATGGGTTCGAGTGATTACATTAATAAATATCTTTAGAAATTAAAAAAGAATCAATGAAATCCTTACATCAAAATTTTAAAAATATTGAAGAAGAGATAATTTTTTTGAAGAAAAAAAGGAAAGCGATTATCTTATCTCACTTCTATCAAGATGAAGATATTCAAGATATAGCTGACTTTATTGGTGACTCACTTGATCTATCAAAGAAAGCGCAAAACACTAACGCTGATGTAATTGTTTTCTGTGGTGTTAGGTTTATGGCTGAAGTTGCAAAGATACTTAGTCCAAATAAAAAAGTTATTATACCTGACATAAGAGCTGGATGTTCACTAGAGGAATCGTGCAAAGTCGAGGATTTCAAAAAATTTAAGTTTGAAAACCCTCATCATATTGTACTATCCTATATAAATTGTTCTGCTGAAATAAAGGCAGAGTCTGATATAATTGTTACTTCTTCAAATGCAGCCAAAATTATAAATAGTCTTCCAAAGGACCAAAAGATTATTTTTGCTCCAGATAAACATTTGGGAGGTTATTTAAATAGAATAACAGGAAGAAAAATGAAGTTATGGAATGGTACATGCATTGTACATGAGACATTTTCAGAAAGAGAACTTGTTAAAAAAAAAGTTAGACTTGCAAACAGTAAAATAATTGCTCATCCTGAATGTCCAGAAAATATTTTGAAGCATGCCGATTTTATAGGTTCCACATCAGCTCTTTTAAAGTTCATTTCTTCGGACAATTCAAAACAGTTTATTGTCGCAACAGAACCTCACATCATTCATCAGATGAAAAAAAACGAGCCATCGAAAGAATTTATTATTGCTCCTGGTAATGATGGAGATTGTTCATGTTCAAATTGTCCTTACATGGAACTCAATACACTTGAAAAACTAAGAAATTGCCTTTTAAACCTTTCCCCAGAAATTTCGATTAATAACGAACTGATTTTAAAAGCCAAGAAACCCTTAAATTTCATGTTAAAATTAAGCTAAAAAAAATTAGTGAATAAAAAGAACTTAATTAATTTATCCTATAAAAAACTAATCGAAGATCTTAAAGACGATCTTGATGGAGATAATTTGAAAAACGATGTTACTTCAAATATTTTATTAAAAAATTCTGAAACGATAGAATGTATCATTTCTAATAGAGAATTTATGGTTATTTGTGGTGTCGAATTTATTACAAATTTCATTAAAAAAAAATTTCCTACAATAAGAACTAAATTTTTCTTCCAAGATGGTGAACCAATTAACATTAATTCCAAATTGTTCACTTTACGGGGAAATGCAAAAATCATTTTAGGGGTTGAAAGAACAATTCTTAATTTTTTACAACACCTATCGAGTATATCAACAACAACTTTCCAATTTGTGTCAAAATTAAAGCATTCAAACACTAAATTACTGAACACTAGAAAAACAACAACAGGATTGAGAAAGCTTGAAAAATATGCTTCCGTTATTGGAGGAGCAGTAAACCACAGAATGGGATTATACGATGACATTCTTGTAAAAGATAATCACATTAAAATCTTAGGTGGCATTCAAGAAACATTAAAATTTATCAATAATAATAAAATTACTAAATATAAAATAGAATGTGAGAGTTTTAGAGAAGTTTTATTCTCTATATCAAAAGGGGCACATTATATCCTTTTAGATAATATGAAGATTTCAGAGATAAAAAAATGTCTTATTTTAAAAACAAAAAATATTATATTTGAAATAACTGGTGGAATAACATTAGACAATATCTCAAAATATTCACAGCTTGGGGCCGATTATATCTCGACAAGTAAAATTACAAATTCTCCTAATTCTGTAGATATTGGTTTAGACATAATATAGAATTGAAAAGTTCAAGAGGAAGAGATTTGAAAAAAATAAGTTTGATCGGAGCAGGTAATATTGGAACTATACTTGCTTATAATCTATCTAGAAAACACCTAGGAAATATCCTTATGGTTGACATAATTGAAGGGCTAGCCGAAGGAAAATGTCTCGATTTAGCACAAAGTTTTCCAGTGGAAAACATCAATACAACAGTTGAAGGTTCCTCTGATATATCGAAAATTGAAGGGAGTTCTGTTGTAATTATAACCGCAGGAATAGCGAGAAAACCAGGAATGAGTAGAGACGATTTAATCGAAACAAATCTGTCGATAATGAAAAATATAGGTAATGCAATAAAAAAATACGCATCTTCAGCTTTTGTAATTTGTGTTACAAATCCTCTTGACGCCATGGTTTGGTCTCTGAAACAAATAAGTGGATTGAAATCTAATATGATCACAGGAATGGCTGGTATTCTGGATTCAGCTCGTTTTAGATTTTTCCTTTCACAAAAACTAAATATCTCTGTAGAAAATATTCAAACATTAGTTCTTGGAGGACATGGTGACACGATGGTGCCATTATTAGATTATACCTCAGTTAGCGGAATTCCGATTAAAAATCTTATTGATATGAAAAAAATAGAAAAAAAAGATATTGATCAAATTGTTAGTAGGACCAGAAATGGAGGAGGTGAAATTGTTGCTTTAATGAAAAATAGTTCTGCTTTTTTCTCGCCTGCTTGTAGTGCTATAGAAATGCTAGAATCTTATTTATTAGATCAGAAAAAAATCTTACCATGCTCCGCATGTTTGAATGGTGAATATGGCGTTAAAGATTTATTTGTTGGTGTGCCAGTTATAATAGGTAAGAACGGCGTAGAAGAAATTATTGAACTTAAATTATCGAGCGAATCTCAAAAACAATTTACAAAATCAGTCCAATCCGTGTCAGATTTAGTCAAAAAATGTAAAAAATTACTAGTCTAATAAAAAAAATTCATATATATTTTCGCTTTCAGACTTTTAACTTATCTTTGTAGTTTAAAATCAAGTCTGAAAATAATTTTTGAGGATTTAAATGGATATTCATGAATACCAAGCCAAACAACTATTAGGCAAATATGGAGTAAATATCCCACCGGGTGAAGTCGTTTATCAGACGCACGAAGCAGAAAATATAGTAACATGGTTGAATGAGGATAAGATTGTAGTAAAAGCTCAAGTCCATGCAGGTGGTCGAGGAAAATCAGGTGGGGTGAAAGTTTGCTCTAATGATGAAGAAGTAATTCAAACTGTTGATAAAATGATAGGCATGAAGATTATAACACCCCAAACTTCGGAGGATGGTAAAGTAGTGAGAAGAGTCTACTTGGAAAAAGGGTATCAAATCAAAAATGAACTTTATCTATGTATTACAATTGATAGAGAAACTGGTGGTAATACAATAATCTACTCAAAAAAGGGTGGAGTAAACATCGAAGAAGTCTCTGAAAAAACCCCAGATGAAATCTATAACATGAAGATAGCACCAGGCTCTGATTTGTTGACTCATCATGCTAGAACAATTGTTTATAATTTAGGATTAACTGGTTCTGTTGCAAAGCAAGCTCAAAAAAATATTCTTGCTATTTATAAGGCATTTGTTTCACTTGACGCAGCAATGATTGAGATTAACCCTTTTGCAATAACAAATGAAAATGAGGTGGTTATTTTAGATTGTAAAGCATCTTTTGATGACAATGCTTTATATAGACAAAGAAGCGTGGCTGAGATGAAAGACGAAAATGAATACGATCCATTAGAATTAGAGGCAGCTAGACATGACCTTAATTATGTTAAGCTGGATGGTAATATAGGACTTATGGTTAATGGTGCTGGTTTGTCAATGGCCACTATGGACATTATAAAATATTATGGAGGAGAAGCAGCTAACTTTATGGATGTTGCAGGCGCAGCAACTCCTGAAAGGGTGGCTGCAGCTTTTAAATTGATATATAAAGATCCAGATGTTCAAGGAATTCTTATTAATATTTTTGGAGGTATGATGAGATGTAATGATATAGCTACTGGTCTTGTAAATGCATCGAAAGAGGTAGGTTTAGATAAACCGTTAGTTGTTAGATTGGAAGGAACAAATGTAGATATGGGTAAGGACATTTTAAAAAACTCAGGTTTTCCTATAAAACCTGTTGATACAATGGAACAAGCAGCAAAAGACGTCGTTCAAATGGTAAAGGAAAAAAAATAGTGGCTGTATTACTTACAAGAGATTCAAAAATTATCTGTCAGGGATTTACAGGAGCTCAAGGCACCTTCCACTCCGAGCGCGCTATAGCATACAACACAAATATTGTAGGAGGTGTCACACCAGAAAAAGGTGGATCTAAGCATCTAAATGTCCCAGTTTTTAATACCGTTGCTGAAGCAAAAAAATCAACAGGTTGTAATGCAAGTGGTGTTTTTGTACCTCCCCCTTTTGCAGCTGATGCAATTTTAGAATCAGTTGAAGCAGAACTTGATCTTGTTGTATGTATAACAGATGGGATTCCAACTAGTGACATGCAAAGAGTAAGAAGAGAAATGAAAGGTTGTAAAACAAGGTTAGTCGGACCAAACTGTCCAGGTGTTTTAACTCCAGGTGTCGGAAAAATTGGAATTATACCTGGTCACATTTGTAAACCAGGCAGAATAGGTGTTGTATCAAGATCTGGGACTTTGTCATACGAATCTGCAGTTCAAACTGCCGAACTTGGACAATCAACTATTATTGGAATAGGTGGTGATCCAGTTAATGGCACTAATTTTGTTGACGCTCTCGAATTATTCTTAAATGATTCTGACACTGATGGAATAGTATTAATTGGAGAAATAGGTGGTACTGCTGAAATAGATGGTGCAAACTTTATTAAGTCTTGGAAAGGTAAATTTAAAAAACCAGTAGCTGCATTTGTTGCTGGTGCAGCAGCTCCAAAGGGAAGAAAGTTAGGTCATGCAGGGGCAATTGTTAATAGTGGGGATGAAACAGCTGATGCTAAAAAAGACGCTCTTAAATCAGCTGGTGTAAATGTAGCAGACACCATAACAAGAATTGGCGACGCGATGAGAGAAGCAATGAAAATTTAAAATGGGTACAAACGCTATCATATCATATTTAGGTGAAAATAAACCTAATCTTATTTCTCAAATAACCTCCTTCCTTACTGATATGGATGGTCAGTTTTCTGGAGTCACATTCGCCACATTAGGAAGAGTCTGTGAATTAACGATGGTTTATCAAAAATCAGACAAACTGGAAATTGATGAAATCAAAAATGGACTGGAAAAGCTAGAATCTGCCAAAAACGGAGAATTTCAAATTAAACTTCTGGAATCTTACACTGATGTTGGGCCTACATCAAAAATCTCTCATAGAATTGTTCTTTCTGGTGAAGACCAAAAAGGTCTTTTAAATAAAATCATCAAAACGCTCAATGATAATAATGCTCTAATAATTCGAATGAATACTGAAAAAATTGCATTTCCTGATAAAACTCAATACATATGTAGATTCGCAATTTCAATAAGAGAAGAAAATGCTCCAGAGTGCTTATCACAAATGGTAAAAGTTGCAGGTGAAATGAAACTTACATTCAGGTATGAAACATCGTGATTTATTCTGATCTGGGATGATTTTTTTCCAAAATCTTCTTCAAGTGATCATTACTCACTGCAGTGTACTTCTGAGTTGTTGACAAAGATGAGTGACCAAGTAATTCTTGAATTGACCTTAAGTCTACAAAATTTTGAAGAAGAAGAGTTGCAAAACTATGTCTCAAAGAATGAGGTGTAGTATTATTTGGTAAAATTATTCTTTTTCTGATTTGTCTTATTAACCTTTGAATAATTTCTGACTTAAGTCTACCACCTCTTTTACCTAGATAAATATAATCATTTTCGGAAAAATCAAATGGACATTCCTCTGTCATCTGGTTTATAAATATTTTTAATTCATGAGCTATTGGTATTAAACGAATTTTTTTTCCTTTTCCTAAAACCCTTAAATCAACTGCGTCTATATCTTTTAGCTTTAGACTTAAAACTTCACTAATTCTGAGCCCATATCCCCACATTAAGATTATGAGAGATAAATTTCTCATCCTAATCCATTTTATTTTTTCATTTTTAACCTCATCAATTATTTTGAATATTTGATTCTCAGACAATGGTCTCGGTAAAGTTTCTATGAATTTTGGACCCTTTATCAATAACAATTTTGAGCTTTTAATTATTTTTTTTTGAATTAAGTAAGTCACAAAACTTTTTAATGAAGATAGAGCACGAGCATTAGATCTATGGCCTTTTCCTTTTTTTATTCTTTCAAAGAACCACGCAGATACGTCGTCCTCTTGTAATTGAGAAATCATAAGTGTTGTTACATTGGAATTTCTGTAACTCTGTAAGAATTTTAGGAAAGATAAAAGATCTGACTCGTAAGAAATAATTGTATTGAAAGAGAGTCTTTTTTCATTTTTTATCCATGATTTCCATCCAGCGAGAATAGTTGATAAATTATTTATCATTTGAAAGTTTTATTAATTGTTCTTGCAATACATTGGAAAGAAATAAGATCAAATCATAGGCTTTGTTATCAATAAAATGCTTATCACTACTTCCAAAAACTAAAAGTGATTTTGAACCAAGAATTTTTTTACTTAAAGAAAAAATCGCATTAGAGTAAATTTTTTTATCTAAATTATTAAAAATTCCACTTTTGTGCTCTACCGCATCTACTATCAATTGTGACTCTTCGAAATATATTTTCTCAATATCCTCTGAATTTTTATGAATAAAATGAAAACTTTTAGAAAATCTATCTTCACTTGTAACAATATTTATAATTTCAAGATTAAAAACTTTTGGTAAAATATCTATAATGTGTTTTGTGAGCTCTTGGAATTTAGATATCCTTAAAATATTAATTACTGTTTTATGAATTTTATTTTGAGTTAAAAAATTATAGTGAGCATTATCAATAATATTTTTCTGCTTATTTTTAAGATTTTCAATTATCCAGTCCTTAAATTGTATTACGTTCGTACTATCCTTATCAAAGACTCTAGTATAAGAGGGGAAAAGAATTTCATCTAACAGACTTGAATTTTCAATAAAAAATTTAGGATTATTTTTTAAAAATTCAATTACATGTTCATCTTTAATTTTTTTTTTAATCATTCACTATAATAATATTTTATTAAAGAGATTAAACAATATTTTCATTAAATAATTTGTTATTATCCTAAAATGATATACGAGATTTTATTACCACTCCCCCTCAATAAAACATTTTCATACCAACACCCCTTTCCTTTCAAATCATCCGATAAATTACTAATAGGTTCTTTGGTAGAAGTTGAGTTCAACAAAAAAATTCTTGTTGGTCTAGTTTCTAATATCATAGATTCTGAAAGTTCGAATAGACCTCTCAAAAAAATTAAAAAAATTTGTAACCCTTTTTTTAATAAAGAAATAATTGAAAGTATTAATTTCATATCTCATTACACTTGTAATAAAAAATCATTAATATTAAAATTATTCCTTTCTGGTTTTTCTAATAGAACTGATTTTTTAAAAATAAAAAGTTTAAAAAAAAATAAAAAACTTTCTCTGAATACCGATCAAAAGTCAGCTGTAAAATATTTACTAGAAACAAATTTTAAAAAGTTCACAGTGGTACTTCTTGAAGGCGTAACAGGATCTGGAAAAACAAGAGTTTATATGAACAAAGCGGAAGAAGTTATTGAGGCTGGTTTTCAATGTTTAATTCTAGTGCCCGAAATAATTTTAACTACTCAATGGGTAAAAGAAATTGAAGAAGATTATGGACTTGATGCATTAGTTTACCACTCTTCGATTAAAAAAAAAGAAAGAGAGAAAATCTGGTTTAATGTTAATCAAAATAAAATAAAATTGATCATAGGCACAAGATCAGCACTTTTTCTTCCATTTTCAAAACTCGGTCTAATTGTTGTGGATGAAGAGCATGACAACTCATACAAACAAGAGGAACAAACAATTATAAATGCAAGAGATTTTTCAATTTTAAGGGCCAGAAACTCAAATTGTATGATTATTTTGAGCTCTGCAACACCATCAATAGAATCCAGCTACAATGTAAAAATTAAAAAATTCAAACACCTACAATTATCAGAAAGAGTAAATAATCTCTCTCTTCCAAAAATTAATATTATAGATATGAGAAACCAAAAAGATTTAATTTCTAGAGATATAATGGAAATAGTAAGTAAGAATATAAAAAATGGCTATCAAACATTAATATATATAAATAAAAGAGGTTACGCACCATTTGTGATTTGTAAAAATTGTGGTTACACTAAAAACTGTGAGAAATGCAATACATCTCTTGTTCTTCACGATTTAAAAAATAAAAAGGGATATTTACTTTGTCATCATTGTAATTACAGAGAAGATTTCCTTAATATATGCGAAACATGCGGTTCTGAGGATAAATTTTCATTCTCCGGAGTGGGAGTTGAAAAAATTCATGAATTAATCTCTAACGAATTTCCACAATCAGAATCATGTATTTTATCTAGTGACACAATCAAAAATCACGAAAAATTTAAAGATTTGATAACTAAAATCATATCAAATAAAATTAATATTATAATTGGAACTCAACTTATCACCAAAGGTCACAATTTCCCGTTTCTAAAAACAGTGATAATTTTAAATATTGATAACCTTCTTAATGACATAAATTTTCGTTCATATGAAAAAACATTTCAACAAATAATACAAGTTTCAGGCAGAGCTGGAAGAAAGAAACTACAAGGAGAGGTTTTTATTCAAACTTTTCAACCAAATCATCAAGTTATAAAACTATGTAAATCTCAAAACATCAAAAATTTCACTAAATGGGAAATAGAATCAAGAAAAAAAAATCTACAACCTCCATTCAAGAGTTACATTTCACTAATTTTGATTTCGAAACTCGAAAAAGAGTTGATATCGTTTTCCAACATTATTTCAGAAAAAATTAAAAAAACATTTAATGAATTAACTGTTTATGGTCCTGCACCAGCTCTGTTGTATAAAAAAAATCTTGATTTTAGATATAGAATATTATTAAAACTTGAAAAATCTTCTAAGATTCAAAATAATATTAAGACTTTTCTAATAAATTTACAAACGCCGAGTAAAGTAAGATTATACATTGATGTAGATCCAATAAACTTTATATAATAAATTTTCAAATATTGATAAGAACATTTTCTTATGCTAATAACAAAGTTAAATTGTAGAGATAGACTTGACTAAGACATCACAAAATATTAATGAGATATGTACCAGATATGCTAAAGCTCTGATTCTATCTTCGCAAGAAAAGAATCAATTAAAAAGTGTTATGGCCGATTTCAATAACTTCAGAAATACAGTTAATAAATCTGAAGATCTTTTGAGGTTTATAGAGAACCCACTCATAAATTCTCAAAAAAAATCGAAAGTCATAAGTATCATCATTAAATCTCTATCCTACACAGAAACTTTTCAGGGTTTTATTAAAATTCTCACTAGGCACGGAAAAATTTCTCTTTTTGAAAAAGTTTTTTTTAAATTTAATAATATTATTGACCAAGATGAGGGTATTACTGAAATCTTCATTACTACAGCAAACCCATTAGAAACCAAAACTGAACAAAAAATCAAAAAGAAACTTTCTGAATCTCTAGACTTAAAGATTAAACTCACAAAAATTGTTGATACTGAAATTATTGGAGGCGTAATAATAAAAATAAAATCCATAATGATAGACAATTCATTAAAATCAAAACTAATAGATTTCAAAATTTAAAGAAAGGTAAATTTAATGACAATTGATGCATCTGAAATATCAGAAATACTTAAATCCGAAATAAAAGATCTAGGGGATAACCCAAAAGTTTCCGAAGTTGGAACTGTTCTAACAGTAGGCGATGGTATAGCAAGAGTGTACGGACTAGACAATGTTCAAGCTGGTGAAATGGTAGAATTTCCTGGGAAAGTAAAAGGGATGGCCCTTAATTTGGAAGACGACAACGTAGGTGTGGTTATTTTTGGAAGTGATAAATCTATCAAAGAGGGAGATGTGGTTAAAAGAACAGAATCTATAGTTGAAGTCCCAACAGGCAAATCGCTACTTGGAAGGGTTGTTGACGGGCTGGGCAATCCAATTGATGGAAAAGGACCACTGAAAAATATAAATTTTAGAAGAGCTGAATTAAAAGCACCTGGAATCATTCCCAGAAAATCAGTTCATGAACCGATGCAAACTGGTATTAAGGCAATAGACAGTCTTATACCAATAGGTCGTGGTCAAAGGGAATTGATCATTGGAGACAGACAAACTGGTAAAACATCAGTAATTGTGGACACCATAATCAATCAAAAAGAAGTAAATGAGTCGGATGATGAATCAAAAAAACTTTATTGTATATATGTATCAATTGGTCAAAAAAGATCTACTGTAGCTCAGATTGTTAAGACACTTGAAGACAATAACGCCATGAAGTACTCTATTGTAGTTGCTGCAACAGCCTCCGATCCGGCGCCACTTCAATTCTTGGCTCCTTACACTGGATGTGCCATGGGAGAATATTTTAGAGATAACGGAATGCATGCGGTTATTTTTTACGATGATTTATCAAAGCAAGCTGTAGCATACAGACAAATGTCTTTATTACTTAGAAGACCTCCTGGAAGAGAAGCATTTCCTGGTGATGTCTTTTATATTCACTCAAGATTACTTGAAAGGGCAGCTAAAATGGGAGAGGAAAATGGTTTGGGTTCTCTAACATCTCTACCAGTGATTGAGACCCAAGCGGGTGATGTCTCAGCATATATACCCACTAATGTTATCTCGATAACTGATGGTCAAATTTTCTTAGAAACTGAATTATTTTTTAAAGGCATCAGACCTGCTGTTAATGTAGGTCTTTCTGTAAGTAGAGTTGGGTCTGCGGCTCAAATAAAAGCTATGAAACAAGTATCTGGTTCTATCAAACTTGATCTTGCTCAATTTAGAGAAATGGAGTCATTTTCTCAATTTGCATCAGACCTTGATCAATCAACCAGAAATCTTCTTGAAAGAGGAAGGAGGTTAACAGAAATTTTAAAACAACCTCAATACTCCCCCCTTAAAGTAGAAGAACAAGTTGTAGTTATTTTTTCTGGAGTAAAAGGTTTTTTAGATAATATTGAAATCTCAGATATCACAAAGTTTGAGTCGTATCTTCTCAAAAAAGTAAGAACTGATGGAAAAATTATTCTTGAAGAAATAAAGAAAAAGCAGGCAATAAGTGATGACTTGGAAAAAAAACTTAATATATTTTTAGAAAAAACAGCTAAAAATTTCCTAGAGGAAAATAATGCCAAGTCTTAAAGACCTAAGAAATAGAATATCTAGTGTTAAATCAACAAAAAAGATAACTTCTGCTATGAAAATGGTTGCTGCAGCTAAATTAAAAAGAGCTCAAGATAATGCAGAGAGATCACGGCCATACGCTCAGAAAATGAGCGAAATAGTTAACTCGTTAGTTCGAAACAAAGGTGAAAAAGAGTTTAAATATGGAGAAAAAAAAAATTCTAAACCTAAGAATGTTTTGTTGGTAGTTTGTTCAGCTGATAGAGGCTTGTGCGGAGGTTTTAATACTTCAATAATAAAGTATGCAAAAAAGTTATCAGAGAAGCTTAAAAAAGAAGGAAAAATCACAAATTATATTTTTTTAGGAAAAAAAGCATATTTTTCTCTAAAAAGGAGTTATGAAAAATCTATACTAGATTTTTTCTCTGACATAGCTAACCCTTCAGTAAAGTTTGAATTAGCTGGTATGGTCAGAGACAAAATTTTAGAACTCTTTTTAAATGGTTCAATTGATGAATGTCATCTTATCTATACTAAATTTCAAAGTGCGATTTCTCAATCAGTAAACTCACTCCAGCTTCTTCCTTTAAGCAAAAAAAATCAAGAAGACACAAAAGAAGATAAATCTTCAATTTCCTACGATTTTGAGCCTGATGAAGAGGTGATTTTAAATGAGATTATCCCAAGAAATGTTGCAATACAAATTCATACGGCACTTCTTGAAAACCTGGCAAGTGAACATGGATCAAGAATGACAGCTATGGATAACGCAACAAGAAATGCTAATGATATGATTGATGACCTTACGCTTTTTTATAATAGATCAAGACAAGCTCTTATTACTAAAGAACTAATTGAAATTATATCAGGAGCTGAAGCAGTTTAACAAAACAAGGAGAAAAAACAATGAACAAAAATGAGGGAAAAATTAAACAAGTTTTAGGAGCTGTGGTTGATGTTAGCTTTGAAGAAGACTTGCCACAAATCTTAGATGCATTAGTTGTAAAACATGAAGGAAGGGATTTGGTTCTTGAAGTTGCTCAGCATCTAGGAGAAAATACTGTAAGAACAATAGCAATGGACTCAACAGATGGTTTAATAAGAGGACAGCAAGTATTAAATACAAGAAACCCTATATCAGTTCCAGTTGGACCAGAAACATTAGGAAGAATACTAAATGTTGTTGGAGAACCAGTTGACGAAAGAGGACCTTTAAAGACTAAACTCAAAGCTCCAATTCATAAAAGTGCTCCAGAATTTACTGATCAATCAACTGAAACAGAGATACTTGTAACTGGTATTAAAGTGGTTGATCTTTTAGCCCCTTACTCGAAAGGTGGAAAAATAGGTCTATTTGGTGGAGCTGGAGTCGGAAAAACAGTCTTGATCATGGAATTAATTAATAATATAGCAAAAGGACACGGCGGATATTCAGTTTTTGCTGGAGTTGGTGAGCGAACTAGAGAGGGAAATGACTTATATCACGAAATGATTGAGTCTGGAGTTATAAAACTCGATAATGATGAATCGAAGGCAGCGCTTGTTTATGGCCAAATGAATGAACCACCTGGTGCTCGAGCAAGGGTGGCGTTAACAGGATTAACACTTGCAGAATATTTTAGAGATGAGGAAGGTCAGGATGTACTCCTTTTTGTAGATAATATTTTCAGATTTACACAAGCTGGATCAGAGGTATCGGCTTTATTAGGAAGGATTCCTTCAGCTGTTGGATATCAGCCAACTTTATCAACTGATATGGGAGCTTTACAGGAAAGAATCACATCAACAAATAAGGGTTCAATTACGTCCGTTCAGGCTATATATGTTCCAGCAGATGATTTAACTGACCCTGCACCAGCGACTTCTTTTGCCCACCTTGACGCCACAACTGTTCTTTCAAGACAAATAGCTGAACTTGGAATTTATCCAGCTGTAGACCCGCTTGACTCAACATCAAGAATTCTAGATCCCAGAATTATCGGAGAAGAGCACTACAATATTGCAAGAAGAGTTCAAGAAACACTTCAAAAATATAAATCTCTTCAAGATATAATTGCAATATTAGGTATGGACGAGCTTTCAGAGGAAGACAGATTAGTTGTTGATCGAGCAAGAAAAATTCAACGCTTTCTTTCACAACCATTTCATGTTGCTGAGGTTTTTACAGGATCACCAGGTGTTTTTGTAAGTTTACAAGACACAATTAAAGGATTTAAAGGTCTGGTTGATGGGGAATATGATAACATACCTGAGGCTGCTTTCTATATGGTTGGGACAATAGAGGAGGCCATCAGCAAATCAAAAAAATTAAGTAATTAAATTGCAATGACTTTGAATTTAGAAATAATTTCACCACAAAATATTTTTTACAGCCAGGAAGTCGAGTTAGTTATTCTTCCAGGCATTGAGGGTGATTTTGGTGTTTTAAAAAACCACATGCCCTTATTAACTTATTTAAGACTTGGGATAATATATGTATATAAACAAAAAAAACTTATGAATTCTTTTTTAGTTAATGGTGGTATAGTTGAAGTCTTAGATAATAAATGCACATTATTGACCGAAGATATTTTAGAGTCAAAAGATTTTAAAGTTCAATCTGATAGCAATATAGAAAAACTTAAATTAAAGTTGACGAAAAATTTACACTACAAATGATCAACAAACTTTTTAAACTCATTTATAACTGAGGTATAAAGTTTTTTTTTAAATGGAACAACCAACTCAATTGATTCAAATGGATTTATCCATTTCCACTCACAAAATTCAGGTTTACCAAAACCTTTAATATTTATCTGATTGTCATTACCTTCAAATCGGCAGGCAAACCATATTTGTTTTTGTCCTACGTACTTACCTTTCCAAATAACACTTATTAACTCTTTTGGAAGTTTATATTTTAGCCACTTTTTAGTTTTACCAATTATTTTATAATCAGTTTTTAGCCCGGTCTCCTCCATCAGTTCTCTTTTCATTGCTTTTTCGGGTGTTTCTTTATGATCAATTCCTCCTTGGGGCATTTGCCAGTAATCATTTTTATAATCTAATCTTTTTCCTACCCAGAGTTTATTTTCACTATTGATGAGAAAAATACCTACTCCTCTTCGATAATTCACAACATTCATTATCATAAATTATATTTAATTTATTGGTTTTTTTACTAAATTTAGAGCCAAAATTAGATCAAAAGCTCTAGTCAGTTGATAATCATCTACATCGTCTTCTGCATTTTGAGATTCAGTTTGATTTTTATCACCTGTATCACTTTTTGATTGTTCATTATCAATTGCACCTCTTAAATCAGATTCTTTTCTGGTCGACCTTTCTTCAACTTTCTTTAACTCAACTTGTTCAACTAAAATATCAGGATCAATACCAGTTTTTTGGATTGATTTTCCTGATGGAGTATAATATTTTGCTGTTGTTAGCTTTAAAGCAACATCTTCACCAGAGGGAATTATTGTTTGAACAGATCCTTTACCAAAAGATTTGGTTCCCATTATAATAGCCCTTTTATGATCTTGTAATGCACCAGCAACAATCTCAGATGCTGAAGCACTGCCTTGGTTAATTAAAACAACCAAGGGCAAACCATTTATCAGATCACTCTTAACTGCATTGTATCTACTTCCTTGTTTTCCATTCCTTCCTCTTGTTGATACAATTTCTCCTCTCTCAAGGAAGATATCTGTTACATTAACAGCCTGATCTAGAAGCCCTCCCGGATTATTTCTTAAATCAAGAACATACCCGATTAAATTCTTATTTTTAAAACTTTTGATGGAATTTATTATTTCTCTGTCAACTTTTTGGTTAAATGACGATACCCTAATATAGCCTATGTTGTTTTCAACATTTGCCTTTACAGCCTTTAATTGAATTATGGCTCTGGTAATTGTAATTTGTAAATTTTCATTTTCGTTTCTGTTTACAGTGAGTTTTATTTTCGACCCAACTTTCCCCCTCATTATGGATACAGCTTCTGATAATGTCATTCCTAGAACAGGTTCATCGTCAAGATGAGTAATCAAATCTCCCGCCTTAATACCTGCTTTTGCGGCTGGAGTATCATCTATTGGTGAGATAACTTTAACAAAACCGTTTTCAAGAGTGACTTCTATTCCTAACCCACCAAATTCTCCTTTA
This sequence comes from uncultured Alphaproteobacteria bacterium, assembly GCA_902579395.1. Classification (GTDB taxonomy): domain Bacteria; phylum Pseudomonadota; class Alphaproteobacteria; order Methylaequorales; family Methylaequoraceae; genus Methylaequor. Next base: position 108,808 of record CACHGK010000002.1, read on the forward strand.
GTTTGAACTTTAAGTTCATTTAATTCATCATAGTTCAAATAAGTTGAATGTGGATCAAGTGAACTTAACATTCCTTCGATAGCTGATTCTATAAGTTCTTTAGATGTAACGTCTTCCACATAATTATTTTTAATTTTTTCAAAAGCCTCTCCAAATAAGTTTAAATATTTATAAACATCTCTGTCCTCTTCAGCTGAAGAGAGAAATGGAAAATAGCAAAAGAACAATAAAGTAAATAATTTTTTCATAATATATATATAGTGTTGATTATGCAGTTTTTTTATAATATCTCAACTTTTGATTTTGGATCAACAATTTTTCCATTTTCTCTTAACTCAAAATAAAGCTGACTTTTGATATTAGATGAAATTTTTGCGATAGGCTCTCCAACTAGAACCTCATTTCCAGTAGAAATAAGTAAGTTTCTCATTCCTATTAATACAGACGTAAAACCTTTATCATTTTTTATCATTACTAAATTACCAAAACTCTTAAATTTATTTGCATAAACAACAGTTCCATTCATTGGAGACATAACAAATGAATCCTCTTTCACTACAAAAACCATTCCGTTTTTAAGTTTGTGTTGATCTTTTCCCTCCCCAAAATCAGATAGTACCTGTCCCATTACTGGCATCCTAATTTTTAATCTAATTTTTGAAATAATTTTTCTTTTTGTTTGAGTCGCGTTGACAAGATCGTTCAAATTTTTTGCTTTTTTTCTTAATTTATTTGCTTCAATCTTTAACTTTTTATTAGGTTTTACTTTCTTTTGGAGCTTGGCCACCTCAATAATTTTTTTCTCTAGCTTATTTAGTTTCTGGTTGAGAGCCCTTTTTTTTCTTTTATAATTTTCCAATTCCTTGGCAAGATCTTTGTCGATAGATTTTAAGCTTTCAAGATTCAAAAAATATTCATTGATGCCAGTTTTTACTTTTTTTAAAAAAAACTCCCTTAAAATCTGCTTAGTAATCAGGTCATCTGATGAATTATTAAAACTTTTTGAAATCCTAGTGAATTGATTAGTATAAAATTTGTCTTGTAGGAAAAAAATTATTCTTCTTCCTAATAAGTCTTTGTCTTTGATTTGTCTGTTAAATATTATTTTTTTTTGGGTATTCTTGTCTATATCTATCTTAATTTTTTCTAATTCTTTATTATTTTTTAGTATTTCGTTATGAATCTGAACAGTTTGTTTCTTTAAACCATTCAATTTAAGTTTTATTTTAGGTTCTTCTGGAGAGGATTCTTTGTAAAAAAAAATGCAAATTAAGAAAAAAAATATTTTCATTTTATTAAAGGAATCCCATCCATTTCTGTTGGAATCTTCACATTTAACATTTTCAGGATTGTAGGCGCTATATCTGCCAAATTTCCCGACTTGACGTTAAAGTTTACATTATCACAGATAATAAAAGGAACTGGATTAATTGAGTGAGTGGTACATGCTAAATTTTTTTTATTATCATACATATTATCTGCATTTCCATGATCTGATGTAATAATGAGCGAATATCCATTGTCTTTACAACTCTCATATATTTCACCCAAACATTTATCAACAACTTCAACAGCTTTTATTGTTGCTTGAATGTCCCCTGTGTGACCTACCATATCGGGATTAGCAAAATTTGTAACTATCAAGTCATGTTTTTTTTTCTGTAAATTCTCTAAAACTTTATCTTTAACTTCAAATGCTGACATTTCAGGCTTTCGATCATATGTTTCAACTCTCGGAGAGGGAACTAAAATTCTATCCTCTCCTTCAAATTTTTCCTCTACTCCCCCATTAAAAAAATAAGTAACATGAGCATATTTCTCTGTCTCAGCAATACGTAATTGTTTCAGTCCATTTGATGAAATAACTTCCCCAATAGTATTTTTTATCTCAATACTTTCAAAAATTGGTTTAATTTTTTTTCTTAATCTCTTTGAATATTCAACCATACTAATAGGATTGAAAAATTGAGGTTTAATTTTTCTATCAAAAAAATTAAAATCTTCGTCAAAAATTGAGGATAAAATTTCTCTCACTCTGTCTGCTCTGTAATTAGTTATAAAAAAACCATCTCCATCCAATGCTCCTTTATAATTTGCGAAATTAGTTGCTTCGAAAAATTCGTCCGTTACATGTTTATCATAACTTTCCTGGATAGCCATTAAATGGTCTTCTTTTTTAGGAGCCCCTCCCTCTATTATTGCTTTGTAAGCTTTTTCAATCCTCTCCCATCTATTATCACGATCTAAGGCAAAAAAACGTCCTATTAAGCTGGTCACTTTTATATTTTGCCTTTTTCCTATTTTTTTTAATAATAATTTTACATTTTCAAATCCACCTAAAGGAGAACTATCTCTTCCATCTAAAATACAATGAATAAAAATTTTTGGATTATTCTTATTTAAAATTTCTATCAATTCAAACAAATGATTCTGATGTCCATGAACTCCTCCATCTGAAATTAAACCTATAACATGTATTCTTTTGCATTTTTTAATAACTTCATTAATAATTTCTTTATTTCTTATTGTGTTATTTCTAAAAGCTTCTGATATTCGCATAATATCTTGAAGGATAATTCTTCCTGCACCAATATTTGTATGTCCAACCTCAGAATTCCCAAATTGTCCTTTTGGAAGACCAACACTATTCTCCGAAGCTTTCAATTTAATGAATCCAAACTTTTGTGATAATAACTTAAAATTTTTAATTCTTGCCTTAAAGATAGCGTTTTGCGAATGATTTTCTCCTAAGCCCCATCCATCAAGAATACATAACAAGATCCTTTTTGACATATATTTTCTTATTTATGATATTGAGAATTTTTTATAATTTCGAAAGCCCTATATATTTGTTCGATTAACATAACTCTAACCAATAAATGAGGCCATGTCTGATTCCCGAAAGAAATAGTTTGAAATGAATTTTTAAAATAATCATCTAATCCCTCCTCTCCACCAATTATAAAATTTAATCTTTTGTAGCCATTATCTATCTTGGATTTAAGAGTTTTAGAGAATTGGAAACTGGTCATACTATCTCCAAATTGGTCTAATGTTATAACATAATCATCTTTATCAATATGCTTCAATATCTCGTCTTTCTCTAGTTTTTTTTTTTTTTCTTTTGAAAATAATTTTAATTCAATCAAATCTGTATTCACACTTATCCTTTTTTTATAATAATCAAATATTGATCTATGTGGTTGATTTAATTTAAATTTACCTATTGATAAAATATTAATTTTCATTCTTTAACCAAATCCTACTTTTTCTTCTTTCAAATCGTTGTTTTTCCAAATCTTTTCCAGTGCATAATGCTCTCTCGTCTCAGGTTTAAAAACGTTAAGTATTACATCTCCAAAATCAACTATTAGCCAATCTGTTGACTTTAAACCCTCTGTGGAAATAACATTCTTTTTATTTGATTTGACTACATTATTTACAATTGCGTTTATGTGTCGTGAAGACGTCCCACTTACAATTATCATATAATCAGCCAGAGCACTTCTATTTTTAACATTGATAACTTCAATATTAAAACCCTTTGATTTTTCAAGATCTTTAACAATTTTCTTTAAAAGGTTTTTAACCAATGATTTTTTTTTCATCTATTTTTTCTAATTTTTGATGAAGATTTATGATTTTTAAGACCACTAATGAATGACCACATTGGAAGAGAAATATTTTTCGTTTTTTCTGATATAAAATTTTTAATTCTTGCTTTCCTAAAAAAATGCAATGCTTTACTTTTTGTAATATTAAAAGAGTAAGATGGACGATCAAAAATTGCAATCGGAATATTATAAAAAATTTCTTTCCAATGTTTCCATAAATGCAATTTCTCAACATTATCAGCACCCATTAGCCATATAAATTTTTTTTTTTTAAATTTTTCTTTAAGATAAAAAATCGTATCAATAGCATATAAATTTTTTTCTTCATCAACCTCTACAACTTTGATTTTTCTTCCATCTAAAAAATTCTTTACCAGTTTAACTCTTTTTTTATAATTACTACTTTTAGCTTTAAGTGGATTTTTTTTTGTGACAATCCACCATACTTCAAGAAGGTCAAGTTTTTTTAAGGCATATTTACTTATAAAAATATGACCATCATGCGGTGGGTCAAAAGTTCCACCAAGAATACCAATATATTTTTTATTAAAAGTACTCAAACTATGGTCTAACTTGTCCTTTCCCCCTAACTTTATATTTGAAACTGGTTAATTGAGCCACACCAACTGGTCCTCTAGCATGGACTTTTGATGTTGAGATTCCAATTTCCGCTCCCATTCCAAACTCTCCTCCATCAGCAAACTGTGTTGAGGTATTGTGCATTACAATTCCACTGTCAACATTATTCAGAAAGTATTCTGCTACCTCTGAGTCTTCTGAAATTATAGCATCTGTATGACCAGATCCAAATTGATTAACGTGCTTGATAGCCTCTTCTGGTCCTTTTTGAATTGTTTTAATTGAGACTATTTTATCAAGATATTCAGTAGACCAATCTTCAAGGCTTGCAGGTAAAACAAATGAATCTATTTTTCTTACATGATCGTCACCTCGAATTTCACAACCTAATTTTTTTAAAGAGTTTATGACTTTAGGAATATGTGATTCTAAAACTTCTTCATCACATAAAATTGTTTCTGTAGCCCCACAAATACCAGGTCTTCTCATTTTGGCATTTACAACAACTCTCTCGCAAATATCTGGATCAGATGACTTGTGAATATAAGTGTGACAAATACCATCAAGATGTTTAATTACATGCACCCGACTTTCTTCACTTACTCTCTCAATCAAGGATCTCCCACCTCTTGGGATTATAACATCTATAAATTTATCCATTTTTAACATTACACCTACTGCCAACCTATCAGTTGTTGGAATATTTTGTAATGCCCCATCAGGCAAGCCAAATTTTTCCATTGATTGTTTTATCAATTTTACTAATTTGTTTGAGGATCTAAAACTCTCTTTCCCCCCCCTAAGAATGAGAGTGTTTCCTGATTTAAGACATAAAGCTGCTGCATCCGCAGCAACATTAGGTCTGGATTCGTAAATAACTCCAATAACACCCAAAGGTATTGAAACTCTCTCAATTTTTAATCCATTTGGTCTACTCCATCGTCCAAGAACTTTTCCAATGGGATCTTCGAGTTTTGCAATATCAATTAGTCCTTCACAAATGTTGTCAATTCTACCAGAATCTAGCAGAAGTCTGTCTAACAAGGCTGAGTTTAGACTACTTTTGTGTTCTTCAATATCTTTCGAATTTTCTTCAATTAAGGATTCTTTATTATTTCTTATATTTTCTGCTGCTTGAATTATAACTTGATTCTTTACTTTTGTTGGAAGCAAAGAAACATCCAATGAAGAATTTTTTGCTTTGGCTCCAATTTCTAAAACTTCTTTTTCGATCTGATTCTTTTTATTCATTTAAAATCAAGTAATCCCTATGAACTATTTCGTCTCGTCCCTCGTATCCTAATAGTTTTTTAATTTCAGAAGATTTTCTTCCTTTTATAATCTTTATTTCTTTAGAATCGTAGTAAGTTACACCTTTTCCAATATTTTTTCCATTTAAATTTTTGAAGCTTATTACGTCCCCTTTAAAGAAGGTGCCTATAATATTTTCAATTCCACTTGGTAGAATGCTTGCTCCTTTTTTAAGTGCCCTTATTGCCCCATCGTCAAGTATTAAAGTTCCCATGACATTAATTGCCCCAGCAATCCACTTTTTAAAACTTGTTCCGTATTTATTATTAGATAAAAACTTGGTTCCATAACATTTATTAAAATAATTTTTAATTGGATTTTTTATTGTACCTTTGCAAATAATTGTATTACAACCTGAACCTGCAGCAATTTCAGCTGCTTGCAATTTTGTTAACATTCCTCCTGTTCCATGAAAATTAGTCTCCGCAGAAGCCATCTTAAATATTTTCTCATTTACCTCTCTCACTTCTTCTATTAGCTCAACTTTTTTATTTTTCTTTGGATTGCTTGTGAAAAGACCATCAACATCACTGAGAAGAACTAAATGATCTGCGCCTATAATCTGAGAAACTCTGGCTGCAAGTCTGTCATTATCTCCAAACTTTAATTCATCAATTGAAACTGAATCATTTTCATTTATAACTGGAATTATTTTAAATTTAAGCAGTTCGGTAATTGTTTCCCTAGAATTCAAACTATTTCTTCTATTCTCGGTATCAAAAAATGTCAAAAGAATTTGGGCAACTTTAATATTTTTCTTTTCAAACGATTTTTTAAAGTTATTCATGAGTATAAGTTGACCACATGCTGCACAGGCTTGTTTTTCAAAAATTTTAAGTTTTGTTTTATTAATTTTTAAATAGTTTTTTCCCAGAGAAACTGCACCAGAAACAACAATTAAAATTTCAATTTTCCTTTTTCTAAGTAAAATTATGTCATCCACAAATGAATCAAACCAATTAGTATTAAATTTATTATTTGAAATTAATAAAGAAGAACCAATTTTTATAACAACTCTTCTAAAATTTTCTAAAACACTTTTTTTCATAAGATTGATTTAATAAGCACAGATTTAAGTTCTTCTATTCCAAAGTTTGAGTAACACGATAATGGCATAATTTTAGATTGGGTGTATTTTTTTAGCAATTTAATTCTTTCTTTTATATCGCTATCCGAAATCAAATCACTTTTACTTAACAAAATTATCTCCTTCTTCTCACAAGTTTGTTTACTGTATGATTCTAATTCTTGCCTAATAGTTTTATAATTATTAATTAAATGCTTAGGTTGGATTGATGAAATATCGCATACATGTAGTATTAATTTGCATCTTTCCGCATGTGCAAGAAACTTTAATCCTAACCCAACTCCACTTGACGCACCTTTTATTAGACCCGGCAAATCGGCAAGAATTATATCTTTGGAATCGCTTCTAAACAAACCCAGCTGAGGTTTTAGTGTTGTGAATGGATATTCAGCAATCTTTGGTTTAGCATTTGTTAATTTTTTTAAAAGAGTTGATTTTCCAGCATTTGGCAAACCAACAAATCCAATATCCGCAATTAATTTTAATCTTAACCAGACCCAAAATTCTTCACCCTTTTTTCCAGGATCAAATTTTTTTGGTGCTTGGTTTGTTGAAGATTTAAACTTTAAATTTCCTCTCCCCCCAACACCACCTTTAAGAAAAACAAAAGATTCTTCTTCGACTGTAAAATCTTTAATAATTGATTTCTTATCTTCAGATATAATTACTGTTCCAACAGGAACTTTAATCAATAAATTCTTTCCATCTGCTCCAGTTTTGTTTTTACCAGATCCGTTGTGTCCTCTTTCTGCTTTGAAATGCTGTTTATATCTAAAATCAATTAATGTATTAAGATTTGAAACAGCCATAAATATAATATCACCACCAGATCCACCATCACCACCGTCTGGTCCTCCAAACTCAATATATTTTTCTCTTCTGAAACTAACGCAACCTGATCCGCCATCACCTGCCTTTAAGAAGATTTTGGCTTCATCTAGGAATTTCATTTAAATAAATTATTTTTTTAGATCAACATTGACAAAGGATTTACTTCCTGATTTTTTCTCAAATGAAACTATACCTTTTTCTAAAGCAAATATAGTGTGGTCCTTTCCAATTGAAACATTCCTACCCGGATTAAATTTGGTTCCTCTTTGCCTTATAATAATATTTCCTGGGATTACTGACTCACCTCCGTACTTTTTTACACCAAGACGTCTACCTGCACTATCTCTCCCATTTCTTGTGCTACCTCCAGCTTTTTTATGAGCCATTTTTATCTCCTTTAGTTAACGACTTATTCGTTTCAGGTTGATTAGTATTTTTTGGTTCAGACTGCGGTTTGCTTAACTTAATCTCTTCAATTTTAATTAAAGTAAGATCTTGTCTGTGACCTATTTTTCTTCTGTAATTATGTCTTCTTTTTTTCTTAAAAACTATGATTTTTTTATCTCTAATTTGATCAATAACTTTTGCAGTTATTGAAACACCTTTAACAATCGGAGAACCAATATACGCTTCACCTTTTTCATTTTTCATAAAAATAATTTCATCAAAGGTAATTAAGTCGTCTTTTTTTTGGTTATTTAATTTTGGCAATTTAAGGAAATCTCCAACTTTGACTTTATATTGTTTTCCTCTATTTTGAAAAATTACTGTCATCTTGCCTACTATTGGTTATAATTTTTTGATTATAATTATTCATTTTTATACAATGTGAATTTGAATTTTCAAGAAATATTTATCAATTTCTTAACTTTAAGTAATTTTTATTATCATATTATTATTTTTTATGTTATCAAAATTTAAAAATCAAAGTTTTATATGAATGATATAGTAATTACTTCCGCAAAGAGATCACCCATTGGAAAATTCATGGGAAGCCTATCAGGTTTTTCTGCCGCCGAACTTGGTAGTATGGCCATTAATTCAATCCTTTCCGATACAGGTGTTTCAAGAGATAAAATTGACCAGGTTATTATGGGACAAGTTTTGACTGGAGGTTCTGGTCAAAATCCTGCAAGACAAGCATCTATGTTATCAAACCTTCCTGAAAAGGTAAGTGCTTTAACAATTAATCAAGTTTGCGGTTCAGGTTTAAGATCAATTTCGATTGCAGCCCAATCAATTAAATTTAATGAAAGCAATATAATCATAGCTGGGGGCCAAGAAAGTATGTCTAATGCCCATCACACAATTAATGTTAGAAACGGACTTAAAATGGGTGACGGAAAGTTAAAGGACAGCATGATCATAGATGGCTTGTGGTGCGCAATGAATGATTACCACATGGGCACAACAGCTGAAAACATCGCTGAAAAATTTAAAATCACTAAAAAAGATCAAGATGAGTTTGCAACTCTTTCACAAAATAAAGCTGAGAATGCTCAAAAAAATGGATATTTTAAGAATGAGATATTTCCAGTCACAATAAAAACTAAAAAAGAGGAAATCTGTTTTGATCAAGACGAATTTCCAAGACACGGCACCACTTTTGAAAAAATCAATTCACTTAAACCAGTTTTTGATAAAAATGGATCTGTAACAGCAGGAAATGCCTCAGGTTTAAATGACGGTTCTGCAGCTGTAATGATTATGCATGAAAAAAAAGCAGCAGAGATGAATTTGAAACCAATTGCTAAAATAGTTTCATCTTCAACTGTAGGAGTTGATCCTGCTATTATGGGAATAGGCCCTGTGCCGGCGGTAAAAAATGCATTAGAGTCTGCAAATTGGGTCTTAGAAGATTTAGATTTGATTGAAGCAAACGAAGCATTCGCTGCACAATCACTTGCTGTTTCTAAAGAGTTAAACCTTAATATGGACATAGTAAACGTTAACGGTGGTGCAATTGCCTTAGGTCATCCTATCGGAGCTTCAGGCGCAAGAATTCTGGTTACATTAATACATGAAATGATAAGACAAGATAAAAAAAAGGGCGTAGCTACATTATGTATCGGTGGAGGACAAGGTGTGGCAATGTGTATTGAAAGGTAGTTATGAGTAAAATTGCATTAGTTACTGGAGGAACCAGGGGTATTGGAGAGTCAATATCAAAAAAACTAAAATCCTCAGGCATTCATGTTATAGCTAACTATGCAAGCAATGACGATTCTGCTAAAAAATTTGCATCAGAATCCAATATTGATGTAGTAAAATGGGACGTTAGTAGCTTTGGTGAATGTGAAAAAAATGTTTCCCAGATTTATGAAAAATATAAAAATATCGATATTTTAGTTAATAACGCAGGTATTACTAGGGATGCACCTCTTCACAAAATGTCTTTGGAAAATTGGGAAAAAGTCGTGAGTGTCAACTTAAATTCAGTTTTTAATATGACATCTTTAGTTATTAATAAAATGAGAGAAAATCAATTTGGAAGAATAGTCCACATCTCTTCTATTAATGGTCAAAAAGGCCAATTTGGTCAGACAAATTATGCTGCAACAAAATCAGCACTTATTGGATTTTCAAAATCCCTAGCTTTAGAAAGTGCAAGTAAAGGTATCACATCTAATGTTATCTGCCCAGGGTACATCAATACAGAAATGGTGGCAGCAATTCGAGAGGATATTTTAAAATCAATCATAGATACAATCCCTAACAAAAGATTGGGTGAATCAGACGAAATTGCCGAAATGGTTCAATATCTTATTTCAGAAAAAGCAAGTTACATAAACGGATCAACTATTTCAATAAATGGCGGATTGTGGATGGATTAGAATTCATCCTTCATCTTTCGTAATTTCTTAAAATTTTCCTCGTCCGATATATTTTTTATTCCTATTAAATCTAAAAATTTTTTGTCATCAAATTTCATAAATGGATTTAATTCAATTTCTTCACTTATTGTAGATGGAATGGTTGGCTCAGACTTTTCTCTTTTTTTTTGTATTTGTTGAATTTTTTTCTTTAATTTTTCATCAGTCGAATTTAAATGAAATGCAAATTTTGCATTTGACTCAGTATATTCATGGCCACAATATAATTTAGTATTACCAGGCAAAGATCTAAGTTTCAAAATTGATTCTACCATTTGCTCACAAGAACCTTCAAATAGTCTTCCACAACCTAAGGAAAATAGTGTATCTCCAGAAAATAATGTCGAATTATCCTCAAAGTGATAACAAATATGACCAACAGTGTGCCCTGGCGTTTCTATCACTATTAAATCATTGTTCCCAACACTGAATGTTTCTGAATCTTTAAGCTCAATATCTATACCTGGAATTCTATCTCTATCGTGATAATTACCGACAATCTTACATTCATATTTTTTTTTTAGTAAAAGATTACCCCCTACATGATCAATATGATGATGAGTACTTAAAATATAATCTAATTTAAGATCATTCTCTTTTAAACATTTGTCTATTTCATCAAAATTACCAGGATCAATGCATGCTGTAATTGCAGAATTTTCATCTGAAATTAAATAAGAATAATTATCTGTCAATATTGGTATTTGTATAATTTTAAACAGCTTATTTTCCTTTTTTTGATACACAAAATAAAACTTGGTATGCTATTAAATTTGATAAAAAATTGTTTTTCATTTCAATTCCTTTTTCATTAAGACAAATTAGTCGAAGGATATTAATATCATTTGTACGACAGAAAATCTTAAAATCTTGAATCGAGCACAAATGAATATTTGGTGTATTATACCAGTCGTATGGCAGAATCTTATTCTTTGGCATCAACCCACTAAATAAAAAATCTTTTCTTACCTTCCAATATGCAAAATTTGGGAAAGAAATAATTGCTCTTTTGCCAATCCTTATGAGATTTTTAATTACAATATCTGGATAAATCATTGCTTGTATTGTTTGACTAAGAATTACCGTACTAAAAGCATTATTTGGATAATCTTCTAAATCAAAATTCGCATCACCTTGAATAACTGACAACCCTTTCTTTACACACTGATTCACACCTAATTGTTTTATTTCAATTCCTCTACAGTCAGCGCTTTTTTTTTTTGAGAGATAATCCAATAAAACACCATTACCACAACCAACATCTAATATCTTTTCATTGTTGTGAATCAACTGAGAAATTACATATAGATCGTTTCTTAAAATGCTTTTCATATTCTTTGTTGAATTATTTGTCCTTCTATAAATCCTCTCAATGTAGCATGAAATTCTGGTTCATCTAATAAAAAAGCATCATGTCCCTTATCTGTTTTTACCTCTACAAAACTGACCATGGAGTTTGAGCTATTTAAAGACTTAATGATTATTTTTGTTTCTGATGTCGGAAATAACCAATCAGATGTAAATGTAAAGAAACAAAACTTCACATTTGTATTTTTAAAAACTTTGGGCAGTCCCCCTTTTTTAACCGATAAATCAAAATAATCCATTGCTTTTGTAATATATAAATAACTGTTTGCGTCAAATCTTTGCACAAATGAACTACCTTGATGTTTCAAATAACTCTCTATTTGAAAATCTGTATCAAAATTAAAAGAAAAGAAGTCACTATTTTGTAAATTTCTTCCAAATTTTCTCTGCAAAGCAGTTTCCGATAGATATGTTATATGCGCTATCATCCTAGCGACCGACAAACCTCCTTTTGGGTTGGTTTTATTTTTATAGTAGTTACCTTTATTCCAACTTAAGTCAGCCATTATGGCTTGCCTACCTATCTCATGAAAAGCAATGTTCTGAGCAGAATGTCTATATGATGTAGCAATCGGAATTGCTGCATTAATCTTTTTGTTAAATTTTGTTGCCCATTCAAGAACTTGCATGCCTCCCATAGATCCTCCTATTACTGCAAATAGTTTTTTTATTCCTAAACTTGAAACTAATTTTTCCTGAACTCTAACCATATCACTAATAGTAATCACCGGAAACATTAATCCATATGGTTTTTGTGTTTTAGGGTTTATTGAAGAAGGACCAGTACTGCCCATGCACCCACCTAATACATTACAACAGATAACAAAGAAAATATTTGTGTCTATCACTTTTCCAGGTCCAATTAGAATATTCCACCATCCTTTTTTATTTGTGATTGGATTGATACCTGTACAATATTGGTCCCCAGATAATGCATGACATACTAAAATTGCATTAGATTTATTTTTATTCAATTTTCCGAAAGTTTTATAAGCTATTTCACATAAATTTATGTATTTTCCTGAATCAAGCTTAACTGGATCTTTTAATTTAAGCGTCTCATATGCTTTTTTAACTTTCATTTTACTTTTGTTTAAAATAATTTGACTTAAAACGCATCATAACTATGTTGAATAAGTAGTCAAAATAAATTTATTTTGAAAGCAAGTTATATGGCTAAATTTAACATTGAAGATTTTATTAAACCTTCAATAAACCAAATTGAAAAGTATTTACCTGGCAAGTCTGCAGATTTTGGAAATAAAGATTTTATAAAATTGTCCTCCAATGAATCACCTTTTACTGCTCCAAAAAGAGTATTTCAAAAAGCTGCGGATTTATTGATTTCATCAAATTTTTATCCTGACGGAGATTCAATACTTCTGAAGAAATCATTAGCTAAGAAATATAAATTAGAATCAAAAAATATCGTTTGTGGTAATGGATCTGATGATATCTTGTCAATAATAGCACAAACCTTTTCAACTGAGGGCTGTGAAGTTATATGCAGTGAGTATGGATTTATTTACTATCCGATTATAGCCAAAGCTGCAGGGTGCAGAGTGATCACTGCACAATCAAATAATTTAGGTGTTTCATGCGAAAATATTTTGGAAAAAATTAATAACAAAACTAGAATAATTTTTATTGCAAACCCTAATAACCCTACTGGAACCATTATTTTTAAGGAAGAGCTTATTAAATTTTTAAAAAAAGTACCTAAAAATATCATTGTTGTTTTGGACGGGGCCTATTCCGAATTCATAACTGACAAAAGGTACACAGATGGTATAGATTTGATTAAAGATTTTGAAAATTTAATTGTAACAAGAACTTTTTCAAAGATTTACGCACTTGCCGGACTTAGACTTGGATGGGCTTATGCAAATAAAAAAATAATTGAATTACTTGAGAAAGTTAGAGGACCTTTTAATGTGAATCTCATAGCACAAAACATCGGCATGTTAATTCTCAAGGAAAATAATTTCATAAAAAATTCAATAAAACATAACGATAAGTGGAGAAAAATACTCCCTGAGAGATTGAATAATCTTGGTTTAATTTCTTACGAATCTTTTGCTAATTTTGTCTTAGTAAAAATTGACAAAAAAAAATATTCAAAAAAATATATTCTAAATTCATTACAAAAAAGAAAAATTTTAGTTAGAGATTTAAATAATTATAAATTATTTGATTTCTTTAGAGTATCAATAGGTTCTTCTCCTAATTTAAATAAGTTTCTTAAAGAAATAGAATTAATAGTCAGATAAAATAAACTTTGATGTTTAAAGAAATTACTATAATAGGTCCCGGTCTTATCGGAGCTTCTTTAGCTCTTGCTATAAGATCCAAAAAAATATGTAACAAAATTATTGGAATTGATTCCTCAAAAAAAAATTTAGATGATGCTATAAATAGAAATATTATTGATGAGGCGAGAAAGGATATTGATGCAAGGATAAGTTCTAGCTCGATAATCTTTATTTGCACACCGGTTAGTTCAATTGACAATATAATAAAAAAAATATCTTATTTCTCAAATAAAAATCAAATTATTACGGATGTTGGATCTGTAAAAAATATCTTTTCAAAAAGAACACTGTCAAATAATGGTCTCAGGTATTCTTTAGTTCCAGGCCACCCTATTGCAGGCACTGAGCATTCTGGAGCTAGAAATGCAGAAATAGATTTATTTAAAAATAAATGGTGCATCTTAACACCCTATAAAAAAAGGAGTAAAAGTGTAAAAATAATTTCAAAAATCTATAAGAAAATAGGAATGAAAGTTTCAGTAATGTCGACTCTAGAACATGATAAAATAATGTCAATAACATCTCATCTTCCACATCTGATTGCTTTTACCATAGTAGGCACAGCATTTAATCTAAATATTAAAAAAAAAAATGAACTTATTAATTTTTCAGCTGGAGGATTTAAAGATTTCACTAGAATAGGTTCCTCAGATCCCAAAATGTGGACCGATATTTTTATTAAAAATAAAAAATATTTAATGAAGACACTTGAACTTTTTTTGAAAGATATTGAAGTAATTAAAAGGGACATTAAAAATAACAAAGTTGAGGAAATATTTAACCTTCTAAAAAGAACAAAAAAGATAAGAAAGAGTATTTTAGAAAAAGGAATTTAAATGGTTTTTAATAAAATGATTTCTTAAGAATATCTATGATTTTTTCTTTGCTGGATACATTTTTAATTAATGGAAAAATTTTTACATTTATTGTACCGCTTTTTTTTGAAAATTTTTTGTTGATCCAGTGATCACCAGAATTCAATTTTATTGGAAGAATTGGAATTTTTAAAAATTTATGAATTGCAAAAAAGCCTGGATTAATCTTTCCAGTTTCTCCAGGGGATAATCTTGTACCTTCTGGAAAGATAACAAAAACTTTCTTTTGATTCTTAGTTAATCTTCTTGCAGATCTGAGGACTGTCTTTAAAGACTTAAAAGTTTTATTTCTTTCAACGAAAATAAATCCTAATCTATTGAAATATCCTCTTAAAATCGGTATTTGCTTTAGTTCATCTTTTAAAATATAAACAGACCCAGGAAACAAAGAACCAAAAAAGAATGTTTCCCAAGCCGATTGATGATTGCTCGCTACAATAAATGACCCTTCTTTGGGGATATTTTCCAAACCTGAAATAAAGTAGTCGATCCCTAAAATAATTTTTGATAGCTTTATTACCGATCTCGTCCATAAATTTGACAGATATACTACAAACTTGTAACTAAATAGTTGGACTGGTGAGAATGTTAAAAAGAAACACACCGTTCCAAAATAAAAAAATATATAAAATATAAAACTTCTAAAAAAGTTCATTGCGATGAAAAAAAGTATAAATAATTTTGAAATACTCTAGTGTTATAATTCTAGCGTGAAAAATAAAGTTTTCATTAAATACTATTTTATAATCTGCAGGTATAAGAAATATTTCTTTATCAGTAATTAAATTGTTAAAAATTAAAAAACTCCTTGGCAAGTGGTAATAAGAACTAACTAAAGTTATTTTTTCAATTTTTTGATTGAGATTTAGCCATTTTGCAACCTCTAGAGCATTTTCATAGGTATTTTTTGAATTTTTGTCATATATTATACAACAATTATTGTTTACTAATTGTTTATCTATATCATCTTTAATTTCAAATTCTGATTCTTTAAAAACACCTGAAATAAATAAATAATCACCGTAATTTCTTTTAAATAATTCTATTCCTTTCTTTATTCTCCCTTTACCACCAGTTAAAACAATAATTGCTGAATTAGATTTATTTGAAAGTTCATCTGTGAGATAGATTTTTTTTGGGAATATATTAAATAAAATAATTAGCCACCAAATAAATGCTAATAAGTTTATTAATAAAAAAATAACAATTAATTTCTTAAAATTTGTCAAAAAATCTTTTCTCAAAAAAATAAAATAAGTATGACATCAAAAAAAATAACAATAAAACTAAAAATAAAAGAATAAAAGTTACTAAAGTAATTAAAGTCTTGATATTGATTTCAAAAAAAAATGATGTATTAAAAAAATCAAAATTAACTCCAAATAATTTTATAAGTAAAATGCTAACGAAATAAACGAAAATTATGCTTAAAATTGCACCAGGGATAATCTTCCTAATAACACTTTGCGAAATATTTTTAGACAATTCAAAGCTACTTGCACCCATAATCTGTAACATTTCTAAAAATTTGAAATTGCTCACCAATGCAGCTTTCACAACATTCATTACTAAAAAAGAAAATAATATCACAATTACTGAAGACATCATGAAAATTATAAGTTTAATTCTGCTCACTAAGGATGATATTTCAAAAAGTTCGTCTTGATGAGAATATTTTTCTGTAAGTCTATTTTCAGAAAGATTAATTATTTGTGCGTAGATATTATCAACATATTCCCTATCACCTGTTTCAATCTGAAAAATAAAAGGTAGCCTCAGTCCTGACATATCAGAAAAATTTGTAAGCCCTAAACTTTCCTTAATAAGATCGTTTTGAATTATTTTGTATTTAAGTTTATTTTCATTAGATAAAAAATCTTCAATATTCTCTGTAATATTTAAAGGTATTTTTTTTTCGTCAGAATAATTACTAATAATAAAAGTTGTTTTTTTTGATTCAGACTCCAGCCAAATACTAGAAAAGGTATAAAAATTAAAATATATTGCAATATGAATTGTGATCAAACTTATTACAACAAAAGATAAACCATGAAAAAATTTTTCCTCTTCTTTTAGTAAAGTTTTTTTTAATAGTTCTTGTACTTGTATCATTTTAAATCTCTATAATTCAAAAAGTTTATAATCTTTTTTTATCTCGGGCAAATTATTAGCTGTCATTATAATAGTTGTTCCAATCTTACTTAATGATTCAAACAAAAAGAATATTTTTTTTTTCGATTCTTGGTCAAGATAAGTTTCAGGCTGATCTGCAACTATAATACTAGGATTATTTATAAGTGCTCTTGCAATAACTACTTTCTGTTTTTGACTATTAGATAGATTTGTTACTTTTTCATCTTTTATATCATTGAGCTCAAGCCAACCGGAAATTTCAGACATTCTATTAATAAATTCTGATTCAGAATTTTGAATTTGACTTGCAAGTTCAATGTTTTGGAAAACAGAAAAGAATGGAATTAAATAATCATTCTGAAGTATTATTCCCATTTTTTTTCTAAACTCATTTATTTCTTTCTTTGAGTTATTAGAAATTTTTCTTCCTTTTAAATACAAATTTCCTGAAGATGGCAAAACTTTTAGATAAAATAATTTTAGAAGAAGTGATTTTCCAGTAGCATTTGAACCTTTAATCACCAAAAAATCGCCTTTTCTTATTTTAAGACTAATATTTTGTATCGATTTTTTTTTTGAAATTATTGAAATTCGGTCTAAGAAAAAAATATTTTCCATTATTATTTGTTTGAAACTTTAATTTTTTGTTTTTTTATAAATAACTCATTAACCTTTCCTCTTAAATTATATTCCGAGGCCATACATGAACTATAAGCACCAGTAGAGCATATTACAATCAGGTCATCCTTTTTAAACTGCTGCGTTCTTATATTTTTTCCAAAAATATCTCCAGTTTCGCAAATTGGTCCAACAATGTCGTAATATTTATAAGTGTTATTATCAGTCAAATTAACAGGTAATATATTATGAAAAGCACCATATAGGGCCGGTCTTATAAGGTTATTCATCCCGGCGTCGATAATTAAGAAATTCTTCTTTTTTCCTCTCTTAACCCTTATTACTCTTGAAAGAATTATCCCAGAAGATCCAACTAATGAACGTCCTGGCTCAATAATAATATCAATTCCAAGGTCTGAAAAAAGACCTTCGATTAACCTTGAATACTCATTAAGGTCAATTAGTCTATTTTTTTCATTATATCGTATTCCAGCACCACCTCCCAAGTCTGCTAGGGATATTTTAAATCCTGATTTAATTAAAAACTTTATTTGATTTCGAATTTTTTTAAATGCTCTTTTAAAAGGAGTTAACGATTCTATCTGTGATCCAATGTGAACAGATAATCCAATTAAATTTATATATTTATTATCTTTATATTTTTTGAAAACTTCAAGAATCTGATCATCAGGAATTCCAAATTTATCTTCTGATCTTCCTGTTGAAATTTTTTCATGAGTTTTAGCATTGATATCTGGATTAACTCTTAAACAAATTTTTATTTTTTGTTTTCTTTTTTTACAAATATAATCAATTTCATCAAGTTCCTCGACACTTTCAACATTAATTTGTTTAATTTTCTTTTTAATTGCAAGTTCAATTTCATAGGAAGTTTTACCAACACCTGAAAAAACAATTTTGTTAGGATTAACCCCATTAGCTATGGATTTTTCTAATTCTCCGAATGAAACCACATCTATACCAGATCCCAATTTTGAAAGAATTTTTATAATTTCCGAATTAAAATTAGCTTTCATTGCATAGCAAATCAAAGGTCTGATTTTTTTAAAAGAATTTTTTAATAGCTTATAATTTGATTCAATTTCCGAAACTGAATAACAATAAGAAGGTGTTTTATACTTATTAGCTAGTTTATCTAAAGGAGTGTCTTCAAAAAATAGTTTTCCATTTTTGTAATTAAGGAATTTATTATAATCTTTAGCGTTATTCATTTTGGGCAGGATATTCTCTAGGGAAATCACTTTCTGGATATCTGTCCAGATTAGACTTCTTTCCACATGAATATATGGTAAACAATAATATGATAGCAAATAATTTAAAATAAACTCTCATGACAACTATATTTTTTTCTTAGCTCTTTTTATGGCTTTTTTAATTTGATTAAATTCGGTCCCTCCGTATGATTTTTTCTTGGAAATTGAACTTTCTATTGATAAATAATTAAAAATATCTTCATTAATTTTAGGTTCAATGGACTTTAATTCCATTAAACTTAATTCACTCAATAACTTATTTTTTTTTTCTGCTAATAAAACAATTTTACCGGTTATATGATGAGCCTCTCTAAAGGTGATTTTTGTATTTTTAACTATCCAATCTGCTATATCCGTCGCCGTGGTATAGCCTTTATTAGCCAAATCATACATCTTCTTCTTATTAATCTTTATAGAGGCCAACATTTCATTAACAATGTCCAAAAGAAGATTAATTGTTTCATAAGCATCAAAGACA
This sequence comes from uncultured Alphaproteobacteria bacterium, assembly GCA_902579395.1. Classification (GTDB taxonomy): domain Bacteria; phylum Pseudomonadota; class Alphaproteobacteria; order Methylaequorales; family Methylaequoraceae; genus Methylaequor. The sequence continues at coordinate 128,161 of CACHGK010000002.1, forward strand.
GGTTCTTTGTCTTCCTGAAGATCTTTACTGTAACCAGTTGGCAGTCCTTTTTGGATAATTAACAAATTTAATAATGAAGAGTAAATTCTACCACATTTAGATCTAACTAATTCTGCTGCATCTGGATTTTTCTTTTGCGGCATTATTGACGATCCTGTACACAATTTATCTGGAAATTTTATAAGTTCATAAGCACTGCTTGACCAAATAATAAAATCTTCAGAAAGTCTTGAAAAGTGCATGCTCAATATAGACAGCATGCTAAGAAATTCAATTGCAAAATCTCTGTCTGAAACACTATCAAGAGAATTTTCAGTTGGTTTAATAAAACCTAGATCTTTTGCTAAAAACTCTCTACTTATTTCACAAAAGTTTGTTCCAGCTAAAGCACCAGAACCCAAAGGGCATTCATTTATATTTTCTAGTAGTTGTTTTGCTCTTTTTTTATCTCTTTCAAACATTTCAAAAAAGGACATCAAATAATGAGAATAAGAAATTGGTTGCGCGTTTTGTGAATGGGTAAATCCAGGCATTATTACGTCAACATTTTTTTCTGAACTTCTAATAATTGTTTTTTGAATTATTTTTAATTTTAAAATAATTTCTTTCAACTTACTTTTGATCCAAAGTTTAAGATCAGTTGCAACTTGATCATTTCTTGATTTACCTGTGTGAATCTTTCCTGCTAGTCTCCCAATTTTCTTTTTTAAGGCCATCTCGACATTCATATGAATATCCTCATGGTCATTAGAAAATTTAAAATTTTTATTTTGAACTTCCAACAAAATCTCACTTAATGCATTGCAAATTTTTTTAAATTCTTTGTCACTTATTATTTTAGATTTACGAAGGGATTTTGCATATGATTTATTAAGTTGGATATCTTCAAAAACAAGCTGATAGTCAAAGTTAATTGAATTGTTAATTTTTTTTAGTAAATCGGAAGATTCCTTTTTAAACCTACCTCCCCAAACTAAATTTGTTGTTTTTTTCATATATGCTATTATGTATGTATGAGATTATTCTTTTTCTTAATTATAATTATTTCAAATTTATCTCATTCATATGAGAACAATCAACTATTATTACATAATCAACCAAAAAAAATAGGTTGTATAGAGTTTAAAACTCTAGAGGGAAATACAGTAAACTTTTTTCAAAAAAATTCTGACAAAAAATTATATCTTTTAAATTTTTGGGCCACTTGGTGTCCTCCTTGTATCAAAGAAATCCCTGAATTAATAAAATTGGAACAGAAATATAAAAAAGAAATTGTTGTGGTTTTTATTTCTGTTGATTCAAACCCTTCAAAAGTAATACCAAAATTCATAAAAAAGCATAAATTAAATAATCTAAATCTTTTTATTGATAATAAACTTACACTTTCTCAAAAACTTGGTGTAAAGAGAATGCCAACCACTCTTTTGATAAATGATAAACTACAAGAAATTTCTAAAATTGAGGGATATATCGACTGGCTTAATGAAGATGTTTTAATAGAGTTAAATGAGCTTTTATAATTTTTCTTCGAGTTGAGGCAACACTTCAAAGAGATCCCCAACTAAACCATAGTCAGAAAAATTAAATATTGGTGCCTCTTCGTCTTTATTAATACACGCAATGAATTTTGAATCTTTTATGCCAGCTATATGTTGAATTGCTCCTGAAATTCCTACAGCAATATATAAATCTGGTGCTACAATCTTACCAGTTTGTCCTACTTGCCAATCATTTGGAACAAATCCAGCATCTACTGCAGCCCTGCTTGCTCCCATTGCTGCACCAAGTTTATCTGCTATTCCTTCTAAGAGTCTAAAATTATCGCCATTCTGCATTCCTCTTCCACCTGAAATAACTATTTTAGCACTTGTAAGTTCTGGTCTGTCAGATTTTGATTGATCATATTTTACGAAACTAACGTTACCATTTACATCTATATCCAATACCAATTCTTGAGAATCTATTTCAGAATTTTTTCCACAAGGTTCAAAACATGTTGGTCTTACAGTAATTACTTTGACTTTATCATTAGATCTTACCTTTGCTATTGCATTACCAGCATAAATTGGTCTTTCAAAAGTATCTGAGCTAATAATATTTGTTATATCTGAAATTTGCTGAACATCTAAGAGCGCAGAAAGTTTTGGGGACATATTTTTACCAAACGTCGTTGAGGGAGACAAGATGTGTGAAAAATCTTTTCCATCTATAAACTTTGCAATAGCACTAGATAAGTTTTCTGCTATTGGGTTCTCAAACATTTTGTCATCAACAGTATAAATCTTTTTTAGATGATCACATTTCTTCAAATCATTTACAGCTGAATTCATATCTTTTCCAAGAATAATAGCCTCTACATTGTCTTCAATTTTCTTGGCAGCACTAATTGTTGATAACGATGATTGTTTAATTGTATTATTATCGTGTTCTATCACTACTAAAATTGTCATAATATTTTTGCCTCATTTTTAAGTTTGTTAACTAGCGATTCAACATCTTGAACCTTTATCCCAGGCTTTCGTTCAGGTGGTTCATTAACTTCAAGTATATCAAGCCTATTTTTAATATCTATACCGAAGGTTTGAATTTCAACCACTTCTATTTTTTTTTGTTTAGCTTTCATAATATTTGGAAGTGAAGCATAACGTGGCTCATTTAAACGGAGATCAGTTGTTATGACACAAGGGATAGCTATTCTAATTGTCTCAAGACCACCATCAACTTCACGGGTTACATCAATTGTATTATCATCATTTTTTTTTACTTCAGAGGCAAATGTTGCCTGAGGATATCCAAGAAGTGTTGCAACAATTTGACCTGTTTGATTGCAATCATCATCTATTGCTTGTTTTCCTAGTATTACCATGTCAGGACTTTCTTTTTTGCAGATTGTTTGAATTATTTTTCCAACATTTAATGGTTCAATCTGTTCATTGTCTGTCTTTACAAGAATTCCTCTATCACCACCCATGGCCAATCCAGATCTAATAGTTTCTTGGGATTTATCAGTTCCTATTGATAAAACAATAATTTCATCTATCAATCCCTTTTCTTTCATTCTTACTGCCTCTTCAACTGCGATTTCATCAAAAGGGTTCATCGACATTTTTACGTTTTCTGTCTCTACACCTGTTTTGTCAGCTTTGACTCTAATCTTGACGTTGTAATCTATTACTCTTTTTACACAAACTAATGCTTTCATTCTTTTAACCTACTTTTCATTCTTTATTTGGGATCCAAAGTATATCACCATCTTTTTTATTCTCAAACCTTGCGGCAACAAAAAGAAAATCTGAAAGTCTATTTGTATACTTGAGAATATCTGAATTAACTTTTTCTTTTTTATCTAACTCAACTATTGATCTCTCAGCTCTTCTAATTAATGACCTTGCAAGATGAAGGAAAGAAGAGGATTTGCTTCCACTAGGCAATATAAAAGATTTCAAAGTACTTAAATCTTTGTTAATTTTATCTATTTCTGCTTCGAGAAACTCAATTCTTTTTTTTGATAAAGTTACATGTTTTTTAGAATTTTCTGGGAAACATAAATCAGCACCAATATCAAACAGATCGTTTTGTATACTTCTTAAAACTAATGTAATTTCCTTAGATGAAAAAACCATTGAAACACCAATGCATGAGTTTGCTTCATCGATATCCCCGTAGGCTCTAATCCTTGTATCACTTTTTTTTACTCTAGAACCATCACCTAAACTTGTTAAACCTTTATCTCCACCACGAGTATAAATTTTATCAAGTTTAACCAAATGATTCCCTTAAGATTTTAGAATTAAAGCTACTGTTAATATAACTAAAGTGACGAATTGAATTGCAACTCTATATCGCATAAATAGATTAATTTTATTATTTTCTGAATCTCCAGATTTGGCTGTATGAAAAAGGCCGATAAGTAAAGTCAGGAATGTCGCAATCAAGCATATGACAATTATGAAATTAAGCAAAAAATCCATTTATCTTACAAGAAGACCTTTTACAATTATTTGTGCCTGTATCTCTGCTGCTCCCTCAAAAATATTAAGTATTCTTGAGTCGCATAATACTCTACTTACGGGATATTCTAGTGCGTACCCGTTGCCGCCATGTATTTGCAATGCACTGTCTGAGTTACTCCATGCTACTCTGGCTGCTAAGAGTTTAGCCATACCCGCTTCAATATCACATCTTATATCATTATCTTTTTCTCTTGCTGAAAAAAGTGTTATTTGTCTGGCTACAGTGGTTTCCATGGCCATCCAAGCCAATTTACTAAAGATTCTAGGAAACTTTATTATTTGTTTTCCAAATTGACTTCTGTCTTTTGAATATTGAAGAGCTAACTCAAGAGCATTTTGAGCAACTCCAACTGCTCTCGCTGCAGTTTGAATTCTTGCTGATTCAAAAGTTTCCATCAATTGTTTAAATCCATTTCCTTCTTCTTCGCCAAGCAAATCATTTTTAGAGACTTTAATACCGTCTAGAGCTATTTCATATTCTTTCATTCCTCGATAACCAAGGACTTCAATCTCTCCACCAGACATTCCCTCCATAGGAAAAGGATTTTCACAATTACCTCTTGGTTTTTCAACCAGAAACATGCTCAGTCCTTTATAACCTTTTTGGTCTGGATTGGTCCGTGCAAGAACTGTCATCAGATCAGATCTAGCACCGTGAGTTATCCAAGTTTTGTTTCCTGTTATAACATATTCATCACCAGATTTAACAGCTCTAGTAGATAAACTACCTAAATCAGAGCCTGTATTAGGCTCAGTAAAAACAGCTGTGGTCAAAAGCTCACCACTTGCTATACCAGGTAAATATTTTTTTTTCTGCTCTTCTGTTCCACCTAATCTAATTAATTCACCAGCAATTTCTGCTCTTGTTCCAAGCGAACCTGCAGCTAGGAAACCCCTTGACAATTCTTCAGTAACAACACACATGGCGACTTTTCCCATACCTAGGCCTCCATAATTCTCTGGTATTGCAATACTGAAAACTCCTAGTTCTGCCATTTTCTTTAATGTTTCGTCTGGAATTAGATCATCTTTGAGATGCCATTCATTTGCATGGGGTAAAATTTCTTCCTCAGTGAATTTTTTGAATTGATCTTGAATCATTTCCAATGTTTCGTCATTAAGACCGAGATTTGCAAACATGTCTTTGTCTAGGGAATCTACTATTACCTTCTTTATTTTATCGGAAAGGCCGATCTCAATCATATCATTGATTTCATTGTCTTGTAGAAAGTTGAAATCATTGTCTTTTAAACCCAAATCATGAGGTCTAATTATTTCTGATTGACTCATCATGATTCCGTTACTCATTTGAGTTAAGTATTCTGCAAATGCAAATATTGTTATAGAGGCATCAATTTCAGAATCTTTGTTTTCTTGAGTTAGTCTAGAGTACCAATTGTATGTCTCTCTCAAACCTATTCTATATGTTTCAAACCAAGCGAATCCGTGAGTTTGGAATTGATTGAGCTCTAAAAGTTGGTTATCTATTCTGTCATCTTTTGTTAACGTTGATTTCAAGAAATCTTTAGTTTTTTTTGAAACGACTTCAAGCTCTTTTAATATTTTAGTAAAGACATCTTTATTTGAGCTAATGTACTGTTTAAAATTTATAACTTCGGAGTTTATATTTACTGAGCTATCCATAACTATTCATATTTAAGGTTAATATATTCTTTTTCAAGTACATTTATAATTCATTTAGGCTTTTCATTCCAGTCTTTTTTGCTTGAACAAGAGCTGCCATATTACCAGGTAAATGTTTATTATTCATCATCTTTGTATGCGCTGCAGGAATTTTATCCCATGGGAAACACTCTGACATCAAAGGATCAATAAGTTTATTTATCATCATGTCATTAGCCTGATTAGCTTGATAGAGGTTTGCAAAATGACTTCCTTGGATTCTTTTTTGTCTCATCCAAATGTATCTTGCATCCATAGTGAGGTTATATCCTGATGTGCCTGCACATATCACGACCATTCCGCCAGTCTTAACTAGATAGCATGAAACAGGAAAGGTCGACTCTCCAGGATGTTCAAATACGATATCAACATCTTTTTTCCCAGTTATATTCCAAATATCTTTTCCAAGAACTCTACATTTTTTTATAAAGTCTGCATATTCTTCTTGATTTTTAACATCTGGTAGCTTGCCAAAGCATTCGTATTTTTTTCTGTTAAGTACACCTGTTGCACCTAATTTTTCTACAAAAGGAATCTTATCATCATCAGAAATAATACCGATGGCATTAGCTCCAACTGCTTTACATATTTGAACAGCCATGCTTCCTATACCACCAGAGGCACCCCAAACTAAAACATTCATCCCCGGCTTAAGTGCATGTGGTGGGTGTCCAAAGAGCATCCTAAAAGCTGTTGCAAGAGTCAGAGTATAACAACCACTTTCTTCCCAAGACAGATGTGGTGGTTTTTTTAATAGCTGTCTAGATTGAACAGTCGTAAATTGTGCAAAAGATCCATCATTAGTTTCATATCCCCAAATTCTTTGAGACTTTGAATACATTGGCTCTCCACCATTACATTCCTCGTCATCACCGTCATCCCTATTACAATGAATTATAACTTCATCTCCGACTTTCCATCTTTTTACATTCTCTCCGACAGCCCATACAATTCCAGAAGCATCTGAACCTCCAATATGATACCCAGTATCTTTTCCAATTACTGAGATAGGTATTCCTTGAGAAGCCCAAACGTTATTATAGTTTATGCCAACGGCCATAACCATAACCATAACCTCGTCTTTACCAGGTATTTGAACAGGCATTTTTTCAATTTGCATTGCTTGTTCTGGAACACCAAGCCTTTCTTCTCTAATCACCCAAGCATACATCTCCTCTGGAATGTCGCCCAAACTTGGAATTTCACCAATCTCGTAAATTTTCTTTGCAGTCATAACTATTCCTATGATATTTTAAGAAAACTTTATACCACTAAAAATAAAAAATACATAAAATTTCTTGTTAGCAATTAAAAATAATACTATTTATGATTCAAAATGACTAAAATCAAAGACAAACCATGGATGATTAGAACATACGCTGGTCACTCTTCAGCTTCAGATTCAAACAAACTTTATAGAGAAAATCTTACCAAAGGGCAAACGGGCTTATCTGTAGCTTTTGATTTACCTACTCAAACTGGTTACGATTCAGACCATATTTTATCCAAAGGAGAGGTTGGGAAAGTTGGTGTGCCCATAAGTCATATTGGAAATATGCAGACTTTATTTAACAAAATTCCATTAGATAAGATGAATACATCAATGACTATAAATGCGCCTGCGCCTTGGCTTCTCGCGCTCTATATAGCAACAGCCGAAAAACAAGGTGTAGACAAAAAAAACCTATCTGGAACAACTCAAAATGATATTACAAAAGAATATTTATCCAGAGGAACATATATTTTTCCACCTGAACCTAGTTTGAAGTTGACAACTGACGTTATTAAATATACCACAAGCGAAATTCCAAAATGGAATCCAATCAATATTTGTTCCTACCATCTTCAAGAGGCTGGAGCTACCCCAGAACAAGAGTTGTCATTTGCCCTAGCAACGGCGATAGGAGTATTAGAATACCTCTATAATTCTGAAAATATTGAAAAATTACAATTTGAAAAAATTGTTGGCAGAATAAGTTTTTTTGTAAATTCAGGAATGAAATTTATAACAGAAACTGCAAAAATGGCTTGTTTCACAGAACTTTGGGACCAGATTTGTAAAGATAGATTTAATATATCAAACCCAAAATATAGAAGATTTAGGTATGGAATGCAGGTAAATTCTTTGGGATTAACCGAGTTACAACCAGAAAACAACGTTTATAGGATTCTTATACAAATGTTACCAGTTGTTATAGCTAAGAATTCTAGAGCAAGGGCAGTTCAACTCCCAGCATGGAACGAAGCACTTGGATTACCAAGACCTTGGGACCAACAGTGGAGTTTAAGATTACAACAAATAATGGCCTATGAAACAGATTTACTTGAATTTTCAGATATTTTTGAAGGTTCAAAAGTTTTGAAGGATCAAATAAGATTATTGAAAAAATCAGCAATATCTGAACTGAAAAAAATTGATAAAATTGGTGGATTAGTAGAGGCCATTGAAAGTGGTTATTTGAAAAGTAAATTAGTCGAATCCCAAACAAAAAGGCAAAAGAATATTGAAACAGGTGATCAAAAAGTAGTTGGTGTAAATTGTTTTTCTGAGGGAGAGAACTCCCCCCTTATAAATGAAAAGGACGGTGGCTTTATGAAAGTCGATGACAGAGCAGAAAAACAACAAATAAATAATGTAAAAAAATGGAAATCTCAAAGAAACAATAAAAAAACTCAGGAATGTCTTTCAAAATTAAAAAAAGTGGCATCGGCTGGCGAAAACATAATGGAAATTTCTGTTGAATGTGCTCATCAAGGGGTTACAACAGGTGAATGGTCAAATGTCATGAGAGAAGTTTTTGGTGAATATAGGGCACCAACTGGAATTGTGTCATCTCACATTTCAAGTAGCAATTTTGATGAATCGGACATTGAACAAAACCAAAAAGAAATAAATAAAATTTCAATCAAACTAAAGAGAAGGCCAAAAATGCTAGTAGGTAAACCAGGTTTAGACGGACATTCAAATGGGGCTGAACAAATTGCAGTTAGAGCTAGAGACATTGGCTTAGAGGTTGTTTACGATGGAATAAGATCAACACCCGAACAACTGGTTGTTGCAGCTGTTGAAGAAGGCGTTCATATTATTGGTTTATCGATTCTATCAGGTTCTCATGTTCACCTAGTTAAAGTTATAATGAACCTTTTAAAAAAAAATAATTATCAAAAAATACCAGTTGTAGTGGGAGGTATAATCCCCCCCAAAGATGAAAAAAAACTTTTATCCTTTGGAGTTAAAGCAGTATTTACTCCAAAAGATTTTAGAATTGAAGAAATAATGAAACAAATAACAGACATTTTAAAAAAAGCATATGGGTAAAAAAAAACTCTAGAATTAGCTATTGAACTCCTAAGGCAACTTAATGCGTTTGATTTATCTAGTTATGTCCCAGTGACTTTTAAAAAAAAAAAAATAGGCTGGATAAATACCTATAATGAACATGATTTACCATTTTCATTGAGATCAGAATCTAACATTGATATTGAAAAATTAATTAACATAACACATAAAAATGGTTGTGAAGAAAATCCAGAATTGTGTCCAATATTTAATTATGAATCTTTAAATCCAAAAATTAAATTTAATCACAACCGTATATTCTGTAAATCTAAAATTTTTGATATTGAACGAAAACTTTTATCAAAATATGGATTACCAGCCTACGGTGTTCACTGCAATGTTTGGAGCAAAACCGGTAAGTCTATTCTTATTCATTTAGCTAAGAGATCAAAAAATCTAAAAAAATTTCCTGGAATGTATGACAATTTAATAGCTGGTGGTCAACCAGTAGACATCTCAATTAAGGATAATCTTTATAAAGAAGCATTTGAAGAAGCTGGACTGGGGTCTAACCAAATGTGTTCGATGGAAAGGAGTAAAACTGTTCACTACATTCATAATGAAAACAAAAAATTGAATTCATCAGTTATTTTTATCTATCAATTAGAGAAGACAGAAAAAATGTATTTTAAGAATATGGACGGCGAAGTTGAAGATTTTGTTTCAATTGAAATAGATAATTTATATCAAATACTTGAACAAAAAAAATTAAAACCAAATTGCATTATTCCAATTATCGATTTTTTTATTCTAAAAAAAAGTGATTTTATATCTAAAAAAGCTATGCTTGAAATCACCAAACTTATGAAAGCTTATGACTGATTTTAAAAACATACCCTTAATTAAACCTCAAAATAACTTAGATATAAAAAATGCAATTATTTTTTTGCATGGCTACGGAGCCAATGGAAAAGATTTGATAAATATAGGTCATGAATGGAAAGAAAAACATCCACACACGGTATTTATCTCTCCGAATGCTCCATTTAATTGTGACTGGGGAGGAGATGCTTATCAGTGGTTTGACTTAACATCAATTGCTCCAGAAAAAATTGGTGAAGGACTTGAAAAAGCAGGTCCAATTTTAAATAAGTACATTGAAGACGTAAAATTGAAATTTTCTTTAAAAGACGATGAAATCATTTTTTTTGGATTTTCACAGGGTGCAATGATGGGGTTATATCATTTATGTAAAAGAGAAAATAAGTGCGCTGGTCTCCTTGCTTACTCTGGATTATTGTATGAAAATAAAGACTTTGAAGGTCAGATAAAGGCTAGATTTCCTATTAGAATCTTCCATGGAAGAGATGATGAAGTAATCGACCATCAATACTCTCTTAAATCATATGAAAAACTAAAATCACTTGGATTTGATGTTGAGCTTAAAATCCAAGACTATCTTGGACATGGGATTAATCATGAAGGTTTAAATTTTGGATTAAACTTTGTTAATAAAATTTTTAACATTTAAATTTTTTATAATTGCACAATATATATGTTAAGGTGTTTTTATGAGTTTAGCTTCAAATAACTGTCCAGCACTTGTTTTAAATGCTGACTATCAACCTCTAAGTTATTTTCCTTTGTCCACCTGGTCATGGAAAGATGCTCTTAAAGCGGTATTTTTAGAGAGAGTCAATGTTGTTTCCGAGTATAATCAGGTAGTGAGATCGCCATCAATTGAGATAAAGCTTCCCAGTGTAGTTTCTTTAAAAGATTATATCCCTTTACCTGAAAAGGCCGCCTTTACAAGATTTAATGTTTTCTTAAGAGATAAATTTATTTGTCAGTATTGTCATAACAGTTTTAAAGTAGAGGAATTGACATTTGATCATGTAACCCCTAAATCCAAAGGCGGAAAAACTTCATGGGAAAATGTAGTTACTGCTTGCAGAAAGTGTAACACACATAAAGGAAATAAATCACTTAAAAAGATTGGTTTAATTCTTAAAAAAAAACCTCATTCACCCAATAATTTTGAACTTAAAGAAATTGGAAGAATGTTTCCCCCTAATTTTCTTCACAAGAGTTGGAATGACTATCTTTACTGGGATTCCGAACTGGAACCTTAAATCAATACTTTTTCGAAACTTTGATTGCAAATTTCGTTAGTTCTCTTGTAAATCTTTTGAATAATTTTACTCCACTTTGCCTCATGTTTGAATTTTCAGCAAAATGTCTGTGATCATCTTCATCTGCACGAAATTTTTTAATTTTCTTTAAAAGTTTATTTTCTACACCTTTTTGCTCAAGAAACTTAATTTGTTCCTCATAGTGTTCAACTATAACTTCTTCTACAGCTTCTGTGCATGCATGAACATATTTTTCTCCTATTATTGACGTAAACACTCCTAAAAAATAACCTCCATAATGCCAGACTGGACTAAGCAGAGTTGGTCTAGTTCTTCTATTGATCATTTCCTCATTAAAAAATTCATAATGTTCGTATTCTTCTTTTATAATTCTTTTTAATTCTTTTTTTAGATCATCTTTTTTGCAAAACTTTATTTGACCTGAATAAATTCTTTGGGCTCCATATTCCCCTGCATGATTTACCCTAATGATCTCATCTATTTTCTTTTTAATGACTTTTTCCATAATTCTTTAAAATAAATATGCTTAATATTATAAATCCTATTGAAATGATCAAGTTAAGATTAGCAAGTGATAAACCATAAATAGAAAATGATATTTCGTCACATTTTGTAATTGGAACCTCCTCAAGGAAATTTCTAAGATCTTCGATATTTTCAAAGTCTGTGTTTGTTGAAGTACAACCAATATCATAGCTTATAAGCTTCCTCTCAACTAAACTATGAAACCCTGAAATAAAAATACTAGAGGTTAAAATAATAATAGAAAAATAAACTAACTTTCTTGCTGGCCCTCTTAAAAACGAAAAAAATGATAACAAAATTAAAAAAAAATAAGGAATGCGTTGGTAAATACATAACTTACATGGCGGATGATTAAAAAAATATTCAAGTATATAAGCAGACAACAAAGTAAAAAATGACAAGAGGAATAGTAGTATGAAATAATTATTCATATTTAAACTACTAAAATATATTTTTGTATCTTTTAACATAAATTCCAAATCATTCTTTTACTATTTTGTTGATTAAATTAAAATTAAAATTGTAAACTCCTGACATGATAAAAAATTTCAAAGATAGATATATTAAAAACTTATTCTTCTATCATATTTACAGATATTTCAAATATAAAATCAACTATTTTAGATCATATGGTGCCACAGGAGAGGACGTTCTAATAAATAAGATTTTTAAAAACAAAATAGGTCTTTATATAGATATTGGTGCTCTTCACCCTATAAATGGTTCACTAACATACAATTTATACAACAAAGGTTGGCGAGGTTTCAATTTTGATATTGTTGAAAAAAATATCAAATTATTCAATATTTTTAGAAAAAGAGATAAATCAATAAATATAGCCTTATCTTCAAAATCTGGTTTTATCAATTCATATATTTTTGATTCTGGTTCTGGTTTAAATACGTTAGAACAAAAATGGGCTGACAAATGGTCTGGCATTCTAAATAAAAAATACAAAATTCACAAAATTAAGAAAACCTCACTGAATCAAGCCATAAAGAAATATAAAATACCAAAAAATATTGAGTTACTAAATATCGATGTTGAAGGTCATGAGATAGATGTTTTGAAAGGAATAAATTTTAAATTATTTAGACCAAAAATAATTACGATAGAGATACATGTTGGGAGCACTGAAGAAATTTTTAACACACAAGTTTATAAAGCTTTAAAGAAAGCAAATTACAAATTAATCTCTCAATATTATCATACTTCTTTTTTTAAAGCTGATGAATTTTTAATTAAAGGTCTTTAAAAACAATTCTAAAACTATAAATTGATCCTATAAAGTTCTAATGCCCCTATGGCGGAATTGGTAGACGCGACGGATTCAAAATCCGTTGAACTTCGGTTCATGTCCGTTCGAGTCGGACTAGGGGTACCATCTAAACTCAATGTAGGTAAGGGTTTTAGACTATACATATCGTTTTGAAAACAAACATTGAACCTAACAAAATGTTTGATAGTGTTTGATACTAATGACTCGCACAGACTACACAAGAATTTCACAAGGTTTATCAATTTATAAACAAGCGAGAAGTCTCCACTGGTTTGCTCACATGCCACGTTATTATTTCTTAAATTAAATTATTTGGCATATAATTTGCTGATTTTATAAATGAATCAGTTAAGCCCAGAATCATTTGAAAAATTTAAATGTATTGGATCAAGCTGCCCACAATCTTGTTGCGTTGGCTGGAAAATACTCATAGATGAAAATACATATGATAAATATAATAACTCTGAAGATAAGAAAATTAAATCTGTTGCAAATAAGTATATAAAAAGACTTGAAAATACTAACGACTTTATTGCTGAAATTTCTTTAAAAGATAATTCTTGTCCTTTTTTAGGAGCTGACAAATTATGTGAAGTCCAAAAAAAATATGGTCATGATTATTTATCTCCTTCCTGCTCTAACTATCCAAGAAAATCAATAAATTTTGGTACCAAAAAATTAAAAACTTTAGATTTATCATGTCCAGAGGCAGCTAGGTTAGTCTTATTTGATAAAAATCCTTTAAATCTTTATGAGGATAGAATCTATAAAACTAAGCTTCCTATTAGAATTAATAGTAAAAAGGAATTAGATAATTACAAAATAGTTGGTGAAAAAATTTTTAATCTTTCTTTATCATTATTAAATGATAATAAAGTTTCTACTCCTGTTGCATTATGCGTTACTAAGAAATTAATGGAGGAACAAAAGAATTTAGAATATTTTCCTGGTAAACTTGATGATATTTATAACTATTTTTTAAAAATTTTCTTAGAGAATAATTTTTTAGATTTTGACACCACTTCCATAAAAATTAATTTTTTTCGAGATCTATATGAATATCGTAATAAACAATTATTTGATAAAAAAAATACCAAAAAAATTGGGATATCTGAGAAGTTTACAAATGAATGGAATCTTGCGTATGAAAATTTAATTAATAAATTCAATAGCTCTAAAAAAAGATTTGAAAATTTAAAAGAAATAGAAAAGCTTTATTACATTGAGTTAAATAAAGAAAAAGTGAATTTTATAAATAATTACCTCATCAATGAATTCCTTGGTAATTCAAGCATGTTTTATTTCAAAGTTGCTTATATTGAAAAAAGGATAGAAATAATTTTATTAGTTGCTGTAATAGCTAAATTTTTAATTTTGGGAAAGTTATCAGAAGATAAATATATTTCTCAAGATGAAATCACAAAGGCATTTTATCTTGCTAAAAGAAATATTCGTTTTTTTACTAACTTTAGACCAAATACAGAATATAAGTTTAGAGATGAAATAGAGACAATTTTAAAGAAAATAGATAACAATGATCTTTTTAACTCATTGTTGTTCTTATTTATTTGAATGTAATTTTTTCTTATACGCTTGAGATGCAATTAAACTTAATAATAAGTAATAGCTACCTTGCCACCATCCTAGCCAGAAAGAAAAGTAATTCCTAATCTATAACAACTCAATTAACTCTACTTAAAGATACAACCCTACCCCCCCTTGATTTTTAAGGTGATTGATTTAACATTCATAGGGATATTTTTAGAGATTTTGAAAAAAAAAGTTTGATACTAATGTTTGATACTAAAATTTATTTGTATTTAAATCAATGACTTACAACCAAACGCAACTGATTCAAAATCCGTTGAACTTCGGTTCATGTCCGTTCGAGTCGGACTAGGGGTACCAAAAACGAAAAAATTTATTAAATTTTACAAGGTTAATAATTTTTCATAAATTTTTCTACTTCTTCTATATAGCTCTTTATCGAAGTGAGATATATTTGTAGTATGAGAAATTTTAAAAAAATCATTTTTATAATAATATCTAAGATCTAGTTTTTTAAATATTTTTTTCCACATGATTTTAGAATTTAATTTTTCATAATTTATAAAAATAACATGTTTTTTTTCTTCATAATCTTTTAATACTTTACTGTAAAACAAAAACCATTGTTCTAACCAATAATTGATTGAATCAAATTTTTTATAACTTTTAGAAAATGACCATGGTTTATGATCTAACCCAAACTCATAATGACCTAGCCAATTCATATATCTTCTTACAAATAAATCTTCAGTTTGAATTTTACTAAACTTTTTATGAATCTTTAATAGGGATAAAGAAGTTTGCAGAGGCTCCCTAAAAATAAATAAGAAAGATGCTTTGGGAAAAATACTATGAATTTTATTAATTCTATTATAATTGTAGTTGTTTTTACTTAGATATCTTTTCTTAGTATTCTTAAGTAAAATTAAACTGATATAGCTTTCAAATTCGATAATACTTTGTTCATTAGAAAATGTCTTCCAGAAAACTTCTTCCAAAGCTTCAGGTGAAGAAAAACTGTATTTGATACCATCATTATGTTTTCTTTCTAATGAAATTTCTTTTTTTTTTATTTTTGAGGTACAAAATGACCAAATATTTGGACTTAAAACAAATGGCATATCATTGAAAGTTGATGAAGCAAATTGAGCACTAGCATAAATATAATTTAAAATAATAGTAGTACCTGATCTTGGCAAACCCGTTATAAAAACATGTCTTCTATCATCACAATATTTATTTGATGATCTCAAGAATAATTCTTTTTCTATTTTAAAAGAGTAATACCTCAAGAATTTATTCGAAAGAATAAAACTATGAAGTTTTCTCTCTAAAAATTTATAGTTATGCATTTTTAAATATTTTTAATAAGATTATTGATACTATGATTGCTATTATTAAGCCTTTAAAAGAAAAAACAATAATTTCTATTTCTGGTTTAATAAAAATCATTATTAAATAAATTACCATTAAAATAAAAAGAACCAAAATTTGATATGTTGATTTTTTGAAAAGTTCTGAGCAAAGGCCAATTATTAATTTCTCCTTTTTTTTCTCTTCAAAACCTTTATTCAGAATGACCCTTTTTAGTGATAATATTAAATTATAATTATCTTTCAGTGATTCAAAAAAATTTGATTTTTTTATAATAAATATAATTGTTGTTATAAATATTACATAAATTATGTAATTTAGCATTTTACTTATACAGATAAATAAATAAAAAAATCATTTCTTTTTATTTTTTAAAAATCTTTTAATTGGAAAATATAGGATCGCTATTAATCCTATGAAAAAAGCTAATATTATCCCTGCTATAGAGGCTATTAATCCTCCTGCCATTCCAGGCCCAATATAAGCATTCGTAAAAAAAGGTATTAAAACATTTAAAAAAAAAATTAATTTGTACATGATTTTGATTTTATTAATTTTATTTGATTTCTCAGTTTATTATTCATTTTTAAAACTCTTGAAAAACCTAATCCATAATTAGTACCATTTTTTGCCTTATTTACATATTCAAGGGTTAATTCTCCATTTTTATCAAAAAATAGTAGCCTTCCAGATTGAGTTTCTTCAATAAATAAACTTCCATCATCTAAGATTTCGGATAGACCTGCAACACTTGTTCTAACGTTATTTTCATTAATACCCTTTGAAAATTTTTTGTTAAACTTTTTAGTTTCAAAATTATAAATTAGAATTTCGATATTTCCAATATCTGGATCGCCTAAAAAATGTATTCTTGCATTATTAATTCTCTCTCCTTTATAGAAATAAATATTATTATTAAAAATTGAAATTTCTTTATCTGAAATAATGTCAACATCATGTTGATTTGAAAATGGACCAGTAATAGAGCTAATGATTTTATTAGTTGAAGGCCTATATAAAATAATCATATTTTGTGATCTTAAACTTAAAAATAAATCTCCTTTTTTCCAATATTTACCATTCTGCTCAACTGGTTGTATATCGTTTAGATGAATTGGGTCTCCATGAAATACATAATTAGAAAAAACTAGATGCTCTAATTTATTATCTAGTAAGATTTGTGATACGGATTTTTGATATAATATTTTCCCTTCTTTAGAAACTTTCGTTATTGCATCATCAAAAAAATCACCATACTTATTTCCTACTTTTTTTTCGTCCAGTGAATAAGGAAATATTCTTGAGGGTACCCAGTAGTTTTCATTAGAATCTACTTCATTAGAATGATGAAAATGATCTATATCATTTATCCATTTTAATTTATTACATGCATCAATTTTAATCAATGCCGATCCATTTGCGTGAAAGAGTAAACCACCATCACTCGTAATCAGAGGTGAATGTATTTTAAATCTATTTTCATGAAGATCTCTTTCTAAAAGTAAATACTCCTCTCTTTTCTGATCAATCAGACTATTTATATATTTTATATCAGGATTCCATCTTTGGATTACTTTTTGATCCTCTAGATTAATAAGTTCAACTACACTTTCACTAATATTACCATCATATCTTGAAAGTAATAAAAAATAATTCTTCTGTTTAAAAGAACCAACAAAACCATCTTTATCTTTAAATCTTTTACCCACTCCTAGGTCAACTCCAGGATCTTTAGCAACATGTAAAATTTTTTTTATATTCATTGGAATCTCAGCAAGAAAAACTGCAAACTTTGAAATAGGACCGAGCTTCACAGTGCCTACTAATTCTTGTCTGACTAAAACACCAAAAAAAATTGCAAATAAAATTGAACAAAGTATTGCAAGATATAAAATCCAAATCTCTATTTTTTTAAACATTTTGAATTTCCAATAATGTGTCTATTAATAATTTCCTGTTATTTTAAACTAACTTTAGTCGATAATCTACTAATAGGAATTTGAATTTTAATATTCATGGAGATATTCCTACAGATTTTGAAAAAAAGTTTGATAGAAAAAACCTTATGTAATCAAATTAATAACATACATTATACATAACGGATTCAAAATCCGTTGAACTTCGATTCATGTCCGTTCGAGTCGGACTAGGGGTACCATGAAATTAATTGTCTTTTCCTGAATAAATTTTTATGATTAGATTCTGACTTAACCTTATTCCTAAAGATAATTTTTAAAAAGTGTGATAGTAAAGTTTATTATGACAAGACATAGAGGAAAATTTAATATAAACAACCCTGAACCTTATGAACTAAGCAGATCAAGAATAGAAAACTTTATAAAATGTCCAGCTTGTTTTTTTATGCAGCAGGTTGAAGGTATTGAGTTTCCAAGTATGCCAGGTTTCAACATCAATGAAGCTACGGATATTTTGTTAAAAAAAGATTTTGATTATTATAGAGAAAAAAAAAAAACTCATCCATTTTTAGAAAACCACGGTTTTTCTCACCTTATACCGTTTCAACATAAACATTTTGAACTGTGGACTCAAAGTATGCATTTTGGTGCTGAAAACAGAATGCATTATGATCATTTGGAGTCAAATATTAGAGTGGGAGGTGGGCTTGATGATGTATGGTTGAATACAAAAACATCTAAAATCCACATAGTTGATTATAAAAGTACATCACAAAAAAAAAATAACGGTCCTATAAATTTAAACGATAAATGGAAAGAAGCTTACAAGAGACAAATGGATCTATACGTTTGGGTAATGAAAAGGAAAGGTTTTAATGTTGATGAAATAGGGTTTTTTTTATACTGCGATGGCAACAGATTTACAGATCAAAGCTTTTTAAATAATAAAAACGCAATGATGGAATTCAAAATTACTTTAATAGAATACAAAACAAATCTTTCATGGATTGAAGTAACACTGAATAACATTCACAGTTGCTTAAGGTTGGACAAACGACCTAAACATTCAGAAAATTGTGAATACGGTATTTTTATTAATCAAATTTAAGAAAACTTTGAAACCATTTTAGAAAATTAATGCAGTCAAAGGTTCTAGACCTAACGTAATTGATCAAGTGAAGTTAATGATCTTCTTTACATAGAAAATTATCCATTTCTTAATAGAGAGTATGCGTTAGTATTTACATACTTCCTATTTGAAATCAATAATGTAAAGATTAGTATTATTAAAAATAAACCAGAAATAATAAAAGAAACAGAGAGAGAAAAATACCAGTTAATATTTAAAAAGTTTACTATAAAGATGTAAGAAAAAATTACAGAAAATATTAATGAAGATATAATTATTGGAATAAAAACTATTAAAGATTCAAAAATTAGTAACTTTATAATACTAGATTTTTCAAAACCAAGAATTCTTAAGACTATGTTTTGATAAATCTTAAGATTCCCAATTACACTTACAGCATTTGATATTACGATTAGTCCGATAAAAATAACTACGCCCGAAATTAAAATACTTGCAATAAATAATTTGTTTAAAAAATTTCTTGTTTTATTTATGTAATCCGACAGTTTAATATAAGTAATGGTTGGTAATGTTGTTATTAAATTGCTGAAATTGACTAATTTATCATGCTTAAACTTCACAGCAGATAAATATTCGTGAGGAATTTTCGAAGCGAACTTTGGATTAAATAAAATTGCAAAATTTATGTTCAGATCTCTGTAATCAACTTTTCGAAAGTTCTCAATAATCCCTGAAACTGAATTACCATAAATGTTAAATGTAATGGAGTCACCTATTTTAAGTTTTAGATCACTAGCAACTTTGTAATCTAATGAAAGTTTTAATTTATATTCTTTATCTGAATCCCACCACTTGCCCATGACAATTGGATTATTGGTTGGAGGCTCATCTGACCAAGATATTCTTCTTTCTCCATTAATAAACCAAAAACTTTTATTTTTTTCATCAATTATTTCCTTTGGTTTTCTGTTATTTATAGCCTCTATTCTTGCAGATATCATTGGGAAAATTTCTTTGTTTGCTTCATCATCAATCTCACGAATTTGATCTGAGAATATATTTAATTCATTTTTTTGAATTCCTAAAAAGAAGTAATCAGGAGCGTTTTCAGGTATTGAAGTATTTAATTCCTTATTAATATTAGAAGACAAAAATCCCAGAAAAAATATAACCGTTATACCTAATCCCATTGTCATTATTATTGTCGAATTAAGACTACGATATGCTTTTAGATTTTTAATTCCCATTTTTATAGATATGTTTTCAATATTTTTAATTTTATTTAAAATTAATATGTAGAACTTCGATAAAATGAAATAGAAAAAACCAATTATAATAAAAAAAGAGAAGAATATTGCTGTTTGCAGAGGCTTAACATTATATAGACAGAAAAAAATAATAAATATTAATAAAAATATGCTAATTTCAATGATCGATTTTCTACTCAAATTTAAATTCAAGTTTGAATTACTGCTTCTAAATAAATTGGATACTTTAATTTGTTCAATACTATCTAAAACAGGTTTAGCAAATATAAAAAATATTAAAATGCTAAAGAACTGAATTTTCAAATACTCGTAGAATTTAAATTTAACCTTAAGATGAATATTTAAAAAATCTAGAAGATACTGATCTAAGATTGAAACCAAGAATAAACTAAAAGTATAAGCAAAAAATGAACAAAGGATCAGAATTATTAAACTTTGAATGTAGTATAATAATTTAATATTTTTAGAACTGAGTCCTAATGACTTAAAGATTGCAATTTTGAACTGATTGTTAGTTAAAAATGAAAATAATGAGTTTTTTAATCCAATGCCAGAAATAAGAATAGCTGAGGCTGATATAATAGTTAAAAAATAAATAAAATTTTCAATGGCTTTTTTTAGATTCTGATTGATATCCTCAGGATATTTTATTTCAAGATTTTTATATTTGCTTAAGTTATTAAGAAATTTTTCATTATTATCCTTATTTATCAGTTTATATTTAAAAATAAAAAAACTTCCAAGATTATCAATTTTTAAATCCTTAAAGCTAGATTCATTTATTAACGCTTGATCTCCGAAAAGAAATGCACCCCCAATATCTGGGAGACTCTCAATAACTCCAATAACTTCAAACTCACTATTTTGTATTTTAATTCTTTCACCTAGTTGTAAATCAAGATTGTTCTGAGTAGTTTTATCAATCAAAATACTATTTGGTTTGGTCTTAAGTATTTGAAGTGAATTTGGAGGCTCAACGATTACATTACCAATCAGCGGATAAGAACTATCTATTACTTTTACTCTGATTGTTTTACTTTTTTCATTTTTGGTTCTCATAATTGAAGTAAATTCAATTACCTTTGTTAAAAAGAATTCCTCTTTTAATTTATCTAATAAATTTAAATCTAAAGCTTCATTTTTCGTTGATAGTTCTAAATCGCCTCCAAGTAAAACTCTTGAATTATTTTTTATCTCATTTTCTATGCCATTTTTTAAAATTGTAACGGAAGAAAAAATTACAAAACTTATAAAAATTGTAAAAAAAACTTTTGTAATCTTTGATTTATTCTTATTTAATTCGTGTATTAAAAATTGAAGATATTTTGGAAAAGTCATTGTTAAACTTTTATTCGACCATCAATGATGTTTAAAATTCTATCACACTTTTTTGCCAATTCCATATTATGAGTAACTAAAATTAAAGTAATTTTTTTTTTCTTAGAATATTTCAACAGCAAATCAGATACTAATTTTGTATTTTTTGTATCTAAGTTTCCAGTAGGTTCATCTGCCAAGATAATCTCTGGACCAAATGAAATCGCTCTAGCAATCGCAACTCTTTGTTGTTCACCACCTGATAATTCAGAAGGTAAATTATCTTTTCGATGATCTAGACCTATATCTGAAAGAAGCGAAGTAGCTTTTTTTTTTTCATTATTAATTTTATTTATTTGCATTGGAAACATTACATTTTCAATAGCAGTATAATTTGGTATTAAATAAAATTGCTGAAAAATTAATCCAATTCTTTTTTTTCTTATTTCAGTTTTTCTTTTTTCAGAAATTTTAGAGAAATCTTCCTGATTAAAAAATATTGAACCGCTTGTAGGTTTTTCTAAACCAGACATTAGCATCAAAAGGCTTGTTTTTCCTGAACCACTTTCACCCATTATAGCCACTCGTTCGTTAGTATTTATTTCAAAATTAATATTTTTTAAAACCTTGATTTCATGACCATTTAAATGATAGTTAAGATTTATGTTATCTAGTCTATACAAATTTTTCATTTTTAGATTTATGTTTATTTTGATTATTGCAGTAAACCTTATACCAACAAAAGTTTATTGTAATCAAAAAATTGTATTGTTTGGTGATAGTTTAATGGCTGGTTATGGTTTAGATCAAGAGTTTCATTTATCAACCATTTTGGAAAAAAATCTCAAAATTAAAGGATTCAATGTAAATGTAGTAAATGCAAGTGTATCTGGAGATACAACATCTGGCGGACTTAATAGATTGAGTTGGTTAATTGAGAAAAAAGATATAGATATTATGGTTTTATGTCTTGGGGCCAATGATATGTTAAGAGGCATAAAACCTATTCATATAAAAAACAATTTGAATAAAATATTAGAAATTTTAAAAGAAAATAAGATAACTGTCCTTTTCGCAGGCATGATATCTCAGGAAACATTTGGAGAAAGTTATAAGAAAGAATTTGATAGAATATATCCTGAACTGGCTTACAAATTTAAAGTTTCTTTTTTACCTTTTCTGCTAGATGGTGTTGCACTTAATCCTGAACTAAATTTAAAAGATGGAAAACACCCTAACTCTAAAGGTGTAAATTTAATTAGTAAAAATTTAGAAAAGAAATTAATTGCACTTCTTGATCAATAGTCTGATTTACATATAAATATAATAACACTCAATTAATTGAAGTTTGAGATGTATAAGCTTATGATTTAAACTTGATGGTAAAAAAATTAATTTGAGAATCATCCGATCTTTAATTAAGGTTAACATATAAAATGAAAAAACATATTGCAGTAATTGGTGCTGGTTTATCAGGAATCACGATTGCCTCAATCATTAAAGAAAAATTTAAAGTGGAAGTCTTCGAAAAATCAAGAGGGGTTGGTGGAAGAATGTCAACTAGAAAAGAACTTCCATTCATCTTTGATCATGGAGCACAATTTTTTAAAATTGAATCAAATGATTTCAAGAATTTCGTTGCAGAATTGATTGCTCAACAAATTATTTGTCCATGGAAACTAAAGCTTGCATATTTTGAGGGAGATAATTTGAAGAAAATTAAAATGATACAAAAAAAACATAAATTTTATGTTGGAGTTCCAAGTATGGACTCGATTGTTAAATATATGTCAAAAGATCTGTGTGTTAATCTTAATACAAAAATTGAAAGAATCATTAAGAAAGGCGATAAATGGTATATATATGACCAAAATAAAAAGCGTCATGGTCACTATGATTGGATTATAATAAGTCTTCCAGCAGAACAATCTTTAGAATTGATAGCAAAAACAATATGCTTTCATTCATTAATTAAAAAAATTAAAATGGTTGGGTGTATTAGTTTGATGGTAGGTTTGAATAAATCTTTAAATTTAGATTTTGACGCAGCTTTAATCAAAAATAAAGATATTGCATGGTTAGCTTTAAACAATTCTAAACCTCATAGAAAAAAAAATACTTGTTTGTTAATAAATTCCTCATACGAGTACGCAAAAAAAAATTCCAACTCCTCAAAGATTAAAGTCCAGAAACATTTACTGAATGAAACACGTAACCTAATAAATTCTAATTTATCAGATGCAGAACTTCTAAAAGTTCATCAATGGAAATATGTTGAAGCAAAGAATCATCCTGCTGAAGATTATTTTATTGATCGGGACCAAAAAATAGGAGTTTGCGGTGACTGGTTTATTAACAGTAGAGTTGAAGGTGCGTTTCTAAGTGCAAAAAAACTATCAAATGAAATTCTTTAATAACAATAAAAATTAATTTACAAATCTAACCACGAATATTTTTCTTTAAATTTATCAAGAACAAAATAATAGTCATAATACTTATTTAAATGCTTTTTATTTATTCCTTCTTTGATCTGGTGTTTAGATGAAGTGTTTGTAAAAAAACTTTTTGTTGAAAAATCAAATATTTTATTAGACCACTTTAAATTTAAAAAATTAAATAATTTTTTTGTCTCTTTTTCCTTGTTTGTGATAAGATTACTGTAATTTATTTCTAAAATATTAGTTTTATATTTTTTGTTTAGAATTTTCATCAACTTTAAATACTCATCCGTATATTCTAAAATATCTTCTATTGTGTGTGCCCAAGGAACATTATCAAATTGTTGCTTAAATATTCCAATTATATTTTCCTTAATATCTCTTGTACAATGTATAAATTTTGCTTTAGGAAATATACTAATTATGAAATCCATAAAAACAAAGTTTTGAAGAGACTTATCAGTAAATCTTTTAAAATTTTGTAACTCACTAAAATGTTTACAATAAAAATCATAAAGTGAGTTATTATTAATTAAATCTTGATCGTGAATAAAAGTATTTACAATATCTGATTCATCACAATCGAAAATTTCTTTGGGATTTTGAATAATTTTCTCAACTAGCGTTGACCCCGTTCGTGGCAAACCAACTATAAATATTGGACTAACTGAATAATTTATAAATTTATCTTTTTGATAATTATCTTTTAACTTGAGATGGTGTTTATACATTCTCATCGGCATAAATTGTTTCACCAAATCTGATTGAGATGGCAATGATTTATATTTATTCTGAAAAAACTCAATTTTTGACAATCCTAAAAAATGTATTTCCTCACGAAAATTTTTATCAAACTCATTTTTTTTCGACAATAATATTAAAGACAATATGAAATCTTTAAAATATAAATATCTGGAATTTAGATCTGATTGATACTTATACTTAAAAAGGAAATTATTATAATCACTTTCTAACTTTTCTTGTTGAAGATCTTTAGGTCCTAAACAACCTAAACATAATTTTTCATATAAACGATAGTTACCAGTTATATAGTCCATATTCTTATCTAAGAAATATATAATTTCAGCTTTGTCGTAAAATGTTGATATTAATTTATATTCCAAATAAACCAGTCTAACCTTTTCATTTTTAAATTTGGGATAAAATCTTTTAAGTTCACTTAATCCGGTAGGAGGATTATCTTTTTGAAAAGTAAGTATATAAGATTCAACTAAGTCTAAGTTATTGTATTTCTCAATTAAATTTTTTAAAGCTTTTCTTCCCTTACTAAAATTCCCATAATGATATATTTCAATTAAAATTTTTTGCTGTTGCCCTCTAAAGTCATTTGGAAACTCTCTAATTGAAATTGAAATTAATTTTTCAGACAGTTTTAAATCATTAAATATTGTTTCAGCAATACTAGCTAGATAAAAAAAAAAGTTTGCATTCCTTTTGTATTCTTTATCTAATTTATAACACTCTATAAATTTATAAATTTGTATTTTAGCTTCTTTTAGACGACCTGATTGTAATAAGGCTTGAATTTTAGCTGAGTATAAATCTAAGGAATGAGGATATATTTGAAATGCCCATTCAATTAGTTCTAAGGCAGATTCTAATTGTTTTGATTCAAGGGAAATAAAAATTAGTTCGGCCAGAGATTTAAAGTCGTTTGGGTTGTCATTAATCTTTTTTGAATATTCAATTATCTGATTATCAATTGCCTTTTGAGCGATATTTAATTGTGATTCATAAATCTCTAAATTCATGATAATAATTAGCAAAATTTATGCCTAAAATAATCTTATAAAACTTTCACACTCTACCTTTTTTTTGATGGCATAGGACTTGCTAATATTTGTTACATTTTGAATGTCATTCTATGTCAATTAATATTAATGAATTTAATTCTTTAATCCAAAGATTAAAGCAAGACACCTCTAATCATAAGCTATGGATTGATCTTGGCTTTATGTATAATAACCAAGAAAAAACAAAGCAAAGTTTAGAATGCTTTAATATAGCAAAAGATCTCTCACCTCTAGATCCTGAGTGTATGTACGCACTGGGTTATTTTAATTATTATCAAGGGAAATATAATGATGCAAAATCCAATTATCTTTTGTCAATAAAGCTAGCATATGGTGACCCATTTCAAAAAAATATTCCCCTCATTATGTATTATATTGGTTTATGTGAACTTGCTTTGGGTAATAAAAAAGATTGGTTATTAATGAATGAATATAGACCAAAACAAGCTTTAAAGGATTTTTACAAAGTATGCGATGAATCCACAACAAAATATATTCATAACCTTAAAGAGATAAATTCTATAAATGAAATTCAAAAAGATACTAAATTACTTGTACTAAGCGAACAAGGATTTGGAGATCAGATAATGTATGCAAGGTATCTTAGAGAATTAAAAAAATATTCAAAATTCATTACTTTTCAAACTCACTCTGCTACTTTTAATCTATTTAAAAATTGTGAGGATTTAAAAAATATTTCTGTGAAAAATAAAATTTTAAAAAAAGAAGTTTCAACCTTTGATTATAAAATTTTTTTATTGAGCCTTCCAAGTTTATTAAATGATTTTAAAAAAAAATGGCCAAAACCTCTGAATTTAAGTTCTAAAGAATTTTATTGCTATTTGAATGGATCTCAGAAGAAAAGCCTTAAAAATTTTTTACAAAATCATGTTAACTCTAATAAATTAAATGTTGGGATATGCTGGAAAGGTAGGAGAGAATTTACAGAAAATAATAGAAGATCAGTAAAATTAGGTGATCTAAAAAAATTATTTACAAAAGATATCAATTTTTTTTCTTTGCAAAAAGATACATCTGAAAGCGAAAAAAAAATTATTAGTAAATTTGAAAATTTCTTTAATCTTGAAAACTATATTAATAATTTCACAGATATGGCTATAATTACTGAATTAATGGACGTAATAATAACTATATGTAGCGCGCCGGCTCACCTAGCTGGAAGTATAAATAAAAAGACTTTTTTATTGTTAGATAAAAATCACAGTCCACAATGGAATGAATTTGAAACAAATAAACTCTACTATAACTTTACTATTTTAAAGCAAAAATCTTGTTATTCGTGGAAGGCACCTATAAATAATCTAAGAGATCTTATTAAAGAGGAATCCCGTATAAAATTGTTAAAAAAACCAATTATTTCTTATAGATCACATCAAAGGAGATTAGCTTAGTTATGAATATACTTTTATCATCTACGAGACAATGGAATTGTGGTGATGAATTCATAGCCATAGGTGTAAAGAATATTCTAAAAAATTTAAAACCTTTCAAGAATGCTAATTTTTTCATTTATAATAGAGCTCCTGATTTACATTTTTTAAGACATGAAAAATTTCCTTATAAAGGAGAAAATCTTAATCTTTCGTCAATTGCAGATAATATTTTATTACCCATAAATAATTCATGGTCCTCTAATCATGATATTAGCTTCTTTGATTATGTAATTTTTGCAGGTACTCCTGAATGGCAAGGCTTTATGGTTTCTCCAATAACAAATTCATTATTAAATTCAAAAAAAAAGCCTAAAATTTTTTATCTTGGAATAGGAATGTTTGAACATCTAAAAGACAAATCCTTTAACGATTTGTTTGATATAGATAAGAAAATACTTAATTTAGCTGAACTGATAACAGTCAGAGACTCTGATACTCAAAAACTTCTAGAACCAGTGAATGCTCAACTTTTTCCATGTCCAGCAATTTTTTCTAGCGAGAATCATAAAAAAAGAACTAAATTAAGCAAAATTGCTTTCTCATCTCAATCTTTTACTGGCTATCAACCTATTGACAAAACAACATATAACTATTGTAGAGAACTTTTAGGTAGGTTATCTAAAAATTATGATATTAGTATTATTGGGCATTATGTCGACGACGTATATGCTTGGAAAGACTTAGGTTTGCCTATCATTTATTCTTACGATTCAAATGATTACTTTGATATTTATAACAATTTTGATTTGACTATTACTACGAGAGTTCATGGAGCGGGAATCTGTGCATCTTTGGGCATACCTGGGATTGCTATTCATCACTCAGCTAGATCTGGAACAGTTGAGGGTTTTAAAAGTTATCTGGTTAAACCAGATAAGGAAAATTTAGATAATTTAATTCAAAAAATTTCATCAATAAATATCAAAAAATATTCTGAAGAGATTATCAATTTCAAGCTAAAAAGTAAAAAAAGGCTTCAAGATAAATTGATGGAATTACTATAGACTCCATCACTCAAGAAATCTGATATAAGTTTTGATTTCTTAATAATATTAATTAGTACCAAAAAAAAAACTATCTAGTAGAATTTAAAAATTAATCAAATGAAAAAAATAGTATTTATAAATTTTTTAATTTTTTTTTTAATATTATTAACAATTGAAACCCTAGTATTTTTATTAAGATATTTTCACGACAAACCAAATATCGGATTTATTAAAACTGGAAGTTTATTTGAAAAAATTGATGATGACTGCCAAAGAATGAAGACACACCCAATTTTGGGACATGTACATGATCATCAGGGAAAGTGTGAAATTTTAGATGGTTCAATTAATAATAATTTTGTACTTTACGACACAGAAAATAGTAATGCTGAATTTATTATTACATTAGGAGGGTCAACTTCTGACGGTTTTTATAAAAATTTTAGTAATGGTAAAACTTATCCATTCTTTTTAAGTCAATTATGTAATATTGAAAAATTATGTCGAGTTCTAAATGGCGGGACTGGAGGTTATGGATCATCAAAAGAATTATTAAAGCTATTAACTGAAGTTTCTAGCTTAAATATTGAGATAAGTCATATTATTTCGTTAAGTGGTATAAATGATATTGAAGGCTACTCTAATCCTAACATAAATGAGTACCTTCATGAACCTTATCTTGACAGCAACCAAATGTATATGCTGCAAAATCAAAAGTGGATTATCAAAAATCAAAAACCCTTTATGATCTTTCCAAACATACTTAGTCTCTTCTATAATTTTGATATTAATCTACCACATTCAAAAAAAAATCAATTTGTCCCTGAATATAATTCCGAATCGCGATTTAAAGATAATGCTGATGTATGGTTATTCAATATTAAAACAATGCATGCAATCAGTTTAATTTTAGGAGCAGAATTTTTTGTTTTTCTTCAGCCAACGCTTGGGCTTGAAGGTGCACAGTCAAAGTTTATTGGTCAGAATGCTCGTGATGAAGAACTTCTTTTAGATTTACTTAAAAATGAAACCTATCTAAATAATCTCAGAAATACCTATTCAAAATTAAAAAAACATTGTTTGGAAATTACTTACTGTTTTGATATTTCTGATATAGCATTACCCTCCACTAAAAATGTTTACAGTAATAACAGACATCATAATGAAAGAGGCAATGAAATAATTGCTAACAAAATATTCAAAATCATAAATCAAAGAAATTAGCGAACTATGAAGATAGGCATCCAAGTATTTTGATATTTTCTACCAAAAGGAAGGAAACATTATACCTGAATGCCCATATATAAAGTTTTCATTAATTTGTTAAAATTTAAATTTATTTGACGAATATTGGGTATTAAGTTTATTGATGCAGTGTATTTATATGAAAATCATCTGAAATATATCTCTGATTTCTTTAATAATTTCTTTTTCAAAATTTTACATCTTTTATACAAAACTAAATCAAGAGATTGTATTTTTTCTTTTTTTACATTAAAAAAACTGAATTCTTTTTTGGATTTCAAATTCAGAATTTTAAAATTTTAGTGGAATATTGTTTTAATTTTAATTTCTGATGCTCAATAAAGACTAAAATATGAAATCCATATAAATTTTATTTGAAAGACTAATCCGAAAAAAAAAAAAAATATTAATTCTGTGATATATAAAAGAATGCAAAAAAATATTTCTAGTCAAATAATTTTATATTTTTTCTTTGCAAGTTACCTTATTCTGAGTAACAATAAACTATACTCTTCAATCTTTATAGATATCGGGCATAATAGCTTTCTGAAATCTGTTTTCTATTTTTTATCCTCTCTAATTTTTTTCTATTTATTCTTCCTATTTTTATCGATAAAAAAAAGATATTTAAGATTCTTAATCTGCATTTTATTTTTAATCTCAAGTTTCTTTAGTCAGATATATTCTGATGTCTCAGGAAATATCATTAATATTGATAACATTGAAATTATGATGATTAATACTGACTCAAATCTTGATTTTTTTTACCAATTTAAAGATCATGTTATAAAAAATTTTTTTATATTTATAGTCGGTCTTGTGGCAGTTTTAATTGGAAACAGTAAAAAATTTAAAATAAATAAATTTTTAAGTTTTTTTGCAATATTTTTTTTTATTTCAATTCTTATTTTTTCAATTAGTAGAAAAGGCTACGGAAATCAGGGATTACCATCTCAATTACAATTTCTCGTTCCTTTACCATTAATTTTTTTTTCAAATAATTTTATTTACGAAGATAAAATTCCAAAGAAAAAAGAGTTAAAAGACAATAACATAGTACTAATAATTGATGAAAGTGTTTCCTTTAAAAAATTGAAAAATCTTGTTAAAAATAATGAAGTATTTAAATTTTTAAAAAAATCCTATTCTATTCATAATTGCAGTGCTCAATCAGTTTTTTCATTTATTAACGGACTAAAATTACAGGGAGATCAGCTTATTCTTCGGAGAAACCTCTGGTTTTTAGCAAAATATAGTGGCTATCAAACAATCTATTTATCAGCTCAAGAAAAGAATGATAGATATCAATATTTACAAATGCCATCTGATTTGAAAAATATAGATCAAAAAATGTTTTTTGGAAATATGACACCAGCGATGAGGGATCAAATTATTCTCAAAGAATTAATAGATCTTATTACTAAAAAATCCAATCAATTTATTGTTGTAATTAAAAATGGGTCCCATTTCCCATACGAGAAAAATCTTGATCAAAAGAAGTATGATTTAAAAAGAAATGAAAGTCTAGAAACTATTTACAAGCTAAGTCTAAAAGAAAATACAATAAACTTTCTAGAAAAATTAATTTCCTCAAATAATTTAAATACAGAAGTATTATACTTTTCCGATCATGGACAATCATTCAAATCTAAAAAATTAAGCCATTGTAATAGTTTAAATCCTGATATTGAAGAATGGGAAATACCACTTTTATATTACAAAGGTAATAAAAATAAAAAAAATTGATATTAATAACAATCTTAAATTTTATGATTTTGTTTTAAGTATGATGGGATTAAAAAATAGTAAGACCACTGATAATAAAAATATTTTATTTTATGGAAGTATCAACAAACGACTGGATAGTAGCTTAAAATTTAAAGAGGTAGATTTAGATTGAAGCACATTGTTTTCAAAATCTTCACATTAATTTTTTTTTCATTTCAGATATTTTTTTATTTATATCCAAAAGTGTCTTATGCAACGGAACTCTGGTTACATAAAGCACAAGAAATGTTTGAAGAAAATTTAGAAAAAAATCAAATCTCATCAGATTGGGAAGGTTTTGAGATAGATATATTCTATTCAAAAGAAAGTAATAAATTTTTTATAACTCATGATCCTCCAAGTAATTCAATGCCTTATAGAAATTTAAAAAGCTTAATGAATATAAGAAATCAAAGGATATGGTTTGATATAAAAAACTATAATGATTTAGACTTAAGAAGTATCAAAATTTTAAAATCAACTCTTAAAACTTTAGCAAAAAATAATGATATTTTTGTAGAAGGTTTTAATCCTATCAAATTAATTTTACTAAACTCTTCAGAATACAATATTATCTTTAATTTATCATCTATAGCTCACAATAAAATCTTTTTAAAATTTACAAAACTCTTAACAAAATTACTCAAAATAAATAATTATAGTATTTCAGCTAATCAATATGAATTGATTAAAGGTTTTTTTCAGGAAGACAGCCTTATGGTATTCACAATAAATAATTCTGAATCTTTATGTAATTTTTTAAAGATTTATAAACCGAAAGTTATATTAACAAAAATAAATTCAAGTAAATTAAAATGTATAGAATAAATTTTTATATGAAATAATTACTTAAAAATTAGAGTAAAAAAAAATGATACGAATCTTTAACAACTACAAATATATTTCTTTTTTTTGGGTTATATTTTCTTTTTATTTTATATTTCTGATGATTGGGCCTAGAGTTTCAGACGTTAATCAGGAGAATCTTTGTGTAAGAAATTTTAAAATAAATAATTTTCTTGGTCATAGTATGAACTGTGATTCAGCCGATTATATGTTAAATGCTTCCAATCCAAAAAGATTATTAGAAGAAGACTCCGTTCGACAGGCACGACCAGGATTAATTGTAAATGCTTTCATATTTTCTTTTTTTATAGATAATTTTATTAGCTTATTTGGATATCAAAATGATTATCCAAAGATTACTATAATTGAAAATAGTGATAAAAAATATTCGGTTTTCGAAAACTTTAATCCTAAAATAGTGTATATTTCGTATTTCCTGATTAATTTAAAGTTTTTGCTACTCTCTATTTTTTTTTATTTTAAGCTTTTTAGAAAATCTATTTTTAATCCCCTTCATTATAAAGATTGGATAATTTGGCTTTCATTACTTCTAGTTATAAACAATGTTGTAAATCAATTCATGTGGTCACCATCAACAAAACTACTGAATATTTTTTGTAGTTTATACACAATTTATTTTTCTCGAGAAATAATACTCAAAGAATTAAGCTCAAAGCAAATCTTACTACTTAATTTAGTTTCAGGAATCTTAATTTTATATTACGCGGTATTTTTTATAAGTTTTGTTGTTATAAACTTATTTTATGTATTTTCATATAGAAAGCATTTACTTCTTATTATTGCGAGTAGCATCTGCTTTCTCACACCTTACATGTTATGGTATGGATATGTCGTGAGTTTAAATGGAAAATTCTATTTTTCAAACATTTCAGATTATAATTTTGTGATTTGGATTATAGATTCATTTAATAACTTTGGATTTTTTAAGACTGCAATTTTAATTCTCGAGGGATATTATTTCTTCTTTTCTTCTTTTTTATCTCAGTATTTTATATTTATTGCACTTATTTTCTTCATTCTGATTTTTTCAATAAAAAAGAAAATTTTTTATTTTAATAGCCCTGTTATCTTGAGCAGCACAATTTTCATTTTTTTTTTTTCTAGCTTCTTTGTAATATTGGGTCATAAACCAATGAATATAACTGCATGTTTAATTGCACCTATTATAATTTTATTTTCAGAAATTCTTTTAACAAATCGGATTAATATGATTAACGAGAATTTTTTAAAAAAAACTTTTTTTATAATATTCCCTTTTTTTTATTTTTGGTCCTTGATTAAATTTGGTCCATATTCTTGATTTCATGTTCAGCTATTTTATTAAGGATATCTTCCAGATTATATTTCAAACTCCAACTAGGATAATCATTTTTAAACTTTCTAAAGTCACTTATCCACCAAATATGATCACCAACTCTATTTTGATTTTTGTAGTTATATTTTGTTTCGATATTGTAATTAGCTTTGAAAAAATTTATTACCTCAAGAATTGAGCAACTATTTTTTCTTCCTCCTCCAATATTATAAATTTTTCCACATTTGGGATTTTTAAAATAACTCCAAAAACAATTCACCAAATCTTTACTGTGAATGTTATCTCTAACTTGCTTTCCCTTATAACCAAAAATATTATAAGCCTTTTTTCTAACTATAGATTTTACTATGTATGAAAGAAAACCGTGAAGCTCAACTCCAGAATGATTTTCTCCAGTTAAACACCCACCTCTAAATGTCACAGTGTTAAGTTTAAAATATTTTCCAAACTCCTGAACATATAAATCTGCACTTAACTTTGAAGCTCCAAAAAAAGAATGAGTGCAATTATCAATACTCAAAGACTCGTCAAATCCATGGGAGTAAAATTTATTTTTTGGCGAAATTTCAAATCTATATTTTTTTTCAACAAATTCAAATTGATTAGGAATATCTCCATAAACTTTGTTAGTAGATAAATTTATAAAACATGCTTCGGGACAATAGTTTTTATAGGCATTTAAAAGTTGTACAGTTGAAATTGTATTAACTCTAAAATCTTCAATGATATTAGTTGTCGCCCAATCATGAGAGGGTTGAGCCGCACAATGAACAATACATCTAATTTTGCTCCTGTATTTTGATAATAGATCTTCAATTTTTTTTTTATTTAAAATATTCAAAGATAAATGTTCATAGCTTTTGAATTCCAAGAGTTGATTAATATTTTTACTTACGCTTGCATCATGACCGAAAAACTTTTTTCTACTATCATTGTCTATTCCAATTACTTTAAAACCTTTATTCATAAAAAAAATTGAGGTTTCCATCCCAATTAATCCTGCTGAACCTGTGACTAATGCAAATTTCATAATAAACTGATAGAATAAGTTAACTGCTACTTTATAATAACCTTTGTATTTTTTTTTAAAAGTATATGAATTATTTTGACTATTATAAAAAAAACTTCAGCAGAAGAATAAAATTTACAAAAAAATATTCATATGTTTACAGAATTATTGCTGATGAAATAAATAAATATATGAGCAGTAACTCTCGAATATCTATCTATTGTGCAGGGCATTCAATAATTACAAACTACCTGAAATTTAAAAGCGCATATGTAGGAGAAATCATTGATGAATTTCTTTGTTTGTTTAAATTAAATAAAAATATTTTTAAGTTAAAGGAAAATAAAAAGGTTGATGAAGTTGTTGTCTGCGATCTTGAATATGCCTCAAATCCCGTTCAGAAAATGATAGATCTTAATAGACTACTTAATTCTGACGGTAAAGTTTATATTGTTAGTAATAATATTTTTTGGAATCCTTTTTTTAAACTCCTAGAAATATTAAATCTAAAATTTAGGCATCCTAGAAAAAATCTGATTAGTTCAAATTTTATTGAAAATCTTTGTTTTTTAACTGATTTTAGAATTGTAAAAAAAAAAAGATTTTTATTATTTCCATTTAAAATTTTCTTTTTTAGCAGTCTGATGAATAATTTTTTTGCAAAGATACCATTTATTAATTATTTTTGTTTGATTCAATTATTTGTTTTAAGATCAAATAATAAAGAAAAACTTTGTTTGGAAAATTTAAAAACCTCAATTATTGTCCCCTGTAAAAATGAAGAAAAGAATATTAATGCAATTGTTAAGTCAATAAAAAGAATTGGTTCATCAACAGAAATTTTATTCGGCGATGACAATTCCAGTGATAATACACTATCTGAAATAAAGAAGAATTTAGTTAAAACGAATGATTTAACAATAAAATATTATAAGGGTCCTGGAATATCAAAAGCAGAAAACGTTTATAAAGGCTTTAACCTAGCAAGTGGCGATATATTAATTATTCATGACGCAGACAATTGTGTTTCTTTTTCTGAATTAGATTTGATGGTAAGAACTTTAATTGAAAAAAAATTAGAATTAGTTATTGGCACAAGGTTTATCTATCCAATGGAAGAAAAAGCAATGAGAAGTTTTAATTATTTTGGCAATATAATATTTTCTTATATTTTTTCTTTTTTATTGCAGCAAAAAATTACTGACACATTGTGCGGCACAAAAATACTTCATAAAAAAGATTGGTTAAAAATAAAAAAACAATGTGGTAGTTGGGGAATAAAAGACAAATGGGGAGATTTTGATTTACTCCTGGGTGCAAAGGCAAATTTTCTAAAATTAGCAGAAATACCAGTTAATTACAAAAAGAGAACCGAAGAAGAAAGTAAAATGACAAATGTTTTTTCTAATGGTCTAAGAATGTTAGTTATTTCGGTTATCTCATTTTTTAAATTAAGATTTTAAAAGTAATGTTTAGTTATTTTTTTGAAAAAATTATTTTGTATTTAGATAATAAATCTCAAAATAACAATCTAAATTTTATAAAAAAAGTTTACGGTAGAAATCTGAACATAATCTTTGATATTGGTTGTCACGAAGGTGAGACGATAGATTTAATAAAAAAAAAATTTTGTTATAAGAAGATTTATGCATTTGATCCAAATAAAGATTTAGTAAATAAATTAATGACCAAGCATTGTGATGTTGATTTCATTAATAAAGCAGTAGGTGAAAAAAGATGTAAAAAAACTTATTTTAAATCTCAATTTTCTGCAATAAATACTTTAAATAAAATAAATCAATCATCAGATTACTATCGAAAAAAAAGTAGAATAATCTCTCTTATTTATCCAAAAAAAAGCAAAAATGTTAACAATCTAGTAGATGTAATTAGTTTAAAAGAATTTATGGGAGGGAAAAAAATAAAGTCTGTTGATTTAGTCAAAATTGATACTGAAGGTTATGAATTTTTTGTTTTAAAAGGAATTGGAAACTATTTAAAGAATATAAAAATGATATTATTTGAACACCATTATGATAATTCATTATTAAAGAATTATAAATTTTCGGATATAAATTTTTTATTAGATAAAAATGGTTTTTATTTAGCTTATAAAAGTAAAATGATGATGAGAAATATCTTTGAATATATTTATCTAAATAGCAATTATTTTAAAAAATAAATTTATTCAAATAATGTTACAATTCTTAAAAAATTTATATAAATTATAAATTAAATTATCTTGGTGGCTGTAGCTCAGTTGGTTAGAGCGCTGGTTTGTGGTACCGGAGGCCGGGGGTTCAAATCCCCTCAGCCACCCCATTTAGTTTAGTTGTATCTTCATATATTAACTACTCGGAAGTTAAAAATTGTCTAAAATCTTTATAAATGTCAGTAATTTCACCTGCCAAACCATATAGACCTTCAGTATTTTTATGACCTTTTTTTAGGTGATGAACAAAAGGGTTACAAATTAAAAATCTATGAGCATGTGTTGAGTTGTAACCTTTACTATCAAAATAAACATTATAATCCCTTGAACCTGTAACCCTCTCTTCTTTATTTAAAAAATATTGAATTGATAATTTTTCAATTTTTGTTAATTCGCAAAAAAGCTTATTTTGAGATATAACTTCATTATCTTTGATTACAAAAATTTTATAGTTTTTTAGTATTGTTGTCAGAGATTCTTTATCAAAAGAGATGTATTTTTGTAAAAGTCCACCATACCCATAATTATTTAATGAATTAACAAGAGAAATAATTTTTACTTTTCGGAAAACTGAAAATATTTTTCTTAGAACAATATTGATATTTTTTATAAAATATTTTCTTTTGACATATATTAGGTCAGTTAAATCCAATTGTTTATAACCAATTAATTGAATGGTTTTTTTTGAAAGATTTACAACATGATCTTTATTATTTTTATACCAACTTTCTGTTAAAATTTTTTCATTGTTAATAAATTTATATAGACTAAAAATCCTTTTGTTATAAGTAAGTTTCTTTAACGATGAAAAAAAAAAGTTATAATACCTAAAATCAATAGAGGGGTGTTTTTCAAAAAGAATCTCAATGTTACCAAAAGAGTATAATAAAAAAAAGTTTTTCTCTTTTTGTTCATCAAATGCTATAGCAAAATCCAATAAAAAAAAAAAGAAATTTTTTGGATAGATTTTTTTTGTAAAATTATTTGTAACCAACCAATTTGGAATTTCATTAGTTTTAATTGGAGTTTCTTTTAGAAGTTTGTTAAGCATTCTAAGTATATTTACAAAATTAAAATATTTTAAATTAATTTTAATTTTTTCTAATAATCTATCTTCGTACTGCCTCACCCTTTCTCTTGATAGTTCTTTAGTAAAATTGTATTGGTCTGGCTTTTTCCCAATTGAATCTAAAGTTCTTAGAGGATATTTATCATTGGGCATATACCTAGAAAAAAATATCTTGCTTTCAGTCTCAGATAATTTACTCGTTTTAATAAGATGTAAAATATCATCTTCAATATATTTAGAATCTATTGAAACTTTAGGATAAATTTTATTAAAATTTTGATTGTGATAATCTTCAAGTTCTTGTCTTGAGGGAATATTTCTTATTTTACTCCCAAATGATAATTCATAACCTGATAAAATAATTGAAAGTTTTGTAATTGTTTCAAACCCAACTTTAGGTATGCGATTTAAGTTTTCATAATCAAGTTGGATTAGATCCAATAAAAAGATGATTTCATTCGATTCTGAAATTCTTTTTATTTTTGCATCAAGAGTTATTTCAGATATTTTTTTTAATAGTATGTTTTTTTTTTTTTCTTCAATTTCTAAAAAAGTTTTATTAATGACGAACTTTTCGTCACAAAAAAGCTTTCCCAGATATGCTGAATTTTGTAATCTACCAATTTTTATATTTTCATCTTTAACTTTAATATTATTAATTCTTCTGTAAATGCCTATCATTGTCCCAAGTTCATAGATTTTAATGTTAAGAATTGATGAAACAATTGATTTATTCTTTCTTTTCTCTAAGAATAACTTATAAATTTCTCCTAATTCTTTTTCTAATATATTTTTATATTCTAATGCTAGATTTGAATTCCGATCTTTATTTTTGAGATATAAATTGGCATAGGTAGTAATATGTTTCAAAGGTATTTTCATATAGAAACTTAAGTATATAAAAAATAAAAGAATTGACAAAGAAAATAAAACAATATAAATTTAAAATGGGTGATTAATAGCTACAACTATTAAACCTAGGAAATTGAAGTTTTGATTAGTCTAATGGATTAATCATACTTAAAGAAGCAATTAATTTGGTTCTTTTGCGAAGTTGCCAGTCTCCTTATTGATTATTAATATTTAACAAAGGAGATAAAAATGTCTTTTGATAATCAGATAAATTTAGTAAATAAAATTAAAAAGTCAGGTGAGTTAAAATTTTTTGGTACTCAATCTGCGTTTAAAAGTATGCAAAGCAATGCTTCGTATGATAATGAGGCTATGGCTATTAATGACTTAATTGACAACAGCTTAGATGCTCATGCATCTGAAGTTAACATACTTCTAGTAACAGGAGCCGAAAGAACTCCTGATGATTACTCTATGCATGATTCTGGAAGAAAACGTGCTGATAGAGTTTCTGCAATTCTTGTTCAAGATAATGGAACAGGTATGGCAGATGGCTTTACCCGTGCTGCAGTTGCTTACGGTTGGTCATCCAAAAAAGATAAAAAAACATTAGGTACATTTGGTTTTGGAATTAAAAACGCCGGTATTGCATTTGGATCTAGGTTAGAAGTGTATTCTAAAAATAAAAATGGAAAATGGGAATTCTGTTACATTGATGTGAATGAATTTACTGATGAGAAACTAAGAGAATTAAAAGGTGAACCACCTCAAGCCATTGAGAAAAGTCCATCTGAGAAGTACCCTTTTTACAGTGAATATTTTGATAATTTAAAAACAGGAACAATAATTTCTCTGGAAAATCTTGATCCAGCAAAAATTAAATGGTCTACAACATCGAGTTTTAAAAAAAATGCTCTACAAGAAATAGCTACAACATTTTATAAAAAAGCTGGAGATATTAGTTTGAATTTTGATGATGGAACTGGTCCTGAAAAAGTTGATTTTATAGATCCACTGTTTCAAACACCTACCTTAAGATATTTTAAGTGTAAACATCCTCAAACTGGAAGAGTAGATAATGAAAAGGTAAAAATATATAATTCTGTTACTTACCCAGTAATTGATAAGGTAACAAAACAGTTGAGAGGTAACGTTGTCGCAAGATTTAGTCTTATGTCACCCACCTTTAATCATTATACTAAAGATCCTTCCTCTTCAAAAGAAAACCTAGCTAAGTTTAATAAAAATGATGATTATAATCCTCGTAATAAGGTTATGGCAGATCATAAAGGTATAGTAATTTGTAGAAATGGTAGAAAAATATTTATGCAAAACCATTTACCGGATATAGATATAGGAAATAATTATAGACAAGTAGGAATGGAACTAGACTTTGATGGTTCACTTGATGAGATTTTGGGATTAACCACTCAAAAAGATAAAGTTCGCTTTGGCAAAGAATTTTTTAATTTTTTGAGAGAAAAAGGTTTTATTGAAACAATAAGAGCTATTTATTCTGAAAGACAAAAACTTTTCTCAGAACACAGAGAAAAACTGGAAAAAATTAAATCCTCCAAAGACCCTAAAAAATCCTACGATCATACTCAAGTGGCAGCTATGAAAGCTGTTGAAGATGCAAGAAAAAAACCATCTGATGAAACTTTAAAACGTTTGAAAGAGATTGGAAAAGAAAATCTTGATTCTCAAGCTGAAAATATAGCTAGAGAAGCGGGTAAAGATAAATCAGATGTTCTAAAAGAGCTAAATAAAGAAACCAACGATGTTCCTTTTAATGTAAGAGAAAAACATCTCTCTAGAAGTGCAGACTTTATTAACTTTGTAAGAGAGGGTGCAACGACTTGGCTTGAGTTTAATAAGGATCATATTTATTGGGAAAAGTTAGAGGGAAATCCTACTATTTCAGGTGATGCCAGGCAATATATGCATTTTGTTTTCTACGCCTTTTACCAGGCTTTAATTACCAGAGAAACAATTAATAAAGGAGAAGTAGATAAATTTATTCTGGATTCAAATTTCTTTTTTAATTTAATGAAAGACTGGAGTGAACATATGCATTCATTATTTGAAAGTTTAAGTCAGGTTAAACAATCTGTTGACAATGATTCTTCAATCACTCTTGAAGAAATTACTCAGCAGCGAATAAAAGATGAAATGTATAAAAAAAAACTACTTAAATCTAAACAAAAAGATAATCAAGATAAGAGTTCAAAAACTGTTGAAGATTATTTAGAGGATGGTTTATTAAATTAAATCTTTATAAATCAATTTTTACTCACGGTAAAAAATTACCGTGAGTATTAATATTAAAAAAGTTAAATCAAAAATTTTAGGAAACGAATTTGATTACGCTCATAACATTGCTTATGACTACATAGGTTATGAGGGAGAAGAGTATGTTCATAAAGATTTAAAAATTTTTAAAGATTCTTACAATTCAATTTTACAAAGATATAAAAAATTAACTGAATATGAAAAAATATATTTAAAAACTTTATTTCAATTATTTGTGAATTACCTTGAAATGAATTGGGTTATAAAACTATCAAAAAATAAATCTTTTGAATGCTTCCCCAAAAAAAGGTTAACAAAAAAATCAATTCAAATTAACCTTAGAAAATCAAAACAACGTAATATAAGAAAATACACCAACTTAATTTCAACTGTTCAAAGTCCAAAAAGTAAACCAAATAAAACAATTTTTGAAATTATTTCATCAGGAGAAGAATTATACAAAAATTTTCAGAAATTAAAAAAACTACCTGAAAATGAAAGAGTTTTAAATCTAAGTAAGTTGATTCAACCCAAAGTTTTTTTAGCTGATCAGTCAATTGATAAAATTACTGGAAATAAACTTTCAGATATTTGGACTTATCTACGCTTGTACTGGACAATACCATTTGAATCAACACCTGGAAGAACAATGCCTTTCATCATAAGAAATATGGCATTCGAAAATATGCCAATTATAGGAATTGGAATGTTAGCAAGTCCAGTATTAAGGTTGACTGTAAGAGATAGTTGGATAGGTTGGAATTTGGAGGCATTACATAAAAAACTTTTTGAAGAGAAATACAATCCATCAGAGATTATTGATTTGTTTTATTCAGTTCTATTTAAGCATATAGATAATACATATTATGAGGATCTGCCATTAAATGAGAAAATTATAAATAAACCAACAATTGAAAATATTGTTGCAGTTGAGAAAATAGTTAAAATCAGTGAAAAGGAAAGACAATTTGATATTATAAACAAAAATTCTATTTACAAGGAAAAGCCTGACTTGTTAAATATGAGTAATGATGAAATTCTTGCATGGACAAAAAGACCTTTATATAAAAAAAAAAGATCAAGTAAACTTTCTAAAATTTTAGAGATTTTAAGAATATTTGAACAATTTAAATTAAAAGAAAATCCAAAAAACTTATTTATAATGTTAAAAGTTGATTTTGGAAAATCAGCTATTTCATATGTTTTAGATTTAATCAGGGTTGATGGATTGTCTAGCGAAGTTGCTGATTTGTCTATTTGTGGTGCAATACCTCCGTATAATGAAATTTTATGTGGAAAATTAACATGTCTGATAAGTGGTTCACAAGAAATTCAAGAAATGTATAAAAAGAGATATGAGAATACAATATCAGAAATTTCAACCTTTACAGCTGGAAAGGCAATATTTAGGGATGTAAATTTAAAAGTTTTAACAACAACAAGTTTGTATGGAAGATCTAGTCAATACAATAGGATTAAAATTTTGAAAAATAAAGAGAATAGCCTTAAAAATGATTTAATTTGGAATCATCTTGGATCCACTAGAGGTTACGGTGTATTTCACTTTGATGAAAAAACAACAGAATTATTGCAAACAGTTTATGAAATTAAAAATGGTTACAGAAATGTAAATAGTGTTTTTGGTGAAGGCACAAGTCCAAAACTTAGAAAAATTAGAGATGGTTTGTCAATTTTCAAAATTGACGGCGATACTGGAATAAAGCATGGTCAAGTCAGAGATTCTTATGCAACTGAGTTGTTTGATTTTGCTAGAGAAGAGTTAATATTTAAAACGCTCCGTAATTCTAGAAATTCAAAGGATTCTATTAAAAATATTACAGATTGTTGGATTAAAAGATGGTTGGTAAGAAGAATTGAAAATGAAGAAGTAATGCAAAGATTAAAATATTCAGGAAAATCTAAAATTATTGAGAATATTTAGAGTTGTTAATTTTTCTAAATCTGAAAATTAATAATAATTAGTTTCTGGAAACTATATAAAAAGGTTATATTTTAAATTTTACCGTTTTGTTAATAATGAAAAAAACTTTCCTTTCAACTTTTGGGCATTAGTTCTATTCAATGCACTAAAAGTTTTTCTATTTTTTTTATTGTACAATACATTTTTTTTAAATTTTATAACAAATTCAAGTTTCATTTATGGAATCAAATATAGTTTTGTTTATATGGTATTATCGATTCCTATTTCATTAATTATTTACCTAAACCCATTAGAATTTTTAACAATTATTTATAACACAATTGAAAAAATAACTGATTGGTTATTGCTAAAATGTATTCTTTTTTTTATAAGAAAATAAATGAAAATAAGATTAATTTAATAATCTCTAAAAATAAAATTTTTTCACAATATATGATTATGTACAAAAAAGTTAATAAATGGTGTATTTTTAGTTATAAAAAAATAATATATAGAGTAGTCTAGAAATTCGTTAAAATATAGGGTTTATGGGGGTATCATCAGTTTTGTGGTACCGGATGTCGGGGGTTCAAATCCCCTCAGCCACCCCATTTTATTTTGTTGAGATTGTATAAAATGTTTCGGTATTTCCAGCGGAGTAGCCTGTTTCAGGGTTAAATTCTGTTTGTCCTTTACCATAACCAATTACTCCTTTGTAGACCCCAGTCCCTCCCGTTATTGTAATTGTAGTATTAACAAGACCATTTTTACTAACGTCCTCTGGAGTTTGAGCAACACCATCAACTCGAGAGAAGATTTTACTACCATCGTCGTAAATCCCAATTGAATAACCTGTTACTTTTCCATTCTTATTAATGTAGTCGCTAATACCATAAAAATCTGTCTTGATTATCTTTAGACCCTCACAATTTTTTTTTGATTTTTTATGATTGGTTTCTGTTTTGAAAATTCTTATTACATGACCTTCGATGTCATCAACTTTTATAGATTTCTGAATAGTGTATTTAACTTCATCATTTGAAGTTGAATTTTTAAATTTGCATGATGCATTAAGATTAAAACAAAACAACAGAATGATAAAAAGAAGTATAGAATTCATTCAACTATTATTACTGTACAAAAACATTTTACAAGAAGTTTGTATATATTATTATAGAATTAATAAGTTCAAATTTTAATTGTTTTGTGCTATTGGATGTCATGGGTTCAAATCCCCTCAGCGGCATTATTTGTTTTAAAGTTGATTTATGAAAATTGAAAAATTTAATTTGGATGATGGAACTTACATCAGATTTAAAAAAATAGGAAAAGGGAAGCCTATCCTGTTACTTCACACTTTCAGAAATAGACTAGAATATTCTGACAAACTAGGTGAATTATTAAGAAATAAATTTACAGTATATTCAATTGACCTTCCAGGTTTTGGTGATTCTCCGATCAACACAGCAACAAATTATAGTCTTGATTTTTTTACTAAATCAATAGTAAGTTTTGTGCAAAAGTTAAAGATTAAAAATCTTACAGTCGCTGGAGAATCCATAGGAGCAAACTTAGGAGCTAGCTTATCAGTTGAACTTCCAAAAATAGTAAAAAAAATATATATGTTTAATCCTTATGACTACGATTCATATTTTGGTGAAGGAATTCAAAGAGGTAATTTTTTTGCAAAATTTATTTTGTTTCATGTTGGCTTGCCAGTTATTGGAAATTTATTTTCAAGTTTAGAGAATAAATTTATTTTAAAAAATATTATGAATGGTGGGTTTTTTGATAATACTAAACTTCCAGATAGCTATTTAAATTTATTGTGTAATTCTCTGAAAAAAAAGGGGTATATCTATCATTTCAGAAATGTACTATCACAATTCAACAAAGATAATGGAATTAAAAAGGTTTATGAAAAAGTCAATGTTCCTGTAAAACTTATTTATGGAAAAGATGATTGGGCTAAAGAATCAGATAGATTGCTTACAAAAAATTTATTAAAACTTAGTAAGTATGAAATAATAAACGATTCTAGTCATTTTTCTTTTTTAGAAAATACTGATAAAGTTGAAGAAATCATCAAATCATAACAAAAGACATTAAGTTTGTGGTACCGGAGGCCGGGGGTTCAAATCCCCTCAGCCACCCCATCT
This sequence comes from uncultured Alphaproteobacteria bacterium, assembly GCA_902579395.1. GTDB lineage: Bacteria > Pseudomonadota > Alphaproteobacteria > Methylaequorales > Methylaequoraceae > Methylaequor. The sequence continues at coordinate 173,007 of CACHGK010000002.1, forward strand.
GAATGAAACTAATAGAAATATTTTACTGACAACTTTCTATATCTACTTTTGTGTCTAAAAATTCATCTCCATTATAATTAGTTTTTACACCTTTAATCATAGAGGCATCTTCAAAGTCAAATCCTGTGCTTATTCTTATATATTTATCGTCAATACATTTTTTATGAGATGGATCAAATGCCACCCAACCCAAATCCTTTATAAAAATTTCTGCCCAGGCATGAGAAGTATTTTCACCAGAAGTAGTTTCTTCCAACAAAAAACCATTAACATATCTAGCAGGAAATTGATTAAACCTTGCAGCACTAATAAGTATGTGTGCAAAATCTTGACAAACTCCTTTTTTTTGCTTTAAAGCATCCTTTGAACACGTAGAAGTTGTGGTTGATCCACTTACGTATTTAATTGAGTTTGATACTATTAAATTTAGTTTATGTACAAATTCAATATAATTCTTATTATTATTTTTTTTTGCTTCAGATGAAATTTTTTCAATATTTTTACAGGGTTTCGTTAAATCAGTTTCTCTCAGAAAACAAAGTGGATGAACTTTTTCCTTCAATCCTTTGACAATACCAGATAAATCTTTGGTTTTTAATATTCCTTGTGAGGTGATTTTAAGTTGTCCACTAAAATTCTTTATAAAAATATTCTGTACTCTGTGTCCTAGTCCATCAAAGTGAGATTCAATTATTTTTCCGTTACTGGTAGATGTTTCCCAGTCTAATATTTCTTGATTATCGCATATTGATGGATAGAGTTTTAAACATTGTATAAGCCTTGGTACTGTGGAACTGTATTTATAAGTTGTTGAGTGTTTGATTTTAATTTTCATGTCTCTAGACCAAAAAAGTATTTCTGTTCAAATTTTTTGTAAACAAAATTTATTTCTTCAATAAAGGATTTTAAAAATTCATGTAAACCAATTTCTGTGATTTTATTAGCATTTAAATTTTTTATATTTTTATACATCAGTCCTATTTTTTTGTTTGAAGTCGAGGTTTGTTTATAAAATTTTGACAACCTTCCTAAATGATGATTAATTTTTTCTATTGAAAAAATTAAAGATCTTGGGCAAGTCATATTCAGAATTAAAAAATCTATGATTTTGGTGTATGTAATTTCTTGTCCACCATATGCCCACTTAAATGCCCTGAATGATGAAATTGACCTTAACATCAAACTCCATTGAAAATTATCAATGTCACTGCCAACATAATTGATACTTGGAAGTAAAATAAAATATTTTACGTTAATAATTCTTGCAGTAAAATCTGCTCTTTCAAAATAAGTTCCTAATATTAAAAAATCATAGCCATCATTTATTAGTTGGGTGTTAAGTATTGTACCTCTTATTAAATTTACTTGTCTTTTTATCCATTCAATAATTTCGGGTAATTCTTTTAAGATACTTTTAGTATCTTTCATATTTTTGTCTAATTCGTGATATGACGAATTAACTGCATTCCATACTTCGAGTGTTACAGCAGTTCTGACCATTCTAATATTTTCTCTTGCAGTTTTTATACAGTTTTTAACTGAAGAAGAGTTTTCAGGGTCAAAAAGTAGATAGAAAATAATTTTTTCTTTAGATATTTTTTTATATTTTTTAAGATATTCATCTTTTATTCCAGAAGTTTCTAGAATTGATTCCCATTCGTTTGTATAACCTCTTTCAGTATTGGGAATCAAAGAAATTCTGTAACCAACCTCTAAAAGTCTAGCTAATGAATCAGCTCGCTCAATATATCTAGCTGACCAAAATAAATTTTCTGCGGTTCTACTTAACATATTAATTATTCATTTAGGATCCATGTATCTTTAACCCCTCCACCTTGAGATGAATTAACCACTAATGAACCCTTATTCAAAGCCACCCTTGTTAGTCCACCATCAACTAATTTTGTTTTATTTGCACCAACTAAACAAAATGGTCTAAGATCAACGTGTCTTGGAGATAATTTCTTTTTATCAAAGATGGGTACTGAGGATAATTCGAGTATGGGTTGGGCTATATAGTTTTCTGGGTTTAAAAGAATTTTTTTCCTAAAAATTTCAATTTCTTTTTTTGAAGATCTACTTCCAATTAATAAACCATAACCTCCAGAGCCATGAACCTCTTTAACAACTAATTTATTTAAATTATTTATAACGTATTTTTTTGCATCATCTTCATAGCACCTCCACGTTTTAACATTTTCTAGAATAGGTTCTTCTCCTAGATAAAATTTAATTATATCAGGTATATAAGAGTAAATAGCTTTATCATCAGCTATACCTGAACCTGGAGCTGAACAAATATTTACATTACCAGACTTGTACGAATCAAATAAACCAGGAATTCCAATTAGTGATGAACTATCAAAAGTGATTGGATCAATAAATTTATCATCAATCCTTCTATAAATTATGTCCACTTTTTCTGGACCCCGAGTTGTTTTCATATATGTTATCGAATCATTAACAAAAAGATCAGTTCCTTGAACTAACTCAACTCCCATAAGATCAGCGAGAAAACTATGCTCATAATAAGCACTATTAAAAGAGCCAGGAGTTAAAATCACTACTTTTGGTTCTTTATTACATTTTTTTGGGGCTAGACTTTTTAAAACATCTAACAAATAACTCGGATAATTTTCTACTGTTTCAATTTTCAATTTCTCAAATAATTCTGGAAACATTCTCATCATTATTTCTCTATTTTCGATCATATATGAAACTCCAGACGGAGTTCGACAATTATCCTCTAGAACTTTAAAAATATTTTCATTAATTCTTACTATATCTGATCCAATTATTGGGCTATAGATTCTTTTGGGAACCTTAAAACCAATCATTTTAATTTCATATGCTGGGTTTTTATAAATTAAATTTTCTGGTATTAATTTTGCTTTTATAATTTCGCCAGAATTATAAATGTCATTAAGAAAAGCATTAATAGCTAATGCTCTTTGAATAACCCCTTTTTTAATTCTTTTCCATTCTATTGAGGAAATTATCCTTGGAAACATGTCAAATGGAATTAAACGCTCTGAAGAATCAAAGTTATTATAAACGGAAAATGTTATACCTATCTTTTTAAAGAGATTTTCAGCCTCATTTTTTTTTTTTACAATCACATTTTCGGGCAAAGACTTAGCCCAATCATATATTTGATTATAAAATTTTCTTACTTTTGAGTTTTTATAAACTTCGTTGTACATTTTATTTAACTTGTAAGCGGAGTAGTAAGAGACAGATGGATGCGTTCCTTCGGCTTCAAACCTACTTCCGACCTCAAGGGTTGAACGTATATTAAAGATTATAACTAATAATTTTCTAAATCAAGATTTATTTGTTTTGTTTTACAGGCTAGAGTTTTTAAATTTACTAAACCACCCTCTGCTTATTATTTAATTTAATTCCGATATGTAATCGATTTTTAAAATTTCGATTGCTTTTGAAGGTCAAATGATTAGATTTTCATAATGAAAAGTTTTTTTTTAATTGCATTTCTTCTTTCATACAGTTTTTTATCAGAAGCTAAAAATCCTGAGGAAAAAGATCTTAGTTGTATAACTTTATTAAAATTAGCAAGTGAAAAAAGCAAAATGGATGGTGAAATGATAAAGTATGAAAAACTTAAAAAGCTAAAAAAGAGTATAAAAGCTAAATACAATAATAATCATTTTTCAGAAAAAGATACTCAATTAAAATTAGACGAACATAATTTGAATATAATTGAAAAGGGTCAAAGATATATAAATAAAAATCTACAGAAGTGTGGATTAAAATAAAAATCATACTTTTTTAAAAACAATTAAAAATTTAAATTAAAAATTACTTTAAAATATTGTAATATAAGCAAATGATAAAATTGTTTTCTTAATTTTCTTACTAGTAGAATTTTATCAAAGATAATTATTCATAAAAAATAAAAGTGAATAAACTTTAAAATGCGAAAATAAAAAATTTATTTTTTTATATATCGATTATATTTGGCGTATAAACATATGGAACTGTTTCGATTATAATTAATTGACTTTAGTATGACAAACCAATTAATCTTTAAATTTAAGTTAATAAAAAGTCTAAAATGACGAAGAAGGTTTGATTATGTAAATTATTTTCTATAATCAATAAAGAAAGGAGTGAATTATGGAAAAAGTGGCATTTATTTCAGGAGCAAATAGGGGAATAGGTTTAGAAACCTCAAAAAAGTTAGCAGAAACAGGAGTTAAGGTGATTTTAGGATCTAGAAATATAGAGAATGGTGAAAAAGCAGTTGAGCAACTATCGAAACTTGGACTAGAAACAGACTTAGTTCAGTATGATGCATTTGATTTAGATGCACCTCAAAAAGTTTTTGATTTTATTTCGCAAAAATATAATAAATTAGATATTCTTATTAACAATGCAGGAGTTCTTTTAAATAATAATTTATTTGTTACTAATAGTTCAAGTGTAAGTGATAAGGATATAAAAAACACATTTCAAACAAATCTTTTCGCCGTAATTTCTCTTACTCAAAAATTACTTCCTCTATTAAAAAAATCTGATGCTGGCAGGATAGTTAATGTGTCAACTATCTTAAGTTCTTTAACATTACACTCGTCTAAAGACTCACCAATTGCACCAGCCAAGGAATTTTCTTACAATGCTTCTAAGACTGCTTTGAATGCATATACAATTCATCTTGCAGCAGAATTAAAGGACACAAAAATTAAAGTTAACTCTGGTCATCCCGGGTGGGTGAAAACCGAGTTAGGTGGACCAAATGCCCCCATGGAAATAAAAGACAGCTATAAAACATCACTTCGGTTAGCTACATTAAATGAGGACGGACCAACTGGTGGACTATTTCATGAAGAAGATACAATACCATGGTAATTATTAATTCTTTTTAAAAAAATTTATTCTTTGGAAATCATCAATGGATTAAAAAATCTAGATAATGTATAAATCAGTTTCTTACAAATTTTTTTTTATTTTTTGTATTTTTGTTTTTGAGTGTATAGCAAAAACATTTGAATCAGTTCCATTTATTTGTGCAGATGAAGTTGGACCAACTTTAGAATTTTCTATACCAAAATTTAAAGAAGACCAAAAACAAGATAAAATATCATTTAAAATTTACGACTCAGAGAATAGAAAATCTTTTAATATCATTGAAGGAAATGTAGAAAAGAAATCAAGTCCAATAGACACATCTTATTTTTTCTATAATGTTAACACCTTAAATAAAAACGATATGCAGGAAATCAATTTTCAATTTTTTCCCCCTTCTCATTTATTACTCAAAAAAAAAAATTCGCAATTTACTGATCAAATTTGTTGGATTGATAAATAGTGTGGTTAGAATTTAATCAGCTTTTCCGCTACTTTTAGCAATTTTTGAAGAATTTCTGTTTTTTAAATATTAATCTAATAACAATACTTATTTTAAAATTGTTAAATTTTTCTTTTTTAAAGCTTCAATCAGTTTGTCAATACTTGAATCATTAATAAAGTTTGAAAATTCTGATTTTTTTGTTGCAATTTCACTTACTGAACCAGCCAAGAGAACATCAAAAATCTTCCATTTATTTTTTGTTTTTGTAAGTAAATAATCAATATTTATGTTTTCACTGTTATCTATATTTAGAACAGTCTTAACCATCCTAAAATCTTCATTGATTTTTTGAGTTTCCATTTTTTCAAACTTTATATTTGTCATTTTATGGAATCTTTTCAAATAATTTTTTGCAATATATTCTTCAAAAACTTTTTTAAGTTCATTTTGTTTTTCACTTGAAAGTTTCTTCCAGATATTACCTACAATCATTCCAGTCATTTTGTGAGTATCATAAGTAGTTTTTATCAATTCTAATACCTTTGCGTAATTATTTAGTTTACCTTCACTAATTTTTTTTAGCCCAGCATGCAACTCACCTACAGTATGATTAGGGTCTTTATTAACCCCTTTTGTGTCAATTTCTTTCGCTTCAACAATTTTTTTTGCTTTATTAAGTGTTTCAGCTGTAGTTATTTTTTGTTCGTTCTTTTTCTTATCAGGTATTGATTTAAGAGGTTGTTCCTTTAATTTTGATTGTTCTTTGGTTCCCTCACTCTTATTATTTAATAAATTATCATTAATAATATTATGAGAACTGTCATCATTATATTGATTATCATCTGAATTAATCTGAGTAGAAATTTCCTTTTCTATCTTTTTCTCGTTATTAAAAAAAACATAGAAAGAAATAACAATTAAAACTGTAATTATTAATACAACGGTAAATCCATACTTTGACTTTAAAATTACCTTAATACTTAATTTGCTGTTCATTTTTTTTCTATGTGAATATATTAACTAAAATAATAAATAGATCACATACTATATTTTAATATTTTATATTTATCATAATTTTTTTTTATAACTCTTATACAATCTATTTTAAATTATTTTGTATTTTATTGCTTTTTTGCTGAGCCTTAAATAAAGTAACTTTTTTAATTATTTTGAGTTACTCAATTTAACATAATAATATTCTAGTTTTTCTTAATATGAATTAATATTATCATACCACTTTACTATCATTTTAGTAAAAACCTAACTATTCTTATAAATATCATTAATTTATTAAATATTATGTGTAGCCACACGTATTTCCGTGATTAAAATACATATCTTCAAGTCCACAGATTACAGGCATTTTCAAAGATACTAATTAAAATAATATTATAATTTATCATTATTTTTATAATATTATAAAATTTGGTTGTTCTTACTTTCGAATTAAATTAACTTATTTTTTATCGTATTATATCGATAGATATTTAAAATATTATTAGAATTTTCTAAATAAATATTTATATCCTAAATTTAACATTGATGTAGCAAGGGATAGTTTTTAACTTGCACAAAATTAATTCTTTATTATTTTTTTGAATTTATTTTCATTTAGTACATTTTCTCAATATTAATTAAAAGATGTATTGTTACAAATTCACAAGTAAATCAATTCTAGTTATCATTATAAAAAAATTATCAATAATTAAAAAGTTTCTAATTATATTCTAAAAAATTCATGCAAAAAAAGATTATCGTTACTTAACTATTATTTTTTTATGTTTAATCATTCTTGAAAGCACTCTTACTATTATCTAATTTAATAGTCCAAACTATAAAGTTATTAAATAAACGATTATTAAAAGTATTAATATTGTACTTGCCGTTAAAACATTTTTTTTAATTATTTCAATTGATTTCTCCCCGTATTTATAAATTAAAAATGAAACCAGAAAAAATCTCAAGCCTCTTGCCAACAAAGAAGCAAAAATAAATTGAATGAAATTAACACTCAATATGCCACATGCCAAACATGTAATTTTAAATGGAAATGGAGAGAAACCTCCAATCAATATCAAAACAATACCAAGCTCAGAGAAATCTTTTTCAAAAGCTTCTATTAAATTGTTTATATTTGGGTAAGAAACACTTACCAATGGATAGAATAAATCCCATAGAGAACTTCCAATGTAATATGTAAAGATTCCACCAGCGACTGAAAATAGAGTTATAAAAAAAGCTAATCTAAGAAATTTATTTTCTGCAATTATGTAAGGTATAATAAATGGATCTGTCGGCAAAGGAAAAATTATTGATTCTGAAAAAGAAATAAAATACAAGACCCATTTCGAATTAGTTTTTTTACAAAAGTTTATTATTCTCTTGTATAAATAATCAAATATATTTGACACATGTATTTATAACATTAAAAAATCAAATTGAATTATTCTTTTTGTTAATTTAACAATTTTGAATTTATTTCTTTAAAATTAAATCTATAAATATATTAGTATAAATTGAACTTACATTTACTAGATCTTTTATGTCAACAATAAATATCAATAGTGCAAAAGCTTGGCAATCCAAACATGAGTTAAGTGATTTTAATCCCAAGTTTATTTTTGAAAAAGACTTAACCATTAAAGAAGTTTTATTTTCTCTTGGTTTTTTTCTTTCCGTAATGTCGATCGAAACCCTTTTCAATCAGCCATTTCAGAGAAAAATTAAGATTTTCCATAATCACATCTTTAAGAAAATATTTCGAATAAAGTATGAAAAAATTGAAAGAGTTGAAATTAATTCTTTTGCATATAGTTTCTTTTTAATATTGCAAAAAGTATTTGAAGAGAACGAAAGCCTTAAAAGATATACAAAAGAAATAATAGAAAACACCACTTGTCATTGGTGTAATATAGAGAACTTGAACGACAGTGAATTTTCCAATCGTCTTAATATTATTAATACTTTATGGATGAATAATAAGCATATAATTTTATCAAGGACTTATGAATCAAGAATTGATCTTATTTTTCTTTTGTACAAAAGTTTTGAACTGGGTATAAGCGATAAAAAAATAATAAAAAAAAATCTATCTGTTCTAATCTTCTCTGTAAGTAAAACACAAAAAGAATTTCGCTATGATGTGCTCAACGAGTTGAAAAATAAAAAATTATAATAAGCTTGCCTTAAAGATTTTAAATTTATTTTTTAATAATTTTATTTTCTTAATTACACAAGTTTGTAATTAAATTATTATTTTATTTAAATCTAAATTATATTTAAAGAGAGCTCAAAATTATAAAAAAAATTTTTATATCTGTTTATACTATTATTGCATCAGTGATTTTTGTTATATTCATTTTTAACCATGAATTCCTTTTCTCTTTAAATTTTAATCTCCTTTATGAGTATTATTTAGATTTAAAATCTTATGTTAACGAAAATCTGATTATATTAATGACGGGATATTTAATTTTTTCTATAGTTTGGATTACTTTTATCGGTCTTGGATCTCCAGTGATTCTATTAGCCACTTTTATGTTTGGATATGTTGGTGCATTTTTATCTATTTTTTCTTTTACTATCGGATCTACATTTTCATTCTTATTCGCTAAAAACTTTAGTCACTTTATAAAAAATTCTATTGTAAATCTAAAAATTACTAATAATTCTTTTTTCCTTTTTGTAATTTTTAGATTTATACCTGGAATTCCGTTAATTATTAAAAATTTTTCAGGAATTTTTTTTAATGTTAGTAATATTCAGTTTATCAAGGCGACAGTAATTGCTGAAGTTCCTCAAATAATCCTTGTTACTTTTATCATTCAAAGACTGATTGAATCCTCCGAATTACTAATTTACAATTTTGATATTTCAGTTTTATCAGAAAAGCTTTTCATCCCTATTTTTCTGATGTTAATTTTTGTAATTTTTATTTTCATTCTTAAAGTAAAGTTTCATAAATTTTTCATAAAAAATTAAATCTTCTTTTTTAAATTATTAATTTCTATATAATTTATATTGGAGAATAGTATGAGTAATAAACAAGAATGCGGGTGCGGAAGATCACCGACTGGCTTTTGCATTGGTTGGCATGATTTATCTGAATCCGAATACAAAGATAAATTGACTAAATACGAAAATCGAAAAAAATCTAAAAAATAAGCTTTAGAATTTAAATTTCTTAATATGTTTCCAAAGCCTTTTAAATCCAGTTGGAGCATTAGTTTTTCGTCTCTTTGGCCATTTTCTAGTTGGATCAAAGATAGTTTGATCAAGACCAATATCCTTCACAGCTGGTTTTTCTATTATAACAGTGTAAAAACCTTTATTTTTATATGTAACTCCAATATCTAATTCATTTTTGTAATTTTTATATCCACCAATCAAATTATAATCTTTCATTCTTTTTACACCTGGTCTGAATGAAAAATATCCCCATTCCCAGCCTTCTTTACAAAATACTTTTCTAAAACCCACACCATTATGCTTTATAAGTGGACCATAACTAAAAATATCTAATCTACTTGCACTCTTTTTACTTTCAAGCCAGACTTGGATAATTTTAGGGTCATAATCCAGTATCTTTAAGGAATCCTGTATAAAGTTCTTTCTTGTGTAAATCCAATCATCCTCGCAATGGAATACATAAGGAGTTTTAATAAGTTTATAGGCATCGACTATAGATTTAATTTGTCCCTTTTTCTTTTCATTAAGAAGTAGGTTCAGTTTACTAGACCAGTTTTTCTCAACATTTTTGTACACCTCTTTATCTACAGAGTCCTCAGTAAGATAAAGTGATTCCAAAGGAAAGTCATTAAATTGAAAAAAACTCTTTAAAGTTTTGTTTAGAAGTTCCGTCCTACCGCAACTGGTTAGGACAAATGACATTTCATTATTCATCTTTGTGCTTATAAAATCATCTAACAATCAAATAGTTATCATGGATCCTTTTTTTTTCAATTAAAGAATAATATTATTTTTCTTATTCTTCTAGAATGGGAGCCTAGTTTTACCCATCAAAAATTTATCTACATTATGAGCAACCTGTCTTCCTTCTCTTATTGCCCAGACTACTAAGGACTGTCCTCTTCTCATATCTCCTGATACGAAAACCTTTTTGAGATTAGTTTTATAGTCAACTTCGTTAGCTTCAACATTACCTCTTTTATCCAGTTTAAGTCCAGAATCATTAATGAGTTTGTCTTTTACAGGGTGAACAAAACCCATTGCAAGAAGAACTAAATCAGCTTTTATTTTGATTTCAGAATCTTTACTTGTACTTTGCTCCATTTTCATTTTTCCATCATCATTTCTTTTCCAAGAAATTTTTTGAAGTGTCAGGCTTTTTACACCGCTTGAATTGCCTTCAAATTTCTTTGTTGACACACTCCAGTTTCTATTGGCTCCTTCTTCATGCGAAGATGAAGTTCTTAATTTTAAAGGCCAATTTGGCCATGTTAACATCTTATCTTCTTTTACAGGTGGTTTCTCAAGAATCTCTAGTTGAGTTATAGACCGAGCTCCTTGACGATTTGATGTTCCTATGCAATCAGAGCCAGTATCTCCTCCTCCGATAACCACCACATCTTTATCTTTAGCGCAAAACTCCGGTTCCAACTTGATATTGTCTCCTTCACAAATTTTGTTTTGTCTAGTTAAAAAATCCATCGCAAAATGAACACCCCGTAATTCTCTTCCGGGTATATCTAAATCTCTTGGTTGTTCTGAACCACATGCTAATATAATAGCATCAAAATTTGAGGTAAGATCTTTAATTGTTATATCTTCACCCACTCTAGAGTTACACTTAAATTGAACACCTTCTTTTTCCATTTGTTCAATTCTTTTGTCTATTAAATGCTTTTCCATTTTAAAATTGGGGATTCCGTATCTCAGTAATCCTCCAATTCTGTCATTCTTTTCAAAAATAACCACCTCATGTCCAGCTCTTGCAAGTTGTTGAGAACAAGCCAGACCAGCTGGTCCAGAACCGACAACTGCTACCTTCTTATTTGTTTTTTGATGGTTTATTTCTGGAATGATCCATCCTTTTTCATAGGCCTTATCTATGATAGATCGCTCAATACTTTTTATAGTAACTGGGCTATCATCAATATTTAATGTACAGGCTGCTTCACAAGGAGCGGGACAAATTCTACTTGTAAACTCAGGAAAATTGTTTGTGGAGTGCAGCACATTTAAAGCAATTTTCCAATCTCTTTCATAAACCAAATTATTCCACTCTGGAATAATATTATTTATAGGGCAAGAATTGTGACAATATGGGATACCACAATCCATGCATCTTGATGCTTGTTCGTTTAATGTTTTCTCAGGAAAGGGCAATACGAATTCTTCAAAATTCTTGAGTCTAGATTTTGGGCTGATAGCTTTACTCTCAGCTCTTTCATGTTCTAAAAATCCAGTTACTTTTGCCATAAATTCACAACCTTTTTATCTCTTTCATTTTGTATTTTTTTTAATAATACATTTTCAAAATCAATTGGTAAAACTTTAACAAAATTTTTTAGTTCTACATCAAAGTTTTCAAGAATTTTTTTTGCCACTTTGGAGCCTGTATTGCTAAAATGCTTTTCAACCATTACCTTTATTCTTAGCTCATCATTAAATAAAAAATTATACTTATCAAAAAGTTTATCTGGCAAGATGTGTTTTCTTTTCTTTATGGGAGATATGTTAACCATTGATAAATTACATTTACTTCTAAAATCAGTTTCATCTTGATAAACATAAGCTATTCCACCACTCATTCCAGCTCCAAAATTTATGCCGGTTTTACCTAAAACCATAACAATACCCCCAGTCATGTATTCACAACAATGGTCGCCAGTCCCTTCAACAACAGCAGTAGCGCCAGAATTTCTGACCGCGAATCTTTCTCCAGCAACACCTGAAAAATAACATTCACCTGAAATAGCGCCATACAAGACAGTATTACCTACTATGATATTCTCATTAGTCTTATAATTTGAGTTCTTAAATGGTTTAATAATTATCTTTCCGCCTGACAAACCCTTGCCAACATAATCATTTGCTTCACCATCAAGATTTAAAGTAATTCCCGATGATAAAAATGTTCCAAAACTTTGACCTGCTGTACCTTCAAGGTTTATCGTGATTGAGTCATTTCTTAATCCTTTATGTCCAAAACTCATAGCAACCTTGCCAGATAACATTGCTCCAAAGCTTCGATCGATATTTTTAATTTGTTTTTTAACATTTATAGTAGACAACTTCTTATTTAGAACTGGCTCAACTTCTTTTATTACTTCCTTGTCTAAAACTTTTTCAAGATCGTGTTCTTGACAAGAAGAGTTATATATATCTTCTGACTTGCTGAATTCTGGTTTGTATAAAATTTTCGAAAGATCAATATTTTTAGCTTTCCAATGGTTGATAGCTTTATTTTTAGTTAAAAATTCAGATTTACCGATAAGATCCTGAAACTTTTTAACACCCAAATCTGCCATAATTTCTCTCACCTCTTCAGCAACCATAAAAAAATAATTAATTACATTTTCTGGAGTACCCACAAATTTCTTTCTTAAAAATTCATTCTGTGTAGCTATACCAACAGGACAAGTATTGAGGTGACATTTTCTCATCATAATACAACCAACTGAAACTAATGGAGCAGTTGAAAAGCCAAACTCATCAGCACCCAAAAGAGCACCAATCACGACATCTCTTCCAGTTTTTAAACCTCCATCAACTTGGAGAGAAATTCTGTTTCTTAACTTGTTTAATACCAAAGTTTGGTGAGTCTCGGCTAGTCCCAATTCCCAGGGTGTACCAGCATTTTTTATAGACGTTAGGGGTGAAGCTCCTGTCCCTCCATCATAACCGGCAATTGTAATATGATCTGCCTTACACTTAGTAACCCCAGCAGCTACGACTCCTACTCCAAATTCTGAAACTAATTTCACACTTATTCTTGCTTTAGGGTTAACATTTTTTAAATCAAAAATTAATTGTGCTAAATCTTCAATTGAATAGATATCATGGTGAGGTGGCGGAGAAATTAAACCTACACCAGGTGTTGAATGTCTAACACTAGCAATTTTTTCATCAACTTTATGTCCTGGCAACTGACCACCTTCACCTGGCTTTGCCCCTTGGCTTATTTTAATTTGAATGTCCTTTGCATTGACTAGATATTCTGCTGTTACTCCAAAACGTCCAGAAGCAACCTGCTTTATAGCACTTTTCATAGAGTCACCATTTTTTAAGATGGAAAATCTTTCTGGTTCTTCACCCCCTTCGCCGGTATTAGATTTTCCTCCAATTCTGTTCATTGCTAAAGCTAGGGTTGTATGAGCCTCTCTCGAAATCGATCCATAAGACATCGCCCCCGTTGAAAATCTTTTTACAATTTCAGTTGCAGGCTCCACTTCACTTAAGTTGATTTTCTTTTTATTTTTGAACTCAAATAAACTTCTAATAGTAAACATTGATTTGTTATGATCGTTAATTTTAGTTGAAAAATTACTAAAAGATTCTTTTGAATTTATTCTGACTGCTTTTTGCAGACTGGTAATTGTATCGGGTGACCAAGAATGTTTTTCTCCCCTTATTCTAAATGCATATTCACCTCCAACATCAAGTCCATGTTCAATTTCATCTGAAGATAAAGATTTTGCATACCGGTTGAGAGTCTCCTCTTGAATCTGATTTAAACTCAACCCCCCTATAAGTGTTGCTGTTCCCGGGAAATATTTGTTTACCACATCTTCTGAAATACCGACTGCATCAAAAATTTGTGCTCCACAATAGGATTTAAGAGTCGATATACCCATTTTTGACATTATCTTGAGAATAGCTTTGCCAGATGCTTTTATAAAATTTGTTTCAGAAAGTTTGTAGTCCTCTTTTTTAACTAATGAAGAAATTGTATCAAAAACCAAGTAAGGGTTGATTGCTTCAGCTCCATATCCTGCTAAAACTGCAAAATGATGAAGTTCTCTTGCTTCACCGGTTTCAATAACAATGCTTACATTCATTCTTAATCCTTCTTTGATCAAAAAATGATGTACGCATGAGACAGCTAAAAGGGAAGGGATTGGCGCCGTTACTTTTGAAACGTTTATATCAGATAATATTAAAATATTTGCTCCATCAAGAATTTGTGATTTAGCTTCAAAACAAATTCTTTCAAGCCCATCGCTTAATTCTTTACCTTTATTTGAGTTTTTAAAGAGAATATCAATTGTAGAAGCTTTGAACTTGCCTCTGGTGATTTCTTCAATATCTTTAATTTTTAGCATATCAGTGTTCGTCAAGATTGGTTGCTCAATTTCTAATCTTGGTTTTACGTTTTCATCAGGGGAATCAAAAATATTTGGTTTTTCTCCTAATGTCATATCCAAAGACATTACTAGTTCTTCTCTAATGGGATCAATAGGGGGATTAGTAACTTGCGCAAAACATTGTTTGAAATATGAAAAAAGAAGCTTTGGTTTATCAGAAAGTAAAGATATTGGAGTGTCCGTTCCCATCGATCCGATAGGTTCGATACCCAATTTTAGAATTGGTTCAATAAAAAAATTAATATCTTCTTTTGTATAACCAAATCCTGATTGCAACCTCTTAACTTCGTTTGTATCTAATTGGCCTTTATTAGTAATATTATTTAATTCTTTTAAGTAAATTTGGCTTTTATTAAGTGATTTTTTGTAGTCAAACTTTCTGGCTAATTTTGTTTTTATCTCATCATTCCCAATTACTCTTTTCTCTATCAGATCTATTAAAAAAAGTTTTCCAGGTTCTAATCTCCATCTTTTCACAACCGATTTTGGGTCAATATCCAAAACACCCATTTCTGATGATAATAAGATCATCCCATTATCGGTTTGAACATACCTTGAAGGTCTCAACCCATTTCTGTCAAGTATTGCTCCAATTTTTTTTCCATTTGTAAAACACATTGCTGCGGGACCATCCCAAGGTTCGATGTAATTGGAGTAGTACTGATAATAGTCCTTCATTTTGGTATCACGATCATTCTTTTCCCATGCTTCTGGTATCAAGAGCATCATTGCATGCTCTATATCATATCCACCCATCATCAAATATTCCAAAGCATTATCAAATGCGGCAGAATCTGACAAACCATCGAAGATTAGGGGATTAAGATTTTGGAATTCTTTTAAAAACAATTCTGATTTAGAAACAGAGGCTCTTGCATTCATCCAATTAGCATTACCTCGAAGAGTATTAATTTCTCCGTTGTGACACAAAAATCTAAATGGTTGTGCAAGATCCCAACTCGGGAAAGTATTTGTAGAGAATCTTTGATGAACTATTGCCAGAGACGAGATAAACATTTCATCTTTCAAATCATCGAAGTAATCTTTCAGAGAATCTGACATTATCATACCTTTATATACAACAACTTTGCTTGAAAGAGAGGCTATATAGAAGTCAAAGGATTTAAGTTCAATTTCTATTCTTCTCCTAGCAATAAAAAGTCTTTGTTCAAATTCATTTATTTTACTTGCTTGAAATTTTTGTTTGATAAATATTTGTAGAATAAAGGGTTCGTTACCTTTAATTGATTCGCCTAAGACAGACTTATCTCTCGGCACTTCTCTAATGTAAAGATTTTCTAACTTTAACCTGGATAAATATTTATCAATAATTTTAATGCAGTGATTTCTCTCTTCAGAATCCCTTGGCAAAAAAAACATTCCGATGGCATAATCATCTGGTCTGGGCAAAATAATATTTTTTTTAGAGAGTTCTCTTTGAAAAAACTGATGCGGTATTTGAGATAACAACCCAACACCATCTCCAGCTCTTGGGTCTGCACTTACAGCACCCCTATGGGTCAGATTGCAAAGAATTTTAAGACCCTTTTCCACTATCTCACGAGAGGGTATATCGTAAATATTGGCGACAAAGCCTATGCCACAGGAATCTTTTTCATTTTTAGCGTCGTATAGACCCTTTTTTAACTCATTTAACATTCTCATTACCTAATTAGCAATTAGTTCATATATATTATATAATCAATCAGTCATCTATTAACATAGTTTTTTCGTAAATAATTCTGCCCATTGTTTCCGAATCTGATTTTTCTTCTCTCTTGTATTTGAGCAATCCTAAACCTTTAGCAAACCAAGTTGTTGTAAAAATTTCAATGTTGATATTTCCCAAAGTTGGATCAGGATAATAACTTGTTTTTCCATAGCCAGAAACTTTTATGCAATTTTTTATTTTTTCTCCATTTAAAGAGATTGTTTCATTCGTACTTACGATTTTATTATTTAATTTGAATGGCAAGTTTGTGTTATAAAATCTATCATACCCTAACTTCATTTGAATTGTTGTCTTATCATCTGTTTGCCATTCCACATCTTCTTCAATTGGGAAAGCGAGTAAAATTTCTGAGTTTTCGTCATATGCTTTATTATTTTTTGAAGACAAAAAATCTTGCATGGTTTTTTTTAAAATACCTTGTTTATCAAAAACATAAAATATTATTTCACCATCGTTTTTTAAAACAGGTATAGAATTTTCAATCTTTGGTAAAAAATAAAAGCTCTGCCTGAAGTTTTTTTTATTATTTTCTTTGTCTTTAAAAAAAACGTCATAAGATATTTGTTTACCTTCATTGTAGGGGAAGTAATCTTCTTCGAAGTTACATGAAGACAATAATAAAAAAAGTAAAAAATGGTATTTTTTAAATATATGAGATTTCATAATGCAAAGTTGATTTTCATTTTATTACTTAATTTGTTCTTTTACAAAAGTGGCCAGTCCGAGCTTTGCTTCTAAAGCATTGCACAAGATCTGACCTACTAATATGTGAGCCTCTTGAATTCTTGAAGTATTAATAGCAGGTATAGATATAATTTCGTCGCTAATACTTTCAACATGTTTAATATTATTTCCTGTGAAAACCACTGATTTCATTCCGTTCTTTTTTGCATAATCTAATGCCTTAATTACATTTTTACTCTTACCAGAGGTTGATATTCCAACTACAACATCACCTTTTTGTCCGATTGCCTCTAATTGTCTAACAAAGAGATATTCAAAACCAAAGTCATTTCCAATAGCAGAAATTGTTGAAGTATCAGTTACCAAAGATATTGCAGGGATTGATTTTCTATTTTTTGAAAATCTAACTGTCAATTCAGTTGATAAATGTTGAGCATCAGAAGCACTACCCCCATTACCAAAGAAAATTATCTTTCTATTTTTTTTTACAGCACTATACCAAATCTCTAATACTTTTATAAATTTTTCCTCAACACGTTCTTTTAATTTTTTTATAACAAGTTGGTGTTCAGATATTTGAGAATGAAAAAAATTTCTGTATAAATTGCTCATAATTTTTCGTGGTGATCTTATCTGGACTCGAACCAGAAACTAATCCTTAGGAGGGACTCGTTATATCCAGTTTAACTATAAGACCCCATTAATTTCCTAATGGAATTTGATATTTTAAGACTAATGTTTCCGATCCTGGATTTTTCTTTCCACTATCTGCATTAGAAATATGAAATATTCCAACTCCTATTCTAGCATTATTTTTAAAACGATAAAACATATCGATACCTATATAGAATTCAAGAGGATTACCTGCTTTTATCTCTCTACCATCCTTATAGTAACCGCATGCTAAACTTGGAGTCATAATAAAGTTCTTTTTTCTTCCATAATAACCATCAATGCCAAATCCTCCATAAGCGTAGTATGCATTTTCATTTGTTCCTAAAAAACCTGCAAATGGTTTTATCAAATTAAACATTTTTCTCCCACTATGAATTTCTAGGTTGATCATACCTGATTGGTCATTGTGAGGCGGAGATCCGTCCTCCATGTAATTAAATACGCCAATTCCAACAGAATATCTTGCAGAGTCTTTTGCCGAAATATCAAAACTATAAATAATAATGAACAAACTAATAATTATATTTGTAAAAAAAAAATCCTTCATGTGACTCTAAAATGGTATTTGATATTTAAATAATATAGACTCTGTTCCAGGGTTTTCTTTGCCTAAGCCTGCATTAGAAATATGATAAAGCCCAACTCCAACCCTGACGTTATTTCTAAATCTATATGATAAATCTCCTCCACTCATAAATTCTAATCTACTATACATTTTTATTTCATCTCCGTCTACATACCAACCTGCTGCAAAGCTTGGTGTTAAAACTAAACACTTACAATTACCAAAATAAAAATCGACTGAAACTCCGGTATAACCATATGTGGCATTTTTGCTAGTACCTAAAAATCCAATTTTTGGTTTAAATATTTTTAAAAACCTTTTATCAGATTGGTATTCAAGTTGATATGCAATTGACGTTTCTGAAACTGTTTCTTCTCTAAAGCATGTACTATCCGTGTGGGTCAATGTGCATCTTTTTTCACCATTTTCCATAAAATTGTAAATACCTCCACCGAGTATTAACCTACCCTCTTTTTCTCTAGCAACTAGATTTTTATCGATAAAAGATAATAAAAATATTATAAAAAAAATTCCTAAATAATTTCTCATTAATTTATTACAATAACACAAATACAAACTATCATTTAATAATGAAAAATAAAATTAATAATTCCTTTTTAATAATTTCATTTTTGGTTTTGATAGCTGCTCTTTTTGGTTGTCAAAAAAATCCTGCAACTGGTCAGAATGAATTCAACATAATGTCAGAGAAAGAGGAGGATCAAATTGGTAAAAATGAACATGAAAAAATAGTAAATCAATTTGGAGGAGAATATAAAGATGAGAAACTCAATAACTATATTAATAGTCTTGGGAATTTCTTAGTCAATACTTCCGAACTTCCTGAAAAGCAATTTAGATTCACAATTTTAAATACCCCCATTGTGAATGCTTTCGCTCTCCCAGGAGGTTATATTTATTTGACCAGAGGACTTTTATATCTATGCCAAAATGAGGCGCAACTTGCAGGCGTAATTGCTCATGAGATTGGACACATAACAGCAAGACATACTGCAAAAAGATATACTAAGACAGTAGGAACAGGAGTTTTACTTCAAGTTTTAAACGTAATTTCTAAAAATAGTGTATTTAATAATTTGTTTGGACAATCTGCTCAGTTATTTTTACTTTCATATTCCAGATCACAGGAATTTCAAGCAGATCAATTAGCGGTTAGATATATGACAAGAGCTGGTTTTGATCCAAACGAAATGGCTAATTTTTTGAGACTAATGGAAGAGTACTCAAATTTACAAAGAAAAATTCTAAAAATAAATAATGAAGTATCTGAACTTCTTAAAACGCACCCTAATTCATCAAAAAGAGTTCAAGAGGTAATAAATAATTTTAAAGGGAAAATTCCATTAAATCCAATAATAGGAGAAGAGGTTTTTTTAAAGAAAATTGATGGGATGCTTTATGGGCACAGAAATGAAGAGGGCTTTTTTATCAGAAACCAATTTATACATAAACCACTAAAGATAAGATTTAATTTTGATGATGATTTCTATTTCTTAAACAATCCAAAATCATTAGTTGGCATCACAAATGACGAAACAAAACTAATTTTTGATCTTGAAGAAACAAATGAAAAAAATGATTTAAACTATTTGTCAAAATGGATTTCTATTTCAAAAAAAAAAATATCAGAGTTTGAATACTTTTCAAATAATGGTTTCATGATTTCAAAAGGAATTTCAAAAAAGAAGAAAAAAAAAATAATGTTTGCTTCTTTGAAAGATAAACAGGGTATTACTTATCGATTTGCTTTAATTTCCAATGATAAGGAATTAAAATCACTTAAAAAAAAGTTTAATGAAATAGTTTTAAGTTTTAATAGAATTAAGGATGAAGATTTAGACTTATTGTCTCCGCCTAGGATAAAAATTATTTCGACAAATTCTGAAAATGATACAATTAGCAAAATAACTCATAAATTAAATTTACAGGAAAAGTATTCAGAAGAAATTTTCAAACAAATAAACGACCTTAAAGGACAGGAAATAAAAATAGGCAAAAAAATCAAATCGATTTACTGATTTAATAATTCCTCTAATTTTGTTTTAGCAACTTTTTTTTCTAGATTTTGAACTGCTGCGTATTCATTGCTTAATCTATTTAAAGCCGTCAAATAAATTTGTCTTTCTGAATAAGATTGTTGCTCAAGTGAATCTTCCTTCTTATGAAGGTCTCGAACAACTTCTGCTATTAAAACAGGGTCTCCGCTATTTATATTTTTTTCATACTCCTTTGCTCTTTTAATCCACATATCTTTTTTCACTGATGGCTTTTCATTTAAAACATCCAAGGCTTTTGATAATCGATTTTTATTGCTTAATTTCCTCAATCCTGAGCTAGATGCTTTTGATTTTGGAATCCTTAATTTCATTTTGTCCTGTTTGAAATTAATCAGTATAAAGTCTTGAATAGCACCATCTATGTTATAAGAATCAAAATCCTCTATTTCTCCAACACCATAGGTTGGGTAAACTACTAGATCTCCGATATCTAGTTCTAAATCTTTTTTTTTCAAAAATCTCTCCAGTTGAATTTAACTTGTGGATAATATACTAAAAGTTTTTAAGTTTAAAGTTAAAAGATTATGAGCCTTTTCCTGGATTAGGACTAAAGTGTTCTTCAAATTTATTTTTTTTATCCTTCCATTCATCTCCATCAGGGGGAGGAGTTCCCATTTTGTTGATATTTGGCCATTTTTCAGCATACTCTCTGTTGATATCCACCCATTTTTGAGCATCTTCGCCTGAATCGTCACTTATAGCTTCTACAGGGCACTCTGGTTCACAAACACCACAGTCAATGCATTCGTCAGGGTGTATAACAAGAAAATTTTCACCTTCATAAAAACAGTCTACGGGACAGACCTCAACGCAATCCATATATTTACATTTAACACATGGGTCTTTCACAATGTAAGTCATAAACTTTTATATAGAACAGAAAGTTAATATATTCAAGATAAATAGAATACTATTTTTACTTTTAAAAAAGAAAACTTTTAGGATTCTTGAAAAAAAACTTTTCGAATTTATTGTTAGGAATGAATTTTATATTTTGCTTTTTTCTCAAGAAAAATATTTTGTTTGAGAGTTTTTCAAAGTACAAATGATGAATTAAAAAGGTTTCTTTGTTAAATTTAATTAAATAAAAACCCATTTTTTTAAGAAAGGGGATTTGCTTTGAAATTTTTTTATCTGAACTAAGTGATGAAATATTTGCATTTATAAATTTCTTTAAACTATTTTTGAAAAAAATATTAATTAACATTTGTTTAAAGAAACATAATTTCTTTGAATTATAATAAAAAAAGTTTACTCCTGTTTTGAAGCCCAACAATTTATATTGTTCTATTTCTGATTTTGATAGCTGATTAAAGAAGTTTTTAATCTCACTTTTTTCGCAATGACCTAAATTTTCCAATAAACAAAAGTTAATAGCTCTAGATGAAGTTGAAATGTTATTTGCTTCTCTGATTTTTGGTAAAAAAGGCATTTCTTTATTAATCAAAAATTTAAAGAATTCTTTTAATCTACTCATTATTTGATCTTCATGTTTTATAAAATAATTATCAAGAAAGGACTTCATTTTCGGATTAAGAAGATGTTGTCCTTTTTCAAATTTTCCAATAGCTTGATTTTTCCAATAAATTGTTCCATCTACACTAAAATCAAAAAAATTAAACTTTGCTTTTTTGAATTCATTTGTAATTTTTTTAGCCTCTAAAGATAATTCTTTTTCTAAAACTTTGTTGTTAAAAATATTTTTACTTTTTTTAAAACTTGAATTAATTCTAAAATTAAAACCCTCGACTACGCCAATATTTTCTTTCCCAAAGAAAATTTTGTTATCCTCCAACCTTACTATTTCGGTTTTTTGAACAAGATCATTATATGAACTTATTTGAATACTTTTAAACTCTCCAATAAATTCTGAAATTAATTCCTCATGAAGCTTTGTAGATAATCTTAGTTCCAAATTTCTGACCTCAATTTGGAATTTATTTTCAGTTTCAATCCAACTTTTTTTATATGAAATAAACGACCATGTTCTTACTTGTGAAATCTTATAATTTAATTCTGCAATTTTTTTTGATTTTCTTCTAATTGCTTCAATATTTTTTTTTACCCATTCATTTGGTATCCTTTTATTTTCTCCGATTAAGAAAAGAAAAATTTTCTTTAAAAAAAGAGTATGATACTCATCCAAATTCTTCGAATAATCTGGAACTCCGCACACTTCCCATAGTTTTTTAAGCTTTAGTGGATTTATGATTTTACTTTCCACTTCACTGTCATTTAAAAGAATTCTAAGGTATCTATGGTCATCACCATTTTTTTTTAATCTAAAAAATTTCTCATTCGATTTTCTAGATAGAGAATTCAACAGATGTTTTGGAGAAGAAAAGTTTAGTTTATTATTCCTCCAAAAAATATTCTTAATTTCTGTATATTCGTAATTTTCTAAAAAATTTACAATGTCATTATTTAAATTTTTTAAATCTCCTGTTGTTCCAAAAAAACCGTTATTACCGAATCTACCGGCTCTACCAGCGATTTGTGAAATTTCATCGTATTTAAGATATCTTTCATGAAAACCATCGAATTTTTTCAGGCAAGTAAAAAAAATATTTTTAATATTTAAATTTAATCCCATGCCAATTGCATCTGTTGCTACAATATAGTCAACTTTTTCATCCTCAAATAGCTTTACTTGTGCATTACGCACATCAGGTGATAGGGCGCCCAGAACCACTGAGACACCTCCATGAGACTGCTTGATTTTATTTGCAATTTCGTAAACATCGACTTGAGAAAATGCAATAATTGCAGAACGCTTTGGTAACCTTGTTATATTTTTATAACCAATGTAAGAGAGCTTTGATAACCTTGGTTTATAAATTATTACAATATCTGGAAATATTTTTTTCAAAATATTTTCGATACTTTTTGAGCCTAAAAATAATGTTTCTCTAGTGCCACGCATATTTAGAATTTTCTCAGTAAAGATATATCCCCTGTTGTAATCCGAAGCCATTTGAACTTCATCAATTGCAACAAATTCGAAAGGTTGATTCTCCGGAATTGATTCTACTGTACAAAAAAAATACTTAGCGGTACTTGGTATGATTTTTTCTTCTCCAGTAATTAATGCAACTAATTTCTTAGTATACTTTTTTTTTGCAATTTCGTAATTTTCTCGTGCAAGAAGCCTTAATGGAAAGCCAATAACACCTGACTGGTATCTGAATAATTTTTGAATTGCAGCATAAGTTTTACCTGTATTTGTGGGACCTAAAATAGCTGAGATTTTTTTTTTCATTTACAGTCTTAAAAAAATTAAATCTTATTCATCACATATGGAAGAATTCCGTCACTTTCAAAATATTTAATTTCATTTTCAGTATCTATTCTACTAAGTACTTTTAGAGAAAATTTCTCTCCATTTTTTTTTTCAATATAAATTTCTTTTTTCACATTTGGTTCGATTAGATAGTCTCTCAATTTTCCTAAATAAAAAATTTCGTCACCATTAAAATCAGTCTTATCCTTACTAATATCTAATAATTGAAGTGGGAGAACCCCCATGCCAACCAAGTTTGATCTATGAATTCTCTCAAAACTCTCTGCAATTACTGCCTTTATTCCCAAAAGTTTAGTCCCTTTCGCAGCCCAGTCTCTAGAAGATCCAGTTCCGTATTCTTTTCCAGCAATTACCACAAGTGGGACTTTCTCTTGTTCATATTTTTTTGCTACATCGTAAATTTCTCCTTCGTAATTAGACGGGAAATGTTTTGTAAAGCCTCCCGGCTTTTTTACTATTTTGTTTTGAATTCTAATATTTGCAAAAGTCCCTCTTGTCATAATTTCATGATTACCTCTTCTTGATCCATAAGAATTAAAGTCATGTGAAGATACTTGCCTTTCACGCAAGAATTTTCCAGCAGAACTCTCTTCTTTTATAACTCCTGCAGGAGAAATATGGTCTGTTGTTATTGAATCGCCTAATACCAATAGAGGTCGTGCTTCAAGAGATCTATCAAGATCATTATTAGTATTATCGAGGAAAGGTGGCTTTTTTATATATGTTGAGGATAATGACCATTCATAGGTTGAAGACTCTTTTACGTTTAATTTCTCCCATTCTTCGTCTCCTTTAAAAATTGTTGAATAATTCTTTTTATAAAATTCACTTTTTAAAGTTTTTTCTAAGATATTTTCAACTTCATTCTTTTGGGGCCAAAGTTCATTAAAAAAAATCTCTTTACCATCAATTATGTTAACTGGGTTCTTTTCGAAATCTATATCTACCTTACCTGCTAGTGCAAAAATTACAACTAGTGGAGGGGATGCAAGAAAATTTGATTTTATGAGTGGATGTATTCTACCTTCAAAATTTCTATTTCCTGAAATTACACTACAAACATTTAAATTATTTTTTTCAATTTCATTGCTAACTTGATCATCTAAGGGACCTGAATTTCCAATGCAAGTTGTGCAACCGTAACCAACGATGTTGAACCCAAGTTTATTAAGAGGTTCGATTAGATCTGATTCTTTTAGGTATTCGTCCACCACTTTACTTCCAGGCGCGAAAGATGTTTTTACCCACCAAGGCACTTTCATACCTAATTTTACGGCTTTTTTTGCGATTAAACCTGCCATTATTAGAACCGACGGATTTGAGGTGTTTGTACAGCTAGTTATGGCTGCAAGACATACATCACCATGTTTTAATTTATTTGATGCTTGTTCATTTCCTTTTTCGTGTTCCTCTAAGCTATTAGTAAATTCTTTTGAAAGGTTTTGAAGATTTACTCTGTCTTGAGGTCTTTTTGGACCTGATACACAAGGTTCAATCAAATCTAAATCAATGTTTATTTTTTGATTATAATTTATTTCTTCAGATTTATCTCTCCAAATTAATTGTTCCTTAGAATACTTTTCGATTATTTCTATATGATTTTCATCTCTTCCAGTTATCCTTAAATAATTGACGGTTTCCTCATCAATAGGAAAGATTCCACAAGTAGCACCATACTCTGGAGCCATATTTGATATAGTTGATCGTTCTGATAAATTTAATTTGCTTACACCATCACCAAAAAATTCAACAAACTTCCCAACAACACCTAGTTTTCTTAACTCTTCAGTAATATAAAGAACAAGATCCGTAGCCGTTAATCCATCTTTTAATTTTCCTGTTAAATTTACACCAACAACTTCAGGGAGTTGCATAGAAATTGGTTGGCCTAGCATTACGGCTTCTGCTTCGATACCCCCGACTCCCCAACCAAGAACTGATAGGGAATTTACCATTGTAGTATGACTGTCAGTTCCAACAACTGAATCTAAAAATAGTAAATTATTTTTTATTTGAACAACTTTTGCTAAAAACTCTAGATTTATTTGATGACAAATTCCAGAACCTGGGGGGAATAATGAAAAATTTTTTAATGATCCTTGAGCCCATTTTAACAATCTATACCTTTCTGTATTTCTTTCATATTCCATCTTAACATTATGAAGCATTGAGCTTTTCTTTGAATAACTATCAACATTTATCGAATGATCAATCACCAAACTAACCGGCACCATTGGGTTTATTTTTTCAGGATCATCACCTTGACTTTTTAGTTTATCTCTCATTGCTGCCAGATCTGCAACTGCAGGCACACCCGTGTAATCTTGCATAAGGACCCTACTTGGAGAGAATAAAATTTCTTCTCCAGTGTTTTGGTTTATAACATTTTTAAGATCTTCTAATTCAATATTGATATCATCTATTCTTCGAATTAAATTCTCAAGAAGAATCCTGTATGAGATTGGAATTTTTAAAATATCAAACTCTAAAACATCCTGCGCTTTTTTTAAACTGAAAAAATTGTATCTTTTTTTATTTAACTCTAGACTGTCGGTAAAATTTGTTGTTGTTAGATTCATTTTCTTCTCTAATGTTTATAATAAGGGTTTTTTTTTATGGTTCTAGAGATTATATCGGTCTGTTTAAAAAGAAATAAAAGAGTAATTTTTAATAACTTTAATTTAAAATTAAATAAATCTCAAATAATGATTTTAATTGGAGAAAATGGTGCAGGAAAAACTAGTTTGCTCGACTTAGTTGCAGGGGTTTTGGAACCTGAAAAAGGAACCATAAAAATTAACAATATTTCAAGTAAAAATTTAAACTCTAATAAAAGAGATATGTATACTTATCTTTCAAATAAAGATGCATTAAAGGAAAATTTAACCATAGAAGAAAATTTAATGATGTGGTCTAAAATTTCTTCCAATAAATTCATAGAAACAGAATCAAATAATGTTCTCGATTATTTTGGTTTAAGAAATTTAAGAAAAAATTTAGTTGGAAACTTATCTCAGGGACAAAGAAAAAAGGTAACACTTAGTAAACTTTTACTCTCAAAAGCAAAGTTATGGCTTCTTGATGAACCTTTTAACAGTCTAGACTCAAAATCAGTTAAGAAAACAATTAAATTGATTTACACTCATTCAAAAAATGGAGGTTCAATATTGCTAACAAATCATATTGACCTAAATTTTAGGAATTCAAAAAAAATTACTCTTGTTAATTCACATTCTAAATTAAAGAAAAATAAACCAACTTTTCATAAATGGGGAGATTTCTAATTATGAGTGAATTTAAAAATCTTTTTCAAAGAGAATTATTGATAAATTTGAAAAATTTTTTGGTTCTTTTTACCTTTTCTAGTTTTTTTATTATTTCAATAATGATATTTGTTTTTGCATTTGGTTCTGATTTCTCTGCGATTGATGGGTTATATAAACCTATAATATGGGTTATACTCATTTTTTCAATAACTCTGGTTTCTGAACATTTTATCTACAATGATTTCTTTGACGGAAGCTTGAAAGAACTTGAATTTCTTGGTTACAGCAATGAGCTAATTATATTTTGTAAGAGCTTTGTGATGTGGCTTTTGATTATTTTTACCACATTTTTTTTAGTACCAATTTTTTCTATTTTTTTTAATATTTCTTTAAAAGAAACTTTATTTCTTTTTTTCTATATTGTTTTTGCCACTCCAAGTTTAACATTAATTTCAGTTGTCTCAGCGCTTTTTTCGATACAACTTGGTAGAAATAAAATTATTCAATTTATTCTTGTGTTTCCTTTCTATATTCCAATAGTTATTTTTACAACCTCATCAAATAATATTCAAACAACTACAAATTCTCACAACAGTAATTTTTTAATTTTAATTGGAATTTTTTTCATTACATTACCATTATGCTTATTTATAAGCAGATTAATTATGAGAGAGTTAAATAGATGATCTTTAAATTTGCAAACCCACTTAAATTTCAAAAATTAACAGATAGTATTCAGCCATTTGTTTCTTACTTAGCTTTAATTTTATTGATTTTGGGACTATTTTTCGGTTTTTTTATGAGTCCCCCAGATTATCTCCAGGGTGAAACAGTTAGAATAATGTATGTTCATGTACCATGCGCTTGGTTTTCATTAATGATATATTCTGTAATTGCTTTATGTGCTGTATTTGCAATAGTTTTCAAACACACACTTGCATATATTATCTCAAGAGCATGTGCACCCATTGGGGCATGTTTTACAATAGCAACATTATTAACTGGATCAATTTGGGGTAAGCCTACATGGGGTACTTGGTGGGTTTGGGATGCAAGATTAACCTCTGAGCTCATTCTTTTATTTATTTACATAGGTCTAATGATAATTCACAACTCCTATGACGATAAATCAAAAAGCGATAGGTACGCTTCAATATTAGCATTGATTGGAGTAGTAAACTTGCCAATAATTAAATGGTCGGTGGATTGGTGGAATACTCTCCATCAACCAGCAAGTATATCAAAGTTTTCTTCCCCTTCTATAGATAGTTCGATGATGGTTCCCCTTTTTATAATGACTTTTTCAATTTTCTGTTTTTTCATATCAATTTTACTCATTAGAATTAAAGGTGAGATTATTCAACGAAAAATTGATGTTCTCAGGCTTAATCAATTAAAATAATGAAAAATTTTTTAGATTTTGTAAACTCTGGTGAACATTTTTCTTATGTATTATCATCGTATTTTATTGTATTTCTCATACTTTTTCTTATCTTCATAACTAGTTCAATAAAAACAAAAAAACTCGAAAAAGAATTTGCAAGCCTATCAAAAAATGAAGCAAAAAAATAAAAGACTTCTTGTACTAACTCTCTCATTAATTTTGTTTGCAACAGGATCAGTTATTATACTAACAAACTTGAGAGATAATCTTATTTTTTTTTATTCTCCATCGGAAGTAATGGAAAAAAAAATTAAACCCAATCAGACAATTAGATTGGGTGGAATGGTTAAAGAAGAAAGCTTACAAAAAAAAGTGATTAATATTGATGGCCGGAGCTTAGAAGAAATTTCTTTCATAGTTACTGATTTTAATGAAGAAATTAAAATTTACTACATAGGTATTCTGCCTGATTTATTTAAGGAAGGTCAAGGTGTCGTTGTAGAAGGTATAGTTGAAAATAACGGAATATTTAATGCTAAATATGTGCTTGCCAAGCATGATGAAAATTATATGCCACCTGAAATTAATGATATAGAATCAATAAAGGATAGAAGAAATGATATCTGAATTAGGATTTCTACTTTTAATAATTGTTTTTTTGGTTTCTAGTCTCAGCTCATTTGAACTATTGATGAATACAAAATACCCTAAAAACTTTTCCTTTGATCAAGACAAACTTTCTAAACTTATATTTCTATTAACACTTTCTTCGTTCATATGTCTTTCTTTCTCCTTTGTTAATTCAGATTTCTCATTAAATGTAGTTTCTAAAAACTCAAATAGCCAACTCCCAATTATATACAAATTTACTGGAGTTTGGGGAAATCATGAAGGTTCAATACTGCTCTGGTTATTAGTAATGACTTTTTTTGGGTTTTTATTCTCGAAAAGTATTTTTGCATCTACAAACTTCAAAAATGATGTTTTGAAAATCCACAATACTTTATGTTTTTTAATAGTTTCATTTATTCTATTTACCTCGAACCCATTTGAAAAAACATTTCCTCCACCAATTGAAGGATCTGATCTAAATCCGCTTCTACAAGACCCGGGATTAGCTATTCATCCTCCATTTTTATACTTAGGTTATGTAGGCTTCTCAATAATTTACTCAATATCAGTCGCTGCATTATCTTATAAAAATAAAGCATTATTTATAAAGATTCTAAGACCATGGGTTTTTATGTCTTGGATATTTCTTACATGTGGCATTGGTCTTGGAAGTTGGTGGGCATATTATGAATTAGGATGGGGAGGGTTTTGGTTCTGGGATCCCGTGGAGAATGCATCACTTTTACCGTGGCTCACTGCCTCTGCGCTTTTACATACTATTGTCATTGCAGACAAAAGGGGTTTATTAGTTAACTGGACAATTGTTTTATCCATTCTGACATTTATATTAAGTCTTTTAGGAACATTCTTAGTGAGATCGGGAGTTTTAGTTTCCGTACACGCTTTTGCAAATGATCCAACAAGAGGAATTTACATACTTCTACTTCTTTTCTCTATCAGCGCATTTGGAGTTATAAAATATTTGAATAATAATACATTCACGTCCAGCCAATCAAAAATCAATTTGGTATCTAGAGAAGGTATGATTTCTTTGAACAATATTTTTATGCTTTCTCTTGCATTTACAGTATTGCTAGGGACAATTTATCCTCTATTCTCAAATGTTATTTTTAACTCCAAAATTTCTGTAGGTGCACCTTTTTTTAACTCCATTTTAATGCCCGTAATGTTTCCTTTTGTGTTTGGAATGATAATAGGACCGTATGCTCGATGGGGAAAAGATGATCTTATAAAAATTCTTAATAGGTTAAAAATATTACTTTTTTCATTTATTATAATTTCATTTGCAGTATGGTACTTAAATTATAAAGATCCAGTTTTAGCAATTATATTTATTATACTTGGATGCTGGATTATAATAAGCTCTTTATTTGAGCTAGTTCAATTTCAAAAAGTAAATAGAAATATTTTCCATATCCCTAACAAAATGATTGCACAAGTATCTGCCCATATTGGGATTGGCTTGTTAATAATAGGTGCAACAGGAAGTAGTATTCTTAAAAAAGAAAAAATTCAATTTCAAGAAGTTGGAGAGATAGTAAAAGTAAATAAATTTGATGTTCAATTTCAAGGAGTTAAGAAAGTAGAGGGACCAAATTATATAAGTCAAATGGGATTTTTCAAAATTTTCAGCAAAGACAAATTAATAACAATCCTCAAGCCTGAAAAAAGATTTTATAATTCTGGTAATCAAGTAACAACAGAAGCAGCAATATACTCAACTATCTTAGGTGACCTCTATATCGCAATAGGGGATGTACATCAAAATAAAATAAAATGGACTTCAAGAATATGGTATAATCCTTACACTATTTGGATTTGGATAGGTGTGGTATTCCTTGCTATTGGTGGTTCATTTTCTTTTGTAAATAGCTTGAGAAGAAAAAAATGAGAATTTTATTTTTAATTTTCTTCTGTTTCTTTTTTTTTATATTTTATGAAGGACTAAAAAAAGATCCAAAAGAAATTCCATCTAATTTAATCTCAAAAAAAATTCCAGAATTCAATTTAAAGGGTTTTAATAGCTCCGAAATGACTAATTATGATTTGTATAAAAGTGAAATAAAAATTATTAACTTTTTTGCCTCATGGTGTCCTCCCTGTCAAATTGAGCATGAGCAACTTATGCACCTAAGTAAAAAAAATTCTGTATTTGGTATTGCAAAAAAAAATCAGTTAGATGAACTTTCATCTTGGCTAAAAAGATTAGGCAATCCATATACTAAGATTGGAATGGACTTAGAGGGAGATGTAAGTATAGACTGGGGAGTTTATGGGTTACCAGAGACTTTTATAGTTGATGAAGAAGGTATAATCAAATATAAGCACGTTGGACCAATTATGAAACGTGATTTAAAAGAGTTAGAGTCAGTTATTAAAAATCTAAGATGAAATATATAATAATTTTTATGAGTTTATTTTTTTTGCAGGCAAATTCTATTGAGCCTGATGAAATGTTAGAAGATACAAGACTTGAAAAAATAGCTAGAGAAATTGGAAAAGAACTTAGGTGTCTGGTGTGTCAAAATGAAGACATCCAAAATTCAAATGCTGACATTGCAAAAGATCTTAGAAAAATTGTACGAAAAAAACTTTTAAATGGTGAATCAAAAAAACAAATAATAGATTATATTCATTCTAGATACGGAGATTTTGTTCTTTTTTCACCTCCAATAAGAATTGATACTTTTGGATTATGGTTATTACCAATAATATTTTTCTTTTTTTTAACTTTCTTGATCTTTAGAAAATGAAAATGATACCTTTTTTTATTTTCATTTTCTTAATTATAGCTTTTTGTTCAATCTACTTAAATAAATCAAAAACAAACTTTAAGTTTACCTTTTTAATTTTTTTTTTTTTATCCCTTCCCACAGTGTTTATTTATCTTAAAAAAGGAGGTATTGAAACATTCACTTTCGAAGAGAAACTCAATGACATCATAGAAGATGTTATAAAAAAAACTAAAAATATAAATGAAGTTGACCCAAAAATAATGATTACTTTCTTGGAAAAAAAATTAAATGAAGATCCAAATGATATTGAAGGATGGCTTATTCTGGCAAGAACATCTGTAATAAGTGGATACTTCCAAAAAGGAGACATGCATTACAAGAGTGCACTTAAATATTTTCCAGATAATGAAAATGCCTTATTAGAATATTCAATTCTAAAAAAGAACACCAATCAAACTGAAAGTGCTATGAAACTTTTGTTAAGATTAAAAGAAATTAACCCAAAAAATATAAGAGCTAGAGAAATGATAATTGAAATACTTTTCAAAAACTCCAAAGAAAAACAAGCACTTAAAGAAATAAAAAAACTACTTGAAATCAAAAAAGAAGATTCGGTTTTTATAAATAATCTTAAAAAAAAATATAATTTAAAGTAATTCTAATCTTTCCCTTTTTTTATAATCATCCGAGAAATATTTAATTAACTCTTTTGTATCCCTAGATATTTTAAATTTTTTCTTCTCTAACTGCCTCACAGGCATAATTTTTAATATAGAATTTGTAATGAACATTTCATTGTAAGAATTTATGTTTGTTTTCTTTATTTCAACTTCCTCAACTTTTTCAAAGAATTTTTTAGATTTTTCAATAATGACTTGCCTCATTACTCCTTTGATTCCAGAGTGATTTATTAAAGGCGTAAAGAGCATCTTTCCTCTAGCAAAAAAAATATTAGTCATAGTTCCTTCAATTATATTTTCTTTATCATCAACTAAAATACCTTCAAAAAAATTTTTATTATTCCATTCTGATCTCCCCATTACTGAATCAAGTCTATTGAGGTGTTTAAGTCCAGCTAATTGATGATTTTTGAAAATTGGAGATTCACAAAATCTTGTTCTAACCCCTTTGGAATATAGAGAGTAATTTAAATCTACTCGAGGGAAGGATAAAAAAATGATTGTAGGTTGCATATTACTTTCATACTTATATCCTCTTCCTCCAATACCTCTTGTAATAATTATTTTTAGAATACCCTGGGTAATTCCGGAATTGAAAGATTTTTCAAGAATTTTTGCTTTAAAATTATTTAGTAGTTTAGTTGAGGGTAATTTAATTTTTGTTATCAAACAGCTTTTCTCAATTCTTTTTAAATGTCTTTTCCAAAACTCCACGCCCAGTTGCCCTTTATCTTTTAAAAAACTCCATGACATTGTTTCAAAAATTCCATCGCCATACGATAAACCTCGATCTAACACAGAAATTGAATTTGTAAATTCACCATTTATCAACGAAAAATAATTATTCATTTTTAAATGATCCGACTGCTTTTAACATTCCGTTAGCTTTAGCCTCTGTTTCTAATGTTTCGTTTTGAGGAATCGAATCAGCAACAATACCTCCCCCAGCACGAAAGAAGAGATCGCTATTTTCTTTTAAAATAGTTCTTATCAGTATGTTAAAATCCATATTCCCGTTATGATTAACGTAACCAAAAGAACCGGTATAGGGACCTCTACCCTGTTTTTCCAATTGTCCCAATATTTCCATACATCTTACTTTTGGACAGCCTGTTATGGTTCCACCCGGAAAAACTGATTTTATTACATCACCAGGAAGAATATTTTCTTTCTTCCTACCACTTATGTTCGATACAATGTGATGAACATGGGCGTAAGTTTCAATTGTCATCATCTCGTCAACTTTTACCGAACCAGGCTCACAGACTTTAGAGATATCATTTCTTTCTAAATCGACTAGCATCAAATGCTCAGCTTTTTCTTTATCTGAATTTATCAACTCTTTAGTTAATTCTATGTCAAGCAATCCGTTGCTTCCTCTTGGTCTTGTGCCAGCTATTGGTCTGGTTTGCAAATGTTCTCCAGTAATTGAAATCAACCTTTCTGGAGAAGAACTAATAATTGTACTATTGTTAAACTTTACTATACCAGAAAAAGGAGACGGGTTTTTCTGTCGTAGTTGTCGATATATTTGAGTATCTAGAACATTGTTTTGAATTTTAAATCTCCACAATCTAGACAAATTGGCCTGAAAAATTTCACCTTGGTAAATATAATCAATACATGAACGGACTTGTTTCTGATGTTCGTCTGATGTTCCTTTAGAATGAATTTTTACTGAACCATGTGAAAAATTATCCAGATTTTCATTTGTCAAATTTAAAAGATCATTAATTATTTCATCAAAATCATCACCACTTTTGTCTTTGTCAGAGGTGATAATTAATATTTCATCTATGTGATCATAGATAATTGCAGAATGGACTCTTGCTGCAAATGCATCAGGTAAAAAAAACGGGGACTTTGGAATTTGGAGTTTCTTTTCAATTTCTCTTGCAATTTCATATCCAAGGTACACAAACCAGCCACCATAAAAAGGTAGTGGTTTTCCATTATATTTCGCTTGATCTTGTCTTATTTTTTTTTTTTTCCATAGAGAATTGAACTCATCAAGAAAATCAATATTTTCATTGTCTTTAATTAAGGTTAATTTGGGTTTAAAAAATATAATTGAATAACGATTTTGAATATTTCCTCTTGATGAACTTTCTAAAAAATATGGATACTTTTCTGGATATTTTTCTACAAGCCGCAACAGATCAATGTTTTCCCCATTTCTAAACTGGGCAACAAGGCCGTTCCAACCTTCTCCATTTATTTTTAGAGTTGTTAATTTCTTCATAAATTTTGTTGTAAATAAGTATTTTAATACTATATTTCATGTTTTATAGTAACAATTGAAAAATTTTAATATGAAATTATGTATCACACAATTGTAATAGGAGGAGGATGTTTAGGTGCATCAGCTGCAATATCCCTCCAAAGAAAGCTTAATAAAAAAGGAAAACAAGAAAAAGTTTGCCTTGTCGAGAAAGCAGTCTTGTGTGCTGCGGAATCATCGAGACACTCTGGAATAGTAAGATCTGCGAATGCCGACCCCGATGCATCAATGATGGCTATGATTAGTACTAAAATGTGGAAGAACCTCTCTGAAGTTTGGGGATTAGATATGGAGCTAGATGAATTTGGTGCTATATGGATCGCGAAAAAAAATTCTGAAGGTGAAAACCCTGTGTGGAATGATCTTTCTAAGAGAATGAATAAAATAAATTTGGTTTTTGAGGAAATCAATTCATCATCAGCAGTGGAAAAATGCGGTACAACCTTACTAACAGATGAAAATGAGTCATATTTTTATGAACCTGACGCTTTTCAATTAGATCCTAGCATTTTACGCTCAACACTTTATGACGCCTTAGATCACAATGGTGTAGAACTAATGGAGAAAACTGAGGTTGACACAATATTAACTAAAGGTAGCGAAATTGTTGGTTTAACAACCAATAATGGTAAGATATCAGCTAAAAATTTTATCAATGCAACTGGTGCTTGGAGTTCACAACTTTTTTCAAAAATAGGAATTAAAATCCCAGTAACAATAGAACCAGTATCTGTTGTCAATTGGATGGAAAGTCCTAAACAAATCAGATATGAATACCCAATAATTGCTGATTACACAAATCTTTGTTACTTTAGATCTTGGAGAGGAAATAAAATGCATGCTCATCAGCCAAGAAAAAGATCCGTTTATGAGATAGCAAAAAATTTTCTCAACGATCTTACAACTGTAAACGGAGGAGAATATCTTAATGAGCCAATGAATCAGTCCCTAGCCTACAATCAGATCAAGAACTATGAAGATATTTCAAAGAAAAGATTTTCTAACATCGATAAAACTGTCTATGCCTCTGGCTACCGATCTTTCTTTGATATAACTCCAGATTTAAGATTCATTTTAGGTAAAGATTCAAAATACAACAATCTATTTCACAACTTAGGATCTGGTCAAGCAATGAAATATTGCCCGGTATTAGGTGAAAGCATTGCCGAAGAAATAATGAACGATTATGATTTAATTAATAAATTTGATTATAAAAAATTTAACATTAATAGATTTAGCGATGATTACATGAAAGAATTTTGGAATCTAGTTCAAGGAGAAGAAAATACTCTGCATAGACAAGGTAAAAATACACTTTAGTCATCATCCTCGGATAACGATGTAACAAGGTTTAAATTTCTCCAAAAATCCTCGCTTTTCAGGTTTATATCATTCAACCTCATCAACAAGCTTCTTACTATAGCCCTAACAACTGGATCAGCCTCCTTAAGTTTTTGTTTTAAGGTTTTTTCATTAATTGGATATAAAATACAATTTGTAGCTGCCTCAGCTGTAACTGACCTTGATTCATCAAGAGAAGGTCCTCTTTCTCCAAAAATCTCTCCCTCACCAATTTTTCCAAGCAATAATCCACCTGGACTATAAATATTTACTTTTCCTGAATGAACATAATAAGCTGAATGAGCTGCATCTCCTTTTGCATATATTTCTTTTCCTTTGGAAAATTTAAGCTGGCTTATACCTATTTTTTTTTCTTTCATAAAAGTTAACCTATTCCTAAATATTTCTTATTTTGCAAGTATCTTTTTGTTATAATTCTATTAGAATTTCTAAATCTAGCAAACAAACCTTTTTTTTTAAAGTCATAATCATATGAAACTAAACACTCTATCTTCACGGATTTTAATTCCAGCAATACCGACAAAATCTCTTCAATTTTTTCTGAAACAAGCGATTCTTTATTAGATGGAAAATAAATTTTCTCTCCCACGAGATAAATGGGGATATTCACACTCTTTAATTTATTAATTAGAAGAAAAAAGCTTTTGGAAAGGAATTCGTCCCACTTTACTTTAACTTTTCTTGAAGCAAATGGAACAAATGCTCTATTATCTATTATATTGTTGACAAGTGCATTTTTGACTACATCATTCGAAAATTTATGAAGATTTAATTTTTTCTTCTCAATTAAAACTGACTTTACAAAACTTTTATTACTAGATGATCTGAAATATTTCAAAGTTAAATAACATAATTGCTCAAAATTTAGTTTGCTTGCAAATGTCTTGGGTTTCAAAATAACATTAGTATTTGAAATTTTAGTCAAGTATTCCCCAAAAAAATTGTAAAAACTAAAATGACTTGTTTTTTGGTGATTAATAATAAGCTTGTCTCTAATTTTTGACGATAAATTAAAATCTAGTTTATTCCACCAGCAACCGTCAATCATAATGTTTGTTTGATCATCAGCATGATATGAGTAGGAACAAGAGGAAAAATTAGATATAACAATTTTTCTTTTATCCGTCCTCGTTAAAAATTCTCCATGCTGATCAGGTATATCAAAAAGATTTTTAGAAATTAACCTGTTGTAGTATTTTAAAACCTGTCCTATTTCATTGGTTTCATATGTATCAGTATATTCGCATAATTTACCTTTATCGTAAATTAGAACAAATTCTCTTTTAAGATGATTAAAATTCTGGACTTCTAGTGAATTAATTTTTTGAAATTGATAAATCAGAGATTGAGAAGCTCTAATTCTTGATAGCCTACTTTTTTTTGTTCTGGAATCAAAAAAACCTGGATAAAATTCTATGAATTTCTTTTTTTCAAGAAACTTTATTATTTTAATCAAAAATGAAGAAATACTATTTGGGTTATATCTTGATTTAGAGTTATAACCTCTTTTTGACATCGAAACACAAAGAAATTGAGATTCAGATTCAGACCAACAAAGGAATAATTCAAAAACTAAAAGTCTTAGGTGCTTTGAAAATAAATCATTTACATTTTCAGTCTCCAAAATAAGATCTATACAATTATTAATAATATTCGTATTTATATTTCTTTGAAGGTCAATTAATCTGCTAAAATCAAAATCTAATTGATCACTTTTACTTTTCATAATAGATTCTAACTTATTATGTTCTTTGTTGATTTTTTTGCATATATCCTTTTTCAATTATTACAGTTCTATAAATATGCAGTAATAATTTATGTAATAATTAGCATGTTAGTTTCTTTCAATATTATCAATACAAATAATAAAATTATATCAATTATTATGGATTTTTTATTTAGGTTGATTGAACCTTTACTTAGAGCTATAAGAAAAGTAATTCCAAGTTTTGGTGCAATTGATATTTCACCTGTGATATTAATAATTTTAATTGAAGCATTTCAGTATATAATAACAAAATACGGATTTTAAAATGGTAGATAACAAAGTTATTGACGGTAAACTTATCTCTTCTGAAATAAGAGAAAAAATTAAAATTTTTGGTGAAGAACTTAAAAAAAAATCGGGAAAAACTCCTGGATTGGCAGTTGTTCTTGTTGGCGAAAATCCAGCTAGCAAAGTATATGTTAAAAATAAAACAGAAAAAACAAAAGAAGTCGGGTTCAATTCAATTGAACATAAATTAGAAGAAAGTGTTTCTGAAAATGAACTTTTAAAATTAGTTAATAAACTTAATAATGATGAAAATGTTCAAGGTATTCTTGTTCAACTTCCACTTCCAAAACATATAAATTCAGAAAAAGTTTTAGATAGTATTAAGCCAGAAAAAGATGTTGATGGTTTTCATGCACAAAATGTTGGAAAATTGTGGTCAGGCTTAAATTCTTTGGTTCCATGTACTCCTCTGGGTTGTAGCATTTTAGTTAAAAAACTGGCAAGTGATCTTTCCGGGAAACATGCAGTAATTATTGGAAGATCAAATATAGTAGGAAAACCAATGGCTGCTTTACTTTTGAGCATGAATGCAACAGTAACTATATGTCATTCAAGAACAAAAAGTCTTGCTGATGTTTGTAAAGATGCAGATATTCTCGTGGCCGCAGTAGGAATTCCAGAAATGGTGAAATCCGATTGGGTGAAAAAAGATGCTATTATTATTGATGTTGGAATAAATAGAATTGAAAGAAATGAAAAAAAAATTCTGGTTGGTGACGTAGATTATCAAGACTGTTTTGAAAAATGCAAAATGATAACACCAGTTCCTGGCGGGGTTGGGCCAATGACAATTGCATGTTTACTATTAAATACTTTATTAACATCCTACAGCCAGTTTAACCAAGAAGCTCCAGATTTAACCTCTATTCTTGAGTGACTTAAGTCTTAATGCGTTTAATTTAATAAATCCCTCTGCATCACTCTGGTCATAAACCTCATCTTCTTCGAATGTTGCCATTTCTGCAGAATATAAACTATTCTTTGACTTTCTTCCCTCAACAACTACATTTCCTTTATAAATTTTTAATCTAACGATGCCACTGACCTTTTTTTGAGATTCATCTATAAGCTTTTGGAGCATTTCTCTTTCTGGTGAAAACCAGAAACCGTTATAAATTAATTCTGCATACTTCGGCATTAATTCATCTTTAAGGTGAGCTACAGACTTATCTAAAGTAATGCTCTCAATTGCTCTTCTGGCCACCAAAAGTATTTCACCTCCAGGTGTCTCATAAACACCCCGTGATTTCATTCCAATAAATCTATTCTCCACAATATCAATTCTCCCTATCCCATTATCACCACCTATTTTATTTAGCTCACTTAATAAAATATGAGGTTCTAATTTTCTGTTATTAATTGAAACAGGATCACCACTTTTAAATTCAATAATCATAGTTGTAGGCTTATCTGGAGCTTCTTCACAAGATTTAGTCCTTGAAAACATTGATTCATCTGGCTTAACCCATGGATCTTCAAGGATTTTTCCTTCATATGAAGTATGTAGTAAATTTGCATCCATAGAATAGGGAGGATCATTTAACTTTTCTTTTGGGATTTTAATCTGACTCATTTCAGCATATTTTATTAGATCATTTCTTGACTTTAAGTCCCATTCTCTCCAAGGAGCTATTACTCTAATTTTAGGATTATTGGCATAGTAACCCAACTCAAATCTTATTTGATCATTACCCTTGCCAGTCGAGCCATGAGAAACAAAGTTTGCTCCAACCTTTTTGGCTATTTCTAATTGCCTCTTTGCTATCAATGGTCTAGCTATTGATGTGCCAAGTAAATAATATCCCTCATAAATAGCATTAGCTCTAAACATTGGAAAGACATAGTCTTTAACGAACTCTTTTTTTAAATCCTCTATAAAAATTTCTTTAACGCCCAAATCCTTTGCCTTTTTTTTTGCTTCTATAATTTCATTGCCTTGGCCAATATCTGCTGTAAATGTAACAACCTCCATATTTTTTTCGTTTTGTAACCATTTAAGAATTATTGATGTATCCAATCCACCTGAAAAGGCCAAAACAACTTTTTCTCTCTTAATCATAAATGCTTCTATTTTTTTTTGCAGGCTTCGTTTATTTTTTGGAAAGCCTTGCTAAAACCTATTAAAGAATATGTATCAGTAGTTATTGTTCCTCTAGCCGATGTACCAACCACCTTCATTTTCATTGAAGATTTAAGAAATTTAATAATTTTTTCGTCATCAGGTGGGCTAAAACTCCAAGCTCTTGAACCAGATGTGAAGAGTTGAAATTTTGCATCGCCAATAGTTACCTCAGGGTTGCTATCTGCCTTAAAATTATATCCAGCAATGATACTAAACTCATTCCATTTATTTTGACCAGGTAGGTGAGTAATAACCGCGAAAATTTCTCCTCTCCTTTTATAGTTCCCCTCAGCTTTTTTTGGCTTTGAAACTGCCATACAGGCTAAATTTTTTCCTTCACCCTCTGCATAAGCACTCCAATCATTAAATTTTGCTATTTCCTTAGAGACTGATGAAGAAAAATAAAATGGTAGTGGTAAAAATAGAAGTATTCTTAAAGAAATTTTAAAATTCATTATTTTTATTGACACATATGCAAATAAATTGCAAGAAACTATAATTCTAAATAAAAATGTTACCTATTTTTTTGCTCATTTTATCATGTCTTTTGTTCTCAATTATGGCTGCATTAGTTAAATTTAATTCACAATTTATACACCCAATTGAACAGTCATTTTTCAGGAACTTTATAAGCATTTTTATTTTACTTCCTTTTGTTTTTAAGGCTAAGAAATTTTTAAATAAAAAAAAAAATATTAAACTACTTTTTCTAAGAGGGCTTTTTGGTGGTATTACCATGATTCTCCTCTTCTGTTCCTATACCTTGATTCCACTATCTCAAGCGATGGCAGTTAGTTTTAGCACGCCTCTTTTTATTTATTTGGGTGGAATTATTTTTTTTAAGGAAAAAACTAGCAAGTTTAATCTATCCATGCTTTTTATCGGATTTATTTTAACAATAATTATTATTAGACCTGATTTAGAAATTAAGCTTGGAACACTTCTAGCATTATTTGCAGCCTTAACACATGCAGTAGCAGGTTTATTAGTAAAGGAAATATCGAGGAGTGAGTCAACAATTATCTTGATGTTTAGTATGGTAATTCTAATGAGTCCAATTACTTTCTTACCTTCAATATATGTTTGGACATCTTTCAAAAACTTAGATTCTTATCTTATTCTTTTTTTAATTGCTGTTATAGCAACTCTTGGCAATTATTGCTGGACAAGGGCTTTGAGTGATTCTAAATTAACAAATCTGATGCCTTTTGATTTCTCAAGATTAATCTTTGCGACTGCTATAGGTTTAATATTTTTTGATGAGAAGGTTGATTTTATAACAATATTTTGCGGATTATGTCTTATAATTTGCACGAACTTGACAGCCTTAAAAATAAAGAAAAATGCAGATTCTAAAACCGTATTATCAAATAATTAGTTGTTTCTTTTTTGCTCTATTAGGAGTTCAAATTAAGATATCTCTCAATTACACTGACATAGAGAATATTGTTTTTCATAGATCTTTTTTTGGATCAATTATACTTTTTTTATTAATCCTACTTGGTAAAGAAAAAATTTCTAGTCTATTTATTACAAACAATCTAAAAATTCATTTTTTAAGAGCAATTTTTGGAATCTTAGCTATGTATTTTGGCTACAACGCTTTAAAATACTTGTCCCTAGCCCAAGCAAGCACTATTGGATTTTCAAAGGTTTTCTTTACATGTATAATTTCATCTGTAATTTTCTCTGAAAAATTAAATTTTAAGATATTTTTTTTGATTTTTTTTGGACTTCTTGGAATTTTTTTTATTACAAACCCTGACCAGATAAATAGTCAAACAGGGCTATATATGTCATTATTTTCCGCTCTATGTGTTTCAGGAGGAATAATCTCAATCTCGTATCTTAGTAAAAGAGAAGAAACAAGAATTATTCTTTTTTATCATTCATTAATTTCAACAGTAATTTTTTTTATATTATTTCTAAAAAAAATAAACTTTGAAATAAATCAGAATTTAGTAAACCTTTTTATATTAACAATAACTGCTTTAATTGGTCAATATTTTAACACTGAATCATACAAAGAGTCTGAAACTAAGAATATTGTAATACTAAGTTATACTCGTATTATCTTTTCGGTTTTTTTTGGATACATTTTTTTTGAAGAAAACTTAACGAGTTTAAATATCTTAGGAATAATTATTGTCATTATTTCAAGTTTTATGGTTCAAAGGAAATAATTTAAGGACAAGGATATGGATCATCATTATGTACTTTCTCAATCTCATCAATAATATCATTGGATAAATTAACTTTATACGAATTGATGTTTTCTTTTAATTGATCTAAATTTGTGGCGCCTATAATGTTGCTGGTCAAGAAGTCCTTTGAATTCACATAACCTAAAGCCATTGAGGATGGCTTCAAGTTATGCCTTCTAGCTATGTCATTAAACCTTTCAGAACACCTCAAACCTTTTATTTTTGTATATCTTGTATACATGTCTCCATAAATTGTTAGTCTAGCACCATCAGGTTTCGCGCCATTATCATACTTGCCAGTCAACATTCCAAATGCCAAAGGTGAATATGCTAGTAACCCACAATTTTCCCTCATCGAAATTTCTGCCATACCAACTTCGTAACTTCTGTTAAGCAAAGAGTAAGGATTTTGAACTGACACTATCCTAGGCAGATTGTATTTATCTGCTACTGAAAGAAATTTCATTAATCCCCAAGGAGTTTCATTAGATAAACCAATATATCTTATCTTTCCATCTTTAATATTATCTGCTAAAACTTCAAGTTGAGTTTTTATATCAATAAAGTCATTTTCTTCTTGATGTGTATATCCTAACTTACCAAAGAAATTTGCTTTCCTGTCTGGCCAGTGCAACTGATATAAATCAATATAATCTGTATTTAGTCTTTTAAGGCTTCCATTAATAGCCTCATTTATTTGTTCTTTATTGAGCCTTGTCTCTTTATTTCTAAACCACTTCATTCCCGATCTGCCAACTACCTTTGTTGCAATAATAATTTTATCTCTGCATTTTTTGTGATTAAGCCAATTTCCAATTATTGTCTCAGTTACCCCCCAAGTTTCTTTTCTGGGTGGAACTGAATACAATTCAGCTGTATCAAAAAAATTTACCCCCTCATCAACCGCCAGGTCCATTTGATCAAAACCCTCCTTCTCAGTGTTTTGTTCTCCCCAAGTCATAGTTCCTAAACATATTAAACTAACTTTAATATCTGTATTTCCCAATTTTTTATATTTCATAATTCAATAAAATTCTTGATTTAAAAAATTTCTAACATATTTTAACTATTAATTAATAATAGTAGTATAATATGCTACATGTAAACATTTTTATAAGGAGTTTATAATGTCTTACGACTATGAAAGAGATCTTAAATCAAAAACTACTTCAGTAGAAATTGATCTGGGACTAAAGGCCTACATGAATAAGGTCTATTCTTTTATGGCAGTTGGTTTGGCACTTACGGGTGTTATTGCCCATCTGACATCGACGTTGGCGTTTAATTTTTCAACAAATACTTACACTAACTTTGGTGCTACAATATATGGATCGCCTCTAGCATTCCTAATAATGCTTGCTCCATTAGGTTTCATAATAGCCTTAAACATGGGTATTTCAAAGATGAAAGAAAGCACTGTTCAAATATTATTTTGGGCTTTTGCTTCTGTAATGGGTTTATCCCTTTCTTCGATATTTATCCAGTATACAGGTGAATCCGTCGCTAGAGTGTTTTTTATTTCTGCCAGTGCTTTTGGAGCACTTAGCTTATATGGTTACACTACAAAGAAAGATCTTACAGGTTGGGGGTCATTCTTATTTATCGGGTTAATTGGAATTATAATAGCATCTATTGTTAATATATTTGTAGCCAGCACCGCCTTACAATTTGGTATTTCAGTCATTGGA
This sequence comes from uncultured Alphaproteobacteria bacterium, assembly GCA_902579395.1. Taxonomy (GTDB): domain Bacteria; phylum Pseudomonadota; class Alphaproteobacteria; order Methylaequorales; family Methylaequoraceae; genus Methylaequor. The sequence continues at coordinate 217,093 of CACHGK010000002.1, forward strand.
GTTTTGGTCTTTGCAGGCTTAACTGCCTATGATACCCAAAGAATTAAAGCGATGTATTATGATGGATCTGGACAAGAAGGCAAAAAAGCGATAATGGGAGCTTTAACCTTATATCTTGATTTCATCAATCTATTTATTATGTTGATTCAACTATTTGGCCAACGAAGATAGTTTTAAGGGTTAATTAGTAATACTAATTAACCCACCTATCAATGATCTTTTACCTACAGTGAAATTTCTTATTACACTAATCCTGCTGAAACTATTTTTTTTTACCCAAAGTACTTTAAAGTCAGGTGATTTAAAACCGGACGACATTTTTTTCAATGTTTACAGGAATGACAGTCATATAGGATTCCATAAAATTAATTTTTTCAAAGATAATAATTTTTTAAAGGCTCTTATAGAAATCAAGTTTGAGGTAAAATTTCTGGGTTTTGTTGTTTATGATTATTTTCATAATAATACTGAAATCTGGAACAAAAATTCTCTTGTAGAACTTAATTCAAGTACTGATAAAAATGGTGATCTATTAAATTGTAGTCTAAAAAAAACACCTACTGGATTATTAGTCGAGGGAACCAACGGTAATGAAAATCTTAACTCACCTCCTTTACCTTCAAGTTATTGGAATAAGATTTTAGTTGAAACGGGAGATAAAAAAATTCTTAATACTCAAGATTGTAGTTACATTGACTTTAAAATCAATTTTATTGGCGAAGAAAAAATATATAAAAATTCATTAATTGCAGATCATTATAAATTACTTGGAAAAGAAATAACAGGCGAGCTAGTTGATATTGACATATGGTATAATAAATCAAATCAATGGGTAAAAATGGTATTTGTAAAAGATGGAAGTACCATTAAATATCATTTAGATAAATATGACTCAGAATAAAAAAAAAATTGTTTGGATTACAGGTGGTGGAACAGGAATTGGGAAAGAACTTGCGAAAAACTTTTCTGATAGAAATTTTAGAGTCATTGTAAGCGGAAGGCGTCTAAAAAAGCTCAAAGATGTTCAAAAATACAATAAAACCAATATTATTCCAATAAGTCTAGATGTCTCCGATCATAAAAAATGTAAAAAAGTTTCAGACCTAATTTTAAAAAAATATAAATCAATTGACATTATAGTTTTGAATGCAGCAACATATAGTCCCGGGTCTCTAGAGAAAATAAATGTCATTGAAATAAAAAAGATAGTAGAGACAAATATTTTAGGACCAATGAATTGTTTTTCTCCTTTTCTGGAATCTATGAAAAAAAAAAGAAAAGGTCACCTTGTTTTTGTTTCTTCACCAGCTGGATATCGAGGATTACCAGGAGCTGGAATTTATGGAGTAACAAAATCGGCAATAACTTTTCTTGCCGAAACACTTAAACTTGAATACGATCCCTATAACATTAAGGTTCAAGTTGTACATCCCGGGTTCATTAAAACTCCAATGACAGACAAAAATACTTTTGATATGCCTTTTATAATGTCAGCAAAAAGAGCTGCGGATATTATAACTAAAAATATCTTTTCAAAAAAATTTGATATTTATTTTCCAAAAAGATTAATTTTACCAATGAAGCTTTTACAGATTATACCCTTTTCTATATATTCTTTTTTAATGAGATATTTTGTTAAAAGAAAATTAAATGGATAAAGTACTTAAAAATTATATAAAATCTTTTGAAAATTTGAACGAAAATAATATCTCTAAACTTACAAAGCTTTGTTCTGAAGATGTGATTTTTATAGATCCATTTAATAAAATAAAAGGGAAAAAAAATTTAGAAAAAATGCTTATGGCAATGTTTCAAAAAACACAAAACCCCTCATTTAAAGTTATTTATTCCATTGGTAGTTCAAAACAAAGCATAATAAAATGGAATTTTTCATGTCGTATCTTTAAAAAGTTTATTGAATTTGAAGGACTAAGCGAAATAAAAATAAAAAAGGGCTTGATAATAAAACACGAAGATTTTTGGGATAGTGGGAGTAACTTTTACGCTAACATTCCGATAGTTGGAAGATTGTTTAGAAATATAAAAAAAAATTAATTTATTTTAAGAAACGTTATAGTTACAACTCCTACAGTGAAACCCCACTTTTTTACTTCTGCTCGATTCATCAAAATGTTTCTATCTTGTAAAAACATCCAGTCGTCAAAATCCACCTGGATTGTGGAATCTTTAACTTTGAGATTTAATTTATATTTCCAATTCAAAGCATTTCCCTCAGACTCACCCAATGCTTCACCAACCACGTCATCTGCTGTTCCAGTATATTTTTTATTTCCCAATATCTTTATCTTCCATATTCTTTGATCTAATTCACCATCATCATAGACAAATTTTTCATCAAGGGTCAGTATGTCTTCGGATAATGTGCCTTGGATGTCTACTTTAAATGTCCTTTTCAGATTACCAAATCTGTCGTGAAATAATCCCCAAGCTTCGGTTCTTCCTAAAAAATATTCTTCAAGGGTAAATGTGGGTTTTGAATTAGAAAAATTATTTAAATTCATATCACTGGTACAAGAAGTTAAAAAAAATAGAATTAAGAAAAATAATCTCACCTAACTAATATAGTAAATTAAAAATCGAATTCATCACTTAATTTTTTTTTGAATATTTATTAAATCTTGTTTAGATGATTTGACGTTTCTTAGAATATAAAATGATGTGATTTTTAAAATTATTGGTAATAAGGCATAAGAAAAAATAATAAATTGTTTACTGTTTTCCTCGACTTGTTTGTCTGCAGAAAAACCCAAAACTCCTAGCATACCAAAAACAAAAATACTTCCTATTGCAAAAGAAAACTTATTAATTCCAGTAATCAATGAAAAAAGTATTCCTGAGATATCCTGTCTATGTTTTTGTTTATGGAGGTCAGTCATGTCAGCTTGAATGGAGGGAGGAATTATTAAATCCGCTCCTAAACATAAACCAGTCACGCAAGATATAATTACAAAGAAAAAAAGATCACCCGGACTTAGAAAAATAACAAAAATAAAAAATATAGCAGAAGAAATCAATGAAATTGACCAGGCTTTTACTTTGTCAGTTTTTTTACTTAATTGTGTCCAAAATGGAACTCCAAGAATTGCAAACAAAAAATAAAAGAATAAAGTTTTTTGCCTATCATAATCATCCCCTCCTAAGACATAAGTAACATAAAAAGAAAATAGTATCATTGGAAGGACATTTGCGAAGGAATTTACAAACCAAACCAAGAGAAATTTTTTAAGCCTTGAATTAGAATTTATTTTTCTGAATGTAGATCTTAATTCAACATTTTTTTTTCTATTTTCTTTATCAGTTACAAAAAAACATAGAAAAAAAATACCAAAAAATCCTGACGTTAAAGCTATTTTTACAAGATACTCTGCTAACTCTACATTATTTATTTGTAATAACATAGGTATGCAAAGAGAAGAAAACAGACCGATAAGCACAAAAGCTTCGCGGGTAGCACTTAGCTTTGTCCTAAAATAGTAACTTTCCTCTAAATCATAACCAATTGAAAGATAAGGAATTTGAAATACTGTCCAACCAAAATATAGTAATCCGATCCAAACTAATAAGTATGCTTCATATGGTATTTCTTTGATCAGAAACAATTTACAAAGAGAAAAACCTGAAATTAAAGAACCTATTATAATTAAAAATTTTCTTGATATTATTTTTTTATCATTAATCCAACCTACCAATGGATCTGTGAATATGTCTATAATTTTTGCTAAAAATAGGAATAAACCAACTTTACCTACTTCAAAACCTAAATTTTCAGTATAAAGTGCGGGAAGAAATATCATCACCGGAAATGTAGGAATCGCAAAAGCGAATGCTGGAGAAGCATATAAAATATCTCTAAGATTTAAATTCAAATTATATTTTCTTTATTAAAAATTGACCTACATTTATATTTCCTGACTGAAAACCTCCTTGACAATAACTTAAATAATAGTTCCACATTCTTTTAAAAGTATTATTAAAACCCATCTTTTTTATATTTTCCCACGATCTTTCAAATGACCCTCTCCAAAATTCTAGTGTCTTTGCATAATGATCACCAAACATAAATTGTGAATCAACTTTTAATCCGTTAGAAAAAAGGACCTTATTCATCTCTCCAATAGAGGGTAACATTCCACCTGGAAAAATGTATGTTTGAATAAAATCTGGAAATTTGCGATATTTTCTAAAAAATTTTTCCTCAATTGTAATAGTTTGAAGACCTATGCACCCATCATTATTTAAATTATCTCTAAGAATTCTAAAATAGTCATTCCAGTATTTTTCTCCGACCGCCTCGAACATTTCAATTGAAACAATTTTATCGAATTTTTCCTTTACATCTCTATAATCAATCAGTTTTACACTTATGTTTTCGTTCAGTTTATTTTTGAATATTTTTTCACTTACAGACTCATATTGTTTCTTCGATATAGTTATAGCTGTTATTTTAGCTTTATAGCGCTTGGCTAAGAATTCACTAAATCCACCCCACCCGCAACCAACTTCCAATATTTTATCATTACTTTTGACATCAATAAGCTGAGCTAGATTGCTATATTTATTAATCTGACCCTTATACAAATCATCCCTTGTCTCTTTAAAGATAGCCGAAGAATAGGTCATTGATTTATCCAACCATGATTTGTAAAAATTATTCCCCAAATCATAATGAAATTTTATATTTTTTTGGGATCCATTTTTTGTATTTCTATTAAAAAAATGTTTAAGTCTTAATTGAAGAATAATATACCACTTACCTCTTATAAACTTTGAGAATTCATGAAAGTTTTTAGCTCCCCATTCAAGAAAGTCAGTAAGATTTGTTGTTTCCCAATTCTCTTCAATATAACTTTCTGCCCAGCCAAGGTCTCCCTTTAAAAAGAAATCATCTAAACATTTTTTTCTTTTAATAAATATTTTAGCATCTGGGCCAGTAAATTCACCACTATATTTAAAAATGCCTTTATTTTTATAATAGACAGAAATTTTGCCGAATTTGCTCTGAGACAGGACGCTGAAAAAGAGGTTTAACTTATTATTAAAATTCCGATCCATGACATTTTATCTTATTGACGAAAATTCCTTTTTAGATTTGCTGGGTTTTTTTATATATTTAACTCCTTTAACAAATAGTTTCAAGGCTTGAAAATATATTCCAATTGTTATTTTTAAATTTTGATGGATGTTTTTTAAAAAAAGTCTAATTATATTTGATGAATTTAGTTTAAATGATTTTCCAACAAAAGAAGCCGTAAATACTTTCTTTTTTTTAACTATATAATTAATAAAAAAAGAGATTTTATTTTCAAAAATTTCCAACTTTATTTTGTAATAACCCTCAACTTTAAAAAAAGGGGATACATATAATCTCTTTTTAAAATTAAAGCTTTTTTTTTTATCAATATAACTACAATAATAGGAATATCTCTCATTGAAAGTATTATTGACTTCAAAAATTACTATTTTTGGTGACCTGAACTTATCATAACAAACATAAACCGAAATAGGATTAAATGCATAACCTAAAATTCTTGGTAGACACAAAATTCTTATATATTTTATTTCGTCTTTCCTAATTTTCCTTAAATTATTTATGATTGATTGAAATAAATTACTTTTTTTTGAATGCTTGGTCCCATGATCTTTTTCATAAAAAGAAAAAAAGGAAAATTTATTTTTTTTAAAAAAAAATAATTCGTCAAAATTTCTTAAATCAAACCAAAAATATGTAACATAGTATTTAAATTTATGAATAACAGGATGAAATCTTGTATGAGTTACCACACCATCAAAAAGAGTATTTTCTGATAGAAATTTTTTTATCACAGTTAAAAATTATTTAATAGTTTTTCTGCAACCTGTATTCCTGATTTTATTCCATCCTCATGAAATCCATAACCAAGGTAAGCACCACAGAACCATAAATTATCTTTACCTTGCATTGACTGAATTTTTTTCTGAGTTCCAAATGTATTGAAATCATACATAGGATGTTCATAAACTATTTGTCTTTCTACTTTTTCGGAATCTGGTTTAAACGGAGGATTTAATGTAACAAAAAAGTTCTTATTCGTATTTAAGTTCTGCAACTTATTCATCCAGTAGGATACTGATATTTCGGACTTATTTTCTATATAATTCCAACTTGCCCAAACTTTCTGTCTTTTTGGCATTAGCTTTTGATCTGAATGCAAGAAAACAACGTTTTTGTTATATTTAATATTTGAAAAAATTTTCAAACTAGATTTTTTATAATTTTTTAAAATATTTATAACTTGATTAGAATGTACTGCTAAAATCAGATGATCATATTTTTTTACCTTGTTATTAAAATTTATCTCCCAAATACCTTTTTTATTGATAAAGGCTGTTGCCTTATGCCCCTTATAAGATCTGATTTTTTTATTATTTAATACTTTTTCTACATATGCTCCACTCCCTCCTTCAACCGTTCTCCACTTAGGTCTATTAAAAATTCTTAAAAGACCATGGTTAGCAAAAAAATTTACAAACTCTTTAAATGGAAAAGCAGGTATTTTATTTATTGGGGATGACCAAATACTTGACGCCATGGGATATAGGTGGTTATATTTAAAATATTCAGAAAAATTTTTTTCTTTTAAATATTCATCGATTGTTAAATTTTTATACTGTTCACTATCACTTTCAGCATTATTATAGAATTTTATGACCTCATAAAGCATCTTAAGAAAATTAATATCATATAAATTTTTTGTCTGAGCAAAAATTGATTTTATTGAAGATCCTGAGTATTCCAAATCACCATTTTTAGTTGATACAGCAAAAGACATGTCACTTTCATAGGATTTAACATTTAGAATATCAAAAAATCTGCACAAATTTGGGTAATTTAATTTGTTAAACACTATAAAGCCCGTATCAATTTTTATTTTATTGTCCTTACATAGAACCTCTTGTGTATTTGAATGACCGCCGAAATAGTCGTTTTTCTCATAAAGATCAATCTTATGCTTTTTCGATAAATACCATGCACAAGATAATCCAGATATCCCACTACCTATTACAGCAATTCTAAGATGACTCATAGAAAGATTTTAAAAAAAAAAAAAGTAATTTAAATAAAATTAATCAATATATAGTTTGACTTTATTAATTATATACTATATATTGATACTGGGCTAGTATGATAATAACAAAATTTTGTGCAATAACATTCTCATCAATATTTTTGTTATTACTAGTTTCAAGTCTATTTTAATTTCCTCCAATAAAACCCTGGTTACGCCAGGGTTTTATTGTTTTCTATAAATTGATAACCAATTAGACGATAAAAGCTTATTATTAATTGATTTATGTGATGTCTCGGATACCAATTCCGAGGTATTTAAATTATTTAAATCTTTTTTAAAGGAAAAATTTTTTCCCGTGTCTCTTCTATCAAAACGAAGATTATGAATCAAATTAAGCATATAACATTTAACGACATTGCTCAGAATTGTTTAGTCTCAATTATCTTAAGGAGTGAGCCCTATATTCACAAACTGCTGTAAAGAAAGGATCACCCTTTCTTGGTTTTGTTGATATTATATTTCTTCGAAGATCACAATTTTCCGCAACCATTGAATTTAACAAATGTCCTGCATTTAGAAATCCAGCATGAATAGCTAAAAACAGATTGTCAGAGGTTTTACATTTTGATAATTGATTCTTTAATTCACCATCAGACATTTCTTGGGTATACACTACTTTACACCAACTCGCTGCAGAGAGGATATTAGGGTTAAAAAAAATTATGAACACAATTAATATTTTAATGAATAACTTCATATATAAAGTCTCCAATACATTAATTTTATAAGATCCTTAAACGAGATTTTATATGTTTTTTTTATACTTTCTATTCTTTCCATAAAAATACTTTTATAAAGTAAATAGGGAACAATTGACCCAACGTAAGCACCTGCTATAAGATCACTTGGGAAATGCATTGACATAAAAATTCTTGATAAAGCCATAAGTGAAGCAACAATCAAAATAATGATATAGTATCTATTCAAATATATCATTAATAAAATAGCAATCGTGAATGCTGCTTGAGTATGACCTGAAGGAAAGGAGTTTGCTTTATGCTCTAAATTAAAAAAATTTATTCTCTCATAACCCTGTAAGAAGAAATATTTAGGTCTAGACACTCCAAAAATATATTTTAGTAAATTACAAATGATTCCTGCAGCAGCTAGAGAAAAAATAAAATGCTTAGATACCAAAGATAAATATCTAAAAAGTTCATGAATTTTTTCAGTTTTAAAACCTGTCTTTGATTTAAGAATATCTAATTTTTTTTTATTTCTTAAAATTACTTTTATATTTAAATTTAGTATTAAACTTAGTCCACAAATTAAAATAATATTAAATGGATCTAAAATATCTGAAATTGGATCTATTATATTCTTAAAAAAATTGAAAAAATAAGAAGGACATGATCTTGATAATTCAAAAAGAAAAATATCAAAAAAATTAAAGAAAATAAAAATCACTAATGATATAAATAGAAAGAATTTAAACGAGCAGATAGAGGATATTCTTTTCAAATTTGACATCTTAATTTTTAAAAACCTTAAATTCTAAATTATGTCCCCTTGAATAATTGAAACCTGAAAATTGATCGACTACTTTAAAGTTTTCATATTCTTTTTGCTTATCAATATTTTTTAAAAATTCACCGGTTACTATTAATAAAATCTTTTTATTTTGTATTGTTTCAATAGTAAATTCAGTAAATGAATTGTTAATTGCTTTATGAGAAGTTAAAAATAATAAGCTTGGCTCATTAAAACCAAAAGTAAAAGTTTGGTCAACGTCATTTTCATATTTTGTTATTATATTATTTATCCTCTTTGAAATCCAAAACTTGTCCAATTTTGGTATTAAGAAAAATACTAGTATTAAAAAGGTAGTAATCTGAAAAATAGCTGAAAATATAATCAAATTTTTTACATTATTTTTTTTTCTGAACCATAATAAGGCTAAAATCAGTGAGGTCAAAATAGCGGAGTTAATTAAAAAAAACTTGTCAATATGAGAGTATTCGAATATTGCAAATATTATTGTTCCCAAAATAGAAATAGGAAAAAGTATTAAAGGTATTGATGAGAAATTTAAGAGTTCTTTACTAAAATTTGCTTTTTCAACATTTCTTGCGACCAAAATACTAAGAGGGAGATATGATGGAAAAACGTAGTGAGGAAGTTTTGTCGGTATTAATTCAAATATTAAAAATGGAATAATAAAACTTATTATTAGATAAAATGTATAATCATCTTCTCTAAAAGTTTTTTTTAAATTCAGTTTAATATTCTTAATTGTATTTAACATAAAAATACAACCTGGCCAAAAAAATAGGAAAATAAGTAAAGAATAATAACCAGGAGGAAATCCATGTGATTCCTGTCCTGCCTTGACTTTATTAAAAAGATCATTCCCAACTGACTCACTCCAGAACAAGCCACCAGACTTAATATTTATTAGAATAAACCAAGGAATAGAAATCAATAAGAAAATTGAAAATGCACCAATAGACCATAAATAACAAAAATAATTTTTCTTTTTTAAGATTGAAAAAATTAGTAAAGGAACAAAAGTGAAAATAAGTATAATTGGTCCTTTAATTAAAATTCCAATTGCCAAAGATATCCAGAAAAAGAAGGTAAATGATTTTTTTTTTTCTTTTACAATTTTATAAATAATAAGGTTACAAATACTTATAAATAAAAAAAGTAATGCATCTGTTTTAGCTTGGTGAATCTCAGAAATGACCAGAATTGAGAAGATAAGAAAAACAACAGTTAAAAAAGATGTGATTTTTGTTTCAAGACGTTTTAGTGAAAAAAAAATTAATATAAAACTGAAAAATATTCCTAATATAGAAGGTATTCTGTAAATCCAAATTTTATCGTATGGATAATCACCAAATGTTAAATTAGTTACAACTTGAAACCAATATATACCAATTGGTTTTTTATATCTTTTTTCTTCAACCATTTTTATATCTATAAAATCTTCACTTAAAATCATTGTTTTAGAAGCTGTCACAAACCTAGCTTCATCCCTATCAAGAACAGGCAAATTTAAAATTCCTTGCAGGTAAATTAGAAAACAAAATAACAAAAATAGTAAAAATTTTTTTTCAAAAGAAATATTCATTGCTTAATATACATACTTGATTAAATTTAGAATATCATATCATTCAAAATGAAAAAACTTACCATTATAATACCAATCTTCAATGAATCAGAATCAATTTTCAAATTAATCGATGAAATAAAATATGAATTTAGAAATAGCATTCCTCAAATCCTTATTGTTGATGACGGGAGTGATGATGATTTTCATACAAAAGTAAAAAAAATAAATTTAAAAAATATCATCATAGTTTACCATCAAAAAAATCTCGGAAAGTGTAAAGCAATGTATACTGGTATTCAAAAGTCACCTAACGAATTAATCTGTACCATCGATGGTGATGGACAAAATCCTCCATATGAAATTAAGAATTTAGTTGAGTTTTGGCGTAAGTTACCAACTGTGAAAAAAAAAAACTTTCTCATTTGTGGAAATAGAAAAAAAAGACAGGACACTTTCATTAAGAAATTAAGCTCAAAAATAGCAAATAAAGTAAGGAAGTATATTTTGAAGGATGATTGTAATGATACTGCGTGTGCCTTAAAACTTTTTAATCGTTCAGATTATCTCAAAATAAAATATTTTAAAAATATGCATAGATTTCTTCCTGCTTTATTCAAAATTAGAAATTGTCAGATATTTAATGTATTAGTGGACGACAGAGCAAGAAAAGCTGGGATTTCAAAATATGCATTTAATAATAGGTTCTGGATAGGTATTATAGACTTAATTAAAGTTTGGATATTAATAAATAAGGAGAAAAATAATGGATAAAACTCAAATTTGGTTAATAATCGGATTTATTGGACAAGCAATTTTTGCTTCAAGATTTCTAATCCAATGGATTGTGAGTGAAAGAGCATCAAAAAGTATAATTCCTAATATTTTTTGGTGGATTAGTTTACTGGGAAGTATGATCCTTTTGAGTTATGCTATTCATAAATCAGATCCTGTATTCATAGTTGGTCAATCATGCGGATTTCTAATTTACTCGAGAAACATTTATTTAATTAAAAAAGAGGGTAAAAATAAGAAAAATGATCCTTCAAAAATAATGAAGGTTAATTAGTGAAAATAAATTTTAAGGATATTCACTTTTCCATAATTAAGAATTGCCAAAACTTTCCATACATTAAAGAAAATATCCAAAAAAATGGTATTCTTAAAATAGAAGAACAAAATATAGATTTTTTTGCTTTTTTAATGAAAACAATGATTTCTCAGCAAATATCAGATAAAGTTTCCCAGTCAATTTGGAATAAATTTTGTTACAAATTCAAACCTAATAGTCCCTCTATTAACAATATTAAAAGCCTGAAATCTTTGACACATATATTAGAGGACATAAAGATTTCCCAAAAAAAAAAAGACTACATATGTAATCTTTACAAGCAGATAAAAATCAATAATTTAAATATAGAAATTTTATCTGTTTTGGAGGAGAAAAATTTCAGATCTACACTTACAAACCATAAAGGAATTGGACCGTGGACATGTGATATGATCCTAATTTTCTTTTTCAATAAATTAAATATTCTTCCAAAACATGATTTAATTATTAAAAAAATTATTTATCACATCGAGAAAGTTGAAAAAAAAGAAATTGATTTTGAAAAGAATTTTTCACCTTTTCTTTCAATTCTCTCTCTTCATTTTTGGAAGATGTCCAAAAGAGTTTTGTAGAAATTCTCTAAAAAAGTCTCTTTCTTTTGCAAAATCATAGTTACTTTTGCTCCATACAATTGTATCAAGAGAACTACAATTTTTGCAAACAAGTTGCCACCTGTCAGTTTGAAATTCACATGAAGTACATTTCCAAACTGGTTTTTCGATCAAATTAATTTTTGCAATTGGTAAAATAGCTTTCTTTGTTTGTTCAGATATTTTTCTATATAAATCAATAACTCTCTCATCCCATTCATTCTTATCTATTTGATCAAGGAAGTTTTGTGATTCCCCCCATATAGATGCCTTGAAGCTAGCATAAGCAAGCGCAAGCTTTGTTTCATTCGACTTTTCATTAATATTTTTCTTCAAATTTTTCAAAATCAGTTTGTATCTCTGCAAAAGTTCTTTTTCACTTTGCACCTTATAATCCATAAAAAGTTCAATTATCTCAATACACAATAGTTTCATCCATGTTTTATTGACAACATTAATTGCTTTTTTTAACTCATTTTTATCTAAATAATATTTCATAGTTTCTTTCACTACCTCTATTGAACTTTCAGAGAGTTGAAAAGCCTCTAAGGGTGCCTCTCCAGAAAGAATTTTTAAATTTGCGAAGTAATTTTTTTTCTCACTAGGTAATGACTGTAGTCTGCTAATTAAACCATGTGCTTCTTTCCAATTTTTCTCAAGTGCGTATATCCTGGACAATTTATCGTGGAACCAAATATCTTTAGGGTATTCTTTGCAAAGATCTAAAAGTAAGTTTTTAGCATCTAAAATTTTATTATTTTTAAATAAAAAAATTATTTTTGCCCTCTTAGCAATATAGTTAGCTTTGGGTATGGATTCTAAAATTTTTAAATACTTTTTAGACTCCTCTAAATCGCCACTTATTAAAGCTGAGTTAAAAAGCATAAATGAAGAGAAAAAGTCATTATTAAGATACTTTTTAAGCTTTCTGGAGTTTTTTTCCAGGATTATTGGATCTCCTAATAAAATCGCCTCAGCAATATTGTCGAGACTGTCGTTAGCAAGTTGAAGATACTTACCTCTTTTCTTAAATTTAAAATCTTTTGGAATACTCTTAAAAATTCTAAAAAAGAGTAAAACAGAAAAGATTAATAAAAATAATGAAAATATAGCCAAGCTCAAACCAAAAATATCAGTTTGAATTAAATAATTATTTGAGATTATTTCGACTTTACCTGAGTTATTATAAAGCCAAACAATCAAGGAAGAAGTTATAACAAATATTAAAAATAATTTTAAAGCTTTAATCAACTTCTGTACCAATTATATTAAGTAATTTGATTTCTAATTGTTCAAATTTATCTTTGCTTTTATTAAGGATTTCGGCATCTACCAACCATTCTTGAATTGAAGCATCATTGAAATACGAATCAGAAAGGATTTTAATTGATTTATTTAAATCCCCTAAAATTATATATTCTTTGGCCATTTTTAATGATTGTACAAGTTTATCATCATTTAAAATTCTTGGTTTTTCTTGGATAAATCTTTCGTCAATTTTTGTTATCTTATAAAGACTGTTAAATAAACTTTTTAAGTAATTAAAAAAGTTTTCTGTTGATTGAAAAATATCTTCTGGTTTATTTGAAACGCTATAAAGGTTCAAATTTATTAATTCATCTAAATCTTGTTTATAGTAATCAATCCTCTGATTTAATCTATTCAAAAGTTCGGACTCATTGATTATTTTTTCAATCTCAATATCTTGAAGATAAATAATCAATGCCTTGATTTCAGGCTCATTATTAAATCTAGAAATTAGTCTTTCAAGCTCACTATCAAAGTTTACTCTATTTTCAAACTTATTTTTTAGATTTAAGAGATCATTAAGTACTAGATATTTCTCAGCGTAATAGAAATCCGAACTTAACCTCTTTTGAGATTCTAAAATTTTAATTTGCTTTTTTAAATCTAAAATCAAAGAATTTGTTTCTGAAATTTTTAATTTACTTTGGAATATTTCATCATTCATTTCACCAATTATTTTCTCTAAATTTTCAATTTCTTCTTTATCAACTGTACTAATTTTACTATCACTGAAAGTTGGTTGAACATCGTTTACATTGTTATAAATTGATTTATTTTGAAGACTTGAAAGAAGATTATTTTCGCTGAACTTTCCAGAGAAAAAATATACTGAGGATGTAACAAAAATAAGAAAAATAAGAAAAAATAGATATTTATTAAAGCTCGATTTTTTTTTATATTGACTTCCCTCTAGGTCAATAAAATCTCCTTTTTGCGTTGATTTTTCTTTTTTATCAGTCAATTAACGTCTCTATTGGCTTGTTTTAATTATTAAATCTACCATACTCTTTTCATTTGGCTCTTTTGTTATTAAAATATTTTTCAGTCCAGCACTTAAAAGTTCATTTTCAATAACTTTGCTTAAAACCAAAAATTTTTTTTTTTTACATTTTTCTAGTAAATTTAATTTTAAAATTTCATTTTTGAAAGAAATCGCAGTTCTTCTAGAAAATAATGTAATCAAACCATCCTCGCATGAGTTAAAGAAATTTTCAAATATTTCTGGATCCGAATTTTTCATTTTTGAAATATAACAACCAATGTGATTGTAATAAAATTCATGATTAATAAAGAAATTCTTGAGATCTAAATTTAAACTTACCTCAGTTGGATGAAGTATGGATTGTCCTTTTTTCAATAATAGCTTTATTTTTTTCTTTAAATCCAGAGTATTTCCTTTTACATTTATTACTTTTTTCATGCCCATCTTTTTGGCTAAAAGATAGGTTCCATCACCTATCACTATTATTTTGTCAGATTCTTTGAGATTATTGAAATTTGAAAGACCATTTTTACTTGTAAATAATATATAATCGAATTTACAGTTTTCATCATAGTTATAACTTTTCTGTTTAATTTGAATGAGTGGTGCAATAAAAAAATTAAACTCGCTTTCATCAAAAAGCAATGAAAGTCTTACAGAATCCTCCTTAGGCCTCGTCAAAAGAAGGTTTGTTTTTTTAATAACTAATTTTTTTTTTGACTCTAACACCTAAATTATAAACCTCTGCTTTATAATTACTAAAACTAAGATAAACATTTTCTTTAATTTGTTTTAATCCATCATCTGAAAATGCTATGTAATTGAAATAAATCTCCTTTCGGTTCCCATTTGTTTTTAATTTTGCATACCCTCCTACCGGTGTTTTACAAGATCCGTCTAAAGCTTTAAGAAAGATCCTTTCGCAATCAATTTCGATAAAAGTCTTTTCGTGATTAAGTTGTTTAACAATTTTCTTAATCTCTTTATGAGAACTCTTCACGACTAAAGCGATAACACCTTGACCCAGAGCAGGTAGAATTCTTCTAGGATCTATAATTTGATATGGATATGAAATCTTAAGCCTTTTTAAACCAGCGCATGCTAACATAATTGCATCAAATTTTCTTTCTCTAAGTTTTCTTATTCTTGTGTCAACATTACCCCTTATGTCCTTTATTATTAAATCCGATCTTTTTTTTTTCAATTGCATTGCTCTTCTGACTGAAGAAGTTCCTACTGTGGCGTTTTTTTTTAAATCCTCAAGCTTTATATTTTTAAACGAAATCAGTGCTTCGTTAAAGTTCTCTCTTTTTAAAACTGCTCCAATCTCAAGACCTTCAGGTAATTCTGTTGGAAGATCTTTTAATGAATGTATACCTATATTTATTTGATTATTTAATAATGCTTCATCAATTTCCTTTGTAAATAAACCTTTATTTCCGATAGCAGAAATTTTTTTATCTAAAAATTTATCTCCAGAGGTTTTAAAATACTTCCTAAAGATTTTTATTTTTAATTTACCAAATTTTTTTTGAAAATTCGTTTCAAATATCTTTATATGCTCCTTTGCAAGCAAACTTATTCTTGAACCAATTACTATATTTTCAAAACTAGTATTCATGAAATTCATTTTATTTTAGTATGATTAAATTATTATAATATTTTACTTTTATAAATCTTAAAATGATAGTACTAGGAATTGAAACAAGTTGTGATGAAACATCTGTCTCAATAGTAGAGAAGAAAAAAAACAGCTCTTTTGGAAATGTTTTGGCCGAACAGACGCTTTCTCAAATTAAAAAACATAAAAAATTTGGTGGGGTTGTTCCAGAACTGGCTTCTAGAGAACACAGTAATAATCTTGACTGGTTAGTAAAAAAATCATTAAAATTATGTAACCTCCAATATGACAAGATGGACGCATTCGCTGCTACAACAGGACCAGGTCTACTTGGAGCTTTACTTGTTGGGTCAAATTATGCAAAGGCTTTGGCCATTGGATCAAGAAAACCCTTTCTGTCAATAAACCATCTTCAGGGTCATATTTTGGTATCACGAATGAAAAAAAAAATTGATTTTCCTTTTTTATGTTTGCTTGTGTCTGGAGGACATTGCCAAATTATTCTTGCTAAAAACTTCAACAAATTTAAGGTTATTGGTGAAACTTTAGACGACGCTGTGGGTGAAGTTTTTGACAAAACCTCAAGAATTCTTGGGTATGGCTATCCAGGTGGACCCATAATTGAAAATCTAGCAAAAAAAAGCAAGGGAAAATATAAGTTTAAACTTCCAAAACCCTTAATAAATAAAATGACATTTGATCTTTCATTTTCTGGTCTAAAAACATCCGTTAGAAGATTAATTGAAAAGGGTATAAATAATAACCAAAAAGCTGATCTCGCTTTTGAGTTTCAACAAATAATTACAGAATGCTTGATTAAAAAAGTTGAACTTTCAATTAATCATTTAAAAAAAAAATATAACATCAATAATTTCATTCTTTCTGGTGGTGTTGCTTCTAATTTTTTTTTAAGATCAAAATTTAAAAAGATGTGTAAAAAAAAAAAAATATCCTTTTTCGCTCCAGATAAAAATCTTTGTGTAGATAATGCAACTATGATTGCTTGGGCAGGTTTAGAAATACTGGCCAATGGTAAAAAAGGTAATCGGATTCATTTTCCTCCAAAACCTCGGTGGAGAATAGATAAATTATGAACAAAGTCTGCATAATAGGCTCTGGTACCTGGGCTCAGGCACTATTTAAGATATTTAAAAAAAAAAATATTCTTATTAAATGTAGAAATAAAAGAATAGCTAAAAAAAAATTTAATAATAATGAAGTAAATTTAACTGAAAAATTTAGCGACTTAGTTGATTTAGATTTTATATTTTTAGCAATTCCCTCACAAACAATTAGAGAAAATCTTAAATCATTAAAAAGAACAACTGGAAAACAAAAGTCTACTTTCATCATTTGCTGTAAGGGTGTAGAAAAAAGGACTAACAAGCTTATGAGTGAGGTTATAAAAGATATTTTTCCATATAACAAAACAGCAGTCCTTTCTGGTCCTAATTTCTCTTCAGAAATTATTGCAAGAAAACCCTCAGCTTCAGTATTGTCCTCCTCAAAGAAATCTACAACATTGAATATATCCAAGTTAATATCTCTTAAAAACTTTAGAATCTATTTCAATAACGATATAATTGGGACACAACTCGGAGGAGCAATGAAAAATGTTATTGCAATTGCCTGTGGTCTAGTAAAAGGAAAAAATCTCGGTGAAAATGCAAAAGCAGCAATTATTACAAGAGGAATTTCAGAAATTGTTAGACTTGGTCTTAAAATGGGAGCAAAAAGAAATACTTTTTATGGGTTATCTGGAATTGGTGATTTGACACTTACATGTTCCTCGTTAAAATCAAGAAATACAAAATTAGGATATGAAATGGCAAAAGGAAAAAAACTAGCTCAATTCAAGAAAAACTATGTTTTAGAGGGAGTTGAATCATGTCAAAGTATTTGCAACCTAGGAAAAATTTATAATGTTGAACTTCCGCTATGTAATTCAATTAATGAAATAATAAAAGGCACAGAAGCTGATTGTATAATCTCTAACTTGCTTTCAAGGCCTTTGCAATTCGAAAACTAATGGCCTTTTTAGTTACCTGTATAGATAAAGAAAATTCTCTTGAATTGAGACTTGCAACAAGAGAAAAGCATATTAATTATCTTAAAGGCATTGGAGATAAAGTTATTTTAGCTGGCCCCATTTTAGACAAAAAAGATTTACCATGTGGGACAGTTTTAATTTTAGATTTTAATAATCTAAATCAAGTTAACTCCATCTTAAAAAAAGATCCCTACAATGAAGTAAATCTTTTTAAAGATTTGCAAATAACTAGATTTAAAAAGGTTCTTTAGTTAAATGTTTACATTAATTAATATTGACACATATGATTCTTCTTTGATATCAAAAATCTTGGTGGATTAAAATGAAAAGTTCAATTGAAAATACTCTTAAAACTTCCTTCCTATCATTTGAGGATTATAAAAAAGAATATACAAGGTCAATTAATGAGCCAGAATTATTTTGGAAGGAAAAAGCAGATTCTCTTGACTGGATTAAGCGGTTCTCTAAAATCAAGGAAAGTAAATTCACTGATCAAGTTTCAGTAAAATGGTTCTCAGATGGAACATTAAATGTTGCGTACAATTGTCTAGACAGGCACTTAGAAAAAAAAGGTGAAAAAATAGCAATTATTTGGGAATCTGATGATCCTAATGAATCTAGAAAAATTTCCTATAATGAACTCTTCAGGGAGGTTTGCAAATTTTCAAACGGATTGAGATCTTTGGGTGTGCAAAAAGGTGATAGAGTAACTATTTACTTACCAATGATACCTGAAGCAGCAATTGCTATGTTGTCTTGTGCGAGAATTGGAGCAATTCATTCAGTAGTTTTTGGGGGATTCGCCCCAGAATCATTAAGAAATAGAATAGAAGATTGTGAATCCTCGTTTGTAATTACAGCCAATGAAGGCTTGAGAGGTGGGAAAAAAATTCCTTTACTATCTAATGTAAAATCAGCACTTAAGGGATACAAAGGCGTAAAAAAAACTATAGTCGTTAAAAGAACCACCTCCACTGAAAATTTTGAATCAGAAAAAGATATTTGGTATCATGAACTGGTAGAAAACCAATCGGAAAAATGTGATATTGAAGAGCAAAATTCAGAAGATCCATTATTTATTTTGTATACGTCAGGTTCTACAGGAAAGCCCAAAGGTGTGCTTCACACAAGTGCGGGTTATCTTCTTCATGCTTCATTAAGTCATAAAATAATATTCAACTTACAAGATGACGATATTTATTGGTGTACCGCAGATGTGGGTTGGGTCACAGGTCATTCTTATATAGTTTATGGTCCGTTATGTAACGGTGCAACCACATTGATGTTTGAAGGTGTTCCTACCTACCCCTCTGCATCAAGATTTTGGAATATCGTTGATAAATTCAATGTAAGTATTTTTTACACTGCACCTACAGCGATAAGAGCACTTATGGGATTAGGGGATGAATTCGTAACAAAGTCCAAACGGTCATCATTGAGAATCCTTGGCACTGTTGGAGAACCTATCAATCCAGAAGCATGGAAATGGTATTATGAGATTGTAGGGGGTAAAAATTGTCCAGTTATTGATACTTGGTGGCAAACAGAGACTGGAGCAACTTTGATTTCACCTATTGCCGGAACCACTCCATTAAAACCTGGGTCAGCAACACTTCCTTTTTTCGGAGTACAACCAGAAATAGTTAATAATGATGGGAAAGTACTTGAAGGATCATGCGAAGGAAATCTCTGTATTACGACATCATGGCCCGGAATGATGAGGACAGTCTACAATGATCACAAAAGATTTGTTGACACCTATTTCTCTTCTTTCTCAGGGAAATATTTTACCGGAGATGGATGCAAAAGAGATGAAGATGGGTATTACTGGATTACCGGAAGAGTTGATGATGTTATTAATGTATCAGGACATAGACTTGGGACAGCTGAGGTTGAAAGTGCACTTGTGCTTCACGAGAAAGTTACCGAGGCTGCAGTTGTTGGTTATCCCCATTCTATCAAAGGACAGGGTATATATGCTTATGTAACATTAATGAAAGGCGAAGAATATTCTGAAAATCTAAAAAAAGAATTGGTTAAATGGGTAAGATCAGTTATAGGACCGATTGCTGCTCCGGATGTAATTCAGTGGGCTCCAAACTTGCCTAAAACACGTTCTGGGAAAATAATGAGGAGGATATTGAGGAAGGTTGCTTGTAATGAAGAGGATTCAATAGGAGACACATCAACATTAAATGAACCAGAAGTTGTTCAAGAATTATTAAAAAACAGGTAGGCAACTAAAAGTCGTAACATATGCCTTTTTTTTCCCAATCTCCATACCTTGTTGGTTCAGGACCAGAAGGGCCTCCAATCTCTTTAACCTTATCCGTTTTTTTCTTATTGATTTTTTTTTGTCTAATTATTTTATTCATGATACTAACTTAATTAATATTTTTTTTATTTCTATACTTAATTGACGAATTCTAGAGAAATAGCAGCTCAAATTTTAACTGAAATACACTCTAGTTATCATTTTTTTGAAAACTCTATTACCAATAATAAAGATTTTAGCAGGTTGGATTCTAGAGATAAAGCTTTTGTTAGATTTATCATTTTAAATACCTTAAGAAGAAATGGTCAAATACAGGAAATAATAACTACGTTTATTAAAAAACCTTTAAAAAAAAACAATAATTTTATCCTAAATCTAATAAGGATATCAATCTGTCAAATTTTATTTCTAAATGTGAGGGAATACTCCGCTGTGAATACTGCTGTCGAAATTTCAAAAAAATATAATCTCGATAAATTTGTCAATGCTCTGTTAAGAAATATTTGTAGACATAAAATAGAAATAATGAAAAAAACAAGAACTGAAATAAATATTCCAAAATGGATTAAAAATGACATTCTAAAATCCTTTGGGAAAAAGAAACTTCATGAAATTGCTAAAAGTATCGTTGATGAACCGGCAACTGATATCAAGATAAAAAGACGTTACCACAAACAAGAGAATTGGGAAGAAATTCTCAATGGAAGGTTTATTCATAATCAAGTTATAAGGTTGAATAATGATGGACCAATTGATAAAAAACCTTTTTTTAAAGAAGGTTTTTGGTGGGTACAAAGCCTTTCTGCAACCATACCTGTAAATATAATATCTTCAATGTTTAAAAAATCTAAAAAAAATAATATTTCTGTTTTAGAAATTGGTGCAGCTCCTGGAGGAAAGACTTTTCAGCTTATAGAAGAGGGTTTTCAAGTAACTTCACTAGAAATTTCTCAAAGAAGGACTAGAAGGCTAAAGGAAAATTTAAAAAGATTAAATTATAAAACCAATATTTTGAATAAAGACATTTTAAATTTTAAATCAAACAAATTATTTGATTGTATTCTTATTGATGCGCCATGCACAGCTTCAGGTCTCATACGAAAAAAACCAGAAATTCTTATAATGGATAAAAGTGTAAATCTAGAGAAATTAGTGATAAAGCAAAGAAAAATACTTGAAAAATCAGTAAGTTTGGTCAAAAAGGGAGGATATATATTGTACTGTGTTTGCTCAATTCACTCTAAAGAAGGCCCAAAATTAATTGAGGGGTTCTTGAGAAAAAATAATAATTTTGAGTTTGTATTACTAGATAGTGAACATGCAAAGCTTGGAGAAATTTTTAAAGGTATGTTGCAACTCTTCCCCGACAATGAGAAGTTTAAAGATGGTTTAGACGGGTTTTTTATAGCAGCACTAAAAAAAAAATAAGATCATGATCAACCTTTTAAAAAAACTAAAAATAATATTTTTTTTTAAAAGTGATCTTTATAACTTTATAATTAATAAAAAAATTGATGAAAAAATTCAATATAACCCTGAAAGCCTCTGGACTGGAAGTAAATCAAATGGGTTAAAAATTATTGATGGTTTTCTTAACTATCAGAAAGAAACAATATTTATCGATGAGGAGGTTTGGAAAAGAAACCATGGGAGTCAATCATGGAATAACTATCTTAATAGCTTTATGTGGATCCCTGATGTTCGAGCAGTTGGAACCAATCAAGCAAGACTATTCTTAAGAAAAAAAATCCTAGACTGGATGGAGGATTCTGATTACTCAAATAAGCATATTTGGAGTGAAGATGTTCTAGCAAAAAGAATTTTCTATTTATTAACAAACCTTTCTTTTTTTTTTGAAACAGCTAATGAGAGTTTTCAAAAAAAATTTGCAAAGAATATTAATAAACAATGTGTATTACTTCTTAATTCCTTTAATCATAAAGAAGAAAATATATTTACTGTAAAATCTTTAATATTATCAACACTTTGTTTTGAAAACCAAAAAAAAAACTATTCATATATTATTGACCAGCTCAATACACTTATTAAAAAAACTATTCTGGAAGATGGAGTTCACTACTTGAGATCACCAAGTGAGCATTTCTTTTTCCTTTGCTCTTTGTTGGATATAAGAAATTTTTTAGGTAATTTTAAAAAGGAAGTTCCATTTGAAATCAATCGTAAAATATCTGAAATGAGTACAATACTTAAATTTTTTAGAATTGGTGATGGCCATCTTTCAATATTTAATAAATATGATTTTGTACTTCCTAAAAAAATTAATAATGTTTTAAAAAAAGCAAATAACAAAGTTAAGTTGCCAATAGTTTCAAAATTTTCAGATTTTTATAGGATATCAAAAAACAAACTTCTATTTTTGATGGATTGCGGTTCACCTACAAGAGAAAAAACTCATGCCGGTTCATTATCATTTGAACTTTCATATTTATCCGAAAAAATTGTAGTGAATTGCGGGTCACCTTTTGTAAATAATAGGGATTGGAATGATGCTATGAGATCAACAGCTGCACATAGTACACTTAATATCAATGAAATTAATTCATCAGATATCTTTTTTAATAAAGATACAACCACAAGGATAGCGAATGTAGAATCAGAAATTTTCAAACAAAAGGATAATATTTGGATCAATTCCTCTCACTCTGGATACAAAGATATATTTGGGCTTATTCATAAAAGATTGGTTCATCTTGATCTAAATAATTACATTATAAGAGGTGCAGATTCTTTTGGTACATCTAATAAATTTAGTGAAGATAAAAATCACAATGTATTTATAAGATTTCATATACATCCTAGTATTGAATTAAATGTAACAACTAGTAAAAAAAAAGTTGTTTTGAGATTGAAAAATAATATAGGTTGGGAGTTTGTGTGTTCAGAGGCAAAAATAGAAGTCGAGGATGGTATTTATCTCGGCGAAAATAAGATAGTACAACCCAATCAGCACATTTTAATTAAAGACAAAATTACAAAAGAAAAAAAAATAAGATGGTTATTTAGATTAATAAAATAAATTTATAAGGACCAATAATTTATCTTATCTTTACTATTTAGGTTTAGCCTTCCCTTAATATCGAAAATAAATCCATCTGGTTTTAAAAAGTTTTTAATTTTATTTATTTTATTTATATAAAATTTATGAGGCACCGCAATAACGATTCCATCGAATTGATATTTCTTTATTGAGTCAAAATCTATAATTTTATGTTTTTTATCTTTAACAAAAGGATCATGCAAATAAACTTTGTGTTTACAATTTTTTAACGATTTTATTAAGTCAAAAGATTTAGAATTTCTTAAATCAGGAACATCTTCTTTGAATGTTATTCCCAGAAATAAAATTTTGGAACGAGTTTTGGTAATTTTGTTTATTATTTTTGCTAAATAGGTTGGCATCTCATCATTAGTTTTACGCCCTGATAAAATTACTTTTGGATCTATGCCAAGACTTTTTGATTTATGTGACAGGTAATAAGGATCAACTCCTATGCAATGACCACCAACAAGCCCTGGTTGAAAAGACAAAAAATTCCATTTTGTCGAAGAGGCCTTTAAAACATCAAATACACTAATATTTAACTTGTTACATATTTTTGCAACTTCATTAATAAAAGCAATATTAATATCTCTCTGAGCGTTTTCTATTACCTTAGATGCTTCAGCAACCTTAATATTTTTTGCTATAAAAATGTTTCCCTTGGTTAATTTTGAATAAATGTCTTTCAAAATTTTCTCAACTTTTTTATTTTGTCCTGCAACAACTTTATCAATTTTATCTATAGTATGAACCTTGTCACCTGGATTAACCCTCTCAGGTGAATAACCCAAGAAGAAATCAACACCTGATTTTAGTGATAGCTTGTTTTTTTCCAATTCTGGAGCACAAATTTCTTCGGTTGCACCAGGATAAACTGTACTCTCAAAAACAACTATATCTCCTTTTTTAAGAATTTTTGAAATAGTATTACATACACTCTTAAGTGGTCCAAAATCTGGATTTTTTTTCTTTGTTATGGGAGTTGGTACTGTTGCAATAAAAATATTA
The DNA here is from genome assembly GCA_902579395.1 of uncultured Alphaproteobacteria bacterium. Taxonomy (GTDB): domain Bacteria; phylum Pseudomonadota; class Alphaproteobacteria; order Methylaequorales; family Methylaequoraceae; genus Methylaequor. Next base: position 241,281 of record CACHGK010000002.1, read on the forward strand.
CATTCCGATATTTCTTCGAAGTTATTAGTCAATCTTAAATTATTCTTTAAACATTTTTTTAGCCTGTCCTTTTCTATCTCTAGAGTTTCATCAATTCCCTTGATAAGTTGACTAATTCTATTCAAACTGATATCAAAACCTATAATCTTATAAGATGAAGATAATCCAACAGCTAGTGGCAACCCAACGTAACCTAATCCAAGGACTGCAATTTTTTTTTCTTTCATCACTGACACTGATTGTAGTAGATTCTAATTAAGTATGAGCTTGATTGTTACTATATTTGTCTATTTGGCAACTTCTTTAATATTAAAAAGCTCAGTTGACTTATTTAAAAATTCTAGATTACTTGATATTCCGTCGGATAGAAGTAACCATAAAAAACCCAAGCCGAAAGGAGCTGGCTTAATATTAATACCACTTGTCATATTTGCAACTTTATTAGTATTTTTTTTAGAAAATACTTTAAGTAATACTTGGTTCCTTATTTTCGGATTTACATTAATACTTACAGCAATTTCATTTCTAGACGATTTAAAAAATATTAGTTCAAGATTAAGACTGTTATTTCAAATATTTTGCGTAATTTCATCGTTAATCATGTTCAAAGACGAAATTAATATATTAGTTCAACTTAAAATTCTAAATTTTATTCCATTTGATTATTCTTTTTTAAAACTAATTTTGATCTTTTTTTTTCTATCATTGTCCTGGGTATGGATCATCAATTTATTTAATTTTATGGATGGCATGGATGGAATTACAAGCGTTCAGGTAATAAGTTTATCTATTTTTACAAATGTTTTAGCAATAATCGGTATTATTGAGATTAATTTTCTTTATTTTAGTTTGATTCTTTTTGCTATTTTTTTGGCTTTCTTAATAGTTAATAAGCCTCCTGCTAAAATTTTTTTAGGGGATGTTGGTTCAGTACCAATTGGATTTTTAGTTGGATTTATAATAATATACAATATTATAAAAACTGGTCTTGTAACTCCATTTCTTATAATAATTATGTATTATTTATTAGACTCATCAATAACATTGTTGATTAGAATCATAAACAGGCAAAATATTTTTCAAGCTCATAGTAGTCACTTCTATCAAAAAATCTTGAGAAAAGGATTTTCTCATTCGTATGTTTTGAAGAAAATTACTTTATTAAATTTTTTTTTACTACTTCTATCTGTTGCCTCTATTAATTTTCCTATAATCTCATTAATATTAGCGATTTTCCTAACAACCTCATTATTATTATTTTTCAATTCAAGGAAATACGAATGAGCTCAAGAATATTATTAACAATTCTTCATGACTTCTTAATTTTTGCAATTTCTTTTTTCTTGGCACTATGGATAAGACTAGATTTAACAAATGCAATGATTCTTTATAAAGACTTGTGGTATTTCCAATTCTTCTTTTCCTTTACAAATATTTTTCTTCTAAAGTATATGGGTTTATATCATGGTATATGGAGGTATGCTTCATTACATGAAATAAAGTCGATCATTCAGAGTGTACTGATTTCAACGCTAATTTTAATCGGTATATTTTTTATCATCTTTAGGCTTGAGAATATTCCAAGATCATTTCCTATCTTTTTATTTATTATCTCAATTTTTGGCGTAACTGGACCAAGGGTAATTTATCGAATATTTAAGGATTATTTAAAAAAAAATGAATTAAAGAAAATTCCTATTTTAGTTTTTGGTGACAACTCATCTGCAGAAAATTTTATTAGATTTACAAAACAAAATAATGATTCTCCCTACGAGGTGATAGGTCTAATTGGACTAAAAGAAAATGCAGTTGGAAGAAGAATACACAATATTCCAATAATAGCCTCGATTCATAGAATTGAATCTGTAACAAGTTTCTTAAAAAAAAGTTCAACCGATAAGTTGCCTCAACGCATAATAATCTCTGATCCAAAAACAAAGCCAAAAGTCTTAGAATTAATATATATTTTTTCTCAACAAAACGGTCTTGCAATTGGGATGCTTCCGAAAATTTCTGATCTTTCAAGCAAAGAATCTTCAAATAGATTTGAGGCGAATCCAATTGTTATTGAGGATGTACTAGGAAGAAAACAAAAAGTAAATGATCCAAATATGCTTAAAGATATTTCTGGAAAAAAAATTCTTGTAACTGGAGCTGGTGGAAGCATTGGAAGTGAATTAAGCAAACAAATTTATAGATTAAAACCTAAACTTTTAATTCTATTAGAACAAAATGAATATAGTTTATTTAAAATTTCTTCTGTTCTCACAAAAAATACTTTAGCGAGTTTAACAGATATTAGAGATACAAAAAAAATGGAAGATATCTTATCATTTCATAAACCAGATTATATTTTTCATACTGCAGCTCTCAAACATATAACTTTTGTTGAAGACGAACCATTAGAGGCATTGAAAACAAACTTTTTAGCAACTGTCAAGTTATGTCAACTTTGTAAACTTTTGAAATTAAAAAAAATGATTTTTATTTCAACTGATAAGGCAGTAAATCCGTCAAATGTAATGGGAGCTTCTAAGAGACTTTGTGAGAAATACATCCAAAAAATATCTAAAAATTCAAAGGAAACTATTTTCACAATAGTGAGATTTGGGAATGTGTTAGGCTCAACCGGTTCAGTGGTCCCTTTGTTTGAAAAACAAATTAATCATGGAGGTCCTATCACAATCACTCATCCAAAAGTTAAAAGATATTTTATGACTATAAGAGAAGCGGTAGAGTTGGTTTTAATTTCATCTCAGTTAAAAGTAAAAGAAAATGGTGAAATATATATTCTAGAAATGGGTGATTCCATATTCATTAAAGACCTAGCCAAAAGAATGATTCTTTTATCAGGAAGAACCGAAGATGAAATAAAAATTGAATATACAGGCTTAAGAAAAGGAGAGAAAATGAATGAACAACTCTTCTTCAATAATGAAAAAATTTCCAAAACTACCGTTGATGGGATATTATCTACAAATAGCAAACTCTTTAACGTAGAGATAGAAAGTTTTAATAAACTGGTTTTAGAAATTCAAAGTCATGGTAAGAATAATAATATAAAAATTTTTAGGGATCTGTTACCGGAATATTCTAAAGATGAAAACTAATCAAATTAAGAAAGCAATTGTATCAGTTTCAAATAAAAACTATTTAGATATTTTAGCAGAATATTTTATCAATTTTAAAATTGAAGTATTAAGCACTGGAGGCACCTCAGAATTTTTAAGAAACTATAGTTCAAAAATTAAAGTTATCGATATCTCAGATTTCACAAAGTTTAATGAAATTCTAGACGGTAGAGTTAAGTCTTTGCATCCATTTATCCATTCAGGAATTCTTGCAAAGAAAGATTGTACGAAGCATCAAAAAGAATTACAGAAATTAGGGGTAACTAATATTGATCTTGTGGTGGTAAATCTTTATCCATTTGAAAAAATATCGAATAATTCCAAAGTTTCAGAAGAAGATTGTATTGAAAATATTGATATAGGAGGCCCAACCTTAATTAGAGGGGCTGCTAAAAATTTTGAGAATGTAACAGTGTTATCTGACCCTGATCAATATAAAGGCTTCTTAGATGAAATAAATAAATGCGGCAATAGTACATCAAAATCATTTAGAAGAAATTGTGCAAAAATAGCATTTGAGAACATAGCCTATTATGATTCAAAAATATCAAGCTGGTTTAACAAAGATAAAAAAACTTTTAGTGCATTTAAGGGTGCAATACCGATAAAACAAATTTCGCAATTAAGATATGGAGAAAACCCCCATCAAAAAGCAGCTGTATTCGAGTACTCAAGAAATAAATTTAAAAAAATTTCAGGAAAGGATTTGTCTTACAATAATATATGTGATGTGGAAATTGCAATTGAGTTAGCAGAACAATTTAAGGAATCATCCTGTGTTATTCTTAAACACGGAAATCCATGTGGTGTTGCTTTACATCAAAAGCAGGATGAAGCTTATTCGAAAGCATTAAAATGTGATAAAGTAAGTGCTTTTGGAGGAATAGTGGCATTTAATAAAACTGTATCACTAAAAACTGCAAAAAAAATAAATAATATTTTTACAGAAGTTGTAATTGCTCCACAATTCTCTAATGAAGCCAAAAAACTCTTGTTTCAAAAACAAAACCTTATTTTATTAGAATTTCGACAAAGCAGAACTGAAACCCCTTATCACATAAAATCAACAAGAAATTTCCTCTTAATACAAGAAAAAGATAATGAAAACATAAAATTGCAGGACTTAATAATTAAAACCAAAAAGAAACCAAATGATAAACTTGTTGAGGATATGATTTTTGCATTTACAGTTTCAAAATATCTTAATTCCAATGCAATAGTATTGGCTAATAATTTATCAACCGTTGGTATTGGTGTTGGTCAGACAAACCGACTTGATGCTGCGAAGCAAGCAATAAACAGAAAAAAATTAAACTTTAAAAAAGTCAAGTCAGTGATGGCCTCAGACGGTTTCTTCCCATTTCCAGATATTGTAAAACTATGTTCAAATAACAACGTAGTGGGTATTATCCAACCCGGAGGATCAAAAAATGATGAAATAGTAGTAAATACAGCTGATAAATTTAAAATTCCGTTAATATTTACTGGAAAAAGACACTTTAAGCACTAATTTTGAAGTGTGATTTTATAAAAGGAATCAAAGATATTAGAAAGAAAAGAGGGATAACGAGAATTCCTAACTTTATTGAATCACTAAAATCAATCGTAAGTCCAACTAGGAAGGGACCAAGTACTGAACACAAATTACCAAACATTGAATATAAACTAAATGCTGACATTTGATTGTGTGATCTTATCTTTTTGACTAAAAAACTTCTGCTTGATGCCTGAATTGGACCAATAAAGAACCCTATTAATATTGCCACTATCCAAAAACTAATTATGTCTCCAATAAAAAAGAGTACAGATGTTAAAACTAATAATGCAATAATACAAATCTTGACTGTTTTTAAAGAACCAATCTTATCCTCAAATTTCCCTACAATAAGACATCCAATAATTCCGGATAGATTAATAAAAACTCCTAAAAACAAGATTTCAGATTCGGATAATCCGAATAGAAAAGCTGCAATCATACTTGCGAAAGCAAAAATAGAAATAACAGCATTATTAAAAAAAAAATAGCTTATTAAAAATTTGTACAAATTTTCAGACTTTAAATTTTTTACGAGTTCTAAAATATCTGGTGCTGAAAAATTTACTTTTCTTAAATAATTGAAAAGAGAATATCCAAAAATTCCAGTCCATAATCCTACAAAAGGACCGATCAGAGTAAAAACTGACAAATCAAATAGTTTATAATCTTGGTTAATTGTTAACTTTAACAACATATAAACCAAAAATAATGATACTAACCCTCCTAGATACCCAAAGGCCCAACCAAGATTAGAAAGTGCTCCTTCATTGTTCTTACTTTTAACTTTAAAAAGAGCAATATTATAAAAAAGATTTACAATCTCAAATGAGACGAAAGAAATCACCACTATAATTAGAGGTGTAATATGGTTTGAATTTTGATCAAAAAAAAATAAAGTAAATGATGAAAAAATCATCAGGAAAAAAAAAAATTCAAATGTAATAACTTTTATTTTTTTAAATAATGATCTTCCAAAAATTAAAATAAAAGACAAAATCAAAAAACATATAATACTTGCTGATGACAGGGCATAACCCCAGAGGCTTGTTCCTATAGTAGAGTTAGTTGCAATTTCTTTTGCATAAAATGCTCCATAAAAAAAAGTTAAAATAAGAGTTGGATAACTTGATATTCCAAAATCAAAGAAACACCATGATCTAACTTTTTTTGAATTCAATAATGACAGCATGTGCTCTTATATTTCTAATTACATAGACCGTTCTGAAGAATACAAGGAGCAACTGTAATAGATTGATCTGGAGTGGAAATTTTAATCTTCTCCGCTACGGCTGGCATTTTTCTGTGAGATGTACGCGCTGGTAAAAGGGTTAAATTTTTGCCAGAACGCCCAACATCAAGTATTTTTCTTATTCTTTGTACAAAAGTTAATTTATGTTTGAGGATCATTATAAATGTTCCACCTGAAAATGTGTAATTAGACGCCAAACCATTACTTCCATCTGCAAAAGATAATGTACCTAAAGATATTGGCTGAGTTGTTCCAGGTTTATTAACAGTAATAGTCCCAGATCCTGAAAGCGTTAATTCTTCACCTCCTACCGTTGTCATAGACAATTCATCTGCCAAAATAATAAGAGACGGATTATTTTCTGAGACTCTACTTCCTGTAAGATTGATTGGTCTTTTTGTCACATCAATTGATGCACCAGTAAGTGAATAGTTAGGATGAGCTGAAACTAATGACCCAATTGTAACTGATTTTGAACCAACACCTACTGAATTGATTGTACCTGTGCCAGAAAGTGTCACGGTGTCTGAACCAACAGTATTTGTGAATGAATCAAATACATTTCCTTGAACTGAGTTTGTTCCATCATAAGATCTACTTCCTGATGCCGTTATTGATCTCGGAGTTACTTCAATAATGTGAGTTCCTCCTGATAATGTATAATTAGCAGCAGCGCCTGAACCATTCCCTATACTAAGTGTACCTATATTTGTTACCGTTTTTCCCACACCAACACCTGAAGTCGACATTTCTCCGTTTCCACTTAATGAAAGTGTTTGGCCTGCCACAGTATTCGTTATTCCGTTGGACTTTAAACCAGTTGCGGGTGCATCTAGAGTTCCATCATAGATTTTTTCTAGACTTATGTTAATTGGTCGTTTCGTAATATTTAATGAGATTGTCCCCATAGAATAATTAGATGCGCTTCCACTAGAACTTACAAGACTAAGAGTGTTTTGTGTAACCGATTTATTATTTGCTACATTTGCGTTACTGACACTTCCTTGTCCAGATAATGTAATTATTTCTGATCCTACCCCTGTTGTTATCGCTAAATCAGAACCGTTTACCACTGTTGTGTTGTCATATACCCTCGATCCAGATACATTTAACTGACGAGCATTTACAGTGAACGTTCCACTTGCCAAAGAGTAATTTGATGCTAATCCACTTCCATCAATTAATTCAAGTGTACCTAAAGAAATAGATTTTCCTGAACCTGCAATTGCGGTTGATATTGATCCAGATCCTGTAATTCCTAGTGTTTCACTCCCGGATCGGTTATTAAATGTTGATATATCTGAACCACTGACAGTTGTAGTTCCGTCATAAAATCTCGATCCACTGATTGTTATTGGTCTCCTTGTAACACTCATTGTTTGTGTTCCACCTGTCAATGTGTAATTAGCAGCTAAACCTCCATTTGATCCATTACCAAGCGATAATCCACTTATATTAGTAATTGATTTTGAATCTCCTGCATTTGAATTCACCATAACACCATTCCCTGATAGTGAAATTGTTTCTGAGCCCACCAGATTAGAAACTGTTGTTAGGTCTGACGCAGATGCCGTGGATGTAGAGTCATAAACACGCGAACCATTTATACCTAGTGGTCTTTTATTTATATCTAAGGTCGCCGAAGTTAAGTTGTAGTTACTAGCAGCTGCATTGCCATCAGCAAGTGAAATACTCCCGAGTGTGATTGATTGACCTGAAGCAACATTCTTAGAAGCAACCGTTCCACTTCCTGTTAAGTTTAAGTTTTCTCCACTAGCCAGATTGCTAAAAGTTGCTGTAAAATTCGAAGAATTAGCATTTGTTGTTCCGTCATAAACCCGACTAGCCACAAAGGTTACATCTCTTTTTGTAACGCCGAATGTCCCAGAGGCTAATTCATAATTAGAAGCAGAACCTGAATTATCTGCTAAGCTTAATGTACCTAATGAAATTGTTTTACCTGACCCTACCCCAACTGAACTAATGGTCCCTGATCCTGTTAGGGATAAAGTTTCACTTCCAGCTCGATTATTGATTGATGTAATTGCAGAGTTTGAAACCGTCGTCAACCCATCGTATATTTTTGTTCCAACTATTGTCACCGGTCTTCTAGTTACACTGAGTGAATGTGTTCCACCAGATAATGTATAATTAGCTGCTAATCCTCCATTTGAACCATTGCCAAGCGACAATCCGCTGACATCGGATAACGATTTAGAATCTCCTACATTTTTATTCCCTATGGCACCGTTTCCAGATAATACAAGTGTTTCAGAGCCTATCAAATTACTTATTGTTGCCAAATCAGATGCCGAGGCCACCGTAGTAGAATCATAAACCCTTGTTCCTTCAAGATTGACTGGTCTTCCAGTAATACTAAGTGTTGTCGTAGTTAAATTATAGTTTTCAGCTGCACCTGATCCGTCAACCAGAGCCAAATTAACAACTGTAACCGCTTTACCTGATCCTACATTAGCACTTGAAACTGTTCCTGTTCCAGTCTGTGACAAAATCTCTGAACCAACAACATTACTATATGTAAATGTAGTAGAGATGTCTGTACCATCAAGAACGTTAGTACCATTGTAAACTCTACTTGCAGAGAGTGTTATCGGTCTTTTTGTCACATTGAAAGTATGAGTCCCTCCGTCAAGAGTGTAATTACTTGCTTGACCTGAATTATTAGACAATGAAAGAGTATTTTTACTTACTGTTTTACCATTTTGTACTGCAGCAGATAATATAGTGCCTGAACCTGAGAGATTTAAAGTTTCAGAGCCAACTAGGTTTGATAACGATAAATCTGAAGCATTTGCACTTGTTGAACCATCATAGACTCTTGTGCCTGAAGAATTAAGTATTCTTGGGGTAATTTCAAATGTTGTAGTGTAATTACTTAAAGTATAATTTCCAGCACCTGCACCTGTTAGTGCAAGTGATCCTGCAGTAACAGTCTTGTTAGCACCTACGTTTTCATCTGCGACGGTACCAGCTCCAGTCAAACTTACTATTTCTCCACTTACCAAATTGGTTAAATTTAAGTCCGAGCTGTTTACCGTCTTAGTTCCATCATATTGTCGGTTCCCTGTAATATTTACTGATAACTGAGAAATATCTAATGTATGGGATCCCCCTGTTAATGTATAATTTGAGGCATCTCCACCTGAACCATCAGTAATAGATAAACTTCCGAGCGTTATTGCTTTATTCATTTCTGCTGCTGAACTAGAGACTGTTCCAGTTCCTGAAAGAGTTAAATTTTGTCCACTCACTAAATTTCCAAGGTTTAAATCTGAATTTGCAACACTAGCAGTCCCATCGAATGCTCTTACACCATTTAAATTAATTTTTCTCTTAACAATACTTACAGTTCCACTCGAAAGTGTATAATTTGATCCAACACCTGAGCTGTTATCGATAGTAAATCCAGAAATATTAACTGTTTTAGCCGCTCCTACATCGGCTGACGTAACGCTTCCAGAACCTGTTAACGATAGTGTGTCAGATCCAGCTAAATTACTAAAAGTTGTTATATCTGCTGGATTAATTGAAGTTGTTCCATCATAAGTTTTAGTTCCTGAAACGCTTGTCGATCGAGGTATAATTGTCATATTTAAGGTGCCACCTGTCAATGTATAATTGCTAGCCGAACCTGATCCATCGACTATTGCTAAAGTATTAGTATTTACTATTGTTTGTGTTCCAGCAGCAGGTGAATTCAAAACACCATTTCCAGTTAATCCAAGAGTTTGCCCTGTTACTAAATTTGTAAAACTCAAATCAGACCCAGAAGCTGTTCGGGTTGAATCGTAGGCTCTTGAGCCTGTGATATTTACTGGTCTTTGGGTTATATTTGCCGTTGCAGAACTAATTGAATAATTAGATGCCAATCCACTATTATCTTCTAATGAAAACCCTCCAATCGCTAATGCCTTTGACGAACCTACGTTTTCAGATGAAACTGTTCCTGACCCCGATACTGAAAGTGTTTCAGATCCCACAATATTGGTAAATGTGGTAATCTCATTTCCTTGAATAGTTGTATTACCATCATAAATTTTTGATCCAATAAGTGTAAGTGCTCTTTTAGTTATATCAAGATTTGCATTGGAAAGGCTATAATTGCTGGCACTACCTGATCCATTAGCTAAACTTAATGTGCCAAGCGTAATTGATTTCCCTGTTCCTACGTTTCCAGAACTTACAGTTCCACTTCCCGTAACCGCTAGTGTTTCTGAACCAACTAAATTTGAAAAAGTTGTTAAACTTGATCCACCAACTGATGTACTTCCATCGTAAACTCTACTTCCAGAGGCAACTACAGGTCTTTTAGTGATATCAACCTGAAGCAAACCATTCAGAATATAGTTGCTTGCGGAACCTCCGTTGTCAGAGATACTAAAGTTTACATCGGTGACTGTTTTATTATCACCTACTGAACTATTAACAACACTCCCTGCACCAGACAAATTAAGGGTTTCAGAGCCAATTAACCCATTTAAAGAGAGATCAGAAGATGAAACTGTAGTATTTCCATCATAAATCTTCGATCCGTCTAACCCGATTGACTTTTTATCAATTGATACACTATGGGAACCACTAGAAAGAGTATAGTTAGAGCTCAATCCTCCGTTACTTCCATCAGACAAACTCAATGAGGAAGTATTAATTGACCCGGATGAGTATGTTGAGGCATTTGAAGATGTTATAGTGACAGAACCAGATTTATTAAGTGTTTCCGATCCAATTAATCCAGAAAGTGTTATACTTCCTGATGAAACCGTTGTTGTTCCATCATATTGTCTTGTTCCTGAGAGGTTAACTGACTTTTGTGTAATTGCAAAAGTCCCAGAACTTAAACTGTAATTAGATGCATTAGAAGTGTCATCAGCCAGACTCAAGCCAGTCGTGTTGATTGTTTTTCCGGAGCCAACATTTTTATCACTTACCGAGCCTGTTCCCGTTATTGTGATTGATTCCCCCGATACCTCTCCTACTAGAGTTATATCATTGCTCACAACATTTGTTGTTCCATCATACTGCCTTGAACCACTTAAAGTTATGGGTTTTGCTTTTACATCAAATAAACCTGAATCAAGTGTATAATTAGAAGCAAGGCCAATTGTCCCGGATGTACCATCACTTATTGAAAGCGTACCTAAAGTAATAGATTTATTCGTTCCTACCGACGGTAATGAAACACTTCCTTGACCACCTATATTTAGTGTTTCACCTCCCGCTGTGTTTACAGTATCTATCTGATTTGAAGAAACGGTTCCATTTCCGTCGTATACTTTTTCGCCGCTAATTGATACATTTCTTGGTGTTACAGCAAAACTTGTTGTTCCTATAGTATAATTTGATGCTGAGTGAGTTCCATCAGCTAAAGATAAACCTGATGTATTTATGGTCTTTCCTGAACCTACATTTCTATCACTTATAGAACCTGTTCCCGTAATTGATATAGATTCTCCTAAAACCTCTCCTGCAACGCCTAAATCTGAGCTATTTACAGTGTTTGTAGCATCATATACTCTTTGACCACTTATATTTACCCATTTTTGACTAATATTAAACGTTCCTGTAGTTAAGTTATAATTGCTGGCTAAACCTCCTCCAGAACCATCGGCAATTACTATAGTATCCTTAGTTACTGCCTGATTGTTTTGTACGTTTGCAGAGGACACGGAACCATTTCCAGTAAAAGTAAGGTTTTCTCCACTAGTAGTATCATTTGTTATCAAATCTGACGAACTGACAGTTGTTGTTCCGTCATATACACGGGAACCTGAAAACGTTATATTCTTTTTGGTTACGTTGAATGTATGAGTTCCACCAGCTAATTTGTAGTTTGATGATAATCCTGGAGTACCTCCAGATCCATCTCCTAACGTCAGACCGGATACATCTAATGTTTTTCCATTAGCTACATTTTTATCACTTATTGTACCAACTCCACTTAATGTTAAATTTTCTCCACCCTGAAGATTATTTAATGACAAAACTGAAGAAAGAGCATTCGTAGAGCCATCATATTGACGGGTACCAGTAATAGAAATTGTGCTCTTATTTATAGTTAATATATGTGTGCCTCCACTCAATGTGTAATTTGAGGCTATTCCTCCGCTAGCCCCATCAGCCGTGCTAAGTGTATCTACACCTATTGTTTTATTGGTGCCAACATCCTCATTAGAGACAGATCCATTGCCAGAAAGTACTAGAGTCTCACTTCCAACTAAATTGGATAGGGTTACTATTGCGGATGAAACTGTTTTTAAACTATTATAATCCCTACTTGCAGACATATTTAATACTCTTTTGGTAATATTAAAGGTCTGCGTTCCTCCGCTAAATGTGTAGTTAGATGCTAAACCTGGTGTTCCACTTTGACCGTTACCTAAAGTAAGACCCGTTGTGGTGACTGATTTTCCATTCCCAACGTTTTTACTAGCAACACTTCCTGTACCTGAAATTGTTAGATCCTCTCCACCTTGTTGCCCGGTTAATGAGACCTCAGAGTTCCTAACATTTACGGTCCCATCATACTGACGTGAACCTGTCAGAGAAATTCGGGCTTGATTCACTGTTAACTGATGCGTGCCGCCAGTCAGTGTGTAGTTGGACGCTAAGCCTCCATTCGAGCCATCAGCTAACGCTAACGTTCCAATCGATACCGTCTTATTA
>CACHGK010000003.1 GCA_902579395.1 uncultured Alphaproteobacteria bacterium
GTTCGTAAGAGACTGGATACTTGAATGTAAATCAGGACAATTAAATTTTAAAGCAGAAAAAAGGATTCAAAATCAAAAACAAATTGAAGTTGTTGGAGAAAAACTAAGAAAAATGATGCCTTGGATAAGCTCTAATAAACTGGTAAATAAAAATAAAAACTAGTATTTTATTATTATGAAAAAGGAAAGAATTTTAATTTTTGATACTACATTAAGAGACGGGGAACAGTCTGCAGGAGCTTCCATGTCTGTTGAGGATAAAATTGAGATCGCAGAAAGACTAAACGAAATGAAAGTTGATATTATTGAAGCTGGATTCCCATTCGCATCAAAAGGAGATTTTCAAGGAGTGAAAAAAATTTCAGAGATTTCAAATTATTCTGTTGTTTGCGGATTAGCTAGGGCGCAATTCAAGGATATTGACGCTGCTGGAGAAGCTCTTTCAAAAGCCAAAAGAAAAAGGATTCATACATTCATTTCAACAAGTGACTTACATATGAAATATAAACTAAGAATGACAAAAAAAGAAGTTTTAGAATCCATAAATAAAAGTATTAATAGAGCATCTAGATATACCGATGATATAGAGTGGTCACCAGAAGATGCCTCAAGGACTCAAGAAAGTTTTTTGTTTAAAAGTATAGAATATGCTATATCTTCAGGCGCAAAAACTATTAATATTCCTGATACTGTTGGTTATGCTATTCCAAAAGAATTTGGCGATTTGATTAAAAAGATTAAGAATAACGTTTCTAATATAGATAAGGCGGTAATCTCTGTGCACTGTCATAATGATTTGGGTTTAGCTGTTTCGAATTCAATTTCTGCAATAAATGAGGGTGCTAGGCAAGTGGAATGTACAATTAATGGAATTGGGGAAAGAGCTGGAAATGCTGCTTTAGAAGAAATAGTAATGTGCTTAAAAACACGAAGAGACAAATTACCTTTTTACACAAATATAAATTCAAGAAAAATAACTTTAATTTCACATCTTGTTTCAACAATCACTGGCTTTTCTGTTCAACCAAATAAGGCAATAGTGGGAAAAAATGCATTTGCCCATGAATCTGGAATTCATCAAGATGGAATGCTAAAGAATTCAAATACATATGAAATAATTACTCCTGAAAGTATTGGTCTTTCTTCATCGGAGTTAGTTTTAGGTAAGCATTCTGGAAGGCATGCATTTAAAGTAAAGTTAAATGAGTTGGGCTTTAGTTTTGAAGAAAATAGTGTTAATAAATTATTTAAAAAATTTAAAGCTCTTGCTGATAAAAAGAAACAAATTTTTGAGGAAGATCTTTACTCGTTGGTGGATAATGAACAAAAATTTAAGAAAAAATTAAATGTTGAGCTACTAAACCTTTCAGTCAAATGTGGTACTGACAAAGAATCAGAAGCAAACATTAAATTAAACATATTTGGAGAAACAAAGACTATAAAAAAACATGGAAACGGTCCTATAGACGCAATTTTCAATGCTTTAAAATCATTGATACCAAATAAAGCTAATCTAATTATATATCAGGTGAACGGAATTACAAAAGGTACTGACGCCCAAGCAGAGGTAAATGTCAGACTTGAAGAGAAATCAATAACCGTCCAAGGTCAAGGAAAAGACGTAGATACCATGGTTGCGTCGGCCAAAGCATATATTAATGCAATGAATAAACTGATAATGAAAAGAAAAAAAGCTCAGGATTCAAAGTCTTTATTACAAATCTCAAATACAAAATTGAATAAACATGTAATTTAATTGATTTTTGTTATTTATATGGTTAAAAGTTACTTGTAATGAAAAAATTTTTTTCTTTCTTATCTCAAGATATAGCTATTGATCTTGGTACTGCAAACACTCTCATTTATGTTAAAGGTAAAGGCATAGTATTGAACGAACCCTCTGTTGTAGCATTATCAAATGATAAAAAAGAGTCTAAACCCAAGGTATTAGCAGTCGGACATGAGGCAAAAACAATGCTGGGAAGAACACCTGGTAATATTGTTGCAATAAGGCCTATGAGAGATGGTGTTATAGCAGATTTTGATGTTGCTGAGGAAATGATCAAACATTTTATAAGAAAAGCACATAATCATAACAGTTTTTTTAGCCCTGTAATAGTTGTTTGTGTTCCATCAGGGGCAACATCTGTTGAGAGAAGAGCTATCGAGGGATCTGCAGCAGCAGCAGGAGCTAGAAAAGTTTATTTAGTGGATGAACCAATGGCTGCTGCTCTTGGTGCCGGGCTTGCTGTTACTGAACCATCTGGATCTATGGTTGTAGATATTGGCGGAGGTACAACAGAAGTTGCGCTTCTAGCTTTAGGTGGGATAGTTCATGCACATTCAGTTCGTGTAGGCGGTGATGCAATGGATACTGCAATAATTAATTACATAAGAAGAAGTCACAACCTTCTTGTCGGCGAGAGTAGTGCAGAGAGAATAAAAAAAGCAATTGGTGTAGCAGCTGCTCCAGCTTCAGGAGATGGAAAGGTTCTGCATATTAAAGGAAGAGACCTCTTAAAAGGAGTTCCTAAAGAGGTTGTTATAAATCAAAGACAAATTGCTGATGCTTTACAAGAACCAGTTCAAGCAATAATTGAAGCAGTTACTAACACTTTAGAAAATTCCGACCCTGAGTTAGCAGCCGATATTGTTGATAAAGGGATAGTTTTAACAGGTGGAGGGTCTTTGTTAGGAGAATTAGATCAGGTAATAAGAGACTCAACTGGATTGCCTGTGAGCATCGCTGATGACCCACTAAGTTGTGTTGTTCAGGGAACAGGAAAATGTGCTGAAAATCTTAAAGATCTTCGTTCTGTTTTAACCAGCAGCTATTAATTTATGGTAAACAAGTCGTCTTTCGGAAGAGGATTTAATTCAAGTATACTTAACAGTTATGTAATTAATTCTTTTTTGTGCATTGTAGTATCCTTTTTTTTATTTTTCTTATCAATAACAAATAATTCTTCACTTCAATCGCTCAGGTTTGCAACAATCTCATTATGCAAACCTTTTTTTATTGCTGTTGGCAAGCCATTTAAAATTTTAAATAATTCATTTGTCTACCTAAGAGAGTTTAGAAATGCAAAAAATGAGAATTTAACTTTAATAGAAGAGAACAAAAATTTAAAAAAACAATTAGAAAAAAATAATTTCCTTTTACTGGAAAATCACAGACTTAGAAATCTGCTTAAAATTGATGAAGTTGATTATGTGAAGAAAATAACAGCGAGGATTTTGATAGATGCATATAAAGATGATGGTTCATTAATTTATATAGATGTTGGCTCTGAAGACGGATTAAAAATAAACGATATAGTATTTAATGAAGAAGGATTAATAGGAAGAATAATTGAACTAGGTAAAAACTCTTCGAAGGTACTAACAATTTTTAATGAAAATTCAGTAATACCAGTTATTTCATTAAATTCTAAAAAGTCATTTTTTGTTCAGGGTCATGAAAGCAGACTAAAACTTCAGCACATAGATAAAAAATTTGATTTGCACCACGGTGAAGTGGTTGTTTCGACTGATGCTGCAGGTTATTTTAAAGAGAATATAAAAATTGGAAGGGTTTTTAAAACATTAAATGATGTCTTCATCATCCCATTTGCAAAAAAAACAGATTCAATCTATGTTAATGTTTTAATATATAACTTTAGAAACGAGTTTAGGGACTAGGTTTTTGTGATAAACAGTCTAATTTTTAAATCCTTACCATATCTTTTTATTTTGTTATTCATTTTTTTCGAGTTCACACCAGACTATCTCTTAGATGATAATTTAATAAAACCTTATATGTTTTTCACTGTTTTATATTGTTGGGTTAACAATGACTATAGAAAATTTTCTCCATTTTCATTGCTTTTTTTATGCACACTATATGATTTATTGAATGGTGATATTGTTGGAATAACATGTTTGTTCTTTTTATTTTCTCAATATTCAAGAAGAAAGCAATTTAATGAACTAATTATTCTGGATCTTAAAGAAACGTGGGTTAAATATATTTTAATGCTAACAACTTATATTTGTACTATTTTATTATTGAAATTATTTTTATATAATGATGAAATAATTTTTAAGAATGTAACGATAAGTTTTATAGCCAGTATTGCATTCTATCCATTATTTTTTTCTATTGTAAACAAGTTAAGTCATAAATTTAGGAGCTATAATGAATAGAGAAGTAAATTTAGAGAGAAGGATAAGGAGAAGGTCATTGTTATTAGGAATTTCAAAGTCTTTTTTTACCTTATTAGTCCTCGGAAAGTTATTTTATCTTCAGATTTTACAAAAATCAAAATATGGAGAACTTTCAGATCATAATAGAATTAAAGTAAAAATCTTATATCCAGAAAGAGGAACAATTTTTGACCTTTATAATAAGCCAATCGCAACAAATAGAACAGATTATCAATTGAGTGTGTTTAAAGAAAAAAAATCTCTTATTAACAGCTATATTTCAAAATTATCAGGACATATTTCTTTTTCAGATAAAGAATTAAAGGAGATAGGGGAGAATATAAAAAAACAAGACTTGTCTGATTTTATTACAATTAAAAGGAATTTAAGCTGGAATGAACTTGAGTTTTTTGAATTTATGAAAAATAAATTCCCTTTTCTAATTATAACTAAAGAAAAAGTAAGAAGTTATGAAAATGATTTAATTTACTCACATGTTCTTGGTTACGTTGGATTTAAAAAAGATGTTGGAAAAAATAAATTATCTAATCTTAAAGTTGGAATTGCAGGAATTGAGAAAAAACTTAATTCGAAATTACTTGGTTCAGATGGATGGATAAAGTTTGAAACAAACTCAAAAGGAGTTGTGAATAAAGAATTGAATAAAAAAAATGCTATTCCAGGAAGAAATGTAAAAACTTTTTTGATTAGTGAAATTCAAGAAAAAGCATACATGGAAATGAGAGGAATCAGAGGAGCAGTCGTCATGTTGGATTGTATTAGTGGTGGAATTAATTGTTTGGTATCATCACCGACTTTTAACAATAATGAATTTAGTGACGGGGTGAGTGTGGATGAATGGAATGCATTATTGAAAAATGAGTTTAATCCTCTGCTTAATAGATCAATTGCTGGGTTATATTCTCCTGGTTCAACTTATAAACTTATAACAGCTTTATACGCATTGGAAAATAAAGGTTTTAACCCTAGAACAAAATTCAATTGTAGTGGGCATATTTCTTTTGGAAATAGAAAGTTTCATTGCTGGAAAAAAGAAGGACATGGAAATATTGACCTTCAGGATGCTATAAAAAAATCTTGTGATTGTTATTTTTATAATTTAGCAAAAAGTATAGACATTGATGGGCTCGCAAACTTTTCGAATATTTTTTCTTATGGAAGACAGACTGGCATTGATATTCCAAATGAATTAAGAGGAATAATGCCTAATAAAGAATGGAAAATAAAAAATAGAGGAGAAAAATGGCAAAGAGGAGAGACACTTAATACTGTCATTGGTCAAGGTTTTATGTTGTCTACTCCATTACAAATCGCAATTATGACTGCAAGACTAGCTACAGGTAAAAAGATTGAGCCACGTATCATCTATGAAAATAAAACATTCGAAAAACTTAATTTAAGTCAAAGCAATCTTGATTTCATAAAAAAATCTATGTATTTGGTTGTTAATGATAATAAAGGAACTGCTTTCAATTCAAGAATATTTGGAAAAAAAATGGCTGGAAAAACAGGTACATCTCAAGTAAGGAAGATTACCTCTGCGGAGAGAGAGGACAGAGTTTTAAAGAATGAAGAATTATCTTATAAACTTAGAGACCACTCCTTGTTCACATGTTTTGCTCCATTTGATAAGCCTAGGTTTGCACTATCAGTAGTAGCGGAGCATATGGGAAGTGGATCTAAAGTTGCCGCTCCAATAGCAAAAAATATAATCAATCTAGCTTTAAGAAAATATATTTAAAATGACTGATATTTTTTTTAAATTAAAGCAATTAAACTGGCTTTTGATTTCACTTATTCTTTTTTTATCCTTTGTGGGTTTTGTTATGATTTATAGTGCGACCTTTGAAGAGGAGAATAAAATTTTCATATCTCATATCTATAAAATATTTATTGGATCTCTTTTGATGATTTTTTTAAGTCTTTTAGATATTGATTTTTGGAAAAGATATTCATATTTTTTTTATTTTTTGGGATTAATTTTATTAATCTGGGCTTCTTTTTATGGTTATTTGGGTAAAGGTGCCAGAAGATGGATAAGTATTTTTGGAATTAACCTTCAACCGTCTGAAATCATGAAAATTTTTTTAATTTTATCACTTGCAAAATTTTTTGATGAAAAAAAAATTCAAGAACCCAGAGATTACTTTTTTCTCATTTTACCTGTATTACTAGTTATAATCCCGTTTTCCTTAATTCTAATACAACCTGACCTTGGGACAGCAATGCTTGTGCTTTTTGTCAGCATAGTAATTTTTTTTATTTCTGGAATAAATTGGAAATTTTTTTTTTCATTTGGAATAATTTCTTTAATAGTAACACCATATTTTTGGAATGGTTTAAAAGAATATCAAAAGCAAAGAATTTTAACACTTTTTAATCCAGAAAATGATCCATTGGGTTCGGGTTATCATATAATACAATCGCAAATTGCAATTGGATCTGGTGGAACATTTGGAAAAGGTTGGTTGAAAGGCACACAGTCACATTTAGATTTTTTACCAGAAAAGCATACAGATTTTATTTTTTCAATGTTAGGTGAAGAATTTGGTTTTATTGGAACTTTATCAGTTATTGGTTTGATATGCCTTATTACCTTCATAACTTATAATATTACAGGAAGGTTTATACATGATATATATTGTAGAATTGTAGGTTATGGAATTATAACCAACTTCTTTTTTGCATCTTTTATAAATATGTCAATGGTAATTGGAATTTTGCCTATTGTAGGTCTGCCTCTACCTTTAGTTTCTTTTGGTGGTTCATCTATGATAACATACTTCATAGGTTTTGGGATAATACTATCTATCGATCGAAATCTAAATTCGCGTTAGGAAGATCCTTTATCAGATAAAAGAATAGAAAATTTTTTAGTTTGCTTAAATCTACTCAGTGTTATTGATATTACAACAAGAATAGGAACGCTAAGAAACATGCCAGCAATTCCCCAAATTTTGCCCATAATACTTAAAAAAATAATCATAACTATTGGGCTTATATTCAATGTGTTTCCCATGAGCTTTGGTTCTAAGATGTTTCCAATAAATATTTGAGTTAGAGTTAAAAGTAATAATGTGATAGTGGGTTCAGGAATATTAAGAAATTGAATCAATGAAAATAAAGTGGGGATTATGATGGCAAGTAATGATCCTATAACTGGAATGAAATTTAATAAAAAAGAGAGTACTCCAAAAGTAGGAGCTAAGTTATTATTTAAGAGGTAGAGAACTATAAAAGTTAACAAGCCCGTTAAAAAACTGGTTAAAGTTTTTAATTTAAAATAGTAAAAAATATCTGAGTTAATCTTTTTAAATATCTGAACATTTTTTTTTTTGAATATTATATTTACCTTTCTCAAAAAATATTTTTCTTCAATGATAAAGAATATCAAGAAAATAATAATAAATGAGAAGTTCCCAGCAAATGACGTTAAATTATTAAGGACTTTTGAAAAAATTGAAAGTAGATTTAGTGAACCAAATAAATTTTCCGTTGGAATAAAATTACCTACTGGAGATTTTAAGAACATTTGAAGAATTAACTCTAGATTCTTTTGATACATAATCGAGTTGTTTATTACTTGAGTAATATTTAACTTTAGAATAATCCAGAAAAAGTAAAAAATAGTAAAAATTGTTATAAACATAAATAACATTGCAAAAACTTCGTGAAAATTTATTTTCAGATGTTTGTTTGAAAATAACAATAATTGATTTGATAGAGACTTTATTACAATAAAAATAAAAAGTGCAAGAAATAAAGGGAGGAGAATAAATTTTCCATAATGAAGTAAAATAGTAAAAAGAAAAAAAAATAATAATGTTGAGTTAATATTCATTTTTTTATTTTTTATAATCTTCAAGAATTTGTGTCATTTTTGTTGTGCCGAATAAGTCAGAATCAGTTTCTTCAATCCTTTCACTCTTAATTAATCCTACACCTTTTGCATACCACTCTTTAGAGATAATTTTAATTTTTATTGAACCAATTTCACTATCACCTATAAACTTTGTTTCACCCTCACCTATAAGGAATATACAATCTTTAAACTTTCCCAATGGAGTTGAAATAATTGCATTATTTGAAATTATTTCATAATTGATTTGAAAGTTCGTTGTTGCTCTGTAATCATAGTACGGATACCTTTTAAGGATTAAATATGTTTTGCTTTCAACTTCCCACTTCTTGCCAACATCTAATGGGAAAGGCAAAACAAGTCTTTTTTTTTCACTAAAATTTATTGATTTATCTTTAGCAAATGAAATTCCGTTTCTGTAGATTCCATTTTTGTCTGTTTCATAATAGAAAATAGAACCATCTTCTCTAAGAAGAGGAAAAATTATTTTTTTTTTACCATCAATTTCAATTTTTTTTTTTCCAAGTGATAAATTAACTTTTTTATAAGTTGTTTTCTTTTCTACTTCTGGTTCTATTTCAACTTTGTACGACCAAGATTTTTTTCTTTCAAGCGGAAAATATGAATTATCATTTTCTGAGCATCCAGTAATAAAAAAAAACAATAATAGATATAGCATTATTTTTCTGGCAAAAGTTGATTGGGCATATCAAAAAAATTAAGTTTTGAACTTACTGATGATGCCTTTTCTTTCTTTAAAACAGAAGATATTATATTTTTTTTATTTTCATCGACTTGCTCTCCCATTTGCGGAATACCATTTTTTATATTTACTTGTGCTTTAGAAATTTTCTCATGCACTTCCTTATTATATTTTAAACTATATGACCTAGGAGTACTTAAACCAGCAAGATCGTCCATATCAGCAATCCAAATATAAATAAATCCCTCTGAATTTATAAGTGCATTTGGTTCATAAATCTGCGCAGCTATAAGTCTAAATCTATCTGGCAAGGAGTCACTAGAGGGCCAACCTAAAAGATTTTTAAATGAATCGTAGGTCAAAACATAGAATAGAGTTGTCAAAATAATCATGGTTGACTTTATGCTCCAATGAAAATTTGTTCTTAAGTTAAATAGCACCAACAGGAATGCTAAAATTACATAACATATAATTATTAAAAAAATCTCTGAGCTCATATAATCCTTTCGTTAATTTTCTGGAACCAATTTTTTAAATAAGTTGCCAGATATACTTACTGTTCCATCTTGAGTAATATTAAATCTTGTGGCAGTTTTTTCTACACCTTTTTTTTCTAAATTTAATGTTCCGTAGTAAATTACTTCAAGTTGTGGATTAACTTTTTCTACCTTTACATTAACATCAACTGGTTGTTCTGTTTTTGTAGCATAATAGTGGATATTTACAATATATTCTCCAGGAACTACTGCCCTAACAGTGACAACTTCTTGATTAAGAGGATTTTGAACTTTTTCTCCATTTATTTCAATAGTATCATTTAAAAGTCCTCTGTCATCCCTATCCAGATGAACAAAACCTGCCTCTTTACCACGAAACCAGACTAATTCACCTGTTGGGCTCTGAACATATGTGTCGATATCGTCAGGACTATTATCCTTCCAACTTACAGTTATTATATATTCAGCTTTAGGATTTATTACACCGGTTTTGGGTATTGGATTCATAAAAATAATTGCCAAGAACATAAGTAATGTAAAAGACAGTAAAATATTAAACAGTAAATCTGTAAATGGGTCTGCTTTTAATCTTCTACCTGAATAAGACATTATAAACTATTATCAATACTAACTTCTGAAATTTGGTTAAGAACAGAAAACAATTCTTCACATCCACTTTCTAGATTATAATATTGAATTGCAACCATTACTCCAGCAACTAAAGCTGATAAAGTTGTGTATAATGCAACCCCCATTCCACTTCCCATTGTTGTTAATACACCCTGCAAAAGTGTCACATCAAAGGTTGTTATATCTGATAAAGATCCCAGCATTATAATAAAACCAATCACGGTCCCTATCAAACCTAGCTTCAGCATAATATCAGAACAGAACCAACCAAACTCATAAAAACCAACAGTTCTCTTAATATAACTATCTAGAATTTGAGCATGTGAAGTTGCGCCATTTTTTTTTAAACCTATTAAATCTTTAAAGTAATCGCAAACTATTCCATCAGAAATTTCACCCTTCGACGTAAGAATAAGTGAGTCCTCAATAATTCTAAGTTTAACATTTTCATTTAATAGACTTTTTTTAATTATATGAGCTTTATTAAGTTCTCCTGAAATAAGGAAAGTATAATAAAAACAATGCATGCTTATTGCTATAAAAGATAAAATAATCAAGCTGGTGATATAGCTTTTATCAGAACTTACAATTTTTATAATTAGTCCCTGGTCATAAATGAAGAAAATAAAAAAACTCATTAGACTGATTTGAAGTAGCCATTTAAGAAATAATTTATGTGCTTTTGTCATAAAAAAATCTCCTCTATTAATAATGAATTAAACTTTCAACAGGAGTTTCTAATTTTTTTCTTCCTTCCAGAAAATCTAATTCAATCAATGAAAGAAAACAAGATACCGATCCGCCTGATTTTCTTATTAACTCCGAAGAAGCGTGTGCAGTGCCTCCAGTTGCAAGAAGGTCATCAACTAATAATACCTTCTTTGTATCAAGATCTATATTTACCTCAAGGATATCCTTCCCGTATTCAAGCTCATATTCATGACTAATCTTCCTACCAGGTAATTTATTTTCTTTTCTTATCATAATGAAACCTTTATTAAGCAAACATGATAAAGTGGATCCAAAAATAAAACCTCGAGCATCAATTCCTGCTACCAAGTCAAACTCATATTTGGAACATAAAGTTTCTAAATGATTTATAGCAGATTTAAAAGCTCTCCCATTTGATAAAAGTGTTGAAATATCATAAAATAATATACCTGGTTTTGGGTAATCTGGTATCTTACTTATAAAGGTTTCGATTTCTTTGACCTGCATTTAAAAAATAAAATTTTGTTAATTATTAATTATATTCTATAAAATTTAAAAGTTTAACTTACATTATAAATTTAATATCATTATAACTACTTAAATTTTTATATACAAAAGATCAAGAATATATATATATATTTCATTTACAACTTAAATGTATGAATTCACAAGATATTAAATTTGAACTAATTGATAGATCTTTCATGATTATTGATAAAGATGGCTGGGAAGAATTCTCATTTAAAAAGCTGGCTTATGAAAAAAAAATAGATGTTAGTAAAATTAATCAATTTTTTGGATCAAAAAAACAATTACTAAAAGAGTTTTCAAAGATGATTGACTTGCGAGTCGAAAAAGAATTTGACTTTAAAAGTTTAGAAGACTCTTCAACAAAAGATAATCTTTTTGAGTTGATAATGCTGAGATTAGATCATTTACAACCATACAAAAATTCACTTAAAAAGATCATTGTTTCTATCAGTAAAAGCCCAAGTATGTTAAAGTCAGTTTCTGAGAATATTTCTGACTCCCTAGACTTTTATTTAGAACTTACGAAAGCATATGATAGTTCATGTTTTGATTTATTTAAAAAGAAAACAATTCTTTTGATTTATAGCTATATTTTTAAAGTTTGGCTTGATGATAATTCTGAAGAGCTTTCAAGAACAATGTCTGAACTTGATAAGGTTTTATCACTTTCAGAAAAAGTAGCTAATAGAATTAAAAATTTCGCTTTATTTTAAATTTTTGTAAAACAGTTTTTTGTTTTTTATTTAAAGCTTTTTCATTAAAATTTTTTATTAGATTATGAAATAAATTATACCAATTTACCTCTGCATTTAAATGTAGAAACACAGATCCAAGTCCTATCGCAGCTCTATCCATAAAGACAAATTCACGAGGCGGTTTGACACCTCCTATTCTTTTTAATTCCTTATGAACCTTTGCAGCAGCTTCAGCTCCGTAAGTAGTTGAATTAGTGTCCTGCATCTTTCTTACTTTATTTTCCATAAGTGGAGAATAGAGAAATTTAGCCCATATGTTAAGAATTTCAATCATATCGTTTGAAATATTTTCAAATCCCCAACTTTGATAAGCATGAACAGCCAGTTCTTGATTATTATTTTTGATGGCGTAATAAAGATCAATTACTCCTTTTACAAAAGAAGGTTTAAAAATTCTAATACAACCAAAATCTAGAAGATTAATATTTCCCTTTTCATCGGATGAGTAATTACCCAAATGAGGGTCGCCATGTATTATTCCATAATTATAGAAAGGAAAGTACCAAGCCTTAAACATATTTATTGCAATTTTTTTTCTAATGTTATGAGGATGATTTTTAAAATGAAGAAGTTTGTAACCTCTCAAATAATTCATACTAATCAATCTTTGAGTTGAAATATCTTGGAAAACTTTAGGTATTTGGACTTCTTTAGATTTTTCAAAAATCAATTGAAATAAACTGATATTTTTTTGTTCTTCATTATAATCGAGTTCTTCTTTAATTCTTTCACTAATTTCTTTTTGGATCTCTGATGTATCAATACTACTATCTATTTTCTTATAAATAGAAAAGATTAGTTTTAATTGATTGATGTCAGCGTCTACAATTGAAATCATGTCAGGATATTGAAGTTTGCAGACTATATCCTGTTTCTTGTGTTCAGCTCTATGAACTTGGCCTAGCGATGCAGCTGCAAAAGGTTGTTTCTCAAAAGAATCAAAAGAATCCAACCAATTAAAACCTAACTCATTTTTCATTCGTCTTTTCACAAAATTCCAACCCATCGGTGGCGCGTTAGATTGTAGCTTGGTAAGTTCTTTTACATATTCTTCAGGCAAAAGATCAGGAACCGTCGATAGAAGTTGGGCGATTTTCATAATTGGACCTTTTAGCCCTCCTAAAATATTTTTCAAATCCACTGCGTTTCTGTCATGTTCTTTATTCAGAAATTTTGTTCCAAATAGTTTTATTGCAATATTTCCAGCTGAAGTGCCCAGATTGGCGTATCTTATTACTCTTTTTGAAAATTTATTAATTTCGTCCATATTTGATAAGTTAATGGAAAAAAAAAAAAATTAAATGAAAATCATCAGAACTAAGAAAAATATAGAGATAAAAACATAATTTTTTGAGAGGAATTCAAGTGACTTGGCAGTTATATATCTTTTATATGTGAATTGATTAAATTTATCCATACAGGTTTTTCTGCAAAATTTATTCCAAAAATCAGGTATTTCTCTTTGTCAGAAAATCCACTAGACTTAGTATTTTTTCTTTTTCTCGAGAATCTGAAAAAACTCCAAGACTGTCCTTTGCCATAGTTGAAAAATGACCGGCTTTTTTTATACAATCATTTTTAACATTATATTTCCTCATAATTTTTACAATGGTTTCAAAGTCATTTTGTGTAGGAGGGTTTTTAAAAATTATATGCTCAATTAATTTCTTTTCTTTCTTATTTGACCTTTTGTAACAAATAATTAAGGGAAGTGACATCTTCCCTTCTTTCAAATCATTTCCAGTACTTTTACCTGAAGTATTAGAATCGGAAAAGTAATCCAATGTATCGTCAATGATTTGGTATGCAACTCCTAAGAAAGTTCCAAATTCCGAAAGACCATTTTTTTTTTCAGAATCAACTTCGCTTATTATGCCGCTAATTGTGCAGGCTGCTGAGAATAATTCTGCTGTTTTATGATTTATAATATCCAAATATTCTGATTCGCTAGTTAAAAAATTTCTTATTGATGCTAGTTGCTTAACTTCACCATTTGAGATCCGTAGAGAAGCTTTGGAAATTACGTCCAGGCATAGGGTTGATCCATCGTCAATTAGCATCCTAAATGCCTTACTTAAAAGATAATCTCCTACAAGTATACTAGATTTGTTATCCCAAATAAGATTTGCAGTTAACTTTCCTCTTCTTTTTTTACTGTTATCAACAACGTCATCATGAAGGAGTGTGGCAGTATGAATAAATTCTATTACTGCTGCGAGATTAATATGCCTTTCGCCTGTGTATTTACATAATTTTGCACACGCTACTGTAAGTAAAGGTCTAATTCTTTTTCCTCCGGAATTAATTATATGATTTGACAAATCTATGATTAGTGAAGCACTTCCGTGAAGATTTTTTATTATCTCATGATTAATTTTAAGAATATCATTTTTGAGCCAATTAAAGAAAGCTTCGTTGAGACCTTCTGAGGTTTTTTTTGTAAGCCTGATGATATTCATTATTGATTAATTATAATTCGAAAAATTATTTAAATGCGTATCTTTAAGTAAAATATAATATTCTACAATTGAATTTTAAATTAAAATCTTATAATAAAGTCTGTAATGCTAACATTTCAAGAAATTATTGATAATCTCCAAAGTTATTGGGAAGACAAAGGTTGTACTAAAATCCAGCCTTTTGACATGGAAATGGGTGCCGCCACATTCCATCCGGCGACAGCTTTGAAAGCAATTGGAATTCAGCCGTGGAGGGTAGTTTTTGTCCAACCCTGTAGAAGGCCTTCAGATGGAAGATATGGTCAAAATCCTAATAGACTCCAACATTATTATCAGTTGCAAGTGTTGATTAAACCTAACCCCATCAATTCACAAGAACTTTTCCTTAACAGTCTTGGGGCAATAGGAATCAATAAAAAATTTAATGACATAAAATTTATTGAAGACGATTGGGAAAGCCCTACGCTTGGTGCTACAGGTCTTGGTTGGGAGATACAGTGTAATGGGATGGAAATTAGTCAATTTACATATTTTCAACAGATTGGGGGATATGAATGTAAACCTGTTAGTTTGGAAATTACTTATGGGCTGGAAAGAATTGCAACTTTTGTTCAGAATATAGAAAGTGTATACGATATTAAAATTGACAAGTCAGGTCTTACTTACAAAGATATTTTTCTTGAAAATGAAAAACAAATGTCTTTTTTCAACTTTAAATATGCTCCTAAGGATTATTTATATGAATCATTTAGACATTTCGAACAAAATTCAAAAATTTTAATTAATCAAAAACTTCCAATACCAGCTTATGAACAATGTATAAAAGCGAGTCACTCATTCAATTTATTAGATTCGAGAGGTCTTGTTTCTGTATCTGAAAGACAAGCTTACATTCTAAGGATAAGATCTTTAGTTCAAGAATGTTGCAAGCTTGTAATAGGTAATGATGAGTGATTTTATCTTAGAAATTTATGGAGAAGAAATTCCCTCATCGGCACAACTGCTAATAGAAAAATCATTGCTGGGTTCATTCAATGATTTATTTAAAAGCTTTGAAATAAAATACGAAAGAATTTTTTCTTATTCTTCATCTAGGCGAGTAGTAATTTTTATCAAAGCACTCTCCAAACAAACCTCTTCAACTATTAAGGAAATTAGAGGTCCAAGAACCAATGCAAATCAAAATGCAATAAATGGTTTTATGAAATCTAACAAAATAACTAATAAGAAAATATTAGATAAAAAAGAAATTAATGGGAAGTTATATTTTGTATTATTGAAAAAATCCAATGTTAAAAAAGTAGATATTATTCTTCAAAAAAATCTTCCTGAAATTCTTAGTTCAATAGGGTGGATTAAATCAATGAGATGGGGATCAAATAATGATCGATGGATTAGACCGATTAAAAATATTTTATGTGTCTTTGATAAGAAAGTGATCAAATTTAATTATGCAGGCGTAACTTCAAATTTTTACACCTTTGGAAATTACAATATCAATGAAAAGAAAATTAAATTTACAGATTTTCAAAAATATAAAAAGGATTTACAAAAAAATAAGGTAAAATTAGATAGAACTGATAGAAAAAAATACATAATGGCTCAGCTTGAAAGTTATTGTACTAAAAATAGTCTTAAAAAGGACTTTAATGAATCATTAATAGATAGAGTTTCTAATTCTGTAGAATGGCCAAATGCTTTTTTTGGGTCATTTAGTTCAGAATATTTTGAGTTACCTGATTTTCTAATTGAGAATATTCTTTCAGACAAACAAGATTATTTTTCATTTAAGGATATGAAAAATAAATTAACTAATAAATTTTGTTTTGTTTCAAATCTTGAAAAAAAAAATAAAAATAATTTAATTAAAGGAAATCAAAGCGTTTTAAAAGCTCGATTTAGCGATGCAAAGTTTTTTATTCAAGAAGATAAAAAGAAAAAATTACATGAAAGAATCGATGACCTAAACCATATAGTTTTTTATGAGAAAATAGGATCACTTCTGCATAGATCCCATAGAATTAGCAATCTAGTAAATGAAATTTATAAGTCATTAGGTATGAAATTAGATAAAAAACTAAATAATTTATTAATTTCAAATGCAGATTTATCAACTGAGTTAGTCAAGGAATTCCCAAATTTGCAAGGAAGAGTTGGAGGTTTTTTGGCTACTCAAGAGGGCCTGCCTAAAAGTCTATGCACTGCTATCTCTGACCAATACAACTATGAATTTCCAAGCTCTTATAAAAACTTATTAACTTTTGTTCTTTCCATAGCCCAAAAATTTGACGGAATAGTGGGTTGTTTTATTTCAAAAAAGAAAATTAGTGGTTCAGGTGATCCTTTTGGAGTAAGACGTTCAACACTATCGATTATCAAGATTTGTATTGAGAAAAAATTAGGAATTAATTTTTTAAATCTATTTAATTACCTAAAAGAGTTATATGTTAACCAAAGAATTGAAATCGACATAGAATACAAATTTTTGGATGATTATTTTAGAAAAAGAATAATAATTTTACTGGTAGAGCTTGGCTTTAGACAAGATGTTGTTAAGAGTTCTATTCTTGGGTACGATCTCAATCCATACTCAATTTTTCAGAGAGTCTCAAAACTATCTGCTTTTGTAAAATCAAGTGATGGAAAAAAGTTTCTTAGAGCTTATAAGAGAATTGATGCGTTGGCTGAAGATTTACATATTGAAAATCTGCAAAGCAACATGTTAATAGAAGCAGAAGAGTTAAATTTAAATAGATTATTACAGGAGATAGATAAAAAAATTAAGAATAAGGATAAGAATTTTATATTTGACGATCAAAGTATCCTTAACAAAATTACGTTTGTTCTAAATGATTTTTTTGATAATGTTACCGTAAATGTTGAAGATGCTAGAATTAAAAGAAATAGAAAAATTTTAATTAGTAAATTTAATTCTTGTATTAAGAATTTACATAATTTTTCTTTAATTGAAACAAAATGATTAATAGTTTAAAGAAAAAAATAGAATTATCAGAATTATTAGGAGAGATAGAGTCTAATTTTGATTCAGAAAAAATCACAAAAAAACTTGACCTTCTTCATTCTAAATCAAAAGCACATGTAATTGGAATTACCGGTTCGCCTGGTGCAGGGAAGTCATCATTAATTGACAAGTTGGTAAGATTTATAAGGAAAAAAAAAAAATCTGTTGGAATCATAGCAATTGATCCGTCCTCAGAAAAATCTGGTGGAGCATTGCTAGGTGATAGAACACGCTTCCTACTCAACCCCTCGGATAATGAAGTTTTTGTAAGGTCGATGGCCTCAAAAAGTTTTTTAGGAGGAGTATCTGAATTTACCTATCCATCAATGATTGTAATGAGATCAATATTTGATTTTTTAATTATTGAAACAGTAGGCGTTGGACAATCTGAAACTTTTATAAAAGATATAAGTGATAGTGTTATTTTATGTATTCAACCGGGGAGTGGTGATACTGTACAATTTATGAAATCTGGTATCTTTGAAATTCCAGATATTATAGTTATAACAAAGACAGATTTAAATAATTTATCTGATATAACTTATGCAGACTTAAGTGGAAGTAAGTCATATTTTCAGAATAATAACAAATGGGAAATTAATATTATAAAAACATCTTCGTCTCAAAATATTGGTTTTGATCAATTATATTCAGAAATACTATCTAGATGGAAATGGTTAAATATTGGAAATAGAAAAAAGAAATTAAGAATCAAACAAGATGAAAAATGGGTTGAAAAAAATATTATTAAAGAATTTGGTGATAGAGGACTTAAAAAAATTAAAAATACCATATCTTGCAAAAGAAATCCATTTTCAACTTTAAGAAAAATAAAAAATAGTATTAATTTTTAATTTGTAATACTCCACCAAGGATCTTCAATTCTAATTTCGGAATTCCCACATATTAAAACGATATGCTTATTTTTTTTAATAAAGTTTAGATTAAAATATGCAAGACCATTTTTTTTATTGTGACTAGTAATATTCCCAACTACATCATCTTCAAATCTAATTTCATCATCAATAAAAGTGTTGTATTCGATCTTTATTACAAATAATTTTCTTTTTTGGAGATTTCTATGTTTCATTCTTGCTGTTATTTCCTGACCCATATAACAACCTTTAGTCCATGAAATTCCATTTAATTCATCAAACCTCATTTCCATAAGCAATGATTTATTTTTTAATGCATCTTTACTAAAATCTGGGATAGAATTTTGGATTCTTAGATTATTAAATTTTTCATCTGAAATTTTATTTAACTTTAAATCTCTATATATTTTCCCAGCATTATTATTGAAAATATAGAGTCTCTTAAAAAGATTTTTGAATCTAGGATCATTGAAACATAATGAGTCTTTCATCGAATTTGAAAGGATATCTTCTAAATTGTTTGAAATCAAATATACTTTACCTTTACTAACTGAAAGTTCAACTTCTGAGCGTAGTTTATACATTTTAAATTTTTGTAAAATCAAATCCTTTTCATTTTCACAGATTTCAATCAAAAAGTGATCTTTGTAATTTGATAAAAAAAAATCTGTAATAAACCTTCCTTGTGGTGTAAGAATAGAAGAGTAAATTGAGGTATTATTTTTTAGATTATATACATCATTTGAAATGATTCCTTGGAGAAATGTGAATCTGTCTTTACCATGTATTTCTATAAGAGATTTATTTTTAAAAAAGGTATAGCTATTTTTTTGAAACATAACTTTAATCTATTAAAAATATTTAATTAAACAAGATGATTAAAATGAAAAATATTCTAGTTGTGTCTTCAAATAGACTAGGGGATTGTATTTTGTCTTCAGGCTTACATCAGTATTTCAAAAAAAATGAGAAAAATTCAAAGGTTACACTGGTTTGTGGTGAAATCCCATCTGAATTATTTAAATATTGTAATTATGTTGATGAATTAATAATTCTTAAAAAAAAAAAATTCGCATTACATTGGTTTTTTCTTTGGACAAAGATATTCCTTAAAAAATGGGATAGGATTGTTGATTTAAGAGGAACAATAATAAGTTTTTTTTTATTTTCAAAAGAAAATTTTAGATATAAAAATAGTAAAAAAAGCAAAAATCATAAAGTATATGATATAAGCCAAAGTATTACCAAGCAAATTCTCCCCCCCTCTATAAACTTACAGAATAATAAAAAGCTTAAGGGGACGAATTTTAAAAAAATAAAAGATTTATCCAAGACTAATAACTTTATTATGATCGCACCAACAGCGAATTGGACTGGTAAAATATGGCCACAAGATAGATTTCTGAAATTGATAACAATCTTAAAAAAAAAATCAAAATTTAAAAAAACTATTTTCATTATAGTTGGCCCTTTAAAAGAAAAACATTTAGTTCAAAATATTTTTAAATCAAATCAAACATATATATATGATTTATTTGGTAAATCTTCATTAATAGAAATCTTTTATATAATGAAGTTATGTAACTTATTTATTGGAAATGATTCTGGATTAATGCATATGGCATCCTTGGCTAAAATAAAAACCATAGGTTTGTTTGGACCAAGTGATAGAGATAAATATAGACCTTGGGGTTCCCAAAATGTTGTAATTTCAAGTTCTAAAGGTCCTGATGATTTAATGGGGCATAAAAATTTTAAAGCTAAGGGTTCTGATTCATTAATGCTAGACTTATCGGTAGATAAGGTTTTAAAAGAAGTTATGAATAATTCTGGTATGTAGAAATGACAAAATTATCTGTTTTGATAGTTATTAAAAATGAAGAAAAGCAAATCGAAGAATGTTTAAAAACAATTAAATTTGCTGATGAGATAATTGTTATACTAGATAAATGCACAGATAACTCTGAAAAGATTGTAAAAAGATATACAAAAAAAATTTTTAGTGGTAATTGGAAGTTAGAGGGTGAAAGAAGAAATTTTGGTCTGGATAAATGTTCTAAAAGTTGGATATTAGAGATAGATGCCGATGAAAGAGTCCCAAATGCTCTTAGGAAAGAAATAAAACAAATTATAAAATACAGTAAAAAAGATTGGCATAAAATTAAAGTAAACAACTACATTGGAAATAACATTATTAAAAACGGATGGGGAGCATATTTTGGAAAATCAGCTTATTCTGGTTTATTTAGAAAAAATAAAAAAAAATGGGGAGAACAGAGAGTGCATCCTGAGATAAGACTTTTTGGTAAAGAAGGAAAAACATTAGAAAACAAAATTGATCATTTTTACTGCAAAAATATATTTGATTTATTTTCAAAGTTAGATAGTTATTCAACTGCCAGAGCTCTTGATTTAACCACTATGAAAAATACAGAGACTGTAATAAAAAATATTAAGAGAATTTTTTCCAGGTTCTGGAAGTGTTTTTTTTTAAGAAAAGGCTATAAGGAAAAAGAAATTGGATTTACAATAGCTCTTGTTGCTTCAATCTACCCATTAATATCTTATTTAAAATACAAAAATATAATTAATGACTAAAGTTTTATTTATAGATAATGGAATTGAGTTTGATTCAAAATTATTGAGAGAAAAACCGTTTGGAGGAGCAGAGGTAGCATTTGTCTCGTTGGTAGAAAATTTAGCAAGTATTGGTTTGAAAGTAGTTGTTTATAACAATTGTATTAATGAAGGCAGAATTAACAATGTAGAGTGGAGAAAAATTAGTAGTGAATTATATTTTGAATCATTTGACACATTGGTTGTAAATAGAGGTGATAAATACTTAAATTTTAGAAAGGAATGTAAAAACAGGGTTTTTTGGATTCACAACCCAGCGTCATATCTTCTTAAATATAGATATATATCAAAATTAATCTTAAATGATTTTAAGATTGTCTTTTCAAGCAATTATCATTTAAAAACTTATCCTTGGTGGGCTCCATCACAAAAAAGAATAGTAATACCATACGGTATGGACAACTATTTATTCAAGAAGAAGTCCAAGAAAATAATTCCTAGAAAAAATGCTATTTTTACTTCCAATCCAATGAGAGGTCTGGATTGGTTGTTAGATCAATGGGACAAAAATATTTATCCTCAGTGTCCAGATTCAAAATTAATAATTTTCTCAGGATTTCAAACTTATGGTTCTTTTGGTAGAAAACACGCTGATCGGATAAATAGGATTTTATTGAAAGCTAGATCTCTGAAAAATAAAGGTGTTCTATTAAGAGATCCTGTTAATCGAAAGAAGCTTTTTAAAAACATAGAGTCTTCCAGAGTTTTTTTATATAAAGGTAGTAAAGATGAAACTTTTTGTATGGCTTTAGCAGAATCACAATTGTTGGGAGTTCCTGCTATAGTTTGTGATTTTGGGTGTATGAATGAAAGAGTAATCAATAATAAAACTGGTTATGTTTGTAAAAATGATTCTGAATTTTGTTCTAGAACTGTTGATTTGCTTCAAAATGACAGGTTATGGAGTAAAATGAACAAGGAATCATTGAAAAGAAAAAACTATTTCAATTGGAATGAAGTGGCAAAAAAATGGCAAAAAATTCTAAATTAAAGATTTTGAACATGGTAAGTGGTTCAAAATTTGGAGGTGCGGAACTATTTTTTGAAAGGCTAGCCCTATCATTTGAAAAACAAAAAAATATAAAACAAAAGCTTGTTATAAAGACAGATGAAAGAAGGTTCAATTTTTTAAAAGATAAGATCAATGATATAAAACAAATTAATTTTTTTAAAAGTTATAACTTTTTAATACCTTTTACTTTAGAGAAAATTATTAATGATTTTAAACCTGATATAGTTCTTTCTTGGATGAATAGAGCTTCAAATATTCTCCCAGCATCGAAAATTATGAACGAAGTCAATGTTGGAAGGCTTGGAGGATATTATAAAATTAAAAATTATGCTAAGTGTGATTATTTAATAACAAACACACTAGATTTAAAAGAATACATTATTTCTCTAGGTTGGGATCCCACAAGCGTTGAGTTTATTCCTAATTTTGTTTCTGAAAATAGGATTCCAAAAAAAAAGTTAGTTGATAATGGTAAAAAATTGTTATGTATGGGAAGATTTCATGAAAATAAAGCAATAGATATACTCATAAGAGCAATGACTTTTTTATCAAGTTTTTCACTTACAATTGTGGGAAACGGTCCTCTAAAAGAATTTTATGATTCTCTAATAAATAAGTTTAATTTAGAAAATAGAGTTAAAATTTTTGGATGGAGTGAGAACATCTCAGAATTTATAAATTCTTCTTCTATATTAGTTTGTCCATCACGGCATGAACCATTCGGAAATATAGTGGTTGACGGATGGGCTCACAAGATTCCTGTGGTTGTATCAAATGTTGGTGGACCTGGAAAAATGGTCAAACATAAAACTAATGGGATAAAATTTGAAAAGGAAAACATTTTCGATTTAGTATCTAAAATCAAGGAATTAGGCTCTGATCCAAAATTGAAAGGAAAGATAGTCAAAAATGGCTATGAGGTTTTTAAAAATAATTATTCAGAGGATGTAGTAACGGAGAAATATATTAAATTTTTTGAAAGAATAAAAAAAAAATGTGTGGAATAGCTGGCATCTCGTTTTTAAAACCAAATCCAAAGTTATCTTCAAATTTTTATAAACTTAGAAAACTTTTGGATCATAGAGGACCAGATTACTATGGAAGATATACAAACAGTCATTTATCCCTCTTACATACCCGGTTATCAATAGTTGACATTAGTAGAGGTAATCAACCAATTACAAACAAGAAATATGTTTTGATTGCTAATGGTGAAATTTATAATGATTTGGAAATAAGAAAAAATAATAAAACATATAAATACAAAACAAATTCAGATTCTGAATCAATCTTAGCATTATATGACAAGTATGGAATTGATGGTCTTAAAAAACTTAGAGGGATGTTTGCATATGCTATTTTCGACAAAAAGTTGGATCAATTAATTATTGGTAGAGATGAATTTGGAATTAAACCGCTTTATTTTAGTTTGATTGATGACGGGATTATTTTTTGCTCTGAAATGAAGCCTATAATTTCATTAAAATCAAACAAAAATCTTATAAATAATTTTAAAATTATGGAGTATATGCAGTTTCAGTATTGTAGTGGGTATGGAACTATATTTGATGATATTAAGAGGGTAGAACCTGGACAGATACTTGTCATAAAAAAAGGAAGGATTTCAAACAGTATAAAAAATAAGCTTCCATCAAAAACAAAAAATATCAAAGTAATTGATGAAAAATATATTAATGCAAGTGTGCTTGAATCTATTTCAAGTCATTTGAGAAGTGATGTTCCTTATTGTTTGTTTTTTTCAGGCGGAATTGATTCGATGTTATTATTGCATTATCTCAATAAGCTAAAGAAAAACATCACTGCTTTTTCAATTTATTTTGCGTCGGAAAATTCTAATGATTTAAGTAAAATTACTAAAGATTATAATATTGAGTTAGTTAGACAAAAATTTTCAGAAGATGATTTCTGGAATTCAATTTTTTTTGCTGCAGATAAAATTGATGAGCCAGTCGCCGATTATGCAATTTTACCAACTTTAAAATTAGCATCTATTGCTTCAAAAAATTTTAAGGTTGCTTTGACTGGAGAGGGTGGGGATGAATTATTTGGTGGTTACGGAAGGTATAA
Organism: uncultured Alphaproteobacteria bacterium; assembly: GCA_902579395.1. GTDB lineage: Bacteria > Pseudomonadota > Alphaproteobacteria > Methylaequorales > Methylaequoraceae > Methylaequor. The sequence continues at coordinate 23,986 of CACHGK010000003.1, forward strand.
AAAGAATCAAAGATTTTTTTTTAAGAAAAAGAGTTTTTTTCCAAAAGGTGCATTTAGCAAGATTTTTAAGGATTCAAAACTAAATAAGTTATTTATTTATTCTCATGATTATGAAAGACTTGAATTAACTGATGGATTAACCGATTTACAAAAGGCACAATTATTTGACTATCACAACTGGTTGCCAAATAATCTTCTTGTTAAGCTTGATAGATGTTTAATGACGTTTGGGATGGAAGGAAGAACACCTTTTATCGATAAAAAATTATTTGAAAAACTTTTTTTTATAGATGATAAATATAAAATTAAAAGTGGCTTTGGTAAATATTTTCTTAGGAAGTTTTTACAATCTAAAATTCCGATATATGATGCTTTTGAGAAAAAAAGAGGATTTACAGTTCCAATTTATGATTGGATTCCAAAAAGAATAAAGAATTTGGAAGATCTTCTAATGAAACAAGATTTTCTTTATGAATATTTTAGTAAAAATGAATTAAAACTGTTATTTAAAGGAGTTAGAAAAAATAAGAAGTTAGCAAAGCCAATTTGGCATATCATTTTTTTTACATCGTGGTATCTTGTAAATATAGAAGGATTAAAGAAAAAAGGAAACTTTTTTGATTTGTTATCTAGTTTCAATTAAATGACTAAAAATAAAAAAAATTTCGATTTAATTTTAATTGGTGGAATGGTAGTGCTACCAGAATTAAAGATTGAAAAACTAGATATTGGTATTTCTGATTCAAAGATTGTAAGTTTGGGTGACTTATCTGGTAGTAAATCAAAAGAGATTTTGAATATCGATGGCTTAATTGTAATGCCCGGAGTAATAGATTCGCAAGTTCACTTCAGAGAACCTGGGTTAACTCAAAAAGAGGATATATTTCACGGAACCAAAAGTGCTGCAATGGGTGGTGTAACTTCAATATTTGAGATGCCTAACACTAAGCCTCCAACAACAAACGAAATTGAATTTAAAAAAAAAATAAAAATTGCAGAAACAAATGCGAACTGTAATTTTAGTTTTTTTATTGGAGCAAGTAAGAATAATATTAACATGATTAATAAATTAGAAAATTTGTCAGGTTGTTGTGGAGTGAAGATTTTTATGGGTTCTTCAACTGGTGATCTATTGGTTGAAGACGATGAGAATATAATCAAAATACTTAAAAATACACAAAAGATGATTGCTGTACATAGTGAGGATGAATATAGACTAAAGGAAAGAAAAGAAACTTTTAAAAAAAAAAAGCTATCTGTTCATGATCACCCTATTATTCGGGATGTTACCTCTGCGGTTCAAAGTACAAAAAGATTACTTAATTCTGCTTATCAGGCAAAAAAAAAGATTCATATTTTACATTTATCAACTTCTGATGAAGTCTCTCTTCTTGAAGCCAACAAAAATATAGCAACTTGTGAAGCAACACCCCAACATTTATTTTTCTGTTCGCCTGAATGTTATGATGATCTCGGTACTTTTGTTCAAATGAATCCTCCTATAAGAGAAAAATCGCATAGAGAAAAATTATGGGAAGGTATTTCACGTGGAATTATTGATGTGATAGGTTCTGATCATGCTCCACACACTATTGCAGAAAAAGAAAAAGATTATCCAGATTCACCGTCGGGAATGACTGGAGTTCAAACTCTATTACCCATAATGTTGAATTTTGTCAACGAGGGGAAATTAACAATTTTTGATTTGGTAAGATTACTATGTGTAAATCCTTGTAAAATATATGATGTATTAAACAAAGGTAAAATCAAAATTGGATATGATGCAGATCTCACTATAATAGACCTAAACAAAGAATTTATTATTTCAAATAATTGGATTGCAAGTAAGTCAAAGTGGACTCCTTTCGATAACCAAAAGATCAAAGGGATGCCAATTTTTACAATTGTAAATGGAAAAATAGTAATGTCTGAGAATGAAATAGTTTCCCAACCTTCAGGAAAAGTTGTTAGATTTAGAAATTAAGTTTTTTAATTTTTATTACCAATAATCTATCTTTAGGAAAGTTATAATTTAATTCTGTTTTTCTCAGTGCGATTAGTTTGGCCGTCTTTTTATCTGGTGCCTCCACAGTTTCAAAATGTTTTCCATAAATTGGGATTTCTATTTCTATATCAAACCAACTCATTTACTTTCAGATTTATTGACAACTATTGTTACCATTGTATCCCCAGTGATATTAACTGAAGTTCTAAGCATATCAAGGAATCTGTCAACACCCATTACAATTGCTATTCCCTCCAAAGGCAAACCAACTTGCCCTAATACCATTCCAAGCATAATGATTCCGACCCCTGGAACGCCTGCAGTTCCTATTGATGCTAATGTTGCGGTGAGAATAATTGAGACGTAGTCAAAAAACAAAAGATTTACTCCATATAGATTTGCTATAAAAACTGTTGCCACACCCTGCATTATGGCTGTTCCATCCATATTGATAGTTGCTCCAAGTGGAACTGTAAAAGAAGCTATATTATCTTTAACTTCAAAGTTTTTTTTAACACAGTCTAATGTAACCGGAATAGTCGCACTACTACTGGAAGTTGAAAAAGAAAATAATAGTGCCTCTTTAATACCCATAAAAAATTTTTTAACCTCAATTTTTCCATAAAACTTTATTAATGGAAGATAAATGAAGAAAACATGAAAAAGTAAAACTATAATAACAAGTGAAAAATATTTAATTAATTCTACAATCGAAGAAGCCCCTTGTGTTGCGAATGTTTTACCTATTAGGCAAAATATTCCAAATGGTGCGATAATCATAATAATTGAAAGGATTTTCATAATTACGTCATTGAAATCAGAAAAAAATTTCTTCAATGAATTCATATTTTTTAAAGATGATATTGCAATTCCGATAAGGATTGCAAAAAGAATTACCTGAAGCATTTGCCCTTCAACTAATGATAGAAAAGGATTTTCAGGAATTATATTTAAAAGTACTTCTAAAAATTTTGGGGGATTAGAGACATTCAATTCTTCTGTTTCAAAATTTTGAATTAACCCTTTTCCAGGGTTTACTATATTGGAAAATAATAATGAAATTGAGATAGCCAAAAAAGTTGTGGAAATATAAATTCCTATAGATTTAACTCCTATTCTTCCCAAAGCACTAATATTTTTTAAATTTGCCACACCATTAATAAGTGAGAAAAAAACAATAGGAACTACCAGCATCTTGATTGTTTTTAAGAAAACCTCACCACCGAAATTAAGAAACCCAATCAAAGCTTCTTTTATATTTAGATTTGGTGGTAAGTACCCCAGTACAATGCCAAAGATGATTCCTAATAAAAATGCATAAAAAATTTTTTTAGTTAAATTATTAGCCATTGTGGTGCCCTCTACTGGTTACGCTCCAGTGGCTGAGTCTTACCAAGACCCTGTTTTACTATTAAACTAAGAGGGCATTGTTGGAAGTCTTCAAAAACTAATTTATTTTTTATCATTATTAATTAATATTAAACAAACACAGTTTAAACAATAACGTATTTTATTTTGTTATTTTATTTGGAAATATAATTAAAACTATTTGGTGAAACTTTATTCCAATAAACATTTAATCTGGGATCTGCCACTTTAATTTTCCCCTTTTTCATCAATTCACCTTTTTCAACTTTTGGATATATTTGATCTGCTAATCTAATCTCACTTTCAGAAAGCCTTCTAACTATGTGTCTTCTATTTAGCTCGGAAGGATGATTTACACCTACAGATTCAAGCAACTCTTTTAACACGAATAATGTATTATAATGAAAATTATATGCTCTTTCTGACCTATCTTCAATATCTATTGCCCTGTAACGCATTGGATCCATTGTTGCAATTCCACTTGGGCATTCACCTGTATGACAAGACCTACACTGAATACAACCAATTGCAAACATAAATGGTCTTGCCATATTTATCCAATCTGCTCCCAAAGAACACATATGAGCAATATCAAAAGCAGAAACGACTTTACCAGAAACTCCAATTTTTACTCTTTCTCTTAATTTTGAACCAATTAAGGCATTATCAACAAATATTATTGCATCTTTAAGAGGTGAACCGAGATGATCGGTGAATTCAGCAGGAGCAGCACCAGTTCCACCTTCAGCTCCATCAATAGTTATAAAATCAATGTATTTCTTTTTTAAAACCATGGTTTTAACAATTGATATTAACTCCCATGGATGACCTATACACATTTTAATTCCTACAGGTTTATTTCCAGATAGTTTTCTCAATTTCTCAACAAAATTTAGTAATTCCAATGGATTTGAAAATTCTTTATGTTTGGAAGGTGATATACAATCTTTTCCAACATCAATTCCTCTTGTTTGCGCAATTTCATCAGTAACTTTAGGAGCTAATAGCATGCCACCGTGGCCAGGTTTTGCACCCTGACTTATTTTTATTTCGATCATTTTAATCTGATTTTTTTTTGCCTTTGCTGAAAAACTTTTTGGACAGAAATTACCTTTTTTGTCTCTACATCCAAAATAACCAGAAGATACTTGCCAAATGGTATCACCCTTACCATCTTCATGATATTTGGACAAAGAACCTTCCCCAGTATTGTGGGCGAAACCGCCAAGTCTGGCTGCTTTATTTAAGGAGGTTATTGCAGGTGGTGATATTGCACCGAAGGATGTTCCCGAAATATTTAATACTGACATTTCATATGACTTAATTCCTAAACCAACTTTGGTTCTAAAGTTCTGGCTTTTAATAGTCGTAGGCGTTATCGAGTGATTTAGCCAAACAAAGTCATCATCATACATTTTTTCTAAGGACCCGAAGGGTCTTACACCGCTAATATTTTTTGATCTTTGATAAACCATTGTTCTTTGGTTTCTAGAATATGGCACTTCATCATCATCTGATTCCCAATAGTATTGTCTTAATTCAGGTCTTATACTTTCTAATAAGAACCTAAACCTTCCTATAAGAGGAAAGTTTGAAAGAATTGATCTTTTCTTTTGAAAAAAATCCTTTAAAGAAATTAAAAATAAAAGAAAACTGAAAAGAAAAACGATAACAAAAGCTGGATAATGAAAGGATGCTACCAGCGAGAAAGCCGATAGAGCACCCGAGTATACTAGTAATGAATATCTTCCCCAAATAATGTCAATCATACAAGCAAATTTTATCAAATTAATTTAAAAAAAGAATTTTTTTTTTTTTACTAAATTATATAAAAAATTTTTTAACAAATATTTATGTTTTATCTTTTTAACTTAAAGTATATATTTAACATGCCATAAATAATTTACTATGATTACAAAAACTTCCTCTTATCTATTATGAATGAATTAAAAATTCAAGAAGAACTCAGGAAGTTTGCAAATGACAGAAACTGGGGACAATTTCATACGCTTAAAAATTTGGCAATTTCAATCAGCATTGAATCATCTGAATTGCTTGAAATATTTCAATGGGAAAATGATAAAAATGACTCTTTAAAAAAAAAAAAATTGAAAATGATTAATGATGAATTTGCAGATGTTATGCTTTATTTATTGAGGTTTGCTGATATAGCAAACTTAGATATCGAAAAAGTTTGTTTTGAAAAAATAGCGAAAAATAAAAAAAAATACCCAGTTATGCTTTCAAGAGGAACGTCAAAAAAATATACAGAATTTAAAAAAAAAATTAAAATAAAAAAAAATGAAAAAAAATAATAGATTTGAAAGATTGTCAAAAGCGTTAAGAAAAAATTTATTGAAAAGGAAGGAAAAAAAAAATGGGAATAATGCCTGATTCATGGATTCGTAAAATGGCAGTATCTAATAAAATGATTGACCCATTTGTAGACAAATTAGAAAAAAAAAATGTACTTTCTTATGGACTTTCTTCTTACGGATATGATGCAAGAGTATCAAGGAGTTTTAAAGTTTTTACAAACGTAAATTCCGCGACTGTTGATCCAAAGAAATTTTCTGAATCAAGTTTTGTGGATAGAGATGTTGATCAATGCATCATCCCACCAAATAGTTTTGCGCTTGCAAGAACAGTAGAGTATTTCAGAATACCAAAGGAAACACTTGTAGTTTGTGTTGGAAAATCAACATATGCTAGATGTGGAATAATAGTGAATGTTACTCCACTTGAGCCAGAATGGGAAGGACATGTTACCTTGGAGTTTTCAAACACTACTCCTCTTCCAGCTAAGATTTATGCTAACGAAGGAGCTGCTCAGTTCCTTTTTTTTAAAGGCGAAAAAATATGTGATTTATCTTATTCGGATAGGAAAGGAAAATACATGTTTCAAAAAGGAATAACACTTCCAAAGTTGTAGAATGGATAAAATAGAAATAGTCGGTGGAAAACCTTTGACTGGTGCAATAAATATAAGTGGTGCAAAAAATGCTGCACTTCCAATAATGGCTGCGTCCTTGCTCACGAATAAGAGGCTAACGATTTCAAATATTCCTTTTTTGTCAGACATTGAATCAATGATAAAGTTACTCCAATCATTAAATGTAAGAATTAAAAGAAGTGGAAATTCTCTAAGCCTTATTTCGTCCAAACCTAATTCCCTGTCAGCATCTTATGATTTAGTAAGGAAAATGAGAGCATCATTTTTGATTTTAGGTCCGCTAATAGCCAGGTATGGTAAAGCGTCTGTATCATTACCTGGCGGTTGTGCTATAGGCACCCGACCAGTTAATTTACATATAGAGGGTTTAAGACAAATGGGAGTAAATTTTGAAATCGAAAATGGTTATGTTTCTGGAAAAATAAATGGAAGTTTAAGGGGTGCAGAAATCAAATTAGAAAAGGTTTCAGTTGGTGCGACAGAAAATCTTATTTTAGCTGCAACTTTAGCTAGAGGAAAAACAATAATTAAAAATGCAGCAAGAGAACCAGAAATATCAGATTTATGTAATATGCTTATTAAAATGGGGGCAGAAATCAATGGAGTTGGGACAAAGAAAATAATAATTAAAGGGAAAAAAAAGCTCGAAGGATGTACTTATAAAATAATGCCAGACAGAATTGAGTCAGGTACATTTGTACTTTGTGTTTTTGGATGCACTGGTACTGTCTTACTCAAAAATTTAAATATGGAAGTATGTAATCATTTGATAAAAATATTTAAAAAACTTAAATCATTAGAATTAAAAATTTTGAAAGAAGGCAGAAATCTTTTAGTAAAAAGATTAAATGATAAGAAAATTTTTCTTTCTATTAAAACAAAGGAATATCCAGGTTTTCCAACTGACCTTCAAGCCCAACTTACTTCTGCCTTACTAAAAACTAAAGGTAAGTCTGAGATAGAAGAGAATATTTTTGAAAATAGGTTTATGCATGTAAGTGAATTAATTAGAATGGGAGCAAAATTGAGACAAAAGGGGTCTAAGGTCATTATAAATGGAACTGATAGATTAAATGGTGCTGAAGTGATGGCTACAGACTTAAGGGCATCATCTTCTCTTGTTATTGCAGGGTTGATGGCTCATGGGAAAACGATTATAAACAGAGTTTACCACCTTGATAGAGGCTATGAGAATATAGAAAAAAAACTAAAGCAGTGTGGTGCAAATATTAATAGATTAAAAAAATGAAAAAATTGATAATAGCAGTTCCCAAGGGAAGGATTTTAAATGAATTAATTCCACTTATGAGAAAAGTCAATATTGATCCAGAGAAAGATTTTTTTAAAAAAGATTCAAGAAAATTAATGTTTTCTACCAATAAAAAAGATTTAAATATTATTAGAGTACGTTCTTTCGACGTCGCAACCTTTGTTGCATTAGGTGCGGCACAGATAGGAATTGCAGGTGATGATGTCTTGAATGAGTTTGATTATAAGGAAATTTATAAAGTTTTGGATTTGAGAATTGGAAAATGTAGATTATCAGTAGCTAGAAAAAAAAACTCAGAAAAAAAATTTCAAAATAATGGACATCTTATGGTCGCTACCAAATATAAAAGCACAGTTACAAATTACTTCGCTGATAAAGGTATTAGAGCTGAATGTGTCAAACTTAATGGTGCAATTGAATTAGCTCCAAAATTAGATATTTGTTCAACGATTGTTGATTTAGTTTCCACAGGAAAAACTTTGAAAGAGAATAATTTGATTGAACAAGAGGTTTTATTTAATATAACTTCTAAATTAATAGTTAATAAAATTTCTTATAAGCTTATGAACAGTGAAATTTCAAAAATAATAAAAAAATTTACAAAGGTTTGTGATGGTAAGAATTCTTAATACAAAAAAAAAGGATTTTGAAACAAAATTTCAAAATCTTCTAGAAAAAAGAGATAAAGATGACAAAAGAATTGACTCTATAGTTTTAAAAATTATTGATCAAGTTAGAACTAACTCTGATAATGCACTTGTCAAGCTAACAAAAGAATTTGACAGATTTGATATAAAAAAAATTGATGAGTTAGTTGTCAAAGATACAGAGCTTAAAAAATGTTATGATATTTTAAAAAAATCAACAAGGAGTTCTCTCAGAAAAGCAATTTCAAGAATTAAATCCTATCACTCTCGACAAAAACCCTTAAATACAATGTATAGAGATAAGGAAGGAATTCTGCTTGGGGGTATTTGGAATCCCATCGATTCTGTAGGCCTTTATGTTCCTGGAGGTACAGCAGCATACCCTTCATCATTGATTATGAATGCAGTCCCAGCGATTGTAGCTGGAGTGAGAAGAATTGTGGTTACAGTACCAGCAACAAATGGTAAATTAAACCCCTCAGTACTAGCATGCTGTAAAATGCTTGGAATAAAAGAAATATATAAAGTTGGTGGGGCACAAGCTATAGCTGCACTTGCCTTAGGCACCTCAACAATTAAACCTGTTGATAAAATATTTGGACCTGGCAATGCATTTGTAGCCTCGGCAAAAAAACAGTTTTTTGGAAAAGTTGGCATAGATATGATAGCAGGGCCATCTGAAATTTTAGTGATTGCAGATTCAAAAAACAATCCAGATCATATAGCTATCGATTTATTGTCTCAGGCAGAACATGATAAGCTCGCCCAAGCAATACTCATAACCGATAGTGAATCTTTTTCTAAGAAAGTTTTAAATTGTATAAAAAAATATTTATTGATTATAGAAAGAAAAGAAATAGCTAGAAAAAGTTGGGATGATTATGGTGCAATAATTATTTGTCAAAACTTAATAAATTCAACTGATCTAGTAAATAGGATTGCACCGGAACACCTTGAGATTGCAGTTGATAAACCAAAAACTTTTCTTAAGAGAATTAAAAATGCAGGAGCAATTTTTCTTGGACGGTTTACTCCTGAAGCAATAGGCGATTATATTGCTGGCCCCAATCATGTTTTACCCACCGATAGGACTGCCAGATTTTCATCAGGTTTAAATTTATTAGATTATTTTAAAAGATCATCAGTAGTAGAGTGTAATAAAAAAAATATTACTCAAATTGGGAGTGATGCTGTAAACCTTGCTTATGAAGAGGGTTTACAAGCGCATGCTTTATCAATAGAATGCAGACTTAGTAAGTAATTTATTATATGGCAAAAGACGAATTAATGGAGTTCACAGGTACGGTTAAGGAGCTGTTACCTAATGCAATGTTCAGAGTTTTATTGGATAATAATCATGAAATAATTGCTCATACTGCAGGGAAAATGAGAAAATTTAGAATCAGAGTCCTTGCCGGAGATAGAGTTACCGTTGAGATGACACCTTATGATTTGACAAAAGGTAGAATTACTTTCAGACATAAATAACCTTTGAGATTTTCAAAAAAAATAATACTTGCATCTGAATCCCCTAGAAGGAAGAAACTTATTTTACAGTTAGGTATAAAGAATCTTGAAGTTGTTAAACATGGTATTAATGAAACAAAATTTACATTCAATCACCCCATATCAAAATCAGTAAAGAAACTTTCAGAAATGAAAGCCACTTCAGTCAAAGATAATCCAAGATATAAGAAAAATATTATTATTTCAGGTGATACAATAGTAATAAGAGCTGGTAAGATTTTTCACAAAACAAAAAAAATGACGGAAGTAAATAAATATTTAAAATTACTTTCAAATAGGAAACATTTCGTATACGGGGGGTTATGTGTTATTTCTAGTGATGGCAAAATTTTTTCTAGAGCTATTAAAACCGAAGTCTATTTTAATAAGATTGAAGACTCTGATATTACAAAGGAGGTTCTTCAAGATGGTTTAGGAAAGGCTGGGGGCTATGCAATTCAGAGCCTTGGTGCTAAATTTGTTAAAAAAATTCGTGGTTGCTATACAAATATAGTTGGCATATCTATCCCAGAGTTGTATAAAATATTAAAAAGTTCAGAGATTTGATTAATATTTCAGAAAACTTGTTATATTTTGAAATAATTTTTACGCTTTTTGTTAAGCCCAGGTAGCTCAGTTGGTAGAGCAAGCGACTGAAAATCGCTGTGTCGGTGGTTCAATTCCTCCCCTGGGCACCTTGTTATGAAGAAAATACTAAGAATTACAATCCCTTTCATTTTTCTGGTTATTTCTTGTGATTTTAAACCAAAAAATTATTTCCCTCACATTGATGGATTAAAATGGATTTATTCAGTTGCATTGGAATCGTCTTACACTGGTAAAAATCAAATTAAAAGAATAATGGTTACAAATTTAAATGTTAAAAAAAAAGGGGACGTAACAGAGTTATCTAAACTTTATTCAGATGGAAGTTACTATACCTATAAAAAGGAAGATGGTCGATTACAGAGGACTTCAGTTATACTTGCATTTTCAGATGGTATTGATGAACCAGTTGAAAAAATTGTTTATCCAGATCTTCAATTTAATCAAAATGAATGGGTTGTGAAAGAACAACTTTTTTTAGTTAAAGGTTTTCAACCACCACTTTTAAATGTAAAACCCAGTTCACAATTTGATATGAAATATAAAGTTAATAGAAAATATGAAAGATTAAAAGTCAAGGGTATTTTTTATAATGATTGTATTGAATTGATTGGTAAAGGATCAACAGATTTTATTGGAGATACAAGATCCGGTCCAATTAATGTTGAAATAGATAATTTGGAGATCCTATGTAACAATGTTGGTTTAGTAAAACAAGTTAGAAATGAGAATACTAATGCATCAGCATTCGGAAATATGAAATTTGTAAAAGAATTAATGAGTTTTAAGTAATGAGTTCAGTTTCTTTTATTATACCTGTTTATAATAAATCTAGATTCTTAAATTCGGTAGTCGATTCATTAAAATCTCAAAAGGGAAAATTTAAAAAAGAGTTTATATTTGTCGATGATGGATCTACAGATGACTCTTATAATAAATTACAAAAGTTAACAAAAAATCTCAAAAATTGTAAAATTCTCAGACAGAAGAATAAAGGTTCTGCAAACGCTACAAATGTAGGTATACAATTGGCAAAAATGAAGTATATAAAGTTTCTCGATGCAGATGATATTCTTTTGAGTGATGCTACAGCATCATTAATACGAATCTTAGAAAATAATAAAAGTTTAATTTTAGCGTATGGTTTACAAAGAAAAGTTTCTAATTTGGAAAGTGTAAATTTGTCAGAAACATTTAATTTTCACGATGTTTCAATAATCAAAAATACTATTAAGAAAGCAATGAGAAATTCTATGTTTAATCCATCGCAATGTCTAATTCGAACAGAGTGTTGCAAAGAAATTGGTGGTTGTGATGAGAGAATAAAATACAGTCAAGAATATTCTCTTACTTTGAGACTTTCAATTTTAGGAAGTTTTGCAAGACTCAATTTTCCTATAGCAATATTACCGCTAAAATCTCCAGGACAAATTTCAGAAAAGAAAAACAATCAAATATTCAGGGTTTCTAAAGCATTAGAGTTGTTTATAAAAGATAATCCTAATCTGAATTTAGATTATAAATTATATGCTCAGAGAAGATTAACAGCTAGATCCTGGAGATTTGCTAGAAGATATAAAAAAGCTGGAATCTTTTCTTCTTGGTTTAAACTTTACCTAAAGGGATTTTTTAGAATTAAGTCTGGACTGCTGGAGAACTGCAAAAATGCAAATAAAGTTTATGAGGATTTTTTAGATTAAATTACTTTGCCTGGGTTAAGAATATTCTTTGGATCGAAAGCCTTTTTTAGAATCTTCATCTTTTCAATTTCACTTTTATTTTTGGAAAGTCTAAGTTCATCTCTTCTTAATTGACCAATTCCATGCTCAGCACTTATTGCTCCATTAAATTGATTTACATTATCAAAAACAATTCTGTTTATTGAATTGACAAAACTCTTTTTAGAGTCGGAAGAATAAGAGTTAACTAAAATATTAAAATGAAGATTATTATCACCTAAATGACCAAAGTTAATTATTCTAGTATTTTTTTCAAATTTTTTTATTTCAATTGAAGTTTTCTTCACAAATTTATTTATCATGATAAGAGGTATTGAAACGTCGTGAGCAATAATAAATTTTTCTTTTTTTTCGGCTAAAGGTATTGATTCTCTATAACTCCAGAGTTTTGAATTCTCTGATTCTGATTTTGAAATTATGATATCGTTAGTTTTTAAATTATTAAAGTTAATATTTGAGATTAAAAAATTATGAAAATCTTTTATCTTTAAAAAATTAGAGATTTCAACTAAGCAATAGCATTGATTTTTTTTAAGACCATCCAATTTCATTTCATTCTTTTCCAATAATTCAATTGATTCTTTATTCATGAACTCAAAACTTGTAATTAAATCATTAAAGCTATTCGTTATTTGTTGATAGAATTCTAAAACATCACTAAAGTTTTTAAACGATGCCCAGATAACTATTCTTTCTTTTGGTAATGGAAAGACTTGAACAGTTGCTGCTGTAATTATTCCAAGAATACCCTCCGAACCTATAAGTATATGCTTTAGATCAAGACCAGTATTATTTTTCTTAACATTTTTTAATGAATTGTAAATTGTGCCATCTGGAAGTACTGCTTCAATTCCTAAAATATTTTTTCTAATTGTACCGTATTTAATAACATTAACACCTCCAGCATTCGTTGCAATATTTCCCCCAATTTGACAATTTCCTCTTGAACCCATAGATAATGGAAATTCTAGATTAAATTTTTGTAATTTATTTTTTATGTTTTCAAGTATGCAACCACTTTCAATTGTAATTGACTTTCCAACTAAGTCTAAATTTCTAATTTTATTTAGTTTTGATAAGTTTAAAATTACCTCATTTTTATTTTTTCTCGGAACTCCACCTCCTACAAGACCGGTGTTTCCTCCTTGAGGGACTAGCGGAATACTATTTTTTTGACATAAATTCATAATTTTACAAATACTTTGAACTGATTTTGGAAATAATATCAAATCTGAACTTCCTTGGTATACTCCTCTCCAATCAAGTGAATACTTCTTTATTATTTCTCTATCTAAAGAATATTCACTTGGTTTAAGAATACTAAAAATTTTTTTTAATTGTTTTATTCCCATTTATATCGATGCTCTGAAGAGTCTTTCATTAATAGTTTTTCCGATTCCAGTATTTGGGATGGGTGCAACAACAATTCTCTTTTTTTTTAACTTATCTAGTTTTCTTAAGAAGTCGAATAGATTATATGCTGCTTCGTCCAAATCTGCTGATACAGACAAATTTAGAGATGCTTGGTGATTAATGCTCTTTTTTCCAAAATTTAAGAATGCATCGTCTTGCATAGGTTCTGTAACATTTGTAAATAGAGGAGTTTTTGGGGCATAATGTTTTAAAAGTTGTCCAGGAGAATTTGGTTTTTTTAAATCTATTTTTCTTGGATCTTCTTCAACTATTTTAATCCCTGTTTTTTTAGAAATTATTTTATAGTCTAACACTCCATGCCTTTTTAATTGATATGGTTTTTTTGTCAGGTCTAAAATAGTAGATTCTAATCCATAGTTTGTTCTTCCAGAATCAATTACTAGATCAATCTTATTACCAAATGAATCTATTACATGGTTAGCATCTGTAGCAGAGATATATCCACTTTCATTTGCACTCGGTGCTGCTATTGGTTTTTGAAACTTTGTGATAATCTTACTCATTATACCTGATTTTGGAAACCTTATTGCAACTGTTTGTAATCCTGAAAGTGCTAAATCGTGAATAAGATTATTTAGTTTTCTTGGAAGAATTAATGTCAAAGGTCCAGGCCAAAAATTTTTCATCAGATATTCTGCATCTTTAGAGGTATGAACAATTTTTTTTGCTAAATCAATTGAATTTACATGAATTATCAAAGGGTTATAAAAAGGCCTTTGTTTTATCTTATAAAGTTTTTTAAGGGCATAAATATTTCCTGGGTCACAAGCTATCCCATAAACGGTTTCTGTTTTAAGTGCAACTAATTTTTTTTTCTCAAGATATTCCACAGCTTTATTAATTGACTCATTTGATTCTTTCATTAGATTTTGTTTCATTTTTTTAATATATGGAAAAAATAATATAGTTTAAAGTGTTGATTCATTTACTGAAAGTTTAATTAGTAAACAACAAAAATAAATGATTAAATAAAAAAATGGATCCAAGATTTCACAAATATTTGTATATAATTGCAATTTGCGCTTTGGTTATTGCTATGATGACAATTTATAAAGGGTTAAACGAAATTAATTTATTCTTTACAGAAAGAATTAAAATTTAACTTAAAATTTCACATACTTTATTAAATTCTTTAATGATAAAATCTGGTTTCATTAAATTGTCTAATTCTCCATATCCATAAGTGACAAAAACTGATGTCATTCCTAATTCTTTTGCAGGTGTTATATCGTTTCCACTGTCTCCAACCATTACTGAATGTATTGGGCTACAGTTTAGTTTTTTTAATGAAAAATCAAGCATTTCAGTATCAGGTTTAAGTTTTAGATTAGTGCTTGAGCCAAGGATAAAGTCAAAATACTTTTCTATTTTAAAGTCTCTTAATATTTTCTCAGTAAGGTGTTGTTTTTTGTTGGTACAAAGACCAATTTTAAATTTTGGTTTAATAATTTGCAGTGTGGAAATAACATTTCCATAAAGTTTTGATTTGATTGAACAGTTTTTTAAGTAGAATTCCAAAAAACTTGAAATCATTAATTCTAACTTATTTTTATTTACTTCTTTGTTAAGATGTTTTAGAGCTTTTTCAATCATTGCTTTTGCACCACCTCCAACCAATGAACCCAAAATATTTTCATCAATATGATTGAAGTTTTCGAGCTGGAGAGCGTAATTTAAGGAATCAATTAAGTCAGGCCCACTATCAATTATTGTCCCGTCAAGATCAAAAAGAACACATTTATAATTTTTATTCATAAAAAAATATTTCTCTATAAGAAAAATGTTATACTATTATATTAATTTTTATATCAAGTTTATTTTAATGTCTTTATCAATAATTGTATTAGCCGCTGGAAAAGGTTCAAGGATGTTAAGTAAAACCCCAAAGGTTTTACATGAAGTCGGAAATTATCCAATGTTGTTTCATGTTTTAGATACGGCTTACTCAATTAAAAAAAGTAAAATTTGTCTTGTTATTTCTAACCCACTTTTAAAATTTAAAGAATTCTTAAAAAAAAAATATAAAAATTTGAATTTTTGTGTTCAAAATCAACAAAAAGGTACAGCTGACGCTGTTAAGACCGCAATTATAAAGAATAAAAATAAGTCTTCAGTTAATACCTTAGTTATTTATGGTGATACACCACTAATAAAAAAGAGAACGCTGAACAATGCTTTAAAAAAATTTAGGGAAAATAATTTGGATTTATGTGTTATTTCAATGATGCCAAATAAAAAAGAAAACTCATATGGGAAATTAAAGTTTTCAAAAAAAAAATTAGTAGAAATTATTGAACAAAGTGAATTAAAAAATAACAACTCTGATTTAGATATGTGTAATTCTGGTATAATGATTTTTAAGAATAAATATTTAAATGAAAACATCAGACTTGTTAAAAATAAAAATAATAAAAAAGAATTTTATTTAACTGACTTAGTAAAAATTTTTAATAAAAAAAACTTATCAATTGATCACTACACGTGTTGTTATGAAGAAACTCTAGGAGTAAATAGTATGATTGATTTAGCTTTAGTAAATGATGAGTTTCAAAAAGAAAAAAGAAACTATTTTTTAAATAAGGGTGTTTGTATGCTGGCTCCAGATACAGTATACTTTAGTTTTGATACAAAGATAGGTAGTAATGTAACTATTGAACCAAATGTTTTTTTTGGTCCATCTGTTGAAATAAAAAATGATGTCTACATCAAAAGTTTTTGTTACATGGATAATGTCAAAGTTCATGACTTTGTTACAATTGGACCCTTTGCAAGAATAAGAGATGGAGTTCAAATTGAGAAAGAGTCTAAACTTGGAAATTTTGTTGAGATAAAGAAATCAAAAATTGGAAAAAATGTCAAACTGTCTCATCTTTCATATATAGGAGATTCTGTAATAAATGAAAACAGTAATATTGGGGCTGGTGCTATTACATGTAACTATGATGGTGTGAAAAAAAATAAGACTATTATTGGTCAAGATTGTTTTATTGGATCTAACACCTCATTAGTTGCACCACTAAAGATCAAGAAAGGTTCAATTATTGGTGCTGGAACAGTTGTAAATCAAGATATTCCAATTGAGACAGTTGTATATCGTAAATCAGAATTAATAAAAAAACATAAGAAAAAATAATGTGTGGAATTTTTGGTATTTTTTCAGATAGTCCAGTAGTTGATTCAATTTTAGAAGGGCTTACTAAATTAGAATATAGAGGATATGATTCATCAGGTATAGCCGTTTTAAAAAGTAATAACTCTATAAGAACAGAAAGAGCAAAAGGAAAACTTAAGAATTTAAGTCAAAAAATCAAAAATAAAGATTTAGTTGGGAATATAGGTATAGGACATACTAGATGGGCTACTCATGGTATCCCTTCTACAAATAATGCACACCCCCATTCATCAGAGGATGTTTCAATTGTACATAATGGCATAATAGAGAATTACTCAAAATTGAAGATAACACTAAAAAAAAAAGGTTTTAAATTCCAATCTCAAACAGATAGTGAAGTAATAGCTCATTTATTGAGTTATCATTTGAGGAATAATGATCCTAAGAAAGCAATAAAAAATACTTTAAGCAGTTTGGAAGGAGCATTTGCTATAGCAATTTTATTCAAGGGTTTTAATTTGCTTGCGGGTGCAAGAAGAGGAAGTCCTCTTGCAATTGGGTTATCTAAAAATTCAACATATATTGGTTCAGATTCATTGGCATTAGCTCCATTCACTCAAAAAATTATTTTTATGAATGAAGGAGACAGCGTAATAATTCAAAAAAATAGAATTGATATTTATGACAAGAATTTTCAAAAAGCAAAAAGAAAAATCACCATATCATCCTTCTCTAGTTCAAAATTGGATAAAGGCAATTTTAATCACTTTATGCAAAAAGAGATATTTGAGCAACCGTTAATAATCGGAGACTCATTATCAAGATTTTTAGATCCTATAAATAAGAGAATAAATATTTCTGATCTCAGAATCAAATGGAAAGACATAAAAAAAATTGAACTTATAGCTTGCGGCACTTCATATTATGCATGTCAAGTCGCAACTTACTGGTTTGAAAAATACTTAAGACTTTCTGCTAATGCTTTTCTTGCATCTGAATTTAGGTATAAAACATATATAAGGTGTAATGGTACATTATCAATTTTCATCTCTCAATCCGGAGAAACAGCAGATACATTAGCAGCTTTAAAATTTGCTAAAGAAAATAAAAGTAAAATCTTTGGTATAGTTAATAATGCTGAAAGTAGTATTGCAAGAGAGTCAGATCATTTTATCACTATTGCAGCCGGCCCGGAGATTGGAGTTGCCTCCACAAAAGCATTCACCTCTCAATTAAGTGTTTTAGCTTGCTTATGCTTAATTGGAGGTCGTGAACGAAAGACAATAAAAGTTGAACATGAAAAAAGTCTTACTGAAAATTTACTCGAAATTCCTTCAAACATGTCATCAATTTTTGATTTAACAACTCACATAAAAAAAATCAGCAAACTAATTGTTAAAGCTAAGAGTGCTCTTTTTCTTGGCAGAGGTTGTTTATTTCCCATAGCACTAGAGGGTGCCTTGAAATTAAAAGAAATATCTTATATACATGCAGAAGGTTACGCTTCTGGAGAAATGAAGCACGGACCTATAGCATTGGTAGACGATAAAGTGCCTGTTGTGGTAATTGCGCCAAAGGACTCTTTATTTAAAAAAAACATATCAAATATGCAAGAAATCCTTGCAAGAGGAGGTAAAGTTATTCTCATCACTGACAAAAAAGGAGATAAAGAAGTACATGATAAGAATTTGAAAAGGATTGTGATAAATAATATGCCTGAATTTGTACAACCTATAATACTAACTCTGCCGGTCCAATTATTGGCATATTATGTTGCAGTGTTTAAAGGAACTGATGTTGACCAACCTAGAAACCTTGCTAAATCAGTAACTGTAGAATGAGGTTGTAAGTATGCGTTATGTAGAAAAGTTACAAAACTTATGAGTGATTTTTTTTTACATGAGAATATTTTGATCAAATATTGGGATAGAGATGAATGATTTTTAATTATGTTGTTATGATTTTAATAATCATTTTTTTAAGTGATGAATCTTACGGAAAAAAAAAAATTAATATTGATGGAGTATTTTACGAATGTAAATCACCGAAAAATTCTTTTGAAAGAACAAGAGGTGTTAGAAATAGAATATGTATGTTTAGTAGTGAAGACAAAAATGAAATTAACAAAAGAATTAAAGATAAAAATTTAAATTTAAAAAGAAAATTCAAAAAACGTTAAGTTTCAAATAATGAAAAAACTATTACTTGCTTCTAACATGTTGGTTTTTATGTTTTAATTAAATTATCAACCTTCAGAGTAATTGGAATGAATAAAAGTAGAATAATGGAAGAAAAGATTGGTCTAGATAAATTTTGTGATTTGCTTTCAAAAATTAATATGGAGTTTACGGACTTCATATTAGAGGATTGGGAATCAGAGGAAGAGGGGAATGTAAAATTGAATGGTTTGACTAAAAAGGAATGGATGGATTTATATTTTAAATTTTTAGAAAAAAAGTCTTAATAGAATTTATTTTAACAAATGAAAATGATATTAATAGTTTTTAACAATTAGGAAGATTTGAATTGATGAAAATAAATATTGGACTCATTGGAATTTTAGTAATTATTATATTTACATCACTTTCTTTTTTTTACTTGAACACCAAAACTGAAAAATTACTTGAAGAATTAAATATAATCAAAGGGTATGTAATTGATATCGATGATGATATTCATGAAATTGAAAAAAATTTAGATCAATAGCAATTTATAACTCTTGATATTAATTTATTTTTTTACACTTCAAAGGATATGTAATCGTACCTTTTTTATATTTTTTGTTTTTTTCAAAACAAGAAATTTTATTTGGTCCATTAGCCCAATAATTATGGGGATTTAAAGAGCGATAAAAATCTTTTATAAAATATTTACATCCCCAATTATCTTTTTCCTCTTTTTTACAATATCTTTGTCCAATCTGTAAATGTAGATGGCGAACTCTAGCCATACATCGATAATTAGTTTTTTCAGGTAATTTTGCTAAGAGACCACCTCTTTTAATGATTTCATTTTCTTTAACAAGGAACTCACCTACATGACCATAAATAACAATCAAGTTTTTACCGTCAATAGATTTTCCATGATCAACAATAACTGTTGCTCCCCAACAATCTTCAACTGTAGTTTCAAGAACTTTCCCGTCGGCAATAGCTATTATTGGTTCGTTCTTTGAACCAATAATGTCTATTCCTTGATGGATATGATCTCTAGGGCGAGTATTAACTCCATTCATAGCTCCAAAATCCGATAATATAGGGTTGATTAAAAATTTTTCCGTACTCAAATCCTTTGCATATTTTTTGCAATAGTCAAGTACTCGTTGGTATTCTCCTTTAAGTTGTGGATTATCCTGATACCATTCTAAAGCATTAACACATATCTGATCTTTATTATCTGATTGTAAATTTTTAGAAATTAAATAATCTTGAGATGAGGTTTGGAAAGCTAGTAATATAATTACTAAAAAGAAGAATAAATTAACTTTTTTTTGTAGTTTAAAATTTGACATATTATTAATATGAGTGTCTTTATTTTTAAATAAAGTATTTACTTAAACTTTTCAATTATTATAAATATGAAAAAGTTTAATTTGGTCAATGAAAGGAGCATTAAATGCTAAATGTTTATCTGTCAGGAGAAATTCATACAGATTGGAGAGAAGAAATTATTAAACTTTGTAAAGAGGAATCACTTGAGATAAAATTTACTTCTCCAGTAACAAATCACGAAGCCTCAGATAATTGTGGTGTAGAAATTTTAGGAGTTGAAGAAAAAAACTTTTGGAAAGATAATAAAGGGGCTAGGATAAATTCTATTAAAACAAAAAAATCAATTAAAGATTCAGATTTAGTTATAATAAAATTTGGTGAAAAGTATAAACAGTGGAATGCTGCGTTTGATGCTGGATTTGCCTCGGCTCTAAATAAATCTGTAATTGTTATTCACAATGATGAACATCAGCACGCACTTAAAGAGGTGGATGCTTTTGCTTCAGCAGTAGCAAAAGATCAGTATCAAGTTGTAAGAATATTAAAATATATTTTAAACGAATCACTTTAAACTAATATTTTATGAAAAAGTTTATTCCCATGATAATTCTATTGTTTTTGATTTTGTTAGGTATTTTATCAAGTTACAAAAAAAAAATTGAGAGGCTGGATTGGCCTATTTTTTTTATGAAATAATCTCATTTTATTACTTTATTTTACAAATAATTTTAATTATTTCTCCACCTGAGCTTCCTGGTGGAAAATATTGCCATTTTGAATTTTTTACCTGACCTGATCCTCTACTTTTTTCTCCCTTTCCCAGATTTTGTCTGAAGAAGTTGGTTTCAAGATCTTTATACATCATTTCGTTACAATTGATTATACGCTTAACAATTAGAGATAAATCTCCTTTAGAATCTTTTGCATTATAGTCGATCATCATGTTTACTTCTCGGAGTTTATTATTAATTAAAAGACTATTATAGTCAAAATAAAATGTTGTTCCTTTTCGGTCAAATAACTTTGTCCATTCACACTTACCATCTATTGGAAAAATTAAAAGTAAAGAAAAACAAATAAATTTTATATTAAACATCCTAATTAAATAAATTTTTATAATATCATGAGAATTTATAATCTAATCTTTTTTTTTTTTTCTGGCGGAAACCTAAACCAAATAAAAATTGTCCAAAATAAACATAAAATGTACAAAATCATAAAAAACAATCTTGGTAACTCCCAAAATATAATTTTTGAAACTAATGAACCTAAGAAACTATTTGAAATATAAATCCCACGCAAATGACTCTCGATGATAGTTAGAGGACAAGTAATTCCAATAATTGTTTCAATAGTGATCAAAGTCATCAGGCCTAGATGAATTAACCTGAGTTTCAATTTTTTAACCCATTTCCAATAGAATTGATATCCCATAGGAATTAATAAAAATAATGAAGAAATAAATACAACTATCATAAAGTGAATTATTAAAACTAGGTCGGCAGTAATTTCTCTCATCTTATTGATCCTAAAAAAATAAAAACTTTTTATTTTTAAATTCTTAGATTTTAAGTTTTATGGTCTATAAACCCTGTCACAAAGTAATTTGTTTACAAGGTTAGCACTAGTCCCTTCAGAATATTTTTTCCATTTTTTATTTGGCTTTCCTCTATAAATATTTTTGCCTCTCCCCATTTCATATTCAAATAACTCATAATTAAGGTCTCTTATTTTTAAATTTGTACAATCTAGTTCAGAATATGAAATGAGTGAGAAAATACCATTTGCTTTTTTTTTTTTATAATTTACCAACTGACTGTAGAATATTCTATTTTTCTTTCTTATAATTGAACTGCTATCAATGAATAAATCACCTTCATTTATTGAGAAAAGCATAATCCAGTCTGCATTTGAAGCTTTAGGAATAAGATTGGTGAGAAATAATATTAGAATTATTATAAATTTCATATAAGGATTTTAAATGAAGTTACTTTTTTTTCAAACAATTATATGTTTACTTGACACTTCACTAAAAAATCTAAAATATGAACTTATGAAGTGGTGTGTTTTTTTGTTAATTTTTTTACAGTGTTTTAACTCTTCATTTGGAAAAGATCCTCATGATGATAATTTGAAGGGTAAAAATCTGATTTGTTTCAATGATTCTTTTAGTGTAGAAGATTGGGGTATAAGATTTTTAGGAAATAAAAATGTTGAATTATTTTCATTAAATAAATCTTTTTATGAAATTTACAAATATTCAAGAAAATACAGAACTGATGTTAACAATATTTTTATTATGAAATCAGACAAAGTTGAGTACGTAATTAGTAGATCAAGATTAAAATTGGGTAACAAACAATGTAAAATTGTAAATGGAAACCCTGCAGTTCTTCTGCAAGAGAGAATTAAAAGTTTAAAATTAAAAAAAATAGAGGGTAATAAAATTTAAAATTTATGAAGATCATATTTTTTTTGCTTTTTTTTCCACTTTCGGTACATACAAAAGTTCTACTTACATGTGAAACTCACAAGCATGTAGGTTTAAACTTTTTTGGTAATGATTTCAATGAGATTCTTGACCATGTAAAATTAAAAAAATTTGATATAAAACTTACTAGTACTAGGAAAAAAATTTTTGAACGGGAAAAAAAAAAATTAAAAAAAAATGTCCCGCTCAAAACTTCTCATTTTATAGAAATTGTTTTAATAAGATCTTCAGGCTACGCTATTCCTATGCACTGCTCATGGATATTTGACGTTAGGAATGATCAAATTAGCCAAAGAGATTTTAACTGTATTGGATACCCTAAGAATGATAGAATTTTAAGTTTAGATTATAATGGAAATTTTATGTTTTCTTCAAAATTTGATGAATTTTTTCCTAATAAGAGAAACCAAACACTTCATTCATTATTAGGAATTTGTAAATAATTAATATTCTTCAAGTTCCTCTTTTTTAATAAATTATTATATAGTAGGAATATTGATATGAGTAAATTTAAATATAAGGTAATAGACTATGTTAATATAGAGCATCATAGCAACTTGGACGTGGAAAATTTTTTAAATAATTTAGGTCTTGATTGTTATGAGCTTGTTGAGGTTTTAGATATGGGAGAGAATAATACAAATAAGGAAGGAAAAAGTTCAAGATATAGATATGTATTTAAAAAAAAATTATAAAGAATTAAAAATTAAAGATTTAAATAATAATTATTATGAGGTTAAAAATATAAAAAACTTTATTTATCATATTGAAAACTTTCATTCGAATGGCACTTCAATTCACGAAGAAGAGGGTTTTTATTTTAAAGTTGATGACAACTTCAGAAAAAAATTAAAGAAAATTAAAAAAATTTTATAAATGAAGTTTTTTATATTTGATAGTTTATCGAGAACAAAAAAAGAATTTGTTCCTATTGATTCAAATAAAGTTAGAATTTATGCATGTGGTCCAACTGTCTATGATTATGCTCATATAGGTAATGCACGAATGGCTGTGGTTACAGACCTCTTGGTAAAAACTCTAAAAAAAAAATTTAAAAATGTCACTTTTGTATCTAATATTACCGATATTGATGATAAAATTATCGATGCCTCTAAGAAATCTGGTGTGCCAATATCAAAATTAACATCAAAATTTCATGAAATATACAATAAGGAAATGAATGCTTTAAATGTTAGCCCCCCAGATTTTCAGCCAAAAGCATCTGATCATATTAATGAGATGATTGAAATGATAGAAGAGTTAGTGAATAAAGATTGTGCATATTTCTCAAATAATCACATTATTTTTAGGGTTGAAAGTTATAAGTATTATGGGCAATTGTCTGGAAGAAGTTTAGATGAGCAGCTTGCTGGTTCTAGGATTGAAATTGCAGATTATAAAAAAAATCCTAGAGATTTTATTTTATGGAAACCAAGCGAATCTAATGAACCAGGGTGGGACTCTCCTTGGGGAAGAGGAAGGCCTGGATGGCATATAGAATGTAGCGCGATGTCAAAAAAATGTTTAAATATTCCATTTGATATTCATTGTGGTGGGGTGGATCTTACATTTCCACATCATGAAAATGAAATTGCTCAAAGCTGTTCTGCAATAAAAGTAGATTGTGAACCTCAAAATTTTTGCAGATATTGGTTTCATAATGGATTTGTTACATCAGATGGTGAAAAAATGTCAAAATCATTGGGTAATATTAAGTTAGTGAATGAAATATTAAAAAAATATAGTGGAGAAGTAATAAGACTTAGCCTATTAAGTGCTCATTACAGGCAACCGTTAAATTGGACAGAGGCTATTCTCCAACAATCAGAAAAAACACTTTCAAGGATCTTTAAAAACTTAGAGAAAATTAAAAAAGATGAAATTGAGGATTCACAAATTAAAAAAAATGAATTTTTTTTGGAATTTCAAGAGAGTTTATTTGATGATTTAAATACTCCAAAATCACTTAGTATTCTGAACGTACTTATAAATAAATTAAAAGAATCTAATAAAAAACAACAGTCAAAAATCTACACTGCAATAATCGAGGCGATGAAGTTGTTGGGAATAGGTAAAAACAAAGAAATTATAATAGAAAATTTTGATTTGATAAAAAAATTGATTGATGAAAGAGATCGAGCACGACAAAAAAAAGATTTTGATAGAGCAGATGAGATTAGGCTAGAATTATCTAAAATAAACGTTGAAATCGAAGATACAAAAGAGGGAACAAAGTGGAAAAAATTAAAATAAGAATACAATTAATTTATTTAATCATTATCCCGATAAAAATATATCAATTATTTATTTCACCGTTAATTTCAAATAATTGTAGATTTTATCCTAGTTGTTCTAATTATTGTATTGAATCACTATTAAAGTTTGGCTTTATTAAAGGATCATTTCTTACTTTTTTAAGATTAATAAAATGTCACCCATTCGGAAAAAGTGGTTTTGATCCTGTAAAAAAAAAAATTACTTTTAAACCAGTTAAATTAGAAAGAATTAAAAATTACAGAAAAGAAAACCTTTACTATAACCTACCAAACAAATTGGCTTCATATAAAGAAGATAATTATTCAAGTACTAAGCATTTTGGTTTGTTTTCTGATGATAAATTGATTTCTGGTTTGACTTTAATAGAAGATCGGTCTGCTTATAAAAATAACAAATCAATTCAAATAAGAGGAATGTTTACAATTAAAGGTGAATATAATAAAGGTTATGGAACTTCTTTAATAAACTTTTTAATTGATTACTCAAAAAAAAGAAAAATTAAAAAAATCTGGTGTAATGCAAGATTTACTGCAATTAACTTTTATGAAAAAAATAGCTTCCATTCATATGGAAACACTTTTCAAATAAAATTTATTGGGAAACACAAAAAAGTAGTAAGGGAAATTTAAGTGAAAAAATATCAAATTAATGTTTTAGGAGAAAAATTAATTAAATGTTCAACAGACCCGGTTACTGGTTTTAGAAGGAATGGATGTTGTGAGTCATTTAAAGATGATCCTGGAAAACATATTCTTTGTGCTGTTATAAACCAAAAATTCTTAGATTTTCAATTTGCAATAGGAAATGACCTTATAACTCCATCAAAAGAGTTTAATTTTCCTGGATTGATTTCAGGCAACAGATGGTGTGTTTGCGCAAACCTTTGGTTAGAAGCATATAAATACTCATGTGCAACCTCTGTGATTCTATCATCAACGAATATTGAAGTTTTAGAAATTATTGATCTTGAAATATTAAAAAAGTTTGCATTAGATTTAAACTGAAATTATTATCTTGAAATGAAAAAAGTACTTATTATTTCATCTACAAGAAATTCTAATCTTGACTTATCCAAAGATATAAAAAACTACTTGATGGATAAGGATGAATTAGAGACAGAGGTAATCGCTTTAGAGGATTTTGAACTTCCCCTATACACTCCTACTCTTGAGGAACAATTTAAAAGTACTGAATCTTTCCCAAAAAATATAAGTAAAATAAAAGATTTAATTTGTTCTTCTGATGTAATGATATGGTGTAGCCCTGAATACAATGGAGGAATTTCTCCAATTGTTACGAACACGATTGCATGGATTAGTAGAGCAACTGATGATTGGAAAGAAGGATTTAAGGATAAACATTGCCTAATTTGCACATCATCTGGGGGTAACGGGAAAAACTTTATTAAAGGTTTTGAAATGCAACTAAAATACTTGGGCTCTAATGTTTTTGATAGATCTTTAATAAAAACTAAAGCTAAGAATATTGAAGAATTTGAATTCACTTCTGTTTTAACTGATTTTTATAAAAATATTTTTAGCGAATAGTAAATAAATTCTAATCAAGTCGTTATTGTATATGCAAGCTTGCTTTCCATTAACTGCAAAAAGGGGTGGCAACACCCCTTTTTATAAATGTTCTTTACTATTTTTAACTTTACATAATATAAAATAAATTAATATATAAAGTTTGTGAGATATTTACATGGCTGAAAAATTTGATTTATTTGTCGTTGGGGGTGGATCAGGTGGAATAAGGGCAGCAAGATATGCTTCATCCCATGGAATTAAAACTGGACTTGCTGAGGGGTGGACATTGGGTGGAACTTGTGTGAATAGAGGTTGTATTCCAAAAAAACTTTATGCCTTTGCTTCTCATTTTGCTGATGAACTTCAAATCATGAAATCGTATGGATGGAGCACTTTGGAATCAAGATTCGATTGGAAAAAACTCACTGCTAACAAGAAAAAAGAAATAAAAAGATTAAACTATATCTATTGCAATTTACTCAAGAAATCTAAAGTAAGGGTTTACAATAATTATGCACAATTTTTAGATGATAAAATTTTAAAAATTGGTAATAAACTTATTGAGGCAAAAAAAATATTAATTTCAGTTGGAACAAAACCAAAAAAGCTTGAACAATTTAAAGAATTAAATTTAATTTCATCTGATGAGGCATTTGATTTAAAATCTCTTCCCAAAAATATCCTTATTCTTGGTGGTGGGTACATTGCTGTTGAATTTGCAAGTATATTTAATGGTTTAGGAGTGAATACAAGTTTATGTATAAGAGGCAAAAGAATTTTAAAAGATTTTGATTCAGAGATTTCTGAATTCTTGATGGAGCAAATGTCACATAAAGGTATAAAAATAATAAGAGAGGACTTTCCTAAAAAAATTGAATTTAAAAACAATAAATTTAATGTATGTTTTAGTAGAAAAAGATTGAGTTATGATAGGATTATGGAGGCTACTGGAAGAGTCCCAAATCTTGATAAATTAAAGATTCATAATGCAAATGTTAAATTAAACAATAATGGGGCAATACTTATAGATAAAAATTTTAGAACCTCACAAAAACATATATTTGCTATTGGTGATGTAGTTGATAGAGTCCAATTAACACCTGTAGCAATTGCAGAGGCCATGGTTTTTGTAAAGAATTTGTTATCTAAAGATAATCATAAACTAAGTTATAAAAATATACCTACTGCTGTTTTTTCGAATCCAAATTATGCATGTATTGGCTATAATGAGAAAGAAGCAAAAAAACTATTTGGTAAAATAAAGATATATAAATCTACTTTCAAAGCTTTAAAACTTTCAATTACAAATTCAAATGAAAAAGTTTTTATTAAACTAATCACCCACAAGTCAAGTGATAAAATTCTTGGTCTTCATTATATAGGTGAAAATGCTGCTGAAATTGTACAGGGGTTTTCTGTTGCGGTTGTCAATGGTTTGACGAAAAAACAGCTCGATAAAACAATTGGGATACATCCATCAAGTGCTGAAGAGATTGTTACTTTAAAATAAAGAATATTAAGAGTTTGAATTTTAAATTATAAATTATTATAAAGTGAATAGAATGAAAGAAAATTGGAATCCAAATTCTTGGCAAAATAAAAAAGCTCTTCATCAACCAATTTATGAAGATCAAGGAAAACTTAAAAAGGTTTCAAATAAAATGAAGAGGTTGCCACCACTAGTTTTTGCTGGTGAAGTAAGAGAACTCAAATGTGAATTGTCTAAATGTGTAGATGGTAAAGGTTTCTTATTACAAGCAGGAGACTGTGCAGAAAGTTTTGCAGAATTTCACCCAAATTATATAAGAGATACTTTTAGAGTAATAATGCAAATGGCTGTGATTTTATCCTTTGCCTCAGGAGTGCCTGTTATAAAACTTGGAAGATTAGCTGGACAATTCGCTAAGCCAAGATCTTCTCCAATTGAGAAAAAAGATGGAATGGAACTTCCAAGTTACTTAGGAGATATGATAAACTCTATTGATTTTACTCAATCAGCGAGAAAACCAGATCCTGAAAGAATGATAAGTGCATATAATCAAGCAGCATCTACTCAAAACTTACTAAGAGCATTCGCTTACGGCGGTTACGCAGATTTATCAACCATTCAAAGTTGGAATTTAGATTTTGTAAAAAAATCAAAGCAAGGATCAAAATTTAAAATCTTGGCAAATAGGATTTCAGAATGTTTAACATTTATGAATGCTTGCGGAGTAAATAATCATAATGTTAGGCAACTATCAGAAACAAATTTTTATATATCTCACGAAGCTCTTCTCCTTCCCTATGAAACAGCATTTACCAGAATAGACAGTACTACAGGTGATTGGTATAATGTTGGAGCACATATGTTATGGATTGGAGATAGAACAAGAGGACTTGATAGTGCTCATGTTGAGTTTTGTTCAGGGATAAGTAATCCTATCGGTATAAAAGTTGGCCCTTCAACAGATCCAAATGTGTTAATAAAAGTAATTAGAAAAATTAATCCAAAGAATGAGAAAGGAAAGATAGTTTTGATTATAAGAATGGGTGCCGAAATGATTAATAAACTTTATCCAAAAATTTTAAGAACTGTGTCAAAAGCCAAGTTGCATGTTGTTTGGTCTTGTGATCCAATGCATGCAAATACAGAAAAAGCAAAGAGTGGATTTAAAACAAGAGTATTTAAAAAAATTTTGTCTGAGGTAAAGTCATTTTTTAAATTACACAAAACTGAGGGTGTTTACGCTGGAGGCATACATCTGGAAATGACTGGTCAGAATGTAACAGAATGCGTTGGTGGTATGCAGAAAATTTCCCATAAGGACTTAAGCAGCAGATATCATACTCACTGCGATCCAAGATTAAATGCATCTCAATCTATTGAGTTAGCTTTTCAGATTGCATCAAATCTAAAAAAATTTTTATAATGACAGGAGATCTACTATAAAAATCTTCATTTCTCAAAAAAATTCAACTGTTGGTGATATTGAGGGAAATTTTAAGATATTAAAAAAATCATATAATATTGCCATTTCCAAAAATTGTGATTTATTTTTGACGTCAGAGTTATCACTTACTGGCTATCCACCTCAAGATCTTCTTTTAAGAGAGGATTTTAATAAAAAAATAGAATTTTATAAAAAAAAAATTATTGGTTTAACGAAAAGTCAAGAAACAATTTTTGCTTTAAGCATTCCAGTAGTTGAAAATAAAAAAATTTTAAATTCATTAATATTAATTAAATCAGGAAAATTGATATATTCTACACATAAAAAAGAATTACCTAATTATGGTGTGTTTGATGAATTAAGATATTTTAATTCTAAATCCTCAAAAAAAAATTATTTTAACTATAAAAATAAGAAAATTGATTTTTTAATTTGTGAAGATATGTGGTCAGAAAAATATTTAATGGATAGAACTTACGAAAAATTAGACTTAATAATTATAATTAACGCATCACCTTACGAGATTGGTAAGTTCGATATAAGAAAAAAACTAGCATCAAAAAGAGCAAAATATTGTAGTGCAAATTTAATATACTTAAATTTAGTGGGTTCTCAAGATGATCTTATTTTTGACGGAGGATCTTTTGTAATGAATAACTTAGGAAAAATTATCATGCAAAGTAGTTTTTTTAAAGAATGCGAAGAAATCATTGATCTTGATAAAAAAATTGAAGAGAGAAAAATAAAAAAAATTAATAAATATGAACACATATATAAAGCCTTAATGGAAGGTTTGAGGAATTACATAATTAAAAATAACTTTAAATCTGTAACACTTGGTTTATCAGGTGGAATTGATTCAGCCTTAACTCTTGCAATTTTAGCTGATACGCTCGACAATGTTGAAATCTCTTCTTTTTTTCTTCCATCGATTTATACTTCTGACGAAAGTAGAGAAGACGCATATGCTTTATCAAGAAATGTTTCGATAGACACTAAGGAAATATCAATTGAGATGTTAAGAAAAAATATTTCTAAACACTTACAACCTATTTTTAAAAATTTAAAAGAGGATATTACGGAAGAAAACATTCAGTCGAGGTTAAGAGGTTTAATTTTGATGGCCATATCTAATAAATTTGATTCTCTATTAATTACAACTGGAAATAAATCTGAACTTGCCGTTGGATATTCAACCTTATATGGTGATATGTGTGGAGGTTATTCTTTATTGAAAGATATATATAAGACAAAAGTAATTGAACTATGTGAATGGAGAAACAAAAATTTTTTCGATGACTTTAAAATCAAAAAGTTAAATATTATTCCTGATAGAATAATTACCAAAGAGCCCTCAGCAGAGCTAAAATTTAATCAATTTGATAAGGATTCGTTACCTCCTTATAAAATTTTAGATAAAATCTTAGAGTATTTAATAGATCAGAATCGCGATTTAAAATTTATAGTTAATCAGGGCTACAATAAAAAAATAGTAAAAAGAATCTGGTCAATGATAAAAAAATCAGAATTTAAGAGATACCAAAGTGCTATTGGTCCAAAGATTACAAAAATGTCTTTGTCATCTGATAGAAGATTCCCATTAACTAATAAGTTTGATTTACAGTAATGTTAAGATTTGCACCAAGCCCAACTGGATACCTTCATATTGGTAATATAAGAGTTGCATTATTGAATTATCTTTTTGCAAAAAAAAATAACTTAGATTTTTTTTTAAGAATCGATGACACAGATAAAGAAAGATCAAAAGATGAATTTTCGATTTCTATTATGGAAGATCTTAATTGGCTTGGGATTAATTACACAAATGTAATTAAGCAGTCTGAT
Organism: uncultured Alphaproteobacteria bacterium; assembly: GCA_902579395.1. Taxonomy (GTDB): domain Bacteria; phylum Pseudomonadota; class Alphaproteobacteria; order Methylaequorales; family Methylaequoraceae; genus Methylaequor. The sequence goes on from CACHGK010000003.1 coordinate 55,192, forward strand.
AGAATAAAAAAATATAAAGATATATTTAATTTTCTAAGAAATAGAAATTATATTTACCCTTGTTTTGAATCAGCTGATGAACTCTCAACGAAAAGAAAAATTCTCTTAAAACAAGGAAAACCTCCTATTTATGATAGATCATCACTCTATTTAACAAAAGAAGAAGTAAATATTAAAATCAAATCTGGAATAAAACCGCATTGGCGACTTAAACTAGACGAAGAACCCATAGAGTGGAACGACATGATTCACGGAAAAATAACTTTCAATAATTTATCAGTTTCAGATCCAGTAGTGTTTCGATCAGATGAAATGCCTCTTTTCACAATAACATCGGTTGTAGATGACTCTGAAATGAATGTTAGTCACATCTTAAGAGGAGATGATCACATAACAAATACTGCCGCGCAAATAAAGTTATTCAAGTTGTTAGAGGCGAAAATTCCTAATTTTGGACATTTCCCTTTAGTTAAATCAAAAAGTGGAAAGGGGTTATCAAAAAGGACTGATTCATATTCTGTCAAAGAATTTAAAAAAAAAAAAATTTTCTCAATAGTGATTTTAAATTTTTTGAATAAAATTGGATCAAGTCAATCCATTGAGGAAATTCATGGTTTAGATTCATTGATCGAGTTGTTCGATCTAAATAAGTTTTCCAAAAATTCAGTATTTTTCGATCCATCTGATATTGAGAGATTAAATTCAAAGTATATAAAAAGGATAAATATTGAGTATTTAGATAATAATTATTCTACTGGTATAAGTAAAAAATTTTGGGAAATTATTAGATCGAACGTTGACACTGTGGATGAGGCTATCGAATGGGATAGTTTAATAAAAGAAGAGTTTAATATAATAAATAGAATCATTGTTGAGAAAAATCTTAAAAAAGTTATCAAAGAATCTGTACCAACAGAGATCAAAGACAACTTTTGGGACTTGTGGACATCTGAAATACTAAAAAAATTTAATATAAAACCCAAAAAATTGTATGTGACCTTAAGATTAATATTAACAGGAAAAAAATTTGGTCCTAGCATGAATGACTTGCTGACATTGATGAAAAAAGATGAGATTATAAGAAGAGTGGAATTTAATTGTGAAGAAGAAAATTAGATTATACGATAGTACACTGAGAGATGGGGCTCAAACTAAAGGAGTAAACTTTAGTTTAGACGACAAAATAAGAATTTCTAATATCTTAGATGAAATTGGAATAGATTATATAGAGGGTGGATGGCCCGGAGCAAACCCTACTGATGATAAGTTTTTTAGATCATTACCAAAACTTAAAAATGCAAAAGCAGTTGCCTTCGGAATGATGAGAAAAAGAGGTGAAAGCTCTCATAATGATCCTGGTCTTAATGCAGTACTAAACTCTGGAGTTTCTTCAGTTTGTTTAGTTGGAAAATCTTGGGATTTTCATGTAGAAAATGCCTTAAAAATCTCACAAAATGAGAATTTAGATATGATAAGTGACACCATTTCTTTTGCTGCCACAAGAATGGAGGAGGTGCTTTTTGACGCAGAGCATTTTTTTGATGGATACAAGAACAATCCACTTTATGCAATACAAACAATCAAAAGAGCTTTTGAATCAGGTGCAAGTTGGATTATTTTATGTGATACAAATGGTGGTACATTGCCTTACGAACTTAAAAATATAATAGAAAATGTAAAAAAAGAAATTCCAGAAAAACAATTAGGCGTTCATTTTCATAATGATACAGATAACTCCACCTATAATTCGATTGAATCAATAAGAAATGGAGTTGCTCAAGTTCAAGGAACTTTTAATGGTTTGGGAGAGAGATGCGGAAATGCAAACTTAGTAAATGTTGCTGCAAATTTAGTACTCAAGATGGGTTATGAATGTAATTTAAAAAAAAATATTTCAAAACTAACTAGAACTAGTAGATTAATTGACGAAACATTGAATAAGGAATCTTCAGGAAACTTACCTTTTGTAGGTTCAGCTGCATTTGCTCATAAAGGCGGACTTCATATATCTGCTGTTGAGAGGGATCCAAAATCATATGAACATATTGATCCAAAAGAGATCGGAAATGAGAGAGTATTAGTAGTATCGAATCAATCAGGAAAAAGTAATATTTTCAATAAGTTAAAAAAACTTAAAATTAATTTGAACTCAAAAGATAAGAAAGTTATTGATTTTTTAGAAACAATAAAAAAACAAGAATTTTTAGGATATGCCTATGACGGAGCTGAAGCTAGTTTTGAACTACTAGCGATTAGAAAATTCAAGAAATTAAAAGAATTTTATAGTCTGGAGAGTTTTAAGGTTTCTGATGAAAAAAGAAAAGACTCTAATAATAATTTTTCTCCATTTTCAGAGGCTAGTGTAAAGATTCTAGTTGATAACAAAGAGTTCTATAGTGCTGCAGAGGGAAATGGTCCCATACATGCACTTGACCTGGCCTTAAGAAATGCATTAACTAAATTTTATCCCAATATTAAAAAACTTAATTTGATTGATTACAAAGTAAGAATATTAACACCCCAAGATGGAACGAAGGCTTTGGTGAGAGTGAGAATTGAATCAAAAAATGAAGAAGCAAAGTGGTCTACAATAGGTGTTTCATATAATGTCATCGATGCATCATATATAGCACTTCATGATAGTATTACTTATCATCTTTTAAAATCACAATAGAGATGAAACCAAAAATAATGCCTGAGATAGTTTTAGTAAACACTCAAATACCAGAGAATTTAGGTGCAACTGCAAGATCAATGCTCAATTTTGGATTAAAGAAATTAAGATTAGTAGCACCAAGTTTTGATTTACAAAATGAAAAGATTATTCCTCTGTCCGCAGGAGCTGATAGTGTAATTCAAAACTTAAAAAAATTTGATTTTTTCGAAGACTGCGTAAAAGATTTTAATATTTTAGTTGCTACTACAAATAGAACAAGATCTATAAAAAAAAAACAAATTAATTTTGTGGATCTGAATGATATTATTTTAAAAACTCCAAATAAAGTTGGAATAGTTTTTGGTCCTGAAAAATCTGGTCTAGACAATAATCATATATCAATTTGTGACTTTGTTTTAAAAATTGAATCAAACCCCCTCTTTTCTTCTTTAAATTTATCACATGCAGTTTCGATTGTTGCATATGAAATGATGCAGAGCACAAAAAATACCATGAAAAAGAAATCAAAAAGAATCATAGAAAAATTTGCTAGTAAGGACGAATTAATTAATTTTTACTCAATTTTAGAAAAAAATCTAGATGAAACTAAGTTTTTTATGGTTGAGGAACGTAAAAAGATAATTAAGCAAAAAATAAGAAATATTTTCAACAAACTAGAATTAACTTCAAAGGATATTAAAACTTTACTAGGTGTTATTAAAAGTCTAAGGAAAAACAGATAAAAGTGAATTGACATCGGAGAAATTAAAAGTATATTCCGTAAGATATGACACGAATTCTAAAATCAAAATATAAAATAGACAGAAGACTTAGATGTAATCTTTGGGGTAGGCCCAAGAGCCCTTTTAACAGAAGAGATTATCCTCCAGGTTTGAATGGTCAAAATAGAAAGAAAAAACCGTCTGACTTCGGGATCCAATTAATGGCTAAGCAAAAACTAAAGTGTCATTATGGTTATATTACAGAAAAACAATTTAGAAACATCTTTTTTAAAGCCTCAAAAGTCAGAGGTAATACTAGTGAAAATTTAATAGAGTTATTAGAGAGACGTTTAGATGCAACTGTCTATAGAATGAAATTTGCAACAACTATTTTTGCGGCCAGACAATTTGTTAGTCATGGACACATTTTAGTCAATGGGAAAAAGGTTACTATAGCTTCTTATTCCCTCAAGGATGGAGATGTGGTCGAGGTAAAAGAAAAAAGTCGGGAGATTCCAGTCGTTTTAGAAGCTATAAGTTCAACTGAAAGAGAAACCCCTCAATATTTATCTGTTGATTATGATAAACTTAAAGGTACTTTTCTGAAAGGACCAAAGCCCGATGAGGTTCCATACCCTGTAATAATGGAACCAAATTTGGTAATTGAATACTACTCTAGATAAGTTATTAATAATTAGTTTTGTTTTTATTTATTCCTTAAATCTTGTATCTTGGCCTTATGTCAATAAGTGCACTTATAATTGCTAGAAATGAAGAAGAAAAAATTGAGCGAACTTTAAAATCAATTAGTTTTGTTGATGAAATTGTTGTTGTTTTAGATAGATCGATAGATAAAACTAAATCTATATCAAAAAAATTTACAAATAAAATATATCAGGGATCCTGGGAATCAGAGGGAAGTAGAAGGAATTATGGTCTGTCAAAATGTAATTCCAAATGGATTTTTGAAATAGATGCTGATGAAGTAGTTAACAATTTATTAAAAAAAGAAATAAATGATAAGATTAAGAATAAAAAGTATGATTTTCACTATATTCCTTTAATTAACTATATTGGAAAGAAAAAAATTACTAATGGTTGGATGGCTTGCATGGCACCAGATGGAAAATTTTGTTTGTTTAGAAAAAATTCTAAGATTTGGGATGATGGTTCAGTACATCCTAATTATAAATTAAATGGAAATAAAGGACTTAAATTTTCAAATAGTATTGATCATTATATGTCAAAAGATATCTCAGAACTTCTATCTAGATTCAATAGAAATACAAGTTTGAATGCTAAAGACTTGAAAAAAAGAAATGAAAAACTAGACAAATTATTTTCAAAAAGAAAAATTATATCACGTTTTTTAAAATCTTATTTTGTTAGAGGAGGATTTAAATCAGGTGGTATTGGTGTGCTAATTGCATTTTTATGTTCAATTTATCCATTCGTTTCTGCAATTAAATCGAAACAAGATAGCTATTAACTATTAAGACTAAATTTAATATCTTTTTTATTTAGAAGATCGCTAATTTCTCCATTTTCAAGTAATTCCTTTAAAATATCAAAACCTCCTATAAACTCTTTCTTAATATAAATTTGTGGAATAGTTGGCCACTCCGAATATTTTTTGATTCCTTCTCTTAGTTCCATATCTTCAAGTACGTTATAACTTTTGAAGTCTATACCTAAATGATTTAAGATTCCAACTACATTAGCTGAGAATCCACATTGAGGAAAGTCTGGTGTGCCCTTCATAAATAGAACAACATCATCACTTTCAATCATTTCATCAATCTTTTTGTCAATTTTATTAGTCATATTCTTTCCTTTCTTTATGTATCTGAGGTTGTAAGCATTAAAGCATGAAGTGTTGTGCCCATATGATGTCCAATTGCATCGTAAACCATCTTATGTTGTTTTAGTTTTGAGATTCCTTTGAATTCAGATGAGATGATTTTTGCGTGATAATGGTTGTTGTCCCCTCTGATATCTTCTATTGATACTTTAGCATCTGGGATTTTCTTTTTTATAAGTTTAGTAATTTCTTCAGCGCTGAGAGTCATTTTTCTATATAATTATTAAACCAAGCATTATTATAATTTATAAGCTTTTTAATTGGAATTTCAAACTTATTTATAATTGAAAAAGAATTTCCTTTCACTTCACCTACTTTTTGAACTTTAATATTTTTTATTTTTGCAATCTCATTTAATTTTTTATCATTTTTTACTATTAAAAGATATCTTGCCTGATCCTCAGAAAAATACCATCTTTCATAATTTTTAACATGATCAGGAGTTTTAACTTTAATACCTTTTTTATTGCTTATTGCAAGCTCTGCCAAAGCGATGATAAGTCCTCCCTCTGAAATATCATGACACCCGCTCACAATATTATTATTCTCTTGAATAAAATTTCTAATAAATCTTCCATTTCTTAGTTCTTTTTTTAAATCTAACTCTGGTGGTTTTCCTTCATTATTATTGCATGCTCTATTATACTCTGATAATTCGAGGTGACCTTTACACTCTCCGACCAAAAAAATACTATCATTTTTATTAATTTTCATCGATGTAGCTTTTGAGAGATCTTTGATTAAACCAACACCACCAATAACTGGGGTAGGAAATATTGATTTTTGATTAGTTTCATTGTATAGAGATACATTTCCAGAAACCACAGGATAGTTTAGTGCCTTGCAGGCAATTCCTATGCCATTTATTGCTTCTTTGATTTGAAACATAATTTCTTCTTTTTCTGGATTTCCAAAATTAAGATTATCTGTTATTGCTATTGGATCTGCACCTGTAGCAATCAAATTTCTCCATGATTCAGCTACTCCAATTGCTGCGCCTAACTTTGGGTCTGAATTACAGTAAATTGGATTACAGTCACATGTAATCGCTATTGCTTTATTAGAATTGTGAACTCTAATGACGGCAGCATCTGCTTGTTCGGAAAAAAATAAAGTATCACACATAACTAATTTATCGTATTGATTAAAAATCCATTTTTTTGATGAATGATTAGGACTTGAAATAATTTTTATAAGCGCTTCCTGTATTGAAAGATTACAAGTAACAGATTTAAATTTCTTTTTTGCTGGTTTTTTTGCTGGTCTGTCATATTCAGGTGAAGAATCAGCTAATGGTTTAATTGGTAATTTACCGACTATTTTTTTTTCAAAAAATATCTCCATATTTCCGGTATCTGTAATTTTTCCAATTTCTTGAGCATCGAGTCCCCATTTTTTAAATATTTCAAATGTTATTTTTTTTTTAGAAGGTTTCACTATCATCAACATTCTTTCTTGTGTTTCAGATAACATAATTTCATATGGTGTCATATTTTTTTCCCTGCATGGAACCTTTTCTAAATTTAATCTCACGCCACAAGATCCTTTTGAAGCCATTTCAAATGATGAGGAAGTTAATCCGGCTGCCCCCATATCTTGTATAGCAATTATAGCATCTTCCTTCATCAATTCTTGGCAAGATTCTAATAATAGTTTTTCCATAAATGGATCACCAACTTGAACTTGAGGCCTGTTAGATTCAGAGTTATCATCAAATTCTGCTGAGGCCATAGTTGCTCCGTGAATTCCATCTCTTCCAGTTTTTGAACCAACATATATAATTGGATTTCCAACTCCCTTTGCTATGGAGTAAAAGATTTTATTTTTTTTAACAAGACCAACGCACATAGCATTAACAAGAATATTATTATTGTAAGATTCATGGAAAAAACATTCACCCCCAACTGTTGGAATACCAACACAGTTACCATAATCACCAATACCTTTTACAACTCCAGATAACAGGTTTTTTGTTTTAGAGTGTTTTGGGGAACCAAATCTTAAAGAATTTAAATTTGCAATAGGTCTAGCTCCCATTGTGAATACATCTCTCATAATGCCACCAACCCCAGTTGCAGCACCTTGATAAGGCTCAATAAATGATGGATGGTTATGACTTTCCATTTTAAAGACTAGAGCATCTTCTTCGCCTATATCAATAATACCAGCATTTTCTCCAGGTCCGCAGATTACATTTTCTCCCTTTGTAGGGAGAGTTTTTAACCATTTTTTTGTTGATTTATAAGAGCAATGTTCACTCCACATGACCGAAAAAATACCTAGTTCAAGTAAGTTGGGTTTTCTTTTTAAAATTTTTTTAATTAACAAATATTCTTCTTTACTCAAGCCGTGGTCACTAATAATCTTCTTTGAAATTTCTTTCATAGCAATTCACCCAAGCCTTTAAAAAAGAGAATTCCGTCTTGACTTCCAAATTTGTCAACAGCTCTTTCTGGATGAGGCATCATACCTAATATATTTTTTTTTTTATTTATGATTCCTGCTATGTTATTAAGTGACCCATTTGGATTGCTCTCTTTGTTAATATTACCGTTTTTTGAAGAATATTTAAAAATGATTTGATTATTATCTTCTAATTCTTTTAGTGAATCTGGTGTTGTATAAAAATTTCCTTGTGCGTGAGCAATTGGAAATTCAACGACTTTCTTTTTTAGATTTTTTGAAAAAATAGATTCTTTATTTTCTACTTTTAAGTGTGTATTTTCGCATTTAAATAATTGATTATTATTTTTCAACAAAGTTCCCTTAAGAAGATTACACTCTGTTAAAATTTGAAAACCATTACATATACCGATTATAGGAAAACCTTTTTTAGCATATTTTATTACTTCATGAATTGCTGGAGATTTGGTGGCAATCACTCCAGCCCTCAAATAATCACCAAATGAGAACCCCCCTGGAAGAAATATCATTTCATAATTTTCTATCTTTGAATCATTGTGCCAAACATATGATACCTTTACGTTAAGATATTTTTGAATTGAAACTGATAAGTCTCTATCACAATTAGAGCCTGGGAAAACGATAATTGAGACATTTTTTTTTGACACAACCTATTTCTTTATAATTTTAAAATTTTCAATTACAGGATTTGATAGTAGATCTTTACTTATTTTCCTTATTTCATCTAGTCCTTTATTTGAATCAATGATTTCAATATCAAAATACTTTCCTTTTGATAGATTTTTCATTGATTTGAAGCCCATATTTGAAATTGTTTTTTTTAATGCTTCAGCTTCAGGATCAAGAATCCCTTCTTTATAACTAATATAAATTCTATAAATCATTCTTTATAACCTTTTTAAATTCTTTTTCTGATAAGACTCCTAGCCTATACGCCACTTCTTTGTATGCTTTATCTACTTCGCCTAAGTTCTGCCTAAACCTATCCTTATCTAGTTTTTTGTTAGTTTTAAGATCCCACAGTCTGCAATTATCTGGACTAATTTCGTCTGCAAGTAAAATAGAGGCTTCATCACTTTTCCAAAACCTGCCAAATTCTAATTTAAAGTCAACCAATCTGATGTTTATGGAAAAAAAATATCCAGTTAAAAAATCATTAATTCTTGATGACAAAGAAATTATTTCCTCTAACTCATTTGGTGAAGCCCAGTCAAATACTATTATATGCTCCTCTGAAATAATTGGATCGTTTAAATTATCATCCTTTAAATAAAATTCTATTATAGGCCTTGAAAGTACTTTTCCTTCCTCAATACCAAGCCTTTTAACCAGTGATCCGGTTGCAATATTTCTAACTACAACTTCAATCGGGATAATTTCAAGTTTTTTTACCAATTGTTCTCTCATATTTAACCTTCTTAGAAAATGAGTAGGAACATTTATTTCTTTTAGTCTTGTCATAATTAATTCTGATATAAAATTATTGAGAACACCTTTACCTGGGATTTGTCCTTTCTTCTTGTTATTGAATGCAGTTGCGTCGTCTTTAAAATATTGAATTAAAGTATCGGGTTCAGAACCCTTATAAAGAATTTTTGCCTTTCCTTCATATAATTTTTTCTTATTTTTCATTTAGAACTCTCTTAAAAATAAAATCTACATTTTTTAAAAAATAATTTAAGTCAAACAAATTATTTATTTCCTCAAGGTTCAGCAAAGATCTAATATTCTTATCTTTTTTTAATAATTCTTTAAAGTTTTTTTCAACTTTCCATGATTTAAGAGCTAAAGTTTGAACAATTTTGTATGCCTTTTCTCTTGAAATTCCTTTTTCAATCAATTTCAGCATTACTCTTTGAGAATTATATAAACCATTGGTTTTACGTAAATTTTTTTCCATCATTTTTTTGTTTACAACTAAATTTTTTATAATACTTTTCATTCTATTCAACGCGAAATCGCAGAGTACTAAGCTATCAGGAGCAAGAGTCCTTTCAACTGATGAGTGAGAGATATCTCTCTCATGCCAGAGTGTTATATTTTCCATGAATGGGATGCAGCTCGATCTGACAACTCTGGCAATTCCAGTAAGGTTTTCACTTAAAACTGGATTTTTTTTATGTGGCATTGCAGAAGAACCTTTCTGATCTTTTGAGAAAAACTCCTCTACTTCGCCAACTTCACTTCTATGAAGATGCCTAATTTCAGTTGCTAAATTTTCTATAGATGAAGCGATTAATGCAAGTGTAGAAAATAAATAAGCATGTCTATCTCTTGGTATTATTTGTGTAGGAACATCTTCAACGCTTAAATTAAGTTTTTTAGCAACATATTTTTCTACATAAGGATTAATATTAGCGTATGTTCCAACAGCCCCAGAAATTGTGCAAATTGAAATTTGTTTTTCAGCGTTAATTAGTCTTTTGTAATGTCTTTCGAATTCACAAAATTTTGCAAGCATCTTTAAACCAAAAGTTGTAGGCTCAGCAAATATTCCATGACTTCTTCCAATGCATGGCAAATTTTTAAATTCTAGCGATTTTAATTTCAGGTTATTTATTAAATCTTTAAGTTCTGTCTTAATGATTTTACATGACTGCTTAAGTTGTAATGAAAATGCTGTATCGATTATATCAGAAGAAGTAACCCCTTTATGAATAAATCTTGAGTCCTCACCAACATTCTCTGCCACATTTGTTAAGAAAGCGATAACATCGTGTTTGACTTCTTTTTCAATTGCATCGATTCTAGAGGAATCAAAACTCGCTTTTTTTTTTATATTTTTAAGGGACTGTTTAGAAATTTTTCCTTTTTGATGTAGAGCTTCACAAATTAAAATTTCTATTTTTAACCAGATTCTAAATTTATTATCTGATTCCCAAATTTCTGAAATTTCTTTACGCTTGTATCTTGGAATCATAATCTTTAATAGGGGGGGAAAGTATAGTTTTTTTTTGATAATGTGAATATTTCATAGCCATCATTTGTAACTCCAATAGTATGTTCAAATTGTGCTGAAAGTGATTTATCTGATGTTACAGCAGTCCATCCATCGGATAGTATTTTTACCTTGTAGTCACCAATATTTATCATTGGTTCGACTGTGAAAAACATTCCTTCTTCCAGTTTTTCGCCTTCTCCAGGATTTCCGAAATGGAGAACACTAGGGTTGTCGTGGAATAACTGACCTAAACCGTGACCACAAAAATCACGAACAATAGAGTAATTTTTTTTTTCAGCGTAAATTTGGATTGCATGTCCAATATCTCCAAGTGTGCTTCCCGGTTTAATGGTTTCAATACCTTTCATCATAGCCTCGTAAGTTGTTTCAACTAATTTTCTTGCTTTCAATTTGACCTCGCCAACATAAAACATTCTACTTGTATCTCCGTGCCACCCATTCAAAATAGGAGTGACATCAATATTTATAATATCTCCGTTTTGTAAAATTTTATCTCCAGGTATCCCATGACAAACAACGTGATTAACTGATGTACAAATAGACTTTGGAAAACCTTTATAGTTCAATGGAGCTGGAATTGCTCCTCTACTCGTTTGAAATTCATGACAAATATTATTTAATTCCAATGTTGATATGCCTGGTTTTATAAAATCAGATACATAATCCAGACATTCTGCTGCTAGCTGACCTGCTTCTCTCATAAATACGAATTCATCTTTTGTATGTAATTTGATATTATTCATTAAAATGACAATTTATATTAAATAATACAAAACTTACAGAAAAATTTAATGAAAAAAAAAAGAAAATCATCAGGAATCATTATTATCGGAAATGAAGTGTTATCCGGTAAAACCTTGGATACTAATTCAAACTTTATGTGTAAAGAACTCTTTAAAATAGGAATTTCTTGCGAAGAAATAAATTCTATTAAGGATGATGAAAAAACTATAATTGATAAAATAAATATATTTAAGTCTAAATTCGATTATGTTTTTACATCTGGAGGTATTGGACCTACACATGATGACATAACTTCTCTAAGCATAGCAAAAGCATTAAATCAAAAATTAATTTTGAATAGTGAAGCAAAACTAAGAATTTCAAAACATTATTCTGATGATATTTTAACTGAAGCCAGATTAAAAATGGCTTTTATGCCAGAAAATGCTATTTTGATAGATAACCCTGTGAGTGTGGCACCAGGCTTCTATGTTGAGAATATTTATGTTTTTCCTGGTGTTCCTGAGATTCTTCAGGTTATGTTCAAAGATTTTGTAATATCTTTAGACGAAGGTTATAGATATTTCAAAAGGACAATTTCAACACATCTTTCAGAGGGTATTATTGGTGATTATATTGCAAGGACTCAAAAGAAATATGAAAATATTGAAATTGGAAGTTACCCATATTTCAAGAAGAATTCCTTTGGAGTTTCATTAGTTCTAAAAGGGGAGAATGAGATTGAGGTTAAAAATGTTTGTGATGAAATATTTGAATATATCAAAATTCAAAATGGAAATCCTCAGTTATTTTAGTCTTTTGATTTTTTTATATAATCTGAAAATTCAAGTTCAATAATCCTTTTTAAATTATTGTTTATCCATTCATCCATTAACTTATTAAACTTTGTCTCAATACTTAAAATTTTTTTTACTTCATTATTTGAAGATTTAATTTTTTTTTTAAAGTTAATATTTTGCCAATTTGATAATACGTTTGACTTTTTATGACTTTTGTTTTCTTGGGCAGTTTGTAATATTTTGCTTTCAGTTTCATGAATAATTTCTTTTTGTAAAATTTTTTTATCATTTAAATGATCGACATTTGTAAAGTCTTTTTTTACAAAATTTTCATATTCAACTTTAGCGTCGTTTATAAGATTCAATATTGAATTTAGAAGTTCCTCAAATGATTTTTCTTTACTCATTATGGCAAATTTATATTCAATATAATTAAGAATCAATTTTTTTTAAAAAATATATAATTTTTTTGTAAAAGTTATTATTAATTCTTTTTATGTTAGTATGGATGTTATGAATGGTATAATAATAGATTTTTTCCCCTTTGCTTTTATCCTCATAATATTATTTTTTTTTCTAGCTATACCAAAAAAAAAAAATGTCAAAAAAAATTACGAAAGAATTGAAAATGATAAAACACAGATTATACCGTCAAATGAGAATAGTAGAAAAATTCTTGAGAATGCTGAAATCAAGCTAATTGCATTAAAAGATTTGTATAAACAAAATTTAATCGATGCTAGTGTCTATGTAAGTAAAACAGAAGTTATTTCCAGAAATTTAAGTAAAGAGTTTGGCAACGATATTATGGAAATTCCTAATCTTCAAAAAAACATTATTTTCAATGGTCTTAAAAAAGAAATTAGAATGAAAATTAAGACTATCCCCTCAAAAAATGTTAAAAATAATATTGATAATCTCATTTCTGCTGTAGATAATAAAATAAAAGCTGGAGTTTTGAGTGAAGATAAATAATTCAGAAATACTAAATAAAGTCAAAGAAAAAGTATCTGAAAAAAAAGAGAAACTGGGCAATATCAAGGATAGTAAGGTTCTTGATAGCAATGATAGTTTGGAGACTGAATTGAAGAAATGGATAAAAGAAAATGCAGAAAAAATTGCAAAAGATATTATTAAAGAAGAGGTAAAGAAAATTTTCAAATAATTCTAATTTTTATTAAAAACACTCATAATTTAAAAAATTGTTTTATTATTATTATTTTAATATACATATTAATTTACTACACTTTTAATTTTTGTAAGTTATGAATATAATTTTGAATGCGCGAGCGTGCTGAAATTGGTAAACAGACAGGACTTAAAATCCTGCGGGTGGTAACACCCTTGTGGGTTCAAGTCCCACCGCTCGCACCAGCCAATAAAAGTTAATTAAATGCAAAAAAAGATTTCAATCAAAATATTATTTTTTTTAACACTTATATTTTTCAGTAAATATTCCATTTCAGATGATATCAACCAAAAAATTAAGGAATTTATTTTAAAAAATCCAGAAATTATTATTGAGTCCTTAAATAATCTTGAAAAACAAAAAGAAGATGAAAGAAGGATTGAGGATAAAAAAAAAGTTGAAGATTTACGTGAAGAAATATTTGAAACTGATAATCAAGTTTATGAGGGAGATTCGGATGGAAGTAAAGTTTTAGTTGAGTTTTTTGATTATAATTGCTCTTACTGTAAGAGAGTTCACGAAGATTTAAAAACCGTTCTTAAAAAATCTTCGGACATAAAAATTATTTATAAAAATTTTCCAATTTTGTCAGAAAACTCTGTAAATCTTGCTAAATATGCAATTATTATTTCTGAAATAGATCATAAAAAATTTGTTCAATTCCATAATTTTATTATCTCTCATAAAGGTAGAGTTAATGATAAACATTTGGTTCAAATTTTTAATAAATTAAACATTATCAAGAGTGAGATCGATGCTAGATTAGAAGATAAAAAAGTAATTGATATGCTTGAGAAAGACATAAGTTTGGCTCAAAAGCTTGGGCTAAGGGGTACTCCAGCCTTTATTATTAAAGATGAGATTATATTCGGCTATATTAACTCTGAAGAAATATTATCAAAATTAAATTAACAATATAGATTGTTTTTAGACTGCGATTTAAATTTTGCAGCAAAACCGTTGCTGTATAGGATTTTTTTACCGTATTGACTAAGATATATATTGTGATTAACTAATGCATCCATTTCTCTGAGATGTTTTTTTGTCTTGGATTCATAATTTGTAAAAATATTTTGATCATCTTGTAAAATATGAATCAACTCATGTAATAGAATACCTCTGTGACATATATCATCCATTGGTGAAAGTTGTTTTGATAGGTAAATAGTATATTTAGGGTTATCAGGAGTTAATGCAAGAATTTCACAATCACGTTTACATGCAAGTTGTGAGAGTTCCTTTTGTTCGAGAAACTCTACTTCTGGAAATTTTTTTGGTTCTTTATATTCAGTATTAGTTGTTATCCAGAAAAGTAGTGCTACTATAAGCTCATTTAAAGTTTCAAATTTTTCCATATTAGTATAACAATAAAAGTTAATGATTAAAAAATTGTTTATTCATCGCTCTCTTCCAGAAATGTATCACATAGATGTAGGAGATAACAATAAAATTTATACAGAAGTAAGTGGAAAAAAAGATGGTATCCCAATTATTTTTGTTCACGGAGGTCCTGGAGGTCAATGCAGAAGTGAACACCATTCTCTTTTTGATCCTGAAATTTATAAATCCATAATTTTCGATCAAAGAGGTTGCGGGAAAAGCACTCCATATAGATCTTTAAATGGAAATAATACTGAAAATTTAGTTAAAGATATTGAGAAAATTAGAGAATTCTTCAAAATTAAAAAATTTATAATAGTTGGTGGATCTTGGGGGGCAACTTTGGCAATAAAATATGCAATAAAGCACCCTGAAAACCTTATAGGCGTTCTATTAAGATCTGTTTTTTTGGGTACAATTGAAGAGATTAATTGGGCATTTATTGACGCACCAAAAATTTTTGCTCCAAATCTTTACGAAAAATTTAAACACTATTCTAACAAAAAGGATATAATAGATTCGTACTACAAAGAAATTGTTGAAAAGAACTCAAAAATACATTCTTGGATATGGCATGATTATGAAAGGATGTTATCACAATTAAATCCAAAAAATTATTTTTTTGAAAAAGAGGAAATAATACTTGAAAGGGATGGTGTTCCCAACTCCCCTTTTATGGAATTATACTACACAAAAAATAAATTTTTTATGGAAAAAAACGAAATACTTAAAAAAATTAAAAATATCTCAAACCTACCATCATACATTGTTCAAGGAAGATATGATTTAATTTGTCCGCCTATTAATGCATTTAACCTTCATGAAAGGTGGCCCTCATCAGAGTTAAAGTTTGTCAATACTGCTGGTCACTCATCATCAGATGAAGGTATAATAGATAATTTACTGATTGGTTTAGAAAAGTTAAGTCAACATGTCTAACTCATAAAGTACATATTTATTTTTCTCATTTTTTAATTTAGTCCTTAGTAATCTTATTTCTTTGTCATTGAGGAGTTGGGACAGGGACCATATACAAGAACCTCTAATTATAGGGTTGCAATTATTTAAATGATAATAGATTGCTTTAATTAAATTTTTATCTTTACTATTTCCTGATGCAATTATCACGTTTCGTAAAAATCTGATCCAACCAATTCTTCTAATAGGTGAATTTAAAAAATAACTTTTAAATTTTGTTTCATTAAAGTTTAGAAAAAATAATAAATCTCTATTAAAATTATCATTAATAAATTTTTTTTCATTAGTTTCTTTAGAAAATTTATTCCATGGGCACACAGATAGACAATCATCACAACCATAAACTTTATTTCCCATTTTTTTTCTTAAACTTTTTGGAATTGGACCTCTATATTCTATGGTTAAATAAGATATACACTTCCTTGCATCAATTATATTATCTTCCAATATTGCATCCGTGGGACAAATATCAATGCATTTGGTGCAAGTCCCACAATTATCTATTAAATTGTCCTCTTCTTTAATTTTTATAGGTAAAAAAATTTCAGCTAAAAACAACCAAGATCCAAATTCTTTAGAGACAATGTTTGTATGTTTACCTTGCCAGCCAATTTTTGCTTTCTGAGCAAAATATTTTTCCATTACTGGAGACGTGTCGACAAACACTTTTGAGGAGATATTGAACTCAGAGATTAACCAATCTTGAATGTTTATCAACTTTTCTTTTATGATATCGTGGTAATCATAATTTTGAGCATAAACACTTATGTTTGCAGCGCTTTTTTCTGCATTAAATCTTAATGGATTTGTTCCTGGAGAATAATTCAGACCAACAACAATCACAGTTTCAACTTTATCCCATATTTTTTTTGGATTAACTTTTTTTTCAAAATGTCTTTCCAACCACTTCATTTCGCCATGGTAGTTTTTATTTAAAAAATTTTGATAATTTTTTTGAGTTTCTTTATCTACTTTTGAAGTTGCAAACCCAACAATATCAAAACCTTCAGTTAATATTTTTTTTTTTAATTTTTTTTTAAGTTCTTCCATTTTAATTATCTTGTTAAATATTATAATTCTAGAATGATAAATAAATCAAATAAAGCATTGGTTCTTTTGAGTGGTGGATTAGATTCAGCAGTTGTTTTATCGATTTGCAGAAAACAAAAAAAGGAAATTCATGCTATTTCTTTTGATTATGGACAAAGACATAAATTAGAGTTGAAATATGCAAAATGGCAATCTGATTTTTTTAAATGTTTATCCCACAGAATCTTCAAAATTGATTTTTATGGAGGTTCTGCATTAACTGACAAAATTGAAGTTCCTAATAATAAAAAAGTAGAGGATATTCCAGAGGATATCCCTGTGACATATGTTCCAAGTAGAAATATAGTTTTTTTATCATTTGCATCGGGATATGCAGAATTTAAAGATATTGATAATATTTATATTGGTGTCAATGCTGTAGACTATTCTGGATACCCTGATTGTCGGCATGAATTTATAAAAGCATTTGAACAAATGATAAATAAATCTACAAAAAAAGCTTTAAACGGTAGGAAGTTTAAAATAATGACACCACTTATTAACTTTTCTAAAAAAGAAATAATAGTTCTAGGAAAAAAAAATGGTGTTGATTTTTCAATGACGTCAAGTTGTTATAATCCAGTAAAAAAAAAAAATTGTGGTCAGTGTGATTCTTGTTTGTTAAGAAAAAAGGGTTTTGATGAAGCTTCAATGATAGATCCTGCAGAAAATAAAAATGTATAAAATTAAAGAAATATTTAGATCAATTCAAGGTGAAGGATACAATATTGGAAAAGAAACAGTTTTTGTGAGATTTTCAGGGTGTAATTTCTGGAATGGAAATATTAATGATAGAACAAATGCAATTTGTGATTTTTGTGATACTGACTTTAAAGGTGTAGATGGGAAAAATGGTGGTGTATACAATTTAAAAGAACTAATAGAAAAAATTGGTATTGTTTGGGAATCCTCATTTACTCTTCAAAAAAAACTCGTTATTTTGACTGGTGGTGAGCCACTTCTTCAGGTCGATGAGAATTTAGTAAATAGTCTTAAAGAAAAAAAATTTTTAGTGGCAGTTGAAACAAACGGATCGATAGAATCTAAGATTAAATTTGATTGGACTTGTGTTAGCCCAAAAGACCCTAAAAGATGGTTGCTTAGAAGAGGAGACGAACTTAAAATAGTTTATCCTCAGAATAAATTTAATCTACATGAATTAATTTCCTTAGATTTTAAATATTTCTTTCTTCAGCCTAAATATAACCATCTAAAAAAATTAAATGTTAATAAGACCATCGATTATTGTAAACTGAATAAACCTTGGTTTCCTAGTTTTCAACTTCATAAAACAATTGGAATTATGTGATGCTTATTTTTAAAAAATACTTTTTTGATGCAGCACATTACCTTTCAGATTTAGGTGACAATCAAAATTATAAAAAAATGCATGGTCATAGTTATGAAGTAACTATAACACTGTCAGGTGAAGTGAATCAGGATAAGAATTGGGTTATGGATTTGGAGAGGTTAGATAAATTGACTAAGCCGGTAATCTCATTACTTGATCATTCTACTTTAAATGATGTAGTTGGTTTGGAAAAGCCAACAAGCGAGAATATAGCAAAATGGCTTTGGTTAAATTTAAAGAAAAAAGTTCCAAACCTTGTAAGAGTTGAAGTTAATAGACCAAGAATTGGAGGATGTATTTACAGTGGTGAATAATTATCTTGATCTGTATTGAGGAATGTTAAGTTCATTAATGTAAACATTTTTTGTTTTCGTTCCTGTTTGAAAAATTACATCAATCGGAATGCCCCCTCTGGGGTTCCAGAAACTTGCCACTCTTATCCATTTAGGTTTTACCGAATTGATTATTTTTTTTGCAATTTTTATGGTACAATCTTCATGAAAGCCTCCATAATTTCTAAAGGTAAATAAGTATAATTTAAAAGATTTACTTTCTATAATTAACTTTCGAGGAATGTAATCAACAATTATATTTCCGAAGTCTGGCTGAGATGTTATCGGACAAATACTAGTAAATTCTGGAGCTGTAAATCTAATAGAGTAATCATCATTGGGGTGCGGGTTTTTTACATTATCTAAAACAAAGCTATCTGGTGAATTTCTTATTTTGGAATTTGATCCCAGATATCTAGGTTTTTTTATATTTTTCATGATAATTAAGGTAATTTTTCTTTAAATCTTTAAATTTTTTTTTAAAAATTGATTCACGTATATCAGACATCATTTTTTTATAAAATGCAATATTATGTAAACTTAAAATCATAGATGATAATATTTCATTGCTTTTAGTTAAATGGTGTATATATGATCTTGAAAAATTATTTGATACATGGCAGTCAACCGATGAATCAATTGGATTTTCGTCTTTAGCGTAACATGCATTTCTTAGATTTATTTCTCCTAAAGATGTAATCGCTCTTCCATTTCTACCAAATCTTGTTGGAATTACACAATCAAACATATCAATTCCACTCTCAACAGCTTTAATTATATCAACAGGTCTCCCTACACCCATAAGGTATCTTGGCTTATCAATGCAAATATTCTCTAATGATTGTTTAACAACATCAATCATCAATTCATGGGGCTCTCCAACGGACAATCCCCCAAGAGCATAACCATCAAAATCTATTTCACTTAGAATACTTGAGCATTCTTTTCTTAAATCTTGGAACATTCCACCTTGAACTATACCAAATAATCCATACCCTGTTCTTGTTTTAAAAACTTTCTTACATCTTTTAGCCCATCTAAGTGATAATTCCATCGATTTTTTAGCTCTTTCATATGTAGCAGGATACTCTGTACATTCATCTAATACCATCGAGATATCTGAGTTTAGATTTTCTTGAATTTTTATTGCATTCTCAGGAGTCAAATTAATTTTTTTTCCATCTATGTGTGATAGAAAACTAACACCCTCTTCATTTATTTTTCTTAATTTAGAAAGTGACCAAATCTGATATCCACCTGAATCAGTTAAAATTGGCTTATTCCAATTTGTAAATTTTTGAATACCACCCATGTTTCTGATAAGTTTATCCCCAGGTCTAAGCATAAGATGATAAGTGTTAGAAAGTATAATTTCTATATCAAGTTTCTTCAACTCCTCTGGGAAAATTGCTTTAACAGAACCCAATGTACCTACCGGCATAAAAACTGGAGTTTTTATTTTGCCATATCGTGTTTGTAATACTCCAGCTCTTGCTTCTTTGTCTGTTGTTTCTAATGAAAACTTAAATTCTTTCATTGCTATTCCATATTAAGCATGCATCTCCATAAGAATAAAATCTAAGTTTTTGCTTTATTGCATACTGATATAATTTTTTAGTTTTATTTTTTCCATAAAGGGCATAAATTAACAGTAATAAGGTGGATTTAGGTGTATGAAAATTAGTAATTAATCCATCAATAGAATTTATTTCATATCCTGGTTTAATAAATATATTTGTCTTTCCTTTGAAAGGTTTAATTAAACCTTTATTAGTTTTAGATGACTCGAGAAGCCTTAAAACCGTAGTGCCTACCGCAATAACTCTTCCTCCCTCTCTTTTTATTTTATTTATTTCATTAGCAGATTTATCAGAGATATATCCCTCTTCAAAATGCATTTTATGATGCAAAATATTTTTAGTTTTTATTGGTAAATATGTTCCACCATTAACGTGCAAAGTAATTTTTATTATTTTTATTTTTTTTTTTTTTAAACTCTCAATAAGTTTATTCGTAAAATGCAAACTTGCTGTTGGAGAAGCAACAGCACCCTCTTTTTCTGCAAAAATGGTCTGATAATCGTTAAAATCCGAATCTAAAAAACCTCGCTTTTGAATATAAGGAGGAATTGGCATGCGACCATAAGTTTTCATAATTTTATTCAGTTTTAAAAATGAAATATTAAATTTTAGATTATAAGTGATTTGATTTTCATAATCTTTCAAAGAATCTACAATTGCATGAAAAGCTTTAAAAAATATTATTTTGTCGTTTTTTTTTATTTTTTCTTTTGATTTTATAAATGAACTCCAAATGTTTTTTTTTTTATTTTCTAATTTATTAAGATTTATTGATATTTTTTTTTCATTTACGGTACCCTCTAAATAGGCTTTTATTACTTTAGTATTATTAAATATAAGTGCATCATTTGGTTTTAATTCATTTACTAATTCTTTGAATTTCAACTTTTTTAGATTTTTTCCAGTTATAATAAGGTCAGATTCGTCTCTTGGTTTTTTTGGATATAAAGCAATTAATTCACGAGGAATTTTATAATCTAAATCTTCTATTTTCATTTTAGTAGAGTGTGTTAATAATCTTTTTAAGAAAAATCTCACATTTTTTTAACTGATCTAGTTCTATGAACTCATCTGGTCGATGTGCTTGTTTAATACTGCCTGGACCACATACAACTGTTTGAAATCCTAGCTTATTGAAGATTCCAGCTTCTGTTCCGAAACTAACAGTTTCTATTGAATTGCTTTTAATATTTTTGAGGCACAGTGAAATGATTTCTTGATTATCTGAAGTATTTAATGGAGGAAAATCGTTCTGTTCTTCAAACTCTATAAAACATTTTTTATTTAGTTTTTTCATGTCTTTTTCTAATTTAAATAGAAATTTTTTTATTTCTTTTAAAAGTGTATGAGTTTGAAAGTCCGGGATATCTCTTATTTCAAATTCTATTTTGCATTTTTTTGGAATTATATTTACTGCTATTCCACCATTTATTTTTCCTACATTAATTGTTGTATAATTAGGAGAAAACTTTTTGTTTTTCCTTTTTTTTAAAATTACTTGCTTATTCTTTAGAAAATTTACAAATTCAGAACAAAATAAAACTGAATTAACACCATCGTCAATTAATGAGGAATGCGCTTCAACTCCATGGAAAGTTACTAAAAAGTTTTTTTTCCCTTTGTGTTGGTTTACTAGTTTCATTTCCGTAGGTTCGCCAACAATACAAAATTTTGGTTTAGGCTTTATTTTCTTTAAAAAAGGGATAAGTTTTTGAATTCCAATGCACCCAATTTCTTCATCATATGAAAAAATAAGATGCAATGGTTTTTTTAGGTGCTCTTTTTTAATTCCTTTCATCAAAGATAGAACTACTGCAATAAAACCTTTCATATCTGCAGAACCTCTTCCAAAAAGTTTATTTTTT
Organism: uncultured Alphaproteobacteria bacterium; assembly: GCA_902579395.1. Classification (GTDB taxonomy): domain Bacteria; phylum Pseudomonadota; class Alphaproteobacteria; order Methylaequorales; family Methylaequoraceae; genus Methylaequor. Next base: position 77,104 of record CACHGK010000003.1, read on the forward strand.
TTCCTCACTAATTCAAAAGGGTTTGTTTTCCATTCTTGTCCTTCAGTTGGAACAACATCAGTGTGTCCAGATAAAATTATACCTCCATCTACATTTGGACCAATTTTACAATAAACATTGAATCTACCTTCTTCCCCCTTTATTTTTATTGCTTTTATACCTAAACATTTTAAAAATTTTATTATGAAGTCTGCGAGGTAATTGTTACTTGTCTCGCTGACAGTTTTATAAGAAATTAATTTTCTTAAAATTTCCTCTGTATTCATTCTAAGAATTGCTAAATTGTTCGTTAATTATTCTTTCTTCTAAATCGTGTCCAGGATCAAATAGAAGATTTACAAATAAGGTTTTATCCATTTCTATTTCAAGTTTTGTTATGTTTTGAAACTGCATAAAATCTGCTTCAGCTCTTACTGGTCTCATGTCTGAATCGATCGCGTAAAGTGTAATTTTTGCGTCGTTGTTCAAAAGTGCTCCTCTCCATCTTCTTGGTCTGTAGGGACTAATTGGGGTTAGTGCTAAGACTCTAGCACCAACTGGAATTACAGGTCCTCTCAATGAAAGATTGTATGCCGAACTTCCAGCAGGTGTAGAAATCAAGCATCCATCCCCAAGTAATTCTTTGATTCTTGTTTTATTATTTATCTTGATTTTTATTTTTGCTATCTTTGAACTATTTCTTATAAGTGAGACATCATTAAAAGCTAGGCTTTCAGTTACCTTATTTTTTTTGTCAACACATTTAATTTTAAGTGGTGAAAGTTTGTAGGGAATTGCCTCTAACAGTCTTTTCTCTAGACCTGTTTCTAAATATTGATTCATTAAAAACCCAATGTGTCCTCTATTCATTCCATATATTGGTTTATTTAAGTGTAAGAATTTATGAAGAGATTGTAACATTGTTCCATCACCTCCGAGTGCGACTATTACATCAGCTTTTTCTGGAGAGACACACTTATATTTTTTTTTCATTTTATTTAATGATTTTTGTGCATCTGGTTTGTTAGAGGATACAAAACCAATCTTTATCATTTTTATCCTCCCGTTGTGTTCATGTACCTTTTTTTAATATAGCTTTTTTCATTAATATTGAAAAAATGTCTTTCAGGTTTCTTGTATATAACTGATTCAAGTGTATTGAATAATTCCTTACTTTTGCCAGATCTTAGAAATGGTTTCAAGTCAACAGAGTTATTATCTCCCAAGCACGGATAAATAAAGCCATTAGAAGTAATCCTTATTCTATTGCAAGTAAGACAGAAGTGTTCTGAAATTGGGGAAATGAAGCCAACATTTAAATTGAGCTTTTTGCAAAAATAATACTTTGATGGTCCAGAGGATTTTAATTCAGATTTTTCGAGTTTAAACTCTTTCTTTATGATTTCTTTTGCTTTCGTTACAGGTAAATATTGTTTAGATCTTGAATAAGAAATTTCTCCTACGGGCATAACCTCTATAAATGATAGTGTAAAATTGTTTTTACCACACCATTTCATTAATGAAATTATTTCATCTTCATTAAAATTCTTAAGTAGAACAGTGTTAATTTTTATTTTTATGTTGTTAGATTTCGCTAAAAAAATACCATCAATGACATTACTCAAATTACCACCATTTGTTATAAAGTTAAATTTTTGTTCGATTAATGAATCTAGTGAAACATTTATTCTTTTTATACCAAAATCAGCAAGGTTTTTTGCGTATTTTTTTAATTGTGTTCCATTTGAAGTTAATAATACTTCATCAATTTTATTTTGTGACAATTTCAATGACAGAAATTTAAAGTATTGAATAATATCTTTCCTTATTAGTGGTTCCCCTCCAGTAATTCTAATTTTTTTAATTCCAAGTAGAATTAATTGGTCTGAAATAAGTTGGAGTTCATTAAGTGAAAGAATATCTTTTTTTTTAAAAAAAAATGGATTAGAGGTTGGCATACAGTATTTGCACCTTAGATCGCATCTATCCGTGACAGAGACTCTAACATAATTAATTTTTCTTCCAAAACTATCAAACATAAATTATTCTTCCTTCATTGTTTATATTTTAATGTCATAGGCTAAAATAACAAAGTAATCATTTTATTATAAGTTTAAATTATGAAAATAAAACCCGATCTTGAAAATCTGTCTCTCACAAGGAAAATTTTTGGGTTTGATGAAAATTTTAAAAGAAAAAAATTAGACGTAATAGAAGAAAGACCAATTACACTATTTCTTAACAATCAAGAAATAGTTACGATGATGACTATTAATGATTATCCAGAATACCTTGCTATAGGATATTTGTTAAATCAAAATATGATTACTAAAAAAACTAGAATTGAAGAAGTAGAATATCATGATGATTTAAATGCAGTTATTGTAAGGACACTAAAGGTTACAAATTATGAGCAAAAATTAAAAAAAAAAATTATAACATCTGGATGTGCGCAGGGAACAGTTTTTGGAAATGTAATGGAAAATTTTAGAAAAATTAAATTTAATAATTATTCAAAGATAAAAAAATCTTGGATTTATGATTTATCAAAAAAAATTAACCTTACTCCAAGTCTTTATCTAAAAGCTGGTGCTATACATGGCTGTGTTTTATGTGAGAAAAATAGACCTTTGATATACATGGAAGATGTAGGACGACATAATGCGATAGATAAAATCGCTGGTTATCTCAAGGTAGAGAAAATTTCACCATCGAATAAAATATTTTATACAACAGGAAGATTAACAAGTGAAATGGTTATAAAGTCAGTTCAAATGAGAATTCCAATAATAATTTCTAGATCTGGATTTACAGCATGGGGAGTTGAATTGGCGCGAAAAGCCAATCTAACTCTTATAGGAAGAGCTAAAGGCAAAAAATTCATAATTTTAAGCGGAGAAAAAAGAGTTGAATGAAAAGAATGTTGTTGGAATGATTTTAGCTGGAGGTTTGTCAAGGAGGATGGGAGAGGATAAATCTCAAAAAAAGATTTTAGGTAAAAGCTTGATTGAATTAGTAATTAGAAGATCAAAAAAACAAGTTCAAACATTGATTATTAATTCTAATGATTTAGATGAGTCGCAGTTAAAATCTCATGTAAAAGCTATTATTAAGGATTGTTTACCCGGAAATTTAGGGCCTTTAGTTGGAATTCTTTCTGGCATAATATGGACTAAACAAAATACAAAAAGTAAATGGATGGTGAGTTTTCCAGTTGATTCTCCTTTTTTTCCTGAAAATCTGGTTTGCAAGTTTTTAGAAATAAGCAAAGGTTATGATATTATTTTAGCAGAGGGAGGTGGAAGAATTCATCCTGTTTTTTCAATGTGGAAAGTAAACTTAGAAATAGAAAAGCAACTGTATGATTTCTTGAAAAATGATCAAAGAAAGATTGATAGCTTCACAAAAAAATTTAAAACTAGGGTAGTAAATTTTTCAGATATTGGATATGATCCATTTTTTAACATTAATACACCAAATGATGTTGAAATAGCAGAAAAAATTTATAGGAATAATTTAAAATAATCTAAATGAGCTTCATAAAAAAATTACACAAAAAACATATTGTTGCTAAACCTGGCTTTAATAGATGGTTGGTTCCTCCAGCTTCCATAGCCATTCATTTATGCATTGGATCAGTCTATGCTTGGAGTATGTTTAACCCTGCATTAGTAAAAATTCTTGGAGTTGTCACCTCTTCTGGTGATGATTGGAACCTTGGACAAGTTGTTTGGATTTTCTCAGTCGCGATAGTTTCACTTGGTTTAGCCGCAGCATATGCTGGAAAATGGCTTGAAGAGGTAGGCCCCAGGATGGTCGGCTTTGTTGCAGCGTGTTGTTGGGGAGGGGGGTTTTTAATTGGTTCTTTAGGAATATATTTACAGGAGATCGGTGTGCAAATCTCATTATCATTACCTATGTTTAGTTCAGAACCCATTGTTTTAAGGCTTGGTTTATATTTGCTTTATTTGGGTTACGGAATAATAGGTGGTATTGGTCTTGGTCTTGGGTATGTTTCTCCAGTCTCTACTCTCATAAGATGGTTTCCCGATAGGAGAGGCATGGCTACTGGAATGGCTATTATGGGTTTCGGAGGTGGAGCAATGATAGCCAAAGTTAGTATTGATAGGTTGCTTGCGAAATTTTATAAAGCACCAGAATATCTTGGTAACATTGATACTGTAAATTTAATTACTGAAGGTGGAAGAAGATTTGTTGATATAGCTGGCAACCTAACAGAGGTTGTTATTGTTACAGCTAACGATATTGCAAAAATGATTGTACCAGGAGATACTGGTGTATACATTGTTGGAACAGGTTCAAGTGGTGCTGCTCAAACCTTTCTTTTTTTAGGCATAGTTTACTTTATAATAATGACAATTGCTGCTTTCTCCTATAGAGTACCTGCTGAAGGATGGAAACCAGAAGGGTGGGTTCCACCTAAAGATTCAAATAAAACTAGACTAATTACAAAAAACAATGTTCATATTGATCAAGCTTTAAAAACACCACAATTTTATTTTCTATGGATTGTTTTGTGTTTCAACGTATCAGCCGGAATTGGTGTTATAGGTGTTGCAAAAACTATGATGATAGAGATTTTTCAACCAAGTTTGCCTATTATCGTAACTGCAGGTTTTGCAGGAACATATGTGTTAATGATCAGCGTTTTCAATATGGTTGGTAGAATATTTTGGGCTTCAATGTCTGATTTCATTGGCAGAAAAACAACCTATTTTATATTTTTTTCTCTTGGAATATTTCTTTATTTATCAATTCCATTTACAGCCAAAGCGATGAGTGTAGATCCAACTGTAACTTATTTAATAATGTTTTACGCAGCATCTATGATAATTTTTACTATGTATGGTGGAGGGTTTGCGACTATACCTGCCTATCTTGCTGATATTTTTGGTACAAAGTATGTGGGGGGTATACATGGAAGATTGTTAACTGCTTGGTCAACTGCTGGTGTTTTAGGCCCAGTCGCTATAACCCAACTTCGTCAACAATCGGTTGACAACGCCATTTCAGATCTTGTTTCAAAAATTACCCCAGAAAAGTTTCAAGAAATCTATGGTGCTCCTTTGGAAAATCTTTCTTTATTGGTCCAACAAAAAACGGTTACAATCTCTAACTTGATGCCTCATATGCCAGTGGGAACAATTAATCCGTCAACAACACTTTATAATACGACTATGTTCGCGATGGCAGGTCTACTCGCTATAGCATTCGTTTCGAATTTACTTATTGGACCAGTAGATAAAAAACATCATATGGTAGAAGATAAATAGGTTTAGGCGCTTATTTTTTCAATCTTTGCAGCACAATATTTCAGCTCAGGTATTTTCCCGTCTGGGTCCAATGCTTGGTTTGTAAGTAAGTTAGCAGGTGCATTTTCAAAACAAAATGGCATAAATACCATTCCGTCAGGAATCATCTTGTCAAGTCTGACTTTTACACTAACTTTGCCTCTTCTAGTTGACAACTCAACAGTTTCGTCTTGCGAAAAATTATTTTTTTTCATTTCGTTTTTAGACATGTTTACATATGGTTGAGGTTCAATTGTACTTAAAACTTTGGATCTTGATGTCATTGATCCAGTATGCCAATGTTCCAGAAGTCTTCCAGTTGTAAGAATTAGAGGAAAACTAGAGTCTGGTGTTTCATCAGGAGAGACAATCTTTGCTGGGACCAACCTTCCTTTCTTATTTTCTGTTGGAAAACCCTCACCAAATATTACTTCGTTTCCAGGTTTGTTTGAATCATCGCACGGATATGTTACAGCTCCTTCGTTCACTAGCCTCTCCCAACTTATATTTCGCATCGATTCCATACAACCACTTAGCTCGTCATAAACCTCGTCGGGTCCAGAGTAGTTCCAGTCTAAGCCCATTCTTTTTGCAAGTTCCTGAATTATCCAAAGATCTTGTTTTGCCTCTCCAGGGGGATTTATGGCCTTTCTGGCAAGCTGAACTCTCCTATCAGTATTAGTAAAGGTTCCTGTTTTCTCTGGAAATGCTGAAGCAGGTAAAACAATATCTGCGAGATATGCTGTTTCGGTCAAGAAAATATCTTGAACAACTAGAGTATCTAGTCTAGCAAGTGCCTCTCGAGCATGATTTGCATTAGGATCGGACATGGCTGGATTCTCTCCCATTACATAAAGGCCTCTAATTTCTTTGTTATATATAGACTCCATAATTTCAACTACAGTTAGTCCAGGGTTGGGATTGATTTCACAATTCCAGTATTTCTCAAAAAACTTTACATTTTCATGATTTGCAATTGGTAGGTAGTCTGGAAGTACCATTGGGATAAGTCCCATATCAGAAGCACCTTGAACATTGTTTTGTCCTCTCAGCGGATGCAATCCTGTACCTTCTCTTCCCACATTGCCAGTTAAAAGTGCTAAAGATATTAAACATCTCGAGTTGTCTGTGCCATGGATATGTTGAGATATACCCATTCCCCAAAAAATCATCGCGGATTTAGCATTTGCGAATAACCTGGCGGTCTCTCTAATTTCATCTGGAGAAATACCGCAAATTGCTGTCATTTCTTCAGGTGTAAAGTCTTTTACATGTTCTTTAAGCTCCTTATATCCTTGTGTATTTTTTTCTATATATTGTCTATCAACAAGCCCCTCTTCTATAATAGTATTTAACATTGCATTAAGAAGGGCCACATCTGCCCCCGGTTTAAACTGGAGACTTTTCTCAGCAATTCTGGATAAATCTTGTTTTCTTGGATCCATTATTATTAGTTTTAGTCCATTTTTGACTGCATTTTTAATAAACGTAGCGGCAACTGGATGATTTTGTGTGGGTCTTGCACCAATAACAATTGCAACGTCTGCATTTTTAACTTCTGATACTGGAGCAGTAACTGCACCTGTACCTATTGCTTCCATAAGTGCTGCAACTGAAGACGCGTGACACATTCTTGTGCAATGGTCAACATTGTTATTTTTAAAACCAACTCTAACTAATTTTTGAAAAAGATAAGCTTCCTCATTAGAACCTTTTGCACATCCAAAGCCGGCAAGTGCTTTTTCTCCATTTTTAGAATCTCTGATATTTTTAAGTTTTTTGGCTGCAAGGTCAAGAGCTTCTTCCCACGAAGCTTCTCTGAAATGAGATAGTGGGTTTAATGGGTTGACTCGTTCTTTTGGATCCTTTTTGACTCCCTCTTTTCTTATCAAAGGTTTTGTTATTCTCTCTGGATTATGAACATAGTCAAATCCAAATCTTCCTTTTACGCAAAGTCTATTATGATTAGCTGGCCCTTCTCTTCCGTCTACAGATATTATTTTTTCATCTTTAATGTTATATGTAAGTTGACAGCCAACTCCACAATAAGGGCACAATGAGTCTACTTTTCTGTCGGGAGTAGAAACTTTTTTACCATCTTCATTTAATAGATTAGATTCCATCAATGCTCCTGTTGGGCAGGCCTGAACACATTCTCCACAGCTTACACATGACGAGTCGCCCATTGGATCATTAAAGTCGAATATAACTTTTGAAGTATGACCTCTGTTTCCCATTCCAATAACATCATTAACCTGAACCTCTCGACAGGCTCTTACACACAGGTTGCATTGTATGCAAGCATCAAGGTTAACAGCCATAGCAACGTGTGAATTATCTGAAATTGGGATATCCTTGCTTTCTCTTTTATCGAAACGGCTTTTATCAACCTTTACTTCATCAGCAATTTTCCAAAAGTGGGAATCGGGGTCATGACAATCTTCTTTTACTGGTTGATCTGTTACAAGCAATTCTAAAACCATTTTTCTTGACTTCGCTGATCTTTCATCCTCAGTTGAGACTTTCATTCCTTCAGTAGGATGTCTAATGCAAGAAGCTGCCAATACCCTTTCACCTTCTATAGAAACCATGCATGCCCTACAATTTCCGTCAGCTCTATAACCAATTTTATCTGAATAACAAAGATGAGGTAAAACAATTCCGTTTTTTTTGGCGACTTGCCAAATGGTTTCTCCTTTTTCAGCCTTAACTTTCTTATTATTTAAAAAAAATTCTACCATTTGTTATTGTATATAATAATTTTTATCAATTATATATGATCTTTAAAGAAATTTAAAGTACAAGTGATTGGATTTCCAGCTGCTTGACCTAAACCACAAATAGAGGCATCTGACATCGTTTTAACTAGTTCTTTTAGTAATTCTTCATTCCATGTGTTTTTTTCCATCAGCTTTACTGCCTTTTCGGTTCCAACCCTGCAAGGAGTGCACTGACCACAACTTTCGTCATTAAAAAATTTAAGCAAATTAAGAGCAACTTTTTTTACACTATCTTTATCTGAGAAAACTACGATTGCTCCTGAACCAATGAAGCAACCATGTTTTTCAAGAGTTCCAAAATCTAGTGGTATATCAGCCATTGTGGCTGGTAATATACCTCCTGAAGCTCCTCCAGGAAGATAACCGAGAAATTTATGACCATCTTGCATCCCTCCACAATAATCATTCAACAACTCATTCATGGTTATACCTGCTGGTGCTAACTTAACTCCTGGGTTTTTAATTCTACCAGAAACTGAATAGCTGTGGGGACCTTTATGTCCATCTTTCCCTTGGCTACTGAACCATTTGTGACCATTATTTAGAATATCTGGGACCCAAAAAACAGTTTCTATGTTGTGGTTCAGAGTTGGTTTTCCGAATAATCCAACTTTTGAAACGAATGGAGGTTTATGTCTAGGCAGACCTCTTTTTCCCTCTATTGATTCAATCATTGCTGACTCTTCTCCACAGATGTAAGCTCCCGCACCTCGTCTAATGAAAATGTTTGTTTCAGAGTCAATTAAATTCTTATCTTTTAATTTTTCTAATTCCTCAATCATATTTAATCTAATGCCTGGATATTCGTCTCTCATGTAGATATAAATTTCTTTTGCATCAACAGCCCATGCTGCGATTAGCATGCCTTCAAAAAACTTATGTATGTTTTGTTCTAGATATAATTTATCTTTAAAAGTACCGGGTTCACCTTCATCTCCATTAATTGTCATCAGTCTTGGTCCAGTTTCCATTCTTACAAATTTCCATTTTTGTCCAGATGGAAAGCCAGCTCCGCCCATACCTTTAAGTCCTGATTTGTTTAGTTCCTCAATAACGTTTTCTACAGGAAGCTTGTTTGAGTAACATTTTTTTAAAATTTCGTATCCTCCATCTTTAATGTAATCATCAATACTCTTACCCTTGACTATAGTTGGGTGAAAATCTTTTTTTGAAATGACTTCCTTGATTTTTTCTAGGTTCGAATGTTCGACATGTTTGTGCCCGACTTCACAAGCCGGTGCCTTATCGCATAATCCCATACATGGTGCTCTCAGAACTCTAACTTTCTTTTTATCTAAATTTTCATTGAGGTCTTTCATTAATTGATCCGATCCATAAAGTTCGCATGTTAGACTATCACAAACTCGGATTGTTATTTCTTGGATTGAAGGTTCATCATCTTCTAAAACGTCGAAATGAGCATAGAACGTGGCTACCTCATAAGATTCAGCAAAAGGGATTTTAAGAAGTTCAGATAGTGCGGCTAAATGTCTTTTTCTAATTTCTCCAAATTTGTCTTGTATAAGATGGAAGTATTCTATTAAAAGATCTCTTTTAAGTGGGAGATGTTTAATTAACAGTTTAATCTCCTCTAAAGCAGAATCTTCAGTTTTTCGTCCCTTTGGATAAAATTTTTTGTTTTTATTAATATCGAGCATATTGTTTTATTTAAACATTGAACATTTTCATTTAATTGAAATGATCATTTATAATTTTTTTTACTTTATCTAATAAATTACCTTTTTTAAATATAAATCCTTTAATTCCAGCATTTTTTGCCGACATTATATCACTTGGTTTATCTCCAACTAAAAAACAATGATTTAATTGTAAATTATATTTTTTTACTGCATTATTTATCATGATTGGAGAGGGCTTCCTATCTGAATTTATACCAGAATTTGGTAAATCTGTTGAAAAGAAAAAATCATCTATATAAGTATTGTAATTTTTTTTTAATTCCTCGTTCATCCAATTGTGTAGTTTGTTGACATCATTTTTTGAATAGAATTTTCTTTTTACTCCAGATTGATTTGTTACGACTATTACAAAATACCCCTTTTTTTTTAAATAATTTATTGCATTTTGGGCACCATTTATCCATTTAAAATCTTCTATTTTGTAGAGATATCCAATATCTTCATTAATTACACCGTCACGATCTAAAAAACACGCTTTGTTAATTTTTTTAAATTTTTCTTGATTCATTTTTTTTCAAATATAATTATAGTGCATAAATTTAAATTGTAGCTAGATGGTAAAGAAAAAAAATAGAATGAATGGATCATACAAACCAACTGAAAAAGAAGATTTCATGAATCCAAAGCAATTAGAATATTTCAAAAATCTTTTAAATGAATGGAAAACAGATCTCCTTGCAGGCTCATCAACAACCATAAATAATCTTAAAGAAGAATCATCAAACAAACCTGACAATGCCGATAGAGCATCTATTGAATCCGAACGAAGTCTTGAATTAAGAACAAGAGACAGAGAAAGAAAACTTTTAAGCAAAATAAATAAAGCCTTAAAAAAAATTGATGAGGGAACCTATGGTTACTGTGAAGATACTAATAAACCAATTTCAATTAAAAGATTGATAGCCAGACCTATTGCCACATTATCACTGGAAGCCCAGGAATCCCACGAGAAATCAGAAAGAATATATAAAGAGAAAGAATATTAATTTAATTGTTGTTTTCAATTATTTTCATGCTAAAATAATAAAAGAACATTAATAGAACATTTATGGATAAGCTTAAAACTTTAGAATCAACAATAAGCCAAATTGAAAGAAACTTTGGGAAAGGTTCTGTAATGAAGCTTGGTGAGAGGGATGTAGTAGAAATTGACGCAATTTCATCGGGATCTTTAAGCTTAGATATGGCACTTGGTATTGGTGGCCTTCCTAAAGGGAGAATTGTTGAGATTTATGGACCTGAAAGCTCAGGTAAAACTACTTTAGCGCTTCATGTTATAGCGGAGGCACAAAAAATTGGGGGTACTTGTGCTTTTGTTGATGCCGAGCATGCATTAGATCCAGTTTATGCAAAAAAACTTGGAGTTAATACTGATGAAATGTTGATATCCCAACCTGATAATGGAGAACAAGCTCTCGAGATCGCAGATACACTTGTCAATTCCAATGCTATTGACGTTTTGGTAATTGATTCTGTAGCCGCTCTTGTCCCTAGAGCCGAGATAGAAGGGGATATGGGAGATTCTCATATGGGTCTTCACGCTAGATTAATGAGTCAAGCTCTTCGAAAACTGACAGGTTCTATTTCCAGGTCTCAGGCTTTAGTTATTTTTATCAATCAAATTAGACAAAAAATTGGTGTTATGTTTGGTAATCCTGAAACCACCACTGGAGGAAATGCATTAAAATTTTATGCTTCAATTAGAATGGATATAAGAAGAATTGGAGCTATAAAAGATAGGGATGAAGTTATAGGTAACCAAACTAGGGTTAAAGTTGTCAAAAACAAATTAGCACCGCCTTTTAAAACAGTTGAATTTGATATAATGTATGGTGAAGGTATATCAAAAACAGGTGAGATTCTCGATTTAGCCACCAAAGAAGGTTTAGTTGAGAAAGCTGGGGCATGGTATTCATACAATGGTGATAGAATTGGACAAGGGAGGGAAAACGCTAAAATCTTTTTGAAAGAGAATTCTAAGATTTCAGAAGAAATTGAACATGCTATTCGCTCAAAAAAAGCTAATCCTGATAATGAATCAGAAAATGTTGATTTGGATTCGTCAGATAAAGAAATCAAGGTTGATTAATTACTGAATTTTTCATTATAATCATAATATTATATGAAAAAATTCGACTCAAATTCAACTGATGTTAGAAATACCTTTCTAAAATTCTTTAAAAAAAATAATCATGTGGAAGTCAAGTCCTCACCACTAATTCCCGAAGATGATCCAACCATTCTATTTACAAACTCAGGCATGGTCCAGTTTAAGAAATGGTTTACAGGAGAGGAGAAACCTTCTAATAAAAATATTGTAACAGTTCAAAAATGTCTAAGAGCTGGAGGAAAACATAATGATTTAGAAAATGTGGGATACACTCCTAGACACCACACTTTTTTCGAAATGTTAGGAAACTTTTCCTTTGGTGGTTATTTTAAAGAGGAGGCAATAAACTTTGCTTGGGAATTATTAGTTAATGAATTTTTATTAGATAAGAAAAAGTTGATAATAACTGTTTACGAAGAGGACGAAAAATCATTCAATCTTTGGAAAAAAATTACAGGATTTTCAGATAATAGAATAATAAAAATTTCTACAACTGATAATTTTTGGTCAATGGGTGATACAGGTCCATGCGGACCATGTAGTGAAATTTTTTATGATAATGGAGATAAAATAAAGGGAGGTTTGCCTGGAACTAAAGATCAAGATGGTAACAGGTATGTAGAGATTTGGAATTTAGTTTTTATGGAATTTGAAAAGAAAGGTAAAACTCTAGCTAAATTACCTGGAAAATTTGTAGATACTGGCATGGGACTAGAAAGGATTTCTGCTGTTTTGACAAATAAAATAAATAATTATGATACTGATTTATTTAAGTACTTATTTGAAAAGATAAGCTTGGAAAGTAAAAGTGAGGTGACCTCTGAAAATTTAATTCATTTTAGAATTATATCAGATCACATGAAATCTATAGTTTTTATGATGTCAGAGGGAATATTGCCTTCCAATGAGGGGAGGGGATATGTTTTAAGAAGAATTATTAGAAGAGCATTACTGAATGTTAACAAAATTAAATCTGGAAAGATAATTTTATATAAACTTGTTGAAGGAGTTTTAGATCAATATAAAGATGTTTATTATGAATTGGATAAAGCAAATTCATTTATCACAAGGAACTTAAAAAATGAGGAAGAAAAATTTTCGGAAACCCTTTCAATAGGACTTGAACTTCTCAATAAAGAAATAGAAAACTTAAAAAATAAAAGTTTTAAACCTGAAGTAGCATTTAAACTTTATGATACATATGGTTTCCCTGTAGATATGACCAACTCAATCTTATCCGAAAAAAAAATTAAATTGGATATGGAAAAATATAGACTTTTAATTGAATCTAATAAGAAAACACAAAAAAAATCATGGATTAGTAAAACAGGTATTTCCAATAAATTAATTGACAAAGCATTTCTTAAGGACCTGCAAAAAACCAGCTTTTGTGGATATGAAAATAATTCATGCGATTCAAAATTATTAAATATAATTGAAAACGGAATTTTTGTAAAATCAATTGAATCTATTAATGATTCTATTCTTATTTTTGATAAAACTCCATTTTATGCAGAATCTGGGGGACAAATTGGTGATTCGGGAAAAATATTAGATCTAAATGGAAATTTAGTAGGAGAGATATCTGATACCAAAAAAAATGCTAAAGGTGTTTTTTTTCATTTCTTAAGTAAAAGTTTTGGAAGAATAGAGACTAATAAAAAATATACCCTATTAATTGACAAATTAAAAAGAGATAAAATTACTAACAACCACTCTGCAACACATCTGCTTCATGAGTCATTAAGACGAGTGGTTGGGAAGCATGTAAGCCAGAAAGGATCGTTGGTTAGTGACAAAAAATTAAGATTTGATTACACATCAAATGAAAAGTTGTCTAATGATCAAATGAGAAAAATTGAATCATTGGTTAATAATTCAATTAGATCAAATACAAAAATTAATATAGAAAACATGCCTGTAAGAGACGCAATTGAGAGTGGTGCAATTGCTCTTTTTGGCGAAAAGTACCCAGAAATAGCTAGAGTGGTAAAAATTGTTGAAAAAAAAGAATCAGACAATATTCTTTCGTCTATAGAACTTTGTGGAGGCACTCATGTTGAAAATACTGGACAAATTGGAGTTTTTAAACTTCTAAGTGATATCTCGGTTTCATCCGGAACAAGAAGGGTTGAGGCATTAACAGGAGAAAATGCTGAGAAATATTTTGAAGAAAAATCTGAAATTTTAGATGAAATTAAAAAAATATTAAATGCCTCAAACGATAATGTGATTGAAAAAATTAAGATACTTAAAAAGGAGTCTATCATATCTAAAAAAAAGGAAGATACAGATAATGTTATTTTCAATAAATCAAATATTATTAAGCGATCAAAAATCGAGATATATTATGATAATTTATCATGTTCACCAAAAGATTTGAGAAATAACTCAGATATAATAAAAAAGAATTTTAATAATGGAATTATAATTTTAACAACACTTCAAAATAACAAGGTTTCAGTTGTTGTTTCGGTTTCCAAAACTTTTGTTGATAAATTTGATTCAAATGAAATTATTAAAAAAATAATATTATTCCTTGGAGGAAAGGGAGGAGGAGGGAGAAAAGACTTATCTCAAGGTGGTGCTCCTCTAAACAACAATTTCGAGAAAATTAAAGATTATATTAGTGAAATAATTAATTAATTATCTTTGATTTTATAATCTTAAATAGTTCATTTGTGGTTACCCAACTTTGGTCAGGTCCACACATTAAAGCTAAATCTTTAGTCATTTGACCAGAATTAAGAATACTAATACAGATTTTTTCAATTTTTTCTGAAAATTCACTTAATTTTCTATTAGAATCCAAAAAAGCTCTGTGTGACAAGGCACGAGTCCAAGCAAAAATTGAAGCTATAGGATTTGTTGAGGTTTCAATTTTTTTTTGATGTTGCCGAAAATGACTTGTAATAGTGCCGTGTGCAGCTTCGGTTTTGAGAATTTTTCCATCAGGACTTTGAAGTACAGATGACATTAAGCCAAGTGAACCAAAACCCTGTGCTACCAAATCTGACATCACATCTCCATCATAATTTTTACAGGCCCACACAAAGCCTCCACTCCATTTCATCATACATGCAACCATATCATCAATTAATCTATGTTGATAATTTAGTTTTTGTTTTTCAAATTGATTTTTAAAATTTTTATTAAATTCATCATCGAATATATTTTTAAATGCCTCGTCGTATTTCTGAAGAATAGTATTCTTAGTGGATAAATAAAGAGGAAAATTTCTTTTCAATGCAAAATTAAAACACGAAATTGCGAAATCTCTTATTGAATCAAATTCATTAAAATATGCTAATCCAACTCCGTCAGATTCGAATTTGTGTATCTCTATTTCATCATGTCTTCCCTTATCATTTTCGGAATATAAAACTAGCCTACTTTTTTTTTTAGTAAAAATTTCTTTTGATTTGTATATATCACCGAATGCATGCCTAGCTATAACAACTGGTGCATTCCAATGATTTACAATTTTTGGTATTCTCTTAATTATTATTGGTTCACGAAATATTGTTCCCTTTAGTATATTCCTTATTGTTCCGTTAGGAGATGGGTATTTCTTTTTCAAACTATACTCTTTTACTCTTTTATCATCTGGTGTAATGGTGGCGCATTTAACTCCAACAAAATTTTTTTTTATAGACTCTCCAGCTTCTTTTGTGACCATATCATTAGTTTTATCCCTATTAATAATTGAAAGATCATATTCAATAAGTTTTAGATCAAGATAGGGGAGAATTAAATCTTCTTTTATTTTGTCCCAAAGAACTCTCGCCATCTCATCACCGTTAATATCAACAATTGGTTTTTGAATAAAAATTTTTGGCATTTAAAATATAATTTTTTTTAATCTTACATATTACGATCTTAAAACACAGTTAAAAACAAGTTAATAATGAGATTTTCAGAACTAAAATATTAAAAAAAATAATAATTAACATTGGAAAGTAGAAAATTGGATATATTATTAAATTAAAAACTTTAGATATGAAAAAAGAATTAATAACATTAACATTTTTATCTTCGATCTTTATTTTAGTCTATTTCTTATTTCCTAATTTACAAGAAAACATAAAAAAAGATGATGTTAAAAAATTAACTGAAAAAAGTGAAATTTATGGATCACACCAAAAAGAAAAATTATCTGAAGACAAAGTAATTAACTTGACATTTGACATTGTAAGAATATCTAAACATGGCGATGCAGTCTTAGCAGGAAAGTCAGAGCCTAATATTTATATTCAGTTGTTAGATAATGATAATGAAATTGCTAATTTTTTTTCTGATGGGAATGGTGAATGGATATGGGTAAGTGATTTGCCTTTAACAAGAGGAATTAAAAAGTTTAAATTAAAGCATGTAAAAGAAGACGGAAAATCATTTGAGTCTGATCAAACCATCGTAATTCTTAATGACAAAAAAACAGAATCAAAACCAGTTGTAGCAAAATTTCTGGATAGCAGTGTTAAAACTATTGATATGTTAAATCTTGATTCTATCGGAAATGGATTGTCGCTAGATTTAGTTAATTATGACCCCTTAGGTTCTTTATCAATTAAAGGAAGAACATTACCAAATCAAGTGGTGAGTTTTCTGGATTCTTTGAAAATAGTTGGGAAAAGTATTTCTGACGAAAATGGAAAATGGAAACTTACTATAAAAAATCTAGATTTATTGAATATCAAAACTATTGAGACTGTTATAAAAGGTCAAAAAATTTCAATTCCGTTCAGTAAGATAAATTTTGATGAATATGATAAAATTAAAAAACTAAAATTTGAGAACAAAAAAATAATTGTTAAGCCTGGGAATAGTCTTTGGAGAATAGCAAGAAAAAATCTCGGTGGAGGTATTTTTTATTCGGAAATTTATAGAAGTAATTTAAAGAGCATAAAAAATCCAGATCTTATATATCCTGGACAAGTTTTTAATATGCCAAGTATCAAAAGTAAAATATTATATGAATAAAAATAAAGATTTTTTTGATAGGTTAGGTGATTTACTTAAAGATGCTGAATCTATAAAAGATTATGTACCTAAGATAAATAAATCCGGTTATCCATTTATTCTTTTATTTTTTATTATAACTTTAGTTTTATCGTTCTTTTCTGATTTTTTAGGTTGGTTTGGTTTTATACTTTCTCTTTGGTGTATATATTTTTTTAGAGATCCTGAAAGAGTTGTACCAAATATGGAAAATATTTTAGTGTCGCCTGCTGATGGAAAGATTCTTTCAATTAGCGAAGAAATGTGTCCTGAGAATCTTACTTCAGAAAAAAGTGAAAAGATGAAAAAAATTTCTATTTTTATGAATGTTTTTAATGTTCATGTTAATAGAGTACCCTTTTCAGGGAGAGTAGCCTGGTTAAAATATGTACCAGGAGCTTTTCTTAATGCATCACTTGACAAATCAAGCAAGGATAATGAAAGAATGATATCTAAAATTGAAATAAAGAATAATAAATTTATTTATGTGGTCCAAATTGCAGGTCTTATAGCCAGAAGAATAAAATGTGACTTAGAAGAAAATCAGAATGTTAAAATTGGAGACAGATTTGGTATTATTAGGTTTGGAAGTAGAGTTGATGTTTATCTGACGAATGATTTTTCCATTCAAACATTAAAGGGTCAAACTGCAATAGCAGGGGAAACTATCCTCGCTAAAATAGACAGTCCAATTAAGAGTAAAAAATAAGTAAAATGAAAAAATTATCGTTACGGAGTCTTATTCCTAATCTATTTACATTTATTTCTTTAACATTTGGGTTAACAGCAATTAAGTTTGCAATTGAGGAAAAATGGCAAATATCAGTATCCTTAATTGTCTTTGCATCCTTTTTAGACAATATTGATGGAAAATTAGCAAGGTTACTCAAAACTAATTCAGATTTTGGTGTGGAACTTGATTCATTATCAGATTTTATAAGTTTTGGGATAGCTCCAGCCGTGGTTGTTTACCTATGGTCAAAATCTTTATTTTTTGAAAGTAGTTGGGCATTTGTAATTTTTTATGCAATTTGTTCATCTTCAAGACTTGCAAAATTCAATTTATCAAATTTTGAAAAGGGGGATGATTTGAAAAAAATAAAGTTTTTTTCAGGGATTTCAACTCCTGCAGCAGCTGGAATTACTTTATTGCCTATGATGTTTTATTTTAGATTTAGTCCTTCATTGAATATAAATGAATTGCTGATAAAGTTTTATATTTTTATCCCAGCTATATTAATGATTTCAAACATACCTACCTATTCTTTAAAGGGAATTAAGTTCGAGAAAAAATTGCTTCCCTTTTTAATAATATTGTTAGCAAGTTTTTTATCGCTTCTTTTGACAGACTTTTGGCTTGCCATGATCATTTTGATTGTTGTTTATTTTTTAAGTATCCCATTTGCTATAAATGAATTTAGAAAGATTTAAAAAATCTTGATTTTTCCCCAACATATATTAGGCAAGGGGTAATTATGAGTGTGAGAATAAAAGAGAACATTACTCCAAATACCATAGCATTAGATAATTGAACCCACCACTGAGAACTTGGACTCCCAAAATTTAATTCAAAATCAATAAAATTTATATTTAAACCTATTGCCATTGGGATAAGACCAAAAAATGTTGTAAGGGTCGTGAGCATAACTGGTCTTAGTCTTTGTGCTCCAGTCCTAATTATTGAGTCTCTAATATTTTCACCTCTTTGTCTGAGATTTTTATAAGTATCCAGTAGAACGATATTATTATTAACAACAATCCCTGCTAGTGCAATAATGCCTATTCCACTCATAACTATTCCAAATGGTTTGTCTGATAATAAAAGACCAATCATAACACCAATTGTTGAAAAAATTATGGCACTCAATATTATTAAACAATAATAAAAACTATTAAATGTTGCGATTAAAATTATAGTAATTAAAAAAATAGAAATGAAAAATGCTTTAATTAAAAAATTTTTTGCTTCGTTTTGATCTTCCTCCTGTCCACTAAAAATAATCTCAGATTTAAAACGATCTTGGTTTTTGTTTAACCATTTTTGAACTTCTTTTACTTTATTATTACTTATTATCCCATCATTAACATCAAATTTTATCGTCTTTGAGTTTTGATTTTGATATCTAGTTATTTTACCAACCTTCTGTTTGGGAACTCGATCTACAAACAAACTCAAAGAAACAGGACCCATCTCACCTTCAATTAATATTTCATCTAATTCGTCTAGCGTTCTAAATTTTTTATCATATTTGACAACTATGTCGATTTCTTCATCACTGTCATATGGCATGAATTCAGTTACTTTTAAGCCATGAGTAAGCATTTGAATGGCATCGCCAACAGTTTGAATGTTTATACCATGCTTATCTGCCTGAACTCTGTCTATTATTAACTCCCACTCTATTCCAGGGTTATCGATATCAGTATCAATACTTTTAATCCATGATTTTTTTTTCAAAAATGAAAATAATCTTGATGAGTCCTCCATTAAGTGATCTATATTATTATTTACAATTTTAATTTCTACATCTCTATCTTTGGGAGGACCATCTTTTTTTTCAATATATTCAATATATATTCCTGGAAATTTATCTGTTTTGTTTTTAAGCTCTAACAAAATATCTTTTGCTTTTGGACGATTTTTCCAATTAGTAAGTTCAATTTTAATACTTCCTACAACATCTTCCGATTCACTTCTTTTTTGACCCTTTATAAAGCCACTTCGTGAGTATATATTTCTCACAAATTTATTTTTTATTATCTCCTCTTCAACATTTTTAACTATTTTATCTTTTTCAATTGGGGAAAAGTTACCTCTGGCGTGAATCACTATTTCAGCATAATCTGGTTCTATTGGAGGAAAGTATTCTAAGCCTTTACCAAACTTGGAATAGTAAACTTGAATAAAAACTAAAGAAACAACTGTTAATATAATTAGTTTTTTAGGGTTATCTAAACAGTACTCTATGAGATTAATATATTTTTTTTGTATTCCTTGAATATTTCTTAGGTCTCCACTCTCTAATAAATTTAAATTTTTTAGACTCCTTTTAGACAAGGGTTTATCAAATCCAAAAATTCCTCCTATTGTCGGTATGAATATTAAGGCCATTAATAATGAAGAAGATAATACTGCTAAAAGAGTAACTGGCAGGAAAAACATAAACTCTCCAGCAACACCAGGCCAAAAAATGAGAGGAAAGAACGCAGCTAGTGTTGTTAGTGTGGACGCTAAAACAGGAATAAACATCTTTTTAGCCGATAAGATAAAAACTTGTTTTTTATCTATTCCCTCACTTGATCTTCTGTTTGCATATTCAACTACTATAATCGCACCATCGATAAGAATTCCGACAGAAAGAATTAATGCAAAAAGCACAACTACATTTATCGTTACATTAAAAAAGGAGAGGATTATCATAGACAATAAAAAAGATGAAGGTATAGAAATACTTACTAGTAGAGCAGATCTCCAACCCATAAAAAAAACGATGATTATAAGTACAATTAAAGAAGCAAGAATTACGTTATTTTCAAGGTCTTTTATCTGATTCTTAATTTTTTCTGATTCGTCTTGAAATATATCAATATTAAAAAATTTAGGTATTAGCTGTTTTTCGTTGATTAATAATTTTTTAATTTTATTGATTGTTTCAATTATATTTTCTCCAGTTCTTTTTGAAATTTCAAGAACTATAGCGCTTTCACCGTTATTCCTTGCAAAACCAATTTTTTCTTTGAATGAATCTCTTATTTCTGCAACATCATTTAGTGTTACAACTGAGTCGTTATTGGATTTAATTGGTATATTTAATAAGTCATTTCTAGTTTCAATCAAACTGGGTATTTTTAAATTGAAACTTCCTTTTTCATTACTTAATGTTCCTGCTGGAATCATTAAGTTACTGTTTGCTATTGAAGAAAGTACGTCTCTGTCAGTTAGTCCATAATTTTCAACAATTTGCGGATCAACTATTATTTTAACTTCTCTTTCTGAATCACCTAAAGTTGTAACTTCAAGTACTTCTGAAAATGATTCTATCTTTTTTTTTAAATATTTTGAGTATTTTTGAATTACTCTATCTTCAACTTTACCAGAAATAGCTACTGCCAAAACTGGGAATCTTGATAAATTTACCTCTGTTGCTCTAGGTTCATCTGTTTCAGCAGGTAATTTACTTTTTGTAATATCTATTTTTACCCTTGTATCTGAAAGAGCTTTATCTGAATTAAATCCTGCATCGAACTCCAATATAATATTTCCTCCTCCTAGATGGGAAGTTGAAGATATCTTTTTTACACCTTCTATGTTTTTGAGCTCTCTTTCAAATGGTTTTATAAGTAATCTTTCTGAATCAGTTGGTGAAATACCTTTATGAGAAATTGATATATAAATTACTGGTAAACTTATGTCAGGATCTGACTCTTTAGGTAATGAAATATATTTGTATAATCCAAAAGAAATAAAGAAAAATAGAAAAGTCAAAACCAATTTTCTGAGATTGAGAATTTTTTCAATCATTATTTTTAATTAACTCAACTTTTTCGCCATCAAGTGTGAAATCTTGACCTTGCGTTATTATAGTCAATATTGAATTTTTCATATATTCATCTTTTACATTAATCCAATATCCATTTCCATTATCGCTTAATATAGAAACTGGTATAAATCTAACAATTTCATTCTCAATAATTTTTATTCCAATTTCCCCTTTATTATTTAATGTAATTAATGATGAGGGAATAAATAATGCCATTATAGGTTCTGATTTGATTTCAATTTCACTTGATAATCCACTCAAAATTTTAAAATTATTATTAATTACTTTAACCTGAATCTGAAAATTTCTAGTATTTTTGTCAGATGTTTTTGAAATATAATTGACGGTTCCATTAACTGACATATTTCCGATTCTTACGGAAGCTTTCTGATTAAGTTTAATATTTATTATTTCTTTTTCATTTGCACTTGTATTTATAAAAATCGGATTCAAGTCAACTATTTTTGCTATAGGGTCTCCTTTTTTAAGGTAGTCACCGAGCTCAACATAGCTTTCGTCAATAGAACTATCGAAAGGCATTGAGACCTTAGTATTATTCAATTCGACTTGACTTTTTTCATACTTAGCCAGTGCATTTTCAAAATTTGTTCTTGACTGACTAAGTTTTACTTCAGATCTAAATCCTTTTTGAAATAGACTTTCTGCAACTTCATATTCTTTTTTCCTCTGATTAAGCAGAGCTTCCATCTCTTTAACTCTCGCAACTTTATCTTCAGGGTCAATCAATAAGAGTTGTGTTCCAGCTTTATAATATTTTCCTTTATCAAACTGTTTTGAGCTAATTCTTCCTTCCACTTGTGATTTTAATATTACAATTCTTGAGGCATTACTAAAACCTCTTAATTTAATGATTTTAGAAAATTTTTTTCTTACAAAATCTTCAACTTCAACTTTTTTAAGGATTTCTTCTGTTTTAATATTTTCAACAGTATCTTCTTTTTTAAAAAAAAGAAAAATTGACCCAACTGTAAAAACTATAATTAAAACTATAACTTTCATATTATCTAAGAATTTTATTCCCGGTTTGATTAAATAATTAATTATTTATAAAATATAATCTAATTAATAAATTAATAAATTGAAAAATCCAATCTTCGCAGCAATTGATATAGGTAGTCATAATTGTAGATTAACGATTGTTGAGAAAGTTAATAATAGTTTTAAGGTTCTCCATAATTATTCTCATGGTACAAACTTAATTAAAAATCTCTCATATAATAACGAATTTACAGATATAAATATTAAAAATACTGTTAATTGTTTAAAAAAATTTTCTACACAAATTGAAAAGTTTAAAGTCGATAATTATAGGTGTATAGCTACTGAAGCCTGCAGACAAGTGGTAAATCCTGACTACTTTCTTAATAAAGTCAAAGAGGAAACGGGAATTGAAATTGAAATAATCTCTTCCTATGAGGAAGCAAAACTGTCCTTAAAAGGCTGTGAAAAATATGTAAATAAAATGAATAACAGAGGATTTATTTTTGATATAGGAGGTGGAAGCACTGAGTTGACCTTTTTTGATAAAAAAAATGATATCTTTAAAACAAAATCATTATCATATGGTGTTATAAACCTCTCTGAAAAAAAAGAAGTATATGGCTTTGAATTTGTTGAAAAAGAATTAAAAAACCATTTTTTATTTTGTAAAAATTTTGTTAATTCTAAATCAAATTTTATTTCCATTGGTTCCTGTAGCACAGTTACAACTTTGTGTGGAATTTTTCAAGATTTATTATATTTCGATCTCAAAAAAATTGAAGGCTTTAGAATGTCAAATAGTGAATTATTAGATATTGCAAATTTGATAAGTCTTACAAGTAAATCAAAATTAAAAAAAATGCCGTGCGTAGGTTCTCGTTATAATCTTTTATTAAACGGTGTTGAAATTCTTAAATATATTTTGTCAATCATTCCAATTCAGATGATAATAGCAAGTCAAAAAGGATTAAGAGACGGAATTGTTAGTGATTTGTTAAGAAAATGAAAAAAATTAAATTAAACAAGAAACATAAGAGAGAGAACAGCACACGATGGATTCAGAGACATTTAAATGACGAATATGTAAGAAAATCTAAAGTTGATGGATACAGATCAAGATCTTCATATAAATTATTAGAAATAGATCAAAAATTTAAAATACTTTATAAATGTAAAAATATTCTTGATTTAGGTTGTGCTCCGGGAGGATGGCTTCAAGTTGTTAAAGCTTTGACTTCCCAGCACAGTGTTATTGTGGGAGTAGATAAGTTAGAAATTGAAAATATTAAAGGTGTAAAATTTATTAAAAAAGATATATTTGACGAAAATATAGTTAATATATTAAGTTCAAATTTTAATGATAAAGTAGATTTAGTGTTAAGTGATATGTCACCTAATTCTTCTGGAAATAAAAGTGTTGACCATCTTAGGATAGTATCTCTGGTTGAACGTGTAATTGAAATTTCTAAAGAAATTTTAAGACCTAGGGGATTTTTAATTTCTAAAATTTTTCAAGGTGGAGCCCAAGGTGAGCTAATTCAATTAATGAAAATTCATTTAAATAATATTAGATATATTAAACCCAAGGCATCTAGAAAAGAATCATCTGAAACTTACTTAGTCGCTGAAAAAATATAATTATTTTGTTTAAAATCTCAGAATTTTAGATTAAATTATCCTATGAAGAATTTAACTGAAGCATTGACATTTGATGATGTTCTAATAATCCCATCAAAATCTGCAATCAAACCAACTCAGACCAATGTTGCTTCAAATCTAACAAAAAAAATAAAACTAAATATTCCCTTAATTTCAGCTGCAATGGATACCGTTACGGAATCGAAATTAGCAATCAAAATTGCACAGATGGGAGGTTTGGGAGTTATACATAAGAATTTAGATATTGAATCCCAAGCGCTTGAGGTAAATAAAGTCAAAAGATTTGAATCTGGTATGGTTGTAAATCCAGTCACAATAAATCCACATAATTCTCTTGAGGATGCAATAAAGTTAAAGGAAAAGAATAATATTTCTGGAATACCAGTTGTCGAAGTTGGATCAAAAAAATTAATAGGAATATTAACAAACCGAGATATCAGATTTGCTAAAAATTTTGAGCAAAGAGTTAGTTCCCTAATGACAAAAGAAAATTTAATTACTGTGTCAGAAAATATTTCTATGAATGAAGCACAGAAACTTCTTCATAAACATCGAATTGAGAAACTTCTAGTTGTTGATAAAAGTTTTAAATGCGTTGGTCTTATTACAGTTAAAGATATTGAAAAAGCGGAAAAATTTCCACTTGCATCCAAGGATAATCTTGGAAGACTTATGGTTGGGGCTGCAGTGGGAGTTGGAGAAGAACAGGGCATAAAGAGAATAAAATTTTTAGAAAAGGTTGGAGTTGATGTTATTGCAATTGATACAGCTCATGGACACTCTAAGGATGTAATTGAAACACTAAGAAGTGCAAAAAAACTTTTCCCGAAACTTCCGGTAATTGTAGGAAATATAGCAACAGCTGAGGCTGCAAAAGATCTTATTAACGAAGGAGCAGATGCATTAAAAGTTGGAATAGGCCCTGGATCAATTTGCACTACAAGGATAGTTGCAGGTGTTGGCGTGCCTCAATTACATGCCATAGCCGAAACTTATAGCGTTGCAAAAAAACATAAAATACCCATAATTGCTGACGGTGGAATTAAATACTCTGGTGATATAGCTAAAGCAATTGCATTTGGAGCTGATGTTATTATGATTGGGTCTCTATTCGCTGGAACTGATGAATCGCCTGGAGAGGTTTTCTTATCGAATGGAAGAACTTATAAATCATATCGAGGAATGGGCTCTATTGCAGCAATGGGTAAAGGCTCAGCAGACAGGTATTTTCAGGAAGAAATACAACATAATGAGAAATTTGTGCCAGAGGGCGTTGAAGGTAGAGTGCCTTATAGAGGTACAGTGGTAAAAATAATTGAGCAATTAGTTGGGGGCTTAAAGGCTTCAATGGGATATACTGGAAATAAAAATTTGATTGATTTCAAAAATAAAACCAAAGTTGTGAAGATAACATCGGCAGGTTTGAATGAGAGTCACGTGCATAGTATATCAATAACAAGAGAGTCTCCAAATTATCAGCTTAACAAATGAAAGAGTCTGTCTTAATTATTGATTTCGGTTCACAAGTTACCAAATTAATTGCTAGACGGATTCGTGAACTTGGGGTTTTTAGTAAAATTATTCCCTACGATAAGGTTTCAAAAAAAACTATTAACCAAAAAAATATTAAGGGTGTTATATTCTCTGGTGGTCCAAAATCAGTAAATGAAAGAAATTCACCTAGAATTTTACCGTTTATTTATGACTCCAATATTCCAATACTGGGCATATGTTATGGTTTACAATTAATTTCAAAAAATTTTGGTGGAATTATCTCACCATCAGATGATAGAGAGTTTGGAAAGACAAATTTATTTTCAAAAAAAAACTCACCACTTATTGATGGAGTAGTTGATCTAAAAAAAAAACATCAAGTATGGATGAGCCATGCAGACAAAGTCGAAAGAATTCCAAATGGTTTTGAGACAATAGCATCAACCGAAAATTGTCAGTATGCAATAATACAAAATCTAAAAAAGCAAATATTTGGAGTTCAATTTCATCCTGAGGTGGTTCATACAAAAGGTGGAAAAAAAATATTAGAAAATTTTGTGAAAAAGATTTGTTTATGTAAAAAGGAATGGAGCATGAAAAACTTTAAAATAGAAATTTTAAAAGAGATTAAAAAAAAGGTTGGAAAAAATAAAGTGATTTGTGGGCTATCAGGCGGAGTGGATTCAACAGTCACAGCTGTTCTAATTAATAAAGCAATAGGAAAAAGATTGATTTGTGTTTTTGTAGATACTGGTTTTATGAGAAAAAATGAAAGAGAGTTAATTGAAAGTCTGTTCAAAAAAAATTTTGATATTAAATTAAAAGTTATTAACGCAAGTCAAATCTTTTTTAATAAACTTAAGGGTCAAAAAGATCCAGAGAAAAAAAGAAAAATAATAGGAAGAGAATTTATTAAAATATTTGAAAGATTCGCTTTAAATCAAATTGATATTAAATATCTGGCTCAAGGAACTTTATATCCTGATGTTATTGAATCTATATCAAAAGTAGGAAAATCTTTTGTAACAATCAAATCTCATCATAATGTTGGTGGATTGCCAAAAAAGATGAAATTAAAACTTTTAGAACCTCTGAAAGAGCTCTTTAAAGATGAAGTAAGAATATTAGGTAAAGAATTAAATATTCCTGATAGTTTTAATAAAAGACACCCTTTTCCTGGACCTGGTTTAGCAATTAGACTTCTAGGTGAGATTGATAAAAAAAGTATAGGAATTCTTAGAGAAGCAGATGATATTTTCATAAAAATGATTAAAAAGGAGGGTCTTTATGATAAAATTTGGCAAGCCTTTTGTGTTTTATTACCAGTTAACACTGTAGGGGTTATGGGAGATAATAGAACTTATGAAAAGATTTGCGTTCTCAGGGCTGTCACATCAATTGACGGGATGACCGCAGAATCTTATAAATTTAAGACTAATTTTCTAGAAAAATGTGCAAATGAAATAATTAATAATGTTCCGGGTATTAATAGAGTATGCTATGACTACACTTCAAAACCCCCAGGGACGATTGAATTTGAATAGAATAATTTACTATAATTAAAATTTAAGGATGAATACAGATTGTTATATTTGCTCAGGAAAAATCAAAAAAATAAATGATTTCTCATTCAAGTGCAAGGATTGTGATTATTATTTTTCAAATCTTAAACCTGGAGTCGGTCAAGATGTCTCTGGTTTAAAATTTTTAAGAAAAAAAAATTTTAGAAAAATCATTGATGTTTTTCTTAAATTTAATAAAAAACCAAAAATTCTTGAAATAGGTTCAGGTGATGGATATTTTTTAGAAGAATGTATTAATTATAAATTATCAATTATTGGTTCAGAAGCATCTCAAAAAAGTGTAAAAAAATTAAGATCAAAATTTAATAATCAAATAATAAAGTTACGCTTACCTGAAAATATAAAAAAAAAATATAATAATCTTTTTGATGTAATTATATTTAACGATGTTTTTGAGCATTTGACTAAACTAAACGAGGTAATTAAATGTATAAGCCGTGTTCTAGCAAAAGATGGTGTTGTTGTTATTAATTTGCCAAGTTCAGATGGTATTAACTTTAAACTATCGAAGTTATTAATGAGTATCGGTATCTCTGAGATATATAATAGACTTTGGCAAAAAGATTTTTCATCGCCACATTTAAGTTATTTTAATAAAAATAATTTGACTAACTTCCTTTTAAAACACAATTTCAAAATGGTTAGTGATGGTTATTTAGATACAGTTGATTTTAACAACAAAGAGAGATTTGATAGTTTATTTAAGAATTATTTATTTAAATTTTTACTCAAAATCTTTCTAATTATTTTTTTTTATATACAAAGGATATTGCCAAAAGATAATATTTTTTTAATTTTTAAAAAGAATTAGATTAATTTGAAACAGTTTGTTGAAATTTTTTAAGTAAAGCTTTAGCTAAAGCCACAAGGTCGTCTTTGAAACCATACATATGTGTATATTGTATAATTTGTTTTGCAATCAAAGCCATGCGTTTCTCAAATGAGGGAATTTCATTAGGCTTTATAAGAGGGTTGTTGTATGCGGCTATATCGCTTCTTTGGAACTCGTAGGCAATGCTCATTCTTGGTTCTAAAACATGTCTTGAATTAGAATTGGATCCCCAATGGAGAACATGTTGCGTCCAAACTAAAACGTCTTTCGGTTCTGCAGGTAAAGCTCTTATGTCTGTGAGATCTCCTGGAAAACCGTAATCAAGACCAAAAGGTTTTTCAAGATTATAAAATTTATCATGATTTGCAGGAAGAATATACATGCAACTATTATCTGGAACGGCCTTTGTGAGTGGTATCCATACAGTAATTGATTTGGGTGTATTATCTTCAAATAAAGTTCCACCTGATTTATCTCTGTGGGGTTTCCAACCTGATTGACCTGGTTTAACATTCCAAGCCCAAAAATCAGGTAGTTGAAGGTACTCTGTATCTAATAATTTTTTTAAGAAACTGTTCATTTGGTATTGTAGGTTCCAAAGTTCATCATAAGCAAATATAAATACAGGTGGAAGATTTTTTTCACTGAGAGCCTTTATTGTTCTTTTGATATGATCAAGCGGTATTTTTAACCCAGGGTTTTTGAAGTGTGTGTAACCTTGGTGTACAACATTTTCTATATTTTCTTTATTCTCTTTTTTATTAAAATTTATCTTGTAATCTAACTTTTTCTTTTCGATTTCTAAGCTTGGAGAAAAAGATTCCCAAAAATTTTTATTAGAAAATTTATCAATTAATAAAAATTGATTTTCTATCTCTTTTTTTAATAGCATATTTAATTCCTGCAATTCTTAGACCATTATATAGCTGTAAAAACTTTAGTGGGTTCTGTATTTTCATTTATGATTTTATCAAACATATTAGGATCTAGTTTTGGATCCTTTTCTTTTGGAAATGCCAAAACATTTTGAGTACATATCTGATTAAAATAATTTACAGTATTTCTTAAAAAATTATTTGGATTAAATAGACGTGATTTGACCCAGTAGGGATTGTAATGGTTTTTTAAAAGAAATTTATTTAATTTGTTTGGAAATTTATCATGATTTTCAATCCAAATAATTGGATTGAATTTTTTTAAAAAACTCATTCCACCTTTTAGGACTTCTAGTTCCATAGATTCAACATCGATCTTTAAAAAATCACATCTATCTAAATTTAAAAATTCGTCTAATTTTAAAACTTGTACAATTTGTTTTTTCTTTTTCTTATTTATTTTAACTTCTTTATTATTTTTTTTTTTTAGACTAATTCCACCAAAATTTCCTTGTTCTTCATAATTAAAGTTCTCAAATTTAATTTTCTGATTTTTAATTCCCAAACCATTTCTAAATATTTTAATATTTTTAAGGTTATTCATATTCACATTATTTTCTAGTAATTTAAAGACAGATTCTTGTGGTTCAAAACAATAAACTTTTCCACTTAATCCAACTCTTCTAGCAAAAGGTATGGTAAAAGCACCAATATTCGATCCAATATCAAAAACAACATCACTAGGCTTGATAAAATTAAGCATAACATTTAATTCTATATCAGAATATTCTCCATATTCCTTTAAACTCTTACCAATAAATATATCTGAATTAAAATATTCAAAATATCCATATTTTGTCATTGTCCTTTTAATATAATTTTCAATCATGGATCTTTGTTTTAAAAATCTTTTCAATAACTTTTGGTGAAGGAAAATGTCCATGCTTGGAAGTTAGTTCATAATTTGGTTCCATATAAATTTGATCAATTTGATTTGGTATGTCTTTAAATTTATTGATATATTTTCTTTTAACAAAGTATGCATTTGCACCCGTATGGGCATTACAGCAAACTAATTTATAATCAAATTTTTTGAATAACTTTTCTAAACTCGTTAGTGATGCACCAAAATAATCATCTCCAGTCCATTTATGATTTTCATCATAATCAATTATAAACTCTATTGGTGGAAAAAATTTTGCATTATATTCTACAATAAAAACTTTAGGAAAAATATTATTATTAAGAAATTCTTCTAAAAAATAATAATCATTACCATCTAGATCTAATGAAATTAAATCTAATTTATCAATACACAAATTATTCATTGATTCTTTTGTAATTTCAATAATATTTTTTAAGTTAATCCATTTTTTATTGTAAAAAAATTTTTCTGTATTCATGTGTTTAAAACAAAGATCTTGGCAGCCCACCCAAAAACCCTTCCATCCTAATGTGGATAAAATTAATGTATTGTTTTCTAAGCCATTGCCAACACCAAATTCAGCATAATTTCCATTTTTGATTTTTAATCGTCTTATTATTTCAAGTGTAATACCATCTTCATCAGTTTGTGAAAAACATTTTCTTCCGAAATAATTAAGTGGGTTTTTAAAATGTTTTTTTCTTGATAACCTTGAATTTTTTATAAGAAGATCCTTAACTAATACAAGCAATTGGCTATTAAGATTTTGAATTTCAAGATTACTGTAATTTAGACTTTTTATTTCATTTAAAGCTAAAAATGCATCATTGTTTGTAAATATTTTATTTTCCATCTGATAATTTAAGAGCAATTTACATGCCACTACAAATGTCAGAGATCAGCGAGTTTTTCTTTGATAATTTTTCTGATTTCTGAAAGTGGATAATGCCAATTATTTAATTTTTTTTGTCTTAAAAGTTTCACACTAGGATAAATTTTTTGTGACCCGCGTAATCCCCATCTAGAATCGGGAATTCTTGATAAAAGTAAATAAGTGTTTTTTCGCATTGAACCTGAAAGATGTACTAATGATGTGCATGTTGAGATTATCATATCCATTTTGTTAACAAAAAAAGCAGTATCCATGAAAGTATTGATATATTTACTACAGTCATGATAATTATCATTTTCATAAACAAATTCAATATTTGCTGATCCATTAAGTTGTTGTAATGAAAAGAAATTTACGTTTTTTATATTTAAAAATTTTTCAATTAATGAGGGATTTAAAGATCGAAATATCTCTCTTGGCTGCGATGGTCTCCCAGACCAAGCGATCCCAATTTTTAATTTATCATTGTTGAGGAGATTATGAAATTTTGAAGAAAGTTTATTATTGACTTTTTCAAATTTATTTTCAGATAATTGAATTGATAAAGGTGGCGGGGTGCAGTTATTTTGATTATCTTCTAGTAGATACGGTAGACTCATTTGATAGGTTATAAAGTCAGTACAGTTTATCAAATTCGATGATAATTTTTCTGTAATAATTATGTTCTTGAGATCCTTTGAATTACTAAAAAGATCATAAAGTTTTTCATTTACAATAAAAATAACTTTATGACCTAGTGCGTTAACTTTCTTTAAGTACCTGGCGTACATAATTTGATCGCCATAACCCTGTTCGCTAAAAACAATTATAGTCTTTTTTGAATTAAGATTTTTTATATTAATTTTGAGTTCTGGTATTTTTTTTAATCTTTCATAAAACTTATTATTGGAATATTTCCTAAGCCATTGGAGTTTTTCTCTATTTTCATATAAACGATCACCCGATTTATGATTTCCAGTTAATTTTTCTATGATTGAAAGATAAAATTTCGCTAATTTTGAATCTTTATTCGAAGAAATATGTTGTTTGAGAAGTTTTTTTGCTTTTTTAAATTTTCCAACTTCAGAATAATACCAAGCCATTCCACAGTTAGCTTCAATCGAATCTGAATTTATTTGTAATGCTGTTTTAAAACACATGTTTGACATATCAAAATTTTTATTCATCAGATATGCCGAGCCTAGGAGTTGCCAAATATTATAGTCAGACGGCTTAATTAATACGCAGTCATTTAATATTTCTAATGCATAGCTTTTGTTTCCTGTAACATATAGTTGTTGTTTTGCTAATTCAATATTAGAATTTACTTTAAAAATTAAATCATTATCCAAGTTACTGCTCCTTAGACTATAATCTTCAAGTTTCATGCCAATAAAATTGACTAACGCAAGTGCTAGACTATTAGTTTGGCATATTATTTGCTGTTTTTTTATATGCCTGAAATAACACCAAAATATTACAATGAATTTAGCTGTCTAGGTGAAAAGTGCGAAGAAACATGCTGTCAAGGCTGGGTAATTAGTGTTGATAAAAATACCTTTGAAAAATACGAATCATCAAAAGACGTAATGTTTAAAAAAAATTCCTACTTCAACAAAATGCCTGAACCAACAGATAGCTTTCATGGAATTATTAAGATGAAAAAGGATGGTTTTTGTCCATTTCTTAACGGAAAAAACTTATGTAGCATTCAAAAAAGCTATGGTGAAAATTATTTGTCTTCAACATGTAAAACATTTCCCAGACGAAATATTAAATATTCTAATAATCAAAACATTAGAACTTTATCAATGGCTTGTCCTGAAGCGGCAAGATTATGTTTAACCACTGATGATGCAATGAAAATTTTTGAAGACAATTATTATGAAAAGAAAAATTATATTGAGATTGTACCCAAACAATCTAGGGACTCTCATAATATTGTAGGAGAAAAACTATTTAATAAAACTTTTTCTTTACTAAAGGATAATAATATTCCTCTCACCAATATACTTTTTGTAACAGAACAATTTTTAAATGAACAAGCAAATCTTGCTATACATCAAGATAAATTTGAAAATGTAACAAAACATTTAGTCGATGAACTAATACCAATCAATATTGTTAACTTTGATAATTCATTTTTTAAACTTGGTTTTCTAGAAGATATATTTTGTTTTGTAAATAATTTAACCTACGACAATAAATCTAATGAAAAATTTAAGTTTATATTAAAAAATGTTTACGATGATTTGGTCACTAAATTTAAAAACTTTGATGATGCTACAGTGAATTTTAATAGATCACTAAAAATATTTAATAAATTTGAAGAGAAAAATCAGATTTATAGAAAACTATTTCAAAACGAAATACTTAGTCATGCTCAAATTTTCACTAATACAACTCCATTTTGCAGGAATAGATTTTATATAACCATTTTTAGTGCAGCGATTTCAAAATTAATTTCAATTTCCAGAATCTCAAATAATGATGGCATGATAAATTTAGAAGATTTAATCGAACCTATTCAGAAAGTTGCTAAACATCATGGACTTTTTCTTGAATTTTATAAAAATATGGAATACAAATTTAATGATAAAATTCTTAATTCTTTAAATAAAATTGATAGAAATAATGTATTCAATTCAGTTTTATTTCTTTTTCACTAGTATTTTTAAATAGATTTACTTTAATTTTAATTGCTATAAAAGCCAAAATTAAATAATAGCTTGCCTGCCACCAACCCAACCAAAATGAAAAGTTTACCAGTGAAGTACTCCAAAAATATCCATTAAAAAAAATTAAATATAAACGTGAGGTAGTACATTTTGTTATTTTCCAGACCTTATAGTTGATTATGAAAATAAAGAAAAAAAAGGAAACTAATCCAAGAAATCCAGTTTCTAATAGAAGTTCTATAATGAAGTTATGTGGATGACTTGAAATAAAATTCATATCACCGGTATAGGGCGAACCTATTTCTTTTTGACTGCCTTTGATAAAATTTGAGGTGTCTTGACCATATCCAAATAATGGTTTTATTTTTATTTTTTTTATTGAGAACCCCCACATAAATTGTCGATGAGGATCGATTAATTCAGTAGGAATTGTAAATTGAAAATCTTGAATATTTTTTTCTTGGTGATCTCTGGGGAGATTTTGTGCAAAAAAGATTGTGGAAAAACAAAAAGAAAAAAATACGGTTGATATTATTAAAATTCGCAATTTTTTTTTTTGCTTTAAAATATTATACAAAAAAAAGACTAAACATGATGATGAACCAATAATAATTCCCAGGATTGCTGAGTTGCAATTGCTAATTATTATATTAGGAATTAAAAATAATAATGGGATAATGTTTAATTTTGATTTTGATAAAAAGAAGATCAAGAAAGATAATAGTGTCATAATATTCATATAACCTTTGAATCTAATTACTTCTGACATTTCAGAAAAATCAAAATGTGAAAAATTATAAGTTGTAATAACAAAACAATTTATAAAAAGGCTGATAGAAAATATTTTAAAAAGAAGATCAGCATATTCTTTTTTTTTAATAAAAATTAAGTACAGTATAAATGAGAAAAAAACTATAAGGTATAAATAAATTATTACAGCTATAGATCTCTCTATTTTTATAGAGTTTAAAACCGAGATAAAGAAGCAAGAAATAAAAAGAAGTAGTATCAAAAGTTCTTTTTTATTTATATTTTTTAAAGAAGTCTTTAGGTCTTGGACTAAAGATTTCTTGTTTATAAAAATTAATGTTAATAAACCAAGGCTTAATAGCGTTCCAAAAATAATTTTATTTATTAATAATAAAGAATAACAGAATCCAATTATGAATATGGATAGATATGTCTCAATTTTCATATAAACTAAAATAAAATTGATATTATAATCCAACCTACAATTGTAGCAACAATAATAAAAACCAAAAATTGAAGTAATAAAATTAAATTTTTTGTTATTACTTGCTTATCAAATTTTGAAAAAAAGAAAGTAAGTAATCTAAAAATATTTCTTAAAATATAAAGTGCAATCGCACCTGTTAGAAAGTAAAAAAATAATTTTAATAAGTTGTAGTAAAATCCAATTTCATTTTTTAGTGATAAGAAAAATTCATACATTTATTTTGATGATTCTTGTTCACACTTCGAACAAATTTGATAATCAATGGATCTTTTGGGATAAATGGTTCCTATTTCTTCAGAATATATCCAGAAGATTGAGCCACACTTTTGACACTCAATCCAGAGTTTTTCCATAAATTTTTATCCAGATTTGAGTTTATCTAAAACTTTGGAGAAAATCCCTTGAAGCTCTTCTTTTTTAACTTTTTTAGGGTCAATTTTAATTTTTTTTGCCATTTTAATATCCTTCCAACAAAAATATACTATTATGTGAATATAGTCGTGTCAACATACAAAAAAAATGCCACAAATATTTAAAGAATTAATTTTCAAAACATCAAATAAGGTGTTCTTGGATATAACGAACGAAATAATTGATGTAATCTCTTATAATTCTGTTAATAATGCATTAGTTAATTTATCAATAATGCACACTAGTTGTTCTTTACTTATACAAGAAAATGCTGATCCGTCAGTACAAAAAGATATAAAAGATTTTTTAAATACAATTGCCCCAGAAAAAGAATATTTTCATAAATCTGAAGGTCCAGATGATATGCCTGCACATTTAAAGTCTTTATTAACTCAAACACATTTAAGTTTAAGTGTTAAAAACAAAAAATTAATTCTTGGAAAATGGCAGGGAATTTTTCTTATAGAGCACAGAGTGGCTCCCCATAAAAGAAGAGTGCTAGTCCATATATTAGAGGTTTAGATGGTCTTACTTCAATCACCCATATGTAAGTTTGGTGAACAAATGCCGGAGTTTAAATTATTAAACGTAGACGGCATAGAATATTCGTCAAAAGAACTTTGTGGAAAAAATGGCACCTTGATAATGTTCATATGTAACCATTGCCCATATGTAAAAGCAATAATTGATGATCTTATAAAAGTTGTCAAAGAATTGAAAGAATTTGATATTTCATCTGTTGCAATTATGCCAAACGATTTTAATAAATATCCTGAAGATAATTTTGAGAATATGAAAGAAATTTCAAGAATAAAAATGTTTTCTTTTCCTTATTTATTAGATTCGGATCAGTTAATTGCAAAAAAATTTGGTGCTGTCTGCACTCCTGATTTTTTTGGTTATAATGCTAGAAATCAACTTCAGTATAGGGGAAGATTTGGACAAATTAAAAATCTAGTACTAACTAATCATAAAAAAGATCTTTTGGAAGCTATGAAGGAAATTTCAAAAAAGCAAAAAGGTCCAAAAATTCAATACCCATCTGCAGGATGTAGTATTAAATGGAAATGATCTGATTTGTAATATCCAAAAGATTTTCTCCAATCAAGTCAGGTTTTAAATATTTTTCATTTAATTTTTTTTCATATCTTTTGACATAAGCTGTTCTCATACCAATATTTTTTGCCCCATTAACGTCCCACCCATGTGCAGCTACCATGAGACATTCAGAGGGCTTATTTTTAAGTTCTTCGCAAACATGAATGTAGGGGGCTGGAAAAGGCTTCCATTTTTTAACCTCATCTACAGAAAAACATAATTCAACAAAATCACTTATTTTATTTTTGATTAAAAGTTGTCTGGTGACATTCCTCGATCCATTTGTAAGAGTAACTAATCTAAATTTTTTACTCAAAATCCTAAATGACTCAGTCACCTCTGGATGACTTCTTAGATTCTTAAAAGAGTTATTTAAAAAAGATAAGGTATGAATGTCATTCTTTAAATTTTTTTGAAGAAATAATCTTTCGAGTTCAATTATTCCTAATTCTGAAAACTTCATAAAATTATTATTTATACTAGATGAAAAACCTTCTTTAAGTACATTTGAGAACCAAAATTTAACATCATTCTTTGATAAACCATTTAACTCGAATTGATTTTCTAAAAATTTTAAAGAAAAAATAGTTTCGTTTACATCAAATACAATACTTTTTAAATTTTTAAATGGCATAAAAGTTGCTGATTTTTGTTATGAGTTATCGGATAGATCAAAATTTACAAAAAAAAAAAGAAATATACAAAGAGTTATTAGAAAAAAAAATCACTTTCTGTAATGAAAAATTAATCAAGGATCCTCAGGATATTGAATCATACTTCCAACTTTCTGATATAGCTATTAATTCATCTCAGTTTGAATTGTCAGATACTTTTTTGAAGGTTGCGGATACTATAAAACCTTTCTCTACTAAATTATTAATCAGAAAAGTAAATAATTTTATAAAAATTGGTAATTTTGAAAAAGCACATAGCTTAATAAAAAGATTTTATTATGAGCAAAATTTATATGATGATTTAAAAGATAACCCAAAAATATTGTCCTATTTTTCAAATATTTTATTAACAGTATTTGCCGATTATGAAGGTAGTTTAAAATTAAGTTTAGATTCGATTAAGAGGTTTCCAAAAATTGAAGAAGGTTATAAAAGCTTGGCAGAAAACTATATTTATTTTTATGGAGATTTATTGCAAGGTAGAAGAATCCTTATTGAGTCAATCAATAAATTCCACTCAACACTTCTCGCTGAATCATATATAAAAAGTTTTTTTCTTAATAACCCAAAGGCTGGTCTTTATGAATTAATTAAACTGAAAAAAGCAGGATTATTTTCTAAAAATGCATTCAAAATTTTATATTTTAATATTATGTCTTTTATTGGAAATTTGCAGTCGCAATTAGATTCATTGATGGAGATTAAGGATTATATTGATGAGGATCAATTTGATTATGAAAGACTTAGTTTAAATCCGAGTTATATTAATGAAATTTCATTAGACATTTTGCAACACAAAATTAAATTTGTTGAAGATGAACTTAGTTTTGAATTGGATCATAATAATAAAAAAACATTGTCAAATAAGCTGTATTATTTGAAAATAATTATAGCCAGAAAATTTTTTAAGAAAAAAAAAATTAATGATGAATTTAAATTTCTTGAAGAGGCTAAAGAAATATATTTTAAAAAAAACTTTCATTGTTCGACAAATCATACCCCTCCTATAAAGATAAAAAGTATGCCGATGACTTTATTTAATGATCAAAATGAATATGTTGAGTTAGTTAAGAAAAATAAATTAATATCTTATGATTATTCACCAATTTTTATTATTGGACTTCCAAGATCAGGATCAACTTTGATTGAAAGTATAATTTCTGGATCAAAAGACATTATTAGTTGCGACGAATCTCAAATTATTTTGAAATTTAAGAATTATATTAAATTTATTAATAAGAAAAAAAGTATTATGGAAATGTATATTAATAATTTTCCTGAAATTTCTAATTTTAAAAGATTTACAGATAAGTCATTAAATAACTTTGCTAATATTGATCTTATAATTCAGTTATTTCCTAAAGCAAAATTTATTAATTGTGTCAGAAACCCCAAAGAAAATGCAATAGCTATTTTTAAAAATAATTTTGATACTCTTCCATGGTCACTAAATATTAAATCTATTCTTAAATATATGGACGAGTATTTCAAATTAATAAATCATTATAAAAAAAAATATAAAGAAAAAATCTATACTTTAGATCATAAAAATTTAGTTTGTGACAAACAAAATACATCCAAGAAGCTTTTTGAATTTTTAGGTATTAAATGGAAACCTGAATTTTTAGATATTCACAAAAAAAAATTTACAACAGGAACATCAAGCAAACGACAGATAAAAAAGAAAATTTCAAAATCATTTTTGAATAAATATACTGATTATTATAAAAATTTAGATCAATTTAAAAAATATTATAGTTGGCTTAATTAAAGTATTGCTTTATGAAATTTAAAAATATTTTTACTCTCAATATATGATGTATCTGAATTTTATGAGGCATGCAAAATCTGATTTGAATGATGATGTTGATGACTTTTCTAGACCAATTACAACTGAGGGTGTTGAAACTACGAAAAAAATTTCTAATTTTCTTAAAAAAAATTCTATTTATTTTGATCTTATTTTCTGTTCTCCAGCAGTACGAACAAGACAAACTCTTGATTGTCTAATTGAAAATTTAAAGACTGAACAGTCAAAAATAATTAATGATTATAATTTGTACGAGGGTAATGAAGATAATTTTTTACTTAGAATAAGTAACATAAGAAGGTATAAAAATGTTTTAGTAATAACACATGAACCTCAAATACTTTATTTCATAAACTATTTCTTAGAGCACACAGAAAATAATAATTTTGATTTTGTAAATTCTAGTCTTATAACACTTGAGTTTAATATAAGTGAGTGGAATGAGCTCTCAAACCTCAATGTAAAACTAAAAAAATTTCTCGATCCAAATAAACTTATTTAGAGCTTTTTAATCTTAAATTTTGTATTCTTCAAAAGCCTTATGTGATTAATATTTTTCATATTTATGTGGCATGAGGTTTGCAGTTATATCTCAAAAACACACAGCTAGAAAGAGGATCATAATGGCAATTAATGCAATGCATGTAGCAAAAACTGGACTTAACGCACAACAGGTAAGAATGCAAGTAATTTCAAATAATCTTGCAAATGTGAATACAAACGGTTTTAAAAGAGACAGAGCTAATTTTGAGTCTCTGCTCTATCAAATTATAAGAAGTAGTGGGGCACAGACATCAGTGGATACTGAGTTAACCTCAGGATTTTCAGTTGGAACTGGTGTTAATATAGTTAACTCGAATAAACTTCATTCTCAAGGAAGTATTGTGTCAACTGATAATTCTCTAGATTTAGCTATAGATGGTGGTGGATTTTTTCAAGTTTTGCTTCCTGATGGTCAGGTTGTTTATACAAGAAATGGTGCTTTTTCAAGAAATAATGAAGGTATCCTTACGACAAATAGTGGTTTTATAATTCAGCCTGAAATCGCGATACCTGCGGAAGCTACAAAGATCAATGTTTCAGCTGATGGAATTGTTTCAGTTCAAATTCCTGAACAGGTTGAAGCACAGGAAGTTGGACAGCTGCAGTTGGCAGATTTTCAAAATAGAACTGGTTTGCAGCCGATTGGAGAGAATTTTTATGTTGAAACTACTTCAAGTGGTCCTCCAGTAATTGAGAATCCATTTGCTGCTGGTTTTGGAAAAATAATTCAAGGAGCATTAGAAAGCTCTAACGTAAATGTTGTTCAAGAACTTGTTGATATGATTGAAACTCAAAGAGCCTATGAAGTTAATTCAAAAGCAATAACATCAGTTGATGAGATGCTTAGATTTGTAAGTAATAATTTATAGGATTAGTGATGAGATTAATATTATTTTTATCATTACTCTTCATCCAAGGTTGTGCTTCACATTTTCAAGATAAAATAGGTGAAGAATTTAAAAGTATTCAACCTGATTTTTCAAATTATGAAAATGGAAATAATGCAACTGAGGGAGCCGTTTATGACGGTGATGGTGGACTTTTTGCATCTGACAGAAGAGCAAACAGAGTGGGAGATATTATAACTATTACCCTAGAGGAAACTGTTTCATCATCAAATACAGGGACAGAAACACTATCTAAAAGCGACTCATATGCTTTTGATTTACCTGAAGCATTATTTGGACCTTCATCATTACTTGGAAAACTGTTTTTTCCTGGTGGAGTAAAAGAAGATAATTTAAAAGGTGGAACCACTCAAGCATTTACTGGGTCGGGTTCAGCTGCTCAAGCAAACAGTTTAACTGGAACACTATCTGTTACTATCGTCAGAGTTTATCCAAATGGTAATCTTGAGGTTAAAGGTCAGCGAAAACTTAGTTATAATAGCGGCACAGAATATATAAGATTATCGGGTGTAATTAGACCCGATGATATTTCTTCATCAAATACTGTTTCTTCTAAAAAGGTTGCAGATGCTGAAATCTCTTATACAGGAACAGGCGATATGAATGATAGTGTAACGAAAGGTTGGTTAAGTAGATACTTTGCTTACGTATCTCCTTTTTAATTAATATGAGAAAATTTTTAATATATCTATTTTGCATTTTTTTTGTAAATCAGTCTGTTTTGGCAGACAGAATTAAGGATATGGCATCTCTTGCTGGAGTCAGATCAAATCAACTCGTTGGTTATGGGTTAGTTATAGGTTTAGCTAAAACTGGTGACGGAAGTGTAAACTTGACTAAACAAAGTATTGCAGCAATGATTTCACAATTTGGCGTTATTGCAAATACAGCTGATATTGATGCAACAAATTCAGCCAATGTGATGGTAACCGCAAATCTTCCACCATTCGCAAAGCCAGGACAAACAATTGATGTTACTGTTTCTACTATAGGCAAAGCAAAATCACTTAAAGGTGGGACTTTATTGATGACTGGATTAAAAGGGGCAGATGGAGAGGTTTATGCAATTGCTCAAGGAAATTTAGTGGTTGGTGGACTTGGAATTGAGGGTGCTGATGGTTCTAGTACTATCCAAGGAACTCCAACTGTTGGAAGAATTCCTGGAGGAGCTACAGTAGAAAAATTAGTAGAAAATACTTTTTTGGAGAAAGATAATATCGTTTTGAACTTACATCAAGCTGATTTTTCTCAAGCAAATAGAATTGCAAATTCAATAAATGAAACTTTTGGACCAGAGGTTGCAATACCAATGGATTCAACTTCAATAAAAGTTAGAACCCCAAAAAACCCAGCACAAAAGGTTTCTTTTATTGGATTGTTAGAGAACATTAATTTCGAACCAGTTACTCCCAAAGCAAAAGTTGTGGTTAACTCCAGAACAGGAACAGTTGTAATAGGTGGTGATGTGAGAATTTCACCAGCAGCTGTTGCCCACGGAAGTTTATCAGTAAGAATTCAAGAGGATACCAAACTACTATCTGAAGGCACAGGAACTGTGGTAGGAACCTCTGCCACTGTATCTGGAACAGCAGCAACTACCGCCCAAGACACGCAAATAGAAGTTGATGAAGAGCCAGCTAGAGCATTTGTCTTTGACCCTGGAATTGAACTTCAAACACTTGTTGATGCACTTAATGAAACTGGGACAACAGCAACAGATATGGTTGCAATTCTTGAAGCCCTAAGAGAAGCAGGTGCACTGAGAGCTGAACTTATTATAATTTAATTTGGATAGATTTATGGATAGTAACGCCATTTCAAAAATTAAGATTAACTTAAACGAGAATCTTTCTTTAGATCAAAAAAATAAAATAAATAAAGATTCTAATATAGAGGAAGTTGCCAAAGAGTTTGAATCTTTATTTGTTTATCAAATGTTAAAAAGTGCAAGAAGAGCGAAACTCGCTGAAGAAATATTTTCTAATCAAGGTAACGAAACTTATCAATCATTGTTGGACCAAGAGTATGCAAAA
This sequence comes from uncultured Alphaproteobacteria bacterium, assembly GCA_902579395.1. Lineage (GTDB taxonomy): Bacteria > Pseudomonadota > Alphaproteobacteria > Methylaequorales > Methylaequoraceae > Methylaequor. Next base: position 119,157 of record CACHGK010000003.1, read on the forward strand.
ACTATATCCAAAAATCATAGTTTTGGAATAGCTGAAGCACTTATAAGACAATTCGGAGATTCCAAGAGATAAATGCCAAGTTTATTTGACATAGGAAAAAGTGGGCTTCAAGCTTACAGACAATCATTAGCAGTTACAGGTCAAAATATCGCGAATGTTAATACAGATGGTTACAAAAAAAGGGATGTGGCATTAGAGGAAGTTACTGGTGCTGGTGGAGGTGTTACAGAAATATCTGATCAAACAGGATTAGGTGTAAGAGTTGAACAAATTAGAAGAGCATTTGACGAATTTTTGATAGATAAAGCAAGGCAAGCAACCTCTAATTTTAAAAAAGCAAATACTTTTTCAGACGAAGTTAAGGATTTAGAAAATATACTGTTGCCTACGGATAATAATTTAAGTTCTGCAATTGGCGATTTTTTTAATTCTCTTCAAGATATTGCAGCATATCCAGATGAGCAGGCCTCTAGAATTGTTGCAATTGAAAAGGGAAAAGATTTGGCTGCTCAATTTAATCTTTATTCTGAGAGAATTTCAAATTTAAAAAACCAAATTAATAATAAAACAAAAAACGCAGTAACATCTGTTAATCTACTTTCAGATCAAATTTCTAATATAAATGCAAAAATTTTAGCCTCTGGGGTTGCAACGGGTGGATCGAATGCATTGTTAGATCAAAGAGATATGTTGCTAGATCAAATGTCTGAAGTCACTCAAGTGACAGTAAATTACGGTGATAAAGGTCAGGCTGAAGTAAGATTAGGGAACTCTGGTTCTGGTCCTATAATAGTGTCATCAGATGCTGAACCAACAAAAGGCAATGATACTACAACTCAAATAGATGTTGTTAATCAAGGTAGTAGACTTCAACCAGTTGTTGGAGTTAATAAAATTGCAACAAATCAAATAAGGGGAGGATTAATAAGTGGAATGGTTGATGCATTTGCATTAGCAGACGATACAATGAAAGAAATTGATAATCTGGCTACAATAATTTCTCAGAAGTTTAATGAAATTAATCAGTCAGGATTAGACCTCGATGGAAAAGAAGGTAAACAAATGTTTACTGTATCAAGCCTCCAGGCAGTTGAAAATCCTACTAATAGGTCGAGTGTGGGTGTTGCGGTTTTCGTAACCAACCCTTTAGAAATAAAGAATTCAGAATACAGAGTTATTTATCATGAAAATGAAGAATTGTGGAAACTTACATCTGACGACATTAAAACTCCAATTACAGGTAAACAAACAATTGACGGACAGGGTTTTAAGATTTCTTTTTTTGGAGAACCATTGGATGGAGACGAATTTTCTATAGTTCCAAGTAGTGCCTCTAAGGGTATGGCTTTCTTACTTGAAAGACCACAGGATTTTGCTGCAGGTTCAAAAACACTTATAAGTGCTAGTACTTCAAATACTGGAGCAGCAAGACTTGAGGAAATTTCACAACTTAAATTTGAGGATAAGACAACCATAAATGATGTTAGAAATGTTTTTTCAAATGGACTTAGTCCAGTTACATCTTCAAATTTTGCAAGTGATGGTGGGGCTGCAATTATTAAATCAGGTACTTCTTTTGTAAATTTAAGTTCATATAAGGCACAACCAGAATTACAATTTGGATTATCTGCATCCGATCTTACTTCATTAACTTCAATTAAAATAACAATGTCTGATGCGTCTTCTGTAACAGTTGACATAACTGGTGTAAAAACTCTTGAGGAGCTAGCAGATGTTTTAAATAGGAGTAGAGATGTTTCTGGAAATGCTCATAGCTTTAGAACAATGGGATTATTTGCATCTGGCGGAGGTGCATCTCTTACAATTGCAAGTAACAACAAAGAATTCTCTTCAGGAGCAATTTCTGCATCATCCACTATTAATGCAAATGTAGTAAATCCGTCAGTAACCACGGCTAGTAAATTACAGATTTTTACGAGAGAAGGAAGGCACATAGCAGGAGAAGTTTTATCGGATGCTGAAATAGCAGAATTCATGACAGAAGAAAATGGATTTAATAAATTTGCTGAATACAGAGCGGATTATTTGAATGGAACTGAAAAAGAGAAGTATAGAAATATTGAAGTAACTAGATCAACAGCTGAAGGAAACTATATTATAAGCTATGGATCAAATGGTACAGCTGCAAGTGCTCAAAGACACGCAACAGATGTGCCGGCTAGTCATGTCACAGCTGCATACACACTTACAGTAAATTCAACAACAACTGGCAAATCAAAAAATATTTCCGTACCAATAGAATCCTCTGCAGGTTTTGTGGCTGGTTTAATAAATTCTGAGGCAAGAACACTAGGAATTGAGGCAACAGCTTCGACAAAAGTTAAACTCTCAGCGCCAGCGTCAAATGGAACTATCTCTTTTAATCTTCGAAGCAAACAAGGTGTTGGAAATGATGCATCTATAAGTGCAACAATCTTATCAACAGATCTTACGAATTTGGCTAATTCTATAAATAATTTTTCTGGTAGGACAGGTGTAATTGCAAATCTTTCATCTGATAAAAAACATATTGTAATGGTAAATTCGGAGGGGGATGACATACAAATTTCTGCTTTCTCAACTCCAAACACCGTGGAAATGGAGGTTCTAAATAGTGATTATGGATCTTTTAGTTCTGCTATAACAGTCAACCTTGATAATACAAATTTTAAGGCAGCAAGATTTAGTGGAGAACTCAAGCTCACGTCATCTTCTGCATTTAGTACATCTAATAATGGAGGAGGAACAACAGTTACTGGCTTGCAAAATGCACTCAGCGACGGCTTTTTAAATGTAACGTCTTCGAGCACAGGAGAAGTAAAAACAATAAAACCGGTAGTGCTAGAGGGAGATTTTTCAACTGGTCATCCTGAGGGATTGAGTGCATCTAGTTCGATTCTTTCTTATGGATTAAAGATACCAGCTGATGGAAATGGTGGTTTGTTTTCAACTACTGTTGATGTATCTAAACTTGATGTATTGAATAAAGCTCAAATTTCAAAAAAAATTGCTGAGGGGCTTAGAGCAGATAGTCCTTCCAGTGAAATAATTGGAACAGCTGTTACATCAATCCCAGAGGATGGAAAAAGCTTTAGAATTAATCATGATGGACTTACTTATACATTAACTATGGAAAATGGTGAGGTTGTGGTTTCTGGTGGTGAAAAAGATTTAATTACGGCGTATTTTGAAAATCCAGATCCAATTACAATCAATACTACTGCACTTGGTGGAACTAATACAATTACCTCTACTGAGCATAATTTAGAGACTGGGGATGCTATAAAATATAATGCTGCAGAGAAAGTAATTGTTGACACAACTAATTTTGCATCAACTTCAACAATTTCAATTCCAAATGATTTTACCAACAATGATCCCGTTGTTTATAATGCTGGTGGTAGTCTTCCAATTTCAGGGCTTGTGGACGGAACAACTTATTTTGTTAAAAATAGATCTGCAGATAGTTTCCAATTATCAGCAACATCAGGGGGGGCAACTTTAACTATAGCTGGAGGAACTGGCGGCAGTGTGTCAGATTCTTTTTCAAGCCCAAGAGATGGTTTAGTTGACGGACAAACTTACTTTGTTGTAAAGGTTGATGATCACAATTTTAAACTTGCTAGCAACTATACGTTGGCTACAAATTCAACTCCTTCGGTTATAACTATTGGATCAAGTGGAGTTGGAGGAAATGCTGCCGATACTTTTGATCCAGCAAAAAATCTTTATATTTCGTCTGGCAGAACAATATCAGGATCTCAATTCTCTTTTCCTGTAGATTCAACAAATGATGATAATGCCAAATTATTTGGCATGCAAAGTTCTCAAATTGAAACTACGATTACTGGTAAGTCAATAGCCACACCAGCGGCAAGTAACACATCACATTTTCACATTAAAATTAAAGATAATTCAAATCCTATTGGAATATTTGTAAAAGCTAACTCTAAAACAATAAACACATCTGGTGTTGGTGGATCCTCAACAACTTTAACCTCTACTGGTCATGGTTTTAAAACTGGTGATAAGATTACCTACACAGCTGGAGGCACCGCACTAAATGGTTTGACAAATGGCGCATCATATTTCGCTAAAGTGGTTGATGCCAATACTTTTAGTTTGGCCTCCAGTTTCGATAATGCAACATCTGAGATTACATCTTTACTTACATTTGGTGGAGGAAATGGACATGCAAGCGACAAATTTGCTACTGTTTTTGCAACAGCTTTATTAAATGATAATGCTTCAACACCTGCGTCGGCAGTTGGAATCACTGCTGAAATAAATCAGATTAGTGATACAAATGCCCAAATCAGTATTATTAAAGAAGCTGATAAAAAACAAATTATTGTCGACAGAATTACGGCTGGTGATGGAGCAACTGCAGAAAGCTTTGGTTTCAAAACAAGCCAAATTAATTTAAATGTTTTAAATGATGAAATAAGATTACAATCTTTCACATCTGATGTTTCAGGTTCACATGCGATTGATTTAGAGGTTCCCACAAACAGTGTCAAATCACTGGTTGGTAATAATTTATCTTTATCTAACTTACCTTCAGAGGATTTAATTGTTTTAATGACTGGAAACGGATCAAAAAAAATTGCAGCAAACTATGGAGAAACTAATTCAGTATTGAAAGATGAAGAGTTAAAAATTTTAGTTGATTCCTCAAATAATAAGAAGGTAGAGATATTAGATAATGAAACGGGTCATACGATTGCAACACGTTTAATACCTGATGACGGAATAATAAATACTTCAGACAAATCATTCAGAATAGTTGGTGAAACAAAAGTTAATGATTTCTTTACAGTTTTAAACAACAATGATGGAATCGGTGACAATAGAAATATTTTAAAGATGATTGAACTGCAGACATCGGATGTTAATGGAAAAAACTCAGGAAGTTTTCAAGATATATTTAATAAAACTGCAACGGAAATAGGTGCAACAGTTAGAAGTAGTGAAATGGAAGCACAAGACGCAGAAGCAAGTAGAGATGAAGCATTAGCATTAGAAGATGAAAGATCAGGAGTATCTTTAGATGAAGAAGCATCATCATTGATTCAATTTCAACAAGCTTTTTCAGCTAATGCGAGAATAATTCAAACAGCAAGAGAACTTTTTGATTCACTTATGAGAGTGGTTTCAAGGTAGAGTCTCAAAAGGCACGAAAATTGCTAGGTATACTGAATGAAAATTAGTAATAAATTATTTAATGACCAACAATTAAGTCAATTTTCCAAAAATATGGAAAAAATTCAGAAGATTCAGGATAAGATTTCTTCTGGTAAAAATATAATATTTGCTTCAGATGATCCGGTTGGAGCTGTCCAACTTTCTGGTATGAAGGATGTGCTAGGAAAAGTTGATAGATTTATAGAAAATGCAAATATTGCTCGTGATAGGTTGCATTTAATGGACGCAACTATGGAGGCGGTAAATAATGTTTTTATAAGAGCTAATGAATTAGCAATCCAAGCTTCAAATGATATCTACGGCGTATCAGATAGAGAGGCGATAGCGATAGAATTTGATGAAATGAAAAGTGAATTAATGACACTTGCCAATACTCAAGATTCAACGGGAACTTACATATTTGCTGGTTTTAAGACTAAAACAAGTCCATTTAAAATGAATTCAGATGGAGCAGTAAAATATCACGGTGATCGCGGCGTATTAAACCTCCAGTTGACTGAATCTAGATTAGTAGAAACTACAATTGATGGTGGTACTGTTTTCCAAGATATCGTGACATCAGAGGGTGTTTCGACTGATTTATTTGGTGCTATTGATAACATTAGTAGATCAATTAGGACTGCAAGTGGTGGTGTTGAATCAGCAAAAGCCGAAGGCATGGCAAAAATGACCTTAACTAATGCAGACCCTGGTACATATGCATTCACGATCAAATCTGGAACGAAATCACATGATTTTTCTCTAAATATAACTGGAAATGATTTGAGTGACGTAGCTACGGCAGTTAATTCAGCAAATTTAGACATAACAGCCACACTTGAAGACTCAAATAAAACACTTAAACTTGTTAATAGTTTTGGTCATGATATTGAAGTCAGTGATTTACAAATTACAGGTATTGACAAAGCACAAATACAACCAACATCATTCTTTACATTTCAACCGGTTGATGCAGCAGATAACAAACTAGGTAATCAACAATCAATATTTGACAAAGACCAAACAATAGCAAGTCGTCTTGATGAAATTGTTACAATTCAGAGTCATGTCTCTAATCAAAGAGCAAAAGTTGGTGCTCGTATTAATAGTGCTGAAAGAATAGGTGACGTGTTACAAGAAAGAAAAATTTTAATAAGTAAAGATATCAGCGACATTCAAGATGCTGATCTTGCTACACTTGTTACAAGTCTTCAAGCGCAACTTACAAGTCAAGAAGCCTCTCAAAAATCTTTTATAAATATAACAAAGTTGAATTTATTTGATTTTTTAAGTTAATTAAATGTAGTCGTCAATTGTTGGCTCTTTTTTAACAATTTCACCTAGCTCGTGTAGATCTTCTTCTTTTGTTATATCCCATCCTGCAGGAGCTTTTTCAAAATGCCCTGATCTTAAAGAAAAACAATATGCTTTAAAATCTTTAACTGCCTTGTTACTGTTATAAATTCTTTCTTTGTCTCCTTTAAGAGAATTTTTAAATATACCCTTAATCTTTCTTTCACTTCTGCCATCAAATTTAAATTTCCAATAAACATAGTTTATAGCTAGTTCATGAGCCTCAAACATTGGGTTTTTTCTTTCTGAAAGAAATCTGAGAATTTCTTCGGCTGGACCGGCTATCTCAACCTCCTCTATACTTTTATAAAACCTTGAAATAGAGTCAGCATAATTTTTAGAAACCATTTCCAAAGAAAGAGCTTTAACCAAAAAGTCTTTGACAGAAAGACCTATGCAAATATCGTAGATAAATTCAGGGCAATATAATTTTTCAGACATTTTTCAAAATTCTCTAACAAGCTAATTATACCAAAAAAAATTATAATTCAATTTAAAACTAAATATTTAGAATAAAAACTTAACAAATCTGACAGATGTCGTTTTTATGTCTAGTAAACACTGATCTATGATCAGCAATTAATGGAAACTTACTAAAGGAGATAATAATGCCGTCAATAACAACACTTAGTAGAGGACAAGAATTTGCAGTGAATTCTTCCTTTAAGGCAAAACGTGATATGAATGCTTCAATTTCTAGATTAGCAACTGGTATAAGAACTCAAGGTGGTAAAGACCCTGTGGGTGCTGCTATTGCTTCTAGTGTTACAACTCAATCTCGTAGTGCTTTCGTAGCTGCTAGGAATGCTAATGATGGTATTTCGTTTTTACAGGCGGCTGAGTCCGTTTTGTTTGAAATTGCTAACATAAACATGAGACTTAGAGAGTTAGCTGTTCAAAAAACAAGTGGTCTTTTACAAACTGCAGAAATCAATGCTATTGCAGCAGAAGAAAATGCACTTATAATTGCCGCTGACAAAATTGCCGATAGTAAATTAAACGATCAAGACTTATTATCTGAAGTTTCTATTGCCATTAACGTTCAAGGTTCTTTGGCTACTGTGGGTGCAGCAAATAAGCCGCAGCTTGCATCTGGAGTAGCTAATGTTGATAAGCAAATGGCTACTATTATGACAGCTTTGGGTCAAGTTGCCGCAGGTATGAATGCGTTAAAAGGATTCCAAAGTAATATGAATTCATTATCAACCAATGCTGCTGCTGCTGCTTCAAGAATACAAGACACAGACTTTGCAAGGGAATCAGCTATTTTAGCGCAAAGTAGTATCATGAACCAGTCAGCATTAGCCATGTTAGCTCAGGCTAATAGAGCTCAGGCCAATTTTTTATCAATATTGGAATAATGATTAAAAACTATATTAACTTAACAGTAATAAAAGGAGAAAAATTATGACATCTGTTAGTAACGTTGCAGTCGGCGCTCTTATGGCAGGGGCTGCTGCAAGTAAAGCTAGACATGGAATGAACGAAGCAATTGCTCGTCTTTCAACTGGTGTGAGAGCTATGTACGGCGGTGACGCTGGTGGTACCTCTCAAGCATTTCAATTCAGAGCAGAAGGTAAGAGTGCTGCTATTGCTGCAAGAGCTGCAGAGGATGGTATATCAATCCTTCAAGCTGCAGAATCAGCGCTATTAGAAATTGCTGCTATCAATATCAGACTAAGAGAATTGGCTGTTCAAAAAACAAGTGGTTTGTTACAGACTGCAGAAACAGCTGCGATCAAAGCTGAAGAAGATGCGTTGGCAGCTGCTGGTGTAGCAATTGATGGTTATACACTTAACGGTGTTGGCCTGCTTGGTGCAGCAGTAAAGATCACTACAGATTTAGATGGTGGTACAACAGCTCTAGGTTCAACTGGAACCATAGTAACTCAGTTAACACGTGCAAAAGCTGATACGCAAATGGCAATAATCCAGAAAGACATGGGTAATCTTGCAGCTGGTTTAGCCTCACTAAAGGCTCGTCAGGCTGCGTTATCATCATTATCTGCTAATGGTCAAGCAATGGCTGCTCGTATAGCTGATACAGATTTTGCAGTTTCATCTGCTAATCTGGCCAAGTTTTCTATTTTAAACCAGTCATCAATGGCAATGGTTGCGCAAGCTAACCAGGCTCAAGCTGCCGTATTAGCTGTTTTACAGTAGAATAGTAACCTAAAAAAATGAAGAAGAGGTATAGAATTTCTATACCTCTTTTTTTTTTATAAAATCAATTTCATAAAGTAAGTTATACACAACTATCTGAATTTAAAAAAAAAATTATCAAATTTTTGACACAAAATTTTGATAAGATTTACTCTAAAAACACAACATATAGTGGAAAATTAATTTTTTTTTAAATCCTTAGATTTGGCATTTTAATTGCACACTACTATCGTGAAAAAAATTAAGGAGAAATATAAATGGTTAGCGTAAGCACAGTAAATAGCCAAGCTTCACTTAAGCACATCCTTAAGACTGAAAGAGAAATGCTTTCTGCTATGGAAAGAATTTCATCAGGAAGAAGGATTAATAATGCTGGAGATGATGCTGCGGGCGCTGCTATCAGTGATAGAATGATGGCAACAGTAAGAGCCCTCGATATGTCAATCAGAAATGCTTCTGATGTACTATCAATGGCACAAGTGGCAGAGAGTGCAATTAATGAACACTCACAAGCACTTCAAAGAATTAGAGAATTATCGATACAGGCTGCAACAGATATTTTAAATGCAGAACAAAGAATTTACTTACAAACAGAAGCTGACCAATTACTTCAAGAAATGGATAGAGTTGCAAGAGATACCACGTTTAATGAAATTGCTGTGCTAGATGGTACTTTTGCTGACAGAAGGTTTCAAATCGGATCTCATGAAAGAGAAAAAGCAGTGATCTCCGTTGCTAATATGAGAATTGATCAAATTGGTGCCTACCAAAGTTCAACAAGCATGGACGAAGCAGGTACTGCAAATAACTTGGCATCAGAAGGTGCTGTTGGTGCAAATAAAGCTGGCATTACAAGTAGAGTGGTAGATGATGATGATTTAACAATAACAGGATTAGTGGGACAGGCTTCCGTTGCTATTGGTGGGGGTGAAACTGCAAAACAAATTGTAGAATTAGTCAACGCTAAATTTGATAATACAGGTGTTAGTGCCACAGCAACAACAACAATAAAAATTCAAGTAAATAGTTCAAATGCATCTGGTGACCACGTCGTTGGTTTTAATCTTTATGGAAAAAACACCACCGCACAAGCTATTTCAGCAACTATTAAAGTAGGTGCCACAACTGGTGCATCAGATATGACAAATTTAAGAGATGCGATTAATGCATACACTGCTAATACAGGTATTCGAGCTACTTTGAGTGCTGATAAATCTGACATTATAATAGTACAAGATGAAGGTGAAGATGTTGTTATTGAAGATGTGAATTTCGCTACAGTTTCAGATGCAAATACAAAATTTACTTTTACTGCATTGTCTCAGGATCAACTAGATTCAGCTGCTACAGTAATCTCTACAGTTGTTGATAAAGATAGTAATGCAAACTCAGACTCGGTTAGATTTACAGGTCAAATAACATTTCATTCTTCTCAAACATTTACTATCGGTGCAACAGCAGGTAAAGGTTTGTTTGAAGCTTCGCCTGGAACTGCTTCATTAAATAAAGTTTCTACGATTGATATTAGAACGGTTTCTGGTGCTGTTGATGCTTTAAAAGTAATTGATAGAGCGCTTGATAGAGTTCATATGGAACGTGCAAAATTTGGTGCAATTATGAGTAGAATGAACGTTGTAATTGATAATTTAACAAATGTTTCAACCAATCAAAAAACATCAATGGCTAGAATTACAGATGCGAATTTTGCTTTAGAATCGGCAAAATTAAGTAAATCTCAAATCTTGCAACAATCTGCGATGAATATGATTTCGCAAGCATCTAGAACAATGCAAAATGTTTTGATTTTATTCCAATAAACAATTTTATATGGAGGCCGTTAGAATTATATGACCTCAGTTAAACCAGAAATACTTTCACATCTCGGAATTGGATCCGGAATGGATACAACTAGAATTGTTGATGCACTTGTAGATGCTGAAGTTGCAGGTACCAAAGAAAGTTTAGAAAAAGAAGTAAAGGAACACGAAACTGATATTTCAGCATTTTCAAAAATACGTTCTAATCTTAAAACATTTAATGAAAACCTAAAATTAATTCAAAATAGCGGGGATCTTGGGTACCAAGGCGCGACCTCTGACAAAACAATTGCTACTTTTGAATCAAATGGTGATACCGCAGCCCAGAGTATTAATTCATCGTTGACAGTTTCAACTTTAGCAACAGCTCATACTTTAACAGGACCATCTTTAGCTTCTACTAATTCAACTGTTGGTGCCAGAACGATTCAGATTTCTTTTGGAACATGGTCAGCAGATCCCACAGCAGGTGGTGGGCAAACTCATACCTCAAACGGTCAATCTACGATTTCAGTTACAGCAACATCTTCAACAACACTTCTTCAATTGAGGGACATGATTAATACTGCAGCCACAGATTCTGATAATGACGGAAGCAAAGATGTTACGGCATCAGTACTCTATGATGGTACAAATTATATGTTGTCTTTAAAAAGTGAATTTGGTGCATCAAATGAGATGAAAGTAACGGATAATCATGCAACTCCAGCTTATGCTTATGATACAACTGACGGTGCTAAACTCACTCAAAGAGTTGCTGGAGGAAATTCAAGTTTTAGTGTTGATGGAATTAGTATGACACGTTCAAGCAATTTGGTTGATGATTTATATCCTGGAATGTCGCTTCAACTTCTTAAAACATCCTCTGACCCTATAACTATTACAAGTGAAGTGGATCTTACAAAAGCAGAGGATGCAATTTCGGCTTATGTTGAGACTTACAATGATATTTATAGATCTCTCGAAGAATTGAGAAAATTCAATAGAGATAATCCAGAAGAATCAGGCGTTCTTGCAGGCAGTTCATTATTAAGAAGTATTATGACTGAATTAAGAGAGAGTAATGCTACTCCTATAAATGGATATGCTGGAGGTCCTTATTATTTATCAAGTCTTGGTGTTAAAACCAACAGAGATGGTTTGCTTTCATTTAATGATCCATCAATGTTAAAAAAACACTTTGATAATAATGCAGAATCCTTAAGAAGTTTTTTTAAAAATCAAATTGTATCAACTAACCCTGTAATTGAACCAGCTGTTTACAATATTGCGAACAGTGTGCCTGGTTCTTATGCTGTAGTAGTAAGCGGAGGGTCTGTGAGTATTGGAGGTGTTGCCGCATCAGAGAGTGGAGGGGTTCATACTGCTGGTTCTGGGGATCCAAATGGTATTGGGGTAACAGTCTCTGCATCAGACACAACTGGTACAATTCATTATGGAAGAAGTCATCTAACCTTATTACAGGAGAAGCTTGAAGCATTTGTAAAATATGATGGTTTAATTAGTAGCAAAGTAAGAAATAGTGAAAAAAGATTAAGTGATCTAGCTCAAAATCAGGAAGCGCTCGAAATAAGAATCGAGAAATTAAGAGAAAGATATAGAAGCCAGTATGCAGCAATGGAAAGTCAAATTGCTTCTTTAAATGAAACAGGAGATATGCTTAAAGCTGCATTTGCACAAAAAGATAATTAAAAACTAAAAGAAAACACCTTTCTGTCGTTAGTAGTTTTAATATAAACCATTAATGGAGCAGGATATAATGAATGGAAATAAAGGTGTATTTGTAATTGAAAACAAATTAATTACTCTTGAAGCTTTAAATCATGTTAAGGAAACTATAAAATTTGTTTTGTTTAATCTTAAACAAATAAAAGATAATCAAAAAAATAATTCTTTCGATAATAAAGAAGCATGCAAGGTTTCAATAGAAAAACTATTTTTTTTAATTAATACTCTTAACAAAAAAGAGGATAAATCCCACATCATTAAAGACTTAGATTACTTATATAAGCACTGTGTATTTGCAGTCCTTAGAGTAAAAGATCATAAAGACTTTGATTTTTTAGATGGTGGCATTGAAGTGCTCGATGAGATTTCAGAGGGTTGGGACAGATTAAGTGCTTCAGTTGCACAATCTCCCGCAGCGGGATAATTAAGTTATGTCACTCGCCTTATATCCATCGTTAAAAATTGGGGATACAGAGCGAAAACTTCGTGAATCAATTTCGAGGATTACAACTGGCCTTAATTTGTTGGGAGGCTCTGGAGGTGCTTTTGCCCAGAGTGTTGCTATAAAAGCTGAAGCAGAGTCTCATAATCAAGTTATATCTACATCCAAGGTGGCCCAAGACTTTTTACTCACGGCCGAAGCTGCACTGGTTGAGCTTGCCGCATTGGCCACAAGGTTAAGAGAAATTGGAGTGGCAGATACTAGTTCAACCAACAGTGCATCAGATACTGCTGCGCTAAATGCAGAGGCAATCGCTGTAAGTGATTCAATTGATGATATTGTTTCATCTTTGCAGTTCAATAATATAAATGTTTTAGGGACGGGTTCAGTAACAAAAACAACACCAAAAGATATTGATGGGGGGCTAACTACAATTAAGACTACTGATGGTATAGCTGCAACAAATATCTCAGATGCAACAAATTCTAATACTACCGCTGACACTGCTCTTGCTTCAATAACAACTTCAATGGGGCATGTATCTGGGCATCTAGCTTCACTGCAAGCGTTTGGTGATGTATCGAGCTCTGTTTCAGCAATAGAGATGCAATCAGCAGCTCGATTGATGGATACAAATTTTGCAGTTGAAACTGCAAAGTTATTAAAAAATTCACTTATAAGTTCCTATGCTCACGCTATGGTTTCTGAGGCAAATGATATTGAAAGGAAAAAATTAATAGTTCTAGCCTAAATTTTTTTTTAATTGGTCGTTATAATTAATAACAAGGAGTAGTTAAATATGGAAAATCAAATAGAAACAAAAAACCCTGAAACAAAAAAGCCTGTAACAAAAAAGTCTGAAACAAAAACTCAGTACAATATCATTTTAGAGCTTTTAAAGGGATTAAACGAAAATATCATCAAAATTGAAAAAAAATTTAAAAAAAATAAAGATGATCAAGAAATAACAAATTTAGCTTTTAAGGTTGATAAGATTGCGTCTGCACTTCACTATTGCTTAGATTTTGATAATAAAGATTGTAAAAAGATAAGCGAAAACCTTAGAGAATTATACAGGCACATTAGATTTTCAATGAAAATGATATATGAGCAAAGAAATTTTAAATTTTTATCATCTGCAAGTAACGTTTCAAAAGAACTTTATGGTTCTTGGTCAAAAATAAAACCGACTATTTAATATTTGTTATTTTTTTCCTATGCCATAGAATGATACTTGATGGTTGGAAGAATAATATCGGTAATTCTAACTGGACTAGTTGTTGGTTCTTCGGTCTCAATACTAGTCCAGATATTTCTATTTCTTGTAAATTATCTTTCAGACTTATTTAGAACTGATTTTGGTGATCTTTTAAATCAAGATCATTTCAGTACTAACGAATTAGTAATTAAAATAATTTTTTTCTTTTTGATTGTTCCATTTGTGGTTGGTTTGATTGTTGGAATAATTAGAAATTTTACTGAGGGCAAAAGATGGCATGGTCCTCCTGATGTAATACTTTCAGTTCATAAAGATGACGAAGAATTAAATGTTAAATCTGGATTTCTAACGTCTATAGCATCGATCTTGTCAATTTCGTGTGGGAGTTCTGTTGGGCAATATGGACCTCTTGTTCATTTTGGTGGAACAATTGGAGCAGAAATAAAAAAGTTATTCTCTTATGCACCAGATTATAAAATTCTTGTAAGTTCTGGTGTGGCTGCTGCAATCTCAGCAGGTTTTGGAGCCCCACTTGCTGGATTGATTTATGCAAGAGAAGTCGTTCTACGCCATCAGTCTTTAGCCAGTTTTTCACCCATTCTTTTGTCGTCTATAATTTCATATTTTTTTACAGTTGAAGTTTTTAATTATGAGCCAACTTTTGACATTCCAAATGTAGATGGTAATAATACAATCAATATCTTAATGATTATAGTCGCAGGAATTTTGGCTGGACTTTTGGCAAGTTTCTATTCGTTTCTGCTTACAAGCCGTTCCTTAAATTTTCTCAATAGTCCTGTGTCAAAACCATATTTAACACCTGCCTATGCTGGAATGATATGTGGACTAATTGCCATTAAATTTCCAGAGGTGACTGGAATTGGATCAGAAACTATAAATAATTTGTTAAATAATAGGGTTAATCTTCAATTGGCGTTAATTTTCTTAATTTTAAAATTATTTCTTACTACAATATGTATAAGAATGGGTTTAGTTGGAGGAATTTTTGCCCCTGCATTATTCCTAGGCGCAAGTCTGGGAGTTGTGTCTGCAGGAATAGGGGAGTTAATTTTAGTTGATATTAATCCTTATTTAATAATTTTATCATCTATGTCAGCATTAGGAAGTTGTATTATAGGAGGACCGATTGCAAATGTATTAATTATTTTTGAATTAACATCAAATTATCAAGCGGCATTATCGGCAGGGGTTTGTATTGTAGTTGCAACTATAGTTTCATCTCAATTAATTGGTCAATCTACATTCGACCAACTTTTAAATAATAGGAAAATAGATATTACAGTAGGTCGTGATATCTTATTTCTTCAAAGAAAAAAAATAAAAGAAATAGTTGATAGAGATTTTTTAAAACTTGATGGAGAGATGACAGTTAAAGAGGCCATTGAATTATTTAAACAAAAACAATGTAGTGAAGGTTATTATGTTAACCTTAAAGGTAAGCTTATGGGAAAAATTATTCTTCCACTTTTACTCTCTTATAAAATGAACGAAAAAATATCTAAGGTTAAAAAAGTTAATTTTTTAAAAATTAGAGATGATGAGGATTTATCTAATACCATCGAGAAATGTAAAGATTTTGTAGGAGAGTCTATTCCAGTAGTTGATGGAAAGGGAAAAATAATTGGTATTTTTAGTGAAAGCGATCTCTTTGTTAGTTATTTAGAGGCAGAAGCATTTAGAGCAGATGTTGAGACTAAATCGTAAAATCAACTGAATTCTTTTGTTGTTCAGATGTAACTTTTATTGATGAAATCATCAAATATTTAGTAATGCTTTCATTATGAAAATAGGTTGGACCAAAAAGTTCTCTTGATTTTAAGAATGATTCTGTACTAATACCAATACTTGGTGCTAACTTTGGGCTATAAAGCTTTTTTTTAAAGAGTTCAGAGTTTTCCCTATTATACTGACCTAAGTTTTGATTATCATCAATATCTCTAATAATGTTTCTATTAGCAACCTGATGTGGCACACCTTTTGCTATATTACTTGTAAATTGATTGGCAATAGGGTCAACATAGTTATAGTTAGGGTTGATCATTTGAAAATAATAACTTATGAAACTTAATCAAGCAAAGAAATTTTACAAAAAAAGTCAAAATGATGGCTTAGAAAATGCTAATCCGTTTGAAATTTTTAAGAAAATAAATTACGAGTTGGTAAGAGCATTAAGAATTGTGTCTCAAAAAATTGAAAAAAAAGAGATTGATGAGGTAAGACAAAAAAACTTTTCTAAAGCCCTTACAATAATTTACACCATCCAAACAAATCTAAATTTTGATAAAGAACTAAAAATTTCATCTGATTTATTTACTTTTTACGAATATTGCAGAAAAAAATTAATAGAAGGAATAACAAGCTTGAAAAGTAAAGATATTTTCAAATCTGCCGTAAGTTTAGATAAGATGTTTAATTTTAATTATATTCAAAATGATGGAGTTTTAGATGTTATCTGATAAATTTGTAAAGGATGAAGATTGTTTAAAGAATAATGATTTGTCAAAACAAATTTCAAGACTTGAAGAATTAAGTATTTCAATGTCAAATTTGATTGAGAGTGGAAATTCTCAAAAAATAATACATTTGGAAAAAGTTAGAAAAAAGATATTAAAAGATATTCTAAAAAAGAAAGAACCTATCCCAGGAGATCTTCGTCCTAAATTTTCAAATATAATTGATCTTAATACAAAATTGATTGAAAAAGCAAATCAAAAGAAGAAAAGAACTCTTGATAGTATAAAGAAAAAAATAAATTTTTATAGGTCTTACAGGGATATCTAAACTAAAAGAATTTAAGATAAATCAAAATCGATTATTATAAATTTTAAAATATTTTTCAAAACTGTAATTATAATATATTTTTGATGTTAGACTTATAACTCAAAGTAAAAAGTAAATTCAAATGTGGAGAACAATATGAAAGATCTTGATACTGAGAAAACAATTTCTATCCTTAACAATGTCTTAAAATATGAATTGGCTGGAGTGGTAAAGTATACTCATTTTGCTTTAATGGTAACTGGTCCAAATAGATTAAGCCTAGATAAATTTTTTAAAGAGCAGGCTGAGGAATCTCTTGAGCATGCTCAAAGGGCTGGAGAATTGTTAACAGGTTTGGGCGGTCATCCCTCTCAAGCAATTCCAGAAATAGAAGAAACAAATAAGCATTCAATAAAAGATCTCCTTTATGAAAGTTTTAATCATGAGCAAAAAGCTATAGATCTTTACAAAGATCTTTTGGCTCACTCTGAAAATAAGAGTCTATACATCGAAGAGTATGCTAGAGAAATGATTAAAGAAGAAGAGATGCATGGTATCGAAATTAAAAAAATGTTAAGAGATTACGAATAAACCTCTTAAATGGAGAATAATTGTATAAGTGTAGCTTTATACTTCTAATTTGCTTTTTTTTATTTCTAAGCTCTATATTCACTGATTTTTTTTCGAATCTAGGTTTTATCATTCCATATCTTCTAGGCATTGTAATGCTTGGTATGGGTTTAACGATAGATGTTAATGAATTAAAGGCAATTATAAAGACGCCAAAATGGATTTTTACAACCGTAATCCTACAATATTCGGTAATGCCCTTTCTTTCAATTTTAATTGTCAATCTCTTCAATTTTTCTGATGAAATTGCATTAGGTTTTATTATTCTGGGTTCTTGTCCTGGAGGAACTGCTTCTAATGTGATTGCCTATATTTGTGGTGCTAATCTACCCTTGTCAATTTGTTGCACATTTGCATCAACAATTATGGCAGTAATCCTAACACCATTATTAATCTATTTATTGTCTGATGAAAACATAAGTATAAATACAATAGGTTTAATTAAATCAACATTCTTTATTGTATTTATTCCAGTTTTATTTGGTTTGTTTTTAAAATTCATTTTTAAAAATTGGAGTCAGAAATATTTAAAATTTTTTCCATTTTTTTCTGAGATCGCAATTGCTTTTATAATAGCAGTAATTTTTGCTATTAATTTTGAGTATGTCTTTAAAATTTCTTACCTAGTTGTAGTCGGTGTAATTATACATAATCTTTTTGGTCTTTTCTTTTCTTTTCAAATGGCAAAATTTTTGAAATATCCAACTGATGTCAGAAAAACTTTATCCATAGAGGTTGCAATGCAAAACTCTGGTCTGGGTATGACACTAGCGCTTTTACACTATACGAATATGGTTGCACTTCCAGCAGCTATTTTTAGCCTGTGGCATAATATTTCTTCAGGAGTACTTGTGTATTTCTGGAAAAAAAAATAAATTATAAACTAATCTATATTGAAAGGTCATAAATATGAGAATTAGCGCAAAAAATCAAATTAAAGGAAAAGTTACATCCGTAATTCATGGTTCAAGTTATTCAAGAGTCTCAGTTGAGCAAACAGATGCGGACGGAAATGCAACTGGAAGTTTTATTCACGCTGCTGTACCAGTTGATATTTGCCAAGATATGGATCTTGATAAAGGAAACGTTGTAACTTGTATTTTTCCTGCTGCCGCGGTAATTATTGGAAAACACTAAAAAAAAAATAAGTGAATTTTCTAATAGATTCGTTGAAGCTTATAATTTCTTTTGATCCTGATTTATACGAAATTATTTGGTTATCACTGAGGGTATCTTTTTCAGCCTTATTTATATCATGTATTATAGGTTTACCAATCTCAGGATTATTATCGTCAACAAATTTTTATGGAAAGAGAACCCTAATAATTTTTTTTAATTCAATGATGGCACTTCCGCCAGTTTTTGTTGGATTGATATTGTATTTACTTTTTTCTAACACTGGGTTTCTTGGTTTTTTGAATTTATTATACACACCATCTGTAATGATAATTGCCCAAGTTATTATTATATTACCTGTAATTATATCAGTAAGCACTGAACTCCTTGAACAGATATTTATGGAATATAAAGAAATTTTTGATTCATTTGATGTAAGCTTAAAAAATAGGATAAAAACTACAGTTTTTGATGCAAGAATACCTCTTATAACATGCATTCTTACTGGTCTTGGTAGAGCACTATCAGAGGTGGGAGCTATTATTATAGTTGGTGGAAATATAATTCACCACACTAGAGTAATGACAACGACTATTGCTCTTGAAACCTCAAAGGGTAACTTGGAAATGGCTATGTCTCTTGGAATTGTTTTAATCCTGATTTCAATTGGAGTTAATGCCATCGTAATGACAATGAAAATGATTGCTAAGAGATATTCTTATGATTAAAAATACTGATCATATTGAACTTAAAAATATAAATTTTATAGTTAACAAGAAACTCTTTTTTAACAATCTTTGTTTAAACTTATCTACCTCTGGAATAACTGTAATTCTGGGCCCAAACGGTTCTGGTAAATCATTGCTAACCAAAATTATTAAAGGTCTTATTAAGTCAGAGAGTGGAAGTTTGTCTATAAAATTAGAAAAGATTAATCCGTTGAGTGCGTATTTATCTCAAGATAATGTTTTTTTTAGAAGAGATGTATACAGCAACCTTGCTTATCCTATGAAAATAAATGGTTATTCTAATGATCAAATATCTCAAAGGGTTAATTTTTTATTGGATTATTTTGAATTTGATAATAAAGAAGAATCAGCAAGAAGACTCTCAGAGGGGAATAAACAATACTTAGCTTTCATAAGAACTTTGGTAAATAAACCAAAACTTTTAATTCTTGACGAACCCTGTTCAAACTTAGACATGAATTATACAAAGAAAATTGAGGATTTTCTTGTTAAAAATAAGCACGATATAAAAATAATAATGGTTACACATGATATCTTCCAGGCAAAAAGATTAGCAGATGAAATGTTATTAATGAACAACGGAAAAGTAATTGAGGTCTCAAAAAAAAATCAATTTTTAAAGTCAAAAAATATTTTGGTCCAAAAATTTCTGAATGGAATTTTTTTTTAAAAGATTTTTATAAATTAACTTTCAATAATTTGATAGGTGATTCTAGTAAAAAAATAAGTACAATTTAGGCTTATTATAAACATAATCAAAGTTCTAAGTGACTTGTCTAATCCATCACCAATCCAATTTATAAATCTTTCTGAACTTGAAATTTTTATACAAACCTCAAAGATCATTACAAAAGAGAAAAGAAAGTTTATTATTTGCAGATGACTTTTATCATAAAATTTTATAATTAATAGAGACGATAATATATAAGAAACTGAAAAGAATAATACGAATTTAAGTAAAGAATTTTTATTTTTTAAAATCTTTGAGATGACTTTACCCTTTATGTTAAAGGAATCAGCTATAAGAATAAGTGCAAAGATTAAAAGATAATGAAATAATATTAAAATTAATATTGTAAGACTTATATTGTTTATCTTTTTTTCCCACTGTTAGAGAAGTTTTTTTTTGTTAACTGGAATAGCAGTGCAATAAAAAACACTGCAAAGACATAAAATAAAATAAATCCTAGAGGGTTAACTTCCATGGACTTATGCAGATCGTCCTGTTTGCATAACATTTCTTGTTTAAAAGTTTTTGACTCTTTCTCACAAAATTTGAAAGTATTTTCATTCTCTTTAATTTTTATTTCTCCCAACTTTTAAATTTCAATTTCACCTTCAATTGTATCATCTAAATTGATTTCATCTGAAGTAATTCTAGCCTTAATTTTAACTTTACTAGAACTAGTAATATCACCAGAATTTACTTTTTCTCGGACTTTCCCCTCTATGTTTCTTTGAGAGGAAATTCCTACATTTTTTAGAAATTTTCTAACAGAAATATTTAATTTTTCATCATCCATTTATTTACATTAAATTTTAAAAAAAGAAATGTAAAGAGTTTGGATCTAATTTTTTTTAAAACATACTAAATGATCAATATTTATTGGGGTCTTGATTCCAAAACTTTCATTATTTTCATGCAAATGCTGATGATGTGATTCTACTAAAACAGGAATCAATTCTTTATTAGGGGTTTTTAATGTATAAATAAAATTTGTTCCTCTAAACTTTCTATCAACAATTTTAAGTTTTAGTTTGCTTTTATCGTCATGTTGAAGATCCTCTGGTTGAATGAGAAGTTCTACTCTATTACCAATATTAAATGGGTTTAAATTAGAGCAGCCATATTTGCCGTTTATTATTCCTAAACTTTTATGTTTCAAAACCTGTTTAGCCAAAATTTTTACACTTACTAAAGTTCCTCTTTTAAGAAAATTTACAACCTCTAAGGAATTTGGAAAATGATATATATTATAAGGAGTGTCAAATTGTTTGAGTTTATTATTAATTACTATCCCACACTTATCACCCATGTAAAAAGCCTCATTTGGATCATGCGTTACTATTATGGCTGATGTCTCAGTTTTCTTTAAAATATCTTTTACTATTTTTTGCAGGTCCTCTTTTAAAATTTGATCTATATTTGCAAATGGTTCATCCAAAAGTAGTAGGTCGGGAGAAGAAATCAATGATCTTACCAGAGAAACCCTTTGTGCCTCTCCTGAACTAATTTCATGAGGAAATTTATTTATTAATTCTTTTAATTTAAAAAACTCAATAAGTTCTGCAGGTGAATATATAAAATTACATTTTTCTCTTCTGTTAAGACCCATAATTATATTTTCATATACATTTTTATGAGGAAACAGACAATTATCTTGAAAAGATAGGGCAATATTTCTACGCTCAGCGCTTATTGTAATTTCTTTTGAAGATAAAAGTTTTCCATTTAGCCAAATCTCGCCATTATATAAATTTTCTAGTCCAGCAATTGTTCTAAGTATTGTTGTTTTACCAACTCCGGATGGACCAAGAAGACAAGCTATTTCACCTTTTCGTTTTATAGAAAAATTTATATCATTTAATTGATGACTATCTCCTGAGGAAAAATTTGCATTTAAAATCTCAAAAAAATTTTTCATAGTTTTTTATAGATTATTTTCTGTTATCAAAAAAGTAATTTAATGAAATAAGAATAAAAATACTTGTCCAAAGAATTAGAAATAATGATGGAATAGATGCTGCTTCAATTAAATCTTGAGATGCAAAGTTATATGCTTTTGTTGAAAAAGTTTCAAAATTAAAAGGTCTTAAAATAAGTGTGATTGGTAATTCCTTTATTATTTCCAGAGCTATTAATACAAAAATAAAGAAGATATTTTTTTGCATTATTGGCCAATGTACTTCTGAAAAAGTTTTAAACCTAGTAAAACCCATTAAATATGATGATTCGTCTATAGAATAATTTATCTTTAAATAGTTTGATTTTATTCCGTTAAAAGAGATTGCATAAAATCTAAAGAAGTAACCTAATACTAATCCAAAGATAGAACCAATAAATACATTTTTAAAATTTATTTCTGTCATATCACTTAGAATTGAAAAAAAACTTATTATTGAAACGGATATAATTATTCCAGGAATAGCATAGCCAGAAATTGATAGATTTGAAATGAACCCTAGAAACTTATTTTTTAAAACTCTATTTCCAAAGTTAGTAATTAATGCAATCAAAATTAAAATTGACGCAGTACAAAAAATTAGCAGAAAAGTATTAATGTTTAATTCTAAAATATTTAAACTCTCATAGTATTCAGGAAATTTTAAAGACCAGTATATCATTTGAAAAAAAGGTAAAATAAAACTTATACCTAGAAGACCAAAACAAAACAAGAAGGCCATAAATCCCTTGAATCCAGATAAAAATATTTTTTGTTTTCTACCATCATTCTTCAGTGAATGAAATCTCGAGTTTTTTCTCATAGAATTTTCAATTGCAAATAAAATTAAAACAAAAAAAAGAAGTATAAGAGAGAGGAAATTGGCCATTTTTAAATTATCAAATATAAACCAATAATTATAGATTCCAGTTGTAAAAGTTGAAACACCAAAGTAGGAAACCGTTCCAAAATCTGAAAGAGTTTCCATTGCAACTAAACTTAGCCCAATAAAAATGGCTGGTCTAGCGCATGGAACAATTATTTTTAAAAAAATCTTAAAATTTGAAAATCCCATACTTCTTCCTAGATCAATTAAATTTGCTGATTGACTAGAAAATGACGTCCTAGAGATTAAGTAGACATAACCATAAAGGGTCAACGATAAAGATATTATTATGCTTGTTAATGGCGATAGTTTTGGTAAAAATTTATTTGCATCTTCTATTTCGAAAAAAAAATTAATGAGTGAATAAAAGATTCCAAAATTTTCAAAAAATGCAGACATTGAATAGCCATAGATATATGGGGGAATAGCAAAAGATAGTATAAGTGAATATTTAAAAAAGTTTACTCCATAAAATTTATAAAATGTGACAAGATATGCAGAAAATACACCAAAAATGAAGGTCATTAAAATAACCCAAAAGAGAATTAAAAATGAGTTTACAAATAATTCGGAAAATTCATAATTTTTAAAAAAATAGAAATCAAAATTTAAGATAGAGGAGTTAAAAATTATTGTAAACAGAGGAATTAGTGAAAATAATGAGATTGTTAATACTAAATAGTACAAGTAATCTTTTTTGAAGAATATTAATGATAATTTTTTCAAAACTAATTTAGTTCCAACCAGCTTCTTGCATTAATTTAAATGCGAGTTTCTGCCATCTTCCGTAGCTTGAAACTTTTGTCGAATCATCTTGAACAAAATTTAATCCCATTTCCTGAATAAGTTTTGATGGTTTGACTCCCTCAATGATAGGGTATTCGTATGAATTGCTGACTATATGTTTTTGTGCATCTGGTGTGAGAAGAAACTCAATAAATTTTATTGCATTATCTTTATTAGGCGAATATTTGAGAATACCTATACCAGAGATATTCATATGTGTTCCTCTGCCTTTTTGATTTGGAAAAAATGGCATTACTTTCTTAGCTGCTAGTTGTTGTTCTTTACCTTTTTTTCCTGAAAGCATTAATGCATAATAATAAGTATTAGCTATTGCAAATTTTGATTCATTTGCAGCCACTGAAAGGATCTGAGCTCTATCGTTTCCTTGAGGTTGACGTGAAAAATTATTAACAAATTTTTTTAACCATTTTTTTGTATATTCTGCACCTCTATTTTCAATTATAGAGGCAATTAATGATTGATTGTAAACATTATTAGATTGTCTAATGGCAATTGTATTATAAAACCTTTCATCAGCTAAACTTTCATAAGTTAAATTTTCAATTTCTTCTGAAAATGTTTTATCTGGATTATAGTAAATAATTCTTGCTCGTTTTGTTATTCCAAACCAATATTTCGACCTGAATTGACTAGGTATTATTTTTTCTAAATTTTCTGATTTTGTTTTCTTGAACAATCCTTTTTCTTGAGCAGAATATAGTCTTCCAGCATCTGCAAGGAATAACAAATCGCCAATACATGAATCTCCTTCTTCTAAAATTCTTTTTTCAAGAGGCTTTGATGCTCCTGTAACTATGTTTACTTTAATACCACTGGATTTTTCAAATTTTTTATATAATTCAATATCTGATTCGTAATGTCTTGTAGTAAATAGATTAATTTCGTTTGCGTGAAGATTTATATTTAAAAATAAAATAAATATAAAAAAAAGATAACGCATATTATTATGATAATGATTCTTATTATCTAATAATAACTTACTGTTGCAATGTCAATTAAATTATAAAGGGGGCAAGAGCCCCCTTATTTTATTTGATGGAAATTAATTTAGGTTTTTTATGTTCAGGTACGATTTTTTCTAATCGTATACTAAGCATACCATCTTTTAGATCCGCATTTTTTACTCTAATTTCTTCTGATAAAGTAAATTTTCTTGAGAATGACCTAAAAGATATTCCATGATGAATCATTTTTTTTGATTCATCAAGCTTTTGATCTTTTGTTTTAGACCTAACTGTAAGTTCACCGTCAGAAAGTTCAACTTCAATCTGATCTTTATTAAAACCTGCAACAGCCATTTCTATAATGTAATTGCATTCATCGGTTTTGATAATATTGTACGGTGGATAGCTAGTGGAACCGGTGGCATCCATCTCGAAAAGTCTTTCGAATAACTCATCAAAACCAACCGCAAACGGTGAAAATCTATTTTTATTATAATTTTCTATAGTATTTTGCATATTTATCTCCTTTAATAAGCAAGATTTATATTATGTACCCCAATAAGGCGATACTATAATAATATAGTGCCAATATGTCATTATGTCAATATGTCTTAATAAATTATTTGTAAAGATCCAATTTGTATTTTTTTTGATAAATCCTCAAATTAGATAAAACTTTTTGGACATAAAATCGAGTTTCTGATATTGGGATAGATTCTATCCAATTAACATAGCTTATTTGATTTTTTCTTGGATCGCCATATCTCTTTACCCAAATATTTACTCTACTTGGTCCTGCATTATAAGCAGCTAAAGCAAGTGGCAAAGAATTATTAAATTTTATAAGCATTTCATTAATATAGGTTGTTCCAAGTAAAATATTATATTGTGGGTTTCGCGTTAATCTATTTTTGTAATATTTGATTTTTAAATCTCTAGCTACTTTTTTTGCAGTAAAAGGCATCAGTTGCATTAAACCTCTTGCTCCTGCTGAACTATAAGCACTTATTGAAAAATTACTTTCTTGATGAACAATTGCTTGAATAAGGGCAAGAGTGTGCAAAGAGTTTTTGAATTTATTTGGAACAAATTCTTTAATTTCAGGGTAAGAATATTTTAAAGATGGTTTTTTAAGTTTTTTTGATAATTTACCTACAATACTCTTATCTGACAGATTATATGCACGTTCTAAAACAAAATATTTTTCTTCATCAATAGAACATAACTCAAAGATTTTTTCAAAAAAGGGATATATTTTTTTTGATTTTTGCTTCGATTTTATGATTATATCTACAGTTTCAAAAAGATCTTTATATTGTGTAGGTTCTTTTTTAACGATTGATTTTTCTTTAAAATTAAATTTTTCTAATTTTAGTGCTGCATTTTGTCCATAAAATGAAAATTTATTTTTTGAAGATTCTTTTAACCAACTATCAATAATAGAATTTTTCGAGTTTTTTTCAATATTTACTAGCGCAAGCCAATAAGCTGATTTTGATCTAAAATTATTATCAGAATTATTGAAAACCCTCTCAAGGTGTTTAATTGCTTGTTCATAATTTTTTAGATGAGTAAAAGATATCCAGCCAGCTAACCATTCAGCCTCTAATCCTGATTGTGTGGAAATTGGTAAATTATGTTCTTTTAAAATATTGTATGCTTTCGCGAATTTTTTTTTGTTAATCAATCTTCTTACAACGATCCTAGAGTTTATCCACCAATTTCTAACATTTTCAATTTTTTTTGGAGGATTTATTAGTAAATCAGCTGCAGTATCAAGTTTTGCTTTTCTTCTCCATCTCATTCTTTCATATATTAGTCCTGGATCATTTTTTAAATAAGAGGGAACATTTTTTATTAATGTTGATACATTACCAGCTCTTCTGCTTAAACCTAACCTTGCTTCACCTAACTTTCGTTTGTCTCCGGAAATTCTATTCAATGTCCTTCTTGCCGAAATATTTTTACCTTCATAAATTAATCTATTAAATCTTTTCCAATTATCCTCTTGGTTCCAGTATTTACTGTATTTATTTGTGAAATATTTTTGTTGACTGAGTGTCAGATTTGAATTTATCCATATATCTTTTATTCTTTGTTTTTTATCGGTTATCATGCCGGTTTTTATTAAAGCCTCTAGATAATCAATTTTTCCTTTTGAGGTTGTAGGAGTATTATTTTTGTACCAATTTAAAATTTCATTGGAATTGAAATTTTTATCTATAGAAGATTCAATTTTTTCAATAATAATATCAGTTTTTGGCCAGTGTTTATGATTTTCGTAGAATTTTTTGAGTTTATAAAATGAATGGTTACTTCCTGGGCGAGTAAAATTTAACCAATTTACGTAAGAACTTAAAGATTTATTATTGTGATCTTCTGCGAGTGCGGTAGCCATAATCCAATTTTGTCTTTTGATTTGATCAAAAACATCTTGGTAAACGAAAATTTCTTTTTCTGGTCTCGCCTTTGGTTTCGGTGCGTCTAAAGCTTCAGCAAATTCAGAAATAAAAAAAAATAAAAAAAAAAAGATATTGATTCTTAAATAATTTCTAATCATAAAGTGATATTATTATTTCCTAGAAAATATTTAACAATAAGAATATTATAATAATTTTATTGTCTAACTAAGTGCAAAATGATATTTAAAGGTTCAATTCCCGCTGTAATAACACCATTTACAAAAAGCTTTGATATTGATTTTGATGCTCTTGAAGAGCATATTAACTTTCTCATTAATGAGGGATCTCATGGTTTAGTATCTTGTGGTACCACTGGAGAATCTCCTACACTAAGTCACGATGAGCATAAAAAGGTAACTGAATTTATTATAAAAAAATCTGACTCAAGGGTTCCTGTTATGGCAGGGTGTGGTTCAAACTCAACCATAGAAACACTAGACCTTGTGGATCACGCAAAAAAATCAAAATCTGATGCAGCACTTTTAGTCACACCATATTATAATAAACCAAGTCAAGAAGGTCTTTACAATCATTATGAAACAATAGCGAACAAGATTGATTTGCCAATATATTTATACGATATACCAGGAAGATCAATTGTTAAATTATCTGTTGAATTAATTAAAAAATTATCTGCTATTAAAAATATTGTAGGAATTAAGGATGCTACATCTGACCTTTCTGCACCAATGGAAATTAAATATAATTGTGGAAAAGACTTTTATCAATTATCAGGGGAGGATGCTACATTCTTAGCTTTTTTGATGAGTGGAGGAATCGGATGTATTTCTGTAACTGCAAATGTAGCCCCTAAATTATCCGCACAGATTTATGAATCTTGGAAGAATGGTAATTTTGAAGAATCCATGAAATTAAATTACCTATTATATCCTCTTAATAGAGCCCTTTTTCTTGAATCCAGTCCATGTCCAGTAAAATACGCATTAAGTAAAATGAATAAATGTTTAAATAAATTGAGACTACCGCTTACCACTGTCAAAAAAGAAACAATGGATGAGATAGATAGAGTTTTAAAAAATCTAAATCTGATTGAATAATCAGTGAAAAAAGATAATTTCATAATAGCTAAAAATCGAAAAGCTAAATTTTCCTTCCAAATTTCTGAAACTATGGAAGTTGGAATTGTCCTTAAAGGTGCTGAGGTTAAATCGATAAGACGAGGTGGTGTAGCCTTAGATAATTCCTATGCTGTTGATAAAAAGGGAGAGTTTTGGATTATGAATCTGTATATTGATTTAAAAGAATACGAAAAAAGACAAAGTGATTTAGACAATTTAAGACCAAAAAAACTTCTTTTGAAAAAAGATGAGATTACAAAAATTAATCTAAAAATAAAGCAAAATGGTTTTACTCTTATACCACTAGACCTTCATTTTAATCAAAAAGGTTTTGTAAAAGTTCTACTTGGTGTCTCAAAGGGAAGAAAAAAAAGTGATCTTAGAGAATATAAGAAACAACAGGATTGGAAAAAAGAAAAATCCAGATTGGAGAAATATTGATATTAATAGCTTTTGGTTCAAACCTTAGTTCTGAATTATTTGGGAATCCAATTGAAAACTGCATTAAAGCTGTTGAGATTTTAAAAACAAAATTTAAAGTAGAAAAAATTTCAAAATTTTATAAAACTGAACCAATACCTAAATCTTCACAATCTTGGTTTATTAATGGAGTGGTAAGTATAACAACAGATTATACACCCATACATGTATTAGAGCACTTAATGCAAATTGAAAAATCTTTTAAAAGAATTAGAGGTATAAAAAATGATCCAAGAGTCATAGATTTGGATTTAATCTCATATAATGATATTGTTTTAAATTCTAAAGACTTAGTTTTACCACATCCAAGAATGCATGAAAGAAAATTTGTTTTAATGCCTATTTGTGATATTAACGACGAATGGATTCACCCAGTTCTAAAAAAAAAAGCTAAAAATCTTCTAAAAACGCTTGCAAAACAAAAGATTTTTAATATAAATGTGAAATATTAATTATGGCTAGGGTAACTACAGAAGACTGCATAACTTCAATACCAAATAGGTTTCAACTGGTAATTTACGCATGTAGCAGAGCAAGAGATTTAACATCTGGTTCAGAATCAGAGGTTACTAAAAACAATGATAAGAATACTGTGATTGCTTTGAGAGAAATCGCTGAAAAAAAAATCGATTTAGTAAAAACCTGGGATTCAATTGTCAATGCATCACAAAAATATCAGCCAGTAGAGGAAACAGACATTGATGATGAAGAGACCGTTCCAATGAATGAAAATGCATCTCAAGTCTCCTTTGATAATTTTGAAAAGGAAAATGCATCCGAAAAGAAACGAAAAAAAATATATATGACCCAGAATGAAATTC
The DNA here is from genome assembly GCA_902579395.1 of uncultured Alphaproteobacteria bacterium. GTDB lineage: Bacteria > Pseudomonadota > Alphaproteobacteria > Methylaequorales > Methylaequoraceae > Methylaequor. Next base: position 148,481 of record CACHGK010000003.1, read on the forward strand.
AAAAACTAATAAGTCAGAAAAAAAACGCTAGTCAAGAAGATGAAAATTCTGAACAAGATCCTGAAAGTGAACCTTCAGCTACAAATGAAAATACCCTAAAAGAGTAAAATAGTAAAAATTTTGTTTGAAAATTAAACTATTTATCATAAAATTTTAGTGTGTTACGACAAGTAGAGTTACTAGAAAAAGTTAAATCTTATGATCCTGATGTTGAGGAGGGACTTCTTAACAAGGCTTATGTTTTTTCTATGAGGGCACATGGTAGTCAAAAAAGAGCATCTGGGGATCCATATTTTTCGCATCCTTTGGAGGTAGCAGGCATCCTTGCAGACCATAAATTCGATTCAAGAACAATAATAACGGCATTGCTTCATGATGTTGTAGAAGATACAAAATTCAGTTTGAATGACATAAAGAAAAATTTTGGTAA
>CACHGK010000004.1:0-25000 GCA_902579395.1 uncultured Alphaproteobacteria bacterium
AAGAGTATTACAAGTCCCAAAAATCCTAAAAAACGGATTTGGTGTTATAATTGAGTTTTGATCTAAAAGGGTTAATTTTCCTTCAGCCTCTAAAACTCTTTGTATAACAAACATCACATCAGGTCTTCCTGCATCGTACTCATCTAAAACCAAAGCTACCGGATTCTTAATCGCCCACGGTAAAAGTCCCTCTTTAAATGTCGTTATTTGTTTTTGATCTTTAAGCGCAATACCGTCTTTACCTAATAAATCAAATCTACTTATATGACCGTCTAAATTAATTCTTACACATGGCCAGTTTAATCTTGCAGCAATCTGTTCAATGTGTGATGATTTTCCTGTACCATGAAGACCCTGAACTAATACTTTTTTATTATACTTAAATCCCATGAGAATCGAGGTTGTTGTTTGGTCATCAAACACATAGCTCTTATCAATGGTTGGAACTAAATCTGTTTTTAAATCAAAGCACGGAACCATAATCTTTTTTGATGTTCCGAAGACTTTTGATGAGTCTATTTCTCTTGAAGGTTTTTTAGAGATTATACTATTTTCCAGTAGCATTTAATTCTTTAAAAATTTCTGTAATATTTTATAAGCTTTATTAATTTCTTTAATTTTCATATCTTTGTTAACTAAGTTATTCTTCACATCTGGATGATATTTTTTTACAAGTACTTTATATTTTTTTTTAAGTTTTTCTTCATTAATATTATGATCAAGATTAAAAGTTTTTAAAGCATCCTGAATTTGCTTATTAAAACTATAATTTGTTGGATTTTCAAATCCTTTTGTTTTTTTTTTAAATTTCAACTCAGGCTTATCAAAAAAAAACCGAAATTGAAACTTGATTTTTGATGCCGAACCCTTTGAAAAGGGTCTTGTTGGTTTTCCCTCAAAATAATCGTTTTTCTGAAAGTCATAGATCTCTTTCTGAGATTTACCTGCAAAATAGTTCCATCTTTTATTATATGCTTTTATGTGTTCTAAACAAAAAATATATTTCTCAGAGCTATTTGGAGATTTTGGTGCTAAATATTCCCCATATCTATCGCAATTGATTTCATCACATTTTTTTTTGTGAGTCTCAAGACCAAAAAAATCAGGTTTGCTTGTTGATTTATTTTTCATAATATTATTATTATTAAATATATGGATGAATCAACAATTTACAAAAAACTATATAATAAATTCAAACCCTCGGTGTTGAAGGTTGAAAACGAGTCTCATCTTCATGCTCATCACGCGCAAAGTCCAAAAAGCGGAAATTCACATTTTTCAATTACAATCAAGTCTTCGTTTCTAAAGAATCTGAGTAGGGTTGATGCCCAGCGAAAAATTTATGAAGTTTTAGCAGTAGAGATGAAAACGGGTCTACATGCTTTGAGAATTAAGATTCTCAGTTAACTTCCATATCCAGTTCCGAACATAAATTCTTTATGTTTCTTAAGAGAATCTTGAAGTTCGCTATTTGCATAATCATAAAGATCTCTCATCGATAAAATACCAACTATTTTTTTTTTCTCAATTACAGGCAAGTGTCTGAAGCCTTTTGATCTCATTACATGAATGGCATCAATTGTGGTCTTCTTAGGTGAGATGGTTTCAACATTTTTAGTCATAATTTTAGAAACTTGAGTTATCTTTGGATCAAGATTTTTCGGAATTACTTTAAAAGTAATATCCCTTTCAGTTATAATACCTACAAGTTCATTGTCATTTTTTGAGTCACAAACTAACAAAGCTCCGCATTTATTTTTTAGCATAGACACTGCAGCGTCATAAGCAGATGAATGATCACTTATTATTACTAATCTTTGATTGATTAGAACTTTTTCGAGTATATCTTGAATAACCAATTTACTCTCCCCAAAATTATTATAGTACTAAAATTAAAATTTTTTAATTATTTTTTGAAATTTTTAATAAAAGCAATTGATTATTTTTTTTTGATAGAATTTTAAACTTCAAACCAAAGAAAGAAAAAACCTGCCCTTTCTTGGGTATTATCCTGCTTTCATATAAAATTAGACCTGCTACAGTTGAAGCATTATTTACTGGTAGTTCAGTATTAATTTGCTTATTTAAATCTCTAATATTAACTGTACCATTAACTATATAACTATCTTTCGAGGATTTTTTTTATTCCATTTATATTTTTGCTTAATTTCAAATCATCTAATTCATCATCAATATCTCCTACAATTTCCTCTATGATATCTTCTAAAGTTATTATTCCGAGAAATTCACCATATTCATCAACCACAATAGAGAAATGTTCTTTCCTTTTCTTAAAAGCTATTAATTGATTATCTAACTTTGTGGATTCAGGAATAAACCATGGTTTTTGACAATATGATGAAATATCAAAATTTTTTACATCATAATGCTTTTCTCCTATCAATTTCCTTACGTGAAGAACACCCACAATGTTTTCAGGATTTTTTTTCCATACTGGTATTCTTGAGTGAGGCGAATCCTTAAGTTGTGATAATAATTCAGAATACGTTACATCTGAAGAAAGACTAAATATATCATTTCTTGAAACCATAATCGATCCAACAGTAATTTCATCTAAATCAAGTATTGATTTAAGCATCTGTTTTTCCTCTTTCCCAGTTGAATCCTTCCCATGAAGATCTATAGCTCCCCTTAATTCTTCTTCGCTTTTTTCTAGTATTTCTTCTCTACTTGAATCTTTATAGTCAACTCCGATGAGTTTTAAAATAAAACCTACTATAAAATTTAAAATTTTTGTTAAGGGGTAAAATGCTAAAATAATTATTCTGATGATGGGTGCAATCTTTAAAGCAAATTTATCTGCATTTGAAAGCGCCAATGTTTTAGGGATTAATTCTCCGAAAATTAAAATCATTAAGGTCATTATTATGGTTGCATAAAAAATTCCATCTGCCTCTGTGATTTCTATTAAGATTTTTGTAGCCATAGCTGAGGCAAGGACATTAACTAAGTTATTTGCAAATAATATAGTGCAAATAAGTTGTTCTTTATCTTTAAATATTTTCTCAAATATTCCTGCATTCTTTTTTCCAGATCTTGCTAAGGTATGTATTCTAGCTTTTGATGCTGACGTTAAAGAAGTTTCTGAGCCAGAAAAGAATGCTGACAGTATTACTAAGCCAATAATTGATCCGATTAAAACTGATAAGGAAAAATCCATAATTTATTTTAGTTCATATTTTAAAAATTTCGTGAGTAATTTTTCATCTTCTAAAAAAAGCCTAACTGGATGACCGATTTTTTTTAAAAGAATAAACTTAATTTTATCTTTTTTGACTTTTTTATCAAATTTTATATGTTTTTGGAAAGTTTTTGGATCAAATTTAAAATTATATTGTTTTAGTCTGTATTTAATTCCTATTTCATTTAAATGTTCTTCGTATGATTCTAAAACTGTTTGTTTGCAAAGATTTAAAAATATTGAAAATTTAATTGCCAAATACATTCCAATAAAGATTGACTCTCCATGTTTAATTTTGTTTGAATAACCTGTCATTGACTCAATAGCATGCCCAAAAGTATGACCAAAGTTTAATATTTCTCTAATACCAGTTTCCTTTTCATCCTTAGAAACAATATTGGATTTTATCGAACAGCTTTTTTTTACTGCATAAATACAACTTGATGGATCAAGTGAAATTACTTTTTTTCCGTTTAATTTTAACCAATTAAAAAATGAAGGATCTTTTATAAATGAATATTTTAGAATTTCTGCATAGCCTGAAATTATTTCACGTTTGTCCAGTGTTTTTAAAATATCAATTGAAATTATTACTGATTTTGGTTGTTTAAAAGTTCCTATAAGATTCTTACCATATTTTGAGTTGATTCCTGTTTTTCCTCCAACCGAACTATCGACTTGAGCTAACAATGTTGACGGGATTTGGACAAAATCTATTCCTCTTAAAACAAGGGATGCAGCTAAAGCAACTAAATCACCTAAGACACCTCCACCAAAACAAATAATTAAAGAATTTCTATCGACACCAAATTTTAGTATTTTCTCAATTAATTCTTGAAGGTAATTAAAACTTTTAATTTTTTCACCATCTGGCAATACAATCATTTCATAATTTACTATATTAAAGAGTTCAGTTCGTAATAACCTCTTTTTTTTTTCTATTATTTTCTTATCGGTTATGAGAATTTTTTTTGAATAGTTTTCATAATTAGGTATATATTTTGTAATGTTTTCAAGATTTTTATTTCCTATAAAAATACAATAAGAATCTTTTCCGAGAGAAACTTTATAAGTGATTGTACTTTTCATATTTTATTAAAGCTTTGCTTATTCTTGATACTGCTTCGGGAATTGAAATGTTGTCTACATCAATTGTTACGTGTGACTTTTTATAATCATTAATTCTTTCTATATACATTTGTTTTAATTTCTCTTCAAGTTTTCCTTCACTTAATTTTGGTCTATTAGATAGATTCTTTTTTAAACGACTAATCAAAGTACTTAAATTTGCATTAAGAAAAATACATATACATTTATTTAATATTATATTTTTTATTTCCTCGTCACTCAGAATACCTGCTCCAGAAGCTATAATCATTCGCTCTGTTGTTCTAAAACATTCTAGTAAAGTACTTTTTTCAATTCTCCTAAATTCTGTCTCACCATAAATTTTGAAAAAGTCTTTTATTTTTAGATTAGTTTGTTTTTCAATTTCATGATCAATGTCTAGAAAACTCATTTTTAGTTGCTTGGCTAGAATTTTCCCAATTGTGGTTTTCCCCACTCCTGTCATACCTACTAAAACTATCCTTCTTTCTAATTGTTCCATTTCTTTGTTTTTATATAAATAATAGATTTTTTTTTAAATATATTGTTAGTATTATAAATATTCATTAGATACAAATAAATGTAATATGGACAAGCTAATAATTAAGATTTTAATTTCACTAACAATTATACTTACATTATTTGTTATTTATTTGGGTTTGTCAGATTTCGTTATTAATCCAAGGCTGGTTGAGAGTGAATTTAATATTGAAGATAAATAATTTTTTTAAGATACTTTTAATAATCATATTAATACCTTTTAAAATTGCTTTATCGAATCAACTTATTTTTGAAGATAATGAGAGTTTTAGAGGTGAAAATAAAGAGTTTTTGTCTGAATTTAATATTGGAAACAAAAAAAGTGATACTTGGAGAGAAGTTTTTTCAGATAAAACATTTGAACAAATTAATCTTTTTATTGAAAATTTACCAGTTAGAAATACTGATGAAGTAATTCAAGACCTTATTCACGAAATATTAATTTCAGAAAAATCGTTTAATCGTAATTTAATTAATACCCAAGATGATAAAATGCTTTTTCAAACTTTTATTAATAAGCTGTTTGAAACCGGGAGATTGAGCGAAATTGAATTAATTTATTCACAAACCTCAGAATTAGAAAATAATAGTTTTATCCTTAAAAAGATGATTGAAGCCAACTTTTTAAGAAATCGGCATTCTGAGGCCTGTAAGATTTTAGAAAAAGTTGATCAAGATCCTATATTTTTTGGAAAGACACTAATTATTTGTAATATTATCAACAATAAATTTGATGAAGCAAAACTGGGGCTTCAACTTCTTAAAGAACAAAATCAACCTGGTGATCTTTTTTTTATTGAACTAGCGTTTTCATTAATGAGTGAAAAAGATATCACTCAATCTAAAGATCTAAAAAAAAATCTTGATAAAATAAAGGAACTTAATCCTATTATTATGTCATCACTTCAGTTTGCAGACATTTCACCAAATTTTGAGCAAATTGAAAAACTGACTACAAGTGGATTGCTATTTATTCTTTCTAATCCGTCTGTTGAGACAGACTTAAAGATTTTTTGCTCAGAAATTTTAGTCAAGCAAGGAAGAATAAATGTAGAAATGCTGGCAGAAGCTTATCAGCTTGCAAAATTTGAAAATAAAGAAATTGAGAATGCTGAGAGAATTTATAAATCTCTATCACCAATGAGGGCAAGACCACTACTATATCAGTCTATTATGAGGGATAATAAACCTGATTCAAAATTAAGAAAAATAATAGCGTTAATAAAGATCTCAATCAATGATAACCTACTATCCAAAATATCACATTTGGTGGGTGATCTTATGGATTTTAATGAATATGTCAAAAGTCATGTTGATTCAATTTTGATATCTAAAATGTATCAATCAAGAGAAATGTTTGATAAAGCAAAAGAGATTTTAAATAAAAACTATAAATCACCCGAAAGTGATTTTAGAAATTTGGCAATTAATCTTTCTGAGTTCTTAAGTCTTCAGAGTACTAATAATTATTCATTAGAAAATAAATTGGAAAATTTTGAAAATATAATTATAGCAGATTCAGTTTCAATGAAAAAAATTTTAATGGTCATGATTTTGTCTACGGATCTCAGTCAAGGTTTGGTTGACAAGCTGTTCAAAGTTACGATTGATTCTGACGTGAGGACAATAGATATTAAGGATTTTTTTCTAGCAAACTCTTTGTCTTTAAAAGGAGATATCTTTAACTCACTTAATTTGCTTTTTAAAATAATTGGTAATAAAAATTTTATGCAACTAAATCTGATCCAAAGCTATTCTATTCTAATTATATTAAAGAATCTTGGTTTTGAGGATGCATTTAAAAAACTTACTGAAAGAACTCTTTTATGAACCAAGAAATAATGCTTCTAATCGACAAGTATCTTGAAAATATAACTATTAAAAAGAATCTTTCAAAAAACACATTTTTTTCTTACAAAAACGATATATTGCAGTTTGTGGACTATTTTAATTTATCAACAATTGATGATATAAATCTCATAAAAATTGAAGCTTATTTAGATTTTCTCTCCTCTAATTATTCAGAATCTTCCCATTGTAGAAAATTATCTTCCTTAAAAGTTTTTTTTAACTTTCTTTGTGAAAAAAACATTATTGAAAGTAATCCGCTTGATTCTATAAGATTTCCAAAATTAAGAAGAACTATTCCCAAGATTATCTCAGAGAAGCAAATAATAAATCTTATAAATTTATCTTATAGTGATAATTCTTATAAGGGACTAAGACTATCGCTTATGCTTGAAATAATGTATGCAACTGGGATCAGAGTGAGTGAAATGGTCAGCATTAAACTTGGAGATTTAGCTGATGATTATACTTCAGTTTTAATTTTAAATAAGGGAAAATCCCAAAGAATTGTTCCCTTTATCAGCAAGGTTCAAATCATCTTAAAAAAATTCCTCGATACATCAAAATTTGAAAACAAAGATAAAAGTATTTTTCTTTTTCCCTCTAACTCAAAACTTGGTCATATAACAAGAAATAGATTTTTTCAGATACTTAAAGATTTAGCATTAAAGTCAGGTATTGATAAAAAAAATCTATCACCTCATAAAATAAGACACTCTTTCGCATCACATCTTTTAGATAGAGGTGTGGATCTGAGAATCATTCAAGAATCTTTGGGTCATAAAGATATTTCAACTACGCAAATATATACTCACATAAAAACAAAGAAACTCAGAAAAATTTTAGAAGAAAAACATAGTTTAAAGAAAAATATAAAAAAATTAATTAAAATATAAGTTGTTTTTACTTATTTATTTAGATAAAAAATTGTCAATGTAATAATATTATTTTAAGAGGAAATTATGAGTTTTAAGATTATCGAACAAGCACCACCAAGACTAAACAGAAGTGAATTAGCTGTTCCAGGGAGCAACCCAGCCTTATTTGAAAAGGCAGCAAAAAGCAAAGTTGATGTTATTTTTTTAGATTTAGAAGACGCAGTTGCTCCAGATGAGAAAGAACAAGCAAGAAAGAACATCATAGAAGCACTTAATGATTTAGATTGGAATGGAAAAACATTATCAGTTAGAATCAATGGTTTGGACACACACTTTATGTACAGAGATGTGGTTGAGCTTATTGAAAAAGCGCCAGGAAAACTTGATTTGATTATGATACCCAAAGTCGGAACGATTTCAGATGTTTATGCTGTAGATATGCTTTGTACTCAAGTGGAAGACGCGATGGGCGTTGAAAAAAGGTTGGGTTTTGAATTGATAATTGAGACTGCGTTGGGTATGCAAAATGTAAATGAAATTGCTTCTTATGATAGAAGATTAGAGTCTCTTCATTTTGGAGTTGCAGATTATGCTGCTTCAACAAAGGCGAAAACAACAGTAATCGGCGGTCCAAACCCCAACTATCATGTTTTAACTGATAAAGATGGAGATAAAGAGAGAGAAAGACACTGGGGTGATATGTGGCATCATGCTGTGTCCAAAATGGTTATAGCTGCAAGAGCAAACGGATTAAGGCCTATAGATGGGCCTTTTGGAGATTTTAATGATCCTGACGGCTATATTGCTCAGGCTAACAGATCTGCTACACTTGGATGTGAAGGAAAATGGGCAATCCATCCTAGTCAAATAGATTTAGCAAATAAGGTCATGAGTCCTTCGGATAAAGAAATTAATCAAGCTAAAAGAATCTTGGAAGCAATGGAAACAGCAAAAAAAGAAGGTAAGGGTGCAGTCTCTCTTGACGGGAGGCTCATAGACATTGCTTCTATTAGACAGGCAGAGGTACTTGTCCAGAAAGCTAAATTAATTGAAGGTTCCTAAAAAAGCTAAGGATGCAAAATTTTCTAGACTTTGAAAAACCTTTGCTTGAGATTAGATCTAAGATTGAAGAGCTTAGACATCTAAAAGACACTAGTGAGAATATTGCTAATGAACTTACAATTCTGCAGGAAAAGTTTGATAAGACTCTGGATGAGATTTATGAGAAGCTTACCCCGATGCAAAAAGTTAAAGTTTGTAGGCATCAAGACAGACCAAAATTTGATGAAATAGTAAAGACGATTTTTGATAAATTTGAAGTTATATGTGGAGACAGATTATTCTCTGACGACGCTTCAATAAAAGGTGGATTAGCAAAAATAGACAACAAAAATTTTCTCGTTGTAGGTAATGATAAAGGAATTGATATTGATACCAGAGTAAAAAATAACTTTGGAATGGCAAAACCTGAAGGTTATAGAAAAGCCCAGAGGTTATTTAATTTAGCAAGTAAGTTTAAAATTCCTGTAGTAACATTTATAGATACTCCAGGAGCTTTTCCTGGTGTTGAAGCAGAGGATAGAGGGCAGTCTGAGGCAATTGCTAGTTCGATAAAATGTTCCATAAACGTTCAGTCACCAATTTTTTCTTTTATAATTGGTGAAGGGGGGTCCGGTGGAGCTGTTGCACTTGCTACTGGTAATAGAGTCATAATGTTAGAACATGCTATTTATTCAGTAATATCACCTGAGGGCTGTGCCTCAATTTTATGGAGATCAGCAAGCGAATCTGAAAAGGCTGCTGAATCATTGAAGTTAACTGCTCAGGATCTCTTAAATCTAGAAGTAATTGATGAGATAATTAAAGAACCTCGAGGTGGAGCTCATAGAGACGTCTTAGGAACGTGCTCTAAGATTAAAGATTGTATATTAAGGATAAATCAAGATTTTGATGGAGTTTCTCCAGAAAAAATTATAAGCCAGAGAGAGGAGAAATACCTCACAATGGGAAAAGAATTTTTAGTTAATTAAACTTTCCACAACAATGTTTATATTTTTTACCTGAGCCACAAGGGCACCTTGAATTTCTTGGTATCTTTTTTTCAATATTTTCAGTTGCAGGATTTGCTATTTCTTCCGGAGCATTTTCAGTTTTAATTTCAACAAAGCTAATGATCTTTGTAACGCTATATCTGATCTGTTCCATCATTTCCTCAAACATTATAAAGGCTTCTTGTTTGTATTCATTTAAAGGATCTTTCTGGCCATATGCTCTTAAAGAGATACCTTGTCGAAGATGATCAAGTGAAAGCAAGTGTTCTTTCCAACTTTTATCAATTATTTGCAAAAGAATGCTCTTTTGAGCATAAGAAAATAGATCATTACTATATTTTGTTTTCTTCAAATTAATATTTTTGTCTGAGAGTTTTATTATCTCCTTTTTTATATCATCAATTTGAGGCGTGCCAGTAAGCGTTTTGTCAAAATCAAATGTAATATTCAGATTTTGTTTGCAGAGATCTAAAATTTTTTTTCTTTTTTCAGGTGTTAATTCGTTAATTTCGCTTACTTCTTTATCAATTATATCATCTACAAAAGTGTCTCTCATATCAAAAATTAGATTATCTAAATCAGAATCTTGAATAATCTCTCTTCTTTGATCATAAATTATTTTTCTTTGTTCGTTCATTACATCATCAAAACGAAGAAGACTTTTCCTGATTTCAAAGTTCCTAGCTTCGACTTTTTTTTGTGCCCTTTCCAATGCTTTTGTTATCCAAGGATGTTGGATGCTCTCACCATCGGAAAGACCAAGTGTTTTAAGAACTGAATCCAATTTTTCTGAACCAAATATCCTCATAAGATCATCTTCAAGAGAGAGAAAGAACTTTGATGCACCGGGATCACCTTGTCTTCCTGATCTTCCTCTAAGTTGGTTGTCTATCCTTCTAGATTCATGTCTTTCAGTCCCAATTATGAATAACCCTCCAGCATCTTTTGATATTTTCATGAGTTTTGTTTGTAAAGATGACTCTTCTGCACCGCCCAATTTTATATCAGTACCCCTACCAGCCATGTTAGTCGCAATTGTAACAACACCCGGTTTTCCGGCGTTTGCAATGATTTCAGCTTCTTTCAAATGATTTTTTGCATTTAGAACTTCGTGCTTTATTCCTTTTTTCTTAAGAATCCGCGAAAGCGCTTCTGATTTCTCAATAGAGACGGTTCCTACTAAGCAAGGTTGATCTTTCTCAATACATTTTTTAATAAGATTTACTATAGCTTCATATTTTTCATCTAGAGTTCGATAAATTTCGTCCTCACTATCAATTCTTATCATTGACTTGTTGGTCGGAACTTCTACTACTTCAAGTTTATAAATATCAAAAAACTCATCGGCTTCTGTTTTAGCAGTACCAGTCATCCCAGAAAGTTTTTTGTATAATCTAAAATAATTTTGATAAGTAATTGATGCAAGTGTTTGATTTTCAACTTGTACCTGAAGATTTTCTTTTGCTTCAATTGCTTGATGTAGACCCTCAGAAAACCTTCTACCTTCCATAGCTCTTCCAGTAAACTCATCAACTATAAGTACCTTTCCATCTTGAACTAAATAATCTTTGTCTTTTTCAAAAATATATCTGGCTTTAAGTGATTGATTTGTGTGATGTAAAAGGGTTACATTATTTATATCGTACAAACTGCCTTCAGTTAGAAGTTTTTGTTTTTTATATAAATCTTCAAGTTTTTCAACAGAATTATCATTTAATACAACACTTTTTGCTTTTTCATCTCTCTCGTAATCCTCTGTTTTTAATTGGGCTATTATTTTGTCTACTACTTTATATAAAACCGATGATTCCTCTGCTGAACCTGAAATAATTAAGGGAGTTCTTGCCTCATCGACGAGTATTGAGTCAACTTCATCGATTATTGCAAAATTGAAATTACTTTGTACAATTTGTTCTTTTGAGAATTTCATATTATCTCTCAAATAATCAAACCCAAATTCATTATTAGTTCCATATGTTATATCAGACTGATATGCCTTTTTTCTATTTACGTCATTCATTCCATTTAGTATATAGCCTGTTTCAAGGCCTAACTTCTTATAGACCTCACCCATCCATTCACTATCTCTTTTAGCTAAGTAATCATTAACGGTTACAATGTGAACTGAATTACCATCTAAAGAATTTAAATATGCTGCTAGTGTTGAAACTAGAGTTTTCCCTTCTCCAGTTTTCATCTCTGCAATCATTCCTCGATGAAGTACAACTCCACCAATTATCTGCACATCATAATGTCTTTGTCCTAAAGATCTTTTTGCAGCTTCACGAACGTTAGAGAAGGCCTCGGGCATGACCTCGTCTAAGGTCATACCTTTCTCAACATTATTTTTTAACTCTTTTGTTTTTTTTATAATTTCGTCGTCAGAAAACTTTTCAAATTTTTTTTCGAGCGCATTTACCTTTTCAACTATTGGGAGTATCTTTTTTAAAGTCCTCTCATTTGCTGAACCAAATATTTTTTTTGATAAATAATTTAACATGTTACAATTTATAGTAATTTCATATATTAAAATATATTAAATTAGTTAATAGAACTACCATGTCCATAAAATTATCTCCACTTGCTCCACAAAAAATGAAAAATGTTAATCTAATCGATGGAATAAATGTTTCAATAACACATTGTGGTTTAAAAAAAAACAATAAAGACGATCTCGTTTTGATTAAGTTAGATGAACCAGCTGACATTCAAGGAGTGTTTACAAACTCAAAGACGCCGGGTGAACCTATTATATGGAATAGATCTATTGTTAATTATGGGAAGGTCTCGGCTATCCTTATCAACTCAGGAAATGCAAATGTATTAAATGGTGAATCAGGAAGAAAATCACTAATTAAGATAGTTAATACACTTGAGAAAAAATTAAATGTACCCAGACATCAAATTTATCTAGCGTCAACTGGCGTAATTGGTGAACCATTAGATGAAAAAAAAATAATAAAAAAAATCCCCTATTTAATTGCAAATCTAAGAAATGATTGTGATTCTTGGTTCTTAGCTGCCAAAGCGATCATGACAACAGATACATTCCCAAAAATATTTTCTGAAAAAATCAAAGGAAAAGAGGAAATAATTATAAATTGTATAGCGAAGGGATCTGGTATGATCGCTCCAAATATGGCAACAATGCTTGCATTCATTTTTACGAATACAGAGTTTAAGAAAAATATAATAAAGAAAAAATTCTTAGAGATTGTTGATAAAACATTTAATTCTATTACCGTTGATGGTGATACTTCAACAAGCGATATGGTATTATTAATTTCAGTTAAGAATAAATCAAAAAGGCTATTATCTCCCAATCAAAAAATCTTTTTCTCTTCTCTTCAAAGAGTAATGGCAAAAATTTCTGAATATATCGTAAAAGATGGTGAGGGTGCGTCCAAATTCATAAAAATACTTGTAGAGGGTGCAAAAAATGAGTTAGATGCAAAGAAAGTGGGAAGTTCGGTGGCTAATTCTCCACTTTTTAAAACAGCAATGGCTGGATCTGATGCAAACTGGGGAAGAGTTGTAATGGCTATAGGCAAATCTGGTGTAAATATAGATCCACAAAAATTATCAATTAAGTTTGGAGATTTTATACTTTTAAAAAATGGTGAAAAGTCTCCTTCATGTAATTTAAATGATATAGATAAATACTTAAAAAAGAAAGAAATTGAAATAACTATAAATTTAGGAATTGGTAAAAAATATTGGATAATGAATACCTGCGATTTCACTAAAAGATATATATCAATTAATACAGATTACAGGAGCTAGGAAAATAATAAATGTAGTTGCGTGTGTTTTAAAAAAAAATAGGAAAATTTTAATATCTTCAAGACCTTCTAATAAAATAATGTCAGGTTTTTTTGAATTTCCTGGAGGTAAAGTGGAAAAAAGCGAATTACTTATTGAAGCTTTATCAAGAGAAGTTTTAGAAGAACTAAATATAAAAATAGACATTAAGAAAGTTCTTTTTCTAAAATCATATAAAAAAAACCTAAAACGAGGAAAACTTAAACTTAATTTTTTTGAATGTGATAGTTGGTTTGGTAAAATTAGAAACAATGAGCATCAAAAAATTAGATGGATTTATCCTTCAGAAATTAGAAATTTTAATATTCTTAAATCTAATGATGATTTCGTTAAATATCTTATGTTTTATTATTTTTCCATCCGCAAACTGAAACAACATCACAACTAATTTCAAGACCGTTTTCATTCGCATAGTTATTTTCATAAAATTTATTCAGAGTTTCAATGTATGTATTAGTCATCAATCCCTTTTTTCTCTTTTTAAAATAACTACTTTCTCCAATACCTTTCAAATCTTCTAATAACTTTCTTACATGATTATAGTAAATTTTATAGCTTATTTTCTCAGATACTAATTCTTTAAATCCAATTTGACTTAATAAATCTGATATTTCGACCATTTTTAAATTTGTAGGTAATCTCATGAATATTCCATTAAATATTTTTTCATCTGCTTGAAAAAGTGATGTTTTTAATTCGAAGAGAGTTTTTTCACCAAAAAAATTGCATAAAAATAATCCGTCTTTTGTTAATAAATCATATAATTTTTTTAAGTGATTATGTTTATCGTTAATTGAGTGCAAGCAAAGATTATTGATTATAAGGTCAAATTTTCCATTCTCTAATGGTAAGTTTTCAAAGTGACCTTCTATTTTCTGGATGTTATTTTTATCAAATTCAATTTTTTTGAGTAGTTCGTTATATGGAGAAACAAAAAGTAAATTTTTAAAATTTTTTTCAGTTACGCTTGTAAAAGCTTCATCACAATCTGAGGATAAGAGTAAAATATTTTCATACTTATTATTTAATTCGTTTAGTTTATCACCTATTAAATTTGATATTTTTTTAAAAAGAAAATTGTGATTTCCCCAATTTCTACTTGATTTGTTTTTAGAATTAATTAAAAAATTTAAATCAATCATGAATTTATCCAAATTATAAGTGTTTTATGAAGAAAATAATAATTTATTCATCCAGTATATGTCCGTATTGTTTATCAGCTAAAAGACTTCTTGAAAACCTAAATCTAAACTTCGAAGAAAAAAGTATTGACCATGATACTAAATTAAAAGAAGAAATGTTAAAAAAATCTAACGGAAGGAAGACTGTTCCGCAAATTTTCTTTGGTGAAATTCATATAGGTGGATATGATGATTTAGAGAAAATCTATAGAACAGGAAACCTCATGAGTTTATTAAATGAAAACTAAATTCAATGTAGTTTGTTTTCAAACTAATAGTAGTGACGTACCTGAAGAAAACATAGAAATGCTTGAAAAGCTTTTTTCACTCCAAAAAAATAAATCAATAGATTTAATTTGTCTTCCAGAGTGTGTTTCAATCTTCACTGACTCACAACTAAAGATTAAGGACTATATCAAAGATTCACATGATTTATTTATTAAATTTATAAAATCAAAGGCAAAAAAACTTAGAACTTATATTTTAGTAGGCTCTTCACCTCATTTAAGAAATAATAAAAAATTTTATAACAGATCAATCCTTATTAATAAATTTGGAAAAGAAGTTTTTTATTATGATAAAATCAACTTATTTGATGTTTCTTTGGGTAAAAATGAAAATTATTTTGAATCAAAATATTATGATCCTGGAAAGAAAATTAAATTATTTGAATTACCATGGGGAAAGCTAGGGATGAGTATATGTTATGATTTGAGATTTCCTATTCTTTATAAAAAATTAGCCAAAAAAGGTGCAATTTTTTTTTCTATTCCTGCAGCATTTACTTACACAACAGGAATAAATCATTGGCATGCACTTATTAGGACAAGAGCAATTGAAAATGGTTGTTATGTTTTTGCAGCAGCACAATGCGGTAAACATAAAAACGGAAGAAGAACATTTGGTCATTCTTTAATTGTGGATCCATGGGGTAATATTATTTCTGAAGCAGATGAAAAAGTTGGGTTTATCAGTGCAAAAATAGACACTAAATTAGTTAAGGATATTAGAAAAAAAATGCCTGCAACAACAAATTACACTTTTTGAAAAATAAGGTTAAATATAGATTTACCAGAAATTCTAGAATTCACTCTTAATTACGAATTTTTTGCAAAGAATAGGTAGTTAATACTATTTGTTCTTGAGTATTTCCATAAATTATTAAAAGGATTATAAATAACTCCTTTAACTTCAAATTGTGAAAAATTATTTTGTAAAAATAGTTTTTTAAGATAATTGGGTCTTAATAATTTGTCCCATTGATGTGTTCCTTTGGGTAGAATTTTAAATATATTTTCAGCAAAAAGAATTGCAAGAAAATATGATGCTAATGTTTTGTTAATGGTTGAGCCTATGAACACTCCTTCTTTTTTAAGAATTTCTTTAGACTTAGTAATAATATGATTTATGTTGTTTGCATGTTCTAACACCTCCATACATGTCACCAAATCGAAATTGTTTAAAGATATTTTACTGATTTCTATATTCTGATAATTAATTTTAAGACCTTTTTGCTTTGCGTGTTTTTTAGCAACCTCAATTGCTTTATAGTTTGTATCGATTCCAAAAACTTTCGCTCCCAGTCTTGATAGTGGTTCGCATAGGATTCCACCACCACAACCAATATCTAAGATTTTTAAATTCTTAAGAGAATTTTTTAAAATTCTTTCTTTAATATATTTTAATCTTAATAAGTTAAATGAATGGAGGGCTTTGAAAGCTCCATCTTCTTTCCACCAATCATCTGAAAACTCGTTGAATATCTTGTTATTCATTTTAAACTTAAATTTAAATTTTTACTTTTCATTTTTTAATATTTACATATGGTAGTACTTAAATTCTTAAATACAATTAAATCTTTATGGCAATACAAGTAATGAAATTCGGTGGAACATCAGTTGCCAACCTCATTAGAATTAAAAATATCGCCAAAATTATAGAGAGTGAAGTAAAAATAAATAAGAATAAGCTTGTTGTTGTAGTTTCCGCGATGAGCGGAGTGACGAATAGATTGATTGAAGATTATAAAAAAGTAAGACAAAAAATCACAGACCCTGAATACGATGTTATTCTCTCTACTGGTGAACAACATTCAGCAGCAATTATTAGCACTCTCCTCAATGAGAGAAAAATCGAGTCAAGATCTATTCTTGGATGGCAAATTCCCATCAATACTGACAGTAATTATAGTAAAGCTAGAATTTTAGAAATTAATTCGGATTTAATTAAGACATTGTTAAAAAAATATAAAGTATTGGTTGTTGCTGGGTTTCAGGGTATTTCAAAAGATGACAGAATAACTACTCTTGGAAGAGGTGGATCGGATACCAGTGCAGTAGCTATTGCATATTCCTTGGGACTCAAAAGTTGTCAAATTTATACAGATGTTGATGGAATATTTACCTCTGATCCAAGAATAGTTAAAAATGCTACTAAAATTAATTCGATAACTTATGAAGAAATTTTAGAATTAGCTTCTTTAGGCTCAAAAGTTTTACATCCAAGATCAGTTGAATTAGCTATGAAATATGGTATTAAAATTCATGTTAGAAGTTCATTTAAACGAAAGACAGGCACTATGGTGGTTAAAGAGGAGAACAAAATCGAAAAAGAAGTTGTTACTGGAATTACATCATCTGAAAATGAATCAAAAATTACATTAAAAGGTATTCCTGACAAACCAGGAATAGCTGCAAAAATTTTTGGAACACTAGCAAAAATTAATATAAATGTTGACATGATTGTTCAAAATATTACCGATGACGGTAAGTTCGCAAGTTTGACTTTCACAGTTCCTATTGAAGATGAGAAAAGAGCAGTTAAGGAACTAAAAATGTCTAAGATTAAATTTAAAAATATTGATTCAAAAAATTCTTTATGCAAAATATCGATAGTAGGAGTTGGGATGAAAAGCAATGTTGGAGTGGCTAAAAAAATGTTCGAAACACTCGCACTCAAAAATATAAATATTCAAGTTATTTCGACTTCTGAAATCAAGATAAGTGTGTTAATAGATTTAAAAAAGAAAAAAATAGCACTAAATGCTCTCCATAATGCTTATGGCTTACAAATTTAGATAAATGAATGAGAAGTTGAAAAAATTATTCTTTAAAGGAGCAAATTTTCTTGGCGTTAATTTACCAATAATGGGTGGAGCCATGACTTGGGTCTCTGAAAATAATTTAGTGTCGGCAACTTCAAATGCTGGGGGGTTTGGAGTAATTGCGGCAGGATCAATGAGTCCTGATATGTTGGAGAAGGAAATTATATATACTAAACAGAAAACAACCAAGCCATTTGGAGTGAATTTAATTTTACTTCATCCACAGATAGAAGATTTGATTCAAACTTGCATAAAGCAAAAAGTGAGTTTGGTTGTGTTTGCTGGAGGGTTTCCAAAAAGGAGGCAGATTGAAAAACTACGAGACAAAAACATAAAGACAATGTGTTTTGCTACTACCTCATCTATTGCAAAAAAAATGATAAGTTATGGAATTGAGGCTCTTATCCTTGAAGGTAATGAAGCTGGCGGACACATTGGTCCTGTTTCAATCAATGTGCTAGTTCAAGAGATTCTTCCAGAGGTAGTTAATGTTCCTGTTTTTGTGGCAGGCGGAATTGGGAGAGGAGAGATTTTTTTAAAATTCCTAGAGCTGGGCGCTGCCGGGTGCCAAATTGGAACTAGGTTAGTTTGTAGTGAAGAATCCATTGCTCATAAGAATTTTAAAGATATTTTTATAAAATCGGAAGCTAGAAATTGTCAAGTGTCTGTTCGATTGGATAATAGATTTCCTGTTATTCCAGTAAGAGCAATTGAGAATAATGCTTCAAAAAAATTTATTGATGAACAAAAAAAGGTTATAGAATTACTTGAAAATAACAATATTTCACTCAAAGATGCACAATTAAAAATTGAGCATTTTTGGGCTGGATCATTGAAAAAAGCTGTAGTCGATGGAGATATTGAAAATGGGTCTTTGATGGCTGGTCAAAGCGTTAGTTTGGTAAAAAAAATTCAACCAGTTAAGGATATATTGAATGAATTCGTAAACCAAGCCAAACAACAATTAAAAGAAGAAAGCAAGGTGTTATAAATGAATTCATCTGAGGAATTAACATTTAGTGAAAAAAAAACTAGACAAGTTTTATATGGGATAATTGGAAGAAAGATCTCGGAATCAAGAAAAAGCTCACGAAGGAAACTTGAAGGTATATCAAAGAAATTAAATATTAGTACTGATATATTAAAAAAAATTGAAGCAGGACTTGTTGAAGATATAGATGAAAGTATACCAATTACCGGTTTTATCAGGTCATTTGCCAAGATAACTAATACTGACATTTCAGAAGAAATTGAGAAGCTTCAATTTGACTATACAATTCCGCAGAAACCGAAAAGTATTTATCAACAAGTACCAACAATTAAGGCAAGTAAAATACTAATTGTGTTTTTGTTGTCATTTAGTTTCCTGCTAATAACCCTTTACATTCTAAGTTTGAGTGAGAAAAAGAATGATAAAATACTTTCATTAAATTCTTCAGTTCAGATCGATGAAGATTTTAAAGATGATTACTTTATTGATCAAATTGATATGCAAAAAGAAGTAAGACAGAATGAAAAAAAAATCAAATTACAAGAAGCTGATGATTCTTATTTTGAAATTTTATTTTTAGAAGAAACATGGATAGAGATTTATTCCTTAGATAATTCTTTGGTTCAATCTGGATTGTACAAGATTGGAGATACGTTAAATTTTGTGTTTGAGAATGCTGAGAGTGATTTTTTTATAAAATCTGGTAATCTAGGTGGATTTCAAATATTTTTTAAGGATGAATTTTTTGCTCCATTCGGTTATTCTGGAGAAGTAAATAAAGGATTTTACTTAAAAGAAAAAATATCTAAGTTACAAAATATGAGGTTATAAAAATGAGTGTTAGACCCTGGCGAGATATTCAAAGAAAGAAGACCAGAAAAATTAAAGTCGGTGATGTGGAAGTTGGAGGCGACTCCCCGATTTCAGTTCAATCTATGACGAATACTCTTACAACCGATATTAAAGCAACTGTTCAGCAAATAAAGTCGCTTGAGAATGTTGGTGCCGATTTGGTAAGAGTCTCATGCCCTGATGAAGAGTCCAGTCTCGCTCTAAAAAAGATTGTCAAAGAAGTTAATATACCAATTATTGCAGACATTCATTTTCACTACAAAAGAGCAATAGAAGCAGCAGAATCTGGAGCTTCTTGTCTGCGGATTAACCCTGGTAATATTGGTAAGTCAGAGAGGGTAAAAGAAGTTATTAAAGCCGCAAAAGATAATGGTTGCTCCATAAGGATAGGAGTAAATGCGGGGAGTCTTGAAAAAGAACTTCTTGAAAAATATGGTGAACCTTGCCCAGAGGCGATGGTTGAGTCAGCTTTAAATCATGTAAAGATTCTGGAGGATAATGATTTTTACGAATTTAAAATAAGTTGTAAAGCATCAGATGTTTTTCTAGCTGTTGCCGCATATTATGGAATATCTGATGCTTGTAATTATCCTATCCATTTAGGTATAACTGAAGCTGGAGGCATGATTCCTGGAACAATTAAGTCCTCTATTGGAATGGGATCTCTGTTATGGGCAGGTATTGGTGATACTATAAGAGTTTCTTTATCTGCTGATCCTGTAGAAGAAATAAAGGTTGGATTTAATATGCTTAAATCTCTTAATCTTAGACATAGAGGCGTTAATATAATCTCATGTCCTTCATGTGCTAGGCAGAACTTTAATGTAATAAGTACAGTAGGAGAACTTGAAAAAAGATTAGAACACATAACTACACCTATGACATTGTCAGTTATTGGTTGTGTTGTGAATGGGCCTGGTGAAGCAAAAGAAACTGATATTGGATTGACAGGGGGTAAAAGTCATCAGATATATATCAATGGTGAAAAACATCACATACTGAGGGAAGGAAATATGATAGATCATTTAGTTGATTTGTGCGAAAAGAAGCAAAAAGAGTTGCTTGAAAAAAAAGTTTGAAGTCTTGCAAAAAGTAAGGAAAGTTAAAGGCACGAATGATCTTTTTGGAAAAGAAATATTAGCTCATAACTTTATTGAAGAACATTTTATTAGAGCATGCAAATCGTTTAATTTCAAACAGATTTCTACACCTATTTTAGAACATTCAGATATTTTTACTAGATCCCTCGGATCTACCTCAGACATTGTTTCTAAGGAAATGTATAATTTTGTGGATCAAGGAAACGATAGTCTGGTACTTAGACCTGAGGGAACTGCGGCGATTGCTCGGGCAATAATAACAAATTCATTGGAACAAGATGTAAATAAATTATTCTATCATGGCCCTATGTTTAGGAGAGAAAAGCCTCAATCTGGAAGATTGAGACAGTTTCACCAAGTTGGTGTCGAATATTTAGGGCAGCAAAATCACATTCAAGATTTGGAAATATTGCTTATAGCTGAAAAATTTTTAAATGAATTGGGAATTAGGAAAAAAGTTAAACTTGAATTAAATTCATTAGGTAACGAAAAAACCAGAAAAGAATATAACAAAGCTCTAACTGATTTCTTATCGCAAAGAGTTAATGAGTTATCAAATATAAGCAAAGAAAGGTTGAAAAAAAATCCAATGAGAGTCTTAGACTCAAAAGACCCGCAAGACAAAGTTGTTGTTAAAGAATCTCCTTCAATACTTGAATTCTTAGATTCTGAGTCAAAAGATTTTTTTAACAAACTAACAAGCGGGCTAGATGATTTAAAAATTAGCTACGAACTCAATAGATTTCTAGTAAGGGGTCTAGATTATTACAATCATACAGCATTTGAATACATAACAACTGAAAAGAAAAGTCAAAATGCATTATTAGCTGGAGGAAGATATAATGGACTTGTGAGTAATCTTGGTGGAGGAGATTTAGCAGGTGTTGGCTGGGCTGCAGGAATAGAAAGAATAGCAATGAATCTAGATCAATTACGTGATTGTGATAAAAAAATAATCTGTTTTTTTACAACTAGCTCCGACTTGGATGGCGAGCTTCTAAAGATTGTATATAATTTAAAATTAGATTCAAAAATTAAAATTAATTTTATAAGTTCAGGTAGTCTAAAAAAAAAATTTTTTAAATCTAATAAAATTGGTGCTCATGGATGTATTGTTTTGGGAGAAAGTGAATGGGAGTCTCAGAAACTAGTATGGAAAGACTTTAAAACAGGAAAACAAGAACTTATAGAATCAAGAAAAATTGAAGATTTTTTAAGAAAGAAATTTTAAAATAATATGTCACTTAAAGAAAATACTTTCTCTTCTAAACCAAAACAAATTGCGCAGGCAGCAAAGCAGGTTTTGTTGAGAGTATTTGGTAATTTGAATAAAATAAGTTTGATTGTAATAAGCGACATGAGTTTAACACTCAACATAGCTGAAAATTTTAAAAAGAGTGGTTTAAAAAAATACGATGTTTTCAACAAGCCTTTGGAAAAATTTCTTAAAATAGACGACTCTAACAATATAAATTCACAAAAATTACTTAAACTTTTAAAAGATTATGAAATGATTATGATTGGGTATAAAAGTGAAATTAAAATTATCGATAAAGAATTTATAAAAGGAATTTTAAAGTATAGAAAGCAAAAGCCTGTATTTCTTGTTGATTGCGGAATTCCTGGGAATATTTATGTAGATGTTGGAATGATAAATAACTGTTTTTTATTTGATTTAAATGATCTAGAACAACTTTATTCATCATGGATAGAGAATATTCCAATAAATGAAAATACTAATAATGAACTCTATGATGTTGAGTTAAAAAGCCTGTTAGATGAATTATTTAAAAAATTAGAATTGAATCTAAATCAAAAAATGCTCTTTGAACAGATTATAAATAATTCATTACGTTCAGGAGGAGATGAGATAAAATTGAATCTTAAGAGTTTACTAAAAACTTTTAAATAAAAGCATGCAAATAAAAAAATTAGAGAATATTTTAGCCAATTTTTCAAATCTTGAAGAAAGATTGAATAATGTTAGTGGTGAGGACATAAATGAATATGCAAAGATTTCAAAAGAATATTCAGACTTAAAACCACTTGTCGAAAAATCAAAAGAATTTATAAAGCTACACAAAGAAATGAATGATACTGAAGAGCTTATAGCTGGAAGTGATTTAGAGATTAAGAAAGAAGCTGAGGAAGAAAAAGAAAGATTAAAGAAAAAAATTTTAGATATAGAGAAAGATTTAAAAATAATGCTTATACCAAAAGATGCCTCGGATGAAAGAAACGCTATAGTTGAAATTAGAGCTGGAACAGGAGGAGAGGAAGCAGCTCTTTTTGCTTCAGACTTATTAAGAATGTATGCAAAATATTCTGAAATCAAGAATTGGAAAACAGAAATTATGGATATTAGTCAGACTGATCATAATGGAGTTAAAGAGGTTGTATTGAATGTTTCAGGTAAAAATGTTTTTGGAAACTTAAAATTTGAATCTGGAACGCATAGAGTGCAAAGAGTTCCGCAAACGGAATCAAGCGGAAGAGTTCATACATCAGCAGCTACCGTCGCAGTTCTTCCGGAAGCTAGTGATGTAGATGTTGAAATTCAAGAAAAAGATCTAAGAGTTGATATCTTCAGATCAAGTGGACCAGGAGGCCAGTCTGTAAATACTACAGATAGTGCTGTGAGAATAACTCATATTCCAACAGGAGTTGTTGCACAGTGCCAAGATGAGAAGTCACAACACAAAAATAAATCAAAGGCATTAAAAGTTTTGAGATCAAGAGTTTTTGAAATAGAGACAAAGAAAAAAGAAGATGAAAGAGCACTTGAAAGAAAAACCCAAGTTGGAAGTGGAGATAGGTCAGAAAGAATTAGAACTTATAATTTTCCTCAAGGAAGAGTTACGGACCACAGAATTTCATTAACAATTTATAAGTTGGAGCAAGTACTAAACGGTGAATTTTTGGATGAAATTATTTCTGGGTTGATTGCTGATTCAAATGTAAAAAAAATGGAAGAGTGATTTAGATGAGAGACGGATTTTTTGAATTAATTGATTTTGGGGAAAAATTTTTATCCAAACATGGTGTTAAAATGGCTAGGTTTGAAACAATGATTTTAGCAGAAAAAACTCTAAATATGCAAAGGCTGGAATTTTTCACAAATTCAGAAATCCTTTTAGATAGAAACAAAAAAAAAAAAATTCTCAAGAGATTATTTAAAAGAACTGAAGGCAGACCTATTTCGAAAATTTGTGGAAAAAAAGAATTTTTTTCTAACGAATTCTTCGTAAGTGATAATGTGCTTGACCCAAGACCCGAAAGTGAAATAGTTGTAGAAGTTATAAAAAAAATAACTGATAATTATTTAAATAAAAATCTAAGAATTCTTGATCTTGGGACTGGGAGTGGATGCTTGTTGATTTCACTATTTTTAGAGCTTAAAAACTTTTATGTTCGCGGAATTGGGATTGATATTTCAGAAAGTGCATTGAAAATTGCAAAAAAGAATTTAAAGAAATTTGATTTAACAAAAGAGTTATTATTAAAAAAGAGTGATTGGTTTTCTAATGTTCATGGTAAATTCGACATTATTCTTTCAAATCCACCTTACATTGAAACTTCAGATATATCAAAACTTCAGAGAGAGGTTAGAGATTATGACCCATATATTTCCTTAAATGGAGGTGTTGACGGACTTAGAGCCTATAGAGAAATTTCTTTGAGAGTGAAAAGATTTTTAAACAAAGATGGAATTTTATGCTTTGAGATTGGAAAAGGTCAGTATGATCTAATAAATAAGATATTTTACAAAAATGGTTTTAAATTAATTTATAAAGAAAAAGATTTACAAGGTATTGATAGAGTTGTAGTTTATAAATTGAATTAATATGTGAAAGACGATGGCCTTAAAGCTAATAACCCTTTCATCATTTATGATAATAACTCAATAAAATTTAAAAAATTGATAGAAAAAAAAAGACTTCGTAGAAGAAAACCTAGACCAAATATTAAAAGAGCTTCAAATCATATAAGACCATATGACACAAAAGGTCAGGGAACTCCTCGATCTAGAGGGGCTTTATCTAAAGCCCTTGAAAAGTATATGAGTCTGGCTCAAGATGCATTTTCGAATGGTGATAGAATTGTTGCAGAGAGCTACTATCAATATGCGGAACATTATCAAAGAGTGTTAAATGAAATTGTAGAAGAGACTAAGGAGAACTCTGTCCAAGAATTTTCTGACTCAGAAGTTCGTTCAAAAAGTAATGAAAAGCCAAGTAGAACTGAAAGAGCTTTAAACGCAAAGAATGACAAACTTGAAAAAATCAGCTCAGGCGAATCCAGTGTAAAAAGTGAAAAAAATCCCA
>CACHGK010000004.1:30000-130731 GCA_902579395.1 uncultured Alphaproteobacteria bacterium
GGGTAAGCCGGCCCCTAAGGCGAGGGCGAGAGCCGTAGCCGATGGGAACCAGATTAATATTTCTGGGCCTGCTAGTAGTGACGAATATTGAAATTTGTATTTTCTTATTGGATTGAAAATGCAACGGATGTATTCCAGGAAATAGCTCTAGCATATAGACCGTACCCCAAACCGACACAGGTGGATAAGTAGAGCATACTAAGGCGTTTGAGAGAACGATGTTGAAGGAACTCGGCAAATTACTCTCGTAACTTCGGGATAAGAGAGCCTTAATTTTGGGCAACCAGAATTAAGGGGCACAAACCAGGGGGTAGCGACTGTTTACTAAAAACACAGGGCTCTGCAAAGTCTTTAAGACGAAGTATAGGGTCTGACGCCTGCCCGGTGCCGGAAGGTTAAAGTGATGTGTGCAAGCATTGATCTGAAGCCCCGGTAAACGGCGGCCGTAACTATAACGGTCCTAAGGTAGCGAAATTCCTTGTCGGGTAAGTTCCGACCCGCATGAATGGCGTAACGACTTCCCCACTGTCTCCAACATTGACTCAGCGAAATTGAACTCTCCGTGAAGATGCGGAGTACCCGTGGTTAGACGGAAAGACCCCGTGCACCTTTACTATAGCTTCGTAGTGGTATTAGTGAATTGTTGTGTAGGATAGGTGGGAGACTTTGAAGCAGTGGCGTCAGCCATTGTGGAGTCGTCCTTGAAATACCACCCTACAATTCATTGATATCTAACCAAGTCCCGTGAAACCGGGACTGGGACCCTGCGTGGTGGGTAGTTTGACTGGGGCGGTCGCCTCCTAAAGAGTAACGGAGGCGCGCGATGGTAGGCTCAAACCGGTTGGAAATCGGTTGTAGAGTGTAATGGCATAAGCCTGCCTGACTGCGAGACTGACAAGTCGAGCAGAGACGAAAGTCGGTCATAGTGATCCGGTGGTTCTGAGTGGAAGGGCCATCGCTCAACGGATAAAAGGTACGCCGGGGATAACAGGCTGATACTGCCCAAGAGTCCATATCGACGGCAGTGTTTGGCACCTCGATGTCGGCTCATCACATCCTGGGGCTGGAGCAGGTCCCAAGGGTATGGCTGTTCGCCATTTAAAGTGGTACGTGAGCTGGGTTTAGAACGTCGTGAGACAGTTCGGTCCCTATCTGCCATGGGTGTTGGATACTTGAGAGGAGCTGTCCCTAGTACGAGAGGACCGGGATGGACGTACCTCTGGTGTACCGGTTGTGACGCCAGTCGCATCGCCGGGTAGCTAAGTACGGACGGGATAACCGCTGAAAGCATCTAAGCGGGAAGCCTCCCTCAAAACTAGGTATCCCTTGAGAGTCGTGGAAGATTACCACGTTGATAGGCTAGGTGTGGAAGTGCGGTGACGCATGAAGCTAACTAGTACTAATAACTCGAATGAACTTTATTGAAATTCTCGAACTTTTTTTATACACTTAAGCTAAACTATAATTTTATGGTCCGGTGGTTATGGCGAGGGGAGAACACCCGATTCCATTCCGAACTCGGTCGTGAAAACCCTCAGCGCCGATGGTACTTTGTCTTAAGGCACGGGAGAGTAGGTCATTGCCGGGCCTTAAAATTATAGTTTGGGTGTTGACGCGGGGTGGAGCAGCCTGGTAGCTCGTCAGGCTCATAACCTGAAGGTCGTAGGTTCAAATCCTACCCCCGCAACCAAACATTTATTCATTCAATTTATGGAAAGACTTCATTACCAAACAATCATATCGTCGATAGCTTTATATTTAGTTCCATTTTTCGGGTTTCTTAATTCTAAAAACTTACCTCAGATATCTACTATAGAACTTTGGCATTTTTCTATTTTTATTTTTGCACTTTTTATTGCGGTAACCGGATCAATTTTTTTGATCTTTTATTTAATAAAGATCTTAAGATTCAAAATAAATGAAATATATCTTTCAGCTTTTATAAGCTTTTATACGCTGTTTTTAATAAAACCAGTATTTGACTTTATCTATAATTTAAATCTTCTTGATGATAATGTTTTAATTTTAACATTGCTTATTTTGATAATCTATAATTTAACCTTGATAATTATAATATTTAAAAATTACAATTTTTTTATTTTTGTAAGAAGATTTTTTTTTATATTTTCTCTGTTTCTCATCCTTAATTCACTTTTAGGTTTGTTAAAAAGTGATATTGATTTTACAAAGAAAACTGAACCACAAAAAAAAGAATCGGTAGTTTTCAATCAAAAAGTTCATCATCACAATGCCAATATTTATTTTGTTATTATGGATGAAATGATCTCATTCGATTTAGCCGAACATATGGGTATTTTGATAAAAGATAAAGAGATAAGTAAATTTAATAAATTAAAATTAAATTATATTTCTAATTCAATTTCGAGTTATTCAGGAACACATTATACAATTACATCAATACTAAAAATCGATAAAATTTTTAGTAAAGATGGAAAAATTAAAACAGGTGGTCTTTATCCAGCTCTCTTGAATCAAAAAACAATGAATATCCCACTTGTAGATTTTTTAAATGAAAAAGGTTATGAGTTTTATTTTGTAGGAAACTATGCACATACATGCAATGAGTTTCCTGAACAGAAATGGAAATGTATTTCAAAATCCAATTACAGAAATTTTCTAAAACTTTCTAAAGTAATATACTATTATTTTTCTTTTAATTTGCTTGAAATCTTTGATTACAGGTCATTATTAAAAAATTTTTTCAATAATTATGATGTTTTTTACGAGGGTGGGCAAAGAAATCTAAAATATTTTTTGAATGAAATAGAAAATAATAAAGGGTTAGTAAATAAAAATAATAATTTTTTTATGATTCACCAATTATCTCCCCATACACCATTTACAGTTGATGAGAATTGTAACGAAGTAAGTTATAAAAAGTTTGGAGGTAAAATTTATGAGGAGGTCTATGACGGATATAAAGCCTCTTATCAATGTGTTTTAAAAGAAATTAAACAATTTATGAATTATATAAATAAAAATGATCCTAATTCTATTGTTGTGATTCAGGGCGATCATGGAACCTACATTTCTGATCGACCAGAGTTAACTTTTGATAGAGGGTTGTTTAGGGCAAAAATATTTAATGCAATATATTCTCCAAAAAAATGCGAGAATCAGATATATTCATCTAATACAAGTATTAACAGTATTAGGTTTGTTTTGAACTGTGCTTTTAATTCAAATTTTGAGTATCTAAATAAAACTCACTCCATTGTTACTGACAATGGAATCGAAGAAAAAAACTATTGATTGATTATTTCGTTTATTATTATTTGAGCTAAAATTTTGTTACCATATTCTGATAGATGCCCTCCGTTTCTGCCATACATAAAAAAATCTTCAAAATTTTCTCTATTAAATTTTTCTTCAAAATTTAAGTAAGAAATATCTGCTTCAGTTATTCTTTTTTGAATTTTTTTGAATCTCTTTGAGGAGCTCAAATTATTTTCTTTTGAAGAAAAATCATATGCATAGGGGATATTTATAAAAAAAAAATTAATTTTTCTTTGTTCTGCAAGTTTGGCTGAATTACTAATTAATTTATGAAAAAGTTCCCAATCATGTTTTTCAACTGAATTACTTCTTGTTATACCTAAAATTTTTCGAATATTCGTTAATTTAATTATATCATAAACTTTATTTTTATTCATCATTCTAGATATTGAGGATTTCTGTGCTTCTTCTTTGAATTTTTCGAAATTTTCATCAAAGTAATTCACAAAAATTTTTTCTATCTCATTGTCCTTAGATATTAGATTTTGTGTAAATTTTTTATCATCCAAATATTTACTTAAAAATTTAGAACTCTTTTCTTCATTTAGATCCTCATAATCATTTGCGTCACTATTCAAATAAAATATATATTTTGGGTTTGAGACTTCGATATACTCTAGCAATGTTGCATAGTTTTTTAAAGTTCCGTTCCCTCCAATTCCTAAGTTAATAACTTTCCCAAATTTTTTTCTTATAATATCTGGAAAATTTTTTTCATTGGGCAAGGTTCCTAATGTAAAGGAGTCACCAATCAACAATACAGATTTCCCTTCTAAATCCCAAACATTGTCCGGGTTATTAAACCCATATCGATCCGTTTTATATGTATAAAATTGACCACTTTCTTTGCTACCAACTGTAATTGTATTAGGTATAAAACCTAACGGCATTAATTCTTTTGAGTCAAAATAATCCGGGTCAATCCTAAAAAATGGAAATGCTTTGGTTGATGAATTAAGTTCTGATAAAAAATCAACTATATTTTGAGGGTTGTATTCTAATTGATTAATTTTAGCTGCTCTTTCTTGATTACTTTTTTTGTCAATAATTTTAAAAGTAATAAAAGTCTCATATGAAAGAAAAGTTAAAAATACTGAGAAAAAAGTTATTAATCCAATAATTTTCGTTTCTTTAGATTTTATAAATGACATTCCAAGAATAATTGAGAAAATTATAAGGATTGGCAAAGTGTAAAAGAGAAAAGTATCAAGTAAATTAAGCCCATCTAATTGTTTTTTAATGGTAACCAAGACTGCCAGAAAAAAAATAAGATACTTGATTATGTTAAAGATGGTTCTAAGATTTTCATTCATTAATCTAATTCAGCATCATTTTAATATTTGTCTTTATCGTAGTTAAGGTTTTGGTCGTTTTTTTAAATAAAATTTCCTATAACTAAATATCTATATCAGTCTCATAAAGCAATATAGAGAACTTAAGAAGTATAAACAATTAGATCATTTTATATCTGAAGTATTAATCCAATGCAAATTCATTTTTATATTTGTCTTTATTGTAGCTAGAGTTTTGATCACTTTTTTTTAAAATAAAATTTCCTATAACTAAAATATCCATATCAGTTCCCATAAAGCAATTGAATGCATCTTCTGGGGTGCAAACAATTGGTTCGCCTCTTATATTAAATGAAGTATTGATAATCATTGGACAGTTAGTTTTTTTCTTAAATTCTTTTATGAGCTTATAAAATAATATATTAGAGTTTTTACTAACTGTTTGAATCCTGGAAGTAAAATCAACATGTGTCACAGCTGACACCTTTGATATTTTATTATCATTTATTTTAAAAGCATCAACATTTCTTCTTTTATATCTATGCTCATCTAATATGTTTGCAACAAAAAGCATATATCGTGATTCTGATTTAAGATTGAACCATTTGTTTTGATCTTCTTTTAAAACAGCCGGTGCAAAAGGTCTAAAACTTTCTCTAAATTTTATTTTTAAATTAATAATTTTTTGCATTTTGTGATCTCGAGGGTCTGCAATAATAGAGCGTGAACCAAGTGCTCTTGGCCCAAACTCCATTTTACCTTGGTACCATCCAATAACTTTTTTTTGGGTTAAAAAATTTACGGTTTTTTCTAAAATTTCAGTTGTAGAAAATTTTGTATATTTTGCATCTAACCCCTTAAGGAAAGATTCAATTTCATCATCATCATACTTAGGCCCTAATAAAGATCCTTTCATGGCATCGTTTTTAAAAATTATTCTTTTTTTTTTAAATTCATGATGCCAAAGTGCTAATGCTGACCCAATTGAGGCTCCCGCATCACCAGAAGCTGGTTGAACCCAAATATTTTTAAACTTTTTGTCTTCAATTATTTTACCATTAGCCACGCAATTTAGCCCAACACCACCTGCAATACAAAGATTTTTAAATCTATATTCTTCATACAATTTTCTCGTGATTAGTAAGATAACTTCTTCAACCACAAATTGTATCGAAGCTGCAATATCTGCGTGTTTTTTATTTAACTTTTCAGTATTAGCTTTCCTTGTTTTTAAGTTGAATAAATTTTCAAAATTTTCATTTATCATTTTCAGTCCAGTCATATAATTGAAAAACTTTTGATTAAGTTTAAAAGAACCATCATTATTAAGTTTTATTAAATTATCAAAGATTAAATTTTTATATTTTGGTTTTCCATATGGAGCAAGACCCATAACTTTATATTCACCACTATTGACTTTAAAGCCCAAAAAATAAGTAAATGCCGAATAAAGTAATCCTAAAGAATGAGGGAAATGTATTTCTTTTTTAATATCAAGTTTATTTTTATGACCAATTGCTATACTAGTTGTAGCCCATTCACCAACTCCATCGATGGTTAGTACAACTGCTTCTTTATAGGGAGAAGGATAAAAAGCACTAGCAGCATGACTAAAATGATGTTCTGAAAAAAAAATTTTATCTTCATTAAAATTTTTATCAAAAGATTGAATATTCTTATTAAGTAACTTTTTTAAAAAAAGTTTTTCTTTGATCCATATAGGTAAAGATTTCTTAAAAGATTTAAAACCGAATGGGATATTGTATAGATACGTCTCTAATAATCTTTCAAATTTTAAAAGTGGCTTATCATAGAAAGTTACATAATCAATATCTGATATTTTGATCTTAGCATTTGATAATATTGAACTAATAGAAAGAAAAGGGAAAGACGGATCATGTTTTTTTCTGCTGAACCTTTCTTCTTGACATGCATATATTATTTCACCGTTATCTATAAGAGCTGCCGCACTATCATGATAAAAACAAGATAACCCTAGAATTTTTGTCATTTAAAATAGAGTATATATAAAGGGAGCTACAGCTGAACCCTGAGTTATTGTTATTAGAAAACCGAGTACAATAGCTACAACCATTATTGGAATTAACCAAAATTTCTTTCGAATTTTTAAATATGCAAAGAACTCTTTTAGAAATGACATTTTAAAACTGATTTTTTAAAGACTGCATGTCATTCTTTCTGACAACCCAAGTTGAAGAGTCTTTAAATTTTAAATTTAATGAATCTCTATTAACTGCTTTAAGGATAAATCCAATAGGAATAAACAAAAAAATATAAAAAATAAACATGAATATTGGGGTAGTAATATACCCTAATAAATATCCGAATTTAATCCACATTTTATTAGGTAATGAAAAAATCATTGGAACAGTAACAGAAATTAATAATAAAAAAATAGATAAAAAAAGAAATAAATAATTGGGACTTTTATATGAAATGCAAGGATAAACTGATATAATCAAAAAAACTAAGGTAAATAGCAATCCAAATTCAGTATTTGATCTTTTGGTTGGTTCTATTTTCTTTTTCTCAAATTTCATAATTTATTAAAAATTAAAGGTTTCTGGATACCTTCCTGAACAAATACTTTTTTTCATCAAAAAAAAGACTTACTAATGTTATGATAAAGGCAATAGTTCATGTTAACATTTGTATTATTAAAAAAAAGGGATGGTGGAATGAATACTATTAACCTCATATATAAAAATAGTATATTAAATATCAAAGAATAGTAAATATAAAAAATAAAGCAGCCCGAATCTGTAAAAATTTTAATTAAATCAGCTTTTGTCATTCTTACACGGTGAATTGAAAGTCTTCCTATAATTACTCTTTTTATTAGTAATGAGTTGCACTAAGTTTAAAAAACATTGATAAAGATTAATATGTATTTACCTTGTAAAAATGAAAAAAATTATACTGATAAACCCTAAAAATAAGAAAAAGTTATCCCGTAAAGACTTATCTAAATTTAAAAGTTTCTCAAATATTTATGATTTATTCATCCCAGATGAATCTAATATTACAAATATACAAAGTGATTTTTACAATGATGTAAAATTCCCTAATTATGAAGATATAGAGGATTTTGGAACTCTTTTAGATAAAGCTGAAAGATCAATATTTGCTAAATTACTTGATAATGAAATTCCAATAGGTGCAACAGTTTTAGAGGCAGGGTGCGGAACAGGTCAATTAAGTATTTTCCTTAGTAGGTATAATAGACAAATTTATGGTATTGATATATCCAAGGGATCCCTTGTTGAAGCAAAAAAATTTATCACAAAAAATTCAATTAAAAATGTAACTTTATATAGAATGAATATTTTTAATCATTGTTTTGTTGAAAACACATTTGATGTCGTTATATCTAATGGAGTTCTTCATCATACTCATAATGCA
Organism: uncultured Alphaproteobacteria bacterium; assembly: GCA_902579395.1. Classification (GTDB taxonomy): domain Bacteria; phylum Pseudomonadota; class Alphaproteobacteria; order Methylaequorales; family Methylaequoraceae; genus Methylaequor. The sequence continues at coordinate 38,013 of CACHGK010000004.1, forward strand.
AAAAAAGCATTTATAAACCTTAGTAAAATTTTAAAAGAAAATGGGATAATAGTTATAGGTTTATACCATAAATATGGAAGAATTTTTCACAATTTGAGAAAAATTTTAATAAGAAAGTTTGGAAGTAATTTTGATATTTTAGATAAAAAATTACGTGAAAATTTATCTTCAAAAAAAACATACGCTTGGTATAAAGATCAATATGAAAATCCATCTGAAAGCCTGCATACCTTCAAAGAAGTTATTGGATGGTTTAAAGAAAATAATATAGAATATTTATCTTCTATTCCATTTGACTATGTTTCGAGTGAAAAATTATTCTCAAAGAAAAAATTGCGAAGTAGTTTTGAGTATTTATTAGAAGAATTTCTTCTAACATTTAATTCTAGACAAATCTATGAAGGGGGATTTTTTATAGTAGTTGGAAAGAAAGTTAGTAAGTAGTTAATTCCTAATGCAGTATTTGATTTTTAGTTGGGTCTATTTTCTTATTTTTAAATTTTATATTCTTGAATGTTAAAGTTTTCTAAATAACTTTTTGAAAATATATTTTATTTTATCAAAAAATAGGCTTAGCACCGTTACTATAAAGGCAAAAGCTCCTGCTATCATTTGTAAAATAAAAGTAAGAACTCCTCCGTCAAGGTAGGCATTTGCATTTTCAAAATAAAGAAATAGAGAAATGAAAACTATGTACTTCATATATTAAAGTTACTATATTGAGTATTAATGTATAGTAAATATAAAAATTATGCAGTCCTAATCTAGGAAAATCTTTATTAAGTCGGCTTTATTCATTTTGACAGGATGATTTGAAAGTCTCTCCATATTTACATTTTTCACTAAATAATTTATTGTTTTATGATTATCAATTCCAATTTTTTTAAAATCACTTTCTAGATTTAATTTCTTTAATAATTCAACCCATTTTTTTTCAGCTTCCTCTGGTTTGCTTACCCCAAAAAACGAATATATCCTCCTTAAATTTTTAAGAGATTCGTTTTTTTTGGGATAGTTATTTTTCTTCGCAATGTGGAAATTAATTTTTAAAAATTTACCCAAAGTTAATGCAACTGCATATCCATGTTCTATTTTAAATTTAGTGCTAATTGCGTATGATAGAGCGTGTGGTGCAGTAGTTTTTGAAATATTGATTGCTCGTCCCGAGTAGTTGGCGGCATATGCTAATTTCTCTCTTGCTTTTTTGTTATTAGAATTAAAAGCACTGAAAATATTATCAAGTATCAATTTAATTGATTTTAATGCAAATGATTTACTTATTTTATTAGAATTTAATGACCAATATGATTCTATTGATTGGCAAAGGGCATCAAGCCCAGTGCATGCCGTTATCCTTTTTGGAACTTGAAAGGTAAAATATGGATCGATAATAACAACTTGTGGATTGAGAAGACTATTTTGAATAGAATATTTTTTATTTCTAAAATACACAGTTGCAAAATGAGTTTCTTCACTTCCAGTTCCAGAGGTTGTTGGTAAAACTATATTTGGAAGAACTGAAATTTTTTTTCTGCTTGTAAGTAAATTGATTTTGTTATTATTAAAGTTATTGAGAAAGTTTATACTTTTTCCCATATCAATTACTGACCCGCCGCCAATAGATAAAATTAATTCACAATTATTTTTTTGAAGATATCCTTTCCCTTTTTTAACTTCAGATAGGGTAATATTATTTGAAAAATTAAAATAGTGAAAAAAGTTATAACTATCTTCAAGTTTTTCAATCAGCTCACTACCTCCATTTGTAAAAAATGAGTTTCGTGATCTAACTAGTAAAATATTTCTTTTATTGAATTTTTTAAGATATTTCTCTAGAGAAAATCTTGAGTCAACTCCAAATAATCTTTTTTTCATACTAATTTCTATTAAAATTTTGCTTCAAAAGCTTTAAATTTTTTGGTCTCGGTAGTTCGTCACTATCTTCTAAATTTATCTTTATTTCTAAAAATGAATTCGAATTATTAATAATCTTTTTAAAGTTTTTGATTAGATAATCAGGATCTTCAGTTGAGAATTGCGATGAAAATCCTAAATTTTTTGACAATTCTTCAAGATTGATATTTAAAGCCACTGTTTTTTGACCTCCAACGGATTCATGTGCCCCATTATTCAAAAGTATGTATCGGAAGTTCTTTTTCTTATATTTTGCTATTATAGGAATTGATCCAAGATGCATCAAAAATGAACCATCTCCATCAATACAGATTACTCTTTTTTGAGTTTCAATACTCATGCCAAATGCTAAAGATGCAGTATGACCCATTGCTCCAACATTAAAAAAAAAGTTATTACAATTTTCTTTGTAAAATTTACTTTTTAGGATTTGTCGAGAAATTTTTCCCGTTGATGAGAAAATTAAATCTTTTTTATCAATATTTTTTAAAATACAATCAATAGCAAAAGATCTACTTATTTTAAGAGAGTTCTGCTTCTTAATTTTTTTAACTTCCTTAAAGGTGTTCTTCTTAACTATAATTGCAACTGCACAATTATTCTTTAGGCTAAATCGTAAAAGATCCACCAAATCATTTTTCTGATTTTCGTAATTTAAAACAATATATTTAATTTTAAGAAGCTTTAGTTGATTTTTTAAAATTTCACCTTGCATGAGATGCTGAGGTTCATCATTTCCATTTTCACCTCTCCAACCAATTAATAGGATCATAGGAATAGAATAAGTTTTTTCATTAACTAATGATGTTAATGGATTAATCGCATTTCCAAGACCTGAGTTTTGCATATATACTAATCCCATTTTTTTTGTAGCAAGATAATATCCTGCTGCTGTAGCAATCGCATTGCCCTCATTAGCAGTTATTATATGTTTATCTTCGTCATTAATACAGTTTGTGAAGTTCTTTAAAATAGAGTCGGGAACTCCGCAAAAAAAATTTATTTTATTTTTTAAAAGGAGTTTGAAAAAAGTCTCAGGGTTTATTGGTTTCATTTTAATCAAATATTTTTAAAGTATTTTGAATACTTATCATATCTTTATCTGATTCATAAGATCTGCCATTCTTAAGAATTTGTATTGCAGTTTTTTGCATCGCTGGAATTGCACTTCTTAGTATTTGATTTGCATAAATGACCATGTTAACTCCATTTTTAGCTAATTCAGTTTCATGCGTTTTATTGTAAGTGCTTGGAACAACAATAAGTGGTTTTTTGTTGATGATAGCATTATATCTTTTGCAAAATTCAAAAACTTCTTTTGGATTAATTTTTTTACTATGAATCATTATTCCATCAGCTCCTGCATTTAAATAATGTTTTGCTCTATTAATAGCATCTGAAATTGGTTTATTTAGGGTTAAGCTCTCTATTCGAGCAAAAATTTTTATTTCTTTTAACTTAGCAATTTTTTTTGATTCAATTATTTTTGAGCAAAAATTAACTATACTGTCCTGTTTTTGATTATTCGTTTTTTCAAGAGAATTTACTTTATTACCAATTTTATCTTCCAGCATTATAGCAGATACTCCCAGCCTACTTAAATTCTTGATAGTAAACTTTAGGTGTTCTATTCTACCACCACTATCGGCATCAAAAATAAGAGGTTTTAATGAAACGTCAAATATATCATTTATTGTTTGAGTAACAGTTGTATCATCAATATATTCTATATCTGGTTTCCCCTTGGATGCAGAGTGAGTAAGACTGCTCAACCACAAACAATCAAATTCACTATTTTTATATTTTGCTTGAGAAGAAATTAATGCTGATAAGCCATTATGTACTTCAATAACTCTTATTAACTTCTTATTTTTAATTAATCTATTAAAAACATTATTCCTCAAGTCACTTCCGTTAAAGTTTTGTCTTAAAGTTTCTTTAACGCTTGTTGAAGAAATACCTTGTGTGTAAGGGATTTCAACTAAAACTCCATTCCATTTTTTTATTTGATTTTTAACGTTACTTCGAACTATTTTTTGATTATTTGACTTCCAATCATCTCCATGAACAACAAAATCTGGTTTGAGTTTTTCTAGTGCAGTTGCGTAATCCCAATCTGTAGTTTTCAAAATTTTAGAAACATATTTAATTGATTCAACAATTTTAGTCCGTCTTTTGAAATCAAAGGTAGGAATCGGCTTATATTTAGTTATTGCTTCATCAGTAAGTAATCCAACAGTAACTTCACCTAATTTGCTTGCTTCTTTTAAAATATTTATATGTCCCTCATGAATAAGATCGCATGCCATAGGCACAAATGCTAATTTTTTTTTCATAGATTCATTTTCCTTTAAACCACTGCGAATTATCAGAAATTATTCTTTCTGCATTTTTAATTGAGGAGATCTCTCTTTTTAATTCATTACTCGAGCATGTTTCACTTGTAACCAAATACAGGAATGAATTTTTATCTTTATTCTTAAAACCAAAGCTTATATAAGGTTCAATATATAAAGAATCGTTTGGATTGATTGTTTTTGAAAATTGTTTTCCAGAAAATGTCCAAGTGATTACACAGCTATTTGATCCAAAATTTATAAGATATAAATTTGAACTAAATTTAAAATTGTTTTGAGTAATTTTATTATTTACCTCAACTACAAATGCCTTTAATTTTTTATATTTTGCTGAAAAAGCTAATCTAAAGATCTTGTAATATCTTTTTGTTTTTGAAGGATAAAAATGAAAGTCATTATCATTTTTATGCTTATTGATGACGTATGGATCTTCATCATTGTCGATCAGTAATTCACTGACTGGTATTTTAAGAAAATTTGAAGCTTTTTTTAATTCATCAACAGTAACATTTGCAAATTCGGCTTCATTCTTTAATTTATTTTTAAAAACACTATTCAATTTATTAATATCTGAATCTGTTAATAGTTCATTCCTTATTGCTTCAGAGACAACATTTTTGAAAAATTTTAACGAGGATTTAATTGGTACAATTTGCTCCTCAATAAATTTTTTTCCAAATTTTCTTATTTCTTTCTGGTTTCTTTTGAAATTACTTCCTGTTGTTACAGCTACAATATAAGCAAGTTTTTTTTCATCTCTTGAAGTAAAAGAATGTCTTATATAAGGAGAAATATATGATGAGTCACCGGTATTCATTTCTTCACAATACTTTCTTCCATTAATTTCATAATAAAAATTAACAGGACCGACAAAAAGATTAATTTGGTGAAGAAAATGACCATGATTATATACAACATCAGGATTTTGCGGGTCTGAATCTTTTACAACTCTTATTTGTGAGATCCATTCCGGATAGAAAAAACATTGATTAGATTTAGCTGTATCTCTGTACTCATAATAATCACTTAATTCTCCATTTCTATCTTCCCTTTTAAAAATTCTGGCGCTTTTTTTTGATAATGAATTTTTAAAAAAAAGGATTCCGTTTTTTGTGTCTTTTTTTTCGATTATTATGTCTGATAAATTTATTGGGTAAAAGTCTATAGCTTTAGAAATAAACTTAAAAAATACTTCATATGAAAAGTTACCATTGAATATCGAATCTATGTGATCTTTGGAAAAGTTAATTTCTCTTGCAATGGACTCTGGGGTTCTTTTGAGGTCATTAAATTCACTTCTTAATCTCAATGAGGTTTGTTTTTTATCCATAAAGATGTAATATAATTATTCTTTACTAGTAAATCATTTTTTTGTTAATATCAACAGATTAATCTTCGCTAAAATATTTATGACATCTTTGCGTAGTACTATTAAAAGTATAATTGAATTATGCGGAAAAAAAAAACAATTCGTTTTTTATTCAGAAAGCCAATTCTATAATTTTCATTACTTTGAACTTATAAAAAATTTTACACAAAAATATAAAAAAGAGATTTATTATTTAACTTCTGATCCAAAGGATAAGGTCTTTAAAAATAATAAAAAAATAAATCATTTTTATATTGGGAATGGTTTATTGAAATTTATCGTACTATCAACGATAAAATGTGATTTTTTTGTAACAACCTTAACCGATATTGGGAAAAATATTTTCAAATCAAGAAATTGTAAAAAATATATTTATTTTTTTCATTCTTTTGCAAGTACTAATCAGATTTATAAATTTGAAGCTTTTAAATATTACGACTATATTTTTTGTGTGGGAGAATATCATTTAAAAGAAATAATTGAGTATGAAGAAAAATTTAGATTTCCAAAAAAGCAAACATTCAACTGTGGGTATTTTTATTTAGATTATCTGATGAAAAGTTCATCAAAAAAATTAATGCAAAGGGATCAAGTTTTATTCGCACCCTCTTGGAATTACGAAAATAAGAACCTATTCAATGATTTTGGTTTAGATATAATTCATATTCTTCTAAAAAATAACTTTAAAATAGTCTTTAGACCTCATCCAGAGATTTTAAAAAGATCAATGAAAAAGTTTCATGAGATTAAAAAAATTTTTGATAGAGAGCGATTTTTTTCAATTGACCTTTCAAAATGTCCCAAGAAATCATTAGAGAGTTCAGAGATTCTAATTACAGATAATTCCACAATTTCAATGGAATTTTTATTTGTTTTTCAAAGACCAACTTTATTTATAAATTATAAAAAAAAGATTCATAACGTCAATTTTCACAAATCTCATAATACTCCTTTTGAAAATATTGTAAAAAATGAATTCGGTTCAGAGATAGATATTAATAATATAAAAAAACTTCCAAAGGTTTTAAAAGAAATAAAAAAAAAGAAACTTAAAAAAAAAGAGGTAGATCGATTTTTAAAGAATAATGTTTTTAATGTTGGAAATAGCGCTAAAATTGCAGCTAAAATCTTAAATGATATAAGTAATTGATAAAAAATAATAATAATAGTTTTTCTAAAATTAATATAAGTATTTTGGTTTCAGATGAAGCTAATGGACTTGATTTTTTTCTAGGATATTGGAATCCATTCATTTTTTTTAAAGATAAATTTGAAAAACTAGGTATTAATTTTAACTTTATCTCCAGATTGGATGAACGAGCTTTAAGTTCTGATATTATTTTCTTATCATCGAGATTTTTTAAAAAAGTAAATCAATTGGTTGATGATAATTATTTCTCTACGTTTGAATTATTAAAAAAAAATAAAATCAAACTAGTCTGGTTCGATCTAAGAGATAGTGCTGGAACAACTCAATTTGAAGTTCTTCCTTATGTAGATTTATATTTTAAGAAACAGATTTACAGGAATTTCAATACATACTACAAGGATATTTATGGAGGTAGAGAATATTCAGATTACTACCATAAAAAATATAAAATTAATGATGAACATCCTTATGAATACGTAAAATTAACAAAAAAATATGAAAAAAAATTAAATTTATCATGGAACATTGGTGTAAAGTTATTTGATTCTAGTTATAAGAATTTCATTCAAAGAAGCGTTCTTTTATCTAAATATAAGTTTAAAAAAAACTTTTTTTCAACTTATCATAAAAATTCACCATATATTAAACCCAGTGTTAGAAGAGAGAAAGATTTCATTTGTACCTATAGTATGGGAATATCAAGGAATTCAGTTAGATTCCAAAGGCAGTTATTTAAGGAAAAAAATATAAAAATAAAAAACTCTATTCTTTTTGAAAAAATTAGTCCTACAAAATACCTAGATAGTTTAAAAAAGTGTAAACTAATTTTAAGTCTTTATGGTTGGGGGGAAGTTTGTTATAAGGAGTTTGAAGCAACAGTTGCAGGTGCGAGTTTTATTATGCCGAATATGTCAAATATTTTAACCTGGCCTAACCTATACATACCAGGAGAAACATATTTACCAATTGACTGGGATCTAAAAAATTTCGAAGAAATTTATTATAAACTTCTTGACGATGATCAATTGAGGTTGGAATTAGTAAATAATGCTCAAAAAACACTAGAATCTGTCCATAAGAAAACCGGAGAAAAGTATTTTGAATCTCTTTTAAAGAAAATTATAAAAAAGTAAGATGAATAAAAAAGAGTTTCATTATATGTATTCTAATAGTGGTTCTGAATATTCTTGGAAATTTGAAATTCAATCAAAATTCGGAAGACTATTTTTTAATTCACATCCTCCATTTAAAAATGGTTATTGTAATTTAGGTTGTGGATATAGATTTTTAGAAAATTATGTAAATGCTGATTTTTTTCAATTCAATAAAATCAGAACAATTCTTAAAAAACCAAAATTAGAGAGAAAATTGGATTGGGAAATTGACCTTAGATACAAAATAAAATGTAAGGATAATTTTTTTTGTGGAATTTTTGCAGAACATGTACTTGAACACCTAACAATTTTTGATGGATTGGAGGCTTTAAAAGAACTTAGAAGAATATTAATGAAAGGTGGTGTTCTTCGAATTTCTGTTCCTGATTTACAGAAATATATTAATTTTTATTGTAGAAAGAAAGTTGATAAAAAATTTGATAATTGGATAGATCTTAGATCAGAGGCTATTTGGAGTTTGAATCATAATTTTGGTCATCATAGTGTTTACGATTTTAGCTTATTAAATGATTTATTAAAAAAAGCAGGCTTTCAAGATATAAGAAAAAAAAAATTTAATCAAAGTGAAGATAAAAATTTAAAGATTGATGATATTGGAAGAAAATGGGAAAGCCTTTACGTGGAAGCTATAAAATGAGTAAAAATATTATAGTGACTTCACAGGGTGCAAACCTTCAAATATATTATAATTTAATTAATCGAATTAATAAAAATGGCAAACTTGGTTTTTTGACATCATTTTATAGAAATTTTAAAGAATTCCAGGAAACTGAAAAAAATTTAGATTCAGTTTTTTTTATTAAAGAGTGGGAGATATTTGAAAAATCAAAGCTTAATGTAAAAGTTAAAAGTTTCACAAAATTAAATAATGATTTTCCTCCTGGAATATTATGGGGTTCAATTTTATCTGATAGAAGACTTATTTATGGAAAAAAATCAAAATATATCGAAGATTACGATGTTAGATTTTCAGATAATCAACTTTATAATCTAATACATACATTTTTAGATGAGTTTGAAATTTTCTTTAAAAAAATTAAGCCTGACGTCCTTATTGGGTCTGTTCCGGTTACATTTGGAGAAGTTCTTGCAATTGAATATTGTAAAAATAAAAATATTCCCACCCTTCAATTGCACTCATCAAGAATAGAAAACTATTTTGCACTTCATGACAAAATTTTAGGAACTTCAAAACATTTTTTAAAAATAAAAAAAGAAAATAATTTTTCGTTGAAAGAAAAAATAAAAGCAAAAAAAATTCTTAAAGATATCAGATCAAATGGTGTGGTATATGAGGGTGTAAACCTGAAAACTAAAACAAATGTTAATATAAACTTATTTTCAATATTGAGAGATCTTTTATATTCAATAAAGCATGAATGTAAAAAATATTTTGATATCAACTCAAGAAATGATAACCACGACCCTGGTTTTCTCAAATTTTGGTATTATAAAAACTTTGTTCAACCATTTAGATTTTATACTAATCAATCATTTTTAAAGAAAAATAGAAGAATAATTGATTTTAAGAGATTTTCTAAAGATTTTGAGTTTTGCTTTTATCCTCTGCATACTGAACCTGAGGTCTCAATTCAAGTTCTTGGTAGGCCATACCATAAAAATCAAATAGAGCTTTTGAGAAACATAGGTGCTAGTTTGCCTTTTGGGATGAAACTTTTAGTAAAAGAACATCCTAGATCAATTGGATTAAGATCTAAAAGTTTTTATAAAAAGCTTTTGGAAATTCCCAATTTATTTTTCATTGATCCACAAGTTGATTCTTTGAGTATCGTGAAGAAGTCAAGTTTTGTTGCTATTATTTCCTCAACTATAGGTTTAGAATCATTAATAATTGGTAAACCAATTTTAGTTCTTGGGTATCCAAAATATGCTGAACTTTTTGAAAAAGGGTTGATAAGATGTTATAATTTATTTGAATTGCCAATAAAAATTATTGAAACATTAAAATTAAAAAAGATTAATGAAGAAGAAATTCTTTCATCATTAGGGGCTCTAATAAAAGGTTCAGTTCCTGTAAATTTTTATAGCAAAATCTTAAAAAAAGCTGATAGGTATTCAGTTAAGAGCTCATTAACTAATAGTGAAGAACTTAAGAATCTTGAGAAGTACTTTTTATACAGAATAAATGAGGTTGTAAAATGAATTTAAAAGTTGGAAAAAAAAAAATAAGTTTAGATTCTGAAAAATCCTTTATTATAGCTGAAATAGCTCAGGCACATGATGGCTCTTTAGGTTATGCCCATTCATTCATAGACATAGCAAAAAGCTGTAATGTTGATGCAATAAAATTCCAAATCCATTCTGCAGATGATGAATCAACTTTAGATGAAAAATTCAGAATTAAGATGTCTTCTGAATATAACTCACGTTATGACTATTGGAAAAAAATGGAATTTAAGTTAGATCAATGGTTTGAATTAAAAAAACATTGTAATGAAAATTCTATTGAATTTATGGTTTCAGTTTTTTCTGAAAATGCAATTAATATTGCAAAAAAGCTAGGCTTAAATAATGTAAAAATTTCGTCGGGTGATTTTTTTAATCACTCTCTTTTAGATAATGCGTGCGCATCATTTGACAATTTAATAATAAGCACTGGAATGTCTGTGGAAAATGAAATAATGTCAATGGCAAGAAAATTAAAGAAGAAAAAAAATAAACTAGCTTTTCTTCAATGCATTTCTAAATATCCATGTCCCCTTGATTCTTTGTGTCTTGATTCAATCAAGATCTTTAAAGATAAGTTAAATATTCCAATAGGACTGTCTGATCACTCGGGAACAATCTTTCCCGCAGTTTATGCTTTAGCCCATAAAGCTAATTTGATTGAGGTGCATCTTTGTATGGATAAAAATCAATATGGTCCAGACACTTCTTCATCTCTTACTCCTAATGAATTATCACTTGTAACAAATTTCAGAGATAGTTTTTCTATTTTTGAAAAAAAGGTTAATAGAGACTTAGTTGTAAAATCAATTAAACATAAAGAATTATTTACAAGATCTATTGCTTTAAAATCAGATAAAAACAAAGGTTATATCTTGAAAAAATCTGATCTCACTCTCAAGAAACCAGGAACTGGAATCCCATTTGAAAAAATTGGGAGTCTAATTGGGAAAAAACTAATCAAAAATGTTAGCAAAAAAAAATTATTAAGATACGATGACATAAAATAATTGGAGAGAAAACTTGAAAAGAAAAATTAGAGTTGGTGATAATTTGAAAAGTGGTAGAGGTACATGGGATTTTGGGGGGAAGGTCTCTAAAACATTTGTTGAACATGCTAAAAAATCAATTATGGGTTATGAAGAGGGTCATGAAATAATTTGTAAATTGAGTGATTTTTTTTGCAAAGAAGATAACACAATCCTTGATATCGGTGTTTCAACAGGTGAACTATTAAAAAAGATGATTAAACATAATAATCACAAAAAAAAGTTGAAATATATCGGTGTTGATAATCAAAGATCAATGATTGCTAAAGCAAGGTCTCAGCTGAAGAAAAACACTACTGTAAAGTTAAAAGTCTCTGACATAACAAAAAATAAGTTACCCAAAAATGAATTTACGATTTCATATTATACCCTTCAATTTATACCACCAAAATTTAGACAAAAAGTGTTTGATAATATTTATGCTTCTTTATCTTGGGGAGGAGGATTCGTTATGTTTGAGAAAGTAAGAGGTTCAGATGCAAGGTTTCAGGATATAATGAGCAATCTTTATGTAAATTTTAAAACTGAAATGGGTTTTTCTCCCTCTGAAATTTTAGGTAAAGCAGAGAGTATTAAAGGCGTATTGGAACCATTCTCAACAGATGGAAATATTGGATTATTAAAAAGAGCAGGATTTGTAGATATAATGTCTATATACAAAAATATATGTTTTGAGGGATTTTTCTGTATAAAATAATGGATTCAAATATAAAATATCAAAACTTAAAAAAAAAATTTAGAAGAGTAAAAAAAAATTGCGAAATTTGTGGAAGTTCTAATAATGAGATCTTCCAGAATTATGGAAGAACATCTTATCCTGGAGAATATGGATTATTAAGAATTGTTATTTGTAAGGATTGTGGACACAAATACCAGAATCCGAATTTCTCAGATAATTTTTATAAAGAATATTATAAAGAGCTTTACAGAGAGATTGCATTTGATGGAAAATCTCCTTCAAATTTGTATATAAATCAACAAAAGCAAAGAGGAAAAAAGGTGTTTGATTGGTACGCAAGTGTTTATAAAAGTGATAAAGGTAAAATGCTTGACCATGGCTGTGCTTCAGGTTTTACTATGGCTGAATGGGAAAAAAAAGGATGGGATTGCTACGGAATTGATCCTCATAGACCTTCAGTATTACTAGGAAAAAAACACGGATATAATATAAAAATCAGTTCTGGTGAAGATCTAAAATTTAAAAAAGATTTTTTCGATGTTGTTCTAAGTTTAGGATCTTTAGAACACTCTTATGATGTAAATAAAAGTTTAAAAAAAATTTATTTTACTCTCAAAGAATCTGGACATCTAATTGTAAGATGGAGATCAGATAAAATTTTTGGATCTCCTTTAGAATATTTTAATCATAATCATTACAGATTCTTTACAATTAATTGTTGGAAAATTTTATTAGAAAAGCATGGTTTCAGAATTTTACTTGATTCATCAAAAAAAATTGAAGGTTGGGAATCATATGACTATTTTATTGCAGTTAAAGGAACAAAACAAAAAAATCTTTCAGAAAGCGTTAAAGTAAATGGATTAAATTATAAAAAAGAAATTTTAAAAATTGAGAAAAAAAGAAAAACATATTATTTAAGTTGTAAGAAAATTGTTAAAGAATTCACAAAAAAACAGCCCTCTGAATTTGATTTTAGAAGATTCATTATAAGAGAAAATATTTCATGGGGGTTGTTAGGAGGAGATTCAAAACAAGTTATTAAGAGATCTATTTTAGAGGCTAAGAGATATGTTATAGAATATGACAATGGAAACGTATTTTGATTAAATCATTAGTAAAAGAAATCTTATTTATCTTAAGAAAGTTTCTTTATAAAAAATATTCCATTAATAAGAGTTATAAGTATAGGATTCTAAGTTGGAAAGATGATATTTTTTGTGGTTATTATGACATAACTCCTTTTTCAAATTGTGATAGATATATATTTTATAACAAAAAAAGAAATAAATCCGTTCAGATAATTTGTTTTGATCTTCTATTAAATAAAGAAATTTGTCTTGGTGAAAGTGTTGCTTGGAGCACTCAAATGGGAGCAAGAATTTTTTGGTTAAACAATTCAAAAAACTTAGGTTTTAATGCTATGCGAGATAAAAGGCAGATTTTTATAATTAAGGAATTAAAAACAAACAAATTAATAAAAAAAATTAATCACCCAATTTTTGATATAAATAAAGATAATAGTTTGGGCCTTAGCCTTGATTTTAAAAAACTTGAAGAAATGAGACCAGGATATGGTTTTACTGGAAAAAATTTTTTCAAAAATTCAATTGGAGTAGTAAATTTAAAAAAAAATATATTTAAAAAAGTCTTATCAACAGAAGATTTATTTGACTATCTAAATATTAAAAATTGTAATGATTCATATTTCAATCATTTAAGTTGGTCTCCATGTGGTGAATTTTTTGTATTCTTTTTTTTATGGTCAAAAGATACAAAAAAGAAAACTCATTTTTTTATTTATAATTATAAAAAAAATATTCTTGCAAAAATTTCAAAAGAGAATGAAGTCATTTCTCACTTTAATTGGATTGATAAAGATCATTTAATTTTTACTGTCAAAAAAGATGTTTTTAGGTATGCAGTTTTTAATATAAAAAATAGAAGAAAAAAAATGATTAATGGTTTTCCAGAAAACTTAGATGGACATCCTTCAGTTAATCCTAAGAATAGAAAAATTTTTTTGACAGATACTTATCAGAACTTTTTAGGTAATCAGAGGTTATTTACAGTAAATGGAAAAAAGAAAACTTTAGTTGGTGAATTTTTTTTACCAAAGAGATATTTTGGTATTAACAAAAATGATTTACATCCGAGATGGTCGAATGATGGGAAAAGTATAGTAGTCGACGTTGCTTTTTCGGGAAAAAGAGAAATAATGATTCTAAAAAAAAATGAAATATTTTAGTTATTTACAAATAATTTCAAGCTTGCAAAAAGTAATGAAAAATATAAAGCTTGTTTTTGTACTTATTTTTATACTTTGTCTTTTAGAAGGTCTATTAACATCAATATCAATAACTTCTATCATTCCAATACTCTCCACTTTAAATGAAAATGAGAGCGTCAGTAATTTTTTTTTAAAAGATCTCATAGGTAGATTTTATCTAGAATTCGAAGATTTAATTATAATATTAGCGATTATTCTTTTATTTAAAATTATTATCGTCATATGTAGAAAGATTGTAAGTATTATTTCTGCAGAGGAATTGAGGTCACTTCTGCACTCCTATATTTTGGAGTCAATCCTAAGTAAAGATTATTCAAATTTAATGAAATTCCCTAGAGGAGAATTAATTGAGAAATTAGCAAGAAACACTGACTCAACCTCTATGATGATATTTAAAATTACGAACTTACTATCAAATTTTGTAATAATAGTTGTCTTAATCATAACTTCAATTCTTGTCAATTTTTATATTACAATGTCAGTAATTCTTTTTTTTATTATTATTTATATTTTAATAATTAAAAGCTATCTGGACAAAGTTAATAAAATTGGTAAACAAAAAACTATAAAACAGGAGAATCTTACTTCTTTATTCTCTTCAATAATTTTTAGTATAAAAGAAGTTTATCTTTTAAATTCAAAAAAATTTTTTCTCAGAAAAATAAAAAAAAAGACTGATTCATTAAAAAAAACTAGAATACAAAGTAAATTTTTTATAACACTTCCGCAAGACTTAATAGAATTTTTATTTGTGTTTTTGATTGCGACTGTATTTATTTTTTTTAACTACGAAAATGCAATTAAAGATTATCTACCAAACTTAATTTTCTTTTTTTTAATTTTTTATAAACTTTATCAGTCCTCAATTAACTTTGTAAAAGAAATAGCTAACATAGAAAGTATAAAATATGCTTATACAAATATTTATGATGAGTTTATAAAGGACTTCAAATCTAAAAATGTTGAACAACAAGTAGAAATCAATGAAGATATTTTTAGTAGAATTATTAGAGTTAGTAAACTTTATTTTAGTTTTTATAGCACCCAAGAGAATAAAGATATTACTCTCTTAAAAAATGTAAATATAAAAATTCAGAGGAGAAAAATAACACAAATAATTGGTCAAAGTGGATCTGGAAAAACAACTCTTCTTGATTTACTTGTAAAACTTTATAATCCAAGTAAGGGTAATATATATTTTGATGAAAAAAATATTAATGAAATTAACACTGAAACTTTAAGGAAAAATATTGGATATGTAACCCAAAACTGCAGCTTATTTGAGGGAAATGTAATGGAAAATATAATTTTAGATAAAAAGTTTGTAAAAACTAAAATGAACGAAATAATGAGTATTTGTGATTTGGATAAAATGAATTATAAAAAACTAGTTAAAGATGGAGGAAAGAATCTATCAGGAGGTGAGATTAAAAGAATATCTCTTGCTAGAGCATTATATCATGAACCAGAGGTTATTATTATTGATGAAACCTTTTCATCTGTTGATGAAAAATCTGAAGAAAAAATAATTAAACAATTAAGAAAGAAAAAATTTACTGTAATATTAATATCGCATAGGATGTCTTCACAAAAATATGTAGATAAAATTTACAATATTAATTAGGTCATAATTTATGAAAGTAAAAATATTTGGAGCTGGATCTATTGGAAATCATTTGGCTTACGCTTGCAGATCACAAAATCTTGATGTAACAATTTTTGACATCGATGATAATGCACTAAAGAGGACAAAAGAGGAGATTTATCCTGCTAGATATGGATTTTGGGATAACAACATTAACTTAACAAATTCATCAGAATTAAATAAAAATTTTGACTTAATAATTATTGGAACACCACCTGATAGTCATGTAGATATACTTAATAGTCTTGATTTAGATGGAGTGAGGGCAGTTTTGATTGAAAAGCCTTTGACATTTCCTTTTGATTCTAGATTGATAAATTTATTAAATCTAAATAAAAAATCTAATGTGAAATTTTTCATTGGATATAATCATATTGTTTCAAAATCAATGGAAGAGATGGGAAAACTAATTGTTAATAAAAGATTGGGAGAATTAAAGGCTCTTGATGTGGAGTTTAGAGAAAAATGGGATGGAATCTTTAAAGCCCATCCATGGTTAGATGGTCCATCTGATAGTTATCTTGGTGATTTCAAAGTTGGTGGAGGAGCAACTTGCGAACATTCACATGCAATAAATATTTGGCATCATTTATCTATAATTTCAGGTAATGGAAGAGTTAATTATGTGAGTGCGGATCTCGTATTTAAAAAAGATAGTGATCTTGATTATGACTCAATCTCATTTGTAAATTTAAGATCAGATAGGGGATTGTCTGGACGAGTAGTTCAGGATGTTGAAACAAAGCCTCATTCTAAAAATGTCGTAGCAACATGTGAGAGAGGATTAATAAAATGGATTTGTAATTTTTCAGGCAATTCTGATCGTATAGAAATACTAGAAGATGATAACTATGAAAAAATAGATTTTAAAAAAGAGAGAAAAGACGACTTTATTGCAGAGATTCAACATATTTTAAATCATTTAAATAATAATGATAAAAGTCCTATTAATCTCAATTATGGAATTGAGACTATGAAAATAATTGATAGTATTTTCCTCTCTGATTCAGAAAAAAGAAGGAAACAAGTTTTATATTAATGTTCAAAAATGAAAAAAAAAAAGTATTAGCAATTATTCCAGCAAGAGGTGGGTCGAAGGGAATAAAACTTAAAAATATAAAAAAAATTAATGGCATGCCACTTATTGCTTACACTGCAAAGGTTGTTTCTAAATCAAAATTTATTGATAGGGCTGTTGTATCAACTGATAATAAAAAAATTCGAGATATATCAATTGAATTTGGGTTAGATTGTCCATTTATGAGACCAAAAAAGTTGAGCGGACCAAGAGTTCCAGACATGCCTGTTTTAATTCATGCACTAAAAAAAATAGAAAAAATTGATAATACCAAATATGACATAGTCTTGATGCTTCAACCGACTTCACCATTAAGATCAAAGTCAATATTAGAAAGAGCAGTAAAACTTTTGGAGGAAAAAAAATACGAAGCAGTTTGGTCTATTTCAAAAATTGACAAGAAATTTCACGAAAAGAAACAGCTCAAGTTAAATGAAGATGGATTTTTGAGTTATTCTTCTATGGATGGAAAGAAAATTATTGCAAGACAAATGCTTGATGAAAGATATATAAGAAACGGTTTGGTTTATGCTTTTACCAGAAAAAGTATATTAAAAGGAAATAATCTACCAAAGCGGACTGGTTTTATAAAATGTAAGGGATATTTTCCAAATATTGACTCAATTAAAGATTTAAAGGAAGCTGAATTATTTTTTAAAAAAAAGATTATAAATTAAATTTTAGTATATTATATTGCTAGTAAATTTAGAAAAAGAGTTTTATGAGTTGTAAAGTACTATTTATTTATCCAAATCAAAGGTCAGAGAGTTTGGTTCCACCTGCTATAGCCATTTTTTCAAGTTTATTAAAGAGGGATGGCCACTCGGTTGAACTTTTCGATACTTCTGATTATGATCTTGATGCAGATGAATATATAACATTTAAGAATTCTCAAAAGAATAAAGTTGCTGTAGGTAATTTACTAGTTAGACCATACGAGTCCAAGGCTGATTCAATGAGAAAACATACTAGTGCTACCGGAGATTTAATAAAAAAAGTTGAAAAATTTAAACCTGATTTGGTGGCAGTAACCTCAACAGAGAGTACATTTTTATTAGCTGTTCAGCTTCTTAGATCAATCAAAAAATTCAATATACCAACTATTTTAGGAGGTGTATTTGCTACATTTGCTCCTGAGGTTGCAATAAAGTATGATGTGATTGATATGGTTTGTGTTGGAGAGGGAGAAAATGCAATCACTGATCTAGCAAATAAAATAAGTGCCGGAGATAAATATGATGATGTTACTAATCTTTGGGTAAAAACAAAAAATGGAAATATTTTAAAAAATGGCATTATAAACCCTGTTGATGTAAATAATTTAGAGCTTCCTGATTTAAGTATATTTGATGATTCGAGATTCTACAGACCAATGTATGGAAAAATGTACAGAATGATGCCTATGGAAACACATAGAGGTTGTCCTTACAAATGTACATTCTGCAACTCTCCTTCTCAGAACGTATTATACGATAACGCCACAACTGGAAAGTTTTTTAGAAAAAGAAGCATAGATATGGTTAGAAAAGATTTGCTTTATCTCAGAGATGTTATGAAAGTTGAATATGTATATTTTTGGGCTGACACTTTTTTTGCATGGTCTAACAAAGAATTTGATGAATTTTGTGAAATGTACAAAGATTTTAAATTACCTTTTTGGTGTCAGACGAGGGTCGAAACAGTTACTCATGAGAGAATAAAAAAATTGAAAGACATTGGACTTCATATGCTTGCATTTGGGATGGAGCATGGTAACGAAAAATTCAGAGCTGATGTTATTGACAGAAAGTATAGTAATAAATCAGCTGTTGATGCTTTGCAAATTCCTCATCAGTATGGTGTTCCATTTACTGTTAATAATATTATTGGTTTTCCAGGAGAAACAAGAGAGCTTGCTTTTGACACAATAGAGTTAAATAGACAATGGCAGGCAGATCAGATGAGCTGTTCGATTTTACAACCTTATTTTGGAACACCTTTAAGAAGATTAGCAGTGAAAAATAACTATCTTGATCCAAACTCAATTTGTCCTGCAAATTCTGATGATACTATGCTTAATCTTCCAGATTTTTCGCCAGATCAGATGAAAGGTCTCAGAAGGACATTTGCTATGTATGTAAAATTTCCAAAAAAAAGATGGAAAGATATTGAAAGAGCTGAACAGCTAACCTACGAGGGCGATAAAATTTGGGAATCATTGAGACAAGAGTATATGTCTACATACCTTAATGATTCAGACACATCTATTCAAGAACAAGGGAATTTCAACCCTAAAAATTCAGACAACAATTCAAGTGTTGGGATGGGACCTTCAACCTCAGGTTCTATCTGAATACTGAATGACTTATTTTATATCTAGGCTAAGATATTTTGTTGGAACAAAGTTGAGAGATTTTACATTCCCTCTTTTTTTCTATTTTTTTCTAAGAGTGAATCTTAATTCGTGGATAGTAAATTTTTATTTATATTCCATCGTACCAAAAGAAAGTAGATTTAATCATACTAAAAATATCCTTTTTTTAGAAAAGGGAGTTTTTAACGATGAGATCAAAGAAGTTTTCTCAGATAAAAAATTTAAATTACTTCAATTGAACAGAAAATTTACAAAGAGTTTATCAAACTTTTGTTTCAAAAAGAAAGTTAATCAACATAATTTTAAAATTGTAAGAAATAATAAAAAACATTTGGATAACTTTAGACACTATTTAGTAAAAGCATTTAAAGGCTTAAATGCTCAACTATTTGTAACATTTAATTTTGGTTCAGAAGAAGATGAAGTAATAATTCATTTAAAAAAATTAAATATTCCCTCAATCTGTCTTCATAAAGAGGGTCTAATGACTCAAGGAGAATATAGAGATTATATAAAAATTTTATCAAAAAGAATAAAATTTCCTGGAAAAAAAATATTAGTTTATAACGAAACAATAAAAAAAATCTTAATAAAACATCAAAATCACAATGCAAAAAATTTAATTATTTGCGGTTCTCCAAGGTTTGACAAAATTTTAAATGCTAAGATTGAAGTCAAGCAAATGAAAATTATAATGTTTTTACCTGGACTATATAAGAGTCTTCCCTCACAACTGGGTATTAACAGTAAAATGTCTTGGAAGAATTTATGTGATGATTTCTTGAACTTAGTTAAAGTTTTAAGTGAAGATCTTTACGATTATAAATTTATTTTAAAATCTAAGAGCAGAGACTTCGAGCTTATGAAAAATAAATTAAAAGAGATTAAAGGTGAAAATTTAATTTTAGATACAAAATCACTAGCATCCGATTTACTTAAAAATGCTTGTTTTTCCTTGGGATTTAATTCAATGGCTTTAATAGAAAGTGCTTGTTATAGAATTCCAACAATTAATTGTATGTTTGGTGAGGCAAAAAATATAAAATATGAAAAATATATTCATAATTACGGATCTTTAATTAAGAACGTTTATTCAATTAAAGAAGCAGTTAAATATGTAAAAAAAAATTTGAGAGTTGATTTTAATAAAAGCATAAGTAATAAAGATAAAAAAATTCTTGATAAATTAATTGGTAATTCAGAGGGAGACAGTATAATTAGAGTAAGGAGAGAAATTGATAAGATCATTTAAAACATTTTTTTTTTCACCATTAGCAGACATAATTAAAAAGTTAAGATTTTCCCATCTTTATTTAACTGTAGATTATATTTTAAGGAAATTTTTAATTAGTGATAATAAAAAATTTAGCAAATCAAATAAAGTACTCATTAAAAGAAATCAAGGTTTTGCTAAAATAAACTTTAAGAAAAATAACAATTTTAAAAAACTTATAGTTTATACCAAGAAAAAATTTCCTCCAAAAGTAATAATCAATAGATCAAAGAACAAGAGCAAAGAGAGCTTTCTAAAAATTCACACAATAAACGTATTAGAACATAAAGAGATTCTTAATTTTTTAAAAGACAAGGATTTCCAGGAAATTATTTCTTCTTATCTTGAAAGCACACCAATTTTAACGCACGCTAGTGTTTGGTATAGTAAAAATAAAACAACTAATCCGCAGTCGTCTCAGTTGTTTCATTTTGATAGAGAGGATAGATATCAACTTAAGGTTTTTATACCTATTTATCCAATTCATGAGGATTCAGGTCCATTAACATTATTATCTTCAAAACAAAGTTCAGATTTTATAAGATCCAGTCTTTTAAAATTTAGATTAGTTTCATTAAAAGATAGAATTGAGGACTCTATGGTCGAGAAGAGACTTGGAAAAGTCAGACCATTTAAAATGACTGCAGATCAAGGCGAGATTATTTTTGCTGACACTACTAACTGCCTTCACTATGGAAGTAGGAATTCTATTAAGCCAAAGTATCATTTGACAATCCAATTTTTATCAATCTATTCCTATAAACTGCAACAATTTATGAAAGAACTAAAAAGAAATAATGATACTTTTATCGACTCTTTTAGCTACATGAAATGGCAAAATAAAAACACCATTCGTCAGGAATTATAATGTGCTAGTATGCTGTGATAAACTTTTTCTATTTTTTTTACCAATAAAGATTGATCATAATTTATGAATTCATTTTGAAGTTTGGTCTTTGAATTTTTTTTCTCCAATAAAATTCCAGCAGAAATCATTCTTTTGATATTTGAGGGAAGAGTAGTGATACTATTTTTTTCTGTTTCATAGGCAATGATGTTAACTGACTGAAGGTTCCTCAATTTCCTTAAATAATTAAAAAAGACTTGTGGAGAAAGTATTATAAAGGGAACTAGGTTGTTATCAATATTACAAAAAGCTTTATTAATATTATTCAAATCCTTCTTGTAGTCTAAAAACTTTACATCAAAAAGAAAATATTTTGAGGTTCTATCCCATAAAAATTTTAGTAGTCTCTTATATTTGGTTTCATGTTGAAACACACCAGTTGCATTTATTAATTCATATTTATTTAGACTATCTAAAGAAAAAATATCACAACATGAAAATTTATATGAAGGATAATTTCTTTTAGCTTGCATAATCTGATTTTCAACAATGTCAATTCCTAGAAAATCAAAATCTTTATAATAGAGGTTTAATAATTCAATAAGTCTTCCGGAGGCACATCCTACGTCAAGAATAGAGCCTATCTTACATTTTATTTTTTCATGTAAATAAGTTTCAGATCGAAAGAAATCAAATCGCTTTTTATTTTTAAATTGATTAATAGAAGCATCTGTTTCCCAAAACCTTTTCGAATTATTCATTTTATATACCTTACCTTTTGCTGCCTTTCTTCTTGACACTTTACGTATTCATTTATTTTTTGTTGTGTCCAATTTTTATATACTGTATTAAGTATTTTTTCGGTTAAATCTTTTTGAAAATATGTTTTACCCTTCTTTGTCTGTTTAAAAGATTTCAATTTTCTTAAAGAAAATTCCTCCAATGATTTTATTAATAGGTCAACCCCTGAAATGATTCCTTTAATACTTCCATCATGAATTGAATCATTAATATCCAAATTTACTAATCCTTGATGTATTATATTCCCTGAATCTATTCCTTTATCTAAATGTAAAACTGTAACTCCATTATATTCCGGTTCATTATTGTAGAACGGCCAAATACTGCATGCCATTCCTTTGTAATATGGAGACAAACCAAGATGAATATTAATAAATGGTTTATTAGTCATAAGTATTGCATCTCCAATTAAACTGGTACCGTAAACTACAAATATGTCTGATTCGCTATTTAAGATTCTTTCTCTTACTTCTAGATCATTTATTCCTCCTTTTCTACATTCAAAGATTTTTGATTTTTTAGGAATATCTGTTTTTTTTACATATTCTTTAAGATGTTTCTCTTCAGCTTTTTCAAAATCCTCCATATGTTTTATAAGAAACTTTTCTCCTTTCTTTTTTGCAAATTTTAGATGATTAAATTTATCATTTTTGGTCTCTTTGAAGATTTCAAACACATTAAAATAAGATGATATTTTTTTTAAAAGATATTCATGTCTTAGACAATGACTGGTTAAGATACTCACTTTCATTTTAAAACAATTCCAAAATATATTGATTAACTATTCTCTGTTTACGAATAGGTAGAATTAATTTTTTTTTTAAAAGTCGCGATATGAGCATTAAAATTGAAATTAAAAAAATCATTTTATAGTCCTTTTAAATTTTAAAGGTTTTGTGTTTGGAAAAAGTATTTTGAAATTTTTATTTTTAAATAAAGTTTTAGCAAGTTCATAGTCAATAGGATAATCAATATTTACAGTTAAATTCTTATTTAAGAATCCGTGTCGCCTCTTGCCATAAATACCAAATTTTTTATTCTTGAAATTTTTTGTTTTTAGTATATAAACTGCTTGATCTCTCAAATAAGCAGGCTTTTGCATTTGTCTTGGAAGTCCAAATTCTGGTTCTTCAAGACAATATCCTGTAAGGTTTAAATTTTTATCTATTTTTTTTATCCGTATTGGGTGAGCATCATTGACCTCTTTACATGTAACCATGGAATCAGATTTCATTTTTAGGTTTAGCTTAAAGACTTTATCAATTAGTTTTCCATCTCGAAATGGACATGGTGGTTCAATGAGAATTATATAATCAGGGCAATAATTTTTTTTTTTAAATTCTTTTAACAAGTATTCTATGACTTCAAAAGACAGCGTTTTATCTTTAGATAAATGCTTAGGTCGTTTTGAGTAATATTTTTTAGCAAGATTACCAACATCTGATTTTTTATAATCCGTTGAAAAAACAATTTCCGTGATTACTTTTGATTCAAGCCCGGCCAGAATAGCTAATTCAATAAGAGAAAATCCATTTATATCTTTAAGATTTTTGTTTTTAAGACCTTTCGATCCTTTTCTTGCCAAAATTAAACCAAGAACATTCATCTTTTGCATTATACTTTATTATGTTTTGGCCAGTCTTCCCAAAGGATTTGTGAATTATAGGTTTTTTTTAGACCAGAAATTAAATTTATTTTAGGAGAGAATTTTAATTCAGATTTAGCCTTAGATATATCACACAACCTTGCAAAAACTTCTCTTTCTTTTATTCTATCTGTTTGTGAAAAATCTCTATTTATTTTCGGTTTAATATTTTTTTTAGATAAATTAATAATTTTTCTAGATAATTCTAATACAGAGATAGAATTATTAGGATTTCCAATATTATAAATTGAGAAGTTATTATTATATTTAGCTTTTTTCAGTGCATTAACAGTACCTTGTGCTGAGTCTGAAACATAGCAATAGGATCGAATTTGTTCTCCGGTACCATTTATTATGGGTGAAGCATTATTTTTAACTAAATTTATAAACTTAGGTATTGCAAATTGAGCAGTTTGATAAGGCCCAAAAGTGTTGAAGAATCTAATTACAATTCCAGTAAATTTTTTATTTTCTTTACATAATGCTTTCAAATATTCCTCCCCAGCCAACTTTGAAACTGAATACACTGATTTACCTTGTGTTATAGAATTTTCATTTACATATTTGTCAAAGGGCTCACCATAAACTTCAGATGATGAAGCAAAGATTACACGTTTAACATTAGATTGAAGAGCTGTTTCAAATACATTTTTAGATCCATTGATATTAATCTCCAAACACCTTAATGGTTCCTCTTCTGTCCTTTGCACTCCCAAGTGAGCCGCAAGGTGAATTACATAATCAACATTTTGCATTGCTTTACTTAGTAAAGCTCTATCAAGAATTGATCCGTAGAAAAATTCTTTAAGCTTTACAAACTTTGATACTTTTTGGATCTTTTCTATCAAATCGTAAACAATTGGATGATATCCCTCTTTTAATAATTGATTATAAACTTCAAGCCCAATACAACCTGCACCCCCAGTAACTAGAACTTTTTTTTTATGTACCATTAATAAAACCTTTTTTGGAGAATATTACTTGAAATATCAATTTGTTTTAATTTTTTTATTATTTTTTCAGCAGATTTTCCGTCACCATAAATATTTTTACATGTTTTTAATTTCTTTCTGAATAAATTATTTTCTAGAAGGAACTTTATTTTTTTCAGTATTTCTTCTTTATCAAATCCAGAGTGAATTACATTGATTGAGTGTTCTCTCCCTCTTTGCCTTGTTCCAATATTCAAAACTGGTAGTTTAAAGCTAGCGGCTTCTCTAATTCCTGCAGATGAGTTACCAAACATAAAACTTGCATTTTTCATCAAAGATAAAAACTCTTTTGATTTGAGATGACTCAAAATCTTTATATTCCTTAGAGTTTTTAATTTTTTTAAAATGTAGTTACGACCTGGGTCGGTATTAGGTATGAAAGCAAAAATAAAAAAATCATTTGAAATTATTTCAATCGCTTTTGTTACTTCAATAAAATGTAACTTGGCTTCTCTAAGATCAGTTGTAACCGAGTGCATTGTAAAAATTCCAAAGTTTCGTGGAAGACCTTTTTTTTTATTTTTATTTTTTTTTTCTTTGTTTATTATATCAATATAAGGACAACCAACGTTGAAAACATGTTTTGGATTTTCTCCAAGTTTTATCACCCTTTTTTTTGCTTGCTTTGTTGCAACAAAGTGTATGTGAGAAAGTTTAGTTACTGCGTGTCTTATAGATTCATCGATGGTTCCGCTTACTTCACCTCCTTGTACATGAGCGATTGGAATATTCATTAAAGCGCAAACCGATGCTATTGCAAGTGTTTCAACTCTATCAACTGTAACTAAAGCTAAATCCGGTTTATAATTTCTTAAAACATCAGAGATGCCTGATGAACATCTCGCAAATGCTTTTGCTCCTCCATAAAGAGAATCATCAGGAGGATCACTAAACATTTTTACTTTATAATCAATTTTAAAATATTCATCTAATATTTCTTTATAAGTATTCCCTGCAGACTTAAGAAGATGGGATCCTGTAACAACAATCTTTAAGTCAAAGTATTTATCATTTTTAATTTTTTCTAGTACACTTTTTATTCTGGGGAAATCTGCTCTTGTTCCTGTAAAAGCACAAATGCTAATTTTATTTGACGTCATTTTTCTTCAACTGATAATTATTTTTAATATCTTTTGAAGCTATTTTACCAATTAATCTTTTGTAGTCTTTAGCTTTAAAAAACCCATTTCCCGGACGTCTTACCCAGATATTATTTTTGGTTAGTTTTTCTCCTTTCATGATTTTTTTTGAACTTACAACTGATCCAAAAGCAAAACTTGCAACTTTTCTTTCGCAATCTTCTAAACCTTTCTTGCCTCCTCGCATTTGGGAGATTCTTTTTACTCCATCACTTAATTCTCTGCAAGAGTCTGGATCCATTGAACATATTATATCTGGTCCTTTTCTTTTCATATTATCTGTAAAGTGTCTTTCGACTATGTCGGCTCCTAAAGCAACACCCGAAAAACAAGCTAAGTTGCCTAGTGTATGGTCAGAGATTCCTACTATTGTGTTCTTATATTTTCTTTTTAACTCTAATATACCTCCTAATCTTACACTTTCATCTGGAGTTGGATAAGAGTTTGTTGTGTGCATGAGTGCAAATTTAACTCCTTTTTTTTTCATTATTCTTACTGATCTATCAATTGATCTCATATTATTCATACCGGTACTTAATATGATTGGTTTACCAAAACTTGCAACATGTTCAATTAAAGGATAGTTATTGCATTCACCTGATCCTATTTTAAATGCAGGTACGTTTATATCGTTAAGAAAATTTGCAGCTGA
This sequence comes from uncultured Alphaproteobacteria bacterium, assembly GCA_902579395.1. Lineage (GTDB taxonomy): Bacteria > Pseudomonadota > Alphaproteobacteria > Methylaequorales > Methylaequoraceae > Methylaequor. The sequence goes on from CACHGK010000004.1 coordinate 64,608, forward strand.
TCGAGAAAAGGGAGTACTTAAATACGTGATTTTTTTATCCTCTACAAACTTCTTTAGTTTAATTTCCTCCTCTTTTTTCAATGCACATTCCTTCATTAGGTTCCAAATAGAATCACCAATATAACCAATTTTCATCTTTTTTGCTTCCAAAGACATTTCATCATCTACAAAGTGTGTTTGATGTTTAACAATATCAGCACCATTTTTTATGGCTAGATCTGCCATTTTAATTGCAGTATCAAGACATCCATTATGGTTAATACCAATTTCCGCGATTACAACAGGTGATCCACCAAGCTTTATATCTAGAAAAGGTAGTTCTATTTTTGAACTCATTTTTTTACTAATAGTTTAATTATTATAATGATTAATTAATCAATTTACACAAAGCAATAGTTTTTTTATTGAATTAATTTAAATAAGGTCATTCCCTGATTATTAAAAATCTCTTTTTTCCAATTTCTTTTAAAATTAGACCATAAAATATTTGCATTAAAGTCTCTTCCATCAATTAGAACCAATGTACCTATTTTTAGTTTTTCTTCTAAATATAGAATATCAATAACACAAGGTATGAGCGAATCATCTTGGCTTGATTTGAAATCTTTAATATCATTTGGGTCTGGACCATCAATATAAATAAAATCTGGTAAAATATTCTTCAAAATATATGGATATTTTAAACAAACAATGTTTCCTCTAGAGGGATTAATCTTTGAGGGATACCAAAATTCAGCAGCATCTTTAGATAAACTCAAAACAATCTTTTCTGTAACTGGATTTAATACTTTTAAATCAAAATTCCCGTTTACTCCAGAATTGGTGAGCATTTTTTTTGTATTATTTGCCCATTTTTTATTTGATTCAATTGAAATAAGTTTGCTTTTAGAATTAGGAGTAGATAAAGCATCTAAAATTACTGCAGATGAGATTCCACTTCCATATTCTAGACACAAATCTGGTTTAGATTTTTTAATATTAATCCATATTCTTCTAAGGTCATCAGACTGAGGTTTGAAATTTTTTCTCTCAATTTTTAAAAAACTAAATTTTTTTCTAAACCAAATATCAGAATAATACATAAAGACCAATCTTGACATTTCATTAAAGGACCAAATTGGTTTTAAAATTAACTTTAAAACTCTTTTAAAAAAGTTATGGAACAATATTACCCCTTTCTGAATTCATAATAAATTAATTAGTATATGACTGATATATTTTCATTTTTTAAATTAATGTGTAATATTACTATTTTTTGATAGTGTGTGAAATATGAATTTTTTGGCGATGATAAATGCTCGTAAAGGCTCTAAAGGAATTCCAAATAAAAATAAGAAGATTTTCAACAATAAACCATTAATTTCTTGGACATTTGATTTAGTTAATGATTTGAAAGATTTTTTTGCTGATATTGTTTTGTCTACAGATGACCCTGAGATCATAGAAATTTCAAAAAAAAAAAAATTTATTATTCCGATTAAAAGACCTCTAAGCTTGGCAGGCGATAAAGTCTTGCAGATTGACGTAATTACTCACGCTCTTAAAAAATATGAGTCAATGTTTAAAAAGAAGATAGATGCAGTTGTTCTTTTTCAGCCAACTTGTCCATTAAGAGAACACAATAAAGTTATTGAATGTATAAACAAATTTAAAAAACTAAAACCTGATAATTTAATTACTGTTAGTAAATTAAAAAGAAATTTACTTCATTCGATCTATAATATGAGTGACAATTTTCTTAAACCAATTATTGATATTGATAAAAAGGGTAGCTTAAGACAAAGAAGTCCAATTTATTACCATAGAGTTGGTTATTTATATATTATTAAGAGTGAGTTAATAAAAAAAAGAATATTGTTTGGATCAAAAGTGATTGGGGTAGAAGTAGATTCATTTTATTCATTTGATATAGATGAGAATTTTGATTTTAAACTGCAGGAACTTTTAATTAAAAACAAAAATTTATTTTATGAAAAAAGAAACACTTCTAATAACCGAGACAGATAATTTTGATCCAAATACATTAAATAAACTTAAGAAAAAGTTTAATGTGATTTTTGGAGTTACTTCACAAAAGGATATGATCAAAAAACTGGCAAATATCCAATATTTACATGTTAGACTTAAATATTTTTTAAATAAAGATTTATTAAGTTATTGCAAAGCTTTAAAAATGATCTTTACGCCAACAACAGGATTAAATCACATTGACCAAGATTATGTGAGAAAAAGAAAAATATGTCTTATAAGTCTTAAAGAATACAAAAAGGAAATTAGAAATATTAATGCAACTGCAGAATTAACTATTGGTTTAATACTTAATCTTACAAGAAATATTTGTAATGCTAAAGATCATGTGGAAAAATTTAATTGGAATAGGACTCTTTTTTTAGGAAATGATCTAAACGGGAAAAATTTAGGTATAATTGGTTATGGAAGAATCGGAAAGATTTTATCCAAATTAGCTAAAAGTTTTAAGATGAATATATTGTATTATGATATTGTCAAATCACGACGTAATACAACAATTAAAAGCTTATGCAGATCATCTGATGTTATTTCAATTCATATTGATTATAATAAAAAAAATCACAATTTTTTCGATGAAAAATATTTGTCATTAATGAAAAAAAGTAGCTTCTTAGTAAATACATCAAGAGGTGAAGTTGTAAATCATGAACATCTTTTGAGTTTCTTAAAAAAAAAAAAAATTAATGGAGCTGCGTTAGATGTATTAGATAACGAACATTTATTTTTAACTAAACTACATAAAAAAATTATATCTTATGCTAAAAATAACCAGAATTTAATTATAACACCTCATATAGGAGGGTATAGTAAAGAAAGTTTACAAAAAGCTGAAAATATAGTGCTTGGAAAATTATTGAAGTAGATGTTAAAGAAGAAAAGAAAATTAGTTTTTGTAATTACAGCAAGGGCGAGCTTGCCCAGAATTCGAACTGTAATATCTTCTTGTAAAAAAGATAAATCTCTAGCTGTTTCAGTAGTGGTGGCTGCATCAATGATTTCCAATAAATATGGTCATGTGCACGATAGACTAAAGGCTTTTGGCTTTGATTATGATTGGCTTATCAACTCATTACATGATGATGAAAGAATTTCTTCACAACCTAAAACAACAGGTAATATGATATGTGAACTAGCCACATTCTTTGAAAATAAAAAACCTGACGCAGTTGTCACAATTGCTGATAGATATGAGACAATCGCTACAGCAATAGCAAGTAGTTATATGAATATACCTTTGATTCATATTTTAGGTGGAGAAGTAACAGGCAATATCGATGAAAAAGTAAGGCATAGTATAACAAAATTATCTGATTTTCATTTCGTTTCAAATGAAGATTCTTATAAAAGAGTAATCAAAATGGGTGAAAAAAAGCAGAATATCTTTAACACAGGTTGTCCCTCCATTGACGTAGCAGAGGAATCTAAACTTATTAAACTTCAAGATATAAGGTTAAATGGTGTAGGACCAAAAATAGATTTAAAAGATCCATATGTAGTTGTTTTACAACATTCTGACACAAACAGATTTACTAAATCAAGAGATGATATAAATATATTGTTGAAAGCAATAAAAAAACTCAAGTGTCAAGTTATTTGGTTTTGGCCAAATCCAGATGCTGGAACATCGTCACTTGCAGAGGGTATAAGATCTTTTAGAGAGCTAGATGATGTTGATAATATTCATTTTTTAAAACATTTGGATGATATGAAATTTCTTAAATTAATTGGAAACTCGAAATGCCTTATAGGAAATTCTAGCGTAGGTATTAGAGAGTGTGCATATCTAGGAGTTCCAGTAGTAAATATAGGGTTCAGGCAAGAGAATAGACTAAGATCAAACAATGTTCATAACGTTGATTTAGATAGTGAAAAAATATATATTGAGATAATTAAACAAATTAGGGTAGGAAAATATAAACCTTCATTAATTTATGGTTCAGGTGGTTCTGGTAAAAAAATTGCTAAAAAATTGTCAGAAATTAAATTAACTTTTAAAAAACAAATAGTTTATTAAAAAATGGGTTTTAACTTCAAAGATTTATTCGTTCTAGATATTGCTAATAATCATCAAGGCAATTTAGAGCATGGATTAAGAATAATTAATCAACACTCTGAAGTAATTCAAAAAAGAAACGTTCGTGCGGGTTTTAAATTTCAATTTAGAAATCTTGAGACTTTCATACACAAAGATTTCCAGGAATCTAATATTAAACATATTAAGAGATTTAACGAGACAAAAATTTCCGATAATGACTATAAAAAACTATTAAAAGAAATTAAGAAACAAAATTTATATAGTATCTGCACACCTTTTGATGAAGAATCCGTTGATAAAATCTTAGATTTTGGATTTGATATTCTAAAAATTGCTTCCTGCTCCAGTAATGATTGGCCTCTGCTTGAGAAAATTTCAGAAACCAACCTTCCAACTATAATTTCTACAGGTGGACTAAAGATAGATGAGATTGATAATCTTGTAAGTTTTGCCGAACACAGAAAAATTGACCTTGCAATTATGCATTGTGTCTCTATTTATCCAACTAATATCGAACAATGCCAACTTAGTAATATAAAAATGCTTAAAGAGAGATTTCCTGGCCTGACCATAGGTTGGTCAACACATGAGGATCCAGATGACTCAAATATTGTATCGATAGCCAAGGCTGCTGGGGCTGATATTTTTGAAAGACATATTGGGGTTGAGACCAAAGATATAAAACTTAATAAATATAGTTCAACTCCAGAACAAGTTGGTAAATGGATTGATTCATGGATAAATTCAAAGAAAACTTTAGGAAAACCTAATAGAGATATTCTTGAAATTGAAAGGGAGAGTCTTCATGAATTAAGAAGAGGGGTTTATATGAAAAAATCTCTGAATAAAGGTCATTCTTTGGGTATCAATGACGTATACTTTGCAATGCCATGTCAAGAAAATCAAATTTATTCAGGTGATTTTAAAGAGGGAATTATTTTGAGTCAGGATATAAAAAAAGATGATGCTTTATTTACCTCAAATGCAAATTTTCCAGAAATCTCTGATGCTAATATTCTTTATAAATATGTGCACAAAGTAAAGGCTATGTTAAATCACGCTCGAATTGATTTGGGCAATGAATTCAATGTAGAATATTCTCATCATTATGGAGTAAAAAAATTCAGTGAAACGGGTTGTGTTTTAATAGAATGCATAAACAGAGAGTATTGTAAAAAAATTCTAATTCAAATACCTGGACAATCTCATCCATTTCATTTTCATAAAAGAAAAGAAGAAACTTTTCAAGTGCTATGGGGTGTTATGGATATAAATATTGATGGAAGAGAAAAAAAATTATATCCAGGAGATACTGCATTGGTTTTGCCTGGAACATGGCACAAATTTAAAACTGAAAATGGTTTTATAGCAGAGGAAATTTCAACAACACATTTTGATAACGACTCAATATACAAAGATAAAGGTATTAATGACATGGAAAAGAAAACAAGAAAAACTACTGTTAAACATTGGGGGAGGTTTGAAATTCAAGATAAACTCCCAAGTTTTTAAAATGTCCTTTTTCTTATCAAATAAGGAGAGATTCTATAAAATATTTGATTCAAAAATAAAGTCGTTATTAATTTATTTTTACTATACCCAAAAACCAAGACTAATTAATCCGCTTAGTTATGTTATAAAATTAAATGAGTTTTTTGCTTTCAACTACATTAAAAAAAAACGATATCTTTACAATCTAATTTTAGAATTAATGAAGAAGTCTAATTCTACTGGCGTTAGCTTCTCAGATTACCGTGAGTTGTATGATATCATTAAAAAGAAAAAACCTAAAAATGTTCTTGAGCTTGGTTCTGGAATTTCCTCTGTAATCATGGCGCAAGCCCTTAAAGAAAATTATTTAGAATCAAATATAAAAGGTCTGCTAGAGACCTATGAGGAAGATAATTTTTATTTCAAACAAATAAAAGATATCACTCCAAAAGATCAAAAAGATTTTATTAATTTTAATTTATCAAAAAGAATTACAAAGAAAATTTTAAATATGAAAGCTTCGATGTATAAATCTATAAAAATAAAAGAGTATGAATTTATTTTTATCGATGGGCCAACATTATGGAGTAAAAACGAGAAAAAGGTTGGTCAGAAATCTTTTAATGCAGATATATTAAGAATTTTGTCTCAAATGAAAAAACCACCTGATTTAATACTTCTCGATAAAAAAATTGGAACAATGTGGGCACTAAAGAAATGTTTGCCAGATACTAATCTTGATTACAACTTTATAAAAGGTTTGGTTAAGATTAATTATAAAGCTGGGCAGAGAATCCTCCAAGATGCGTAAAAAAAAAATCGCTTATATTTCTAATTCAGTTATTCCAAGTTTCCAGGCAAACTCATTTCATGTAATTAATATGGCATTTGAATTAAATAAATTTTTTGATGTTACATTATTTTCTTACAATGATAAGAAAAAGGACTTCACAAAGTTCTATGGGTTGGAAATCCTTTTTAAAATAAAATTTTTTAAATTATCTCCTGCTCCGATCTTTAATTTTTTTACAATGATTTTTTTCTCTTTTTTCAATTTTTATAAATTCGATTTTTATTTAGGAAGAAATGTTAAAATTTTATGTTTTCTATTTCTTCTAAAAAAAAAAGTAATATTAGAATTACATCAACCTATATTTCGACATTCTTTTTTAGAGAGATTATTGTTAGTTAAAGTCATAAAAAAAGGGATCAATCTTGTAGTTATATCAAATAGATTAAAAAAAATTATTCAAGGAGAGGTCAATTTAAGTAAATTAAATATTTTTGTTTTTCCAGATGCCTCTCGAAATCATTATAAAAAGAGATCGATCAAAAAAAATTGTATAGGGTATTTTGGAAGTTTATTACCCGGCAGGGGCCTTGAAATAATATTTCTACTAGCAAAAAAGTTTCCAGAAATAGAATTTAATATTTTTGGTAAAAATAATCATTATTTTGATAATATTTTTCAAAAATCAAAAACGAAGAACGTCATACTTAACAAATTTGTATCTCACACAGAAATTGGTAGATTTATGAGTGAGCAACTAATTCTTCTAGCTCCATATCAAAAAGACACCATTGTTCCAGGAGGTGCCATTACCTCTAATTGGATGTCACCATTAAAAATTTTTGAATATATGTCTTCAAAAAGACCAATTATTTCTTCAAACTTAAAAGTATTAAAAGAGGTTTTGATTCATAAGGAAAACTGTTTATTAGTGAATCCAGAAAATTTAGACGATTGGGTATTAGCAATAAAATTACTTCAATCTAACAGTAAACTTAAGAATTATATTATAAAAAACGCTTATAATGATTTTAAGAAAAAATTTTCTTGGAATGTAAGAGTTAAGAATTACTCAAAAATTTTGAGAAAAATGGATATTCCTTAAATGTCTTTAAATTTTAAAAAAATAATTACTCTCGAAATCTTTATTTTTCTGTTCTTAACGATCATTTCGTTCTTGATAATTAAGTTCTCACCATCGTTATTAGCTTTCAACCTACCTGATTCTGAAGGTTATGTGAATTCAAGTGCTTATCGTTCTTCGATATATCCAGCTTTTATCGACATAACAAAATCAATAAAAATTGATATAGTAAATATGCAAATTCTAATTTTGTCATTAAGTTTAAGTTATCTTTGTATGACATTAATACAAAAAAATATAAAATACATTTTTATAATTGTTTTCTTTTTAGCTGTCAGCCTTAATATTTATTACACATCTTTCGCTAAAACTTTACTACCAGAATGTATATTTTTTTCATTAATAAATTTTGCTTTTTCATTATTTTTAAAAAAAAAAAAAAAAGTTAGACACTTTATTTACTTGGGTATTTCCTTAGGCTTAATTCTTTCAATAAAAAAGATAGGAATTGTAATTGTTCTGACTTTTATAATTTTATTTTTTTTAAAACAATTAAAAAAAGAAAGATTTAAAAGAAATTTATCACTCGTAATTTCTTCAATAATGATAATATTTTCTCTGGAAAATTTCCTTTTTTTTCAAAAACATAGTAATAGGAGTTCTGTCTTTGTTTATACTATCATCGGTAAATTATTACTTATTTCAGGGAATGAAAATTTTGATTCAAATTACTATGATCCTAAATATAAAGAATTATTAAATCAGTCAGGAGAATATTTTAAAAACGTTAATATTTTTTTAAATTCCATTGATGATGTTTTTCTTAAAGCTGAGCTATTGTCAGATTATGAAACAATTGCTCAATATCAATTTCATAAATTTGACGAAGTTAAGAGATTTAATATTACTGTTAATAATCATTTTAAAAAAGATCAGAATGAAATTTTATTAAATATGCTAAAATATAATTTTAAAGATCTATTAGAATTATCATTTTATCATTATGTCGGAATGTGGTCTGCAGGATCAAAACAGATTTATTTGAATTCCAATAATGTTAACCCTCCTTACTATGATAGCCTTAAAAAATCATCTGGGGGTATTAATGAAATTGACGATGATCTTATAAAAGTAGTAAATCAATTATTTAAAATCTTAATGTATTTTTCACTATTGGGTATATTTTTTTTATTTATGAGAAAATCATCAATTAAAAAAATGGTTTTATATTGTTTTATTATTTCACAATTCTATCTTATTTCTGTCTCGTTTGTAAATCTTGCTACTTTAAGGTACCTTATGCCTGTTTATGCTATTACAATCTTTCAGGTATTAATCATGGTCGACTATATTTATAAAAGAATTCGGAAAAATTAGTAATGTGCGGTATATCAGGTTTTTTAACTCAAAATAAGTCTACCACAAAAAATATATTGAGATTAAGTAGGATGACTTCAAAACTTAGTCATAGAGGACCAGATTCTATGGGTTCGTGGTCCGATAATAATAATGGAATTTATTTAGGTCATACAAGATTATCGATCATTGATTTAACCAAAAAAGGCAATCAACCCATGGTTTCAAAGAATGGTAGATATGTAATTGTATTTAATGGTGAAATATATAATTTTAAAAAGTTAAGAAATTTTATTATTAATAAAACTAATATTAAGTTTTCTAATAATACAGATACAGTTGTTTTATTAGAATTAATTAATTTGTTAGGTATAAAAGAGGCTTTAAAGCTAGTACAAGGAATGTATTCAATTGGAGTTTGGGATAAAGAAACAAAAAACCTTTATCTTGCAAGAGATAAATTTGGAGAAAAACCACTTTTTTATTATATAGATTCAACACAATTTATTTTTGCTTCTGAACTTAAATCTATAAAATCTTATTTTGAATCTCAAAAATTAAAAATAGATGAAGAATCTGTTAAGCTTTTTAGTTCGCTAGGTTATATTCCCGCACCGAAATCAATTTTTAAAAATACTTTTAAAGTAATGCCTAACCAAATTTTAACTTTTAATTCTGGAAAGATTATAAAAAAAACATTGATTTATCAAAAAAATACAAATGCCTATGAACATGATCAACTTGAATCAAAACTAGAGGAATCAGTTACAAAAATGATGGTAGCGGACGTTGAAATTGGATGTTTTTTGTCTGGGGGAATTGATTCATCTTTAGTTGCTTCAATAATGCAAAAAAATTCTTCAAAAAAAATTAAAACTTACTCAATAGGTTTTCATGAAGATGAATACGATGAGTCTGTATACGCAAAAAACATAGCAAAGTATCTGAATACTGACCACCATGAAATAAAGTTGTCAGTTAATGATTTAATAGAAAATATTTATAAAATCCCTCAAATTTTCGATGAACCCTTTGGAGATTCGTCATGTTTGCCTACTGAAATAATCTGTAAATATGCAAGTAAAGACCTCAAAGTTGTATTATCGGGAGATGGTGCAGATGAAATATTTTTAGGATATAATAGATACTTATTTGGACACAAAATAAAAAAATTAAATCAATATATGCCTTTGATAATTAGAAAGTTTTTATCTTTAATATTAAAAATCGTTCCAAATAGAGTTTATGATTATATAAGTGGTCCCGTAAAAAAAAGTTTTGGTCTACAAGGTTTTTCTCACAAAATAGAAAAGATTAGAAAAATTTTAGAGTTTGACAGTAATGCCGACTTTTATAAGAAATTAAATATAATTGATAACGAAATGTCAGAATTCCTAAATACTGAAAGTAATATTTTCAAAGAATCCAATGAATTAGACTTTATTGAATCCATTCAATACAATGATATAAATTATTATTTATCTAATGATATTCTAGTGAAAGTTGACAGATGTAGTATGTTTCATTCACTCGAAGTAAGAGCTCCATTTCTTGACATAAATTTAACAGAGATTGCTTCCAATATTTCAGTCAAAGATAAACTTAAAAATAAAAAATTAAAATATATAACAAGAAATATATTGAAGAATTATTTACCTGAAAAATTATTTGAAAGACCAAAAATGGGTTTTGGAATTCCAATTGACAAATGGTTGGATCAAAAAGAAACTTCTAAAATATTTGATGAAATATTTTATGAAACAGACTGGAGTAAAGTTTACATGGAGAAACCTGATGTAATAAGAAAATGGCAGTCTTATAAAAAATTTAAAAATTTCATACCTGCATTGATCTGGAATTATGCTATTATTGGGTTGTGGGTGAGAAATAATTGATGTTTGATATAAAGCAAGGCATTGATATTGTAGATGTTAGAAGAATCAACAAGATTTATAATATTTACGGAAAAAAATTTGAAAAAAGAATATTATCAAATTTTGAATTAGAGAAACTTGATTTAAATAAAAAAATTAAAAAAAAAAGAATCGAAAAGATATCAGGCAGATTTGCACTTAAAGAAGCATTCAGTAAAGCAGTTGGAACAGGTATTTCAAAAATATTATCTTATCATGACGTTGAGATAATTGATAACAAGAGCGGTGCTCCTAAAATAATATTAAATAAATATTTTAATGAAATTTTAAAAACAAATAATCTTTCAATAACATGTTCCGTTTCTCATGAGACAGATTATGCAGTTGGAATTGTAACGTTATTAATCAGATGAAAAAAATTCTAATTTTTTTAGGAAGTACAGATATTGGAGGGACGGAAAAACAACTCCTAAATATATTAAATTATTTACAATTAGAATTTAAGATATCTTTAGTAGTTTTTTATAAAAATGGATTACTTGAAAAAAAATTTAAAAGTCTAAAAATAAATTTCATCGATATTACAAAATTAGGACAGGGTAAAAATAAAATTCTAAAGATAATTAAAAAATTTTTTGGCTTTTACAAAATTGTACAAAACGAAAAACCCGATATTACTCATTTTTTCCTTCCTCATTCTTATTTGATTGGAGGTTGGTTATCCTTTTTCTTTAGTTGTAAATTTATAATGTCAAGAAGATCATTAAATTTATATCAAAAAAAATATTTTCTTCTGAGACAAATTGAAATTTTACTTCACAAAAAAATGGATTTGATAATTGGAAATTCAAAGAAAGTTCTTGAAAACTTATCGAAGGAAGAATTTGTTCCTAAAGAAAAATTAAAATTAATTTATAATGGAGTTAATAAAAATCATAACAGGAAAAAAACCCGGAAAAATTTAAACTTAATCTGTACTGCAAATTTTTTACCCTATAAAAACCATGAAATGCTTGTTAAAGCATGTCATTTAATAAAATCAAAAAAAAAATGGAGTCTTAAATTAATAGGTACTGGAGAAAAACAATATGTTTTAAAAATAAAAAATCTTATTAAAGAACTTGGACTTCATAATAATATAGAAATTATTGAAAATCAGAGTTTAGTCGATAAATATTTAGTAATTTCTGATATAGGCGTTCTCACGTCTAATGAAGAGGGTTTTTCAAATAGTATTCTTGAATATATGAGTTATGGACTTTGTGTAATAGCAACAAAAGTTGGGGGGAACGATGAGGCTATAGTAGATAAAAAATCAGGATTTTTGGTTCAGAAAGGCGATTATGTATCTTTTGCAGAAAAGCTTAATCTTGTCATAAATAACCATAAGATAAGGAATAAGACCTCAAAATCTGCATTAGAAAGATCAATTCAAGAGTTTGATATGAAGAAAAGCGCATCTGAGCTTTCATCTATTTACAATAAGGTTTTGAAGTAATTTTGAAGCCTGTTTATAATAACTTTAATTTATTTAGAAATATTAGATATTTACAATATGGACGATTTAAAACTTATACCAATTATTAATAAATTCTCAGCTTGCAGATCTAAAACCTTAGAACTTATTAAATCACTTCATGAAGAGGATACAGTTGTTCAAAGTGTAAATTTTGTAAGCCCGTTGAAGTGGCATCTGGGTCATACGACCTGGTTTTTTGAGAATTTTATTTTACTTCAGTATGACAAAAATTTCCAAGTTTACAATGAAGGTTTTTCTTATATATTTAACTCTTATTATAATGTTTTTGGAGATTTTAATAAACAAGAAAATAGAGGTTTATTAAATAGACCACTCTTATCTGAAATACTAGAATACAGAAAATTTATTGATCTTAAAATGATGGAACTTCTTGAGAAAAAGTCATTTGAAAAAGATATAAATTTCTTGATAAACCTTGGTATTAATCACGAACAACAACATCAAGAGCTGATTTTAATGGATATAAAACACATTTTTTTTTCAAATCCTTTAAAACCAGCATATTTAAAAAAAATCGAAGATAATTTTATAATTGATTCAAAATCTAAGAATGAATGGACTCTTAAAACAAAAAAAAATGTAGTAATTGGAGCTGATTCAGATGACTTCTGTTTTGATAATGAACTTCCTAGTTTTGAAATTATCATTCATCCCTTTATACTTTCTGAGTATATAACTAATGGTGACTGGATGAATTTTATGGAGGAGGGCGGTTACACAAATTATGAATATTGGTTATCTGATGGATGGGATTTTATTAATAAAAATAAAATTCAAAGACCCATGTACTGGATTGATAACAACTATTGTTTTGACTTAAGTGGAATTAATAAGATTGATAAAAACCTTCCCGTATCTCATATAACCTATTACGAGGCAAACGCTTTTGCAAATTATGCTAAAAAAAGGATTCCATCAGAGTATGAAATTGAAATTGTTTTAAAAAAGAACAGAAAAGATGGAAACTTTCTTGAGAATCAAATCTTTAGAGAAGTATCTTATAAAAACGAGTGTTTTTCATCTTCTTTCTCTGGTAACCTTTGGATTTGGTCATCAAGTAACTATAATCCATACAAAGGTTATAAGCCTATTAAAATGAAAGCCAATGAATATAATTCAAAATTTATGTGCAACCAATTTGTTCTTAAAGGTGGCTCTTTTGCTACTCCAAAAGATCATATAAGACCCTCTTACAGAAATTTTTATTATCCCTCAGATAGATGGCAATTTTCTGGAATCAGACTAGTTGAAGATTTGTAACAATGAGAAATTTAAGTTTTTTTAACTATATAAATGGAGAAGAAGATGATTTCTCGGAAATTCTAAGTGGTCTAGAAAATCAAGAACAAAAAAAAATCAATTCAAAATTTTTTTATGATGAAAAAGGTTCACGATTATTTGATCAGATTACAAAATTATCTGATTATTACCCAACAAAGAAAGAATTGGAAATTCTGGACAGAGAGTATGAACAAATAAATAACTATTTACCTGCAAATGCAATGGTAATAGAGTTCGGGAGCGGTTCTAATCAAAAAATTTCCAAATTGCTTAAAATTATAGAGAAACCTGAGGAATATATTTCAATTGATATAAGTAGAAACTTTCTCTTAAAGAATGCAAGGGAGTTGGCAATAAATTTTCCAGACATTAAGATAACTGCAGTATGTGCTGATTTTTCCGATACAAATAACTTATCAAAGGTAATTAAAAATAAGAAATCAAAGGTTGGTTTCTTTCCAGGTTCAACAATTGGAAACTTTTGTCCAGAAGAGGCAAGAGAACTACTTAAAAAGTTTTCCAAAATTCTTGGATTAAATAATTATCTAGTTATCGGAGTGGATCTTAGAAAAGATGAAAAAATACTTGAGAAAGCTTATAATGACTCAGAGGGCTTAACTGCTAAGTTTAATAAAAATATTCTCTCAGGAATAAATAAAATATGTGGGACAATATTTGATGTTAATAATTTTGATCACAAGGCATTTTTTAATAAGAATGAAAGTAGAATAGAGATGCATTTAGTTAGTAAAAAAGAACAAACAGTTGAAATTTTAAATAAGAAAATAAAATTAAAGCAGGGAGAATCTATTCATACAGAAAATTCCTATAAATATTCTGTAGACAGTTTTAAGAATCTTGCTGAATCAGCCTGTTTTGAAATAAAGAAAGTCATGACAGATCAGAAAGCGTTTTTTGGTATTTTTTTTCTGAAAGTAAAAAGTCCTTGAAATTTATAAACTTTAATAACGCTGGATCAAGTTTTGTAAGTAAAAATGTTAATAACTCAATATATAAATATTTAAGATATGAAGAAAAGTATGGTGGGTACTATGCAGCTGATAAATTTAATTGTAAGTTAGACGCATTTTATAAAAATCTTTCTATTTTAATCAACTGCAAGAAAGATCAAATTTCATTTCTTCCAAGTACAACGTATGCCTGGAATATTTTTCTAAATTCTCTAAATTTTCCGAATAAAAAAAATATAGTCATCTTAGACAATGAATATGGAAGTAATCTTATTTATTATAAAAAAAGAAATTTAAATTATCGAGTTGTTAAGATTAATAATGGAAAAGTTTGTTTTAAGGACTTAGAAACGAAAATTGACTCAAAAACTTTTCTTGTTTCCGTTTGTCATATTGCTTCACAGTGTGGTGATGTAATTGATATTCAGAAAATAGGTAAATTAGTAAAAACAATAAACCCTAAAATAATATACGTAGTTGATGCATGCCAATCAGTTGGACATGTAAAAATAGATGTTAACAAAATAAGATGTGATGTTTTAGTGGGTTCTGGAAGAAAATACTTGAGAGGTCCAAGAGGGACTGGTTTTATTTTTTTTAAAGATACTTTGAAAAATAATTTTAAACCGTCCATCCTAGATATGAAAAATGCTAAAATAAAAAATAAAAAAATAGAGGTTGAGAAAAAAAGAATGTTTGAAAATTTTGAGTATTCTCCTGCACTAAAATTTGGTTTAAACGCAGCCATAGAGGAAATAAATAATAAAGGTTTAGGAATAATTGAGAAGGATATTAAAAAAAAAAGTATATTTTTGAGAGAAAAGCTAGATAGTTTTAGTCAGATAATATTTTATGAAAATAAGAAAATCCTTTCTGGAATTAATACTTTTAATATTGAGGGGTTTCGTGCAAAAGAAATATACAATTATTTGCTTTCAAAAAATATTTTAAGTTCTATATCAACACCTCAGTCAAGTATGATATATTTTAAAAAAAAAAATCTTGTAGAGTTGGTAAGAATTTCAATTCATAGTTACAATACTATAAATGAGATAAATTATTTGATAAAATGTTTGATTGACTTAATTAAAAAATAAGCAATTATAGAGTAATGAAGATTGAAAAGTTTATAAGATTAATTCAGATCTTCGCAGTTTTATTGATTCTTACTGGTGCAGTTATTGGCTTTCTGAGTGAAGTTTATTTTATGTTTAATAAAATGAAGGTCGAGCTAGCGGATCTCTTGCTTCTTTTTATTTATGTTGAAGTTATGGGTATGATAAGAGTATATCTGGCTAATGCTGAGATAAGGATAACATATCCATTAATCATTGCTATAACAGCTATTTCAAGGCTAATAATTCTTCAAAAAAAGGATTTAGATCCAGCAATCCTAATTTATGAATCTTTGGCAATATTGATAATTGCCCTAGCCATAATAGTTTTAAGGCTAAGATATTTAAATTCATTAAAACCCAAAAGGAATTTTAAATAAATATTGTAAATGCATTTTAGATCCTTGAAAAAAGTATTTGAATGGAACAGTGTATTATTAGTTTTATTTTCTGTAATTTTTATTCTTTTCCCAAAATTTGATATTTTTCTATCAAATCTTTTTTTTTACAATGGAAGTTTTATTTCAGAAAATTTTGTTTTCATCAAAGAATTACGAGTATTTTTAAAAAATTTGATGATAATTATTCCAATAGTTGCATTGTTTTGTTTAATTATTGATTTTATAAGAAAGAAAAATAGAAAAAAAGTTTTTTTTTCTTTGCGATCAAGGATTGCAATGGTTGGTTTTTTAGTAGGCCCAATCATTGGGTGTGGTTTGATAGCAAATCTTTATTTTAAAGATACATGGGGCAGAGCCAGACCAGTCCATATAGAAGAATTCGGTGGAAATAAAATTTTTACAGGAGCATTTAAAAAATCGTCAGAATGTCAAAGGAATTGCTCATGGATAAGTGGTGAAACATCTGCAGCATTTTCATTTATGGTGGGTAGTCTGTTGTTAAAAAATCAGATTTTTGTTCGTTTAAATATAATTCTTGGGTTTATGGTTTTTTTCTGTAGACAATCTATGGGTGGACATTTTTTTAGTGACAATATATTTGCTATGATATTCATGATTTATTTAGCAATTTTATATAAAACATTAATATATTTATGTTTCAAGAAAAGGTTATTCAGTGAAAAGAATATTAGTAATTATTGATGAGAAAAAAAGTAGTTTAAATCAATGTAATGCTCTTTTAAGTGAATACAAAAAAGGAAGAAAGATAAAAGTTAAATATAAAGTTATTTCTAAAAGGTTAATTCACTATTTACCCAATTTATTAATTTATTATCTTTTATTTTTTAGATCTTTATTTGAGAAATTTTTCGAAAATAATTATGATTTTATTATTTCCTGTGGAAGAATAAGTGCACCTTATAGTTTATTATTTAAAAAAAAAAATAAATGTCAAAATCTTCACATTTTAGATCCGTATTTTTTAAGAAAGAAATTTGATCTTATTATTTTACCTTCTCATGATACTTTAAGTATTTCAAATTCTAATAATATAATAAGAATAACTGGAACATTTGTTAATAAAAGGAATCCATCCAAAGAAGAAATTTTAAGATTTAGGAATCTATCAAATAAGAAAATTGTAACTTGTTTTATTGGTGGAGACGGAAAAAGTTCAAAATTTTCAGAAACCAATGCGATCGACTGTGTTAGAAAAATAAATAGAATAAGTAACGAATATTGCATTGTCTATTGCTTTTCTAGAAGAACAAGTAAAACAGTTAAGAATATTATAGAATCAAACAAAAAAAAAGAGCATCTTTTCTTTGAGTATGATTCTGTAAATCCATATTGGTATTTAATAAAAAAATCAGAATTTTTTATTGTCACCGAAGACTCTGTAAGCATGATTTCAGATGCGACTTCTACTGGCAAACCAGTTTATATACAAGAAATAGATTATGTAAAAGCAAAAATTAGAAATTTTGTTTCTATTCTTGAAGACAAAGGCTTCGTGAGGTCTTTTAAAAACGGTGAATTAAAAAGTTGGGTTTATAAACCACTTGATGAATCTATGAGAGTATCAAAAATTATTAAAAGTACAATTTAATCATTCCATCTGTTATGAAACCAAATCCATTGTTCAGGATTATTTTTTATCCACTTCTCAATAATTTTATTAAAATAATTCATTATCTCTTTTTCGTTCCCAATTTTTTTTAATTTGAAAGGAGTCAGTGGTTTCAAATAAGATATTTTAAATCTTGTTGATTTTAATCTTGTACACACAGCTGGAATTATTGGGCAGTCATATTTAATTGCAAACTTCACTATCGCAGATGGAGACATAACATTTCTCCCAAAAAAAACTGTTTTGATTCCATCATTCATTTTTTGATCAATGAGCATTCCGATATGCCCCCCTTTCTTATTTAGAATTTTCAAACATTGCCTAGCACCTTCATTTCCTTTTTTAATCAGGCCAACTCCATAACCAGTTCTTATTTTTTTAAGAAGACTATCAACCAATTTATTATTTGGTGCTCTATAAATAAAATTAATTTTATATCCACTTTTTGTAAGAAGGTGAGATGTTAGTTCCCAATTTCCAATATGCGCTGAAAAAAATATACAATTACGATTTCTTCTAAGAGGTTGAATTAGATTTTCTTCATTTTGGATTAAAATATTTTCTCCAACATTAAGTTTATTTAAATTTGGGTATTCACCAACAACTCTTCCAAAATGAAACCACATTTTTTTAATAATAATTTTTTTTTTTCTTTTTTTAAGATTAGGGAAGGCAATATTTAAATTTTTTTCAATTATTTTATTTCTTTTTGAAAATATCCCATATAGCGATAAAGTCATTCCTCCCAAAAAAGATGAAGCTCTTAATCCAATTATTTTAAAAAAATAGTAAAAAAATAATAATGTCCAGTATTCGATATATTTTTTCAATTCATTACCTATATAATACTTAATTAATAATTATAATTGATGGAGGACTAATTTTATTAGAAATAATTGCTTTTTCTACATTATCCAGCGTTGTATTTATTATTTTTTCATAAGAAAATGATGTATTTGAAACAATACATACTTTTGTATTTTTTTTCATCCCTAAATTAAGTAGTTGAGATGAAATTTTCTTGATTTGTCCAACACCCATGTATACGAGTATCCTACCTCCATTTTTATAAATTTTTTTAAAATCAAAAATAATTGATTTTTTATCTATTTTTTTATGTCCGGTTACGAAGTTACATACCCCACTCTCATTGTAAAAGGAGTAATGACAACTTTTTATGGCTTGTTGAGAAGATGTAACTCCAGTAAACACTCTAAAATTGATTGAATTTTTTTTTAAAAAATCGATTTCTTGGCTTCCTCTACTAAAGAAACTTGGATCGCCTCCTTTCAATCTTAATATTTTTTTATTTTTTTTTGCATGATAAACCATCCACTGATTAATTTCGTTTTGAGAACAAGCCTTTGTATTTTTAGTTTTTCCTGCGAAAATTAAAATCGAATTTTTTTTTGAATTTTTCAATAAATTTTTATTAACTAATGCGTCATAGATTATTACGTCAGCTAATTTTATTGCAATGTAAACTTTTAATGTAATTAAGTCTTTTGATCCTGGTCCACTACCAGCTAAAATTACTGTTCCAGGTTTGAAATCAATTTTTGGAGGTTTAAAATTAAACTTCATGTGATATCGTAGCACTTATTAGTATGAAAAATACAATCGTTTTAAAAAAAGTATCACTGGATATTAATAATAAGACTATACTTAGAGACATTTCTTTTAAAGTTAGTCCAGAAAAACCATTATGTATTATTGGAAGAGGATCGTCAGGAAAGAGTACTCTACTTAAAAGTATAATAGGTCTAATTAGTCCCAGTAAGGGTTCTATTCTTATAAATAATACTCCAGTGAATGATAAAAAAATAGAAGAAATATTTAAGACTTTTGGAGTGGTTTTTCAGAAAGATGCATTATTTGATAGCTTACTTGTTTGGGAAAATATAATGTTTAAAAGTTTGAGTATTTCAAAGAAAGAAACATTATTAGAGAAATCATTTGAAATACTTGAACAGGTTGGACTTGAGAAAAGTGATGCCTTTCTTTATCCAGCTGAATTATCCGGTGGAATGAGAAAACGAGTTGCAATTGCAAGAGCAATTTCTCATAAGCCAAAGTTCTTAATATTAGATGAACCTACTGCTGGATTAGATCCTATAAAAACTAATGTAATTTTTAATATTATTAAAAAATTTTCAGAAAATTATAAAACAACCTTAGTTGTTGTTACCTCTGATATGAAAGGAGCCCTAAATTTTTTCAGAGATATTTTGGTTCTTGAAAATTCTCAAGTTTATTGGGCAGGAACAACTAATGATGTTCTCAAAAGCAGTAAATCGCATTTAAGAAAATTGTTTAAAGGGTTGAAATAGAGCTCGATCTTAATCTGGACTATTTTCTTGTCAAATCTGCGCAGCCTGCTGTTGCGTCTATTCCAGACTCAACGTAACACGCGCTGATTCTGTTCTTACTTAAAATTTTTCCTAAGTTGTATCCGCGACTATTTGAAGCTACCCAAGTAATGGTTTGATTGTCTGGATGAATTACACCGAAAAAGTTCTTCGTACCATCAGTGTATGAAAAGGAACCTTTAAATCTTCTTCCATTTTGCTCTAAAATCTCGACTTTTTTTTCCCAACTTCTAAAGCCCCTTTGTTCAGAAACTGTATCATTTTTTCCTACCCATGTTCCAATAATGTTGGGAACATGGTCATTTGCATATGAAAAAGGCGTGTAAGTTATAAAAGAGAAAAAGAAGTAGTACAAAATTTTAAATATCATACTATAAATATCTGTAAAAAAAAAAAAAAATCAACCTCAATAATGAATAATAGTTTATTAACGTTATATTTTTCAAAAAAAATTCTCATTATATTCATAATGGGAATAGCCAGCGGCATACCGCTATATATGGTTTTATCAACATTGTTTATATGGTTAACAAGGGAAAATATTGATATTTCAACTGTTGGATTATTCGCCTTGACCCAAATACCTTGGACATTAAAATTTCTGTGGGCACCTATTGTTGATACTTTTAAGCTACCTTTTATTAACCAATATCTTGGTCAGAGAAAATCTTGGTTGTTATTGACACAATTTTTTTTGATTATTTCAATAATCTCTCTAGGATTTAGCAACCCCAATCAAAATCTTTGGATAACTGCAATTTTTGCATTTTTGACAGCATTCTTCTCTGCTACTCAGGATATTATAATAGATGCTTACAGGATTGAAATATTAGAAGATGAAAAACAAGGTGCTGGAGCTGCAGCGACACAATTTGGATATAGATTGGGTGGTATAATAGCTGGTGCTGGATCCTTATATCTTAAACATTTATTTGAATGGTCAATTGTTTTTTTTATTGTTGCAACTTTTATTGCTTTTTTAATGATAATAATTGTTGTAGTTAAAGTTGATTTTGATCGAATACATAGGTCCTCAGAGAATTTTCTTACTCCTTTTAAAGAGTTTATTTCAAGGAATACAATTGAAAAAAATTTGGTTATTATTTTTTTAATTTTTTTTTTTAAATTTGGCGATGTAGTCGCTGGGATAATGGCAAATCCATTTTATGTAAAAATTGGTTTTACAAACATTGAAATTGCTAATGCCAGTAAAATTTTTGGAGTTATTATGACACTTGTTGGAGTTTTCTTAGGTGGTTATCTTGTAAAAAAAATAGGACTAATAAATTCATTAATTATCTCTGCTTTTTTTCAAATTTTGTCAAATTTGCTTTATGTAATGTTGAATAGTATTGGTTCAGATTTTGATTATCTTCTACTAACAGTCGCTGGCGAAAATTTTTCAGGCGGATTGGGATCTGCTGCATTTGTCGCATATTTATCAGTACTATGTAAAAAAGAATATTCTGGTACTCAATATGCTCTGTTATCCTCAGTTATGGGTTTAGCAAGAACTTTTTTGTCTGCTCCTTCAGGCTTTGTCGTAGAATTAGTTGGTTGGGGAACCTTTTTTCTTATTTCAACTGTTGTCGGTTTGCCAGGCCTAATTATTCTTTTCTGGATGAAAAGTAAATTCCCTATAAGTAAGCAAACTGCAGTTAATTACTAGATAAAATTTCTTTAAATTCACTGAGTTCTGAAAAATATTCGAGGCAAGAAATTTTTTCATAATACTTTTTAAGCAGAGGCAATTTATTAAGAAAAGAGGCATTTATCAGATCAAGTTTTCCTGAAGTAAACCAATATATTACTCTCCAAGCAGTAATATCAGCAATGCTAAATTTATCTGTGAAGAATAATTTCTCTGAAGAAGATCTTTTAAGCAAACTTTCCAAGTAAAAAAACCAAAGATGTAAATCATTCTTTATAAACTTTTTTCGTAATCTTTCTGATTTTTTTAAATCTTTTTCCCTCATAGCAGCTCTGATCGAAGGAGCAATTTTATTGGTAATTTCATTGGCCCAATCAAGCACTTGGTCAATTATTATTGCTTTATAATCATCAGAATCATATAATTTTGATTTTTTGGCGCAAAAATGAGCTAAGGAATGAGTATGAGAATATACTTTATCTTTGACAATCATTGTTGGTAGTTGTGCAAATGGATAATTTTTTTTTTTATTTATCCAATCTTTTCTTAAGATTCTCTCATATTCATATGGAATATTTGAGTATGAAAGAGATAGTCTTAAGATGTCTATTCGCCAAAAATTAAAATCAAAGTATATTAATTTTATCATCATTTTTCTGCAAATGCCTTTTCAATAACGAATCCTCCTTGAACTTTTGTGGAACCCTCTTTTGAACCTAAGTCCTCAAAAATTTTTTTGAGATCAAAGGTCATTGATTCAGATCCACAAATCATCACCCTATCTTCCTCAGGATTGAACATTTCAACCCCTAAATATTCCCATAACTTATTTTCTTCTATCCATTTTGTTATTCTCCCTTTTCTTTCCCAATTTTCCCTAGTTACAGAATTAAAATAGATGAACTTTCCATTTGTTATCTCAGAGTAGATCTCATCTTGATTAAGATTTTCTAAAAAATCCTTGTAGGCTAATTCTTTAGGTGTTCTTACTGTGTGTGTTAAAACCACTCTTTTAAATTTTTCGTAAGTTTCTGGGTCTCTTACGATACTCATAAAGGGGGCTAAGCCAGTTCCCGTAGAAAACAAATATAAATTTCTACCAGGTAACAAATAATCACAAACCAAAGTTCCGGTTGGTTTGGAATTCACAATTATTTCATCATTGACTTTAATATGTTGTAATTTACTTGTGAGTGGGCCATTAGGTACTTTTATACTTAAAAACTCCAGGTGATCTTCATGATTTGGACTTACCACAGAATATGCTCTTAAAAGAGGCTTTCCATCGATTTCAAGTCCTATCATTGCAAATTCTCCATTTTTAAACCTAAAGCTCATATCTCTTGTAGTCTTAAAACTGAAAGTTTTGTCTGTCCAATGATGAATACTGGTAACTTTTTCTTTCAAGAGTGACATAAATTTCTTTCTTTTAAAAAAACATCATATTAATGATTATAAATTATGATATAAAGCTTAATTATATAATTTTAAGTTAAATGACAAGTATAAATATAAGAAAATTATCTCATTCAGAAATGGATCTTTATAGAAAACCATTGTTACCAGAAACATGGAGTTGCTTTCCTGTTGATAGAGATATTGATACTCAACAATTGAGAAAGATTCTCCAAAAAGATTTGGATCGAATCAGGTCTGGAGCAGAAAAAGATCCATTTTCAAACTCCATTACTATGCTAGCTCTTGATATTTCAAGAAGATTAGAAAAAAATAAATTGAATTATTCAGCTCTTGAGGCACTAATTCAAAGACTAGCAGTTGGCTCGTTTGGTCTAAGAGCTGATAGACTTAAATCATACATGGGAACAACTGATAAACAAAAGAATACTGAAGATATATCAAAAATAATTAAGTCTCTCGCCTACAAAAACGAAAAGTTAATAAACTTTGATGAATTTAATGAAGAGCTGGAAAAGGAAATTTTTGGAATAGTTTTAACTGCTCATCCAACATTTGGCATGACATATGAAATGATGCTCCAATTAGCAAAATTAGCTACATCGAAAAATCAAAGCAAAAAACTTTCTGATAAAGAATTAAAGTTGATAGTAAAAGAGGTTTTTAAAACTGAACAGAGACCTGAGAAGAAAATCACACTTGATTTTGAACATAGATTATCAATGTCAGCACTTCAATTCCTTCAGCAGTCATTGAAAACACTTTATGAAATAGTTGTAAAAATTGCAAAGCAACTTTTTCCTAAAGAATTCCATAAAGTTAAGCCTCAAATTTTTAGATTACATACTTGGGTTGGATATGATGTTGACGGAAGAGGAGATATTTTTTGGAGCGATAGTTTTTCAAAAAGAATCGAAGTAAAATTAGATCAATTATCTTTATATATCACTTCATTAAATAAAATAATAAAAAGTTGTAAAGATAAAAATGTAAAGGCAGAACTTTTAAGAATAAAACTTATATTTACTGATTCTGTTACAAGTAATTCAGTTGCGTTGAGAAAATTCTCTCAGAGAGGTTTCGTAGAAAATTTTAATGCCATCAAGGATGTTTCTAACTATTTACACAAAAATAAGGAAAAATTATTAACAAATACCAACTCAATAATAAAAGACTTAGATTTATTGATAAATGAAATTATAGAAAAAAAAATAAAGGCAGGACAAAACATAGTTGAAAATTTAATTATCTTAAAAATTGAAATTAAAAATTTTGGTTTGGGCTTAGGTAGAACTCATCTAAGGTTGAATGCAAATCAACTTAACAATGCAATTTCTAAAGAAATAGATTTAAGTGGTGATCCAAATGACCCATCAAGCAAGAGGACTTATCTAAACGTGATTTCAAAAATGATTGATAAAGTAAGGCCAGCAAAAATTAATTTTGGAAGTATTTATGAAGAAAATATGAATGCACGACGCTACTTTATGCTTACAAAGCAAATTTTAAAATATATAGATGAAAATCAATCTATAAGGTTCCTTATTGCTGAATGTGATTATTCCCTAACAGTAATGACAGCATTATATTTTTCAAAGCTTTTTGGTGTAGATAAAAAAATTGATATTTCTCCTCTCTTTGAGACAAGGAAAGGACTTGAAATCGGTCATGATGTAGTTAGGACTTTACTTAAAAATATCAATTTTAAAAAATATGTTCTTTCAAGGAAAAAACTGACTGTTCAAACAGGCTTTTCTGACGCCGGACGATACCTTGGTCAGTCTGCAGCAGTATTATCAATTGAAAACTTACAAAGAAAAATTGCTAAAGCTCTTTATGATCAAAATATGAATGATGTCAAATTACTGATTTTTAATACACATGGTGAATCAATTGGAAGAGGAGGGCATCCAGTTTCTTTAAGTGATAGATTAAAATATGTTAATTGTGATTATACGAGAAAAAAATTAAGTGATTGGAAAATTGATTTAATTCAAGAAATGAGTTTTCAAGGTGGAGATGGATATCAATATTTTATGAATCATGATTTATCCTTAGCATCACTATCAAGAATTTTAGAATTTTGTTTTGATAAAAATAGTGTTGAAAAAGTTGACCCATTATACGAGTCAGTTGATTTTGGTATAGAATTTGTCAATACAATTAAGAACTTTAACACAGAAATTATGGACGACCCAAATTATGCAGCACTTTTAAATGTTTTTGGATCAAATTTAACTCACTCAACTGGTTCTAGATCTGTAAAAAGACACTTGGACAACTCAATGAAAACTCTCGCTTATCATCCCAGTCAAACAAGGGCTATACCTCAAAATTCTATTCTCCAACAACTTGGGATGTTGGCAAATTCTTTGGGTGGGATTGGAAGATTTATTAGAAAAGATCAAAAAAATTTTTTAAGATTTTACAAAGAGTCTGAGAGATTTAAAAGAATAATGGATATTGTTCAGCATGCCTTTGCCTTTAGTGATATTGAAGTTCTTAAGGCATATATAGATTGTTTTGATCCTGGCATGTGGTTATCTTGGTCTACTAGAACTGCAGACTCTCAAAGAAGTGAGGATATGAAAGAGGTTGCTAATCTTCTAGAGAAATTTGATGTGCATTGGAGACTTCATAAGGTCTATAGAAATTTACATCAAGAGTATATGGAGATAAGGAATTGGATTCTTGGAAGAAAATTAAGGGGCAGAATTGCTGTAGGTAGGGGAAGAATTATTGAAAAAGAGATAAGAGATGAACTATTACTTATGCATGGAATAAGGGTTGCAATTTTTCATGAGATTTTCTTATTATCAGTCAGAATTCCAAAATTTAGTGATCAGGCTGGTACATCAAGAGATGAAATAATTGCTAAATTGATAAGATTCGATGTTTTTGACGCTGTATCAACACTTAGAAAAATTTTTCCAACAGGAAAAATCAAGACCTCCAACAAAGGTTTTTCTGATAAGTCCGATTACGTTAGTGAGGGCAATATAAATTACACTAGAGAGGAAAAAGCGATTTTCCAGAAATTAGAGGCCTTATATGAGTGTGCGAGAAGAGTAAGTAATGGAATTACTCATTTTATCGGAGCCGTTGGCTAAAAAATTTATTTTTTTGATTTTATATGCTCCTCAATCGCACCTATATCTTTATCAGTAAGATTAAGCTTCTCCGACAAAATTTTTAGTTCGGCTCTCTCATCTTTATCAATAATGTCATCTTTTAGCATAAACTTTAACTTATCCTCGTATGTTTTTTGGTTCCTTCTGGTAAATTCAGTAAAAGCTGAGGCCATTATTCCCGCTGGAAGCGCAACTGTTCCAATCCCAAGAATAATACTTATAGATCCAAACATTTTACCCAGAGGAGTAATTGGATAAACGTCTCCATAACCTACAGTTGTAAGCGTTACCAATGCCCACCACATAGATTGAGGAATACTCCCAAATTTATCTGGTTGAATATCTTTTTCAACTAAGTACATTCCACTAGAAACAATTATAAGTGCAATAAAAAGTAAAAAGAATGCTGCTCCAAATGACCTTCTCTGATCCCAAAGTACAGAAATTAAACTATTGATTGAACCTGAATACCTTGAAAATTTTAATAATCTCACAATTCTTAATGCTCTAATAAATCTTAAGTCAATAGATGGATAAAATAATGCAATCAAGCTTGGAAGAATAGCGACTGCATCAATTATTGCACCAAAACTAAAAATATATTTTACTCTTTGATTAAAATTAGACTGATTTTTTTCTTTGTCTGTTACACAAGACCAAAATCTTAAAAGATATTCTACTGAAAAAATAAAAACTGAAAAATATTCAAAATAAGAAAAGAAGCTTCTATAGCTTGTATAGATTGAGTCAACAGTTTCAAGCATTACTGATATGACATTAAAAGTAATTAAAATTAAAAGAAATAAATCAACTATTTTACTTGCAAGGTCTTTTTCTTGAGCTGGCTCCAGTAATTTCCAACATCTTGATCTTATTTTATTATAAGCAATAATTATATCTCCTAAACCTTATTTTTTTGGGCAGGTAATTTCTTTTTGGCAAGTATTCCCAGGAGATCCTAAATATATCTCTTTATCCTTATCTCCTCTTTTCTGTGATTGATATGTGCAAATCACATCGCCTGGAACTTTTTTTTCTTTTATCAATCTACATTTTGGTTGAATTACTATTCTTTTTCTTCTGTCAAAGGTTCCCTCTTCAGGAGCGTAGGTTCGTCCTTTAGATTTAGGTATTGATTCAGCGACGATAGGAATAAAAAATGCTAAAACTAAAATTATGTTAAGGGTTATCCTCATCAGAATCTTCTTTTGTTTCTGTATTGTTTTGCTGTTCCTGCTTAGTTGATTCTTCATTTCCAGGCTTGTAGGCTGTCCCCTGAATTGATTTTGCAACAAATTTATTCATTAGGACGTCAGAATTTTTGACGTAACCTTCAAGACCATCTTGAAGAATTTTCTCTGCTTCTTCCTTGTCCTTAGCTTCAATTTCTGCAATGCCATCTATAATCCAGTGAACTTTAAAAATCATTATTCTCCTTTTTGAACATTGAAATAAGTATCTTTTGTATAAATTTCTTTAGCTTGTTGTTGAATCTCTATAATTTTTTTTTTATCTATTAAATTTGCCACCCTGTCTCTTATTTTCATTGCTTTATAAACCCCTGCACTCACAGAAACAGAATACCACAAATATGATTTTTCTAAATCAATTTCTGGTGAAATTTTTTCATACCAATATCCTAACTTAAAAGGAGCTAATTTGTCATTTTTATTTACAAAATTACTTTCAAGGGTTTCTGGTATAATTTTAGAAATTTTTATGTATTCATCTTCGTCTAGTTTTTCTTTGATACTTTTAATCTTTTTTAGACATTTTTTGTTTCCATTTAAAGCGCATAACCAAGTATATTCAAGTGATTTACTAAAGTTCTGAACAGTCCCAATTCCTTCGTCATACATATTAGAGATATTATAGATAGCGTCAGGATTGCCTTTCTCAGATAAATTAAAAAAAACTATAAACGATTTTTTAAATTCACCATTATCATAAAAATCAACTCCGCTTTTATAATAATCTTCATCATTAAGGTATACATTGTTATTATTTTCGTGATCTTTTGCCAAAACATTCAGATGAAAAAGATTAATCATAAAGATAAGTATAAGTTTATTCATCTTCCCGCCATCATAATAAGTTGTAAATATAAAACCCTGAGCTTAAATTTTGAATTTGGTCTTTGTTCGTAAACAACAATTCTTGGTCTATCTGAATTAGGTTTTTGGAACTCTATATGCATGTCATCTGGAAGAAAAACTCCATTGAATTCAAGAGTCTTTTGAGGATCATTTTCAAATTGTTCTTTAAAGTTTGAATCAATCCAAATTCGTGCTAATACTCTTCCGAGTATGTCGGGTAAAAATTTCCTAACCTCAGATCTATTTTTAAGGTGATGAAGTTTCTGTGTAATATCAAATGAAGAGGTTTTTTCTTGATTAACAGTTATCATCTCATTTGGTTTGGCCTTAACAGGGAGATTTTGTTGCTTTTTTTTCATTTATAGTTTTATTATATAACTAAATCTTCATTCAAAATAAATAAATAATTTATTAAAATTTTCTAGAATTAGGTCGTAATCTATATTATGTCAACTTCAAACAACATAATAAAATTTCCAAATTTATTAGAAAAAAAGAAAAAAGAACTTAGCGAAATAAGGGATGAAATTGAAATGATTTTAACAAATTATTCAATTAGTAAGAGAGACCTGTGGGCAGTTTCTTTGGCTGCTGGAAGATTTTCATCAATCAACTTGATGAAAATTGAGGGTCAAGATAAAGCAATAAAGTTTTTTAACAACTGCATGGAAACACAAAAGAAATTTGAATTATCCAGAAATTCTTCCAACATTACCCGAGATCTGGGCACCAGTATCGACTGATAAAGAATTTGTTTTTAATTTTCCGTCAATTACTCCACTGTTTGAAACTTCCAATAAATCTGCTGTTATATCTCCATCAACTTTCCCTTCCACTTTTAGGTGTTCAGCATTAATGTTTCCATTAAATAGAGCTGAGGATTCAATAATCACTGACCTTGCAACAATATTACCTTTAAACTCTCCAGCTATTACAACTTGACCATCTTTAGATTCAAGAGAACCTTCCATTAAAAGATCTTTATTTATATATGTTATATCGCTCATTCTTAACCTTCAGATTCCTCATTTTTATTTCTTAATTTATTTTCGTCCCAATTATGAATTATTTTACAATTAAGTGCAGCTCCTCTATCCATTTGGAGAGATTTATAATTAATTTCTCCTGTAATTACAGATGAATCTGTTAACCATACCGAGTCAGCTTTAATTTTTCCTTGATAATTTCCAGAAATAACTACTAATTCAGAGATTATTGAACCTTCTAGAGAAGCAGATCTGCCCAAAGTTACTTTCTCTGATTTGATGTCAGCCTGAACTCTCCCATTAATTTCTATGGTTGAAGCATTGGAAATTTTACCTTTAAAAATAGCTCCTTTACCTATAATTGATTGATTATCTGCCATATTTTAAGTCCCTTTAATTTTTTTGCGTTGTGTTTTTTTTACTTTATCTTTTTTAGGACTTTTGTCTTCAATTCTTTTCTCAAGCCCTCTAAAGAGGTGTATTTCTAGATTTGAACCGGGTCGTGCACTTAGACTATTATAATACATATTTCCTTTAATATTTGCATTTGATTCAAATGCTAATGATTCCGCAACAACATCTCCCGTAAAATTACCGCCTATAATACATTCAATAGCTTTAATATTACCTGTTTGAGTGCCCTCCGATGAAATGTGAACATGTTCGCATTCTATATTACCCTTAACAGTACCTTTTAAAACTAACTTACCACTACATTTAATGTTCCCATTGATTTGCATTTCTGTTCCAATTATACTTGATGAAGAGGAATTTTTTGTTGGTTTATCGGAATCTCTCGAGAACATTTGTAAGATACTGCAATAACGTTGCCAATTTAAAAATTATGAAAATTATAATTATCACAAATAAAATTAAAAAAAAACTTTTTATTATTTAATTTTGGCTTACTTAATGCATAAATTTACTTTTTAATTATAATGTTGTAACTTAGGAAATTATTATGACAGAACAAGTGATTGACATCAGAGATAGGATAGAAAAGATGAGGAATCAAATGACTCCAAATTCTGATAACACAATTAAGAAACAAAATTTGAAAACCAAAAATGCAATCTTTGATTCAAAATCAACAATCAGTGAAAAAAATAAGTTAGTTGGAAATCCCAATCAAACGCAAAAAAAATCTGAAATAATTGAAGAAGTAGATTTTACTCCGAGTAAATTAATTCAAGAAAATTCTAAAAAGCAGAATGACTTAAATGAAGAAAGAACTGATATCTCAGAGCGTCGTAAAGAATCTCAAGAACAAAGAAAAGAGAATTTTAGAAAAAAAGAAAATTTTAAAACCTATGACGATTATCAGAATGAGAATGTAGTTAATGAAAAAAAACAAACAGTAAATATAGACGAAAACCAGCCTTTTCCTCAATTTAGTCTCAACGTTAGCAACCCTATATCGTGGAAATTAATGTTGTTAATTATGCTGATGCAATTATTGACTAATATGATGCTGGTTGTAGTGCTCTATTTAAAATAATAAAAATGGAGAAGCTACTAGGAAAAATATCTTTCAAAGGTTTAAAATCTTCAGTTACAAAAAATTTAAAATCAAGTGAGAGATTCGGAGAAACCAGTGTTTTTTCAAAGAATTTAAGTGTCTTTTCAAATAATTTAAGACTTCTTCTAAAAGAAAGAAGGTTTTTGTATTTCACAAAAAAGGGTCCCATAGAAGTTGTTTTCAATTTAAAACACTATATTTCTGCGTTTATTCTTTTTTTGGCATTTCTATTTAAAGTATTTCAATTAATTTTTTTTGGATTTTCTTCTTTTTTTTCTTACTTAACCTATAAAAATACTGAAATAACAAGTAAAAGTTTTACAGAGTCCGAAATAAAAACCTTAAAGGATATTGCACAAGGAAAATCAATAATTGATCAAAAAAATAATTCTGAAAAAGTTGAGATAGTCATCAATAAAGAGGATGAGATGAATATTGATAAGGGAAGTTCAAATGAAATACAAAGAAAACTAAAACAAAAACTTGTCAACTTAAAGAATATGATGGGCAATATAAAAATTGATTTTCCAGATGACTTAGAATACTCAGATGAGGTAAAGTTTGAACAATTCTCAAAAATTGCAAGTCCAGAAATGATTGCAATAGAACATGCAGTAGAGAGTAGGGCAGATGTTACGACATATCCAAAAATTAAAAAAGATACTTTTTCATACAGAAAACTTCCTGTTATTCCATTTGTTGCCCCAAGAACTAAAAAATTAAAAATAATTAATTTTACTAAAAAAATTGACACAGAAATTTTACAACTTTTGAGTGTTTTTAAACAACTAAAATTAGAACCAGAAAAACTTAATATTGAAATAATAAATAATCTTCTTGCAGAGAATATTAGTATTGTTGAAGATAATGAAGATTTACTAGATTATACCTCATTAAGATTTCAGATTCTTGAAGATCTGAAGGATGCAATAATTTATGTCCCATTAAAACCTCCAATGCAATACTATTATGTTTCAAGTCCATACGGTTTAAGAATTCACCCAAAGAGTAAAAGAAAACAAATGCATCATGGAATAGATATGGCAGGCACTTGGCAAGAAGAGGTTAGAGCTCCAGCGGATGGTTTTGTTTCGTTTTCAGGAAGAAATGGATCATTTGGAAAAACAATAAAAATAGTCCATAAACACGGGGTTTCCACTTTATATGGTCATCTTCATAAACTAAATGTAAAGAAAGGTGCAAAAGTAACTGAGGGTCAGGTCATTGGTAGAATGGGCTCAACCGGAAGAGCCGTTGGTGCTCATTTGCACTACGAAATAAAAGTAAACGGAAAGTCAATTAATCCTTACAATTTTATTTCAGTGGGGAGAGATTTACTAAGCAGTTCTAGTATAAAGAGATAAGTTTAATAAATTGGCATTTAAATTGCTCAATAAACTTTATGAGAGTTTTATTAAGTTTTGCAATTATTTATTTTTCGTATACATTTCTCCACTCTAACGAAATAAATAATTGTAATATCCTAACTGAAAAGTACGGTAAAGAGTATAATTTACCAAATAAACTTTTAACATCAATAGCTTTAGTTGAATCAGGAATTAGGAAAAACAATGATTTTCGTTCCTGGCCTTGGACACTTAATGTTTCCGGAAAATCAATATATTTCGATACAAAAGAAGAAATAGTAAGTTATTTAAAAAAAAATATTGGGGAAAAAAAAAGTATTGATGTTGGTTGTATGCAAATAAATACAAAATATCACTTAAAAAATTTTAAAGATTTAAATCAAATTGTTGAACCTGAAGAGAATGTTAAATATGCAGCTATATTCCTTTCAGACCTTTATAAAAAATACAGATCATGGAATGAAGCAATAGCTAGATATCATTCTTCAGTCCCTAACAAAAAGAAAAGATATTTAAAAAAAGTTTATTCTTTTTGGAATGATGTAAGACAAAGAAAAATTTTAAATGAGTTCTATTATGTTAATTCTCTGGAAAAGAGACAAATAGAAACTTTTAAGAGAATATTAAAAAAAGAAAATATTTAAATATTTAGTTTTGGCAAAAAAATTGCAGAATATTTACTTGTTATAAAAGGAGTGTCAATGAAACCACAAATAAAATCGACTGAAGATAATCTTAATATATCCAGATTAAATCCAGTCATACAAATAACGCATTTTGATAATGATAAACATGTTAAAACCGATGTATATCCTATTACACATTTTCTTGATCAAAAATCTAAAGAAATCAAAACATTTAGATATTCATAAGTTTAAAAAAATTTAACCTAAAATTTATCTAAATGATAATTTCTTAATCATTCATTATTATTGTAATTGAATAAATTGTTTCAGATAATGATTATTTATTAATTTAAAAATTAATATTTTGAATTTTCATTATTTTTCTTCTAACTGATGAAGCAGGAATGTTTAGTAACTCTCTGTATTTTGCTACAGTTCTTCTTGCTAATTCAATTCCCTCTGCCTGAAGTTTTTCTACTATCATCTCATCACTGAAAGGATTATTAACTGGCTCGCTGCTTATAAGTTTTTTTAATGACTCTCTAACTGACTCAGCCGAGTGGGTTTCTCCTTGTTTTGTACTACTTATCGAAGCACTGAAGAACAACTTCATTTCAAATATTCCTAGAGGCGTAAGCATTAATTTATCTGACGTAACTCTGCTTACTGTGCTTTCGTGCATATTAATTTTTTTGGCAACATCTTTCAAAACCATTGGTTTTAAATATTTTTTACCTTTCTCAAAAAACATTTTTTGTTGGCTGACAATTTCAGAACTGATTTTGAGAGTTGTCAAATTCCTTTGCTGAATTGCCTTCAAAAGCCATCTTGCTGAATTTAATGATTCATTAATATACTTTTTATCAGATTCTCCACATGTTAGACTTTCAATTTCTTTTACGTAACTCTCATTGATAGTAATTTTAGGTAACGTACCTTCATTTAGTTCTACTGACCACTCAGAATTATTTTTTGTTACAATAACATCAGGATGAAAAATATTATCAGAGTCATTGTTATATTTTCTTCCTGGTTTGGGATCCAAAGATCTAATTAATTGAATATTATGTTTAAGTGTTTCCTCGTTTAAATTTGTTAGTTTTTGAAGTGCCTTAATGTCACCACAACCTAGTAAGTCTAAATTATCCACTATAATCTCTTTTTCTTTATCGAGATTATCATTATTTCTTAGTTGAATCTTTAAACATTCTTTCAGATTTCTTGCAAATACTCCACTTGGTTCAAAATTTTGCATTTTTTCAAGTACCTCAGTTATTAATTCAGTTGAATAACCGCTAAATTCTGATAATTCCTCTAATTTCTCTGTAATCCATCCATTTTCGTCAATATAATCAATCAATATTTCAGATACTTTTTTTTCATTATCACTTTCAAATTCAAGTTCAGCCTGATTTGATAGAATTGATTTTAATGAAATTTTATTACTAAGTGTCTGTTCTATAATGCTTCCTGAATCACTTATATCACTTCCAGAGTTTCTATTGTTAAATTCATAAGGGGTTTCAGAGTCCCATCTATTTTCAAAATCATCATTTTTTGGTTCATCAGAGACAGAGTCACCATTTTCAAATGATTCTCCTAGATCACAGGTTTTTTCTTCAGTTGAAACATCTTCATTATCTAACTCCTGACTTTCATTCTCGAGAAAAGGGTTTTCCTCTAACTCTTTATTTACTAGATTTGTTAATTCAAGATTATTTAATTGAAGTAGTTTGATTGCTTGCTGCAACTGAGGTGTCATGACCAAAGACTGACTTTGCTTTAATTTTAGGTTCTGTGAAATTTGCATAATTTATATCCTTTCATTGTTATTTCACAATTTTTTTTATTGAAATGCAAAACTTTAATTTGACAGATTTTTTAAGTCAGAAAATTGACTTAGACAAAATTTCTTATTAGAAAAAAAAATCCTTTAAATTCCTTAAATTCTGGTAAAATTTTTTATTTTCCATAATATTAGATGTATGATAAAAACGCTTCCATTATTTTTAATTCCCTCTATTTTTTTTATTTTTTTTTTAAATGTTGAAAATCTGACATCTAAAATTGATGAGAATTTATCTTATAAGTCGAATAATAATGTCACTAAGGAACAGTTAGATAAAGATAAAGAAAAAGAAGCTAGGGATAATTTAGACAAAAACATTAAAGAAGACAAAAAAAAAGTTGAGTTAGATAAAGAAAAAAATTCCGAAAAGATTAAAACTGTCAAACAAACAGAAATTAAAAACAACATGGATATTGCAAAATCTAAAAAAAGCATTGATTTGTCAAAAGAATTTAAAGAAAAAGAATTAGCGAAAAATATTGAGCAAAAGGAAGAATTAAAGATAGATAATATCATAAAAAATAAAGTTAAAATTCAATTTGGAGCTTTTTCAAAATTGAAGAATGCAGAAAAACATCAGAAATTTGTAACAGCTGCCATTTCAAAAGAATTTCCAGAATTAACTGATAAAATAAAAATTAATAATGAAAATAAACTTTACAAGGTTCTATACCAATCTGAAACAATTGGGAATGCAAGAGCTTTATGCGAATTTTCAAAATCCAAAAAAATCAGTTGTTTAATATTGAAAAAATGAAAACCTGTAGAATATGTCTATATATAAGATACTTCATTGGATTTATAATTCTGATTATAGTAACTGCACTGCTATTCAAAGAAAAGATGCATTATTTATCTTTTGTAACGCCTTGGAATGCAGTTATAGTAATTTTTATTTTTGGTATAATTTTATTTTTGACAAAACTTTTAGAATACTTAAAAGATAAAAACTAGCGATCCTTTACAAACCTAACAAAGAGTTCTTTTTCAGGAACAAATCTCCCATACGAGTGACCAGTAAAAAAATTAACTGACCAATAAAATTTTGGTGACCACCAATTTCTCTGAGATGTCCAAAAAGGCTCTGCAGGTGTGTTAGGAAATAACTTTTTATCAATTTTTGCCCCATCACAATTTTTACAAACAATTGATTCTAATTCTTTTCTTGAAGGTAATCTCCATTTACCTTCTATTTGGCTGTTAAGTTGAAAATTTGCATCTTCAATTGATTTATAATCTAGTTTGACAGCATTTCCGACACAGGTATTTTTTTTATCACTCCATTGTTGACCTGCGGAACATTTTAGCCACTCAATTTTATTTTTTAAATCAATTACATAATAACCTTTATCGATAAAGCTTGAGGCTAACAAATTCTTATTTATTAATAGAAAAAATAATAATAAAATTTGACACACATTCATAACTATATATTACAATAAAATATTAATTTTATAAAAAACTTTCGTATTTTGGTATTAAAGTTGCAGAATCTGTACCAAAATACTATTTTAATATATAATTTGTTAATGGAAAAATAAATGGATTTAGCTACAATAATAGGTTTTCTTGGAACAATTGGTATGATAGCGGGTGCTATGATATCGGCTGGAGGCTTGGGCTCTTACATAGATGTCCCGTCAATTTTAATTGTGTTTGGAGGTTCTTTTTTTGCCGTTATGTATACTGCTCCCCTACCTGTCTATCTTGGATCTTTTGGAGCATTCGGAAAAGCCTTTAAGCCACCTGTTAAGAAAATGGATGAATTAATTGAAAGAATAGTAGAGTTGGCTGGTATTGCAAGAAAAGACGGTATGATGGCATTGGAGGGTCAAGAAACACCTGATCCATTCTTTGATAGCGGTTTGCAAATGCTTGTCGATGGTGCTGATGAATCTAAACTTACCATTCAATTAAAAAAAGAATTAAAAGCAATGCAAGTTAGACATGAGAAAAATATTGGTTGTGCTCAATCATGGGTGGATATAGCTCCGGCTATGGGAATGATTGGAACTTTGGTGGGTCTTGTAGCGATGCTTGGAAATATGGCAGATCCAAAGGCAATTGGACCAGCAATGGCTGTTGCTTTACTTACAACTTTATATGGTGCGATGATAGCAAATACCATTTTTATGCCCATTGTGATTAAATTAAAGGGCTATTCTGCTTATGAAACAACTTACAGAGAAATGATTATTACTGGTTTACAATTTATTTCCCGAGGTGAAAGCCCTAGAAATATTCAAGATCAGCTTGTTGCTAATCTACCTCCTAAAGAAAAACAAAAATTACTAGAAGCTCAAGCGGCTTAGGGTTAGTTAATATGGCTGAGGAAAAAACAGTAAACGAAGAAACCTCAACTGAAGAAGAGGAGCATGAATGTCCTGAGTGTCCACCAAAGGGTGCTCCTGCGTGGATGGCTACCTTCGCTGATATGGCAACTCTGTTAATGGCTTTCTTTGTGTTAATTCTGTCTTTTGCAGAATTCAATGTTCCTAAATTTAAA
This sequence comes from uncultured Alphaproteobacteria bacterium, assembly GCA_902579395.1. GTDB lineage: Bacteria > Pseudomonadota > Alphaproteobacteria > Methylaequorales > Methylaequoraceae > Methylaequor. Next base: position 101,723 of record CACHGK010000004.1, read on the forward strand.
CAAATTAGCGGAAGTATGAAAAATGCGTTTGGTATTCAAAGAGTGATTCCTGTTGTTGAGCCTCCTAAAGGGACAACGATTTTATCTCTAAATTTTAGTCCAAACCCAACTCCGGCTGTTCAGGAAAATTTAAAACAACAAACAACAGAAACAGATCAACCGAAAGTAGAACTCCAAACCAAAAAAGAAGATAACACCAAAGATGAAGGTGAAAATGAAGAAGCTACAGAATTGGCTAAAAATATACAAGATGCAATTGCACGTGGAGATATAAAAGTAGAGGCTTTGGGTGATAAAGTTGTAGTTAATTTTACTCCAACTGAAGCGAATGAAGAAGAATTGCCTCAATTATTACAAAAGACACTTAATGCTGTAGAGTCGGTTAAAGCAGCTTCAGGAAAATCAGATTCTGAGATTTTAATTGGTGGACTTGAAAAACAATTAGCTGATTTAGCAACTGCATCATCTCAGGCTGGAAAGAATGAAGCTGAGGGAACTGAAGGTGAAAGTGTAGGTCAATCTGAACAAAGTCAATCAGCTAAAGAGGAAGCTAAAAAAGCAGAACTAGCTGAAGATAAATTGAAAGTTGCTTTGAAGGAAGAAATAGGTGAGGGATTAGTAAACGTAGATAGGGAAGAAGACAAAGTGGTGATTACTGTTGGTTCTGCTGGAGCTTTTAAATCAGGATCTGCGGAGTTGACCAAAAGAGCCAGAGAAATCATGGCTAAGATAGCAGAACAAAATAAAAAGGGTAGAAGTGAAATACTAGTAATGGGTCACACAGATAATGTTCCTCTAACATTTGGCTCAAATTTTAGAGATAACTGGGATCTAGCAGCAGCAAGGTCAGCATCTGTGGTTCAACAGCTTTCTAAAAATGATTCATTAGACCCAAAAAGAATGAAAGCAATTAGTTATGGTGAAACAAGACCTATTGAATCAAATGACACAACCCAAGGTAGAGCTAAAAACAGAAGAATTGAAATTGAAATAAATTACTAAAAATGAAAATTGAAAACAGTCCATTCCACATAACAAAAAACTCAAGAAATGTTTCGCAAGAATTCAAAGTTAAAGGGGATACAAGTAAAATCTCAAAGAATTCTGATTCTTTAGTCCCAAATAAAGAAGAAAAATCATTTTGGGACTGGTTTAGAGGTTTAGTTAATCCATTCCAAAATCTCCCAATTATAAGTGGCATATATTCAAGTATTAACTCTGAGGATGCTAATTCGGATAGAGACTTAGTTCAAAATAGTCTTGGTGGTTTTATGTATGGAGGACCGATTGGAGCAATTGCTGGTTTCGGAAATTGGATTTTTAATAAGCTCTTTGATAAGACTCCGTCAGAACTGGCATTAGAATTTACCGGAATAAGCAAGCTATGGAAAGATGAAAAAAGTTCAGAAAAAAATAAAGAAATAGTCAAAAATACCTCAGAACAAAAAAAAGAGTTAAATAATGCTTCTGGTAACGATGATGTCGCTTGGTGGAATAAAAACCAAAGAAATCTTATTGAAAATCAAACTCAACTTGTATCTGCAAAAAGTCGTCAAATAAAAATAAATTCTTTAGAATCCGCGGAAAAAAAAATTCATAAAGATATACAATTAGCAAATATTTCTTCTAGGTATTCTAATCAAAATATTATAACGAATAAAAAAGTTATTGGAATTAAACCAAAAAAATTAAGTTCAACGCCTGTTACGCAAATCAATAAAAGTGCTTTAATTGATAATTTAGAAAAAATGTCTAATTTTGAAAATAAGATCCTAAAAAAAGAAAAAACAACTGAAGGATACAGGGATTTAAATTTTAACTATCCAACCTGGAGTGCAAATGAGAATGAGATTGGACAAAATATAATTGATAAGTCTAAAAGTAATCATTTAAAAAACAAATATTTAAATATCAAAAAAAATGAAACAACAGGTTCAAATTTAAATATGAAGCTTTAGTGTAATTTATTCAAAATCTAATTCTTCTGTTTTATATTTCTCGAAATACTCATCTCCCAAAATTTCTTTAATTTTTGCCAATGTAAGTTCATTGATTATTAATGAATATTCCTCATGCATTTCTGAGCATTTACGAGACACAGCGTTTGCAACACCTTGTGTAATAAATTCATTTTCGAGTGCTGTTCTAGCTCTTGTTGTGGCCTCAGATTTTGCTTTTGTAAGTCTTGACAAACCAGAGTTTTTTTTTATGTTCAGATCGTCTACCACTTCCATAAGTTGTTTGTAGCTTGGATCAGGAAGATCAATATTGATGAATTGTCCATCAATCTCATAGTTAAACTCGACTTCATCTATCTTCTCAGTAAGTAATGGTATATGGTCGGTGTTGAAAACAAGAATTTGTATTACATTTTCATTTTCTGTTCTTTTGATATCCCCCACATCAACAAGCCTTCTCGGTTTTCCTTGAACACTAATCCTTAAACCTTTGAGAGTAGCCAAATTTGCATCAGCTGATTTAACTTCTGTAATAGTCTCTTTATATTCTTCTATAGCAGCTTTCATAAGTGTTTCTGCTTGTATTGTATATTTATCTGCAACCATTTTTGAATACTATACTATCACTGTATCTTTTTCATCAACAATGTTTTCTTTATTTGGTTCTTTTTTATCTAAATTCTTATCTTCATCAACCTCTTCAATTAAAGGTTTTGGCAGTTTTGTATATCTAAATTTGGACTTTGGATCAAATTTTCTAATTATTTTTTGAGCTTCATCCATTGAGCCTGCTACTAATTTGAAACAAAAAACTTTTCCCTCAAGCATAGAAAAACTATATAGTAAATTCAGTTGAGCCTTATAGCAATACAATGAGGTAAGCAAATATCCTATTAAAAAAATAAAGATGTTTACTGCAAAAGAAATTGCCATTATTGCGATAAACAAAAATAAAACCCACCATTTTTGACTATATGCAAGCCATAAAGGTGGAAAAAGTCCAGCCGAGAGAGAACTTGAATTTTCTATAATTTCGTAATTTCTATAAACATCTCGCATTCCCACATATTCATTTAATTGATCTAGATCTCTAGTTTCTCTCGAGGAATAATGAGATTTAATTTTTGAGGTTTCTTCACTAGTAAGGGAAATAAATTTACAGCCCAAACTATTCTCTACTATTAAGTCAAAAAAAGTTTCATCTCTAAGAATTGTTAAAAGCGCTTTTTGTTTATTTTTTTTTATTTCTTTGAGATCATTTGTTAGCTGTTTCTCACCAAAAGTATAGAGTTGATTATCTAAAGCTACTATTACATCATGTTGTTTTAAGAAATTTGAAGCTGCGTGGCATCCTCCAGTTATTTTATCAATCTTGATAAGAAAATTACCTTCTTTTTTATTTTCAGCCATTGTTCTATGGGAAGGTAATGTTTTCTTTTTGATCTTTAATTTCTTTTACAAGTAATTTATTTTGACTTGAAATTGCTTCAAGTGCTGCATTTAGAGAGGAAGTACTATTGGAAAGTTCTTTTAATAATTTCATACTCTGATTCTTCTTATTATCTTGCATCAATTTACTTAATTCTTTGTTTACACTTGCGGATGTCATAACTCCAGATTCTTGAATTGATTTACCCAATTTATCAGTTTCATTCTTAATAGATTTGGAAAGTCCACTTGATAAATTGGTGATTTCTTTAGAGAGGTTTATCATTAGTTTTTTATCATTTGAATTTATCGCATCCGAAAGTTCTTCGATTTTAAATTTCATTTCTTCACTTGCATTTAAAAGATCAGTGTGTCTAGCAAGACTTGAGTTCATATTATCTACGGCCTTGTTTACATTCTCAACATTTTCTGCAAATACTACCAAAGCTTCTCTACTTGTGCTAGTCATATCCTCTAACTCAGATAATGATTTGAAATATAGAAGTCCAGTAAGAATAATGGCTATAACTGCAGTTGCGATTGAACTTGAAAAAATGATTGTGGTGTATTTATGGATTTCTTTCATTTTTTGCTCCGTTTTTAGGTACTCGTTTTTAATTCTTTTATATTCTGATGTTACATCAGTTGCAGCATCAGCTGCATCAAGGGCGATTTTTATGCTCTCCTGCATTGCATTTAGTTGTTGTGTCATGCAATTCTTCCTTTTAATTTAATCTTAACATTTTTTTCTTTACTTGAGAAGAGTGCACAATTTGTGCCAGAAACTTTTTTTATTTCAGAATAAGGATAATTTTTTGAAATCATGCCAAATGCTCTGCATCCATATGGAAAATCTCTTTTATAAGTTACATAAAAGTGAAGACATTTATTACAATTATTTTTTTCCATTTTTGATTAAATCCCTAATTTTATAAACAATTTTTGCTATTTGGAATCTTAATGCACCACAAAAAGATGTTAAAGCACAGAACCACAGAAAAAAAGCTAGAAATATTTCTTTATTTTCAAAAAACTCCATTGCTTTGAAATGACACACCAAGGCGCTATAAAAAAAAGCTAATGTTATAATTATCTTTGAAATATTTTGATTAATCATTTTTTCTTCCATACTCGTCAAAATTCATATCTTCTGGAATTTCAATTTCAGGTTTTTCAATCTCTTCACCGTTATCGACTTTATAAATGTATGCCAGGGCTATTGCAACTGCATTATAAAGTTTACTCATTATTTCATCACCAATCTCTGAGGTAAAATATAGTGCTCTTGCTAGTTTTGGACTTTGCATAGTTCCAATCTGCAATTCTTTACCTTTTTTTATAATTTCTTCAGCATTTTTACCCTTACCTTTTGAAATAATTACAGGTGCACTAGAGTCTCCAACTTCATATTTTAGTGCTACAGCAAAATGTGTTGGGTTGGTTATAATTGCTGTTGCCTCTTGAAGATTATCAATTGAAGCAGTTTCTTTTCTTCCTTTCATTGCAGCTTGAGCCTGAAGTTTTCTTATTTTTTGTTTAACCTCCGGTTGCCCATCTGTTTCTTTGTACTCATCTTTAAGATCTTGATGAGACATTCTTAATTGTTTTATATAATCATACTTCTGGTATACAATATCAATAAAAGCTATTAATGCTAAAGCCAATAAGAGAGAAATTACTAAATCTGGAAAAAATGAAGATAACCTATTTACTGCTGAAAAAAGATTTGCAGTCGTTAAATTAGTTAAATCAGCAAGATAGTAATTTATTACAAAGTAAGAGATTATTCCTAGAAGTGAAACCTTTAAAATAGCCTTAAAGAGTTCAACTAAACCTTTGATTGAAAAAATTCTTTTTAGACCTTTAATTGGATTTATTTTTTCTATCTTCCAGTATATTGATTTTATAGAGAAGTTAATACCACCTACTATAAATTGTGTAATAATACTAACAATAAGAAGTGGAATTGAGAAAATTAAAAAAACTTGAAGAAAAAATTTTATAACTTTTGCCATTGATTCCAATGGTGATTTTCCGGAAACAAGTTCAGGTCCAAAAGAAAATAATGATTTACAGATTTTCAAAAAATCGTCTAAAAGCATTGGTGAAAAATAAAGTAGTAAAACCCCCATGAACATTGAAGTAAAAACAAACGCCTCCTTTGATGATAATACTTTACCATCCTCTTTTGCCTTTTCTAATCGTCTGGATGTTGGTTCCTGGGATTTTTCCTGACTATCGTCTTTTTCTTCTGCCATCTATTTTTCCTAATTAACTAGAACACTTTCAATTGATTCTAAAGAGCTTTTTGTTAATTCTGCAAATGCATTGCCGATTGATTGAGATGAAATATACATTATGAAAAAAGCTAAAATCATCGTTACTGGAAAAGCAAAAGAGAACATATTAAGTTGGGGGGCGGCCCGAGTAATAATTCCAACTGCTATATTTGTCATCAAAAGTGCACCAACAACTGGAAGCATTATAAGACCACCTGTATAAAACATTGCTCCAGCTGCTTCGATGCCAATACCAACCAATTCAATTGATGGTATGCCGTTGTTGATATTGAATATTTCAAAACTTTTAAATAAAAATTCAATAGCAATCAAATGCCCATTTAAAGACAAAAAAATTGTTATCAGAAAAAGATCTAGAATCAAACTCATAACAGGAGTTTGTCCTCCAGTATCTGGGTCCACCATTTGCGAAAAACCTAATCCTGTTGTTGATGCAATTTTTTCTCCCGCCAAACTTGCAGCAGCGAACCAAATTGTTAGAGTTAATCCTAATGACAATCCAATCAAAAGTTCAACAACCACAACTGTAAAAAGATTTTCAAGAATTTTTTCAGAAATTTCTAAATCAGAGAGATAACCGAAGTAAAAAAATGAAATGATAAGTGAGAAAACAATTTTTACATTTAATGGAATGACTCTAGAGCCAAGAAAAGGACTAGATATGAAAAACGCTGAAAGTCTGATAGAACATAAAAAAAACTTAAATAAATATTCCAGCAAAGAGTTAAGCTCAAGCCCTGGTAATGGATCCATTGGACTAAAAAATGGGAGAGGAATAAACATTAATTTATACCTGAAATTGTATCAAATATAAAATCAAAGTAATCTGTTAGGCTAACTAGAAAAAAATTGGCTAAGAAACCCATTGCAAAAATTACTAAAACTATTTTTGGAACAAAACTCAATGTCATCTCTTGTATTGACGTCGCAGCCTGAATAATTCCAATAATTAGACCTATTGCTAAGGCAGCACCGAGGAATGGACCACTTGAAATTAAAACTTGATAGAAGGCTAATCTTACCATTTCAACATTTTCATCAAATCCCATATCTAACTCCGTATATTAATTTTATGAAAAAGTTCCCACAAGAGACCCAACTGTCATTGACCATCCATCAACTAGTACAAAAAGTAAAAGTTTGAAGGGTAGGGCAATCAACATAGGAGACAACATCATCATACCTAAAGACATCAAAACTGAGGCGACCACCATATCAATAACAAGAAAAGGTAAGAATAAAAGAAATCCAATTTGAAACGCAGTCTTTAGTTCACTCGTTATGTATGCTGGTAAAACAATATAGAATGGAACCTCTGAACTATTTTCAAAATTTCCTTCATTTGCCATTTGAGCAAACATTAAAAGATCATTTTTTCTTGTATTTTTTATCATGAATTTTTTTAACTCACCTCCACCAGTCTCTACTGCTTCACTTAAATTCATTTCACCTTTATTGTATGGTTCTGAAACATCTGAATAAATTTTATTGAAAGTTGGGGCCATAACAAAAAATGTTAAAAATAAAGAAATTGCTACTAATATTTGATTTGGAGGTGTTTGTTGTGTGCCAAGAGCTTGTCTTAGAATAGACATAACAATTATTATTCGTGTGAAAGCTGTCATACCTAAAACCAAAGAAGGTAAAATAGTTAGCGCTGTCATTAGGGCTAAAATTTTTAATGAAATAGAATAAGTCTTTGTTCCATTAGCTGCTTCAGTAATTGTAAGAGCGTCTAAACCCTCAGGAGAAACTTGAGTAATCCCAAATACAGGGAAAAAAAGAATAAAAAATAATATTATACTATTTTTTTTCATTCATAAGCCTTTTCTCAAACACTTTCTCAAGATGGTTTGTTCTTACTTTATTGTTTTTAATTTCTGTCAGTAAAGACCCTGAGTTTTTTCCTGATATAAAAAGATAATCTTTGTCATCTAGATTTAAAATTAAGGCTCGGTCTCCTTGACCAAGAATTGTAACTTCCGAAACCTTCATTCTTTTTTTAGAATTAATTGTTCTGGTAATGAGGTGTCTGTTTTTTTTTATATAATAAAAAGCTACGAATAGAACAGCTAGGAAGCCTAAGACAAGTAAATAGTTAGCTAAGCTTGGTCCTGAGTATTCTGGCATTTTTCCTCTCTAGTTAAAATTATGTGAGAAAGGAAAAGCAAGATTCTTGCCATCATGGAAAATGTTTTTCTAAGTTATTGATTTTACTGATAAAAAAATAATATAAATTTTATCTTTGTCAATTTAATGACATTTATAAATTTTGCATTAGCTCTTCAGGAGTAGCGACCTCGGTAAATCTTATTCCAAACTTTTCTCCTACCATGACAACTTCACCTTTAGCTATTTTAGTTCCATTTGCTAATATATCTAATGCATCTCCTGCTAATCTATCGAGTTCAATAACTGAACCTTCATTAAGTCGTAATAGATCTTTGATTTTAATTTCAGTATTACCAACCTCGACTGTAAGTTTAACTTCTATATTTTCTAAAAGTCTTAAATTACTGACAGCAGTTGAACTTGGTTCCACTTTGTTGTCTGTTTCTGTTTTATTTGTTGATTCACCAGCTGCATCATTTGGAGTCTCGGAAGCTTTTCCTTCTTCTTTTATCTCTTCCTTGACTTCTTCTGGTTTATTATTTTCTTTTTCTGCCATTTCTGCATTCATAGTTTATCTCCTTAATTTGATCTACTTGCTAATTTAACTGAAGCATTTCCATTTAGTTCTCCCATTTCTGCCTTATAATATTTTTGATTTTCAACGTAAAAATCAACAGTATCTTCCAAATTTACATTCAATGTATCTCCTGGTTTCATCCTTAGAAGTTTCGACATTGAAACAATTGGTTCTGAAAGATTACTTTTTACCATTAATGGTACTTCTAAGACAGCTTTTTCTAATTTATCTCTCCACGACATGTTAGATTCAACAACATCAGACTGAACCCTTGATCTAAGGAGAGACGACACTGGTTTAAGAGTTTGGAGAGGATACACTATGTCAAAAGACATAGAATCAATATTGGGTAACTGCATAACGAATGAACAAACTATTACTAAATCTGAAGATTCAACAAATGCTGCAAATTGTGGATTTTGTTCTCTACTTTGAAATTTAATTGTAATTGGTGTTAAGTCTTTCCAGCACAATTCTAAAACATCTGATATACCATTATTTATTACCTCAATGATCTTTTCTTCGGTTGCAGTAAATTCAGTTCTTGCAGCATCATTAACTTCTAATTTTCCACCATATCTACTACTTGTACAAAGACTCACAAAAGATGGAGGCAGAACTGTTAACATTGATCCTCTTAATTCATCAATTCTACTGTTTGTTAAACTCATAAAGGCGTCTAAACCTGAACTATATTCCTCAAAAGATTTTACTTCGGGAGGAAATGAACTTATTCTTGGTTGAACTCTCAATAAAGGAAGAAAGACTCCCCTTACTGTCCTCGCAAATCTCTCGTTAATTAATCTTAAAGCGTAGTAATCTCCCAAGAGAGACAAGTCATCTGAGCCAAAATTAAATTTCTTATATTCAATTTCTTTTCCATCCCTCACAGACGTTGATGCACTTAAGTCTCCAGACTTAAGTCCATCCATAAGTGCGCTAACTTCTTCACTTGATAATTTTCTTGATGGTTCACTCATATCATTTAACTTTAATTATTGTACAACAAAAGAGGTAAAATGAACATTTTCAATACCCCCAAATCCTTCGACTTTCATTAAAACTTCATTAATTCCGTCTCTTAGTGATTCAGCCAATTTATATTTGCCATCTCTACCGGAAATATCCTCTGACGAAAATTCCGACATTATTGTTAATATTTCTGATCTTAATGCTAGTTGGTGACTCTCAACATTTGCCATAACCTGCTCGTCGTATTGCGTTGACACCCCTACAGATAATTGGAGAAACTTTTTTGATCCTTTAAGATTTGCTGTGAAATTTCCTGGAAACTCATAGTACGTTGTTGTGAATATTTCTTCATCGGGGGTGATTTTAGGAATTTTCTTTGGTCCTGTTGGACAATTTCCTTCTTCATCTTTCTCTTCCTCTGCACATTCTTCGGCAAGCTCTTCCTCTTTTTCTTGATTTTCTTGATCTGATTCTTTAGGATTTTCTTTTTTTTCAATTATTTTTGATATCTCGGTTGATGGGTCTGTTTCATCTCCCCCTCCAACAAACATTCCAACGCCAATCCCGCCTCCTAGTAGAACAATCCCTCCAACAATCATAAGGATTAATTTAATTGGGGATTTTTTTTCGTTTTCTTGATTATTTTCTTCTGCCATTTTTATCTCCTTAATACTTTAAATCAATTAGGCATTTACATCAATATTATGATTGTTTATTTTTTTTAAATTGGTGAGGTTTTCTTTTTTCTTCTTTATTACACCTTCTGATGAAAATTCACCTTTATTTTTTTTGTTACTAAAACTTCCATTTTGATTATTATTCATAAAACTTGCAAAAGCTTTATTTTCCTTCTCAGCCAATTCTTCAAATTTTGAAAAATTTTCATTTAAAATATTTACGACTTCTTGATTTTCAGAACTGAGATTAATAATTGTTTTATTATTTTTGACTGAAACTTCTAAACTTAATTTTCCAAGATTTTTAGGTTTCAACTCAATTTCTATTTTATTTAAATTATTTTTTATAGAATTTTTGATAATTTTTGAAAATTTTTCACCCCAACTACTTTCTAATAAATCTAAAAATTCTTTTCCTACAATATTTGTTTGAGTTTTATTATTTTCTGAAAATTTTATGTCATTAGTTTTTATATCTTTCTTCAGACTTACTTTATTATCCCCAAAATTTTGAGTTTTTATATTTTTGTTTATATTAAAGTTTAACCCTAATTTTTGCTCAGTAATCTTTAATTTTTTATTTTCTAAATCATCTTTAGAAAAATTATTTAACTGTTTGTTTTTTTTTTTTGATTTCTTTTGAATCAAGTTTATTTTTGATTCATCAGCATGGGTTTTATAAGAATTTTTAAAGTCAGTAGTTAATCTCTCTGATCCTTTGTCAGTCTCAAACTTAATATCTTTAAAATTTAAAGAGTCTATTTCTTTTTTCCTAGGATTTTGTTTATTAACTGTCTTTTTTGTTATATTAAACTCTAAATTTTGTAATTTGACAAAATCATCTATCTTATTTAAATCTTCTTTTTTAAGATGATTTTCTGGTTTGAGGCTTCTGAAAAATTCTATTTGATTAATTGAAGTTTTTTTTTTGTTAATAGCTTCGGGGTGACTTTCAATTCCAAATTCTTTGTAAAATGTTTGTACAAGGGATTTAGCCAATTCAATGTCGTTATTATTGATTATTTCATTTTCAAAAAGGGGTTTTTCCGAATCAGTTGTTAATTGTGAGTTTGTATTTTTGTTAATATTTTGATTAATTAATGCTTTCTCAGAAATTACACTCGCAAGCTTTTCTTTATTACTTTCGGTGAAATGTTCATCAGACATTATACTAGAACTCATTAGAGCAAAGAGTTCTGCAAATAGTTCATTTGTTTTATCACTTGATAAGTTTGAATCGACTATTTTAAATTTATTACTTAAATTGTTATTAATTGCAACCATAACTGCTCTTTCTGCACGCATTTCTGCAATAATAGTGCCACTACTAAAGAAGTGGAATGTTTTTTGGTCTAAAATAGTTTTCTTTTTTTAATTCTGATAAATTATCCAACTTACTCTGGTTCATCTTCTTTCTTAAGTTAATTTTTTCCTTTTGTTTTTCAATTTTTCCAATTTCTGATAGATTTTCTTTAATCTCGTTATTAATGTGTCCTTCTCTATTACTTGATATTTCAAGCTTATTCATCAAACTTGCTCTAAAAGAAGCCTTAGCTTTTATATCTGAGCCAAATTCCTCTTTGGAATCAGAGGTATTTTTTTCAGAGAGCATTTCTATCAAAGTTTTTTTAACTAAATTAATTTTGCTTTTTTCTTCATTCAAAGCTGAGAGATTATTAAGTAGTTTAAATTTATTTAATTTTTTTAAGATCAAAAATAGATCGTATTTATTCTTTTTCATATTAGTTTATTTTTTTTAAGCTTTCACAACTGTCATTAAAATTTGATTTTATTTTGTAACTTTGTTTTATGAGCTCGCAAATTTTGGACCAATTATTTAAAGCGCTGTCAATATCAGAATTTTGTCCTTTGCTATAACCACCCATCAGAACCAATTCTTTATTTTCTTGATAAATAGAAAAGAGTTTTTTTACAAATTCTGATCTTTTTTGTTGATCCTCAGAAACAATATTATTCATAACTCTACTTAAAGATTGATTTAAGTCTATTGCAGGAAAAATCCCCAGCTGTGCAAGGTCTCTTGACAGTACTATATGTCCATCTAATATAGCTCTTGCAGTATCAACAACAGGATCATTCGTGTCATCAGAATCAGCCAAGATCGTATAAAAACTTGTTATTGTCCCTTCATTTTTTCCACCTGATCCAGTTCGTTCTATTAGATTTGGGATCATTGATATTACAGACGGAGGATAACCCTTTGAAGTAGGTTGTTCTCCTAATGCTAATCCTACTTCTCTTTTTGCATGTGCAATTCTTGTCAAAGAATCCATGATTAATAAAACGTTCTTACCTTTAGATCTAAAGAACTCTGCAATAGAAGTTGCTCTTTCAGCTCCTTTAATTCTTAGAAGTGGGGAATTGTCTGCTGGTACCGCAACAATAACGGTCCTTCTTCTAGATTCATCGTTCAAAATTTCTGACACAAAATTCCCTAACTCTCTTCCTCTTTCACCAATTAATGCAACCACAACTACATCGGCATCAGTAAACTTTGTCATCATTCCTAATAAAATAGACTTCCCAACTCCTGAACCAGCAATTATTCCAAGTCTTTGCCCCCGTCCAACTGTAAAAAGAGAATTGATTGCCCTAATCCCAACATCTAAAACTTCTTTGATGGGTTTTCTTGACATTGGATTTATAGGTTTTCCATTTATGGGCCACATTTCTTCTGATTCAATATGATTTGAAACACCATCTATTGGTCTACCAAAAGCGTCCAAAACTCTTCCAAGCAATCCAAAACCTACATCAACATTATTTGATGAGCTTAAAACTTTGACTGAAGACCCTAAAACAATGTTTGAATTTTGTTGATGAACTGCAATTATATTTTTGTTCTCTCTAAATCCTATGATTTCTCCAGTGACTTTGGTACTGTCATTGCATTCAATCTCACATATTGTCCCAATGGGTGAAGGAAAAGAATCACATTCAACAACTTTTCCATCAAATTTTGAGGTTTTACTTTTGTAGACCCTATTTTCACTAATACTGTGTTTTTCTATAGTTTTTAATATGTTTTTTGCAAGGATCATAGGTAAGTAAAAAAATTTATTAAATTTTTTAATTCTCTTTAAGTTTTTCTCTGTCAAGATTCAGTTGTTCTGGAGCAGAAAACTTTACCTTTTTAGAAACAGATTCACTGATTTCTATTGTTGCTGATTTTATTTTTAAATCACCTCTTTCAAGATTTTTATCTTCAGAAATGTTAAAACATAATTTAATATTATTTTTTTCGTTATAGTTTTTTATTGATAGATAATCCTCTGGATTAAGAATTACTTCAATGTTTTTGGCAGAGTCCTCTATTGAACTTACTAAAGTTTCGATTTTATTTTTAAAAAATTCAGTATTATTTTCGATTTCATGTCCAATTACTTCTTTACATAAATTAAAAATTAATTTGTTTATTAATTTTGTTAAGTTGCTTTGGAACCCAGGGAAAACTTCGAACAAGTTATCAGTAATTCTCTTAAGTGTAACTGCTAATGATTTTTCTCCATTTTGTAATTCTTCTGTAGTTTTTTTTACTCCCATTTTGAAACCATTGTCATAATATTTTCTTGATAATTCGTTTGCCATTTTTCTTGCTTCTTCTTCAGTATATTTTTTCTCTGGCTCAACTTTTTTATTCTCAAAATTTTTTTCAGATTCTATTTTTTCAAGACTTTCGTTATCTTTTATTTCATTATCTTTTTTATCTTTATTTACAACTTCATCTGTTTTGTGATCTTTCTTGGCCAATATTTTAGGTGAAATTTTCTTAAAGAGATTAGTTATGTTAGATGATATTTCTGATTCTTTGATAAAATCTTTATTACTTTTACTCAATAAACTGATAATCTCATCTGTGCTTAGTGCTTCTGAGACTTTATTCAAATTTTTTTCTTTTTTTTGGGGTTCAGTATTATTTTCTTTTAGAGGCATCATACAAAGTCATCTCCACCTCTTCCGGCAAGCACAATTGTCCCTTCATCAGACATTGTTCTTGCTACGTTTATAATAGCCTTTTGGGCTTCTTGAACTTCCGTAAGTCTTAATGGACCAAGTACTTCCATCTCATCTCTTATATTAGCTGAGGCTCTTTGAGACATACACGAAAAAATTTTATCTTTTAATTCATCTTCTGTTCCTTTTAATGCAATTATTAAGATTTCTTGATCAACATTTCTGAGTAAAGTTTGCATACTCCTATCATCCATTAAAATAAGTGTATCGAATGTAAACATACTTTCCTGAATTTCTTTTGCCAGGTTTCTGTCTTTCTCTCCAAGAGTTTTCATTATTCTCTGCTCCATATTTTGTTTGGTGAAATTCATTATAGATGCTGCGTCTTTTATTCCACCTACGGAAGATGCTCGTAAAGAGGTATTGGTTTTAAATTTTAATTGCATGACTCTCTCTAATTCTGAGAGAGCATCTGGTTGCACTGTTTCCAAAGTTGCAATCCTGTGAATAATATCGGATTGTGTTTCTTCAGGTAAAAGTGTTAGAACATCAGCTGCAACACCTGGCTCTAAATAGGAAATTATCAATGCCATAATTTGCGGATGTTCATCTGATATAAGTTCTGCAACCGACCTTGCATCCATCCAATCAAGTATTTCAATGGGTTTATCGCTTTCTGTTGGTGTAATCCTTCCAAGAACAGATTGAGCTTTATTTTCTCCTAAAGCTTTGGTCATAACATTTCTAATATAGTTTGTAGAACCCATACCTAGATCTGTTTGAGTTTTTATTATAGCCAAAAATTCGTCTAAAACTCTGTTTACTGTTTCTTGATCAAGACCTTGAACATTATACATTTCCTTCCCAAGTTGCTGAACTTCTTTAGGACCTAGATTTTTAAGAATTTCAGAAGCTTCATCCTCACCTAACAACATCATTAATATCGCACACTTTTGCGTACTAGTGAGTTGCTCATATTGCGACTTTTCTTCTTCTTCCTTATTTTCTTCCTTAGCTTTTTCAGCCATTTTTCTTCTCCTAGATTAAATTTAATTATACATCTTTTTTCATTAATTGTCTGAAAACGTTTGAAACTTTTCCAGCTTCATCACCAACTATCATCCTTATTACTGCCACTTTATCATCATAGGTATTAGCAGTATCAAGCATATCAGCAGAAATAGTTGATTTTTTTGGTTTAAGCTTGGCTTTTATATCTTCTAAAGATTCTCCCTCCTGAACCTGAACTTCATCTTCTGCTTCATCGGCTTCAAGGTCTGATTCAGTCGCTCCGCCAGGCACACCTGCAGTTCCAGCTGAAGGAACAAGAATTCTATTTAGAAGTGGTTTTAATGCCCCGAAAGTTACTATTGCTAATATTAGGACAGTTGAAAGCTGACCAATCATATTTTGAAACCAAGATTGTTCATACCATTGAGTTGTGATTACATCCATTTCTTGAATGAATTCGCCACTTGTAACAACAATTGTATCTTCTCTATCTTCATTAAATCCGACAGCCTCTTTTACTAATGACGTAATTTTTTCTTTGTCTTCATCACTAATAGGCTCGGAAACAGTACCTTCAGGGGTTTGTACTATTTTATTTTTAACTAATACAGCAGTTTTAACCTTCTTAATTTTCCCAATTTGGCCAACTGTTGTACTTAATTTTTTACTCACTTCATAATTTTTTACATTACTTGATGACCTTTGTTTGAATTCAGCCGGCTCACCAGTTTCAGGAGCTGCAACCTGTAAATCTGCAGCTAAAGGAGCCTGATTTGCAACAGCACCCGGTATTCCTCTGGCAGGTCTGTCGGTTGATTCGTCTTGGCTATTTTGTTCACTCCTTGTAGAAATACTTTCAGGGTCAAATATTTCTTCTGTAGTTTGATTACTAGTAAAATCCATTTCTACATTTACTTGGGCTGTTAAATTTCCTGCTCCAACAATTGGAGAAACAAGAGATAAAATTCTTTCTCTATAAATTGATTCTATTTTCACTCTATGTGCAAGCTGTTTTTCACTCATAGCTAGATTTGGATCATCTTCAGGTTTAGATAATAGAGATCCATATTGGTCAACAACTGTAACGTTATCGGATGTCATATTTGGTATTGAGGATGAGACAATATGAACAATTGATCTAATTTGTTCTAAACCTAACGCCCTCCCATCTGCCAGTTTAACAAAAACAGAAGCAGTTGGGGGGGAACTGTCTCTGACAAAAACTGATTTTTCCGGTATAGCTAAATGAACCCTTGCACCTATTATGTTAGCTATTTCATTAATAGATCTTGCTAATTCAATTTCTTGAGTTTGTTTCATTTTCATGAACTCAACTGATCTACTTGTTCCCATAGG
Organism: uncultured Alphaproteobacteria bacterium; assembly: GCA_902579395.1. GTDB lineage: Bacteria > Pseudomonadota > Alphaproteobacteria > Methylaequorales > Methylaequoraceae > Methylaequor. Next base: position 118,089 of record CACHGK010000004.1, read on the forward strand.
AATTTTCTCAAGTATATCATAACCTTGAGGAACAGAGCTAGGGAGACCCTCTGCTGCAAGCTTCATCTTAGCCTCGTAATATTCTGGAGAAGGGACTAAAATTTCCCCAGTTGTTCTGTCTATTGAAACATCAATTCCATTTCCCCTTAAAACATCAATTACTCTTGACTTTTCGTGTTCTGGAAGGGTAGAAAAAAGTGTAGTTCTTGATGGCTCTCTAAAAGAAATAAAAAATACTAATCCAATAAATATTACAAATAAGGTTATCATTACAGGGATGGACCTTTGAACAGCAGGTTCATTCGAGAACTTTTTTATTTTTTCTAATGAATTGCTAATATTTGATAGCATTCCCTGATTTGAAATTTGTGTATTTGTTATCTCAGTTGTATTTTGTATTTCTTCAGCCATAATATTTTCCTTTTAAATTAAACCGGCATATTCATTATATCTTTATATGCACTTAAAACTTTATTTCTAACATTTAATGTCATCTGAAAACCAAGACTCGCAAGTTGTTGTTGAATCATTACTTTTGTAAGGTCATTTTCAATACCAAGTTCAAAGTTTTTTGTAAGTTCAGCACTTTGTTTCTGATTGTCAGAAACATCTTGAATAGCTGCTTTTATATTTTCCAAGAATCCTCCATCTTCTCCTTGTGCAATCTCTGGAGAAAGCTTTACTACTTCTTCTTGAACATTTTTAATTTGTGTTTGATTGCTTGGTGTGTTGAGTGTTGGTTTTAGATTTATAAGATTTGGTTTCATGATTTATCCTTTTTTTTAAGCCTGCATTAATTTTTTTTCAGAAAAAGTTTCTTGAATATTATTATAAAAATTGCTGTTTTTAGAGACGTCAATCATTATATCTTTTTCATCAATAATATTTTTTTCACAAAGTACAATTGCTCTTTGCAAAACGTTTTCAAGTTCTCTTACGTTTCCTGGCCAATTATAATCTCTCAAAATTTTTTGAGCTTTATGATTTATGTATGGAAGCATACTATCCTCGGTATGTCTGTTTAATAGAGCAACGCTTATAGGTAAAATATCATCTGGTCTTTCAGATAGATTGTGTGTTTCAATTGGAAAAACATTTAGCCTATAGTACAAATCCTCTCTAAATTTCTTTTCCTTTACTTCGCTTAGCATATCTCTGTTTGTTGTAGCAATCACTCTAACATTTACATCAATATCCCTTTGACCACCAATAGGGGTTACTTTTTTTTCCTGGAGTACTCTTAGTAATTTTGCCTGAAGTGATAGAGGCATTTCTGATATTTCATCCAGTAACAATGTGCCGGTGTCTGCTGCTCTAAAAATTCCTTTATTTGCTGAAGATGCACCGGTAAAAGCTCCTTTTTCATGACCAAAAAGCATAGCCTCAAGCATATTTTCAGGAATCGCTGCGCAATTAATAGCTATAAATGGTTTTTCTGACCTATCAGATTTTGTATGAATAAGATTTGAAATTACCTCTTTTCCTGTCCCAGTTGGCCCATGAATGAAAACAGTTACATCTGTTTTTGCTACTTTATTAACCATATTTATCAAAGAAAGAGTTTTTTTATCCGAAAAACTATATTTTTCTTCAGATATTATTTGAAATATAGTTTCTTTAATTACTTCGTCAAATTCATTGAAAGATAAGCTTATGTAAGCTCCTCCCATTTCTTTTTTTAGATTATATCCGTGATTATTATTTGACTCTAAAACAATAAGTTTTGTGGAACCAATATTTCTGACAATTTTAAGAATGTTTGATTGTCCACCAATTTTTTCTTCAAATTCTTTATGAATTATTAATATTGATTTTGGACTATCTAATTTATCGATACTCTTATAGTCAAATAATTTTACTTCCTTATTTTTGTCCGAAAAAAAATTACTTAAATTAGAAAAGTCTGCAAAACAATCTTTAATAATAAATATTTCCTTCATTTTTTATTTTCCTTTATTAGTTTAATCTGTAAAAGCAAGAACACTGCCAAAAGAATTTAAAATAAATCAAAAAATATTTTTTTTCATTACTTTCAATTACTTAGAAGCTATTTTTTTTTTTTTTTTATTTTAAAATTTGATTATTGTCATTTTTCTGACATTATTTTAACAATATTATACATATTATATGACTGACATAATAAAAGGTAACTGCGAAGCAACTTTGCAACTTAAAAAACTAGTTAAAATGGTTGCTAAATCAAACTCTACTGTTTTACTAAGGGGGGAAACAGGTTGTGGAAAAGATGTAGTGGCAAGGTCAATACATGAAGTTTCAAAAAGATCTGGAAATCTTATAAATGTAAATTGTGCCGCAATACCTTCCGAGCTCCTCGAATCAGAATTATTTGGTCATGAAAAAGGAGCATTCACCGGAGCAGATTCTAGAAGAGAAGGTAGGTTTGAGGCTTCAGATAATGGTACTTTATTTCTTGATGAAATTGGAGATATGCCAATGTCTCTTCAGGCTAAACTATTAAGAGCTATTGAAACAAGAACTATTCAAAGAGTTGGTGGAAGAAATGAAATAGAGTTGAACTTACGATTGATTTGCGCAACACATCAGAATATTGAAAAAAAAATTGATGAGGGGCTTTTTAGAGCAGATCTTTTCTACAGAATAAATGTCTTCCCAATTGAAATTCCAACCCTCGCTGAAAGGAAGGAAGATATCCCAATTCTTGTTAAACACATTCTCGATGAATTAGAGAAAAATGGTTCAATAAGCCCTAAAATTGATTCATCAGGAATTAATGCGTTAAAAGAATATGTATGGCCAGGAAATGTTAGAGAATTAAGAAATGTAATAGAAAGAGCAGCCATAATTTTTCCACAAAAAAATATTACTGCAAAAAATATTAAAGAAAACCTTCTTAAAGTTAACCTTCCTGATAATAGTGATGAGAAAAATGTCTTATGGGAAATGACAGCTGAATTATCTGAAATTGATATTGATAAATCTCAAAATAATGGCTCTATTCCTCATCCAAATCATTATAAAAAATGGTTTGAATTTCTTGAAAAAATTGATTTAAGAAGACATCTGAGTGAAGTTGAATTAATACTTATTGAAGGTGCTCTAAAAAAGAATAACGGTTCAGTAACTGAAGCCTCTAAAAGCCTTAAAATTAATAGGACAACGCTCATTGAAAAAATGAAGAAATATTCAATACCTAGACTAGGAAGCGATTAACTCCCTAAATGCTTAATACCCTTTTGTTTTGCCATAAGTATTTGTTTTTGTCTTTCTTTGTATCTTTTTTTTTGTTTTGTCGTAGTTTCTGTGAAACATTTAGGACAGGAAATTCCAGCCTCGAAAAATTTTGATTTTTTTTCATTTGATTTCAAAGGTGACCTGCAAGCGAAGCACTGAGTGTAACTTCCCTTTTCAAGCCTATCATTAATTGTTACCCTTTCATCAAAAACAAAACATTCTCCTTCCCACATTTTGTTTTTATTTTTTGTTTTTTTTAGATAATTAATTATTCCACCCTCAAGTTGATAAACATTTTTGTAGCCTAAATTTATTAAATAATTGCTTGCTTTCTCGCACCTAATTCCACCAGTACAAAATATACCAATCTTTTTGTTTTTTAGTTTTTGCTTATTTTCCATAATCCAAACTGGGAAGTCCCTAAAATTTTTCGTTTTTGTTTCTACAGATGACTTAAATGAACCTACATTTGACTCATATTTATTTCTTGTATCAATTATTATGGCATCTTGGTTTTTGATGAGTTTTTCCCATGATTGAGGATCAAGATATCTGCCAGAATTTTTTTGTGGATTAATATTTTTTTGGCCAAGAGTAACTATTTCTTCTTTTAGTTTAATTTTGAGTCTTAAAAAAGAGTGATTATTATTAGGTTGATGCTTGAATTGAATGGTAGTTGCAATTAGATTTTCAATTATTTTACATACATTAATTATATTTGCCTTTTCTATTGAAAAAGAACCGTTAATACCTTCATTTCCAATTATAAAGGTACCTTTAATATCATATTTGATCAGCCTTCTTGAAAGAAGGATTTTTACTGTCTCTGGTTTTGGTACGTAGACAAATTTATAAAAGCTAGATACTATATATTCTTTTTTTTTATGCATGATCTTTTTATTCAAAACTTTTTAAGAGCATTGGTTGCAGTTGACCCAATTTCCTTAATTCCTATTTTAACAGTTATTACTCATGGTTTAAATACAAAAAAAACTATCAAACTTGCTTTATCAGTTTTTTTAATTACTTCTATCGTGCTAACCTTTTTTTCATTATTTGGTAACAATTTTTTACAATTTATGGGTATATCCATTAGTTCATTTAAGATTGTTGGTGGACTTTTCTTACTAATTATTTCCTACGAAATGGTATTTGAGAAGAGAATCCAAAGAAAAAAATCCTTAGCAACAGAATTAATTGATGACAAAGAAATTAATAATTTAGCTGTCTTTCCAATATCGATTCCTTTGGTTGCTGGTCCTTCAGCCATAACTTTATCGGTATTAATTTCTAAAGATATGAATATTTCGATGATGAACTTTTACACACAAATTTTTCCATTGATATTGACATTATTTATGACTTCTTTAATTATCATCTTTTCCAATTTTTTTATGAAAATATTCAACAAAACAATAATGAATGTTTTTCAAAAAATCTTTGGGTTAATATTAGGTGCACTAGCAATTGAGTATATTATTAAAGGAAGTTATGAATTACTATGACTATTAAATCTCCTTGCATTGATAATTGTAAATTAAACCCCAAAACTAATACTTGTGAGGGATGTTACAGAACATCAGAGGAAATAAGTAATTGGACACATTACTCTTCAAAACAAAAAAAAAAGGTTCTTAAACTTATTAAATTTAGGAAACCAAAAATTCTGTGTTTTGCTATAATTCTTCTTATTGCAATTAATAGTTTTGCCAGTGATATTTGGATGGGGAAATGGTTGGCTCTAGATCAGTGGCAATCTGAATTTTTAATTAAAATAAATAAAGATGGTACAGCTTTCTCAGAATATGGCGCTGGTGAAGAGGGAAGTTGGTCCGTAGTTGACGGAAATTTAGAGATAAAATGGAAATCTGGCAAAACAGATTATCTTTTTAACGGCGTAATGGGTTATCAAAGACTTTCTAAAGATAAAAATAACAGTTATACATCAGGACTAAAAAAATTACTTGACTAATTTTAAGTAAGGCTTTTTTAAATAATTTATCACTTTTCCAAGACTTTTTGAGCTTGCAATAACGTTATTTTGAGAAGTAAGAGTAAAAAAACTGTCCTTCTTATTGTTTTTTTTTATTTCTAGGCATGGACCATGTTTAAAAGATCTGTGAATCGAAAATATTGCATGACTCTTCTCAAAGCTAATTGAATAGTCTTTCCACTCGCCAATAGAGATCTTTTTTGAGTAGAGTTCCATAATTTGATGGATTTCTTCTTTTTTAAATCTAATAAATTTTGATTTTTTTAAATTATTCATAAATATAAAATTGAAATTTTAATTTGATAGAATATAAATACATTAAATATATGATATTAGAGAATTTTTTAAAACAAATAAAAAAATGAGTGAAGAATTTATCAGAGAAGTTGACGAGGACGTCAAAGAAGAAAAAAGAATGAAACTATGGAAGAAGTTTCTTCCTTACATTATAAGTATTTCATTAGGTGTTATCTTAAGTACTTCAGGCTATGTTTTATGGGATAACTACTCAAATAAAGTTAAACAGCAGTTAGGTGATGACTTCACAGCAGCGGTTGAGTTATCTAACGATGAAGATGTAGATGCTGCTCTCATAGCATTAGATAGAATTGTTGATAAAGGATCTGATGGATACGTCACTATGGCTAAAATGAAAAAAGCTTCACTTTTGATAGATAGAGGAGAATTACAGAAAGGGCTTGATATATATCTTGACCTTGAAAAAAATGCAGTTGATCAGTCATTTAGGGACATATCCACAATTTTATATGTTATGAATTCACTAGACTCTAAAGACTCTGATATTCTAATTGAAAAACTAAAACCTCTTGAAGATAGTCAGATTTGGAAATCTTCTGCTTTAGAACTAAAGGCATTTATTTATCTTAAGAATGAAAAAAGAAAGGAAGCATTAGAAGTATTTGAAAAAATAGTTTCTATGCCAAGCAAACCAAGTTCCCTTGCATCGAGAGCAAAGAATATGATTGATTTTTTAGGGAAATAAAAGTTTGTATAATTTAAGATTAATACCTTTCTTTTTGATTTTTTTAACCTATTCTTGCTCGTATTTCGAAGAGAAGGAAAAAATTCTCCCTGGAAAAAGAGAAAATGTTTTCGAATTTGATAATAATTTAATAATCAAAGCAAACGATAGGATAAATATTTCGAAAAGTAAAAATATTCAATCATGGTCTCAACAAAATCAAAATGAGAGAAATCATTTGTTCCATTTTAAAAGTAAACCCAGTTTAAAATTAAAAAAAAAAATACGATTAAATGACATTGCATTCGATAAGATAGATCATGTTACAGCACCAGTTTTTACTCAAAATAATGCATATTATGGAGATAATAATTTCAATATTTATTCTTTAAATCTTTCAAACGGTAAAAGTAATTGGAAAACTAAACTAAAAAAAGAAAAAGAAGAAAACGTACCATTTATCGGTGGTTTTGCTTTAGATAAAAAATTGCTTATAGTCACAACTGGTTTAGGTAATATTTATGCATTAGACAGTAAAAATGGGAAAGTAGTCTGGAGAAAAAATTTTTTAGCTCAATTCTCAAGGCCTGCACTTATATACAATGGAATGATTTTTGTTGTTTCAGATGATAATCAAACATTTTCATTAAATGTTTCAAGCGGAGAATTAATATGGACACATGCTGGAAACTTGGAAGAGGTTTCTATAATAGGAGGATCAAAACCGGTTATTTATAAAAATATGATTATAGTTTCTTATTCATCCGGTGAAGTTTATGCTCTTAATGCAAAGGATGGAACATTATTATGGTTTGATAATGTTACGTCAGGAAATTATCTTAACAAGTCATCTTTAAATGATATTCAATCACCCCTTACTATTGTTGAAGATAAACTTTTTGTTCCTTCTTTTTCTGATAAATTTATAGTTTATGAATTATCGAGTGGAAATGAAGTTTGGAGTTTACAATTATCTTCTATTAATCCAATTGTGATCTCTGGCGAAACAATATATTTAATTGACACAACAGGAAGATTACTATGCTTGAATATGAATTCTGGAAAATTACTATGGGCTGTACAATTAAAAGTTTCAGACAATGGAGATGAAATATCATGGTATGGTCCACTTTTAACTTCAAATAAATTACTTTTAGGAAGTTCTAATGGGAAGGTTATTTCTATATCTCCATTTTCTGGAAAGTTGCTAAGTAAAATTAATTTTTCTGAGGAGCTTGTCGCAAACCCAATACAATTAGGGGAACAAATAATGTTTATATCTAAAGAAGGAACATTATTTATTTTAGGTTAAAGATGTTGGCTAGAACAATAATCCTTGGAAAACCCAATGTTGGTAAATCATCAATATTCAATGTCATATTGAAGAAGAAAATTGCCATTGTTGACGATTTTTCCGGTTTAACAAGAGATCTTCGAAAAAAAACTATTAAATTGTGGGATAAAAAGTGCGAAATGGTAGATACTCCAGGATTATTTAATTCTGAAGATAAATTAGAAAAAAATATACTAAATTCAACAATAGATTATGCAAAGTTAGCAAATATCATAATTCTTGTTTTTGATGGAAAAGCAGAGCTCACTATAGATGATCATAAAATAATTAAAATAGTAAGAAAGTTAAACAAAAAAGTAATCTTGGTCATTAATAAAACGGAGGGAAAAATAAATCAAAATCTTTGTGAAACTGTAAATAATTTGGGACTAGGTCAGGCAAATAATATTTCAGCCACACATAATCAGAGTATTGATCAATTGAAATGGAAATTATACAAAATGATCGATGATAAAGATAATTCTTTTGACGAGAAAGTTGAAGATGTATCCATTGCGATAGTTGGCAAAACAAATACTGGAAAGTCGACAATTTTTAATTTAATTAATAAAAAAAATATTGCTTTAACAGGGTCTCTTCCTCATCTAACTAGAGATAGTATTGAGGCTTATTCAAATCTAAGTGATTTAAATATTAAAATATTTGATACAGCTGGTTTTTCAAACAATAACAGCGAAAAAGTAAATAAGTTATCAATTGAACAAACCTTAAAAAAAATTAGATTATGTAAATTTATTTTAATTATTTTGGATATAAACAATTATTTTGAAAAAATTAATTCTAAAATCATCAGTTTAGTTTACTCTGAAAATAGATGTTATGTTGTCTTAGTAAATAAAATTGATTCTGTTAAAGATTTTTCAAGAAGGATGGTAACTGATCATCTATACAACCTTAATCCCCAAATAAAACAATCACCAATCTTATTTGTTTCTGCTAAAGATGAGATAGGATTCAAAGATCTTTATACAGTTATAAAAGATCAACTAAGCTCTTGGAATACAAGGATAAAAACAAACGAATTGAATAGGTGGTTAACAAAGGTGGTTAAAGAAAATCCACCACCTCTTAAAAATGGAAACATAGTAAAATTAAAGTATATTGTTCAGGTAAGTGTATCACCTCCAAAGTTTAATATATTCTCAAATTTTCCTAATTCGCTTAATAATCAATATAAGAGATATATATCAAATAAATTAAAAAGAAATTTTAATTTGAAAGGCATGCCTGTTAAAATCTTATTTAAGAAAACTTCAAATCCTTATGAAAAAAATTAGTCTATTTTTAATTTTACTATTTTTAGAGTTTTCTACTGTTGCTGATGATGTAAGCAATTTAATAGTTGAAAATTGTACCTCCTGTCATAATTTAAATAATTACCAAAATAAAAATATACCCTCGTTACAAAATCTGACCAAAGAAGAATTTATTAAAGTGATGGAGAAATATAAAGACGGAGACGGAAATGGAGTCATGGCAAGAATTTCCAAGGTTTTGACAAATCAAGACATCTTAAAGATAAGTGAAATTATCTATAATGAATAGTAAAATCAATAGAAGAAAATTTTTATCTAACCTAGCAAGTGGTTTAACTTTTTTCACACTGTCCAATCTCTTTTTATTAAAAAGATTGAATGCTAAATCCAAACCTAAAGTTTTGATTATTGGTTCGGGAATAGGAGGATTAACATGTCTCAGTTATCTAAATAAAATATCCGATGCGATTGATATAATAGTTATTGATAAAAATAAAAGCATCAGAACAGGACCCCTTTCCAACCTGGTGCTTGGAGGTATCTTGTCAGAAGAAAAAATCACTTTCACAATTGATCCCAAAAAATACAGAAATGTAAAGTTTGTTTATGATGAAGTGAAATATATTGACTCAGATAAAAAGTTTGTAAAAGTTTCTGGTGATGTTTCAGTGAATTTTGATTTTATTATTTTGTCACCTGGGATTGGTTATAAAGAAAATATAATTGAAGGATATAATCCAAATAATACAGAGCTGTTACCCCATTGTTGGGACGGAGACAGTAATCTTAAAAAATTTAAAAAGCAATTAAATGATCTAGATAGAAATTCAAAAATAATTATTTCATCTCCTGACTATCCATACAGATGTCCGCCCGCCCCTTATGAAAGAGCATCACTTATTGCAAATTATCTAAAGAAAAAAAAAAATAATTCAAAAATATTAATATTTGACTCCAAAAATTCATTTACAAAACAAGAAAATTTTTTTAAGGAGTGGAATTTGTACTATAACAATATAATCGAGTGGATTCCTAGAAAGAAAGGAGGAAGAATAATTAAGTACGATCATCAAAATAAAATAATTAAAAATGAACAAGGAAACAAAGTAAAAGCTGATTTAATTCATTTTATTCCAGATCAAAAAGCATCAAATATTTTTTTTGATTCAGGTGTTTTAGATAAAAAAAATGATTGGTGTGAAATCAATCCCACTACATTCGAGTTAAAGGGTTTTGATGATATTTTTGTTTTAGGAGATTCAATAAATGCATGGGATATGCCTAAGTCAGCCTTCTCAGCTAATAGTCAAGCTAAGGTTCTTGCCATAAATCTAATTAATAAGATTCTAGGAAGGAAGTTTGTTGATCCAGTATTTTTGAATACGTGTTATAGTTTTTCCAAAGAAAATAGAGCGTTCTCAATAACAGCTTGGTATCGTTTAAATACAAGTAAGGATCGAATAGTTTCTCTTGGAAGTTCACAAAGTAGTATTAATTCATCTCATATAGATAGAAATCAAGAGGCAAGTCATGCATTTGGTTGGTTTAACACAATGGTGAATGATCTTTTTTTGTAAATTATTTTTATAAAAAATTATTAATTATATCTTCGGAAACTTTTTGCAGATTTTGATTTTCAAATTTTTTATTTCCTCTGAGAGATGAAGACATGCCCCCATTAATCTGTTGAACATCAACAGAAATTATTTTTAAACCTAGATTTTTATTTTCCTCTTTTAATGTTTGAAACATAGTATTTCTTGCACTTAAACAAATACTAAATATATTGTGATACGCTTTTCCAACTGAAATATCAGAATTGGTTAGAGTTATTAACTTTGGTTCTTCTGCACTTCTGATTAGAGGCTCGAGTTCTTTTAAAATTCTCCAATAAGAAGAAATATTGATTTCTAAAAATTTATCCCATTCACTATGAGAAAGATGAGTAAGAGGTTTTAATCCATTAAACTGACCAATTAGGTTTACAATTAAATCTATTTTCTTATATTTTTGTGATACAGATTTAAATAAGTTATCGTAAAACTCTTTCTTTGTTACATCACCTTGAAAAAGCGTCGGTTTTTTAATTTGTGATATCTTATCACTTAAATCTTTTAACTTTTCTAATGATCTTCCTTGAAGTACAAGATTAATATCTTTTTTTGCTAATTCAAAAGATAGATTTGAGCCAAATACACCCGTAGATCCAAAGATAATTGCATTGTAGATCCCAGGTTTTTTCATTTTTTATTTTTTAGGTTCAATAAGAAGTGAAAGTTGTGATGCTTTTACCCCAGACTCCTGATCAATCAATTTAATCGGATAATCTCCACTAAAATAATGATCGGTAAACATTGGTTTTTCGTGATTTCTGCCTTTCTCAAACCCTAGAGCTCTATAAACTCCGTCTAGTGAGATAAATTTCAGACTATCAACACCTATATAATCTTTTATTTGAGAAATTGTAAATTTTGATGCTAATAATTCTTCCTTTGTGGGGGTATCTATACCATAGAAACATGGGTATTTTACTGGAGGACTTGCTATTCGCATATGAATTTTTTTTACTCCACAATTTTTTAACATTTCAACAATTTTGATTGAGGTTGTTCCTCTAACTATTGAATCATCAATCAAAGCGATATTTTTGTTTTTAAATGAAGCCACATTCGGATTATGTTTTAATTTTACAGATAAGTTTCTTACACTACTGGAGTCTTCTATAAAAGTTCTCCCCGTATAGTGATTTCTTATAATTCCTAATTCAAATGGTTTTTTTATAACTTTTGAATACCCCAAAGCTGATGCATTACCTGAATCAGGAATTGGAATTACTGCATCAATTATTTGGTTATCATTGGGGTTTTCTTTAGCCATTTCATTACCAATTTTTTTCCTAACATTATAAACGTTCCTTCCTTGAAGAATGCTGTCTGGTCTAGAAAAATAAATATATTCAAAAAGACAAGGCCGCAGGAATGTTTTTTTAAATGGCTTTATTGATTCTATTCCATTATCTGTAATTATTACAATCTCTCCTGGTTCAATATCTCTAATTAATTCGGCACCAATAATATCAAGGCCACAGCTTTCTGAACTAAATATATGTGTATCTCCAAGTTTCCCAAGTACTAGTGGTCTAATCCCGAGTGGATCCCTAACTCCTATTAATGAGTTTTTTGTAAGTAAAACTAAAGAAAATGCTCCTCTTATTGATTCAAGAGCATAGATCAATCTCTCTAAAAGATTACCCTTAAATGTTGAAATTAAATGAAGTAATACTTCTGTATCTGAGGTTGATTGAAAAATTGCTCCGTTTTTTATTAGCTTTTCTTTGAGATAATTAGTGTTTGTCAAATTCCCATTATGTGCAATTGCTAAACCACCAATATTTATTTCAGAAAACAAAGGTTGTACGTTCTTTAATGCCGACTCTCCAGTTGTTCCGTACCTATTATGACCTATAGAGATATTACCTTCAAGTTTAGATAAGATACTTTTATCTGAGAAAACTTCAGAAACCTGACCCATACCTCTGTGAGCAAAAAATTTTGACTTATTGGATGTAACTATACCAGCCGAATCTTGTCCTCTGTGTTGTAAAGCATGAAGACCCAATGCTGTAAGAGAAGCAGCTTTTTGATGATTGAAAACTCCAAAGACTCCGCATTCGTCTTTTGGTTTGTTTTTAGAAAAGAAATAGTTCACTTTATTCTAGGTTATTTTCTATTATATTTTCTAAATTTTGTCTTCCGCTATCGTCATATATTTCATTTTCAGATTGGCTATTTCTTTTTAATTTAAGTTTTGAATCTATGCTTTTTTCAAAAAGTAACTCGGATTTT
>CACHGK010000005.1 GCA_902579395.1 uncultured Alphaproteobacteria bacterium
AAGACAAAATTTAATGCAAAACTAAGATGATGCAAATAGAGAGAATTAGAAATTTTTCTATAATCGCACATATTGATCATGGTAAGTCAACCTTAGCTGATAGAATCATTCAGAAATGTGGGGCGTTATCTGATAGGGAAATGAAGAATCAGGTTCTTGACTCAATGGATATTGAGAGGGAGCGAGGGATTACCATAAAAGCACAGACTGTCTATTTGGAATATCAAGCAAAAGACAAGAATAAATATAACTTCAATCTTATGGATACACCTGGTCATGTTGATTTTTCGTATGAGGTAAGTCGCTCCTTGGCTTCGTGTGAAGGTTCGCTTTTAGTTGTCGACTCCTCTCAAGGAGTAGAAGCTCAAACACTGGCTAATGTTTATCAAGCTATTGAAAACAATCATGAGATAATTCCAGTTCTCAACAAAATTGACCTACCGGCTTCTGAACCAGATCGAATAAAAAAGCAGATAGAAGAGGTTATTGGAATTGATGCTTCAGAGTCAATAATGGTTTCTGCAAAGACTGGCATGGGAGTTGATCAATTACTAGAGGCAATTGTTAAAAAATTACCATCTCCAAAAGTCAATGAGGACCCGACCCTCTCGGCTATGCTAATAGATAGCTGGTATGATGCTTATTTGGGAGTAATTATTCTTGTAAGAGTTCAATCAGGAAAGTTGAGAAAAGGAATGAAACTCAAGATGTTGGGAACTAATGCATCATATATTGTAGAAAAATGTGGTTTTTTTACTCCGAAAATTAAATATTCTGAAACGATTGAGACAGGTGAGATTGGATTTTTAACTGCAGGCATAAAGCATGTAAGTGATTGTAAAGTTGGAGACACTATCACAGATGGATTAAAACCAACTGATAAGCCTTTACCTGGTTTTAAGCCAAGTAGACCAGTTGTTTTCTGTGGATTATATCCTGTTGATGCCGATGACTATGATTTATTGAAAGATAGTCTAATGAAATTAGGTCTTAATGATGCTAGTTTCTCATCTGAACCCGAGAGTTCTGCTGCACTTGGTTTGGGATTTAGGTGTGGTTTTTTAGGGTTACTTCATTTAGAAATAATTCAAGAAAGACTGAGCAGAGAATTTGATTTGAATTTAATAACTACATCTCCTTCAGTGGTTTATATGATTGAAAAAACAGATTCGAGAGTTTTGGAAATTCATAATCCTTCTGAACTTCCTGATATTATGAAAATAAAGTCAATTTCTGAACCCATTATTAAAGCAACAATTCTATTACCTGATGAATATTTGGGACCAGTAATGCAATTGTGTAATGAAAGAAGAGGAACTCAAAAGAATCTTTCGTATGTAGGTAAAAGGGCCATGATAGAATATTATCTTCCGTTAGCAGAAGTAGTATTTGATTTTTATGATAGGTTGAAATCAATAACAAGCGGTTATGCGAGCTTCGATTATGAATTTAAAGATTATGAGCAAAGCGATCTTGTTAGAGTTCAAATACTGGTAAATTCAGAATCAGTTGATGCTCTTTCATTTATTTGCCATAGATCAAAGTCAGTTTCTAGAGGAAAAATGTATTGTGAAAAATTAAGCAAACTTATCCCAAGGCAACAATTCAAAATTCCATTACAAGCTGCTATTGGAGGAAAGATTATAGCTAGAGAAACCATCAATAGTTATAGAAAAGATGTTACTGCAAAATTGTATGGTGGTGATGTTACTAGAAAAAACAAGCTTCTGGACAAACAGAAGAAAGGAAAAAAAAGAATGCGACAATTTGGTAAAGTTGAGATTCCACAGTCTGCATTTATAAATGTTTTAAAGACTTCAGAAAAATAGTCGGAGAGGTGGCCGAGTGGCTTAAGGCGCACGCTTGGAAAGCGTGTAAACAGGAAACTGTTTCGAGGGTTCGAATCCCTCTCTCTCCGCCATAAAATAAAATAAGATTTAAATAGTAGTTTCAGAATAATCTTTTATTTTTTGAAACTTTGCAAGTTCCAGTTCTGTAAATCGTTTCTGTATTTGTTCTAAATTCATGTTTAACAAAACCAGTGTAGCGATTGACTTCGATTGTATTTTTTCTTATCAATGTCCCATTAGTAATTAAAGAGGACATTGAAAAAATTGTTGAGTCAGTTTCAAGAAAGTCAGTTTTACTATATTTTCCTCCTCCGTCTTTAAAATCTTTTTTACTTTCAACAGAAAGCCATTTGTTTTCAATATCTAGATATAAAACTTGATCTTGGTCAACAATACTTAAATTTTTAAATTCAATGTCAGTTTCATCGTTTTCTCCAGAGATTCCATAATTCATATTGCATATTAAAATTATCTCACTTGCATATAAAGACTTTGAAAAACTTAAAAGAGCTAGAAATATTATTGAAATTAACATTTCTGAAGATATTATTGATTTATTCTTAAAGTCAACTTTAATATTATTTAAATTAAAGTATTCTTCTTATTGTTGAATCTCTATCATAAAGATTAAAAGTAGAAATAAATGATCAATTATCTTAATGACTGTTTTTTTTTAATTTAGTATAAAATTAATAGGCAATGGAGTTTTTTCTTGAAAATATTTTTCATGAAACGGATGGAAATTTGAAAGGTTTAATTTTTGGTTTCGTTCATGTCAGTATAATGATTATTGGGTACTATACTGGTTTCAGCATAAATAGATTTTTGAAGATAGTTTCGAATGGATACATTGCAGGAATTTTTGGGGCAGCACTGTCACACATACTTGCAGATGTTATTGCTAGTTATCTTGACCCACATATTAGGAGCATGATTATTGGAATTGTAATTGGAGGAGTTATACCTCTTTTTTTTATACCTATTCTAGAGAGATTTGTTACAAAAAGTCAAAATCATATTGTTACTGGTGATCATGAAGATATAAAAAAAGATTTGGATTCACATTAAATTATTTGAAAGAGATTTTATGGCAGAAACACGATCTTTTAAGTATAGACAACTTTTAAGTTGTAAATGCTTTAAAATGAGGAAAGCGTCTAGAGTTGTAACACAGTTTTATGATAAGAAATTAAAACCTTGCGGAATTAGAATAACGCAATTCACCATTTTATCTTTAATTGCAACTAATGAGGATCGCACAATGATTTCTCTTTCCGAAGATTTGCTGATGGACAGAACAACCTTAACAAGAGGCTTAAATCTTCTTCTTAAAGAGGATCTTATTGAACAGGTAAAATCTAAAGATTCAAGAAAAAAAATAATGAAGCTAACAAAAAAAGGTCATGAAGTGCTTGATAAAGCTATTCCTCTTTGGCATGAGGCAGAGCACCAAATTTTAGATGAAAGTAAAAAATTTGGTTTTTCGATATTTTAAGTTCCACAGAAAGTATTTGAAACTATTTCACTAGATTCTGGCGGTAAAGAATATTTTTTGTTAAAACTTCCTTTCGAGAAAGGTTTTCTTACAATTTTTAATAATTCTCTAATTTCTGAATAATCCTTTTTGTTTACAGCTGAATTAATGGCAGCCTCAACTAAATGATTTCTTGGAATATATAAAGGATTGATTTTTTTCATCTCACTTGCAATTTTTGATTTTCTTAATTTTTCCTTTTCAAGTCTTTTATTCCATTTAAGAATCCATTCATTAATTATTTTTTTATTCTTTAGTTTGAAATTATTTTTTTTCTCTGTTTCGCATATCAAGTCGGATAAGTTTCTAAAAGAAAGTGTAAAATCAAGATTCTCAATTCTCATTAATTCTAAGAAATCATCTATAATTTTTATATCTTCACTGAAAATCCTTGTGAGGCCAAATTTCCTTCTCATTTCTTTAAGCCAACTTCTCTCAAATTTTTTTGGAAACTCATTCAAACATTCAATTGCTATTTTTTTTGCGTTTTCTAAATTTTCATCAAGTAGAGGAATTATTGACTCTGCAAATTTTGATAAATTCCAAAGCATAATTTTTCCTTGGTTCATATATGAATATCTACCGCCGAAATCAATGTAGCTAAAAACTTTTTTTGGATCATAATGATCTAAAAATGCGCACGGTCCATAATCAATAGTTTCTCCGCTTATAGTTGTATTATCAGTGTTCATCACACCGTGTATAAAGCCAACACTCATCCATTTTGAAACTAATTCTGCTTGAGAGTTAATTACATTTCTTAATAGGAATATATAGGATTTTTTATTTTTAAAAGTATTGAAATGTCTTTTTATAGTATAATCAGCCAATATTTTTAAAGAATTAAAATCTCTTTTGTAATAAAAAAATTCGAATGTCCCTATACGAATATGACTTGAGGCAACTCTAGTTAAAATTCCACCTGGCATCACAGTTTCTCTGAAAACTTTTTCACCTGTCCTAACTAAAGCAAGTGATCTTGTGCTTTTTATTCCTAAATTATGAATTGATTCACTAATTAAATACTCTCTAATAGCAGGTCCAAGCGGAGATCTCCCATCGCCATCTCTGGAATAGATGGTTTTGCCCGATCCTTTTAATTGAATGTCATATCTTTCTTTATTTCTTGCTATTACTTCTCCAATCAATACTGCCCGTCCATCACCTAATTGTGGAACAAAATTTCCAAATTGATGTCCTGCATAAGCTACTGCAATAGGCATAGCACCCTCTGGAATAATATTCCCTGAAAAAAACAATTTTCCATTTTTGTTATTAATTTTTTTTGAGTCGATGTTTAGAAAATTTGAAAGTTCTGAATTAAACTCAATTAATTCAGGATCTTTAACAGGTATTGGTTCAATTCTCTGGTAAAAATTTTCAGGTAAATTAACGTATGTATTTGAAAAATTAAAGATTTTATTTTTCAATCTATATTTCCTAAAAAACCCAAGATTAAGCCAATTATAAAGCCAAAAACGCCTCCCCAAACTACTAACCATCCAAGATGTTTATGAATAATATCTTTAACAATATTTTTAACCTGTTCAGGTGAAAGCTCGTTTAAACGTGAGTCAATAATTAACTCAACTTCCTCTCTCATACTATGTGAAAAATTATTTTGAAGATTTTTACTGAATATATCTTTTATGGTCTCTCTTATTTTTATTTTTAGTGGTTCTTTCAAAGGTTCCAAGGCTTTTTCCCCTCCTACCATTTCAAGCATTGTGCCCAGTGATGATTCTTTGATAGCTTCAACAAGTTTTTTAAATATTTGTTCATAATCGATCTTATCTAGTAAACTGTCCTCGGAAAGTCCACTATCCATGCTGAAACTATCTAAGTTTTTTGTTGAGAAAAATTCATGCATTATAAGGTTTTTTATCCCTTCTTTAAACTCTTTGAATCTTAGAGGAATTACACCAGATCCAAAAAGTAATGGTACTCTCTCAAATAACATATGAATTGCAAGCCAGTTTGTAAGTCCACCGGACAACCCAAATAAACCAGCCACTAATATTTCTGCAGAGTAATATGGTGAAAATGTTCCATAAATAGTTATAAGTAATGTAACTAAATTGGTTGTCAGACTTTTATTCATTTTAAATATTTCAGAAAATAGTTAAGAAAAATTGAGATAATCCATATTCTAAGTTGCATTAGATTTAAAAATCTAGATTTTTACATGATATTCATGAATTTTTAAAGTTTCAATTTAAATATGATAGTATTTTAATAATCCTTATTGTGGTATCAGCCATCGTAAGGAAGTGATGAATGATGCAAATTAATTTTTAACTGACCATGGCTAGTTTTAATGAAGCCAAAAGTATATTCAACCTTGAGAATTTTTTCAGAACCATCTTTAAAATAATAATTACCCATGGATAACAAAAAATTATCGTGCTGAATTATCTTATAATTTTCAAATTTTATGGATTCCCAATTTTTAATCGCAAAACCGTTGTCTTCTTTACATATTTTATTTTGCCCCAAAAAATATGAAATAAATTCCTTTTTTGTAGATCTAAACTGAGTATGTTTTGCAAGCGTTGGTTTAAATAAAACTTCGCAGTGATCAAATGCATATACTTCATGTAATAATTCATAAATCAAATTGTCTAGGTTTTGTTTTTTTTTGTAAGCTTTGCTAATCTTTAAAATTAGATCTGCCCATTTTTGTTGAGTAATAGAAACTAAATTTAATATTTCTTTGTTTGTCATTTATCCTCGCTGATAATTTTTATCGCCTGAAAACTTATCAAAATCTAAGTATTTTTTATTTTCAAAGCATTAATTAGATTTTTATATTCCCACGTGTTAATATCCCATAATGATTTTTAAATTAGTAACTATATTTATTTTTTTATTTGTCAATCATACAAATTCAATGGATTTATTTGAAAAAAAAAAAGAATCAAAAAATTTTAAAGAAGAATGGGAGTTTGTATCTGATCAGGTCATGGGTGGTGTATCTTCGGGAAAGCTTGATCTATTAAATTCATCGAAAAACACTTTTATTAGACTCTCGGGCACTGTTAGCACAAAAAATAATGGAGGTTTTATTCAGTACAGGTCTGATTATGATTTTGATAAATCAAATTTTAAGGGTATAAGAATTAAAGCTAGAGGTATTCCAAGCGAATACTACATTCATATTCGAACCAATTTTCTATTGTTACCATGGCAATATTATTCTGGAAAATTTTCTGTGACAGAAAATTGGAAAGTAATTGAGATCTTATTTGATGACTTCAAGAAATCTAATTTCTATCAACCATCGACATTTAATTCTTCTGAGATTAAAAGTATTGGTTTTGTTGCATTTGGAAAAAACTTTAATGCTCAATTAGATATAGTTGAAGCAGAGCTTTATTAGATCGGTGAAAAAATCAAATAGACCTGAAACAAGAGTTAAAAACAAAGAACCCCAAAAAACTGATCCTGACTGGATAATATGGGCAGCTTGGGCAGATAGAATTACATTTGAAGAAATATTTGAAAAGTCTGGAAAGTCAGAAAAGGAAGTCATAAAAATTATGAGAGGTAACTTAAGTCAAAGAAGTTTTAAATTATGGAGAGAAAGAGTCCGAAATAAATCGATAAAAAATCGAAAGAAATTTGAACTTAGTAGAAAAAAACTAAAAATTTCAAAATCAGACTTTTTTGGTGAGTGATTCTTTCGCATTTTTTCTGGCCTCTGCGTTTTCTTTTCCAGTTAAATGAAAAAGACCTGTTAACTTTGTCATCATTGAGGCTTCAAAATCGTCGATTACATTATCCGAAAGAATAACTTCCCATAAATATTGAAAAATTATTAATATTTCTTCCCTTGAAAAATTATCTCTTATTTCTTTTGTTAGAGAATAGATTTCAACACTCTTATCTGAAGATACAATTGATTCACTAAAACAATTTTCAGCTTGGTCATCATCTAGGTGAAGTTTGTTCTTTAGAATATTTTTTATCAAAAACTTTTCTTTACTAGAAAAGGAACCATCGACATTTGCACATTCAATCATTAAAGATGTTATCAGGACTGCCTTGTCGTGATTATTAATGTCTTCAAATGAAGTTGTTTCTTTAATTTTTTTTAAAAATGATATCATATTACCCTTAATTCAGTTTAGTTAACTATATATGTATATATTGACATCTCGTAAAGTATTTATATTCTTAATTTAATAATTCTTTATTGTCAAAATGAGAAAATTTTTTAAGCAAATTTTAAGTGTAACTTTTTTTATGTTACCTACAGTGCTTTTTTCTCAGGATAGGACTTATGTTGCACCTGACGTAAATATTATATCAGTGACACCCGTTCAGGGTTCAGGTTTAAACATTGATAGAGTTCCGGGTAAGATACAAACAATTAATAGAGATCAACTTGCTAAAAAGAAAAATTTTTCTATTACAGAAACCTTAAATAGAGAGACAACGGGTATTTCCTTATTTAATTTAAACAGTTCTCCTATGCAAAATGATATTAATTTTAGAGGTTACGTGGGTGGCCCTCTTTTAGGAACAGCGCAATCAATAGCTGTATACCAAAATGGTATGAGAGTAAATGAATCATTTGGCGAAGTGGTTCAATGGGACCTGGTGCCAGATTTTGCTGTAAATAGTATGCAGATCTTCACTGGAGGTGACCCAATTTTTGGTCAGAATGCTCTTGGCGGTGCCATTACAATGGAGATGAAAAACGGTTTTAACTTTGATGGAGCTCACTTAACAACTTCGGGAGGAAGTTATAGCAGATTTAACGAAGTTCTTGAATACGGAGCACAATTTGGAAATGTAGGTGTTTATTTAGGTGCTAACTTTAATTATGACAATGGTTATAGAAATCATTCAGAGTCCTATCTAAATACTGTATTTGGAGACGTTAGATATAGACCTAATGATGATACAGAGTTTTTTATAAATTTTGGTCAAGCATATACAGATTTAAGAGGTAATGGTGCCGTCCCATTAACTTTGATGGACATGGAAGGTAGAGATGCAGTTTACACCTATCCCGATAATACTCACAATAAAAACTACTATGCAAATTTTGGTGGCAATCACTTTGTCAATGACAAGCTCTCAATTCAGGGGAATATCTTTTATCGTCATATGGAAAGAAGAAATTATAATGGAGATGAATTTGAAGCAGGTGATTGTGGTCTTGGATACAATACCGATAGAGGAACAGCGGATGGAATTCTTTGTTCAGAATTAGAAGTTTCTGGTTCATCAGATGAAACTTATTTAGATATTGGAGGCAACACAATAAATTATACTCACCTCGGTTTAGAGAGAGACGACGATGAAAATGAGATTGAAGATATCGGCGCAATTAACAGGTCTAATACAAAACAAAATCAAATGGGATTAAACTTCCAGTCTACTCTTGATTATGACTTTGCTGAAAAAAATAATACTCTCATTACGGGTGTATCATATGAGTACTCGCATAATAGTTTTGCCTCATCAACAGAGTTAGGTATTATTCAAACTGATAGAGGGGTTCAAGGTACAGGAGTTCTGTTAAGTCAAGACGAAGAGGGCGAAAATATTTTCATAACTAATATTGAAGCTACAACTCATAACCTTGCCATATACGGAAGTAATACTATTGATTTGGACGATGCTACCTCAGTTAATCTCTCCGGTAGATGGAATTGGGCATCACTAAAGATGGAAGACCAATACGGGACTGCTTTGGAAGGCCATCATTTTTTTAATGAATTCAACCCGGGTGTTGGTATTACAAGAAAACTTGGAAATACTCCAGTGATTGGAAATACATCAGTGTATGCGACCTATAAGGAATCAAGTCGTAACCCTTCAGTTGCAGAGCTTGGTTGTGCAGATCCTGAGCAGCCTTGCAGGCTTCCAAATTCGTTTCAAGCAGATCCTCCTTTAGATCAAGTTAAAAATAGAAGTTTTGAATTTGGAGCAAGGGGTCTAAAAGGGGGTCACAGTCTATTTGGGATGGATCATGCAATTAACTGGAATGCAACAGCCTTCGCTGGGCGAAATTACAACGATATAATATTTATTGGTGGTAATAGAGTAGGGACAGGTTACTTCAGAAATGTTGGAAACACACAAAGAATGGGAACTGAACTAGCTTTGAATGGTAAGTTAGGAGATAAATGGTCTTGGTATGGTAACTATTCTTATGTTAGAGCATCATTTGAGACTCATCAAAAGATTGCAAGTGCAGGCCATTCAGAAAACCCTCATGCTTGCTCAGGATCTGATGCGTATGGTGCAACTGGGGCTGGAGATACTAATGCTGAAAATGATCAAGAATCTTGCGAGAACAGGGAATCTTACCAAATTCAAGTGGGTCCGGGCGATACAATACCGGGTGTTTCACCTCATATTGGACGCGTAGGTATAGGTTATGCTCCTATAAACGGTCTAAATCTATCTCTTGATACAGAATACAACTCTAGACAGTTTTACAGAGGGGACGAAAATAATGCAGAGGGTAAGCAAGTACCAGGTTTCTTTTTATTAAATGCCTCGTTAGAATATAACTTTTCTCCTAATGTCAGTGATAATTCTCCTGTTAATTCTACTTTAATTTTTATTGAAGGTAGAAATCTTCTTAATACTAACTTTGAGACAGGAGGAATTTTGGCTGAAAATGAGGTCGAGGGTACAGGAAACAGTGGAACTTTTGTTACACCAGGTCAACCTTTAACAATTTTCGGTGGAATAAAATTCACTTGGTAAAAAATAAAGCTGAGAAGGTTAGGTTAAAAACTATATAAGTAATATGTCTAAAAAATCTTTTACATTTTCGATTCCACTTATAATTCTTCCTATTATATATTTCTCATCAGTCATGTCTAACGATGATCCTGATCTTGATGATATCAAGCTTTATGACATAGTTAAAGTAGAACAATGTCTGGATCAAGCTTACGACACTGTTCCAGGACATGCCAGAAAACTTGAATTCAAGATCGAGGGCGATGATCCTATTTACGAATTCGATATTCAATCAACCAACGATGGCTTCACGTATAATGTTGAATGTAATGCAGAAGAAGGTTACATAATCGAAGTCGAGAGGGAAGTAGACGCAAACGACCCAATTTTTAAAAGTGGAGCTAAAATAACTTTACAACAAGCAAAAGAGATAGCATTAAAAATCCATCCTGGAAGAGTAGTCAGTAATGAAAGAGAAGTTGGAATGGACGGTTCACTTACATACGAATTTGATATCAAAACAAAAACAGGTTATGAAATAAAGGTTGATGTAGACGCTGTAACAGGTCAAATTGAGGAAGCTAACTTCGAGCTATACGAAATAGGCATTGAAAAAGAATAGACAATTTCAAAATACAAATTTTAAAATCTGCTTAAATATTTCTTTAAATTACTAACAAAGCTTGTAATCCAAATACCAAACACACAAGTACGACTTGTTTTTTTACCTTACTATCTTTCCAACGGAATTAAATCAAATAAATGTTGATTCATCCAAATATGGACAACAATACATGCTGCATATCCAAGTAAAATAGCCCAAGCCCATTTCAAATGAGCAAAGAAGGTATAAACTCCTCTAGCTTGACCCATTAAAGCAACTCCTGCTGCAGAGCCAATTGATAATAAAGACCCCCCAGTTCCTGCAGTCAGGGTAATTAGCAACCATTGTCCCATATCCATCGCAGGATGGGCAGTTAATACTGCATAAACAATTGGAATATTATCAATTATAGCTGAAAGAATACCAACTAAAATATTAGCGTTGGTAGGACCAAGCGTCTCATACATAGGTCCAGATATGAGTTGAAGGTATCCGAGAGATGCAAGACCACCAACTGCTACTAATATACCGTAGAAAAATAAAAGTGTATCCCACTCTGCTCTACCAGTAATTACAAAAATATCAAATTTATTTTTTCCAGGGTGTCTAGTTTTTAGGAAGTACCCATAAGTTCCCAACATACCTAACCCAAACATCATTCCAAGAATTGGAGGCATGTGAAGTACATTGTGACCTGTAACAGTTAATGAAATAGTTAAAATTCCCAAAAATGCTATCTGTTTACCTCCAGGAAGTATTTGCACTTTTTTCCCATCACCCTTTGGAACTTCATTAGGAATAGCGAAATACATGATGGCAGCTGGGACAACATAATTAACAACCGATGGAACAAAAATATTAAAGAAGTCAAAAAATGAAACAAATCCCCTTTGCCATACCATCAAAGTTGTAATATCACCAAACGGAGAGAAAGCTCCACCAGCATTTGCCGCAACAACAATATTAATTAGTCCTGGAACTATAAAAGCTTTATTACCTCTTCCAGCAACCATCACAACTGTTCCTAGAATCAAGGCTGTGGTCAAGTTGTCAGCAATGGGAGAAAGAAAAAAAGCAATAACACCTGAAATTAAAAATATTTTTTTATAACTGAAATTATTGTTGGATAACCATGAACATAATGCATCAAACATTCTTCTTTCAGTAAGAGAATTTACGTAGGCCATTGCTACAAATAAAAAGAAGAATAGTTCGGCAAATTCTAGGACTACGTGTCTAAACTGAGTTTCAGCCCATTTAGGAGAAATTGAAGGATCTTGCGAGGCAACATATGCAATCACAACCCAAATAATGGTTGCGGCTAAAATTACTGGTTTAGACTTTCGAAAGTGAGTAAATTCCTCAGCCATAACAAATCCATATGCAATTATAAAAATTAGTATGCAAAAGATACCAACTGGGCTAAAAATCATATCAAGGGAAGTAGGACCACTAGACATCTCTGCGGAATTAGCAAGAATTGGAAAAAAATTAAATGAGAGAAATGTTGTTAAAAAAATGATAAATTTAGACTTAAGATTCATGGTATTCCTTCTTTTTGTTACGTAGCAAAAATAAATATATAATTCTTATGAAATAATGACAAGTAAAACAAAACAAATAAAAAAAACCCCTATCTCTATATATTTTCTTAATGAGGATGTTTCAAAGGAGTTTAAAAATGAGAAATTTGATGAATTTCAGTCTTATTCAATTCTTAAATTAGAAGACAGACTCATTTTAAATTTGGCTAAAATTTCACATCTCAATAACCTAGAAAAAAACTATAGGTTATTATTAATTGGATCAGCAATTAGAAGGTATTGTAGGACTGGAGTTTTTTTTGTTGACTACTTTGGCTGTAGCAAGACAGATATTAAAAATTTTTATTTGGGATGGTCTTTATCCTACTATTCCTTTGATAAATTTAAGTCAGTTGCAAAAAATAATAAAAATGCAATAATTTCTCATAAATTTCAAAAGGAAATTAACTTATTAAGCGAATCATATTTTTTTATAAGAGACTTAATAAATACTCCTGCGAATATCTTAGGTCCCAATGAGATTTTTAGAGAAGCTAAGAATTTCTTAAAAGATTTTACACTTACAAAGTTTCTATCTGGACGTGAATTAGAAAGAAACTTTCCTCTTATTTCAGCTGTAGGCAAGGGGGCTGAAAAAAAAAAACAACCTATTTTTTGTGAGTTTAAATATAAAAAAAAAAAATCGAAAAAAAAGATCTTTTTAATTGGCAAAGGAGTTGCTTTTGATACAGGTGGCTTGAATATAAAAACTGGAACTGGTATGTCATTAATGAAGAAAGATATGGGAGGAGCAGCTAATTGCATTGGATTAGCAAAACTTGTAAGTGAAAATAATTTGGATGTTGATTTAAGATTATTGCTATGTTTGGTTGAGAATTCAGTTTCAAAAAAATCGATAAGACCCTCAGATATTTTTCAAAGTAGAAGTGGAGATTTTGTGGAAATAGGTGATACAGATGCTGAGGGTAGATTAATTCTTGCTGATGCAATTAGCTATGCATGCGAGAGTAAACCTGATTTAATTATTGATATGGCGACTTTGACTGGAGCATCAAGGGTTGCGATGGGAATTGAAGTTCCAAGTTTTTTTTGTAACAAAGACGACCTTGCAATGAAATTAATTTGTTCATCTCAACAAACTGGTGATCCTCTTTGGCAATTACCGTTATGGAATAATTACGAAAATCAACTAGATTCTGCTCATGCAGATTTTAGAAATATTGGAAATACTATGTTTGGCGGAGCTATTACCGCAGCATTGTTTTTACAAAAATTTGTAAAAGATATTCCCTGGATTCACATTGATTTAATGGCTTGGATAAAAGCAAATAAATTTAATTCTTATGAGGGTGGTGAGGCCATGGGAATTAGAGCTCTTTTAAAATTTATAAAAGATTTTTAAAAATATGCCGAGCTGAGCAAGCGTTTTGTATACTCATTTTTTGGATTTGTGAATATCTTCTCTTTTTCTCCAAATTCTATTATCTTTCCAGACTTCATTACCATGATTTTGTCGGATAAGGCCTTTACAATTTTTAAATCATGACTAATAAAAATATAAGTGAGCGATTTCTTTGCCTGAAGATTTAAGAGTAAATCAACTATTTGTGATTGAACTGTCATATCAAGTGCGCTGGTTGGCTCATCAAGTATTATTAATTCTGGATTTAAAATTAAGGCTCGAGCTATTGCAATTCTCTGTCGTTGTCCTCCAGAAAATTCATGAGGATATCTTGACAGCATAGAAGAGTCGAGACCAACATCGTTAATTATTTGTTCTGTAAGTTCTACCATTTCTTTTTTAGATTTTTTTTTATCATGAACTTCAAGCCCCTCACTCACAATATCCTGAATTGTTAATCTTGGGCTTAGAGAGGCAAATGGATCTTGAAAAATTATCTGAATATTCTTTCTATAAGGTCGAAAATCTTTTTCAGCCAAATTGGAGATATCTTTGTCTTTAAATGTGAATTTACCATCTGACGATATCAACTTTATTAGAGCTTGAGCTATAGAGCTTTTTCCTGATCCACTTTCACCCACAATTCCAAGAGTTTCTCCCTTAGCAATTTCAAAAGAGAGATTTTTTACTGCTTGGAAATCTTCTTTTTTGTTTCTGAAAAAAAAACTACTTTTATTTTTATAGTAAACGTTTAAATTTTTTACAGATAAAATAATTTTATTATTTTCCTTTTTTGTTTTTTTGTTCCTCGGCTTAGAGTTAATAAGTTTTTTAGTATAATCATGTTTAGGTTGTTTAAATATATTTGATGTTTCATTTTGTTCAACAATATTTCCTTTTTCCATTACGCAAACTCTATCTGCAATTTTTTTTACTATTCCTAAATCGTGAGTAATGAGCAAAAGTGACATTTTATATTTTTTCCTTAATTGATCTAGAAGATCTAAGATTTGTTTTTGAATTGTAACGTCCAAAGCTGTTGTTGGTTCATCAGCAATCAATAAATCTGGATTATTTGCGATTGCCATTGCTATCATCACTCTTTGTCTTTGTCCTCCTGATAATTGATGAGGATAATGATTTAGCCTTTTTTCTGGATCATCTATACCAACCTCTTTTAAAAGATTTATACATTTTGACTTATTTGATTTTTGGTTTGATGTAAAGCATTCAGTAATTTGTTTTTCGATATCATGAAGAGGATTTAAGGATGTCATTGGTTCTTGAAAAATCATCGAAATTTTTTTTCCTCTAATATCTTGCAAACTATGTTCATCTAAATCTAATAAATTTTTATTTTGATATAATGCACTTCCTGAAATTTTTAGTTGTGTATTTGATCTTATTAGCCTCATAATTGTTAAAGCAGTTACAGATTTACCTGATCCACTTTCTCCTACAATTGCAAGACATTCTCCTCTTTTAATATTGAAGTTGCTGTTTTTTACAGCGTTTACAACCTGACCGTTGAATTCAAAAGTAACACCAAGGTTTTTTATTTTTAATAATTGCTTAATTTTAAATAACCTTTCTTGGGTCAAATGCATCCCTAACAGCTTCACCAATAAAAACCAATAAACTCAATTGTAGTGATAAAGTTATAAATGCTGAGAGGCCGAGCCATGGAGCTTGCAAATTGGCCTTTCCTTGAGCAACCATTTCACCTAATGATGGGGATCCAGGTGGCAAACCAAAACCCAAAAAATCAAGAGAGGTGAGTGTGGCTATGGAACCTGAAAGAATAAAGGGCATTAACGTTAGGGTTGCTACCATTGCATTAGGAAGAACATGTTTAAACATTAACTTTGAATTTCTAACACCTAGAGCTTTTGCAGCTTTAACATATTCAAAATTTCTAGCTCTTAAGAACTCAGCTCTAACTACCCCCTCTAGTGACATCCAACTAAATAAAAGCATGATAAATAAGAGAACCCAGAAACTAGGTTCAATAAAACTTGAAATAATTATAAGTAAATACAAAACAGGTAAACCAGACCAAACCTCAATGAATCTTTGGCCAAACAAATCAATCTTTCCACCATAAAAACCTTGAATTCCACCTATTAAGATTCCGATCACACTCGATAAGATTGTTAATGTTAAACCAAAAAAAACTGAAATTCTGAATCCATAAATTAATCTGGCTAATACATCTCTACCTTGATCGTCAGTTCCCAGCAAATTCTCAAATGATGGTGGAGAAGGAGATGGAACCTTTAAATCATAATTGATGGTATCATATGAATATTCTATTAGAGGCATTACAAAGAATCCTCTTTTATTTATTAAGTCTCTGACGAAAGGGTCTTTGTAATCAGCTTCAGTTTCAAATTCACCACCATAATGAGTTTCAGAGATTCTTTCAAAAACCGGAAAATATATTTTATTTTCTAAAACAACCAATATTGGTTTATCATTAGCGATTAATTCTGCAAAAATGGAAATAAAAAATAAAACACCGAATAAAACCGCAGAATAGTAACCTCTTTTATTGGCTTTGAAATTTTTTAATCTCCTAATTGTTAAGGGCGATAGATTCACTAGTTTCCTCTACTCTCAAAATCAATTCTAGGGTCAATTAGAACATATGTTAAATCGCTTATAAGTCTTAGTAACAAACCGATTAAAGTAAAAATATATAAGCTTCCAAAAACTACAGGATAATCTCTTCCCAAAGCAGCTTCAAAACCAAGAAGACCTAGTCCATCTAAAGAAAAGATTACTTCGATTAATAATGATGATGTAAAAAGAATATTTATGAAAGCTGCAGGAAAACCTGAAATAACAATTAACATTGCATTCCTAAAGATATGTCCGTATAAAACTTTTTGTTCACTAACACCCTTGGCTCTTGCTGTTAAAACATATTGTTTGTTGATTTCATCTAAAAAAGAGTTTTTTGTTAACATTGTTAAGCTAGCAAACCCTCCAATAACCATTGCTAAAACTGGAAGCGCAAGATGCCAAAAATAATCAATTATTTTTTCTAAACCCGTCATCTCATCCCAGTTGTCTGAGACCAAACCTCTCAAGGGAAAAATATCTAAGTAACTACCACCTGCAAATATAACAATTAGAAAAATTGCAAACAAAAATCCTGGGATAGCATAACCAATTATAATTAGTGAAGACGAGTATACATCAAACTTTGAACCATCTCTCACTGCTTTTTTTATCCCTAGAGGAATAGAAATTAAATATACAAACAGAGTTGTCCATAAACCAAGTGAGACTGAAACAGGAAGTTTTTCGAGAATAAGCGATATAACACTTTTATCTTTGTAAAAACTTTCTCCGAAGTCAAAGACTAAATAATTTTGTAGCATTTCCCAAAATCTCTGAAGAGGAGGTTTGTCAAATCCGTATTGTTTTTCTAATTCTTTAATTAGATCAGGGTCAATCCCTTGTGAACCTCTATATTTGTTATCTGAAGAATTGAAATTATTTTTAGATTGATTGTTAGATAATTGCTCTCCCCCTGATGAAGTAAATCTCTCAGTCACAGATACTTCAGTACCTTTTATTTGAGCAATAGCCTTTTCAACAGGCCCGCCCGGTGCAGCTTGAATAATAAGAAAGTTAACAGCTAAAATCCCGAATAGTGTTGGTATTATAAGAAAAAGTCTTTTAATTATATAATTTAACATTAGCTAATTTTTTTTTTAACTTTCCACAAAATAAATATTAAGAAAATAATTAAAAGGTAAATACCTGAATTATCTTTATCATTTTTTTTGTTTATCATTGAATTATTCTTATCATCTTTCAAGTTTTTAGCTTTTACAGGGTCAAACCACCAGAAATCAAAACCAAGATCATATTTTGGTGAAATTTTTGGTCTTGAAATTTTATTCCAATATGCCACTCTATAATGTCCGATGTGAAATTGAGGGATCAGGTAATAATTAAATAATAAAATTCTATCTAAAACTTTAGTATAAGTTACTAATTCTTGTCTAGATTTTGCACTAATAAGTTTGTCTATAATTTCATCTAAAACTGGATTCTTTACTCCCATATAATTTGGACTCCCTTGTTGATCTGCAGTAGACGAACTCCAATAATTCTTTTGTTCGTTACCCGGAGAAATTATGGATCCGTAATTAATAACTATCATGTCGTAATCAAAATCTTCAAGCCGTCTAATATATTGTGAATCGTCTTGCACTGTTCTAATTGACACTTCGATTCCTAGCTTTTTCAAGTTTCTTTTCATAGGCAAAACTATTCTTTCAAAAAGAGGAGACCTGAGAAGAATCTCAAATTTAAAAATTTCTCCTGTTTTTTCATTGGTTAGTTTATCATTTTTTATTATCCATCCCTCTTTCTTTAAAAGTCTTCTTGCGTTTCTTAAATTTTTTCTTAAACCATTTTCTTCATTAGTATTTGGAGGTGAGAAGATTGT
Source organism: uncultured Alphaproteobacteria bacterium (assembly GCA_902579395.1). Lineage (GTDB taxonomy): Bacteria > Pseudomonadota > Alphaproteobacteria > Methylaequorales > Methylaequoraceae > Methylaequor. Next base: position 18,108 of record CACHGK010000005.1, read on the forward strand.
GTTAAACACTTCATCTGGTATCTCACCTCTATATTGTTCAAGGATAGCTAATTCATCTTTACTTGGTAAACTCTGAGATGAAAGTTCAGAATTATCAAAGAAACTTTTTGTTCGCGTATAAGCATTGTAAAATAAATTTCTATTTGACCATTCAAAATCAAATGAGTAAGAAAGCGCTTTCCTTACATTTTTATTTTGAAATATAGATCTCCTCAAATTGAATGCAAAACCCTGCATACCGCTAGGTCTGAAATATTTGATTTCTTCAACTTTTACTTTTCCGGATTTCACAGCTCCAAATTCGTAGGCTGTTGCCCAATTTTTTGAAGAGTTTTCTTGTTTAAAATCATAGGCTCCAGATTTAAACGCTTCGAGGGCCACAGTCTCGTCTCTGTAAAAATCAGTGTGAATTTTATCAAAATTATAACGCCCTATATTCACGTTAATATTTTCCCCCCAATAGTTTGGATTTTTTTTTAAAGTTATACTTCTACCAGCTTTTACATCTGATACCAAATATGGCCCACTACCAAGAGGTGGCGTAAGTGTTGTTTTATCGAATTCTTTGCCTTCCCAATATTTTTTTGAAAAAATTGGTAATTGATAACCAATAATGAGTGGCAGTTCCGGATTAGGTTCTCCTTTGAAAAAAAACTTTACTTCGTTTTTATTTATTTTAACAACCTTATCAACTTGGCCGTAGTATGTTTTATATATTGGATGTCCCTTTGAAATAAGTATATTAAAGGAAAAGATTACATCCTCGGGTAGAACTTTCGATCCATCAGAAAATTTTGCTTCCTTTCTTAATTTAAAAGAAACCCATGATCTGTCTTTGGGGACCTTAACACCCTCGGCTAAAAGACCATATTGACTAAATGGCTCGTCAAATGACGATTTCATCAATGTTTCAAAAAGATATACAGTCTGCCAAGCTGCTACTCCTTTAAGTATATATGGATTTAAATTATCAAAAGTACCGATCGAAGAAAGTTTTATTTCTCCACCTTTAATTGATTTACTGTCTGCATATTCAAATTTTTTAAAGTTTTTTTTGTATTTTAAATCTCCGTGCATTGCTATTCCATGCCTGTATTCAAGAGAGTAAGATTCGTTGAAATAAAAAGAAATTAGAACTAAGGTAATTTTAATTAAATAGTTAAAATACGACATTTTATAGATTTAAAAGCTCAATTGTTCTTTTATGGTGATTCTTATCTAATGATGCAACAATTTTCCCATCTGAATTTAAATTAAGATCCCGACCTGTCCAATCAGTAATAACACCACCTTGCTCTTCAATAAGAGAAACCTGCGCCAGATAATCCCATGGTTTTAAACTTGCTTCAATTATTAAATCAATTTTACCTGATAATAGTAATCCATACGAATAACAATCAGCACCAAAGACTGGAAATCTTATTTTTTTATAAATATTTCTTATTAACTTTTCGTCATTGCCTTTAAACATTAATAAAGATGTTGAAGAAATAATAAGTTCATTAAAATCTTTCTTAAATTTTTGATTTTTACACTTTTTATTATTAAGCATTACCCCTATTTCTTTTCCTCCATGCCATCTTTCATCTAAGATTGGAATATCTACAATCCCAATTATCGGTTTTTGATTTTTGAGGCAACTTATCAAAGTTCCAAATAATGGCTTTCCAGAAATAAAATTATGCGTTCCATCAAGTGGATCAATTATCCAAGTGTATTCACTGACATTCTTATTATCACCAAATTCTTCCCCAATAACACCATGATTAGGAAATTTTTTTTCTACTTTTTCTCTAAATATTAATTCAATTTCTTTATCAATATTTGTCACGTATGAGCCATCTGGTTTTTTTTCAACATCAAAAGAGTTCTGGAATTTTTTCTTCAAAATTTCCTTACTTATATCTGCAAATGAGTTAGCAAATTCTAACAAATCAAAATTTTTTATCAGCATTTATCTTAAAGACTCTAAATAAGATATTAAGTTTGCCCTGTCGCTTGCTTTTGAGAGTCCTTTATAAATCATTTTGGTCCCTTTGATGTACTCTTTGGGGTTTTCAAGAAACATGAAGAGTTCATTTCTTGTCCAATTCTTGTCATAATCTTTTAGAGCTTCAGAATATTTATAATCAGCAATTACTGCTGATTTTCTTCCTACCACGCCCCACAACGGTGGTCCAACCTTTATATTTAGATTATTACTAAAATCATGACATGCAGAACACTGTCGTGAAATTTTTATACCTTTTTCAACGTTAGCAACTTTAAAAATAGACTCAAGGTCTATTTTAGTTTCAACTTTTTCTTCGGATAAGTCCTTTAATTTATCTATTTCATTAGTTTCACTATCAATTACTACATAACCCTTATTAGTGATTTTTTCTTCGTAAAAAAAAATCTCGTCAAATACTGTAAATGATTGAAACAGTATAAGAATAGAAATTACAGATAAAAAATATTTATTCATTATAATCAATCAATAATGTTATTATTATATATAAATAAATGTAAATAGGGATAAACAAAATTAAAAAAAAATCAAAGGTAATAATTATAATTCCTGCAAGATTGAAATCTCAGAGATTAGCAAAAAAACTTCTTAAAAATATTTCTGGACTTCCAATGATAGTAAGAGTTGCCAAAAATGCAGAAGATTTAAAAATTGGTAAAGTTGTTGTTGGCACCGATAGTTTAGAGATATTCAATGTATGTAGAAATGAAAGTATAAAAACAATAATCACCAAGAGAAATCATAAAAGTGGAAGTGATAGGGTCCAGGAGGTTTATGAAACAATGAATGAGAAATTCGACTTGATTGTTAATTTACAAGGAGATCTGCCTGTGTTTAAAAGTGATTTATTAGAAAAAACAATTTCACTTTTTTCTGACTCATCAGTTGATATTGGCTCAGCAGTATGCGAACTCAGTGATGAAGAAATGATTGATAAAAATATTGTTAAAGCCAAGGCGAATTTAAATAAGGATGGAATTGGTGTGGCTGAAGATTTTAGAAGACAAATCAAAATTAGAAAAAATTTTTATCATCATATAGGTATCTATATTTATAAGCCGGAGGTTTTAGAAAAATTTGTTAATCTAAAGCAGACAAAAAGTGAGAAGCAAAGAATGCTGGAGCAAATGAGAGCTCTTGATAATAATCTAAAAATAAAGTTGGTAAAAATTCCCTATAATCCACCAAGTGTTGATACTTATGAAGATTTACGCAAAATTAGATTGATTTTTAAAAATAATAATCTTTAATCATTTTTAATGTCAAAAAAAATTGTTTCATTTCAAGGTCTTGATGGGGCGTATTCTGACTTGGTTTGCAAAAAATTCTATAGTGATTTTAATACTCTTCCCTGTAATACATTTCAAAAAACACTTGATGCAGTCGCAAATGGAGCTGCAGACTTAGCATTAATTCCCGTTGAGAATAATATAGCAGGACGTGTTGCTGATATGCATTTTTTATTAGAAAAAATAGAATTAAAAATTGTTGCAGAACATTATCACAAGATTGAACACCACTTGATGGCAAAAAAAAATTGCAATTTAAAAGATATTAGCAAAGTTTACAGTCATACACACGCAATAACCCAGTGTAAAAAAAATATTGTAAAGTTTAAACTAAACCCAATAAATTACATGGATACAGCTGGCGCTGCCAAATTTGTTAAAGAAAATAAAGAAAAAGGAATTTCAGCAATTGCTTCTCAACTAGCATCAAAAATTTACGGACTAAAAATCTTGATTAAAAATTTTGAGGATAAGAGTGATAACATAACTAGATTTCTTGTTTTTGCTAAAAATAGTCGTCATTTAAATGTAAAAAAGAAAATAATCACATCAATTGTTTTTAATACAAAAAATACACCAGCAGCCTTGTATAACGCTCTTGGTGGATTTGCTAAAAATGGAATTAATCTAACTAGACTGGAAAGTTTTTTTGTAAATAAAGATTTTAAACAATTTTCTTTTATTATTGATGTTGAGTCACATCCAAATAACGAATTCTTTAAAAATGCTTTGACAATTTTGAAGCAATTTTCAACAAAAGTAAGAATTCTTGGTTTTTATGAAGCCTCACCATTTAGAAAATAATATTGTATTTTTAAATCTATTCTATAAATGATAAATTGTATAGGGAGTTGAATTTAGGCAATAGTTTCGCCAATCCGGTCAGAACTGAAAAGAAGCAGCCGTAACGTTTCCTATTGGGTTAGATTTCAACTCCTACTATTCTAAATGACTGAAACAAAAAATTATATAGTACTGGCTAGAAAATATAGGCCTAAAAAGCTCTCTGAAATTATAGGTCAAGAGGAAACATGTAAGATAATTGAAGGATCAGTTAAACTAGGTAGACTTGCACATGCATTTTTATTTTCTGGAACTAGAGGAGTTGGAAAAACCACTTTGGCAAGAATACTGTCTAAAATTGTAAATTGTTCAAACCTTAATCAAGAAACAACTGAGGCTTGTGGAAATTGTGAAAATTGTAAGTCAATAGACTCAGATAGTAATATGGATGTGATTGAAATTGATGCTGCAAGTAGGACTGGTGTTTCAGACGTGAGAGAAATAATTGATAACGTAAATTACAAACCAGTATCAGCCAAAAAAAAAATTTTTATTATTGATGAAGTTCACATGCTTTCAAAAGCAGCATTCAATGCACTTTTGAAAACATTGGAAGAGCCTCCTCTTGATGTAATCTTTATATTTGCAACTACTGAGACTGAAAAACTTCCTTTGACTATATTATCAAGATGTCAAAAATTTCAATTGAAAAGAATCAGCACTGATAAGATCTCGGACTTTCTTATCAAAGTTTCCAAAAAAGAAAATTTTCAAATTAGCAAAGAAGGTTGTGACCTAATATCTCAATCATCAGAGGGATCCGTGAGAGACGCACTTTCAATTCTTGAGAATGTTTTGACTCGAGGAAATCCTGTAAAGATGGATGTTATTAGAGGAGTTTTGGGTTTATCTGATAATAATTTAGTTCTTAAATTATTTGAATCACTATGCAGTGGAGACGTAAAAAATTCATTAGATTTTTTTGAGGATTTATATAATAAAGGAGTGTCAATTCAAATGTTAGGCCAGTCATTGTTAAAGCTTGTATATCACTCAGTAAGGTTAAAAGTTAAGGTTGATGAGGAGAGCGCTGTAATTGACTTAAAAACTTTATCTTTCTTGAAAGAAATTTCAGATAAATTTGAAATGGATTTTTTAATAAGATTTTGGGAATTAATGCAAAAATATATAAATGAAATTAATAATTATTTTGATGAAAAGCAGTGTTTTGAAATGATAATTATGAGGTTATGCTATGTTTCAATAATCCCGACGCCTTTTGAATTGATCAACAAAGAACATAAAAAAAAACTAAAAAATGAAGATACTGAATTAAGAATTACTGAAAGGGACTTAAACAAATCAACATTGAAATCTCAATCAAATAATAAATATCAAAAAAGTGTTACAAATAATCTAGCACTAAATTCAGACGTCATAAGACATTCTCAGCCAGTTATAAAACAAAGTATTGATCAACTTTTAAAATTTAAATCACTTGTTCAGGAAATTGAAAAGAAATCAGAAATGTTAATTTCTTATCATCTAAAAAATTCATTTAGATTAGTTAGGTTAGAAAAAAATGAAAATATAACAGAAATTGAATTACAGAATATTTCAGATAATTCAGATGCCAAAAAAATATTGTGGAAGGCCTCTAGTCTTTTAAACAAAATAACCAATGATAGATGGATGATCTCATTATCAACAAAAAAGGGGCTAAAAACATTAGTGGAATTTGAGTCAGAAATTGAGAAAGAAAAAATAGAAAAAATAAAAAAAAATACTTTTGTTAAAAAAATTCTTGAAATCATTCCCTTATCTGAAGTAGTTTCAGTAAAAGAGATTGATAAGTCTTAAATTTTTTAAAAAGGAAAGAAAATGAATAACATGTCACAAATTATGAAACAAGCAAAAGCTATGCAAGAGAAAATGACTGAGGTTCAAAAAAAAATTGAGGAAATGGAGGTTGAGGGTAGTTCGGGAGGTGGTGCTGTTAAGGTGATAATGAATGGAAGACACGAGTTAAAAAAAATAGATATTGATAAGTCAATTATTAATGCAGAGGAATCTGAAGTACTTGAAGATTTAATAGTTGCTGCATTAAATGACGTGAATAAAAAAATATCAGAAAACACAAACGAAAAACTTGGTTCAATTTCTGGAGGCATGGGATTGCCGCCTGGCATGAAACTTCCTTTTTGATCTCAAAAAAATGTCTTCACTTGGCGAGTTAATAGATTTATTTTCAAAACTTCCCAGTTTAGGTCCACGATCTGCAAGAAGAATAGTACTTCATATTCTAAAGCATAAAGACATAATCATACCCTCCATTATTTCAACAATGGAGAAATTAAGATCAGAACTGATTCTATGTGAAACATGTGGAAATGTGGATTTAGAGACCCCTTGTATGATTTGTAAAAATTCAAAAAGAATGAATGGAAAAATTTGCGTGGTTGAAGATATAGGAGACTTGTGGGCTATTGAAAAGAGCAATGCATTTAATGGAAAATACCATGTTCTTGGTGGTGTTTTGTCAGCAATGGATGGGGTGGGACCAGATGACTTAAATATAAAGTCATTAGTAGATCGTCTAAAAAATGATAAAATTACAGAATTAATTATAGCAACTAATTCAACAACAGAGGGTCAGATAACTGGACAATATTTAGCTGAACTATGTTTAGGTCATGGAGTTTTAATAACAAAGTTAGCCCAAGGCATTCCAATTGGAGGAGAATTAGACCTTTTAGATTATAATACAATGTCTACGGCTTTTTCATCAAGATTAGAAATAAAGAAGACTATTTAAAATTATCAATTTTTATCAATTTATCTTTTTTGTTTGAGATCTTTTTTGTAGTAATTAAAATGTCATTCAGATCAGACTGAGCATTAGTGAAATGGCTATCCAATTTTTTTACTCGATTCTCAAGTCTTGATAATTCTATATTTAAGTCTTTAAGTTGCTGAAAAATCAAAGCGGAATTGTCTTTGATCTTTTTATCTCTTATTAGACTTTCAATCGAATTAAGAACTATCCATAGTGTTGTGGGTGAGATAAGAAAAATTTTACTTTCATAAAATATTTCACTTAAGTCAGGAAATAATTTGAATATTTCAATGTAAATTTGTTCACTGGGGATAAAAATCAGTGCTATCTCTGATGTTTCACCAGGAATTATATATTTTTCTTTAACATTGGATATATGATTATTTATATCAGCCCTGAATACTTTTAAATATCTGGATTTTTCGTCCTTTGTTGTTGAGTTCTGAAATTTATCATAACTTTCTTTTGGGAATTTTGCATCTATGCAAAGTTTATCCAAAGAACTTGACGATTTTATCATACAATCAACTCTTGAATTATTAGATAATGTTTTCTGAAACTCATAATTATCTTTTGGTAAATAATCTTTAACCAAGTTTTCTAAGAGAATTTCTCCAAATCTTCCTCTTTGGGTTGTGTTGGATAAAAAGTTTTTCAAATCAACAACATTTTCAGTCAAACTTGAAATATTTTGTTGTGCTCTGTCTATTAATGACATTTTCTCTCGAATCTGACTTAAACTTTTAATATTGTCTATAGATGATTTATCAAACTTAGAATCTATTTTATCAAAGTTCTTTACTATTAGGTCTGAAATAGAATTTTCTAAAATAGATTGTTTTTCTAAAAGTATTTTAATTCTTTCTTTAGTATTGTTGTTTGATATAAAAAATTGTAAAAATAAAATTACTATGATTGTTAACAAGACTATGTAAAGAATATTATTTTCAAGAATCATTGTAAATCTTTATGAGTATTTTAGAAATATTAACAATTCCAGACAAGAGATTGAAGCAAAAATCATCAGATGTTGAAAATTTTGATAAAGACTTAGCGAAAATGGTCAAAGATATGTTTGAAACTCTATATGCTTCAGGAAATGGGATTGGCCTAGCAGCCCCGCAGGTTGGGATAAAAAAAAGGATTGTGGTTATTGATTTGAAGGAAGAAGGAAAATCAAACCCAATGACTTTGATAAACCCAAAAATTATTTTTTACTCTGAGGAAAAGTTTGTTAATGAAGAGGGTTGTCTCTCAATTCCAGGGTTTTATGCAGATGTTTCAAGATCTAATTCAGTTGAAGTAGAATGGGAGGGTCTGGACAGAAAAAAAAATAAGAAGAAATTGACAGGACTTATGTCTATTTGTATTCAACATGAGATTGACCATCTTGATGGAATTTTATTTATAGATTATTTATCAAATTTAAAAAAAAAACGTGCTCTTGAAAAAGTCAAAAAATTCAAAAAAAACGATGAAAAAACTACATGAGATTAGTATTGGTTTTTTTGGTACCGCAAACTTTTCGTTATGTTTTTTAAGAGACTTGTTTGAACATGGTGTAAAAATACAATTTGTTGTATCACAACCACCAAAGCATTCCGGTAGAGGAAAAAAATTAAAACCCTCTGCTGTACATGAGTGGGCAGAACAAAAAAATCTTAAAGTATTCACACCGAACGAAGCAAGTGATAAAATTTTTATGGAAAAAATCTCAAAAAATAAAATAGACTTAAATATAATTGTATCATATGGAAAGATTTTGAATGAAAAGTTACTAACTCTACCAAATTTTTTTAGTATAAATGTTCATGCCTCCTTACTTCCAAGATGGAGAGGGGCAGCACCAATTCATAGAGCCATTCTATCAAATGATAAAAAGACTGGCGTTTGCATAATGAAAGTAAATGAAAAACTAGATGCTGGTCCCATAATATCTGAGCAAGAAATTGGAATTGATGAATCAGATAATTTTAAATCAATTTATGATCAAATTATTCATAAAGGTAAAATCCTACTTAAAGAGGCTATAGTAAAAATTGTCAACGATGATATAAAATTGAAATATCAAGACGAAAAATACGTATCTTACGCAAGTAAAATTGATAAATCAGAATTAAAAATTCAATGGAATAATGATGCAAACGATATCAACGCAAAAATTAGAGCCTTCAGTCCTAAACCAGGTGCATGGACTAAATTTAAAAATTCTGAATCTAGGATAAAAATATTGGAGGCACGAGTAATAAAGGATTTAGATATTGAAAATAAAAAACTTAATATTGGTCAGATCACTAAGGATTTTAGAGTTAGATGCGCTAAAGATTTTTTAGAGGTAAAAATACTTCAAAAAGAAGGTAAAAAACCAATCCCAGCAAAGGACTTTTTGAATGGGAATAAGATCCAGGATTTTTCATTTTCGTAAAATGAGAATAAAAATTAAAATTGAATATGATGGTAGTAATTATATAGGATGGCAAAAACAAAATTCTGGAAGATCTATTCAAAAAGAAATTGAGGATTGTCTGGATGAGTTATTTGGGGAAAAGATTCTCCTTAAAGTTGCTGGAAGAACTGACGCTGGAGTTCATGCTTACGGACAAGTTGCACATTTTGATTTGGAAAAAACAAAAATTAATGTGAACAAAATATCACTTGCATTAAATCAACTACTTAGAAAGAAGAAAAATAAAATTGTTATTCTTAAATCAGAAAAAACTCCAACTTCATTTGATTCTAGATTTTCAGTTAAAGAGAAAACTTATTTATACAAAATATTAAATAGATCTGCCCCGTCATTTATTTTAAAAGAAAGAGCATGGTTTGTTCCACAAACATTGACTTTAGATTTAATGAAAGATGCTGCACAAGAGTTGATAGGAAAATTCGATTTTAATGCATTTCGATCTTCTCACTGTCAGGCGAAGACTTCAATAAGATCCATTAAATATATAAAAATAAAAAAGATAAAAGATATTATTGAAATTAGGGTGATTGGTAAATCTTTTTTACATAACCAAGTCAGAATCATTGTTGGAACATTAGTAAATGTTGGTAAAGGAATTTTTGATAAAAAAAAAATTATAGAAATTTTGGATTCAAAGGATAGATGCACAGCGGGACCAACAGCACCTCCATATGGACTTTATTTAGAGAAAATTAAATACTAAATTAATCAGTGAAAATATTTTTTATGAGTTCAAGATAAATTTTAGTTAATTTTTTTATATTTTTTATTTCCATCATCTCATTGGTTTGATGCATTGTTTTTCCAACTAGACCAAATTCTAGCACCGGACATAATTCACAAATAAATCTAGCATCAGATGTTCCTCCTGATGTGCTTAGTGATGGATTTACATTGGTAACTTTTTTTATGGATCTTATTAGTGAATCGGTAAGAGTCTTCGAGTAATTAATAAATGATTCACCTGATATGGATGATTTTAATACAAACTTTGATGTTACAGATCTTATTCTTTTATTGACAATTCTTATAACTTCATCTGATTTAAAATTGTCATTGAAGCGAACATTGAATTTCATATTAATTTTTTCCGGAATAATATTTGTTACATCATTTAGAGTATCAATTGATGTTATTACAAGAGAGGTTGGTTGAAAATTCTTAGACCCTTTGTCGAAAGGTTCTTTAAGTTTCTCGCAAATTTTGAGAATAATATCAATTGGATTTTTCGTTCTTTCTGGATACGCAACGTGCCCTTGAATTCCACAAATTTCTAGATAAAAGTTAATACTGCCTCTTCTTCCTATCTTAATCATCTCTCCGATTATATTTGGGTTTGTTGGTTCACCAACCAAGCAATAATCAATATTGATTTTCTTTTTTTTTAACCATTTAATTACACTTTTAGTTCCAAACTCAGCTTCACCCTCTTCATCTGCTGTAAAAAGCATTGCTATTGTTCCTCGGAATTTTGAGCCATTTTTTTCTAAGAAATCCATGGAAGCTGCTATGAAAGCTGCAATGGCAGTTTTCATATCACACGACCCTCGTCCGTAAAGTTTGCCATTTTGAACAACTGCTTTAAATGGATCTGTCTTCCATTTTTTTAAATCACCGGGTGGAACTACATCTGTATGTCCTGCAAAACAAAATGTCGGTCCCTTACCACCTTTAATAAATGCATAAAGATTTTTAACTTTAGATTTTCCAAACTCAAGCAAATGACATTCGAATTTATTTTTTTCAAGTAATTTTTTTAGATATTCAATTGAGCCAGAACTATTGGGTGTTATGCTCCTGTAACCTATAAGTTTAGATGATAATTCTATGGGATCCATTATGACCTTAGTAGATCATTAATTGATGTCTTTGATCTAGTTCTCGCATCAACTTTCTTAACAATTACAGCACAATAAAGACTTGGACCTGATTCTCCATTTGGCAATTTTTTTCCTGGAATTGAACCAGGAACTACCACCGAGTAAGGAGGTATTTTACCAAAAAAAATTTCACCACTTTCTCTATCTATAATTTTTGTAGATGCTCCAATATAAACTCCCATAGAAATAACACTTCCTTCTTCAACAATAACGCCTTCAGCAATTTCTGATCTTGCACCTACAAAACAGTTATCTTCTATTATTACTGGATTTGCTTGAAGAGGCTCAAGCACACCTCCAATTCCAGCACCACCTGATATATGAACATTTTTTCCTATTTGCGCGCATGATCCAACTGTTGCCCAAGTATCTATCATTGTTCCAGAATCAACATAAGCTCCAAGATTTACAAATGATGGCATTAAAACAACATTTTCGGCAATAAATGATGAATATCTGATTATAGCTCCAGGAACTGATCTAAAGTTTCTTTTTGTCCACTCGTCCTCAATCCATCCTGATGTTTTTAGAAAAACTTTATCAAACCAACTATATTGTCCTCTACGACTATTAGAAATTCCACTTGAAAACATCATGTTATCTTGAGATCTAAAAGACAAAAGAATAGCTTTTTTAATCCATTCATTTGTTATCCAACTGTTATCTACTTTCTCGCATACTCTGAGTTCACCTGAATCTAGAGATGCGAGAACAGATAAAATCTTTTTTTTTATATCTTCATCTGAAAAATTAATAGAATCTTTATTATCCCAAAATTTTTCTATTTCATTTTTAATCTCTGACATCATTATTCTTTTATTTTTAAACTTTTAATTATCATATCTAGTGCATTTATTATAGTTTTAAATCTAAAATCAATATACATTTTATAACTACTTTCATTTTCTTCAGAAATATGAATGGTAGTTACTCCATTTAAGAACGCAGTTTTTAGATTTTTATCTAAATCATCAAAATAAACAACCTCAGAAGTTTTTAGATCATAAAGACTAACTAGTTTTTCAAAAGATTGTTTCATTGGTTTTGGTATATAATTAGTCTTTCTTATATCAAAAATATCGTAAAAAACTCCATCAAGTCCCAAAGCATTTAGTAACTTTTTAGCGTAATCAGCATCTCCATTAGTATATAAGATTTTTTTTCCGGAAAGAAAATTAATTTTTTTTCTAAGAGAATCGGACTTTTTTAGATTTCGAAAATCAATATCATGAACAAATCTCAGAAATTCCTCAGGGTCACAATTGAAATTCCTCATAAGTCCAAAAAGTGTTGATCCGTATTTTTTATAAAATTTTTTTTGAATATTGAAAGCCTCATTCTCGGAGATCTTTAATTTATTGGATATAAATTTTTTCATTCTAAAATCAATTTGTGAAAAAATTCCTGTTTTTGGAGAATAAAGAGTGTTGTCTAAATCAAATAACCATATATTTTTATTCTTAAAACTATTATTTAACATTATTTGGTGATCAATGTTCCTACACCACTCTCAGTAAACATTTCTAACAAAATAGCATGGGGTAGTTTGCCATTTAAGATAACTGCTGCCTTTACTCCTTTTTTTACAGCATCAATACATGTTTTTACCTTAGGAATCATGCCTTCAGAGATAGTACCATTTTTAATAAGTTTTTTAATTTGATTTAATGAAATCTCAGTTAATAACTTACCTTTTTTATCCAAAACCCCGTCTACATCAGTAAGAAGAATTAATCTTTCTGAAGAAATCGATGACGCAACACAACCTGACATTGTGTCAGCATTAATATTGAATGTATCATTATTATTATTAAATCCAATTGGAGATATCACAGGGATAAAATGAGATTTTAAAAACCAATTAAGTAGATCTTCATTAATTTTAGTTGGCTCACCTACAAACCCCAGGTCTTTTGATTTGTGTTTCAATTGACTTTTTTCTTTAATTCTAATTTTTTTTGTTTCGGCTAGAAGGGCGTCTTTGCCAGATAAGCCAATTGCTCGTCCACCTTCTTTATTTATTTCCATAACAATCTCTTTGTTTATTGAGCCGGATAGAACCATTTCAACTACATCCATAGTTTCTTTATTTGTTACTCTTAACCCGTTTATGAAATTAGTTTTCACATTTAATTTATCCAGCATTTTCTTAATTTTTGGTCCACCTCCGTGAACTACCACAGGATTGATTCCTACTTGTTTCAACAACACAATATCTTTGGCAAAACTTGTGGAAAGATTTTTATCACCCATCACTGCACCACCAAATTTAATTGTGATATTTTTACCAGAATATCTTTGCATGAAGGGAAGCGCTTTTGACAGTATCGAGGCTTGATCGATAACATGTTTTGTATTTTTCTTGGAGATTTTCATTTTACAAAGAATCCATTAAGAATTTTTTTAATAAAATTATAGTATTAACTTCTTTAATACTAGTATTAAAGAATTTTTTATTAAAGTTCTCATCAGCCCTTTTATTAAGATCATGAAGCGATTGACGTTCTTTAGAATTTTTTAATCTGTCAGTTTTTGTAAAAATTAAGAAAATCTTATTTTGAAAATAAATCTCTAATTGTTTTATAATGAAATTATCAAGATCTTTAAAACCATGTCTTGAATCAATTAAAAGAAAAAATTTTGTAATATTTACTCTTTTTCTTAAATATTCGTCAATAAGTTTATCTAGCTTGTATTCATTAATTTTGGGTATCTTAGAATACCCATATCCTGGAAAATCAACTAACCTTAATTTCTTTTCTAATTGAAAGAATATTAAAGACCTTGTTCTTCCAGGAGATTTTGAAGTTTTGGCTATTTTTGATTTAGTTACAGCATTAATTAATGATGATTTTCCAACATTGGATCTTCCCCAAAAAATAACTTCGGGGATATTATCTTTAGGTAACTTTCTAAAGTCGTGTATTTCGTCCAAAAATCTCCAGTCACTTCGCATCAGTTTAACTAAATAAGTTAATTATCTATTCATTCTTTCTTTGTTTTTTTAAAAGAAAATATTGTTGAGCGATAGAAAGAATATTATTTACAGTCCAATAAATCACCATACCCGATGGAAAAGTAGCTAATAAGAAAGTGAAAATTATTGGTAACATCATAAAAATTTTTGCTTGAATTGGGTCAGGTGGAGGGGGGTTGATCTTTTGTTGAAGGTACATCGAAAGTCCCATCAACAAAGGCCAGACACCAATGGTCAGAAAAAGCGGTGGTGACCAAGGTATTAGGCCAAATAGATTGAAAATACTTGTTGGGTCTGGAGCCGAAAGATCTTTAATCCAACCAAAGAAAGGTGCATGCCTCATTTCTATTGAAACAAATAATACTTTATAAAGTGCAAAGAAAATCGGAATTTGAATTAAAATTGGCAAACAGCCCGACGCCGGGTTAATTTTCTTTTCTTTATACATTGCAAACATTTCTTGATTCATTTTAGCCTTATCATCTTTATATCTCTCCCTTAATTTCTGAATTTCTGGGGTCAAAATTCTCATTGCATTCATTGATTTGAAAGATTTATTAGCAAGTGGAAAGAGAATTATTCTAATACAAATTGTTAATATAATTATTCCGATTCCAAAGTTACCAAAAAGACCTGAAAGAAAATGCAGAGCATAGAATAGTGGTTTTGTTAGAAAATAAAACCATCCAAAATCGACTGACAAGTCAAGTTTATTGATATTTAATTCCTTAATATATTTGTCAATTAGAGGAACTTCTTTTGCACCTGCAAAAATAAAAGATTTGATTTTAAAACTTTCATTGTTTTGAAGAGTTTTTATTGAATCATTTATAAAGTCTATTTGAATTGAATTTGGATCATTCTTCAAATTTTTAAATCTTGCTTTAAAGGGTTTGTCATTTTCAGGAAAAATTGCTACTTGCCAGTAATGATCGGTAAAACCAATCCAACCGTTTTTTGTAGTTTCAATTATCTCATTCTCTTCTTCTATTTCTTCATATGAAACCTCTTTCAATGTGTCATTAAAAACACCTAAAGGACCCTCGTGAAGGATAAAAAACTTATTTTGAGGTTTATAATTTTTCCTGCGTAAGTAAGAAAAGTTTGTAATATCTATAGTTTTTCCTGTTTCATTTATTACTTCATCTTGAACAAGAATCATGAAATTAGAATCAATATTAATATTCCTTCTGAATTTTAAACCATTATCGTTGACCCAAGTAAGTTCTATAATTTCATTTTCTCCGTAATTATTTTTTTTGGATTTCCACAAAGAATTTTTATCTGGCATTTGAATTGATCTATCTGTTGAAGCCCAACCAAGTCGGAGAAAATATGGTTGCGCAGAGTCTTCAGATGAAAGTATTTTAATTTTTTCTTTTTTATTGATTGTCTTGAAATAATCTTTAAGTAGCAGATCGTCAAGTGTGGCTCCGTATAAATTTATTGACCCTTGAAGTCTTCGCGACTCAAAATTTACTCTTTTTTCCTTAAACTTTTTTGAAATTGAAGGCTCTTTACTCTCAAGCACAGGTATATTACTGTCTTCTTCATTTGAAATAAATTTATCTTCATTTTTTGGCTCATTTATTTTTTTTTGAGGATTAAAAAAGAAATCGTACCCTATTAAAACAATAAGAGAAAAGACAACGGCAAGCAGTAAATTTTTTTGATTATCCATTTGAAAATTATATTATTATAGGATAGTGATCTATTTTTCAATATATTTAAATTTCTAAGTTTTCAATTAACTTTGAAAAGTCCTGTTCTAACTCTAAAAACTTAATCCCTTCAATTTTTTTCTTAGGAATAATTTCAAGTTTAAAATGTTCTGTTAATTGATTTAAATTATTTCTCACAATAGACCTTAAGATTCTTTTTACATAATTTCTTGTTACAGCATTACCTATTTTTTTTGAGACGGTAAAGCCTATTTGTATTTCAGGTTTATTGCATTTTGAAAAGTTTATTATCAAATATTTCCCTTTTACAGATTTACCAGACTTTCGTAAAAATAAAAAATCTTTTCGTTTTTTTAAGCTAGTAAATTTTTTAGGCAGAGAGTTTTTTTCTTCCTTTTTGCCTTCTTCTGCTAAGGACTTTAATACCGCCAGGAGTTGACATTCTTGATCTAAAACCGTGTCTATTTTTTCTTACACGATTACTTGGTTGAAACGTTCTTTTCATAATTTTATCCTACTGTTTTTTACAATACAAAATTCATTTTGTAAAATATTTAATTATTTTCCCCTCACCGTTCCATCTCTTCTTGGGTCAGTGCCTCCGATGTAAAAACCATTTTCTTTTTTAATTACAGAAATTCCACTTGTAAGATTTCTTTTTTTACTCTTATGTTTTAAGTTTTTATTTAATATTTCGTCTTCAATAAAAGTTTGATTTTTGATTCTTATATAATTAGGACTTTCAATTGATTGTTTGATACTTTGTTTTTCAAATAATAAATCTACCAATGTCTTAAATACGTATGATATAATTGCTTTTCCGCCTGGTGATCCAACTGACAGAAAAAAATTTTTTTTTTCATCAAATACTATAAGAGGTGACATAGAACTTAATGGCCTTTTTCCACCCTGTGGTCTATTTTTTTTTAATTTTCCTTTTTTGTCTTCATTCATAAAATCAAAATCAGTAAGTTGATTATTTAAAAAGAATCCATTTGTAAAGAGTCTAGAACCAAAAGAACTTTCAATGCTTGATGTTGCTGACAAAACATTTCCATGGGTGTCTGCAATAGAAAAATGACTTGTTGAACTTAATACTTGATTTAAATTATCTATCTTCAAAACTTTTTGATTTTTATTTAATTCACTAAAATGTCCATAAAGTTTTTTTTTATCAAATAAATCTTTTTCATTTATTTTTACAAATTTAGGATCTGCTAATTTAGAATCTCTAAGATAATAAACAAAATTCAAAATATCTAAAATTTCATTCAAACTCACTTGATTTTTTTTTTGTTGTAAAATTTCATATAATATTAATCCTTGTATTAAACAAACTGTACCAGAGGACGGAAGATTTGGACCACAAATGAGATAACCAGAATCTAACTTGTAGCATAAAGCGTTATTTTTTTCTATTTCATAACTTTGTAAATCTTTTAATGATAGTTTGCCTGGATTTTCTGATTCTTTGACTGTTTTAACTATATCTTTAGCAATTTGACTGACATATAAATTATTATAATTTTTGGATATTTCTTTTAGTGTAAGGGTGTATTCAGGATTTAAAAATTTCTTATTAGTATCTTGAATTATTTTCTTAAAAATTGAATCAGGATAAATTTTAAATAAAAATTTTTCTTTTCTTAAGGCGTTTATCAATCTATTTGGTGGGAGAAAACCTTTATCAGAAAGATTTATGACTGGTTTTATAATTTCTTGCCATGTCAGTTTGCCGTGATCACTATGAATACTATGCAAAGTTTTTAAAGTTGCGGGGACCCCAACAGAAGCACCACCAATGGCTGCATCAAAAAATTTTTTTGGTTGTCCTTTGTTTGTTAGAAAAATATTCTTTTTTAAGTTTTCAGGTGCTTTCTCTCTCCCTTCATAACTTAAAACTTTTTGAGTTTTATTATCTAAATAAGTGATAAATAGACCGCCCCCAAGACCAGAAGATTGAGGTTCAACCAAACCTAATGTTAGTTGAATGGCAACTGCTGCATCTGCAGCCGTTCCACCTTTTTCTAAAATCCCGTAACCTATTTTGGTTGCATAATCATTTGCTGTTACAACAATAAAATTTTTAGATTTTCCATATCTGAGTTTTGTTTCGAATTTTTTTTCTGAAATTTCTTCAGGCTGGATTGTATGATAAACATTTTTAGAATAAAGATTTTTTGTTGTTACTGAAAGAAATAATATAAGATAAAAGATTATTTTTTTTTTCATAATAAAAGTATAGTTTATTAAAGATCTGATAAAACAAAAATTTATAGGAAAACCTTGAAAAAAAAAAATAAAAGCAATCGTTTTTCATTAAAAGAAGTACTAAAGAAAGATCCTATAGTATGTCTGACAGCATACACAGCCCCAATTGCATCTTTAGTCGATAACTTTGCTGATGTTATCCTTGTCGGCGATTCATTGGGTCCAGTTCTTTATGGCTTTAAAACTACCCGTGAAGTCAATATGGAAATGATGATAAGGCATGCAAAATGTGTAGTAGAAAATACAAAAAAATCCATCATAGTCGTAGATATGCCCTACGGTTCCTATGAAAGTTCTAAACATGATGCGCTGGAGAATGCCAAAAAAATAATTTCATCTACTGGAGCAATGGCTGTAAAGTTAGAGGGTGGAGAAAAAATATCAGAAACAATTAGCTTCTTGACTAAAAATAAGATAAAGGTCATGGGTCATCTTGGATTGTTACCACAGACTTTGTATGGAAAACCAAAAGTTTACGGAAAAAATGAAAAAGAAAAAAAAAAAATATTTGAAGATTTAAGATCATTAGAAAAATCAGGTGTCTTTTCAGTAGTTATTGAATGTACAGTAAAAAGCTTGGTAGACAACTTAATTAATTCAACACAAATTCCTTTAATAGGAATTGGTGCGTCAGAAAAATGTAAAGGTCAAATAATAGTAACTGAGGATATTTTAGGTATGACCAATTTTTCCTCAAAATTTTCTAAAAAATATTTTGATTTTTTAAAAAAAGCACAAAAACCTATTGAGCATTTCGTAAAAGATGTAAAAAACAAACACTATCCAAAAAAAACTCAATGTTATTAATTAGTGATCCTTATATTTTATCTTCTAGACTTTTAGAGTTTAAAAAAAAAGGAAGAAAAATAAGTTTTATCCCAACTATGGGAAATCTTCACAAAGGTCACTTAAAACTGATTAGAGAGGGGAAAAAAGAGAATTTCATCACACTTTTGAGCATTTTTGTAAACCCTCTTCAATTTAATGATATTAATGATTACAAGAATTACCCAAGGACACTGGAGCAAGATAAAAAATTGGCATTTAAGGAGGGTATTGATATATTATTCAATCCAAATGACCATTTTATTTTAAAAAAAAAAAAATCATTTAAATTGGGAGATATTTCAAAGAAACTATGTGGAAGCTTTAGAAAAGGACATTTTGAAGGAGTTTCGGCAGTTGTAATAGAGTTTTTAAATTTAATTAATCCAGATCTAATCTTATTGGGGGAGAAAGACTTTCAACAAACAATTGTTATAAAAAAAATTATCAAGAACTTAGATTTTAAGGTTAAGGTAAAAATGATTCCAACCGTTAGAGATAAAAATGATGTTGCTCTTTCATCAAGAAATAAATTACTTGGAGCAGATTCTTCACTTGCTGTTTTAATTCCTAAAACACTTAATCAAATGATTAGAGAGATAAAAAATGGAAATTTTAAATTTTCAAGAATTGATGAACTTAAAAGTAATTTGATAGATAACGGTATCCAAAAAGTAGATTATCTAGAAATTTTGAAAGAAAAAGATCTAAACTTTCCAGACAGTCAATTTGATTTTTGTAGAGTTTTCATTTCTGCAAAAATTAATGGTATCAGGTTGATAGATAATATGAGATTGAATAAAAAGGTTAAAATAAGTAACGAGAAATTTTTTGTAGAAAGAAATTAGTTCTTCAGATAAATATGGACCTCTTCAGCTTGGGCAGAAGAGCTTGTTGATGACGCTATCGAAAGTCTTTCGGTGGGAACGCCCATTTCAACAATTTTTGAGAAAACGTCGGTGGCCCTACTTCTAGCTTGATCAGCGTAACTTGATCCTCCAGCCGGACTGACAGCAACCACCTCGAAACCAGCAGATGGCATTTGTTCTAGTGCTCCAGAAATTGACTCGAAGAGAGCGGTTGAATAATCGAAGTTAGAATCGTCAAATTTTATTACTAATATTGCATTATCGTAGTTAATTGGTACAACCTTGGTTTGTTTTGTAGAGGGCTCAATTTCAGTTTTTTTTGATTCTACTGATGATTTTGTAGGAGGAGTGCTAACTGTACCACCAAACTTACCAACTTCTACATCTTCAGCAAGTTGTTTCATGTATTGTCTTTCATCATTAAGAATTTGAATTTCTCTTGTTATTTTATCCTCAAGCTCTGTCATTAAACGATCATAAAGAACAGATGTTCTTTGAACATCATCTTTAAGGACTTTAAGTTGGTTGTGGTCCTCATCAATGGCACCAGAGATGAAGAAGCTAGAATCTATTGCATTTTTTAGGTGTCCGATAAGTGCTGCATCTGCGGTTACTCTATTGTTGACTATTTGTAAGTTGTTAACATTATTTTGTATATCTTCAAGAGCTCTTTGTGCATCATTCCATTGTCCAACTAAAATCGGATTTCCAGGAGTTGTGCCAATTTGAAGACGTGACCTTATAGCACTGGAAAGACCCTGATAGACCGATGTTTGTTCATCGACCAGATCTTTAAATCTTAAAAAATCGTTGTTGTGAGAAGAAATAGCATTTTGAATACTGGTTAAGTCTGCTCTAAATTGATTGATTTTACCTCCAACAAACGTTCCTGTCGGACCGGTATCATTAACAACCTGTGGTGGGGTCATTGTAGGGGGAGGTGCGTACTGGGATGGCGGGATTTCTTGAGCAACTTGTTGATTTACATCTTGAACAGCAGCTGGGACTTCATCAAGAGCAGGAGGTGCGGCTACCTCTTCATCTGATAATGAAGGGAAAACGTATTCTTGAACGCCAGTGCAAGAGTAAACAAGTAATACAAAAGTTAGTGAAATATAGTTGAAAATTTTTTTAATCATGATTTTTTAAGCTTAATTAATAATTATATTGTTAACATATGTCTAATTTTATAATTTATAGCGTATTAAAAAATTAAAATAAACAAAAAAAAATTTTAATAAATTTATTATAATAATTAAAATTGATAAATATTTTTTTAATTTTGGTAAATGAGTTTTTTTTTGTGCCCGTAGCTTAATTGGATAGAGCATCTGACTACGAATCAGAAGGTTGGGAGTTCGACTCTCTCCGGGCACGCCAAAAAAAAAAAAAAAACTTTGATACTATAGGTTGACAATATTTTTACTTTTATTACTATATGTTGTGTTTACAACTTTTTAGGTAGGAAATTTTAATGAATCCAACAAATTTAAATGTTTTAAATCTAGTCGATGATAAACTTGAAGACAAAAAATTAAAAACAAATCATTCTGATCTTAGTGTAGACAAATCTAGAGACAGATTTCTAACAGAATTTGGTAAGGCAACATTGCAGGACAGATATTTATTACCGAATGAAAGCTTCCAAGATATGTTCATGAGAGTAGCTAAATGTTACAGCGATAATGATCTGCATGCCCAAAGAATATATGACTACATTTCTAAATTATGGTTTATGCCTGCTACACCAATACTTTCAAATGGTGGTGCAAAAAGGGGGTTGCCTATTTCATGTTTTTTAAATACTGTTCACGACAGTCTAGATGGAATACTTTCAACTTGGGGCGAAAACGTCTGGCTAGCATCTAATGGTGGCGGTATAGGAACGTATTGGGGTGAGGTAAGGTCTATAGGTGAAAAAGTAAAAAAATCAGGTCAAACATCCGGAATCATTCCATTTGTCAGAGTTATGGACTCTTTGACT
The DNA here is from genome assembly GCA_902579395.1 of uncultured Alphaproteobacteria bacterium. Taxonomy (GTDB): domain Bacteria; phylum Pseudomonadota; class Alphaproteobacteria; order Methylaequorales; family Methylaequoraceae; genus Methylaequor. The sequence continues at coordinate 39,982 of CACHGK010000005.1, forward strand.
CTAGCAATTTCTCAAGGATCATTGAGAAGAGGTTCCGCAGCTTGTTATCTAGATATTCATCACCCAGAAATTGAAGAGTTCTTGGAGATAAGAAAGCCATCTGGAGATTTTAATAGAAAAAGTTTAAACCTTCATCACGGCATCAACATTACCGATGAGTTTATGGAATGCGTAAAGCACAATAAAGAATTTAGCTTGAGAAGTCCTAAAACTAATGAAACTTTGAGAAAAGTTAATGCAAGAGAACTCTGGCAGAAGATTTTAGAGACGCGAATGCAAACTGGAGAACCTTATTTGGTTTTTATGGATACAGTAAATAAGAATATGGCTAAGCATCAAAGAAAGCTTGGAATGAGTGTGAAAACTTCAAACTTATGCAGTGAAATTATGTTACACACTGGTCTTGATCACCACGGAAAAGAAAGGACAGCGGTTTGTTGTTTATCTTCTGTAAATTTAGAAAAATGGGATGAGTGGTCCAATGATAGTCAATTTATAGAGGACATTATGAGATTTTTAGATAATGTATTAGATGATTTTATAAAAAATGCTCCCGACTCAATGAAAAATGCTATTTATTCTGCAAGAATGGAACGCTCAGTTGGCTTGGGTGCAATGGGCTTCCATAGTTTTTTACAAAAAAAAGGAATACCTTTTGAAAGTGCTCTTGCTAAAAGCTGGAATTCAAAATTTTTCAAACATCTCAAAAAAGAAGCCGACAAAGCTTCATTAATTCTAGCTATGGAAAAAGGAGCTTGTCCGGACGCTCAAGAATTGGGAGTAAAGTCTAGATTTAGCCATAAACTAGCAATTGCTCCAACGGCCTCAATAAGCATTATCTGTGGAGGAACAAGCGCTTGTGTCGAACCTATTCCAGCAAACATTTATACACATAAAACATTATCTGGATCATTTACCGTTAAAAATAAATATCTTGAAGATCTGTTAGATTCAAAAGGATTAAACAACGAAAAAATTTGGCAGAGCATTTTAGAAAACGATGGTTCGATTTGCCATCTGTCAGAATTGAACGAAGATGAAAAAGCTGTATTTAAAACCGCATTCGAAATTGACCAGAGATGGATTGTTGAAATGGCTGCAGACAGAACACCATTTATTTGTCAAAGTCAATCAATAAATCTTTATCTATCAGCTGATATTGACAAATGGGATCTTATGATGCTTCACTGGAAAGCCTGGGAACTTGGAATAAAAAGCTTATATTATTGCAGATCAAAATCTATTCAAAGAGCTAGTTATGCCGGAGTAGAGGCAGATAATACTAAAAACTGGCCAGCTAAAAATATAGTTGATGATAAAACAGATTATGAAGAATGCTTATCATGTCAGTGAATATTTTTAAAATTTTAAAGGAGATATAGTAATGGATGGAAACGAGAAAAGAACCAAAATCATTAAACCTGGATTGCTGACTTCATCGCACTCCTACAAACCATTTAGATATCCGTGGGCTTATGATTTTTGGAAAAGACAGCAGCAAGTTCATTGGATGCCTGAGGAGGTGCCTCTAGGAGAAGATTGCAAGGATTGGGTTGTTAAGTTAAATGATAATGAGAGGAACCTTCTAACTCAAATATTTAGATTTTTTACACAATCTGATGTTGAAGTTAATGATAATTACATGGAAAGATATTCTCAGGTGTTTAAACCAACCGAAGTAAAAATGATGATGTCGGCCTTTTCAAATATAGAAACAGTTCACATTGCTGCCTATGCCCTTTTATTAGAAACGATTGGCATGCCTGATACGGAGTTTTCCGCATTTTTAAAATATAAAGAAATGTCTGATAAACATGATTATATGCAACAATTTACTGTTGATTCTAATCACGAAATTGCGAAAACCGTAGCTATGTTTGGAGGATTTACAGAAGGATTACAACTCTTTGCTAGTTTTGCAATGCTACTAAATTTTCCAAGACATAATAAAATGCGGGGTATGGGTCAGATCGTTACATGGTCTGTTAGAGACGAATCTTTACATTGTGAGGGTATGGTTAAACTTTTTCATGAGTTTGTAAAAGAAACTAAATGCATGACTCCAAAACTGAAAAAAGAAATAATTGAATGTTGTGAAAAGGTAGTAGAACTAGAAGATAATTTTATAGATCTCGCTTTTGAAATGGGGCCTGTAGAGGGGATGAATCCAGAAGATATAAAAAATTATATCAGATATATCGCTGATTGGAGGCTCAAACAATTAAGTTTAGAACCAATGTTTGGAATTAAAGAACATCCTCTGCCTTGGCTAACTGAAATATTGAATGGTGTGGAACATGCTAATTTCTTCGAAGCCAGAGCAACTGAATATTCAAAGGTAGCTACATCTGGAAGTTGGGAAGGTAAAGACGGGGTTTGGAAAAACTTTGACCAAAAAGTGAAAAGTTTTGGCTAGAAAATTTATTTTTCAATATATAAAGATTGAGAAGGAAAAGCGAAAGAACCTTTTCGTCTCTCAACAATCTTTTTGATTTCAATAGCTAATCGATCTTTAGTTTCAACAAAATTGTTGTAATCATTAGTTTTAGTAAAACATCGAACAAGAAGATCAATTGAGCTAGGTGCAAATTCATTTATTTTAACTATCACAGGGGTAGACTCTGAAACGGAAAAATCATTTTTATTAGAACGAATAGAATTTTCTATATCCTGACAAATATTTTTTAATTGAGAAATAGTGCTTTTATACTCTACTCCGATAATCCAATTTATTCTTCTATTTGAGATTTCAGTTATGTTTGTGACAGCGTTCTCAGCAAATTGGAAATTTGGGATGAAGCATAGTGATTTATCAAATTTTCTTATAGCCGTCGATCTAAATCCAATTTTCTCAACTGTCCCTTCAACAATGTTATTGATAAAAATAACATCGCCCTTTTTGAACCTTTTTTCTACTAAAACTAAAATTCCTGAAATTAAGTTTTTGAAAAGATCTTGCGCTCCGAGTGCAACTGCCACCCCAAATAAACCTAATCCAGCTATAATTGGTCCAACTTTTATTCCCCATAATTCAAGTACTGCAGAAAACCCAAGAATAAATATCAAAATTTTAACAGCACTTATAATCCAATCCAAAAGATCTTTAGTTAGAATAGTTTTTATATTTTTAATTTTCTGACTTAATGGTTCGGCAATTTGTATAAAAACCCAGAAAACAATAATTGTAAAAAAGGAAAGATTAAGATTATTTAAAAATATATTAATTTTTTCAGATGCATTTAAAATATTAGAAGCAATAAAAAAACCGAGAGTGAAGACTAAAAATTCAGTAGGTTTAAAAAGTGAATCTGAAAATTTTTTTTTTGAATCATCATTGCTAAATTTTATCAATAGACAAAAGTTTTTTAGAAGTAAATTTCTTATTATTTTTTTTAAGGTAATAAAAATTAAAATTATAAAAAGAGCAGATAATAAATTAAATAATTTTACTCCAAAGAGTAGTTCATAATTTAATAGTAATAAATTATGATATATTTTATTAAAGTTCTCCATTTGAAATTAATTTTTTTAATATCTCTTTAGATTCGTAGTATTCAAAGCCTTGGTTTGCAAGTTTCCTTAATATATTATCAAAAAGTTGTTTTTCTGAAATATTTAATTTTTTTTGTTTTTCTATAATTTTTGATTTTTTTAAATAGTTTCGTAAAAGTAATTCAGGAAACTTTTGATTTTCAAACATTTTGTCTAAAAACGAAGAGGCCATAGGTTCCTCAAATTTAAGATCTATAATTTTGTGTTTAATTTTTTGTTTTGAATAGCCTTTGTTGACATAATTTTGAAAGGTTACTTCAATCAGTATTTTTTCATTAAATGCTCCTAACTTTTCAAAAACTTCAACTACATCAGATACTTGATTTTCAAGATCAATTCTTTCATCTAAATTTAATTTTTTTTCTAAAAAATCCTTGGTGATTTTTTTTTTTAGGATATCCTGAAATTTTTTTTTGGTTACAGAATAACGTGTCAAATAATAAGTTGAATATTTTTTTAAATAATCAGATATCATTTCATACTCATTATCAAAATTTAAACAGCAATTTCAAGTTATGCATAAAATAAGAAGTTTTAAAGGTTTTAATTGGATGGGATTCTTCACACTTTATAAAAAAGAAGTGCTAAGATTTTTCAATGTATTTGCACAAACTATTTTAGCCCCAGCTTTCACTACCATTTTATTTTATCTAATCTTAACGCTATCAATTGAAAGAGAGTTTTTAGTAAATAATAATTATTCATATTCAGAATTTTTAGCACCTGGCTTGATCTGTATGGCAATAATGCAGAATGCTTTTGCTAATACGTCGTCCTCCATTCTTATATCAAAAGTTCAAGGAAATATTGTTGATGTTTTAATGCCACCAATGTCTGAACTAGAATTAACATTTTCATACTCACTGGGGGGAATAACTAGAGGAATATTGGTGGGTATCTCAGTTTTTATTTTGATAAATATTTTCGTTACTATAGAAATTGATAATTTTTTATTAATCACCTTTTTTGGAATAACCTCTGCAAGCTTATTATCTTTATTAGGAATCCTTTGCGGAATATGGGCAAAAAAATTTGATCACATGGCTTCAATAACCAACTTTGTTATATTACCACTAACATTTCTATCAGGAACTTTCTACACGATTGACAGACTACCTGATATTTGGAAATTTTTGGCAATCTGGAATCCTTTCTTCTACATCATTGATGGATTTAGATATGGATTCTTGGGTCAAGGTGAGAGTAATTTAATCATAGGTTGTGCTATAATGTTAATAAGCAATTTGTTTTTTATAATAATAACAATTTATGTGTTTAAAAAAGGATATGGACTGAGATCATAGATGAGTGTTTTAGGAGTATATAATCCACTGAATATTGATGTAGACCATGGTGATGGAGTATATCTTTACTCAAAAGAGGGAACTAGATATTTAGACTTTACAAGTGGCATAGGAGTAACAAGTTTGGGTCATAGTCATCCTTCTTTGGTTTCAGCACTTAAAACTCAAGCGGAAAAAATTTGGCATTGTTCAAATTTATTTAAAATTGAAAGTCAACAGTTAGTTGCTGATAGAATTGTGAAAAATTCTTTTGCACACTCTGTTTTTTTTTGTAATTCAGGAACGGAAGCAATTGAGGCTGGTATAAAAGTAATCAGAAAGTTCTTTAACGACAAAAAAATAAAAAAGTCAAAAATAATCTGTGCAAATAATGCTTTTCACGGTAGGACGTATGCCGCAATATCAGCTAGTGGCAAATCAAAATTAACAGAGGGTTTTGAACCCTTATTAACTGGCTTTAAACAAGTTGAGTTTAATAAAACTAGTGAAATTTTAAAAAATTTAGATGAACATACTGCTGCTATAATGATTGAGACAGTCCAAGGCGAGGGTGGAATAACACCTGCGGAAAAAAAATATCTAAGAGACGTTCAAAAAATAGCAAGTGATAACGATATTCTTTTATTTTTTGACGAGGTACAATGTGGAGTTGGAAGAACAGGAAAATTTCTTGCAACAGAATGGGTGAAGGAATTACAACCAAATTTAGTTTCAATTGCAAAAGGAATTGGAGGAGGTTTTCCTTTAGGAGCTCTTTTATTAGATAAAAAAACTTCTAAATCAATGTCTCTTGGTTCACATGGTTCAACATTTGGAGGTAATCCGCTTGCAATGGCGGTAGCTAATGAAGTTCTTAATTTTGTTTTAAATGAAGATTTTTTAGATCATGTAAGAGAAGTTGGATATAATCTAAGAAAACTTCTCAAGAGTGAAATAGTAAAGAAGTTTCCAAAACTTGTTTCTGGTGTGAGAGGTATTGGATTAATGATTGGTTTAGAGGCTTTAGAAAATAATGAAATTTTGATAAAATCTCTGATTAATCAAAAGTTACTTACTGTAAAAGCTGGACAGAACGTTATAAGAATGCTTCCACCATTAATTCTTGAAATGAAACATGTGGATGAAGCAATTTCAAAAATAGATAAGGCATTTTCAAATTTTTAGGTAGAATATGAACAATCGATTCAAACATTTCTTAAATTTAGATGAAATAAGTAAAAATGACATCAATTTAATTTTATCAGAAAGTCACAAGATAAAAAAAAAATCAAGTGATCACACATTTAAGAAAAAAAAAATTTTAGCAATGATTTTTGAAAAACCCTCCACAAGAACAAGAGTCTCATTTGAGGTTGGAATGAAGCAACTTAATGGCGATGTTGTAATCCTAGATCATGCTGACTCTCAACTTGGGAGAGGTGAGTCTTTAGAAGACACTATAAAAGTTCTTTCAAAGTATGTGGATATAATTTTATATAGAGGATCCTGTGAGGAAAAGATGTATGATTTAAAAAACTTTTCCACAGTTCCTATTATTAATGGACTAACTGATCAAAGTCATCCCTGTCAAATTATAGCTGATATTTTAACTCTTCAGGAAAACTTTCCAACCTTAGATAATTTAAATATTAGCTGGGTTGGAGATGGGAATAACGTTTGTAATTCATGGATTCATTCGTGTAAGCATTTTAATTTTAATCTTAATATTGCTTGTCCGGAGAATAGTTTTCCAGATCAAAAAATTCTTAAAAAGTATAAATCATCTAAAATCAATATTTTTAAAGACCCCTATGAGGCTGTTAAAGGAGCAGACGTAATTGTTACGGATACTTGGGTATCAATGGGAATGAAAGATGATCCTGACAGAATAAAAAAATTTAAAAAATTTCAAGTCAATAAAAAACTCTTAGAAAAGACAAGCAAGGAAACTTTTTTTCTTCATTGTTTGCCTGCTCATAGAGGCTTTGAGGTAACTAATGAAATTATTGATGGTAAAAATTCTCTTGTTTGGTCTGAGGCTGAGAATAGATTATATGCCCATCAAGCAATTTTATTATGGTGTCTAAATAAAATTTAAAATTTATTCTATCTTTTCCATAATTGAGGAGATAAAAGTATAAGTATAGGAAAAAGTTCAAGTCTTCCAACAAGCATCCCAATACATAAAAAACATTTTGTAAAATTTGATATTGATGAATAATTGCCACTTGGTCCTATTGCCTCGTTTAAACCTGGCCCTACATTTGCTAAAGTAGCTGCGGCACCGGACAAGGATGTTAATATTCCTTGACCGTCAAATGCTAAAATTAAACTGAGAATTGCAAAAATAAATATATAAAGAAAAAAATATCCTGTTACAGAAGTTAGAATATCTTCACTAATTTCTCTTTGATTATAAGTTGGAATAAAAACACCTCTTGGTTGAATTATTTTTTTTATGATATTTAGTGAAGATTTAATAAGAATTTGAACTCTAAAGATTTTCAAACCACAACTAGATGAACCAGAACACCCCCCAATTAGCATTAAAAAAAGAAATAATAGGGTTGTAAAAGAACCCCAAACACTAAAATCATATGTGCTAAAACCACTGCCAGTTGAAATTGAGACTACAGCAAATGCTGATATTCTTAAAGATTGAAAAAAATCTACTTCGTAGTATCTTTTAAGCCAAAATGCTACAACAATTGTAATAATTAAAATTAAAATTAAAAAAAACTGAACCTGAGAACTCATAATAACATCTAATAACTTACCTCTCAATAATTGAAATAGTAAAATGAAAGGTAAAGATGATGTAATCATAAAAAAGATAGTAATAAGTTCTGTATAAAGGGAGTCAAAAAATCCTATAGACATATCTTTAGTTGAAAAACCACCTGTCGCAATGATTGTCATTCCATGTGCTATGCTGTCAAAAAAACTCATACCTGAAGAATATAAAAGAATTGAGCAGAGTAGTGTTAACAATAAATATACAAATCCAATTCCTGTTGCAATTTTTGTTGTTCTAGGGAGAACTTTCTCTTCTTTAGAGCTAAATTCACTTTGAAATAATTGCATACCACCGATTTTTAGAATAGGAAATATTGCAATTGCTATTACAATAATTCCAATGCCACCAAGCCATTGAAGCATAGCCCTCCATATGAGTATTGATTGAGATGTAGTATCTAAATTTTGTATAACTGTAGCTCCAGTTGTTGTTAGGCCTGACATAGATTCAAAGAATGCATCTGCTAAAGAAAGAGAAGTTGAACCTAAAAAAAAAGGAAGTGCTCCAATAAAAGTAAGAATTATCCAAGATATCAATGTTAATAAAAAAGCAGAAAGTACTTCAACATCCTTGTTCTTTTTCTTAAAAATAAATGAAACATTTAATCCGGTAAATAAGCAAACAATTGAAATTACAAAAAATACAACCCAATCTGTTCCATTGTTAAAATAATCAAAAACTCCAGGTATAAAAGAATATAAGGAAAAAAAAACTAGAAGATTACCAATTATGAACAAAGATGATTTTAAGTTTTCCATCTTTAATTAAGTTTGTTTTGTTTATTAGGTATATCTAATGAAAATGCAGGTATAGTTACTTCAAATTCTTTACCATCGTAACTTTGCATCTGATAGCTACCATGCATCATGCCTGAACTTGTTTTTAGAGGTGTTCCACTTGTATACTCAAATTCATCTCCAGGCTCAATTGTAGGCTGTTCACCAACAACTCCCATTCCTTTTACTTCTTTAAAATTCCCATTAGAATCAAAAATTTTCCAGTGTCTACTAATAAGTTTTACCTTTTCACAACCATGATTTTTAATTTTTACCTTATACGCCCATAGATATGAATCTTCCATAGGGTCTGAATGATCTTCAAGGTAAAATGGTTCAACCATTACAGAAACTTTATAGTTTTTTATCATAAGTTAATTTTTCTTTAATTTTTTTAGTGAGTTGTCTATGTCATTTATCAAATCGTCTGGATCTTCTAAACCCACAGATAGTCTAATTAAATTTTCTGAAATAGATAGATTTTTTTTCTCCATTTTATTTAATCTATGATGTGTTGTTGTATCTGGGTGAGTAACCAATGATTTTGTATCACCCAGATTATTTGAAATACTTATCAGAGACAAATTATTTAAGAAAGAGAAAGCATTACATTTTCCTTTATTCTTCTTTGAGGCTATCTTAAATGAAACTATATTTCCACCACCTGACATTTGTTTTTTTGCTAAATTAAATTGAGATGAACTTGCAAGATGTGGATAATAAATTTTTTCTATAAATTTTGACTGTTCCAAATAATTAATAATTATTTTAGTATTCTCTGTTTGTTTATTAATTCGAAGTTCAAGGGTATCTAATCCTTTTATTAGTATCCACGCATTGAAGGGACTTATTGATGGCCCGGTATTCCTTATAAAAGGTTTGATGAATTCTTGACAATATTTTCTTTTCCCAAGTATTGCACCGCCTAAAACACGTCCATGACCATCGATGTGCTTTGTGGCTGAATACATAACAACATCGGCACCAAATTTTAAAGGTTTTTGTAAAATAGGAGTTGCAAAAACATTGTCAACAACAACCAACACCTTTTTAACTTTGGCTAATTTTACAACATTTTCTATATCTATTATCTCTAAACATGGATTAGATGGTGTTTCAAAAAAAATCATATGAGTTTTTTTTTTTAATGCTTGTTCCCAAGATTCTAAAGATCTTCCGTCAATTAATTCAACGTCAATACCAAACTTGGGAAGAATAACTGTGAGTATGTGATGACAACTTCCAAAAAGAGCTCTGCTTGCTACTATTCTGTCACCTTTCTTTAGATATGACATAAAAATTGTAAAAACAGCTGACATACCAGATGCAGTAGCCCAACACTCCTCAGCACCTTCGATATCAGCTAGTTTTCTTTGAAGCATCTCGACAGTAGGGTTTCCAAACCTGGAATACATAAATCTTTTTTTTTCTTCTTTGAAAGCTTGTTCTGCCTCTTTAGCTGTTTTGTAAGTAAAGCCAGATGTAAGAAATAAAGATTCGCTCGTTTCCATAAACTGGGTTTGGTTGATACCGGACCTGATAAGTTTAGTAGAAATTTTTTTTTTCATATAATTTTAGGTTAACATTTACTAAAATTTATTTATAGTAAGTAAAATAATGAGATCAAATAAATTTTTTTATAAACTTTTTATTCTTATTGTTTTTCTTTCGTTTTATTCAGAGTCAAGGGAACTTTCTATCAAACAACTTGAAGAAAGAAAACAGTCCGATTTGGAAAGGCTTAAAGAAAGAGAAAAAAAAGGGAAAAAAAAATTCTCAAAAGAAATTTCTATTTCTTCAACACTAATTTTTTTAAGTAAAGAAAGAAAAAACCCCCCTGTTCTTTCAAACCTTGACCCTATTTTAGATGATGAGGGTTTTTATGGTGTGAAGTTAGCTATAGATGACAATCTAACGACAGGAAGATTTGTAGGTCATGATTATAAATCAGAGTTTCACAGAGTAATGCTTAATGAAAACTTAGTTGAGGAATTTGAAAAGTTAATAAAGGCAGGAAATAAGTTTTTTATTGTAGATTTGAACGAAGAAGAAATACAATCTCTTTTTGAAATACCAGGTTCAAGAGATGTTTTAATAATTAATGTAAGGTCAAAATCAGATTCATTAAGAAATGAAAATTGTAAAGATAACCTTTTGCATATACCTCCAAGCTATTCAATTCTGTCAGATGCATTAACCCAATATTTGGTTAAAAAAAAATGGAATAAGTGGTTCCTAGTTACTGGACCCGATCAAAATGATAAGAAATATTCTGAAGCACTAAAAAAATCAGCAAAGAAATTTAACATAAAAATTAAAAAAGAAAAAGTATGGGATTTTACAGCCGATTTGAGGAGAACAGCTGGGAAGGAGGTACCAATTTTTACTAAAGGTGAAAAATATGACGTTTTAGTAGTTGCTGACGAAAAAGGAGAATTTGGTGAATACTTATCATACAGAACCTGGGATCCAAGACCGATTGTAGGAACTCAAGGTTTGAAACCCACATCTTGGCACAGAACCCATGAACAGTGGGGGGCAACACAAATGCAAAATAGATTTAGAAGAGAAAGTGGAAGATGGATGACAGAGGTAGATTATCATTCTTGGACTGCAGTAAGATCAATTGGTGAGGCTATTACTAGAACTAATAGTAATGACGTAAACGATGTTAAAAAATATTTGTTAGGAGATAAATTTGGTTTAGGAGCGTACAAAGGAGTAAAAGTTTCATTTAGGTCATGGAATGGTCAACTAAGACAGCCAGTTTTGTTGGCAGCCCCAAGATCAATGGTCTCAGTATCTCCTCAGGAAGGTTATATTCATCCAAAAAGTGAATTAGACACAATGGGTAAAGATAAGCCTGAATCTACTTGTAAATTTTAAAAATTTAAATACATTAAAATAATGATTAATATTATTTTGTACTTATTTTTAGTATTCTTTGTTAAAGATTCCTTTGCCAACCTAGCCTATATTACCAATGAAAAAGATAATACTGTTAGTATTGTTGATATAAATAAAAAGAAAGTCATAAAAACAGTTGAAGTAGGGCAAAGACCTAGAGGCATTATAATGTCCAAAGATGGAAAACTTGTCTTAATTTGTGCATCTGATGACGATAGAGTAGAAGTGAGGGAAGCTGAAACACTAAAACTGAAATACTATTTACCATCTGGACCTGACCCAGAATTATTTATTTTATCACCAGAAGACGATATTCTTTACATTGCTAATGAAGATGATGCAATGGTTACAGTTGTAGATATGAATGACAAAATGATAATTGATGATATACCTGTAGGTGTGGAACCGGAAGGAATGGGGTTAACGAATAATGGGAAAGTTTTAGTTAATACATCTGAAACAACCAATATGGCACATTTTATTGATACCGACACCCTAGACATTACGGAAAATGTTCTTGTTGATGCCAGACCAAGAGTCGCAATGTTCACACCTGATGATAAAGAGGTTTGGGTTTCAGCTGAGATAGGTGGAACAGTTAAAGTAATAAACCCTGTGTCTAAAGAGGTAACACACACAATTGGCTTTGAAATTCCAGGTGTTAATGAGGAAAGTATTCAGCCTGTTGGAGTAAGACATACAAATGATGGAAGGTACACGTTTGTTGCTTTAGGACCTGCAAACAGGATTGCAGTCATTGATCAAAAGACAAAAAAAATACTTAAGTATTTATTAGTAGGACAAAGGGTTTGGCAAATGGCTTTAACACCCGATGAAAAAACATTACTAAGTACAAATGGTGTTAGCAATGATGTATCTATAATTGATGTTGATAAACTTAAAGTTCAAAAATCACTTAAGGTTGGTCGTTTTCCTTGGGGTGTTGTAATAAGTCCAGAATCTTAAAATTTAAGTTTTAAAATTAACCCCTATGAGTTCTGCTCTTGAAATCAAAAATGTTACACATAAGTTTGGTAAATTTAGAGCATTAAATAACGTAAGCGTATCTATAAACGTAGGTGATTTTACCGTTCTACTTGGTCTTAATGGAGCTGGTAAAACCACTCTTTATTCTTTAATAACAAGGCTTTATAATAATAATACAGGTTCAATAAAAATACACAATTTTAATGTTAGGGAAGATTCATCTAATGCCCTTAAAAGAATTGGTGTTGTTTTCCAGCAGCCAACTTTGGATTTAGATCTTAGTGTAGAAGAAAATCTTTATTATCATGCCTCTTTGCATGGAATAAGCACAGCTGATGCTAAGCTAAGAATAAATGAGGAAATTGGAAGAATTAATTTAATTGAAAAATTAAAGAATAAAGTTCGTTCACTTTCTGGAGGTCAAAGAAGAAGAGTTGAGATTGCAAGATCCCTTCTTCATAAACCTAAATTATTGCTTTTAGATGAACCTACAGTAGGATTAGATATTGGATCAAGACAAATGATACTTAAACACGTCAAATTACTTTGTAAAAAAGGGGAATTAGCAGTATTATGGGCAACACATTTGATCGATGAAATAGATAAAGGCGAAAAAGTTATTGTAATTGACAAAGGTCAAATACTTGAATCAGGTGATGTTACAAAAATAATTAAAAAAACAAGACAAAAAACTATAAGAGATGCCTTTAATAAACTAGTAGGTATTAAGATATGAGTCCTATAATTTACTTTAGGTGTTTTAGAGGAATAGTTTTAAGAGAAGCGTTGAGATTCGTTCACCAAAAGGAGAGATTTTTTTCTGCTTTAGTAAGACCATTGGTTTGGCTAGGAATTTTTGCAGCAGGTTTTAGATCAGTTTTAGGGGTTGCAATAATACCCCCGTATGAGACTTATATTCCCTATGAGGTTTACATTGCGCCTGGTCTTATTGCAATGATACAACTATTTAATGGAATGCAAAGTTCATTATCTATGGTTTATGACAGAGAAATGGGGAGTATGAAAACTATGCTGGTTAGTCCTATTCCTAGGTGGTTTTTGTTAATATCAAAATTACTAGCTGGCGTTTTTGTATCTATTTTGCAGGTGTATGCCTTCTTAATTATTGCTTCATTTTGGGATATTATACCTCCAATAACCGGTTATTTTACAATACTTCCGGCCTTAGTAATTTCTGGTTTAATGTTGGGTTCTTTAGGAATGTTTCTCTCTTCAGCAATCAAACAACTTGAAAATTTTGCTGGGGTAATGAATTTTGTTATTTTTCCAATGTTTTTTGCCTCCTCTGCTCTTTATCCATTATGGAAAATTGAAGAAACAAGTGAATGGTTGTACTATATTTGCTTTTATAACCCTTTCACTTATGCTGTTGAATGCATAAGATTTTCTCTATATTCTCAATTTAATTTGGAATATGGTTTAGGTATATTAATTTTTAGTGTTATATTTCTTATTTTGTCAATTTTAGGGTATGATCCTGCAAGGGGATCGTTACAGAAAAAAGGAGGAAAATAAAACTATGAAATTTTTGTTAATGTTATTATTTTTATTTCACTTTGCAGATAATGTGAATGCAGAAGGAGACCTATCTATTAGATCAAAGAAATTAGTTTTAAACCTAGGTTCAGATAAAAGTGATTATGACATGTCACAAAAGATTTTTCACATGGAAACAGGAAAAGCTTACAGACTTGAAATTACGAGCATGGGTTTCAAAGAATACGAGTTGGAAGCTGAAGAGTTTTTTAGAAACATCTGGATCCGTTCAATTGAAATTGAAGGTGTTGAAATTGATGCCCCAATATTAAATGAAATCGAATTTGAGAGGGAAGGCGAGATTGAAATAAAGTTTGTACCAATAAGGCCGGGTGAATATGATTTTGAAATTGAAAGATTACAAAGTAAAGGAATGGTTGGTAAATTTATTGTTAAATAATCAAAAGGAGGAAATATGAAGTGTATTAATATTTTAATTTGGGTTATAACTTTTGTTATAACAATTGATTGTTCCATGGCTGCGCCGCCTGAAAAGCCACCAAAAAAATGGCCATGTGATCAAGTGTACAATCCTAAATTAAATTTAAGTTCAATTTGGCAGGGACCAGAAATAGAACAGGCACTCAAAGATTGGTGGAAAAATGATGATGTTATCAAATATGTAAATATCTTATCCAATCCGGTTTTAAAAGAAGAAGATGGGGTGCCAATTATTGAGGAATTTGCAAAAAAATATACTTATTTTGGTATTCTTAAAAAATCAGAGCAAAAAGAAATGTTAGTTTACTTATTTGCTGGTCTTTATCAAAAAGCAAAAGATAGAAGAAATAGACAGTATACTGGTATTATAAAGTTCGTAGATCGTCAAGAAAGTTTGCGAAAGGCAATTGGAGATTCGTCAAAGTTAATAAGAAAGTATCGAAAAGAAAAAGTAAATATAAAAGACAAAAAATTTCTTGATGCAAATGCAAAGTTAGAATGGAATACAAGAGTGTTTGACCAAAGAACTAGGTTGACTGAGTATGTTTGTGAGGAACCTGTATTTAATACTCAAAGATTAGGTTATCAAGCGAGAAAAATTCTTTCTTATATTAATTAACCATCGGTAAAATGGTAATTTTAATGAATCCTGAATGAATAAAAAAATCAGGTTATCTTAATAAATGTTAAGTATAAATATCATAGCCCGCGGTTGGGCTAATTAATCTAAACCATAAAAAGGAGTAAATTATGGCTTGGACAAAACCAATGATTTCTGAGATCTCTGTAGGTCTAGAAATCAATTCATACGCTTGCGCTGAGAAGTAATTCTAGCAAATAGCAACTGGCCCCTTAGGTCTAATTTGATTTAAGGGGCACGTTTGAGGGTGAGGATGTTAAAAATTTTAGTATTAGGTTCAGCTGCTGGTGGAGGTTCTCCGCAATGGAATTGTAACAGCGAAGTAAGTAAAGCTGTAAGAGAAAGAAAAAATGGTGCATCACCTAGAACACAATCCTCAATTGCAGTAACTTCTAATGATATTAATTGGTTTTTATTTAATGCCTCGCCGGATTTAGGCTCACAAATTCTTAATAATGAACAGATGCATCCAAAAAAAGATTTAAGACATAGTCCAATAAGTGGTGTGGTGCTTACAAATGGTGATGTAGATCACGTAGCAGGATTATTAACTTTAAGGGAGAGACAGAATCTTTCCGTTTACGCACATAAAAGGGTTCACTCAGTTTTAAAATCTAACTCAATATTTAACGTTTTGAATCCAGAATATGTTGATAGAAGAGAGATGATGATGAATGAAAAATTTGAACTTATGGACAAAAAAGGTGATGGAGTTGGACTTGAAGTGGAAGCTTTTGAAGTACCAGGTAAGATTGCACTTTGGCTGGAAGATGAGTCTAAGGGCAAAGATTTTGGAACCCAAGCTGGGGATACTATAGGTCTTAGAATTTCTTCAAAAGAAGCTGGAGAATCTTTTTATTATATCCCGGCATGTGCAAGGATGACAGATGATCTAGCTAATAGAATTGAGGGCTCTAAAGTGGTTTTATTCGACGGAACTTTATGGCAAAATGACGAAATGGCTTCAAGTAGAGTAGGAGAAAAAACTGGACAAAGAATGGGGCACATGAACAACTCAGGAAATGACGGTTCTATTGAGGCGTTTAAAGATTTAGGTGTAAAAAGAAAGATTTTTATCCATATTAATACTACAAATCCTATTTTGTTAGAAGATTCAGATGAGAGGAAAATAGTTGAAGAAAATGGATGGGAAGTAAGTTATGATGGAATGGAGATTGAAGTATGAGTAATTTAGCAGAAAACCAAATTAAAACAGATTCTTTAATGACAAAAAGTCAGTTTGAACAAAGACTTAGAGATATTGGTGCACAAAGATATCATGATAACTGTAAGTTCCATCACTTATTGCATTCTGGAAAACTTAATAAAGGTCAGGTACAAGCATGGGCCATAAACAGATATTATTATCAAATAAATATTTCCATAAAAGATTCGGCATTAATGTCTAGGATTAAAGATCCATCACTGAGAAGAATATGGATAAAAAGAATTTTAGATCATGATGGAAGAAAAGGTGATGAAGGTGGTATTGAGAGATGGTATAAATTAACAGATGGACTTAATCTAGATAGGGAATATATAAAATCAACTAATGGAGTCTTACCTGCCACGAAGTTTGCCGTAGATGCATATGTTAATTTTGTGAAAGAAAAATCTTTATTAGAGGGTGTAACCTCATCGCTTACTGAACTCTTTGCCCCAAAAATTCATAAAGAAAGAATTGTTGGTATGCTTGAAAATTATGATTTTATCAATGATATAACTATGGCTTATTTTAAAAAAAGAGTTGATCAAGCAACTGATGATGCCGATTTCGTTCTAGATTATGCACTTAAGAATGCAAAAACAAGGGAGGAACAAGAATCAGTCTGTAGTGCACTTAAGTTCAAAACAGACGTTTTATGGGTAATGCAGGATGCCTTATACCACTCATACATCAACGGTCACATCCCTCCAGGAGCATTCTTACCAGAGGATTTTGATGACAGATATATTGAAGATTAATGATAAAACTATTCCCAAATTTCCAAAGCACGTTAGATTTAGACATAATAAAGCAAGGGACGAATGGGTTGTTCTGGCACCTGAAAGGCTTGTCAAACTTGATCCAATTGCGGTGGAAATTTTGCAGTTGGTTGATGGAGAAAGAGAAGTGAAAATTATAGCCTCTCTATTAAGTAAAAAATTCAATGCACCTGAGGAAACGATTTTAGTTGATATTATAGAGATGCTTCAAAATCTTTCAGATAAAGGATTCATAGAAGAAAATGGATGACGTAAAAGAAAAAAAATTAAAAACTGCCTCCGAACATGGAATTCAAGCTCCGTTGGCTCTCTTGGCTGAACTATCACATAGATGCCCTCTTCAGTGTCCATATTGTTCAAATCCTGTGCAGCTTGAGAAAAAAACAGGAGAGTTAACTACTGACGAATGGAAATCAGTTGTGGATCAAGCAGTTGAGATGGGAATGCATCAAATTCATTTATCAGGAGGAGAACCAACAGTAAGACATGATCTTGAAGATATTGTGGAGCATTGCACTAAACAAGGTCTGTACACAAATCTAATAACTTCTGGAGTTTTACTAAATCCAGATAGATTGAGGAAGTTAGAGTCTCTTGGTCTCGAGCATGTGCAACTTTCGTTTCAAGATACCGAAAAAGAAAATGCGGACAGAATTGGGGGTTTTAAGGGTGGTCACGAAAAAAAACTTGAAGTCGCTAAATGGGTGCGAGATGTTGAGTTGCCACTTACATGTAATTGCGTGGTTCACAGACAAAATATTGATAACCTAGAAAATTTTATTCAAATGGCATTAGATCTCGATGCTGAAAGAGTTGAAATAGCTCAGGTTCAATATTACGGATGGGCTTTGAAAAATAGAGCAGCATTTATTCCAACTCCTGAGCAACTTGATCATGCTACAGAAATTGTAGAGAAGGCAAGAGTTGATTTAAAAGGAAAACTAGTGATCGATTATGTTATTCCAGATTATTATGCTAAACACCCAAAAAATTGTATGGGTGGATGGGGTAGACGTTTCCTTAACATGAATCCAAAAGGAGATGTCCTTCCTTGTCATGCTGCAGAGACAATTCCTCATCTTAAATTTGATAATGTTAGAGAGCACAGCTTGAAATGGATTTGGGAGAATTCTGAAGCATTTAACTTATATAGAGGAACTGACTGGATGCCTGAACCTTGTAAATCGTGTGATAGAAAGGAAATAGATTGGGGTGGATGCCGGTGCCAAGCAATGGCCTTAACAGGCGATGCTAAAAATACTGACCCTGCCTGTTCAATATCACCTCTTCACAGTGAAATTTTTTCTATGGCTGCTGAAGAGGCTAGAAGAGCCCCCCCAGAATTTATTTACAGAAGATATGGAGTAAGATTCAACTCACCAATATAATGATTTTGGTTGATAGACATTATCAATTGTCATTGACAAATACTCTCTAAGTCATTAATTATTATCTATTATAAGAACTTTTTATATAAGGACATAAAATGAAAAATTTTTTTTTAACTCTGTTTTTCTTATTGTTTTCTGGAAGTGCGTTTTCAGCAGATGTTACAATTGAGATGCTGAATAAAAACAAAGAGACAAAGAAGAGAATGGTTTATAGCCAAGAATTAGTAAAAATTGATGCCGGTAAGTCTATTGAGTGGGTTGCAACAGATAAAGGACATAATGTTGAGATGCTTGCTGGCCCGGATGGTTATGAACTCCCCAAGAAAACGAAACTTGGTGATAATGTTACCATTAAATTTTCTGTACCTGGAATTTATCTTTATCAGTGTTCACCTCATGCAGCTATGGGTATGATTGGTATAGTGGTTGTAGGTGGAGATACATCTAATATGGCTGCTATCGAGTCAAAGAAAGTTACTGGTAGTAAGTCTAAAAAGAAAGTTAAAAAACTTTTAAGCGAAATATAATTTTTTTTTTAAATTTAAGGCTCATTATAAAATTTATAATTGAGCCTTTTTCATTTAACAGGTGCTCTACCTTTTATTAAAGCGTCAGTTGTGCTGTCGGATTTTTTTCTTTTACCAGGTCTTAAACTAAGGGTAGGTATATTGTGTTTTGCTAGAATTGAATCTATTTCTTTTTGATTTTCTTTAATAAATCTATTAAGTTTTTTCTTCCAGTCTGTTTCACCATCTCTTACACCCATGGTAGTGTAATAATCCATTCTACCCCAACCTTGATCGGTTGTTTCTAAAGGTATAAATGTATAGTCATTGTTACTAAGCCCCTTTTTCGTTAAGTAATAAACAGCAATTGGTCCTGACATGAAAACTACATCCACCAAACCGTCAATTAAATCTTCAATCATAGATTCGCCTATGACTGCTTTTCTAGGGTCAAAAGTTAAGTTATAAGGTCTAACCCTACCCATTAAATTATATCTTTGTAGTACAAATGTCGGAGGTGTGCCAGCTTGAACTCCCAAACTTAAATCCGCTAATTGTGGGTGATTAGGTCTATCAACTTCAATGCCATTATCTTTGAGATAAATCATTCCATACGACCATCTCATGTATGGAACTGTATTCAAAACTAAATCATTTCCTGCTGTTATACCAATTATTATATCACATTTCTTTTTATTCAAAGTATTTCTGACATATCCGATAACTTGTGGAAAATATTCATACACCACAGGTATCTCTAATTTTTTTCCAAGTAACTCCGCAATATCATTTTCAAATCCTTCACCATTTTCATTTGAGAAGGGAAGGTTTGAAGGGTCAGCGCAAACTCTTAAATTTTTAGTATCAACGGCCTCTATAGCAGATTCTCTTGCATTGGTTTGGGAACTTAAAACCAATGCGAGAATAACTATTAATAATTGCATTTGAGAAATTTATTCTACTTCTTTAAATTTTGGAAGCTTAGGTAATCTAACACCTCTTCTAATTTTACCTTCAGCTCTTGCTTTAACATATCTGTACATATCTTCGACATGAGGGGCGACGTTAGTATTAGCACCGAAAGCAGGCATTACATTTCCTTTTTGGGCACCTTCGGCTTCACCCCTTCCATTCATGATAACATTAAAGAAGTCATCATAGGACAATCCCTCTTGTAAAGAAACCATCAATGATGGAGCATAAGTACTCCCCATTGCATCTGGACCATGACATACGTGGCACTCAGCATGATAGGCTCTCCAACCTTTATAAGTTGCGAAATCCATCCATCCATATTGCATTTCTACAAGACTGTCGTCTGCTCTGCATTCTTCAAGTTCTTCTTCAGAAACCATATCCACAGCTTTGTCTTTGCATTTTATTTGGATTAAGTTAAGAGGTGTGCCGTCAGCTTTTAGTCTATCACCTTTTCCATATTTAATTATATAGGTCGGGTTATCATCTTCGTCAAAAGCTGGCTCTACTGCTTCAGGTGTTGGTATTGCCTTAGCGCTGAAACTAACGATTAGAGTTGCAGCTAAAGCGTATTTGTTTAATTTAAAATTCATATTTCAAAGTCCTAATTAATCATTAAATAAATATTAGTTATTAATATTGTAAATTATATCAAAATCTCAAGAATTTTATCAATTTTTTTTTCAAAAAAAAAGCCCGACTGAATAAGCCGGGCTTTTTAAAATACTGTTTACGCTACTACGGTAAAGCGAAGACAGTTAATACGCCACCTAGTGCAGTGTGGTTACTTAGTGCAGAATATGCACCAACAGCACCCAAACCTGCAGTTGGATCAGTTAAACCAGCAGCTAGACCAATTCCAGCCCATCCACCAACACCTGATAAGATACCAACATATTGCTTACCTTTATGAGAGTAAGACATGAAGTTACCGATAATACCAGAAGGTGTTTTGAACTTGTATAGTTCTTTACCAGTTTTACTGTTAACAGCTTTAGCATAACCTTCTAACGTACCGTAGAAAGTAATTCCACCAGCTGTAGCTAAAGCACCACTCCATACAGAGAAAGGCTCAGGGTTAGACCATACGATCTTACCTTTGTCAGCATCCCATGCAATGAAGTTACCTAGGTGAGTTCCGCCTGGAGCTGGGTACATTGATAATGTAGCACCAACATAAGCGTTACCAGCTACGTAGTCTACCTTGAATGGCTCATAGTCCATACAAACGTGGTTTGTTGGAACCATGAATAAGCCAGATAGTCTGTCATAAGCAGCAGGCTGTTGGTCTTTTGAACCTAAAGCTGCTGGGCAGATGTTAGTAGTGTTAACATCTTCACCTTGATGTGCAGTTGAATATCTGTCTACTACTTGTGGACGACCAGTTTTCATGTCAACGTGAGTTGCCCAGTTTACAGCAGGATCATACTTCTCAGCTACTAATAGTTCACCAGAAGCTCTATCCATTGTGTAAGCAAAACCATTTCTGTCGAAATGCACAAGTGCTTGACGGTTTTTACCTTTTACTTTCATGTCAACAAGAATCATCTCGTTAACACCGTCGTAATCCCACTCATCGTAAGGAGTCATTTGATATAACCATTTAGCCATACCATTGTCAGGGTTACGAGCGTTAATAGTCATAGACCATTTGTTGTCACCAGGACGAACAACTGGGTTCCATGTTGATGGGTTACCAGTACCGTAGTACAATGAGTTTAATTTAGAGTCATAACCGTAGAAACCCCAAATTGAACCACCACCAATTTTCCATGCATCACCAGGCCAAGTTTTCAATGAAGAATCTTTACCAATTGGTTTTAGCATAGATGTAGTTTTGTTTGGATCAACAAGCATATCCTTATCTGGACCCATGCTGTATGCTCTCCAAAGTCTTTTACCACTGTTGATGTCATAACTTGTCCAGTTACATCTAACACCAAATTCAGCACCAGAACAACCAACACCTACAGTATCTTTGATAATGAAAGGTTGACCTGAACCAGTAGACGCAGATACACCATATTTACCAGTACCAGCGTGTAGATTTGTAGTAATCCACTTTTCTTTACCAGTTTTAGCATCTAACGCAATTACTGAAGTATCAGCAGCGTGTAAAACGATAGTACCATTTGGATGATAGTTAACACCACGGTTTACGTTGTCACAGCACATTACTGAGATAACTCTGTCCATAGTTTCACCACCAGGATATTTACCACCCTTAACTGGGTTGTATTTCCAAATGATTCTTTGGTTATCATTTAGGTCTAAAGCGTACACAATATTTGGAATAGCTGTATGTACATACATAACATCACCAATTACTAGTGGACCACCTTCGTGACCTCTAAGAACACCAGTAGAAAAAGTCCAAGCGACTTTCAAGCTACCAACATTACTTTTATTGATTTGATCTAGGTTAGAGTAACGGTGACCAGCGTAATCGCCAGACTGTTGTACCCATTGTCCTGGATCTTTCATCATTTTCTCTAGCTTAGAGTTAGCACTAACCGCGAACGGAAGGGCTAAAGCAGCAGAAGCAATGATGCTTTTTTTCAAAATACTCATAAAGTATTTCTCCTTTATTACGATTAATATTTGGGCGAAAGCCCGATTACATCGATTGGAATCAAATATAACAAAGGTTATTTGATTTCCTCCCGTTGTTTATATTATGTATGAATAATGCAAATTCAAGCCAAAAATATGAATGCAATATGAACAAAATATGTTAGATAAATGCATCTATGCTAAAATGTTAATATAATCAATAACATAGTGCAATATTTCTGCAAAAAAAAAGTTGTGGATAACTTGAAAAAAAATTGGAAAATATGAACAGTAGATGAATGTAAAAATTAACATTTGTTCAGAAATTAAAAAAATCAAGTAAAATCATATATTTATAGATCAAAAAAAGCATTGAATTATCACTAATATTTTTTTTATGCGTTTAAATAATGTTTTCGTTACAATTATTGCTAAAACATACTATATTAAGTGCATGTATTCTTATTTTTATTTTATAGCTGCTTTTCTTTTTTTGTTTTTAACAGGCCAAGTAAAAGCTGAATCACCAGAACCTCTAACATGGAAAAATAGTGTCAAAGCCTTAATATATGATGAGGGTGAAGAAATATATGACGGTTCGAGTCTCATGAAACTTGAAACTCCCTACAGAGCATTGGATGCCGCTATTGTTCCAATAACTGTAAAATTTAATAACAATCAAAGTGCTTCTAAGTATATTAAATCTCTAATTTTGGTAGTTGATGAAAATCCATCTCCAATTGTTGGTAAATTTAATTTTTCTCCAAAAACAGGTAACCCATCATTAACCACAAGGATAAGAATCGATAAATATACTTATGTTAGGGCAATTGCAGAGTTTAATAATGGAGAAAAATTTATGGTTTCTAATTTTGTTAAAGCAGCAGGCGGCTGCTCAGCTCCAAGCTTAGCTGATATGGATGCTGTAATGGCTCGGCTGGGAAAAATGAAAATGAAATTTATTAAAACTATGGAAACATCCAAAACAATCAACAAAGCTAGATTTTTAATAAGTCATCCTAATTATTCTGGTTTACAATTTAACCAGCTAACAAGGGCAGAAATACCTGCACATTTTGTTAATTATATAAAAATTGAGCAAGATGGTGAATTAATATTAGAAGCAACTCCAGATATCTCGTTATCAGAGGATCCTTCACTTACTTTCCATTACTTAAATACCGGAGGACCAATCAAAGTAACAGTTAATGACAGTGAAGGTCAAAAATTTTCTAAAGAATTTTCAATCAGACAGAAATTCTCTAAACATTAAAAACATTCTAGTTCAGAAGCTGCTTGAGCTCTGAATAATTTATCCATTTTTTCTTTAGATAGGCCTACGCTTTTAAATGCTTCTTCTCTAGGACTTGCACCTTCCCAAAGTCTTGCTATAGCCTCTGCTTGAGCATACTCTTCGTATGATATTCGTTTTGAGATTTCATCAATTGCACAAGAACATTTAGCCATAAAATCTCTGTTAGAAGCATTAGAACTCATGCAAGCAAAGACAAATTCTGATCTTGCTAGCGTTGGAAAATCATTTGATTTAGAGTTATCAGAAAAAAAGAGGACCAATCCAAAAAGCATCAAGGATATATTTCTAGTTTTAATATTTATCATGATTTGTTATTCTCCTTTCTATTTTTATATTCTTCTCGTAATTCCTTATTGGTTCTTATACCTTGAAATTGCAATGTTTCCTTAACCATATCATCAGGATCCTCTAGATCTTTTATAAAGGTTTCAATTTTATAAATAAACCCTGGAATTTCATGAGACATTACAATCACAAATTTTTTTGTTTTATATCTTGAAACTCTATTTTTTAATTCAGTTTTTGTAAATGGCTGAAAAGAAATTTCCTTGGCAGGAATTTTCTTATTTTTGTAATCGATTTCTATATTTTTGATGTCGGTTGCGGCTATTGTATGCCTAATTCTACTTCTAAAAAACAAAGCATTACCACCAGTAAGCCTTTGCATATCTCTGGAGTCTCTTTCAAAAAATAACATGAACACTGGATTACCTTTAGCTCCTATTTGAGGGGGGAATCTAACTTTATTTCTACCTTTAAGGTATCTAAAAGTAATATGTTTGGTGTTATCGTCATCTATTTTAACAATATTTAATACAACATTACCTATAAAGTTATCTTCTCTTGTAGATTCCTTTTCAAACTTATAATAAATCCTGGAGGGTTCTTTGATAGTTTGCAAATGCTCATCAATAAACAAGGCGATATTTGCGCTTGACATTTCTTTAATTAATTCAAGCTTAAATTCCTCAGTGCCCCATTTGGCTCTTTTTTCTTCAGCATCCTCAGCGTTTGAGAAATCATCATTTAATTCTTTTTTATCTTCTGCTTTAGAGTGAGTATTTGTAAAAGATACTAAAGAAATGATTATACATAAGAGGTAAATTAAAGAAATTGATTTGTTATTACTATTCATTACGCTATATTTATGGTTTATAATTTAATTTTTTTCAACAAAGATTTTAAAATATGTCGAATAAGTATAAAAATATTTCAGTAATATCTACAGGCTCGTGGGTGCCTGCAAGCTTTGGTGGGATAAAAAATACGAAAGACACATATCAAATCCAAATTAATAGATTGATTTTGAAAATCTCAATTGGGATTCATGAACACGAAAAACAGAAAAAACAAAGGGTAGCAATTTCCTTATCAATTAAAGCAATTGACAACCTCAATATTGTTAATGAGTCAATATCTAATGTTGTTTCATATGAAAATATAATAAAGAAATTGAAAAATATAACTTCAAAAGGACATATTGAGCTTTTAGAAACACTTGGAGAAAAAATATTAAGTATGTGTTTTCAAGATGATAGGGTTCTGTCTGTATGGATGAAACTAGAAAAACTCGATGTTTTTAAGGATACCGACAGTGTCGGGATTGAAATTATAAGAGATAGAACGGATAATCTACGAAAAAAACAGAGTTCGATAAATATCGAAAAAATTAAAAAAAAATAATTCCATTAAAATCATGTGGATAATTAAGATAGGTGGAAGTTGGATTACGAATTCTAGGCTTAATGCTCTCTTGGTTTGTTTATCAAAAATTTCAACTGAAAATCAAATTATAATTGTTGTTGGTGGAGGATGTTTTTCTGATGCTGTTAGATTCGTATTCAAAAAAAAATATATGTCGGAGAAAACCGGGCATTATTTAGCTTTAAAGGCAACTGAAATGTTCTGTCATTTAGTTAAAGAAATTAACAAAGATTTTTATCTAGTATCAAAAATAAGTGAATTGAGAAAAAATGAAAATAAAATTAAAATTTGGATGCCATCAATTATACTAAAAAATGAATCATCATTTTTAAAAACCTGGGAATCAACATCAGATTCTGTAGCTGCATGGTTGCATAAAAAAATAAACTCAGATGGTTTGCTTTTTA
Organism: uncultured Alphaproteobacteria bacterium; assembly: GCA_902579395.1. Taxonomy (GTDB): domain Bacteria; phylum Pseudomonadota; class Alphaproteobacteria; order Methylaequorales; family Methylaequoraceae; genus Methylaequor. The sequence continues at coordinate 65,759 of CACHGK010000005.1, forward strand.
TAAAATCGTTAACTCTTGAAAATGATTCTTACAGACTGAATCAACTGCAAAAAAGAGGGATTCTTGATGACAATGTAGATCAGTATCTTTATGGACAAAAAAATATTAAAATAATAGGACCTGAAATCATTGACCTGTTTAATGATTATTCAAGTTGGAAGCAACTATTTTTAAAATTTAAAAAGGTTATAATTTGAGTAAGAAAAAAAATATTAAGAAATGGGCATGGGTCTTAACTGGATCGGGCCATTTTTTTACCGAAACGATAGATCTTATAAATAAATTAAAAGAAGTTGATTTGTTTGTCTCTAAGGCAGCCGAAGAGGTTTTGGTAATGTATAAAAAAAAAGGTAAAATCTCAGAGACAGTAAGAATTTATCAAGACAATTCTGCTAGTTCAGCCTCGGTGGGGAAATTTTACAAAGGAGCATATCACACTGTTGTGATGGCCCCGACTTCAAGCAATACCGTTGCAAAATGTGTGTACGGAATTTCAGATAGTTTGGCTACTAATATATTTGCTCAATCAGGAAAATGTAAAGTTGAGTGTATTTTTTTTCCATGTGATACGGCTCCGGAATTGAAAACAATGGCGCCAAGTGGGATGGTAGATGTATATCCAAGGGAAATAGACTTAGAGAATGTAAAGAAATTAAAAAAATTTCAATTAACCGAAGTTGTTGAGAGTTTTAAACAACTTGAAGAAAAAGTAATGGAAAGGAAAAGATGTCTGAGAAAATTTTATTCTTAACTGGAAAATTAGCTGAGCGTCAACTAAAGAGAATACTGTCTTTAATGAAGCCTGAATTTAGTTACCGAATAAACCAGATTGGTGTAAATGTGGCTGCATTAATGTCAGAAAATATTATTATGAGAAGACTACAAAAAGAACAAGATGTAGATAGAATTATAATTCCAGGTAAATTTAGAGGAAATTTAAAGAAATTAACTAGATATTTTAATATTCCGGTTGAAAGAGGCCCAGATGATATTTCTCATTTACCTGATTATTTTGGTCTTAAAAAGCCTGAAGAAAAACTTGAAGAATATGATTGTGAAATATTTGCAGAAATAGTTGATGCAGCTGATATAAGTACTCAAAAAATTCTTAAATTAGCAAAAAATTATGCAGACCAAGGCGCTAATGTTATTGACTTAGGATGCATGCCTGATACTTCTTTTGAGCACCTTGAAGATACTGTAAGAGCTTTAAAATCCAAAGGGTTTAAAGTCTCAGTTGATTCTGCAAATAAAGACGAATTAATTAGAGGAGCTAACGCGGGTGCTGACTTCGTATTAAGTGTAAATGAAAAAAATATCAACATATTAAATCATATAAAAAGTATTCCTGTAATCATTCCATCCAAACCAGGAGATTTTAAATCTCTTGAAAGATTAATAAAGATTGTAAAAGAAAAGAAAATTGATTTTTTTGCTGATCCGATTTTGGATCCAATTCATTATGGTTTCGCAGATTCAATTGAAAGATACATAAAATTGAGAAAAAATCATCCAAAAATAAAAATATTTATGGGTACCGGCAATCTTACGGAACTCACAGACAGTGACTCTGCCGGAGTAAATGCAACCTTGATGGGATTAGCATCAGAATTATCAGTTGACGCTGTCCTTGTTGTTCAAGTGAGTGGTCATTGTAAAAATTCAATTAAAGAAACGGATGCAGCTAGAAAAATAATGTATTATTCCAAAAAAAATAAAAGATTACCTTTCAGAATTGATAATTCATTAATGGCTATGTCTGAAAGAAAACCGACTAGAAAAACAAAAAAAGAAATTAATGAAATAAGAAATTTTATAAAAGATAAAAATTATAGAATTTTTTTAACTGAGAACGGAGTTAATATTTTAAATTCTGAAACACATATAATTAATTCTGATCCATTTGATTTCTATGATAAACTAAAAGTTGAAAACGACGCAAGTCATGCCTTTTATCTAGGAGTAGAATTGGCAAGAGCCCAAATAGCTTGGCAATTAGGAAAAAATTATGATCAAGATAATGAATTAGAGTGGGGAATTGCAACACCGAAAAAAAATAAAAATCTAACAAAAAGACCAAAGTTAAAGTCAACTCAAAAAAAAAATTAAATGATCTTAGAAACTATAATTGCAACCACAAACAAAAAAGGACAAGTTAACTTTGCTCCTTTTGGAATCAGAAAGGATAAAAATTTTTTATTTATATCACCATATATCCCATCTCAAACTTTACTCAACCTTGAGGAAACCATGCAAGCAGCAGTAAATTATGTGAATGATTCATCTTTCTTTGTTAATTGTATTCTTGGTAAAAAAAACTTTAAAAAAGAAAAATGTGTAAAGATAAAAGGATTTTTTTTAAAAGGAGCTGAGGCACATGACGAGGTTGTTGTTGACTCAATTATTAAAGACAGAATTAGACCTACCTTCAAATGTAAAGTAGTACGAAGAATTTATCATAAAAGGTATGAGGGTTTTAATCGTGCTGATGGTTCTATAATCGAGGCATGTATTTTGGCATCAAGAGTTAAAATTTTAAAAAAAAAAAAAATTTTAGTTAGTCTCAATAATTTAAAAAACTCAGTTGTAAAGACAGCAGGTGATAATCAGATAAAAAGCTGGAATTTAATTAGAAAATATATTTTGGACGAAGCAAAGGATTAAGGGAGCATTAAGCTATATGAATTTTTTGGTTAGTGTGAAAAATATAAGTGAAATTTCTGATGAGTTATTAAATGAGATCGATATACTTGATTTAAAAGATCCGTCGAAAGGATCTATTGGCGCATGGAATAATTTGGAAATAAAAAAAGTAATAACACGATTTAAAAATAGGACGAAAATTTCGGCAACTCTTGGTGATATATTTAATAATAAAAAATTTAAAGAAAGCTTAGAGAGTTTTGACAACTTAAATTTAGATTTTGTAAAATTCGGTTTACTATCATTTGCTAATGAAAATTTATTTGAAAAATTGAGATTAATTTCTTTAAAAAAATTTAGAACCAAATTGGTATGTGTTGTTTTTGTTGACCATAAAGAAACATTTGATCGGGTGAATAGAAGTATAAAAATTTTTTTAGATGCTGGAATTGAGTTTATTTTACTTGATACTTTTAGAAAAGATGCAGGCAATCTTCTAGATTTTTGTAATAGGAAGTATTTGGAGAAATTTATATCGAAATGTAAGCATTTCAATATTAAAGTTGGACTAGCTGGCGGGTTAAAAGAATCTCAAGTACCAACTTTATTATCTTTAAAACCAAATATAATTGGTTTTCGATCAGCTGTTTGTGAATTTTATAAAAGAGAATCGTTAATAAAACTCAAAAAGGTAAGAAGGATTTCATTTCATTTTAATTCTTTCAGAAGTAATGCAACTGAAAGAGCAGGTGCATGATAGGAAGCCTTTATATTTAGGTTTGATTTTTTTAAAAATGAATGAAGATATTTGGTTTTATATTTTTTTTGCTTTAAGAAATTCGTAAGAACCTCTTGACCTATCCCAGAAGTGACAACAGTGAATTTTTTTAAGTCAAAATTACATCTAAGTTTCTCTATAGTATCTGAAATAGTATTAAGTTGAATTGAAGAAATCCTTTGGCAAATTTTTAACAATCTTTCTTTCATGTTTTCGTTATAATCAAATCCGAAGCTTCTTGATAATCTTTTGAGACTATTGCGTATTGTTTTATTAGATCCATCCGCCGTTACGTCTAAATCAATTTTTCTATTCAATTTTTTTAATATTCTATATATATCAGATGAATCAGAAAAAAACTCTGGTATAATTTTTAGTCGTTGGTTTTCTAAATTAATTTCAGAAGTTATTCCAAATAAAGGAGTTCTAGTGAAACCGGTATAAAGAAGTTCAAGATTTTTTATTCTTGAAAAATCATCAAATGATTCATTTAATAGTTTTCCATCTTTAATACATATTAGATCTGTTGTTGTGGATCCAAAATCCACAATTATTCCATTCCTAATTTTTTCTTTAAAAAAATTTCCTATACTATGCCAATTCATAGATATCAATTCATGATGTTTTGGTTTTTTTAAAAAAGTTTTGGATGAAGTTACATAGAAGAAATTATCAAAGTTAAGAAATTTGCAATATTCCATTATTGTGGATACTCCATGTTTTCTATTTTTGAAATTATCACATAGCTCAGCTGACATCGTTAAACCACATTTTATTTTTTTTTGGGGTAATAATTTATTTAACTCTAAGAACTTATTTTTCAAAGTTTTAATATCTTTCCATATTTTGCAACTTGAATAATCTACGAATCTGATTATCTCATTTTCGTCAACACCAATTATTTTTAAATGTGCACCGCCAATATCAATTCCTAAGTGAGAAACTTCTTTTGTCATTAAAAAATATATTTGAATTTTTTTAGTAACTTGGGATAAATATTTTCTAATTCTTTATTTAAGTAAAAATTAGTAATTGCATCGATAGTTTTTTGGTCATAAGACATCTCAATACCACAATATGAACTTGTGAATCTCGAATTTATTTCTAAAACTAACCATTTTCTTTTATGTAAAATTATGTCAACACCAATTATACCAAATAGTCCTTTGAATGTTCTACTTATTTGATTTGCAAGATATTCGATTTCTTTTCTATTATTTTCCAATCCTCCCATTAAACAACCGATCTGATAAATTCTATTTTTTTCAAGTTTTATTATTTGTTCATTACAACAAATAACTCTATTTTCTCCATTTTTACATAACATTAAAAAGCTTCCCTTTTTACCTGAATAAAATTTTTGAAATATATAATTTTTATCTCTTTTTATATCTTCATAATTTAGTATTCTTACATTATCTGATCCTGCACCATATTCCGGTTTTGAGACGAATTGTGTATTTAATAAAATTTTTTTGTCTCTAATTGTTTTAACTGTTGGTATTTCATATTTATTTAAAAAATCAATTGTTTTTATTTTAGATGAGAAAATTTTAATGCAATCAAAACTCGATCCCAAAGTTTTAAACAACTTATTTGTAATTTTAAAAAGGTCGATATGGATTTTACTAGTTTCGGGAGCTACAAGAATTACTTCATGATCAGCGTCTAATTTATTTAAAATGTCAATAAATGAAACATTTATACTAGTAAAATAATATTTTACTTTTTTAAATTTTTGAGTATTAAGATTTTTATTTCGCAAAACAATAATATTTTTGATTCTATCACTTTTTACAAAATTCTTTATTATGGAATTAGTGATGTTGAGAGCCTCTTCAAATATTTTTTGGTTTTGGCGTTTTTCAATATTCGATTGCGCTGTAAAATATTCTAAAATAACTAACTTTTTCATCCACTGAAATTCTTTATGAAAATTATATTAGCAGTTGATATATTGAATGGCAAAGTTGTAAAAGCTTTTGCAGGTTTAAGAATGAATTACAAACCACTTTTAATTCAAAATAGAGATTTTTCAGATGCTATTAAATTGATAAAGGAGGTAAAAAAAAGAACTCTCTTGAAAGAAGTATATATTGCAGACCTAAATTCAATTAATAAAAAAGGAACCAACAATCAATATATAGAAAAAGTTCTTAGAAATTTTCCTGAATTAATTTTTCTTATTGATGCTGGTTTCGACTATCCGATTTCAGTTTACAAATATCACAAAAGGAAAGAATATAAAAATTTAAAAAACTATGAGATCGTATTAGGGACCGAGACTTTAAGAAATTTTAAACTGTCATCTTTTAAACAATCAAAAAAATTTCAGCTTTCTATTGATTTTAATGGTGAACAAGAAAGTTGGTTAAGAAAAATTAGAAAGGAAAGGGTGGACTGCAATATTATTTTGATGTTTTTGGAAAAGATTGGTGGACGTGGACTGGACTTACCTCTCATAAAAAAAATTATAGGTCTGTTAAATTCAAGCAAGGTTACGGTCGGCGGTGGCTTGAAAACAGAGGGACAAATTTCGCAACTATCCAGAATCGGCGTAGAGAGTGTGCTCTCTTCCACTCTCTTACATCGAAAAATATCTAGGGACGAAATTTTTGGTCCCTAGATTTTAACTTCCTTTAAAAAAAGAGAACAACCTTGAAAGCCATCCGCCACCACTAGCTTTTGTTGATGGCTCCATGTCGGATGTACTTCATTTTGCAGCGAAAGGATGTTCTGCAGAATCTTTTTCAGAAACAACATCTTTGGCTTTTGGTTCACCAGCAACTGCTCTTTCAATAGATTCTTTTGTAGCTTGATAGTTATATTCTTGGATTTTTTTATCATCTTCTGCTAACCAGTGAATGAAAACTCCAACAGATATAAATAAATCATCGGCTTCATCAGCAGGAATTGTTCCTTCTGCAACACAATCCATAACAGCTTTGGCAACACCATGTTGTGCTGGACCGAACATTTGTACTGCTTGTTTTGCGCCTTTTATTGTTACTTTGTTAAACATACAAGTTGCTGGTTTGGTCATTAGGTTTGGTGCAACAACCGCAAGAAGAGCAGTAAAGCCATCTTTATTGTTTGTTAAACTATTTGCAAAAGCGGTTTCGGCTGGAGTGCCTCTTGGTCCAATTATTAAGTCGATGTGAGCTACTTCGTTTCCATCACCAACTAATGATTCGCCTACTAGCATTTTTGTGATTTTTGCCATATTTCCTCCGTATTGAGATTATTATAACTTCCAGTATAAATTATTATAAAGGAAACTTGAATATATCTCTAATTTTGTGTATTAGCAAGGTTGTTACTGTTAAATCAGCACAAGTTCCTGGATTGTAGTTTAATTTTTTTAGATAATGATCAAAATTCTTCAGTAAACTATGATTATTTTTATACATATTTAATTTCTTTTTTAGTTCGCAGCATTTTTTAAATACAATGTTGGCTTTATATTGACCAAATTTTCTTTGAATGTGACTATCAGTTGATGTGGATAAAAAACTTATATATAAAATTTCGATAGCAACCTTTCTTGAAGTGCATCTCAATAAATATGTAAAAATTGGCAAGCCAAAATCAAAGATTTCCTTATAGTTGTTATTGTAGCATTTTGATATTCTATCCCATTCTGAACTTATCTTAATCATTTTTGAGAAGGAAATTTTTTTTTTATCAAAAATATTTCCAGGTCCTTTGTAATTTTTTAAACCAGCTGGTGAAGCAAATTCTATAGCTTTAGTAAAAAGTTCACCATCTTTTTTCGAAACATTCGATAATAATTTTTCCAAGTCTCTTTTGAAGTTTTTAGTGCCACTGAGACTAATTCTTATTAATGGTGTGCATAATAAGATAATACCTAAATTATAATTTGAGTTTAATTCTGTTTTACATTTTTTTGTTGACAGAAATATAGATTCTCCAAAACTTAAATTTTTATTTGTTATTATCTCGGAAGAGATTTTAGCTGCATAACGAAATTTTTTTTCGCTCATACCATGAATTTTGGAAAAAATACTATGGTTGCCAGGTTTAAATGCTGTTAATTCCTCACAACAAGACTGATAATACAATTTCTTTAATATTTCAGAAGACATTTTTTTTCATATTATTGATGAAATCCTCAACTAAAATCTCTGACAAGTTTTTACTTTCAAGTTCTTGAATTGATTTCCACGATGGGATGCTGTTCACCTCTAGTACATAGTATTCATCTTCAAAAAATTTAAGATCAATTCCTCCATAACCCAGATTGAATAACTTTGATACTTTTCTGCTTAAGTAACTAATTTCATTATTTATTTTCATTTTTTTTATAAATGCACCTTGGTATGCATTTGTGATTATTCTATTAGATAATCTTTTCATAATTGCAATAGGTTCATGGTTACTTACTAACACTCTTATGTCACAATGTTTTTTTTTATTTACATCCCCTAAAAATTTTTGAAGATAGTAAACATTTCCTACTGCGTCTGATTTTTTTAAATCACTGAGACTCTTAATTAAAAGTATATTTTTTCCTTGAGAACCAAATATTGGTTTTAGCAAGAAATTATTTTGACTGTTTAATTCTTTAATTTTCCCTATTCTGACCATGGTCTCTGGAGATCTAATCTTATTTATTTCAAGAAGCCCAGTTGTTCTGACTTTATCCACGGTTTTTTCTATTGTATCTGCCGAATTGTGAATATAAATTCCTTCTTGTTTTAAAAGATGTAAGAATGTCAATTTTGTTGTTATTTCTTCCAATGAACCATTTTTTATAAACCTTACCCAGATTCCATTAATATTTTTTAATGCTTTATTGAAATGAAAGATTTTCTCTTTACTGAACATGGCATATATTTCATCGTAATTTAATTTTATAACTTTACACTTTTTTTTTAGAAGATTCGATTCTAACTGCTGACTGTGCCAATCATGAATATCACTGATAATTGCTACTGAATACATATCAGTTAGTAAATGATTTCTCCACTAAATCAAAATTTACTTTTCCAGAGGTATAAGACATACCAGTTTTTTTTGAATTAATTAGCACACATGCTGGACTGAATAGTGATCCATCTATTTTATAGAAATCCTTGTCATAATCTAAAAAGATTTGTTTGAATGGTTTGCCATAATCTTTAGAGTTAAAACTAGGTAAATTTTCTGATAGTTTTATTATTTCGCTTTCATCCCCATCTATACAAATACTAACCTTTCCGCCGTAAATTATTGCATCATTTGTTCTACCCATCCCAGAGATAAAGTCATTTGCAATAGGAGGTATTGGGGCAGTTGCAAAACCATGAAGAATTTTGTTTAATGGAAATTTAAGTTCATGCATCTTATGAATTGCAACCTCTAGGACTCTTGATACAACTTGGATGGTTCCGCAGAGTGATGTAGTTGGTGTTAGGATAAATGTAATGTTTTTTGGCAGAACTTTACAATCATTTGATATTTTTCTTACTATTTCTTCTGGAGGATTTGTTCCAACTTCTAAAACAATGCAAGTAGAAGAACTTTTATCTTTATAATTAAGTTCTTTAAAAATTTCCTCCTTCTGAGCTAAAGATCTAGCTGGTCCCGAACCAAGTGAAAAAAAATTATTATGATTTAAACTCCAGCCAGCATATTGAGATCCCAAACATGCTAAAACAGGATTTGAGGCATGAACAGACACACTTTTATATGATGAATTGAAATTAAATTCTGGAACAATATTGACATAACCTAAACCACCCAGACATATCTCAGCTATTTTTCTTCCACCTTCAATACTTCCGAAGGAGTTTATTCCTGCATCAATAATTTTAGACCCAAGAGGTCCTGTAGAAATCGACAATCCAAGCTTATTACTTTCTTTTTTAAGATCATCTACTAAAAGATTAGTTTCTTTATTTAAGCTATAACTCATATATTAATTAATCTAAATTATTTAAAATTATATACGATAATTTTTTAAATTTTTTTTTTAATTTTTCTGTATCGTTTGATTCTAAATGAATAAGACAAATTGGTTCATTTTTGTTTATTTTTGCATTTTCTAATGGAAGTTCTGAAAATGAACGTGAATTTTTGAGACTTTTTATGAAATCAAATTTTTTTCCATTGATTAGTATTTTTTTTTTACTGTAAATAATTTGTGTCCCAAAAAATCTTTTGATTGTATTTTCTTTATTTCTAAAATTAACATCTTTATATATATTCCTGTGAATTTTATAAATTAAATTTGTACTTAATCCTGGTCTCCCGTTTAATTCGGCAATATAAATCTTCTCTGTTTCAAGTTCTAAAATTAAATCTAAATTGTTTATTCCATTTAAATTATAAATTTGCGTTACTTGTTTACATATTTTAGAAAGTTTATCAAAAAGCGAACAATTTATCTTTTTAGTTATGATGCCTTTAATTAAAAAAGGTTTATAAGTATCTTCTTGAAAATATTGATTACATATAGTCAGCACTTCTATTTTTTTATTAAGTACAAAAAATTGTATTGAAAGATGCTCACCAAAAATTTTTTTCTGATAATATTCATCTTGCTTCAATGAATTAGATTTAAGGTTTTTAATAAATACTCCTCCGTATGATTTAAATTTTTTTATCAAATATTTGTCATTAATTGGTTTTTTTCTAGACCATTGTGGCACACGAATTCCTTTTTGTTTTAAATCTTGGAAGAAGGCTTGTGAATTAATATCTTTCAAAATATTGGAACTATTCCCTCTGTTTTTTCTTCTAGATATAAGATCATTTTCATTGATTAATTCAGCAAAACCAGAGCCAATCAATATTTCCATTTTTTCTTCAGAATCTAAAAAGTTAAGAATTTTTTTTAATTTCTGGATATTATAATTAATTTGGAAAACTTTCTGGCAATACTTTTGTAAATTTAAACTTCTATATTTACATATTGCATAGACTAAATAATTTTGCTTAAAAAAAATCTTCGCTAAATCTTCGCATGAAGAAGCAACAATTATGATTTCTTTTTTTCTTAAAGATCTAATATTTCTCTTGCGGTTGTTAAAGCTTCATCAAAATTAAGATAAAGCGGTTTTTCTGTAGAACACATTTTTTCAAACATTTTATATTGTGTCTTTACTTTTATATCACCAGAGGTCAGAGGACCTATTGAAAAAGCTCCGCAATCGTGCTTTTCATCATTATCGTTCAAATTTACACCTTCTAACCCTGCCGGAGGAACGGCATTTACATCTGCTAAAATCATTGCTTTTTTAGCAATACCTAATTGTTTTTTGCTTATTACTTGCGTCCCAGCTCTGGCAGCACAAAATATGATATCCGCATCAGGGAGGTAGGATGAATTAAGTTCATCTGATGAACCGTCACCGGGGATTATTTCAACATTAAACCTAGATTGGTATTCATTTGCTTTTTTTTCAACATTTGTTATGCCATCATAACCGACAATAGTGCATTTTGAACCTTCTTTTGCGCACATTATAGCGGAAATGCCTCCAACTATTCCTTTACCACCATAGATAATAATGTTTTTATTTTTAAAATCTGTTTTAAACTTTTCCTTCAAAGTTTTTTCTGTACAAGCAACCATGGCGGCGGCTGTTGTAAACGAGCCTGCTGGATCAGGAAAGACTGAAATTTCAAATGGAGGCACCATTGACTTTTTTGCCATATCCATCATATCAAGCGCAAGCGAAGCGTCTTTTCCGCATATAAAAATCCCTGTCTTTTTTGCATTATTTACAGATCTAGAAAATATAGCATCTTGCACAAGACCTTTAACATCAGTTAAGTTTACATTAGTATAAGGAATTACAACATCATATCCAGCATCGCATGCCATATTGACGTCGAAAGGGCTTACATTTCCCTGAGGGCTTATCATGTGAAGAATATTTTTTTTTGACATTATTTCACCTTTTTTTTAGTTATTAATTTTCCTGAGTTTCTTCCATCTATTTTTATAATCTCGACCCCATTTATATCATTTAAATTAATATATTCTTCCAAATATTTTGACAACTCATTTCTTTTTTTTGAATTTTCACAAAATACGAATCCAGTTGGTCCCCAAGAGGATTGACCAAAACACTTGATGCCTTTTTTTTTTAAACTTGTAAATATTCTCTCTACTTTTTGGCTAGCATATTTTGTGCTTTTTCCATAAAAGGTTTGCGACATCATATCTTGAATTGTTCTTATTCCATTTGAGAATTCTCTAAAGTTTTTTTCTATTAAACCAGGAATGACATTCATTAATAAGGCTTTGCAATTGGCGTTTGTTTTATAATTATCAACTTTATTTAAATCTTTGAATTCTTGGATTTCTCTATTCCCGTGAATTCCTTTCACGCTCTTATCAAAAATCATCAAAATTTTCCAATCTTTGGGCCATTTAATATTAAGTATATTCAATGGAGGGTTTTTTGATCTTTTTGATTTTCCTACATCTACATTGAATCCTCCATTCTTAAAAGATTCAATTCCAATTCCCGATCTTTTACCTCTTTTTAAAAGACAAGCAATTTGATTAATACTTAATTTAAGTTTATCAAATTTAGCTATCAAATATCCCACTGATAATGCAAGCTGAGTTCCTGAACCAAGGCCGCTATGTGCGGGTATCTGGTTTAATACTGAAATTTTAAAATTTGATAAATTATGGTTTTTTTTTAAAATTTTTATGATTTTTAAAATCCTTGATTTAGTCAACTTGTCTAAACATAAAATTTCAAATCTATCAGAACTTTCAATTTGTAATTTTAAAAAAAAATTTGATATAGTTAAACCAATGCTGCCATATTTTCGATGGCTTTTTTTCTCCAAGTCAAGAAATCCTAAATGAATTCTTGCTGGTGAAGTTAGACTTAAAATTTTTTTCATAATTTTATTTATTTAGTATATTTATTAATTAGAATTTTAAATATACTATGATTTTGAATTACATTTCATATTAAAAAAAAACAAAGGAAATTAAGTGAATAAAATTAAAGTTTTTAGCCAGCCTGAGATAGAAAGTTTTTTAAACAAAAATTTAGATGGATGGAGTTATGACGGTAAATGGATTAGAAAAACATACAAAACGCATAGCTGGAAGTCCACTTTGATGGTTATCAACGCAGTAGGTCATCTAGCTGAGTCGGCATGGCATCACCCAGATATACAAGCATCTTATGCTTTTGTTGAGGTAAAGTTGATGAATCATTCAGAGAAAGGAATCACTCAATTAGATTTTGATTTGGCCAGGAAGATTGATGAGTTTATTTTGTGGAATCCAAGAAATGAGGAATCTCCTTTAGAGGGCACTCCTTCAGATCCTCGTTTTGCCTACATAAAATATAACAAGTAATGAGACTAAATCTTGAAGATTTTTTTTGGTTTGGATCAACCGTTGAAAAAAACTTCGTTGATACATTAGAAAAAGATTATAAACTCAACTCTTCGCCACTTATTCGAGGAAAAAAAGCTTCTTTAAATGAGGTCATAAAAGAAATCAAAAAAATATTTAACAATAGAACTTTGACTCATTTTGATGGGCTGAGTTGTGATCAGAAATCTTTAAATTCTATCTTTAATCTTGCAGAAAAAAATAGATCATCCCTTAACCATGCTGAGTCAGAGGAAATAAACAATTTTTATTCAGCTTTCCAAAAGTATGGAGGGTCATTGATTTCGTATAATGAGATTAAGAGAAGATCTGATTTGATTATATTTGTTGGAAGTTTTGATGATTTTCAGGTTAAGAGATTTGTGAATAAAATTGATTGGGATAAATCCAAAATTAACAATAATATATTTGTGATTGGTAAAAAAAAAATTGAATCATTGAAAAACAATTTGAAAGTAGAAAACTTATCAGATCTTGGTGGCCATATTCTTAATTGTTTCAAGAATGTTTCAAACAAGAAACAATTCTCAAAATTACAAAAATCGATAATGTATTCAAAATATCCCGTGATAGTAATAAATTCAAAGACTGGTCTGATTTTTACAGAACATGTGTTAAGAGTTTTAGCATTAATAAATAATAATCTTAAGAAGGTTCGTTTATTTAGATTTAATGGATCAGATAATTCATCTGGTTTTGTCAATAGTTGTGTTACAAAAACTGGATTTCCAAGTGCTGTTAGTTTTAATGATTGGGGAGTAACATATAATCCCACTGAGTATAATGCGAAAGAGCAAAAAAAAACAAAAAAAACACAGTTTTTCTTTTCAAATTTGAATCAAAATCTTAAGGTTGAAAAATTTAAGGAAAATATTTTCATAGGACATCCAAATTTGAAAAATAAAGAAGATTTTGATATTTATGTACCAGTAAAAACGCCAGGGATAGATGTAGATGGGATAGTTGTACGATCAGATGGTGCTGGTGTTCTGAAGCTAGGAAAAAAAATTAATTCAAATTATATAGAACTAAACCAATTAATTAATCAATTGATGTAAAATGATTGATATTGAAGACACATTTGCAGAGGCTTTTCCGATGAAAGCATCAAGATTAATCATTACAGCTTTTAATAAAAAATGGGCTAAGAAAGCAGCTGAATCTTTTTGTGGATTTGCAACCTCAGTAATTGCATGTGGTTGTGAGGCAGGGATTGAAATCGATCTGCCTTCAAGTCAAACGCCAGATGGTAGGCCGGGAGTATCAGTTTTAGTTTTTGCTGTTTCCTCAAAAGAATTAGAAAAGCAACTTGTGAATAGAGCTGGTCAATGTGTTATGACAACACCTACTACTGCTATTTTTTCTGGTAATACAAGTGAAGATAAAATCCCACTTGGTAATGCTTTGAGATATTTTGGAGATGGTTTTCAAATCTCAAAAAGTCTAGGTGATAGAAGGTATTGGAGAATTCCAGTTATGGATGGTGAATTTATATGTGAAGATTTTGCTTATAAAATGAAAGGTATAGGAGGTGGAAATTTTTTGATTCTAGGCGAGAATACAGAGTGTGTTTTGGGAGCAGCTGAAATTGCAGTTAAAAAAATGAACAAATTAAAAAACGTAATTTTACCATTTCCTGGAGGAATTGTAAGATCTGGTTCCAAAGTTGGTTCTAAATATAAAAATCTTATAGCCTCTACAAACTTTGAATATTGCCCGAGTTTAAAGGGCGTTGTTAAATCAAAACTAGATAATAATACGAGATGTGTTTTAGAGATTGTGATTGATGGTATAAACGAAGAAGATATTTCTTCAGCAATGAGGCATGGGATTTTGGAGATTATAAATTCAAAAGGGCTTAAAGGTGTAAGTAGAATTTCAGCCGGAAACTATGGAGGTAAGTTAGGCCCTCATTTATTCAAACTTAAGTCTGTAATTTCATGAATAGAATAACAATTAAATTAAAGAGAAATATAGATTCAGAATTGGATCTTAGAAATATCAGTAAAATTGATTTTGAAAATAATTTGACTCAGATATCAAAAATTAAATTGCTTTTTCAGAATCGTGAAATAAATCTTGGCAAATTATTTAATTTAAAGATTAAAAAGATAAATGGAAAGAATAATGAATTAATTGTTTTAAATTTAAATCAAAATTGCAACTATTTAGGCTGGAAGTGGAAAAAAGATATTTTAAAAGTTAATTCTAACGTTGGATCATTCCTTGGAGCTAAAATGAGTGGAGGGGAAATACATGTAAACGGTTCTGTTAAGAACTTTACAGGCTCTCAAATGACAAATGGAAAGATTTTAATAAAATCAAATTCATTGGATTTTGTTGGCTCTTCTTTGCCCGGAAATAAAACAGGAATGTCAGGTGGTGTCATAATTATTAACGGAAATACAAGAGATTATTTAGGATTAAACATGAGAAAAGGGTTAATTTTTGTTGCGGGTAGTTCTAGAAATTATTGTTGTAACAACATGATAGCTGGAACTGTAATTATTAAAAATGGTATAGGAAAATTTTTTGGAATTGGCATGAGAAGAGGAACAGTATTTTCACATAAAAAAGTCTCAGTTGGAGATTTTTTTATTGAGAGTAATGAACTTCATCCTATTTTTTTTAATTTACTCTATAATTTTCTTTATAAAAATTATGGCTTGAAAGTTTTCAATAAAAATAAAATTTTCAGAAGGTTTTTTGGTGATAAGAATGTCGATGGGGTTGGGGAGCTATTAATCACCAAATAGTAAATTATAAATTATCAAAAATAATAAAATCGAACATTGTAAAAAAATTATAATTAATCAATTAAAGAATATGAATAAGAAAATTTTAGTTACCGGAGCAAATGGATTTCTAGGTTCAGCAATTACGAAGATTGCGCTGAAAAAAAAATATAAAGTAAGTGTTTTAGTCAGAGAAAAGGCCGACTTAAAAAATTTAGAACAAATTCAATCTAGCATTCAAATATATCGAGGAGATTTAAGAGAAATTGAAAGCTTTAGATACCCGATTTTAAAATCTGATATCATTTTTCACGTTGCAGCAGATTATAGATTATGGGCACGAAAGCCTAAAGAGTTGTATGACTCAAATGTAAGAGGCACAGAAAATGTATGTTCCCTTGTAAGCGAACTCAACAAGAAATTAATTTATACTTCAAGTGTTGCAACTCTTGGATTGTCAGAGGGAAAAGAATCTAATGAGGATACATATGTTAACTTTAAGAACATGGTTGGTGACTATAAAAAGTCTAAATATTTGGCTGAAAGAATTGTTCTTAAATTTGTAAAGAAAAAAAAACTTAAAGCTATAATTGTAAATCCGTCAACGCCAATTGGTCCGGGCGATATCAAACCAACGCCCACTGGAAAAATTATACTGGATGTTTTAAGAGGAAAAATGCCTGCATACGTGGATACAGGGCTTAACCTGGTACATGTTGATGATGTTGCGGAAGGACATTTTTAGCTCTCAAATATGCAAAATACGGTGAAAAATACATTTTAGGTGGAGAAAATTTAGATTTTAAGGATTTTCTAGATTACATCTCAGAATATGGATCTGTAGCAAAAGTAAAGGTAAAAATTAATCCAAAAATTCTTTTTCCATTAGCTTATATAAACGATTTCATTTTTAGATTTTTAATTAATAGAACTCCATCTTTAACTGTTGACGGATTAAAGATGTCTACCAAGAAGATGTTTTTTTCATCTGATAAGGCAAAAAAGAAACTTCGTTATAGACCTAGATCAGTTAAAAATGCTATAAAAGACTCTGTATTATGGTTTAAAAAATTTTAAGATATTAATATGGATGATATAAATAAAGAACTCAGACCTTTAAAAGTTTTTTTAGCACAACCAAGAGGTTTTTGTGCAGGTGTTGAAAGGGCTATAGAGATTGTAGAAAGAGCCCTAAAAATATATGGTCCTCCGGTATATGTTAGACACGAGATAGTTCACAATAAAAGAGTTGTTAATAATCTTAGTTCTAAAGGCGCAATATTCGTTCAAGAGCTTGATCAAATACCACCAGGTGCAGTAACAATTTTTAGTGCACACGGAGTTGCACAGAAAATTGAAGATACAGCGAAAAATAGAAAGCTTCCTATATTAGATGCAACATGTCCTCTTGTTGCTAAAGTTCATAGAGAAGGTCAAAGATATTCATCTAAAGGATATGAGGTTATTTTAATTGGACATGAGGGTCATCCAGAGGTGGAGGGAACAATGGGAAGAATTTCTGGAGATGTTTATTTGGTATCTAATACCGATGATGTATTTAAATTAAAAGTAAGGAACCCAAAAAAGTTGTCGTATATAAGTCAAACAACACTGTCAGTTGACGATACAAAAGTAGTAATAGAAGCCTTAAAAAAAAGATTCCCTGAGATTGAAGGCCCTGACGTTAAAGATATTTGTTATGCCACTCAGAACAGACAATCAGCTGTTAGAGATCTTGTTAATCATGTAGACTTAATCCTTGTTGTAGGTGCAAAAAATAGTTCTAATTCAAACAGACTTCGTGATCTCGGAGAAGAATCCGGAGTTGACACTTATCTCATAGAGACAGCTGACGATCTTGATAGAAAATGGTTTGATAACGTAGAGTCGATTGGCATTTCTTCTGGCGCATCAACTCCAGATGAACTTGTTAAAGAGGTAATAAAAAGGATTTCATCTTTTAGAGAAATAAAAATAGAAAAGAGGCCAGGAATTGAAGAAAATATTGTTTTCAAACTTCCTAAAGAGCTTACTAATATAGAAGCCATAAATTAGCCTTTACATTTTAATTGCAATAATTTAAAAATAAACTTATGGGAATACCTTTAATACAGCAGCTAAGAGTAGGTTCTTACATACTCAAACAAAAAATTCTTGGGAGATCAAAATATCCACTTGTTTTGATGCTAGAACCTCTTTTCAGATGTAACCTTGCATGCGCTGGATGTGGCAAAATTGATTATCCTAAAGAGATTTTAAACCAAAGGCTTTCTACCCAGGAATGTATTGATTCTGTTGAAGAATGTGGAGCGCCTATAGTTTCTATTCCTGGAGGTGAGCCACTAATTCACAGAGAGATGCCAGAAATTGTTAGAGAACTTATTAAAAGGAAAAAGTTTGTATATCTTTGCACCAATGCTGTTTTAATGGAAAAAAAACTTTATGATTACAAACCCAGTTCATATTTTACATGGTCAGTTCATCTGGACGGTTTGAAAGATGAACATGACAAAGCAGTTTGTCAAGATGGAGTATTTGATAGATGCGTATCTGCCATTAGAAAGGCCAAATCATTAGGCTTTAGATGTAATGTGAATTGCACAATTTTTGATACAGCTGAAGAAGATAGGTTAAAAAATTTTCTTAACTACGTCACAGACGAATTAAAAGTTGATGGTATTACCATCTCACCTGGTTTCGCTTACGAAAGGGCACCTGATCAGGAACATTTTATAAAAAGATCTAATACCAAAAATTTCTTCAGAAAAGTCTTCAAATCACGAGATTTTAAAAAGTGGGATTTCAGTCATTCAGGTCTATATCTTGATTTTCTTGCTGGAAACCAGTCATATAAGTGTACTCCTTGGGGAAATCCAACAAGAAATATTTTTGGTTGGCAAAAACCCTGTTATCTTCTTGGAGAAGGTTATGTAAAAACTTTTAATGAACTTATGAATGATACTGAGTGGGATAAATATGGTACTGGAAACTATGACAAATGTTCAGACTGCATGGCGCACTGCGGTTACGAAGCATCAGCTGTAAAAGATGTTTTTACTAATCCACTTAAAGCAGTATCAGTTGCATTAAAGGGACCAAAAACAGAGGGAGCAATGGCCGAAGAGATTGATATAAGTAAATCAAGGGATCCTGACTTTTTTCATGATGCTCATGTAAGTGAAATGATGAAGAAACTGCATGCTCAAAAGCAAAACAAAACAAATAACTCACCTATTCCATCCGCTGGTGCAGCTATTAATCCAAAAAGTGATTTAGGAAAAAAATAAAACAGTTAAATTTTTATCATAAGTTATTAACTAACCTCTCAAGAACTTTTCTACTTTTAAGAAATTTTGTATTTAATATCAGAAGGTCAGATATAGTTGATGGATTTAGTGCCAACTTTCTCAAAAAAGTTACTATTTTAAGATCTCCATCTGCATTAACACATTCTTTTATAAAAAAAGGTATATCAAAAGAAAGATCATCAAAAATAACTTTTATAGATATCATTGGAATTTTTACTTTAAGGAGTTCTTTTTTAATATAAAAAGCTTCCATATCAATTACTGAGATTGATTTAAATTTTTTTACAAGATTTAATTTTTCTTTCTTATCAGATATAATTTTATTAACGGTAAGTAGATTGCCTTTGAAAAATTTGGATTTTTTTTCTAAATTTTTCACCAAGTCCTTTTCAATTTTTAAAATTGAAACTTTTTCTTTTTTTTCATTAAAAATTTGATCTATAAATACAATATCACCATTTTTTAAATTTTTAGAGATTGAACCAGCAAACCCAAAATTAATTACAATGTCTACTCCGAATTTTATTAATTCTTGAGTTGCATTTTTTGATGCTTTCCCATAACCACAAACACAAACTATATTATTGTTTTTGCATGAAACTAGTTTCATCTCTCTCTTCAATCCAAAAATAAAACCAATCTTTTTAAATTTTTTTTTAAGTTCCATAATTTGGAAAAATCGAATTCTTTTTTAACTGATTTTTTATTTTTGAAATTGCAAGTAGAGGGAAATATTCAGCATAACCATGATATTTTAAATAGAAAACCTTTGGAAATCCAACTGCTGTAAAGTATTTTTCTTCAAATTTAGAATCTTTTTTTGTAAGAAACTTCAAGCCTCTCTCAACTTCTATACTATCAATTTTACCAGCAGCTATAAGACCCATTAACGCCCAAGCTGTTTGAGATGGTGTGCTTTTTTTATTTAAATTTTCATAACCCTTATAATATGATTTCCCATCCTCACCCCATCCTCCGTCTTTTCTCTGCATATTTACTAAATAGGTAATAGCTTTATTCATGACTTTATTTTTATTTTTGAAATCAACTAAATTTAAAGCAGAAAGAACTGACCATGTTCCATATATGTAATTAGTTCCCCATCTTCCATACCAACTCCCATCTTTTTCTTGTTCTGAAACCAAAAATTTTACAGCTTTATTAATTGAAACGAAATCTTTTGGATCATTTAGTTGTTTAAGAAAACTCAAACATCTTGCTGAAACATCTGCTGTTGGAGGGTCAAGAAGGGCTCCATGGTCCGCAAAAGGGATAGAATTAAGAGCGTAATTTTGATTATCAATGTCAAATGCACCCCATCCACCATTTTTTGATTGCATAGATATTATCCATTTTCTGGTTCTTTGTATTGCCAGCGCAACAGACTTATTATTTTTTGTTCTATTATATCTATCAAGAAACATTCCCACTAATGCCGTATCATCAACATCAGGATAATGAGGATTATTAAATTGAAAAGCCCATCCACCAGCTTTTACATCTTTTTTATTGAATGCCCAGTCTCCTTTTAGTTTTATTTCCTTTTTTAGAAACCAATTTACAAGGTCATCAACATTATTGTTATTTTCGAGTTTTACCAACCCCATCCATCCAGTATCCCAAACTGGAGAGAAGCATGGTTGACAATATGCATAGTTTTTCTTCTCAATAATTAATCTATCGATGGCTTTTCTTGCAATTTTGATTTCATCAATATATCTAACTTTATCTACAGTATTAAAGGCTATTAGGGAGTTTGCCATAGCTGGAAATATTCCACCCAAACCATCCTCGCCATTTAATCTTTCAAGAGTCCACCTTAAAGCCATGTTTTCACAAATTTTCTTATATTTTTGTGAGAAAAGAGGAAAAACTTTCCTTGCTATTCCGTCTAAGAAAATAAAAAATTTAGAAAGAGTTTTGTTTTTAGAGACCAGGTTTAATTTTCTTTTTTGGTTTTCTTGATTTAAAAATAATTCTGATATTGAAATTTTGTTTGGATTTGAGGCAATTGGTTTCCTATTCATTATTACAAGAAGAGGCACTAAAACTGTTCTAGACCAATATGAAATTTTATAAATGTTAAAAGGAAACCAATATGGAAACTTCATTATTTCTATTGGCATGAATGGAATAGAATCCCATGAAATTTGTCCAAAAAGTGCAAGAGAAATTTTTGTAAATACATTTACCTTTTCAGCTCCCCCTAAATCAATTATACATTTCTTTGCCTTAATCATTGGTTTAGATTTTTCATTCATACCTGATAGTTTTAGAGCATAATAAGCTTTAACTGTTGCACTTAGATCTGTTTCTCCGTCAAAAAAGAGCGGCCACCCTCCGCTTTGATTTTGTTTGTTTAAAAGATAAGTACTTATTTTATCTTGGAGCTTTAAATTTATTTCCCCTAAATAGTGCATTAATAAAATATACTCTGAAGAGATTGTAGAATCTGCTTCAAGTTCATAAACATAACAACCTTCTTTTAATTTTTTCGATTCTTGATTCTCAAGAAGTTTTCTAAATTGTTTCTCGCTAGAGTTTAAGATGCTTTTTAGATTATTCATTTTAGATCTAGTTCAATAAGCACTGTTTCCCAGATAATATAGAACCCTCAATAGTACAAGGGAGTTCACTTTGGGTCCAATCGCCAGATATTTTTAGATTCTTTGGGAGTCCAGTCAATCCTTTAACAATCTTAAAGTTGCTTGGGGATTGAACAACAGTTGCCTTTTTTTCTTTTACAACCTGAAACTCTGGTACCGGAATATCAATTTTCATATAACTACAAATTTCTTTCCATATAATATTAGCGATTTTCTCTGAGTCAAAATTATTATAGGAATTTGCATTACTGATAGTTACGGACATATGGTCCTTTTTGAAAAAAAGCCAGTGTGAATTTGTATTAATAAAGCCAATAATTTTTTTTGAAAAACGCTCATTTAAAGATTCAGGCATATTAAAGTGAACATTTACAATTGAGTTATATTCTGTTGGTACCTCAATACTTGGAAATAATTTCTTAAGGTTTGAGGGAGGGACCGCCATAATCACTAAATCTTCTTTATTAATTTTAATTTTTATATCATCGAAATGCATAGTAGAAACATAATTATCTAAAATATCAAATTTTTTAAGTCTTTTTTTTAGTTTTATGTCACAACCTTTTTTCTCTAAGAAATTAACGCATGGATTAATTATCGTGTCATTCCAATTCTTTTTTGGTTGGTAAATATTACAATATTTATGTCCTTTGAAAATAGTTTTTTTTAAGACATTTGACAAAACTTTTGCAGATGCATAATCACTCGAGGTATTCATTACGCCCAATGTTAAAGGATCCCAGAATGTTTGAAATATTTTTGAGTTTCCAACTAACTCCGCTACTGTTTTTTTTCTGTTCACGTACAAAAATTTTAAAATTGATAGATAATGAAATAAACTAGTTTGCGGGATTAAGTTCTTATCTCCTCTCAACATTTGTAGAATATCAATTCTGCTTAGATCAAGATTCCAATACAATTTTTTTTTTAAATCAAAAAAATCTAAATTTGGAGGTAATGTTTCAATTTTATTAACTGAATCAACAATCTTACATAGCTCATAAAAGTTTTCATTAGCTGAGAACACTAGATGATTTCCATTGTCTATTTCTATACCTAATTTCTTTTCGAAAAAAGATCTACATCTTCCACCAATTAAATTTGAGGATTCAAATAATTTAACATTAAACTTTTTCACTATAGCGTGAATCGAGGCTGATAGCCCAGACAATCCAGCACCAACAATATAGATATTTCTCAAAACTTAATACCTCAAAAAAAATAAACACAGTATATGAATTTTTTCAAATGAGTTTAATTTTATTTTTTTTTTTATATTAATTGTCGTATTGAACATTTTTGAGTGCAAGGCTTTATAAAAAGACTTCATAATTTCTGATGCAATTATTTTTTTTTTATTAATTTTATTAGATTCTCTAGAGGATTTTTCATAATACTCTTGTGCTTCACTTAAGATATCTTGAAAAATGTTTTGTAATTTAGGTTCATTTGAAATTGTCATCAGGTTTTTTTTAATTCCATATTTTGCTAAATAGTCAGTGGATATATAACATCTACCACGATTTAAATCTTCATGAAAGTCTCTGACTATATTAGTTAATTGAAAAGCTCTTCCAAGATAAAAAGCATACTTTTTTTCTTTATTAGATAATCCAAAGATTTTTATTGATAAATATCCAACTGCGACAGCAACCCTATCACAATATAAATTTAATTCCTTTTTAGTTGGAAATTTTATATCTTTTTCTGCATCCATCATCATCCCGTCAATTATAGAAAAAAAATCTAATTTATTTAAGTTGTATGCTTTTATTGAATGTTTAAGTTCTTTTTCAATACTTGATGTAACTTGCTTGTTTTGATAGATATCTTCAATTTTTTTTTTCCATTCCTTTAGTTGAGTTTTTTTAATATTGATATTTTTTATATCGTCAGCAATATCATCAACAATTCTACAAAAGGCGTAAACTGAAAACATAGCTCTTTTTTTCTGGGGATTAAGTATTTTCATACCCCAGAAAAATGAGGTCCCTGAATTTTTTACTATGTTTTGAACTACAATTTGATCATCTACTAACATTTCAAAGTTAGGGGGAATTATGCTCTTTCTAAAGAGATTTTTCTTGGATAGGTGATTCCAAGGGCTCCCAGGGCAGTTTTCACTATATTATCAACATCTACACCACATTCGATATTCTGTTGATCTGGTTTTCCGTGGTTTATAAACTTGTCTGGAAAAAAGATTGGTCTAAATTTAAGACCTTTATCAAGAGCTCCAGATTTAGCAAGAAAAGACATGACCTGAGCGGAGAAACCTCCTATTGAGCCCTCTTCTACTGTTAATAAAACCTCATGATCTCTGGCAAGTTGAGTTATAAGTAATTGGTCTATTGGTTTCGCAAACCTCGCATCTGCAACAGTAGTAGCTAATCCATATGATGCTAAGATTTCTGATGCTTGAATTGAATCTTTGAGTCTTGTGCCAAGCGATAAGATACAAATCTTACTTCCCTCTTGAATGATTCTACCTTTTCCAATTTTCCATAATTCCGGTTGGTCATTTATTTGCACACCAACTCCTTCACCCCTTGGATATCTAAATGCAGATGGCTTATCATTTATAATAGTAGATGTAGCTATAGAGTTGCATAATTCATTTTCATCGCTAGGAGCCATAACTATAAAGTTTGGAAGGGTACATAAATACGCTAAGTCAAATGAGCCTGCATGTGTTGCTCCGTCAGCTCCTACTTGTCCTGCCCTATCAATCGCAAATCTGACTGGTAAAGATTGAATTGCGACATCGTGCACTACCTGATCGTAGGCTCGTTGGAGAAATGTTGAGTAAATTGTAGCATAAGGCTTCATACCTCTTGATGCCAGGCCTGCAGCAAAAGTTACTGCATGCTGTTCAGCTATTCCCACATCAAATGTGCGTGTGGGATGTGCCTTTTGAAAAAGATCTAAGCCTGTGCCAGACGGCATCGCCGCAGTTATAGCAACAATTGATTTATCTTTTTTTGCTTGTTTGATGAGTGCCTCTGCAAAAACTTTTGTGTAGCTTGGAATCTTTGAAGAGGACTTAACTTGTTCGCCAGTTACAACATTAAACTTACTAACTCCATGATATTTGTCTTCTGATTTCTCGGCGGGCTCATATCCATAGCCTTTCTTTGTTACGACATGGAGGAAGACTGGTCCATCCCATTTAGATTTTTCTAGATTCCTAAGAACTGGTAGTAAATGATCTAAATTATGTCCATCAATTGGACCTAAGTAAAAAAACCCTAACTCTTCAAATAAAGTTCCGCCAGTAACCATTCCTCTTACATATTCGTCTGCTTTTGCAGCCATATTTTGAAAACTTTTTGGGAATTTTTTTGCCATATGTTTTGCCAAAGTTCTTGCAGATTGAAAAGTTTTTGTTGATAATAGTCTTGATAAGTAAGCACTCATTGCTCCAACTGGTGGAGCAATCGACATATCATTATCGTTTAAAATTACAATTAGTCTTGCATTCATAGATCCTGCATTATTCATGGCTTCGTAGGCCATACCTGCACTTATTGCTCCGTCACCAATTACGCATATAACATTATGATCTTCTTTTTTTAAGTCTCTGGCTACTGCCATACCAAGTCCAGCAGATATTGATGTTGAAGAATGGGCTGCCCCAAAAGGATCGTAGTCACTCTCAGATCTTTTAGTAAATCCGTATAACCCGCCTGGCTGTCTAATGGTTCTGATTTTATTTCGTCTTCCAGTAATAACCTTATGTGGATAACATTGATGACCTACATCCCATATTAATTTATCCTTTGGTGTATTAAAAACACTATGTATTGCAACAGTTAATTCGACAACACCCAGACCAGCTCCAAGGTGACCACCAGTTACTGAGACGGCATCTACGACTTCGTTTCTGAGTTCTCTGCATAGAGTTTTAAGCTGACTATCATTTAATGATTTTAAGTCTTTCGGATATTTTATTTTATCTAAGAGAGCCGTTTGGAGTTTCATTTTTTTACTTTCACTTTTAGAATTAAACTCTAATCCCATATTATTCCTTTTATAAAACAAAAAATCAAATCAATACGTGATAATTTTATTTTTTTTTCTAATGGATCATTATTTTTTATCAGAAAACATAATCTTTTGGCAATATTAAATATAATTAGAGTTTCTTTTTTTAATCTCCATATATCTATCAATTTTAACCCTGTTTTTGAATTATTTAATAATTTTTCAGTTTTTTTTACCATTTCGTTCTTAAGTTTAATAAATCTTTCTGATGATTTCTGATTATTTAGATTTTTAATTTCAATTGAATATTTTTCAAATAATGACACTGGTATATATACTCTATCAAGTTTTTTAAAGTCTTCTTTACAGTCTTGGAGATGATTTATTATTTGAAGACATGTACATAAATTATCACTAGATTTAAAGATTTTTTCTTTATTAATGATTTTTTTTTTACTTTTTTGATAACTTAAATCTATAAAAAATCTTCCAACTGGATTTGCAGAATATCTACAGTAATTAATTAGCTCAGACCAGTTTCTATATCTTTTCTTCGTTGCATCTAATTTAAATGCTTTAAGAAGATTTCGTGAATGTTTTTTTGCAAAACTAAGTTCTTTAAATGCTGATATTAAATTATTTAATACTAAAATATCGGTTTTAATTCCATTTTGGATTGAAAAATCGAAAAAATTTAAAATTTTTAGTTTTTTATTCGAACCTAGCGAGGGATGGTCAGCAATATCATCAGCTGTTCTGGCAAAAAAATAGAAAATTCTGATAAACTTTTTTATTCTACTTTTGATAATTATGGAAGCGACAGGAAAATTCTCATTCTTAAAACTTTTTCCAGAAAGATAACTTGAAATATTTTTTTGATTAATTTTAATATCTCCTTCCTTTCCATGTATTACCTGATAATAGAAAGTGATTAAAAGCAGAGGTTAAAGTCATAATGACGTAAACGAAAGCGGAAAAGGGGAGTGCGAGTGTGTAATAAATTTTTATCTTATAGAATTTTATAGTTGGCAGATAAACTATAAGCATTATTATGAATGAAATGAGATTTAAGATTAAAAGTTTTGTTGTGAATTTGTCAACAGTGAAGCAAAGTGAGGTTAGTATAATCATTAATGAGGGAAACAAATAGATTAGGAACATTCCAATTACTGAAACAAAGAGTAAAATAACTGAATGACCTAATTGTTCAAAAGCTGTTCGAGACACCATTCTCGAAATACTTTTTAGATCTTCATACCTTCTTTCACTTGTAACCTGATTTGTTAGTCCGA
>CACHGK010000006.1 GCA_902579395.1 uncultured Alphaproteobacteria bacterium
TCACTACCAATTAGATTGGTAAACGAGATACTTGATGCTATTGCATCTGTGTTTGCATCATAAGCCTTAGACCCTGCTGAGGTTAGTACTTTTTTAATTATTGTATATGTCTGTGAACCTCCGGTAAGAGTATAATTTGCTGCTAGCCCTGCAGATCCACCAACCCCATTACCCAATGTTAACGAACCCGCCGATGTGTCCGTTAGATTATATGTACCTACATTTGCAGATGCTGTAGTTCCAAGACCACTTGACATTGTGAGCGTTTCTGAATTAACCGTATCGGTTATTCCTGTTATATCAGATGCCGCAATATTCGTAGAACCATCATATTGCCTTGAGCCCGCTATATCTACTGATTTACGATTAATTGTAAAACTATGTGTTCCTCCTGTTAGTGTATAGTTTGATGCTAAAGCTCCACTTGAAGAACTTGCGCCAGCCTCATCACTAATCGTAATGCCGGATAAATTTGAAATCGAGTAAGAGCCTGCATTTGCGCTAGAAGTTGCCGCTGCATTGCCTTTAACTAGAGTTTCACCAGATATTTGGTTTGTAAATGAAATATCTGAAGCGGCTGCAGTTGTCGTTGCATTATAAACCCGAGAACTATTACTATTTAAAACTTTCTTATTGATTGCTAATGTTGCGGATGTAAAATTATAGTTCGAAGCTAGTCCACCACTTGATAGTGTTGCACCTGATTGATTTCCAATTGCTAGCGTTCCTAGCGTAACTGCTTGAGTACTTGCTGAATAATTTTTACTGGATACAGACCCTTGCCCTGAAAGTGTGAGTGTTTCTGAACCTACAAGACCACTAAATGTCTCATTGGTGTTAGAATCAGTTGCATTAGATGAGGCATTTGTTGATCCATCATATTGACGGGACAATGCAACTGATACCGGAGCTTTTGTAATATTTACTTGATGCGTTCCACCTGTGAGGGTGTAATTAGCAGCCAAACCACCATTCGAGCCATTAGAAACCGTTATACCTACTGCATTTGGTTGTATTGCAACGTTGCTTGCCACATTCTTTCTCGCTCCAGTTGAGAGGCTAGTTGAAGTAGTTGTTTGGCTGCCGATAACAACAGTTTCTGAACCAATAAGCCCAGAAATCGTCGGTAATTCAGATGCGAGAACAACAGAACCCCCATCGTAGACTTTACTCCCACTAAGCCCTAGAGCCTTTGGAGTTATAGAATAACCATGCGAACCCGAAGGCAATGTAAGTGTATAGTTTGCAGCCAAACCACCATTGGTACCATTAACTAACGATAATCCTGAACCATTACTGTTAATTGTTGATGCAACACCAGCATCTTTGCTATCAGCTGTTCCTGTACCTGATGTTGTTAAAGTTTCACGAGTCCCATTTGATAAAACAAGTTGGCCAGAACTAAAACTACCTGAAGTATTAAATATGTCAGAACTACCTCCATTAGAAAATGTGCCTTGAGCCGTGTAAGAGGCAATAGTTCCACCGCCAACGTCTGTTGTCCCGTCATATTGACGCGTTCCAGTCAAGCGCACTGGTCTTGGAGTTATATCAATAGTCATAGACGCACCGGAAAATGTATAGTTTGATGCTGCGCTCACCTGATCAGCTAATGTCCATGTACCTTTGGCTACATTTTGGGTCCCAACATTTGCAGATGCAGAAATTCCATTTCCTGTCCAAAGTAAACTTTCTCCACTGACTCCAAGATTTATCTGCGCCTCCACAGAATTTGAGTGAACCACAGTATCTCCATCATACTGCTTGGTTCCTGTAATGGTTACAGGTCTTGGATTTATTGTAATAGAATGGGTTCCACCGGCTAATTTATAATTTGCTCCTACCCCTCCATTTGTTCCATTTCCCAGGGCTAATGTTCCTTCACTAGCTATCGTTCTAGAGCCGGCACCAGCTAGGTTTAAAGTGCCTGAACCTGAGACCGTTAAAGTTTCACTACCTATCGTACCACCAATTGAAGATATTATACTAGAATTAACCGTTTTGGTTCCATCATAAGTTCTAGAGCCAGTTAAATTTACTGATTTTTTAGCTATATCAACTGTTAAAAGATTGTTTAGCGCAATTGTGTTAATATTATAAGATCCTGCATCTGATCCGCTGAGTGCTAATGTTCCCAAATTTCCTTGTGTTATGGTCACTCCATTTGCCACGTTTTTAGAAGAGGCTGTGCCAGAGCCTGTAATAGACACAGAAGCGCTTGAATTACTAGGATCTACGAAAGAAAGTAAGGTTCCAGATACAGTTAGTGATCCATCATATACTTTCGTTCCAGTGATGTATGGAGTTGTAGCTGTAATGTCGACAGTATGAGTACCACCAGTAATAGTATAGTTGCTTGCAGTTCCCGAATTGTCACTTAAAGTAAACCCACTAATATCTGAAAATGATAAATTACTACCCGGAGTTGATTGAGATGCAACTCCATTTCCCCCTAAAGTTAAGGTTTCTGACCCTACCAAGTTACTTAACGTCATTACTGAGGCTGCTATGGCATTTGTACTATTATCTGCTCTGGCACCGTCCATGTCCAAGATTCTTTGTTGAATCACTCCCCTCACATTCCCAGTAATTGTATAGTTACTTGATGCTGCTGTGCCATCTGCTAGTGTAAATCCCGAAATGTTATATGAACCAGCATTAACTGCAGATCCAGCAGTAGTTCCTGTTCCAGTTAAACTTAGTGTTTCTAGTCCTACACCGGTTCGTCCAACAAGATTAGCTGGCGGACTAGACATTGTTTGGAATTCGAAAAATACATCGTCCGTTGAACTAAATGTCGCCGTACCGTTGTATTGACGTTGAACTTGAACGGCTAATGGTCTTTTCTGAATTTGAAAGTCTGCTGATGAGAGATTATAGTTAGATGCAAGCCCTCCATTTGAACCGTCTGCTAGAACAACATTGCTTAAGGCCACTGATGTAAAACCAGATTCATCTGCAACCATGGTATTAAAAGTATCGTTACTTCCGCCAAACGTTAATGTCTCACTCCCTATTAAACCACTTTGAACACTGAAGTTAGCCGGGTACATATTTCGCGTTGCGTCGTAAAATCTCTGGCCTCTTACCACTACATCTTTTGTATTTATCCTACCCGAAAGGGTTTGAGCTGTTCCACTTGTAGCCAAACCATAAACAGTTCCGTGCTTTGAATGGACTGGATTGATTGTATAAGCTGCATTTGCAGTAACAGTTAAGCTTGTTCCTACATTTGCTTGTGAATATGTAAATGTTGGTGAATTAAGATTTAAATTTACATTTAACGGGTCATTCAAACTATCTGACCCAAAAGTCGCAGCTGATGTCGAGTTTGTTCCATCATACGTTTTTCTTACTTGATGTGTTCCACCACCAATATTTGCAAATGTTTTTGTAATTGTTCCTGGATCATAGGCGCTTAAAACTGCATTCCCTGAGCCTGAGATTGAGCCTCCCGAATAAGCATACTGTACAAAGTTAGCTGCTGGTACATTGTTTACACTGACATCTGCGTTTCTTGTCTGCCTTAACTTCCAATTACCGTTTGGCGTATTAATTGATGAAATAGAGCCTAACTGCGGACTAATTACTGTTAAAGGATTTGACACAGCATTTGCTATGAGTGTTCCTGCACTAAATGATTGAGATGATGTTGCACTGTTCGTTACAGAAATCGTATTTGAAGCCGTTAAAGTTCCATTTAAAGTTATATTTCCTTGATTAGCATTATTTGATGCATTGACTGTGATGGTATTAGCACTCATATCACCACTTGGACTCAAAGATTGCGAATAACTTGAGGAACCACTCAACATAGAGATTGTTATTGAACCAGTCCCAACATTTAAGTCACCACCTCCTGTTATAAATCTGTTTCCTGATCCAGTGCTACTTGCTGAACCATGGTTTGCCTCTAAAACAAGGTCACCATTTGCTGTTGTTATATTTTGATTTATGTTAATTCTTCTTCCAGCCTGCAATGTTAAATCACCACCTGAAGAACCACTAGCTGTTATGGCACTAGAGATCGTAATATCACGATTTGCCTGCAGTACAACGTTTGTTCCGGCAGTTATGGCGTTGGAAATAGTTGACGAATTTATGAAATAAGTCGAATTACTCCCGTTACCAAAACTCGAAACATCTGATAATGTTCTAGTACCAGAGGAATTAACAATTATAAACCTAGGATCAAGAAGCAAAGTTCCACCGTTAAGAGCCACACCTTCAATATTGGCTCTTTTAAGGTAATCTTTTGATGAAATCTCTACAAAGCCTCCACCTTTGTCGTAAATCAGTGGTGTTGGAGGGTCCACCTCTGATTTTAAATGGTTTCGACTTAATTGAACCATTTGTTTTGGAGGAGGGTCTACAATTGATTCAACTAGTTGAGATTTAAGTTTTTTCGTCCCGTTTAGAGGTTCTTTGGACGAAGCAAAGATACTTCCACCGCCCTTATCTACTATCAAAGGCTCGGTTTCTGAACCCTTTGCGTTGATTTTCCCTTTAAAATCAGTCATTTGGTTTGACCACACTACAGTCGTACCACCTTGACCTTTTTCGCTGGAAACATCAATATTTGTATCCGCTTTAACAATCGTTTGCTTGGCATTTAGGATTGATGGTTGATTGCCAAAGCGGGTAACAAATCCCTTAACATATTTTTTATCCGTGTTGGTTAATTCTTTGCCCCCAAGATAATCTCCTCCTATTCTTACTTTTCCGCCCATAGTTTTTCCTTTCGCTTCAATTGTTGCGTTGGAAATTTCTACCTGATTTGCAGTTATATCAATTTTTCCTCCATATCCGATCGATGCATTAGCTTTTAAACTGCCTGTCGACGTATTAATTGTTTTTGCCAGAGATCTTATCTCACCGCCTTTATTTTGGCCCGATACATCTACGACCACATTTTCTGTTGATTTGATGCTTTTTTCTGACATGAATACAACAGATCCACCATTTTTCTTATTCCCTTTGGCAAAAATTGATCCATCAAGCTTAAGATTATCCATTGCTTCTATACTAACTGTCCCACCTGATTTTCCGTTAGCATAAATATCACCAAGATATGAAACATTTTTTCCTCTAACAATTACAGTTCCCGAGGGGCTAACAGATTTGTAACCTGATACGTCAATCTTTCCAGCAACTTTAATGTTGTCAATTAAAGGGCTTCCAATAACAATTTTTCCAGTTTTATCATCTACACTTCTGGCGACTAACACTCCTGTAGCACCAATATTTACAGAGGACCTAGAGAGTCTGTTCGCGGTTGCAACGGACAATTTGATAATTCCACCATTTGCCTTTAACTTCCCTGTGTTGGAAATCAGGCTTTTTAATGTCTTTCCATTTATATCTTTTATTAAGTGCAATTGATTGTTTGGAACAGAAACACTCATTAATCCATCACCAACGAAGTCCAACGTTATTTTCTCACCTGCACCTAACGCTATTTTACCCAACCTTGCTGACACTATGCCTGAATTTGAAATTTGTCCGCCCAAAAGTGCTGCATTTCCGCCAGTTCCCACAATGATTTTTCCTCTATTACTAACTTTTTTTGAATTTCCGTTTCCCTGGAAATTTAATCTATCTTGTAAAAAATCCTGATTTTTAATATCAAGGGTTGACGCTGTAAACGAACCGGTTTTTACAACTCCATCTTTTGTGATAACCACTCCATTAGGATTGATTATTAATACTTTACCGTTCGAATTTAATTTTCCAGCAATTGATGATGGAGTGGAACCAGTAACTCTATTTAAAGAGGAAGATGAGGAGGAAGGCATATTAAAATCCACTTGGCCCTTCTTGTGAATAGAAAAACTATTCCAATTTATAATTGACTTATTTGTAGACTGATCAATGATCAAGTGGTCTTTATTAATTCCGGATATACTCACATCACCTGACTGAATGCTTGCACCTGTTGGCATTTCACCAGATAAGCAAAAGCCAGTGTATAATAATGCGGTTCCAAAACTCAAAAGCTTTGATATGTTTTTTAAAACTTTGATGACCATCTCCTCCAAAAGTCAAAACTTGATTGTATTTAGCTAAAATGTCATTGCTAAACTTACTCCTAAATGTTGTTTATTTAATCTCACATCGGAGACATCCTCTAGTACTCCTGTTGCCCAATTTTTTGAATATTCAACCTTTGCGCTCACATTTTTTTCAAAGAAATATTTATCCATACTATTTATCATTAGACCAATACCAATTGATTTTGCGGCTGTTGCCCGATTCTCAGCGGCAGTTGGTGTAATAGTATAAGCAACCCCAGCAGCGCCATAAACATATGGCGAAACTTTTAACTTATCATTGAGCCTATAATCCTTATTAAATTGGCCCCTAAAGTACCAATTTTCATCTCCAGAAATGGCTCCAGATGTGAATCCGCTTAGTTTATTAGGGCCTGTAATCCCTGATTGCTCTGAGTTCAATAGATCATCAAGTGCTAACTGACCACCTGTGTTGACATTGAAGTTTAAGTCCTTAGTTAAAGCAACTGAATAAGTGGTATCCAACTTAAAATGCGTAAAATTATTTTTCCCGCTTGCCCTGGACAGCGGGGTTCCTTTACCAACATCTCCTAAAGACCTAGAGGCAATATCTATTCCTCTAGACACCTGAATATCTATCCCTAGGCATCCTATCTGGCATCTATTTAAACTTGTTCCAAATCTTAGCGCAGTTATTCTGTCATGACTGAGATCTTGATCTTCACCACTTAGGTTTGTTTGTTGTATTTCATCTGTCCAACTCAATGTACCTCGAAAAAAGACTGCCTTATCTCGCTTATAAACCAGTGGATAAGAAACTGTTGCAGTTGCAGATTTCATATTTGCCTCCAGCCCTAGATCTCTAGCATCTGCGCCTGGTCTTGTCATACTTTCCATGTAAGACAGACCTGTTGTGAGTCCATTATTTCCAATTGGTACAGACATGGCCAATCCACCGGCTCTTATTGGAACATCAGCTCCAGTTCCTTTCATACCCTTTATTGTAGGTCTTGCCAATCCAAATAATGATATGGTTTCTCCAAGACCAAGTGGCGAATTTATTACCGAACGAGCTTGTCCTTGCTGTCTTCCTAATTCTTCGCTTTGAGTATTGTCAAATGTTACACTGCCATTAAACAACTGATGTTTTGCTGTAATTACTAGAACTGTGCCACCTTCATTAACGCCGGCTGAAAGAGTGCTTTCCAATGTCAGGCCTGCAGTGTTTCCCGCAAGTAATAATTGACGCTCTATTTGAGCAAACATAATAGATTTCTTTCTGATTAAAGGTTTCAAATATGAATATATCCTTCTTACTTGATTGACGGGAACCTTAGATAAATCCAGCTGTTCAATAAATCCATCAATAACTTTTATAAAAACTGTAGCTTCCTCTGGCTCTAATTCTTGTGTCGGGAGCACAACCCTAACTAATGGATAACCTTTTTCATTATAATCTTTTTCAATTTCGAGGGCTAAATTATATAATTCTGAGATATTTTGCTCTTTACCAATGATTTTTTTCTGGTATTTATCCACAGATATTATATTTTGAAGTTCGGTAGGAGCTAAAATTATTAAAGTTTGAGGAGTGATCGTTATCCCTGTATCCTCCTGTTGTTCTATTGGAATCTCTGGTATTGAGGGTATTATAGCATCCTGTTTTTTCATTTCATAGTAACCCGCTGACGGCGGGGGCTGAAACATTTTTGGTAAAGCTTGACTTGGAGTTCTTGGATTTGCCGCAAAAGTTTCCCTTGATAATATTATAACCACCAAAAAGATAAAACAAAATATAGGAACTATAAATTGCGCAAATAGCCAAATACATTGGCTTTTAGTATATGATCCATCATTTCGATACACCATCAACCACCAGTCTAAATTAAATTTCCAAGCATGTGGATAATGACACAGAACCCAAAGAATTGCAATGATTTATTCATTTTTAAAGTTTTCTTATCCACAACTAAATATCTATAGTTATAAATTTAAGACACCAAAATAGCTGCTACTTTTTCAAATCTATTCCTCTGTGGTATTAGAGTCGCTATTATCACCAGATGTTCCTCCACCGGAACTAGATGATGAGGCCGGTGCGCCGCCACCACTAGGAGGTGACCCTGCGGCTGCGCCTCCAGAGGTTGATCCACTAGATGTTGGTCCTCCACTTGGGGAGGAAACTGAAATATTGGGACCTGATGTCATTGCTACGACCTTTGGAATTGCTTGAGTTGCCCCTGTGATAATTTTTTTCCCTGATTTAGCCAATTCATTTAATTTATTTTCTATATTCTTCAATGCTTTAAATTTAGCTTTTAATTCAAAAAGGAACTCATGAGTTTCCCCTAAAAGTGTATAATTTTTTGCATCTTTACCTGATAATTCTAATCCACTGACATTAATTTTATTTAGACCCTCTTTTGTTACTCTAACTTTCGTACTTCCTAGGAGCTTGACTTGATCACCTTTTATTTGATTTTCCATCCTTAATTGACCTGAGGAAAGTTTAATATTCCTATTAATTCTGTTAATTTTTCTTGACCCACTTAGTTTAATTGGTTTTTTGTTAACAGTAATTTTATGCTGGCCACCTATTAGAGTATAATTACTTGCCACCCCTCCATTTGAGCCATCAGCCAAGGAGAGGCCTGCTGTTGAGGCTAAGCCGGAATTTGATTGAGTGTTTGCTGAAGACAATAAACCGGTTCCAGAAATAGTAAGCGTTTCTTTACCGACAAAGCTTCCTACTGTTAAATCTTTAGAGCTTACAATAGTTGTACCGTCATAATTTCGTGTTCCATTCAAACTTACAGGTTTTTGAGAAATCTGAGCACTATTGATTGTTTTTGCTGTTGAACTAGTAGCGAGTCCATAAACATTTCCATGTCTACTATGGCTTGCTGAAGTAATAGTATAGGCTGAATCTGCCGTAACTACATTTGAGTTACCTGAATCTTTTGAACCGTAAGTGTAGGTTTTATTGCTCAATGCGACGTTTACATTGCTTGAAAGTCCATTTGCAGAGGTTACCGCTACATTTCCAAAGGTAGAAGAGGAAGTTGAAGTCGTTCCGTCATAAACTTTAGTGACTTTTTGACTAGTACCAGTTATATTGCTATACGTCTTTGTTAGCACTCCTGGATCATAGCCTGTTAATATCCCATCCCCTGAACCACTGATTGTGTTGCCATTAGAATAATTATATTGAATGAAATCTGCTGATGGTAGGTTACTGAAGGCATTATCCGATGAAGGGTTAAATCTTGTTACTCTCCAATTACTATTATCATTCTGCGTATTAATTGAAGGGATTCCGCCTATCTCATGACCAGAAATACTTATTGTCGTTCCGCTGTTATTTGTTGCTGTCAAGCTAGTACCGGTAATGGTGCCAGTTCCTGTGTCACCTGCTGCATTAATTGCTCCAGCAGTAATCGTACCTAATGAAATGTTACCCGGTTGGTCATTCGTTAGACCAGCGCCCCCATCTATTATGGCCGTTACGGTCCCACTTCCAGCGTTAATTGTGGCATTGTTACTTATATCTGCTGTCCCACTACCTCTCTGTGCGTCTACAACGCCATACGATGTCGATGTATTAGCACGAAGAGTTAAATCTCCATTAGCTGTTGTTATGTTCGAATTTATAGTAATATCACGTCCAGCCAGAAGTGATAAATCTCCCCCTGAACTTCCACTGACGCTAATTGCATCTGAAACTGTGATATCCTGATTAGCTCTTAAATAAACATCGGTTCCTGCTTGCAATAAATCCTTTATAGTTCCACTCCCAATAGCATTTGAACTAGTTGAATCTGTAGAAAATGAATTAACAGTTGCAATGCCTGCAGTTCCAGTAGCTCCTGCAAATGACCCGGTCGTGAATTCATTATTATTATGATAAGCGACACCACTTAAATTCGTAGTCCAACCTTGGCCTGGACCTTGCCATCCAAAATCTATTCTATCACCACCCGTTCTTTCTCCAAAATATATTAACAATGGATAGTAGGTATCTGCTTGTAGTGTCACATTACTACTATATCTTATTCTCATACCATGTGCACCTCTGTTATCAACCAATCTGTTAGAGGCACTTCTTACACTGATAAAATCAGACCATGAATCGACACTGTTCCAACCTTGTGTAAATAACCATGCCCAACTTGAATCATCACTGAAGGTATAAAATCGATGTGTTCCTGTTTGATTAGGTTTAAAAAAACCTCTCCACTCTGCGGAATATCTCTCAGCAAAGTTTCTACCTGGTGTTCTGTAATCAATTTTAGTGAAATCACTACTAAATCTGTTCCTCACTGATGATCTAGAATCTTGAGTTCTTCCACCAACAGTTCCAAAATAACTAAAGCTATCGTTAAAATAGTTGTAATATACTTGTGCTCTTAATCCATTATCCAAAGAACCTCCTGATGAACCACTGGCATCAACTGTAATATTCTTGGGATCTAAAAGCAAAGTACCATAATCTACACTCACACGATCTAAGTTAACAGTTCTCAAAAGATTTTTTGATGAAATTTCAATAAAACCGCCTTTTACTTTATTTTTTGAGGCCTCTGCAATCCAATCGTTATCTGCACTTAAATACCCATTGGCATCAATTGACCCCATGAAGTCAGTGGTTTGATCTGACCAGACAACAGTTGTTCCTCCTTGCCCAAATGAACTTGAAACATTGATGTTAACGTCGTAATCAACTATAGTATTTTGAGCGTTGATGATGTCATTCTCATTATCAAAACGATTTATAAAACCATTATACTCCTTTTTACCTACTAATTTTAACTTTTTACCGCCTAAATACTCACCGCCAACTCGAACTTTTCCTCCTTGAGACGAACCTTTAGCTGAAATATCTGCTTTGGTTAATCTTATATTCTTTCCTGATAAATCAATTTTGCCTCCTTGGCCAGAGTCACCGTCAGCTTTGAAAGATCCATTGAAAAGACCATAATTATCGGCGTGTAGCTTGATAGACCCCCCGTTAACAGAACCTGATGTATCCGCATTTGCTAGCGCTGTGGATAACAAAACATCTTCTGAAATAACAAGCATGTTTCCACCATTGTCTTTAAGCCCCTTAGCAACGATAGAACTATCTAAAATAAGCATTTCTTTAGATTTTGCTAAGATATTGCCACCGGTTGAACCACTAGCATGAGTTTTACCACCAAAATACAAATTAGTACCAGTAATATTTAAATTTCCTGACGGTGTTGTTGAATTATTCGAGCTTGATATATCAATATTTCCTTCTACAGAGACAAATCCATTATCTTCTCCTCCAATTATTACGTTCCCTGTCTTCTTATCTATGGTAGCTGATGATATTGTTCCTGAGGAACCAACGTTTACAGCTCCAAGCATAAGGTTTTCTGCTGTTTTTGCTGATAATTGGATAAATCCGCCATCTGCCTGTAAAGATCCATTATTAGTAACCAAACTATCTAAAGTTTTGCCTTGGATATCTGTTATTTTTGAGAGATCTCT
This sequence comes from uncultured Alphaproteobacteria bacterium, assembly GCA_902579395.1. Lineage (GTDB taxonomy): Bacteria > Pseudomonadota > Alphaproteobacteria > Methylaequorales > Methylaequoraceae > Methylaequor. The sequence continues at coordinate 11,526 of CACHGK010000006.1, forward strand.
TGTTGGAACAATTATTTTCATCAAACCATTACCTGTGAGATCTAGGGTAATTTGTTCACCGGCACCCATGAAAATTTTACCAAACTTAGCTGTAATCGTTCCCTCGTTCGATACATAATTTCCAAGTAACGCTGTATGACCAGAATTATTTACCTGTATATTTCCATGATTCTCAATTCCTTTTCCATTTTTATTCATGTAATAATTGTGTTTACCCTCTAAAAAATCACTTGTTTTGATATCAAGACTTGAAGCTGTAAATGAGTTGCTTTTTACGGTACCAGACTTAGTTAGAAGGACACCATGTGGGTTTACTAAAATAACATTTCCATTTGAATTAACTTGACCAGCAATACTTGAAGGTGTTGAGCCCAAAACTCTATTTAATGAGGAAGAGCTTGAGGAAGGCATATTAAAGTCAACTACTCCTTTAGAGTGAACTGAAAAAGAATCCCAATGAATTACAGAGCTATGTGAACTTTGATCAATAACCATATGATTAGGGTTTATGGCGGCTATTCGAACATTTCCATTTTGAACAGAACCACCTTTCGGCATGTCATCTGCAATCGCTAAGGCTAATGGTTGAAAAGTCATGACGCTACATAATGAAAACGCCATTATTGACTTAAATTTGTTTTTGGTTTTTAACATTTCCTCAAAAATTTGTTATTTATGTTCTAAACGACAAATTTGTAACCTAAATAAATCTTTTTAGATATCTTATCCACTAGTTTCTCTATAAAACAAGAACTTTTTCATATTTTAAAAACTCATATTAAGCAATAACATTAAATGATGTTTGTTTAATCTAACATCTGAAAGAATTTCAGTTTTATCAGTGGCAATTGTTTTGGAATATTCAACTTTTGCAGACACATCTTTATCAAACGAAAAATAATTATTAAAATTGTTTAATGTTAATCCCAAACCCACTGATTTTGCCGCTGTTTCCTTGCTTTCAGCTACTGTAGGCTTGTTAATATATGCTACACCCATAGCAGAGTACAAATAAGGATTAACTGAAAAATTCTTTAATAATGAAAAATTCCTACTTATCTCGCCCCTAACATACCAAATCTTATCTCCTGATATTGCGCCGGATGTAAGGGAACTAATTTTATCTTCACCAATTATTGTTGACTGCTCAGAATTAAGAAGGCCGTCATCAGTATATTGACCTCCAAAACCAACTTTTATTAAATAATCACTAAAAGCATAAAATGAATAATATGAGTTTGATCTAATATGGTTGTATTGAGATGTACCGGAGACCCGTGATAATGGTGTGCCTGTCGTAGCTTCACTTGCTGACCGAGAAGCTATATCTAGCCCTCTAGATAGTTCAGAATCAAAGTAAATGCAACCCACTGGACATCCAAAATAAGTCAAACCTACCCTTAAACTCGTAAGTCTATCATGCGAAATCTCTGTGTCTATTCCGGAAGAATTGGTTTGTTGTATTTCATCAGTCCAACTAACTGTTCCTCTCAATATCCATGATGAATCTGAGCGAAGCCTTAAAGGATAGTTTACCACAAATGCACCAGATTTCATATTAGACTCAATACCAAGGGATGCTATATCTCCTCCAGGACGTGTCATACTTTCTGAATAAGAAAAGTTCGTCTGGAGCCCATTATTTCCTAAGGGATATGAAAAAGAAGCTCCACCACCCCGTATTGTGACATCACTACCGGTACCTTTCATCCCCTTAATCGTTGGACGACTTAATCCAAACAAGGTAATGCTCTCCCCATAACCAAAAGGAGAATTAATTGTTGATTGCAAAATACCTAGTTGCCTTCCTAATTCTTCGCTTTGTGTATTGTTGAACTGGACACTACTTGAAAGTAATTTATGTTTTGCTTCAACCAATAGGATTGTTGCACCTTCGGTCTTTCCTGATGTAAATGCAGTATTTAACTTTAGACCAGTTACTTGGTTTGCTAAAAGTAACTGTTTCTCCAATAACGAATTTTTTATAATTTTTTTGTTTTTTAGGACCCTCAGATAACGATAAACCGCTTTTCTCTGAAGTTTTGGCACTTTCTGCAGGTTTATTTGATCTATGAAACCAGAAATAACCTTAAAAAATACAGTAGCTCCCTCTGGTTTTAATTCCTGCCTTGGCAGTATAACTCTTACTAACGGGTATCCAATATTTTTGTATTCTTGAGTTATTTTTCTAGCTACTGTATTTAAACTCGCAACGTTCAGGGTTTTACCCACTAATTCTTTTTCATATACCCTAAAATTTAGAACTTTCTGGAGATCTTTAGGCGAAATGATCACCATGGATTGAATTACAACAGTTATTTCTTCATTTTTATTTACTTCTGTTTGAAGATTATTTAGATCTTTAAGTAAATTTTCCTGTTCCCCTTTTTTTATTTTGTCCTTTTCAATTTGTTCAAACACCTTTGGAACCACCTGGCTTGGAGATGTGGAAGCAGCATGAATATTTTTAAAAACAATAGAAATTATAAAAAAAGAAGTTAAAAAAATGCCATTAATGTTGAGCTTCATACCTTTAACATCAAAAATTATTATTGTTAATAATACATTAGAACCCATGTATTTCCACATTTTTTTTAATTCTGCTTTTAGTTATATCCACAGGGTGTGGAAAACTATTTAATTATTGTATCCGCTTTCACCATGAGTTGAGGTATCTAAACCTTCAATTTCATTTTCTTCGTCTACTCTTAATGAAATAAATAAAGAAATAAATTTCAAGATTAAATATGTGGCTATTACAGTCCAGATTAAAGTAACAACTACAGCATAAAGCTGCACTTTGATATGTTCGATGGCATTCATTCCTTCATCAAAACCTACACCTCCCCATTCTGCAGAAAGCAACCATCCACAAAGCACTGTTCCTATCATCCCTCCTACGCCGTGAACTGCAAAGACATCTAAACTGTCGTCAATTTTTAATTTTATCCTTATTAAATCAACTGCAACATAACAAAGTACTCCGCCTGCAATTCCGAGTATTATTGCGCCTTGGACCCCAACAAAACCTGAAGCAGGAGTGATTGTAGCTAACCCAGCAACCATCCCGGTGGCCATACCAACCAATGATGGTTTCCCAAACCTAAACGATTCAATTAAGATCCATGAAAATGCTCCAATAGAGGCTGCTATATGGGTTACCAGAATAGCCATAGAAGCTGTATTATCTGCTGCTAACGCAGAACCCCCATTAAAACCGAACCAACCAACCCAAAGCATCGAAGCACCTATCATTGTCAAGACTGGGCTATGTGGAGGTGTTACGGCATTGCTAGCAAATGTTCTTCTTTTACCGAGTACTAAAGCAATTACTAGCGCAGCCAGTCCCGCCGTTGTATGAACAACTATTCCTCCTGCAAAATCCTTGACACCCATGTCAGCTAAAAAACCACCTCCCCATACCCAAAAAGCCACTGGACAATAAACTATGATCAACCAAAGAGCTGAAAAAATTAACACAACTGAAAATTTTATTCTTTCAACATATGAACCAATTACTAGTGCAGGAGTAATAATGCAAAAAGTCATCTGAAACATTGCAAATAAAGGTTCAGGAATAGTCGCAACTTCAGCGCCTGGTGAAAATTTCAAAAAGATTTTTGAAAGATTACCAACTAATCCAGAGTAGCCTTGGGAAAATGCTAATGAATATCCCAAAATAACCCAAATTATCGTCATTAAGCATGCTATACCGAAATGTTGACATAAGACAGAAACAACGTTTTTTGATTGCACCAAACCTGCATAAAACAATGCAAGTCCTGGTAGGGTCATAAAAAGAACCAAGCTAGAAGATGCAAGAATCCAGGCTGTATCACCACTGTTTGTCTGAGCATCAGCATGTGTTGAAATCAATGCTATGAATAAGAAAAGAAAATATCTCAGGGTGACTCCATAACTATTTACAAATTAACAATACCATGAAGATCTTTATTTAAATAGAAAAATTGTAATATTTAAAAATTTGTGATTTTGCTCAAATTATAATCATGCTTTTGAAGATTAATTTAAAAAATTTACTTCTGATTTTTTAATTTCACTATATATATGATTTTATGAAAAGTAATTTTGAATCTACTATTTTTGCTTTGTCTACAAATTTTGCACAATCAGCGATTGCAGTTTTTAGAATATCAGGAAGTGAATGCAAAAAAATAGCTAAGTCTATTTGTAAAATTGAGAAATTAAAGGAAAGATACGTCCATTACTCTAAAATTCACGATCTAAAATCTAATCTAATTGATAAAGGACTAATTATATATTTTAAATCACCAAAATCATATACAGGTGAGGATCTCCTTGAAATTCACGTGCATGGTAGTATTGCAATTATAAAAAAATTAACTCACGTACTATCCAAAATGCACAATACTAGGGCAGCACAACCCGGAGAATTTTCTAAAAGAGCTTTTTATAACGGAAAAGCTGATTTATTACACTTTGAGGGTATTAATAATTTAATAAAAGCTGAAACAGAAAATCAAAGAATTATTGCAAATAAACAAGTATATGGCGAGAATTCAAAAAAATGCGCTGATTGGGGTACGAGAATACTTGAAAATCTTGCAATTATTGACGCTAACATTGAATTTGCTGACGATACAGATGATATAGATAATAAAAAGTTAATTACCAATATTGAAAACATAAAAAATGAAACTCAGTCAATTTGCGATACCTATGAAGATACTAAAAGTCTCATGTATGGTTCACAAGTTCTAATAATTGGGCCTACCAATGCAGGTAAGTCGTCATTATTTAATTTCATTCTTCAAAAAAATCAAATGATTATTTCAAGTCAAAAAGGTACAACAACTGATCTATCAGAACAATCTTTGGAGATTTTTGGACAAAAAGTAAATATCATAGATTCAGCTGGAATTAGAAATTCAAGTAAAATGATTGAGAAACAGGGTATTTATAAAACTTTTGAAAAACTTGACGAAATTCAAAAAATCATAATTGTACTATCTCCAGATTCAATAGAAAAAGATCATATCAAAATACTAGAAGAATTAATTAATAAAATAAATTCTAAAGACATTGTTATTGTCTTTAATAAATTGGATTTAAAGGAGTCTAGAAAAGGTTTTTCTTTATGGACTAAGAATATCCCAAAACTGAAAAAATTTAAATCGATTACAATATCTTGTAAAGAAAATTTTGATAATCACAATATGTTGGAAAAATTATATAAATTTCTTTATAAAAACTTAATATCGGTTGAGACCAATAATGATGACTTCTACTTTTCAGAAGTAAGACAACTAGAATGCTTAAAAAAGGTAACTGAAAATTTGAAAATGGCAATAAAACATATTAATACTCTTGAGCTCTCATCCAAATTTCTTAGAGATGCAATGAGCGAACTTGACATTTTACACGGAAAACATGATCATGAAAAAGAGCTTGGTATTATCTTTAATAATTTTTGTATTGGAAAATAGATGTTCCACGTGAAACAACAAAAAAGTTTTGATGTGATTATAGTTGGGGCCGGTCATGCAGGAGTCGAGGCGGCTGTTATGTCATCTCGCTTGGGATCAAAAACTGCTTTAATTACATTTTCAGATGATGATCTAGGTAAAATGTCTTGCAACCCTGCAATGGGAGGACTTGGAAAAGGACACCTTATAAGAGAAATTGATGCAATGGGAGGATTAATTGGAAGAGCGTCTGACATGTCTGGCATTCAATTTCGCATTTTGAACAAGACCAGGGGTGAAGCCGTTCAGGGACCAAGGGCCCAGATTGACAGAGTCAAATATAAAGAGAGTGTTAAAAAACTAATATCAGAAGAAAAAATTACTTTGTTTTACGATGAAGTTGAAAATGTTTTACTAGATAAAAAAAAATCATCTAAAAAAATAAAAGGTCTTATTTTAAAAAACCTTGGAAAACTTCTTTGCAAATCATTGATTATTACAACTGGGACATTCCTTAGAGGAATGATACATCAAGGTGAGAAGAGTTGGTCTGCAGGAAGAATAAATGCAAAACCTTCAATTGAACTTGCTAATTTCTTTAAACATCAAAATTTTAAAATGTTACGCCTAAAAACTGGAACTCCACCAAGACTAAAATCAAATTCTATAGATTTCAATAAATGTATTAAGCAAGAAGGAGACAAAGATCCTGAACCTTTTTCATTTCTAACAGAAAATATTAAAATAAAACAAATTGACTGTTTCATAACCCATACTAACAAGAAAACACATAGTATTATTAAGAAAAATCTAAATAAATCGCCAATCTTTAATGGGAGAATTAAGTCGAAAGGTCCAAGATATTGTCCATCACTTGAAGATAAAGTATATAGATTTTATAATAAAGATCAGCATCAAATATTTCTAGAACCAGAGACTTTGGATAATGAAGTTATTTATCCTAATGGAATATCAACCTCATTACCTTTAGTCACTCAAAGAAGGTTTCTACAAACAATCGAAGGTCTAGAAAATGTGAAAGTAAATCAGTATGGCTATTCTATAGAATATGATTGTGTTGATAGTCAAGAAATTAACAAAAATTTCGAAACAAAAAAAATCTCTGGTCTTTTTTTAGCCGGTCAAATAAATGGAACAACTGGCTATGAAGAAGCTGCTGGACAAGGTCTGCTAGCTGGAATCAATGCTGGTCTTAGTGCATCTGGAAAATCGCCTTTTATAATTGAACGATCTGAGGGTTATTTGGGAGTTTTAACCTCGGATTTATGCAGAGGTGGACTTATTGAACCATACAGAATGTTTACATCAAGAGCCGAATACAGGCTACTTTTAAGAGCTGATAATGCTGACGAAAGATTAACTGATTTTGCCATTAAATTAAATGTAATTGAAAAACAAAGAAAAAAAAATTGGCTAAAAAAGAAAAGCCTTATGAGAAAGGCTTTCAAGACCTTAAATAATCTCAAAGGATCTCCGCAATTGTATGCTAAATATGGGATCAGAATAAATCAAGATGGAAAAAAACGCTCAGCATATGAAATTTTAGGTTATAAGGGGGTTTCATGGCAAATGATACAAAAGATTTGGCCGGAGATCAAAACTCTAGAATTAAACCAAAAAATTAAAAGACAAATTAAAATCAACTCTTTCTATAACAAATACTCAGATAGACAAAAACACGAAATTCATGAACTAGAAAAAGATAATTTATTAAAATTAAGCAAGAAGTTAAATTACAACAAATGCCCAGGGCTATCGAATGAAATAAAAGAAATATTGAGTGGAAATAAACCTAATAATATTAAGGAAGCTAGACTTCTTCCAGGGATGACGCCAGCCGCTGCATCAATTTTACTAAGATTTGTTAAAAACAAGTGAATAATTTTTTTCATGCAGATGCATTTTTAAATTTATATGATGTTTCACGTGAAACAATTGAGAGATTGACAATTTATTCGAGAATACTGATCTCTTGCAATAAAAAAACAAATATTATCTCGGAAAGCACTGAATCAAGCATTTGGCTTCGACACTTTGCAGATTCTGCAAAATTATATAATTTGCTAGAGGAAATAGACAAAAAATCCGATAATCAAAAAAATGTTTGTGATATTGGAACCGGCGGAGGATTTCCAGGGCTAGTTCTAGCTATTATGAATAAAGAAAAAAAACTTAAATTAAAATTTTCATTAATTGATTCAAATAAAAAGAAGATAAATTTTCTTAAAACAGTTCTATCTGAAGTTGATCTAGATGTTCAATTAATAAATGAACGAGCTGAAAAAATTAAGCAAAAACAGGACATCATTCTTTCGAGAGCAGTCGCTCCATTAACTGAGTTTTTTCATTTTACAAATGACATGTTAAAAAAAAATACCATTTTTATTCTTCCCAAAGGTAAAACTTGGGAAAAAGAAATTAATGAATTAAAAAAAAAGTGGCACTACAAAGTGAATATTGTTACAAATAATAAAATAATTGATAATTCGGGAGGAGTAACTCTCGTTTTTAAAGAAATAAAAAAAAAATGATGAAAAGAACTGTTTTTTCAATTGTAAATCAAAAAGGTGGGGTTGGAAAAACAACCACAGCAGTTAATTTAGCTACAGCACTATCTATAACTGGAAAATCATGTCTGGTTATCGACCTTGACCCACAGGGGAATGCAAGTACTGGCTTTTCCATACCCTCGGACAGACGGAGGCCAGGCACATATGAAGTGCTCACTCAAAAAGTGGCTATGGAAGATGCTGTAAAGTCAACTGAAGTAAATGGACTTGGGCTTGTGCCATCACGAGTCGACTTAGCCAACGCAGAAGCAGAAATACCTGAAAATATAACTGAAAAAGAGTATATTTTAAAAAATGCCATTGAAAAACTACCCGGTCAATACTCGGCAATAATTGTTGATTGTCCTCCGGGAACTGGATTCTTGACTATTAATGCGCTAGCAGCGTCGGACAAAGTTCTCATCCCACTTCAGTGTGAGTTCTATGCATTAGAGGGTTTGAGTCAAATATTAAGAGTAATTAAACAAGTTAATTCTGAATTAAATTCATCCTTAGACTTAGATGGTATTTTATTAACAATGCACGATGCTAGAAACAAGCTTAGTATTCAGGTTGAGGAGGATGTTCGCGAGGTGATGGGTGAGGCTGTTTACAAAACAATAATTCCAAGGAATATAAAAATATCCGAATCACCGTCACACGGAAAACCAGTTCTCTTATATGATCATGCATGTATTGGATCAGAAGCTTATGTAAATTTAGCAGCTGAAGTTCTCGGAAAGGGAAACTTTGGTGGGCTTAACGGAAACTAATTTATATGAAAAAAAATAAAGAAACTAAAAAATCATTGAAGAAAGTTCAATTCAAAACTCCCCCCAAAAAAAATGATAAAGCAAAAGCAAAATCAACAAATAGCAGAAATAGGCTTGGTATGGGGCTTTCATCACTTATGTCAAAAGATCAGGAACTAGCTTCTGTTATAAGATCCAAAGTAAAAAGTCAGGCAACATCTTCGTCCCTAAAAATTCAAATTCCAAAACTATCAACTAATGAAAACTCGAAGATTTCAATTTTAAATGTACGAAAAGAAGACCAGAGTCAAAAAGTTGTTCCAATTCAAAGCCTTGTACCTGGAAAATTTCAACCAAGAAAAAATTTTGACCAAACAGAATTAGAAGAATTAGCAGAATCAATAAGAAGTAATGGAGTTTTACAACCAATTCTAGTCAGACCTTTAGTAAAAGATGGTAATAGCTTTGAAATTATAGCGGGAGAAAGAAGATGGAGAGCATCGCAATTAGCCAAATTACATCAAGTACCGGTAATAATAAGAGATTTTGATGATGAAACTGTTGTTGGGGTTGCAATGATTGAAAATCTTCAAAGAACAGATCTTAATTTAGTGGAAGAGGCCGAGGGATATAGAACTATGATGAATGTTTTTGCCTACACTCAGGAGAAACTTTCAGCACAACTTGGCAAAAGCAGAAGTCACATAGCGAACGTATTACGCATACTGAATTTATCAAAGAATATAAGGAAACATATTATTTCAGGTAGATTATCTTTTGGTCATGCTCGAGCCTTAATTACTCTAGCCCCAGAACAAGCTGATAATGTTGCAGATGATATTATCACTAAAGACTTAAGCGTCCGAAAAACCGAAAATATTGTCAATTCTATTAAACGTAAAGAAAGAGCCTCTTCAACTTTCAGCATAGATTCAAATCAAACAGCCAAAAATTCAAACGTTGAAAATTTGGAGAGAGAACTTACAAATTTACTTGGTTTAAAAGTGCTTATCTCACATAAAAGCAATAATAGCGGAAATCTATCAATTTTTTACAAGAGTTTAGATCAAATTCAACCAGTTATAGATAAATTAAAATGGAGACCCAAGTAAAATCTCATGAGACAGATTATTTTAGACACTGAGACATCTGGCTTAGACTTTGAAAAAGATAGAATTATAGAAATAGGATGCTTAGAGTTGATAGATGGGATCTATTCAGGCAATAAATTTCATAGATATTACAATCCCGAAAGTATAAAAATTAGCTCAGAGTCTGAAGAAATCCACGGACTCAGCAATTCTTTTCTTTCAGGTTTCCCAACATTTGACAAGGATATTGAGAATTTCGTTCAATTCATCAACGACTCTCAGTTAATTATGCATAACGCTCAATTTGATTTATCAATGATAAATCAGTCTTTAAGAAGATTATCGAGACAACAAATTGAAAAAAATAGCGCAATTTGCACACTAGAAATAGCGAAAAAAAAATTCCCTGGTAGTAAAAATAATTTAAACGCCTTATGTAGAAGATTTAATATTAGTTTAGAGAGCCGAAAAAAACATGGCGCACTTACAGATTCATTTCTTTTATTAGAGGTTTTTAATGAGTTAATGAGTGGAGGAAAACAAAAGGGTCTAGAACTCAATATTAAAAACAAGGATGTAAGAGAAAAATTTAAAACTATAAATTATAAGAGTTTACCAGTGTTAGAACTAACCTCCGAAGATCTCATTAATCATAGTGAAATGCTCAAAAAAATACGCGGAAACATTTGGGAGAATTGACCTGTTTTTATTATACAATATAATACTATAAAGTTTTTTCTATATAATATAGCATATTGTAAAATACTATATTTTTTTTAATAATTTTCTCCAGAACACCTTTGAAAGATTTACACTATATAATTGATTGATTTGAGTCATACCCGTTGGAGATGTTACATTAATTTCCGTTAATTTTTCATCAATTAAGTCGATACCCACGAAAAATAGTTTGTTGATTTTTAAAAAAGGCTCAAGATGTTTACAAATATTATTTTCTCGTCCAGTTAATGAAGTCTTTGCTGCTCTTCCACCTAAATGAAGATTTGCTTTGAATTCACCTGACTTAGGAATCCTATTTAGCACCCCAAAAGGCTTACCATCAATAAGTAAAACTCTTTTATCACCAAAATTAACTTTTTCTAAAAACTTTTGAACAACAAGCGGAGTTTTAAATTTCTTTATCATACTTTCAAATTTTTCTTTGTAATTAAGCTGATCTTTTAATAACTTAATTATGCCCTCTCCACCTTTAAAGTATAGAGGTTTTACGACAACCGATTTATGTTTATTGAGCATCTTTTGAAGAACTTTTGTATCCGAAGTGATTATAGTATCTGGCATTAATTGCATGAAATATAATGGAAAAATTTTTTCGGTAAAATTTTTTATTCCTGATGGTTCATTTATAAAAAATGGTTTTAAATTAAACTTATTATGCACTTCAAGTAAATAGATGTTTGTAAGATAATTCATATCAAATGGTGGGTCCTGTCTTATAAAAAAAAAATCAAAATTATTTATTGTGAATTCTTTCTCAACATTTATTTTTAAGGTTTCATTTTCAATTCTTGAGGCTTTAACCGAGGCAACATTTTTATTTAAAGTAAGTTTAGCAGGGTGTGTTATCCAAATATCAACACCTAATTCTAATCCTTCTTTTATTAAAGAAATTGTGGTATCAGTTTCAATATTAAGTTTGGAAAACTCATCCATCTGAAATAATGCTGTAATTTTTTTAATTTTTATTCCCTGTAAGTTCTTAGGTTTATTATAGTAACTAGCTTTGGTATATCGTTCATCTTACTAAGAAAACTCTCTATGTTATTTTTTTCGTCTAAATTTTCTGCCAAACCTATAAGATATACATTTCCACCTACTACATCTAAACTATAATTGTTTGAATTTATGCCAGATTTGAACAATAATCTTGTCATTAATCGTGATCTAAACAAAGTATCCTCAGTCCTTTCTTTTAATGATACTGAAGGGTTTATAATTATCTCATTATAAACTTTCTTTACACCGTCAGTTTTAGAAACTTGTTCAACTAATTTTAATCTATTTATTTGATTGTTAGTATATCCTGTTAACAAAACATCCCCAAGTGAAACACTTACCTTAACATCAATTAAATTTGAAATATTAATAGTTGAAATTTTAGAAATAATTTTTGCTTTTATATAACTATCATCTACTGAAGCTGTAAAACCTTTACTCGAAACTCCTGCATTTGCTGCCATTGAAACAACTGAACTGACAGTGCCACATGATGAAATAGAAAAAAGACAACCAAGAATACACAAATAATTAATTATCTTTTCCAACTAAAACCTCTCGTCTCCCAACGTGGTTAGCCGGGCTTACAATTCCTTCTGATTCCATTTTCTCAATAATTCTTGCAGCTCTATTGTAGCCAATTTGTAAATGTCTTTGTATAAAACTTGTAGAAGCTTTTTTCTCTCTACAGACGATAGACACAGCTCTGTCATAGAGTTCATCTCCAGAATCATTGAAAGCCAGATTATAGTTCTCTTGCTCTTCTTGATCCTTTGTAACAGATTGGAGATATTCAGGTTCTCCTTGCTTCTTTAGATGATTAACAACTGACTGTACTTCTTCTGTTTTTACGAATGGACCGTGTACTCTTAATAAATTTTCTCCCAACATAGTTAACAAGAGGTCGCCTTGACCAAGTAATTGCTCTGCGCCCTGTTCTTCTAAAATTGTTCTACTATTAATTTTATTAACAACTTTATAGCTTATTCTTGTAGGAAAATTTGATTTTATTGTTCCAGTTATTACATCAACCGATGGTCTTTGGGTTGCCACAATCAGATGGATTCCAGCTGCTCGAGCCATTTGTGACAATCTTTGGATAGCCCCCTCAATTTCTTTTCCTGAAGTAATCATTAGATCAGCTAGTTCGTCAACCACTACAACTATTTTAGGGAATAAAGATAAATCTAATGCCTTTTTTTCCGTAACAGGTTTACCTGTTTCGGAATCATACCCAACCTGCATTTCCTTGAATATAACTTGGCCAGCATCTAATATTCTTTTTACCTTTTTATTATAGTCATCTATTTCTCTTACTTCTAAGTGAGTCATCATTTGGTATCTTTTTTCCATTTCTTTAACAGTCCATTTAAGCGCAGATATTGCTTTCTTAGGGTCAGTTACAACCTCAGTCAGAAGATGTGGAATGTCTTGATAGACAGATAATTCTAACATTTTTGGATCAATTAAAATGAGTCGACATTCTTCTGGTGATAAATAATATAATAGAGATAGAAGCATAGCATTAATTCCAACTGACTTTCCAGAACCAGTTGTCCCAGCAACCAGCAAATGAGGCATCTTTGATAAATCAACTATGACCGGTTTTCCAAATATATCTTTTCCCAAGGCCAAAGGAAGTTTGAATTTATTTTCACTAAATAAAGGATCATTAAGCAACTCTCTGAGAAACACAGTTTGTCTCTGTTTATTTGGAATCTCAATTCCTATAGCATCCTTGCCAGCTATGGTTGATATTCTTGTAGATTTAGCGCTCATAGATCTTGCGATATCCTCTGAGAGTCGAATAACACTAGAAGATAATGTACCGGGTGCAGGCGTTAGCTCGAAAAGAGTTACAATAGGACCCTGCTTTACATCAGTAATTTTTCCACTAATCCTGAAATCTTTCAGTACCCCAGCTAGTAATGATGTATTTAGTTCTGTATTTTTCTTATTATCAGCTTCTATCCCAGGAATTACCTGTTCTTTTTCTAATAAATCAATTGCTGGAAAAACATAGTTTTCAGGATTTTTAATTCTTGATGTTTGTTTGGTTCTTAATGACTTTTTTGTTTCTTTTTGAATACTGATATCTTTTTTTAAAAAAGAAAAAAAGGAATGACTTCTATAGTTAGTTAAATTAAGGGCCCGACCAACAATCAAGATTAAATAAAATATACTTTTAACAAGAACTAATATTGCATTTTTTAATTCAAAATAACCAATGTTGAAAGTTAAAAAAATTGAAATAAATAAAAGTAAGATTAAAAATATAAATGTGATTTTAGAATATTCTGTACTCCCAATATAATGATCATAATAAATTATTAGTCCTTCACCCAGAATACCTGAAGACAAAAATGGTAAAGCTAATTGCGTATTAAATGCTCCAATTATAAAACAAAGAAGAATGATAGTTATTGGAAGCGTAAACCATGAATACCAGGAGGTTTCTCTTCCTAAGACAACTCTAACGCCATTAAATATAAGAAAGACACAAAATAAATACGATACAGTTCCAAATATATCAAAGAGGAAATTAGAAAGTATGGAGCTGACTAAACCAAAAAAGTTTTCTGAATCTTCAGAAAGGGAGTCAAACATAAAAAAATTATTTTTTTCAGGGCTAGAACTTAATAGTGAAATAAAAATGAATATACCTATCGAAATAAATACAGAAAAAAGTATGATTTTTTTTAAATTTTCTTTAAATTTACTTTTCATTAGATAATTTAATTATATTAATTTTATTAAAAAAACATATTTAAAAAATGAAAAAAAAAAAACATGACATTCTTGTGTGTGGATCGGGAATGATTGGAATGACATTCGCATTAATGATGGCACATAAAAAAATAAATGTGTGTTTAATTGATAGAAGTAGTTCAAATGTCTTGCAAAAAAAAATCGATTCAAGAACAACAGCTATCTCACAGGGTTCTTCAAGAATTTACAATAAATTAAATTTATGGAATTATTTAAGAAAAGAATCACAACCCATTCTAAAAATTTTAGTTGGGGATGGAATAAATAATGAAAATTTAATTTTTAACCATGAAGAAGTTAATGAAGGACCTCTCGGTTTTATTATTAATAATAATTTTTTTAAGAAGAAACTATTTAACGAAGTTTCACAATCTAAATTTATAAAATTTTACCCTAATACAGAAATAAAAAAAATAAATAATGAAAATCTCGATAATAGTGTAGCTGAAACAAATCAAGGTCCTATTGAATTCAAGTTGCTTGTGGCAGCGGATGGGCGTTTTTCAAATACTAGATTCCAGGCTGACATAAAATATAGATTTCATGATTACAAACAGAATGCTTTTGTTTTTAATATTTCACATAAAAATAGTCATAAAGGTATAGCTCTTGAGAGATTTTTTCCAACTGGTCCGATGGCGCTACTTCCTATGAAGACAAAAGATTTGAAAAATTCTTCAGTTGTCTGGACGGTTGAGTCTGAAATATCTGAAAAACAAAAATTTAAAAACAATTTTAGGGATGAGTTTATCAAAATATACAGTGATTTTTTCGGTAAAATAAAAGAATTTTCAACTATAAATAAATATCCACTAAATATTTATTCATGCAATGAATATAGTAAGAAAAATGTTGTACTAATAGGAGATGCTTGTCAAGCAATTCATCCAATTGCCGGACAAGGTTTCAATCTAGGTCTAAGAGATGCAAAATATTTAAGTGATTTGATTTATGAATTTAAAGAACACGGCATTGAGCCTTTTAACAATTCTCTTTTCAAAATGTATGAAAAAAATAGATTTATGGATAAAAATATTCTCATTGGTGCAACTCACAATCTTAACAGATTATTTTCAAATTCGAATAGAATTAGCATGTCATTGAGAAGACTAGGGATACAGTTAGTTTCAAAATCAGATTTTTTTAAAAATCAGAGTATGCTTTTTGCCATGGGTCTTAGAAATTTTGAGATTTAGCTCCTATTCTAACTAAATAATCCCAACTATAAATTCCTGTATTATGACCATCATTAAAAATTATTCTTATTGCATAATTACCCACAGCCTCAATTTTAGTTATTGAAGTAGATTTAAACATCTCTTTGTAGTTATTAAGATTCTCTTTTCCTAACTTATTCTTATTCTCAGCAGAGGGACTAAGAGCTCTTAAGTATGACGCGGTAAGAAGAAGAAATTGATCATCCTCATACTCTATTTGAATACCTCGCTTATTTTTATTTAATGTAATTGATTTAGGAATCATTTTTAATCTAAAACTAACTTTGGAATACCATTCTCAATTTCATAGGAATGCTTACCATCCTTAGTTACTAGAATATTTTTCTTTTTGTTATATTCAAGTTTTCCACCACTTTTAGGACATATTAAAAATTCTAAAAAATTAGGATTAAAGGTATTTTTACTCACGAAGGGTTTCCAGACACTGACATATTATTTTCATTTATTCCCATTTGCATTAATGAATTAAGCACGCTCAGTCTTTGTTCCAAAGTTTTTGCCTCAAGCAAAGCTTGCTTTTCACTTACATCAAAGGGACAGCACATGCTTATCATATTTATTAAATCCTCGTCATTTGTTGTTTCCACCATTTGCCAATCTGCATTAATTGATATTTTTTTAAGAAATACTTTAAGAAGTGACTCAAAATCTTTTCTTTTTTTTTGATTTTTGAGAGAACAGGTATTGAAATCATTTTTAAATTCATCCCATTTAACTTCTGCAGACCTAAAACCATTTATTACTTTCTTTTCTTTTATTACTTTAAACCGACATACACCCTTAAGAATTAATTCATATCTGTTATCATTAGTTTCAGAAAAAGCCGTAACTCTGCCTGCACATCCTATTTGATAAAGATTCGGGTTTTTTGTATCTGAATCCTTGGTAGATTTGTCTTTAGGTTGAATCATTCCAATAATCTTTTTATTGGACAGTGCATAATCTAGCATATGTAAATATCTATTCTCAAACAGGTTTAAAGGCAACTTAGCCCTTGGCAAGAGCAAAACTTTGTTTAAAGGAAATAGTGGGATAACATTAGGAAGATCAGTTATTGAGTTTTCAAAACTATAGAGCATATTATAAATATGTTTTATAATAAGACATAATTAAAGATATTTTTTAAAAAAAATTGCTTTTATTATTTAAATAAATGAATTAAGACTGTAAAATACAACAGATTTTGCGGGAATAGCTCAGTGGTAGAGCATCACGTTGCCAACGTGAGGGTCGCGAGTTCGAATCTCGTTTCCCGCTCCATAGTTCTCATGGAATCTCTGTAGCAAAGTCTCTTAAAAATATAAATCGTTTAATAAACAATAATACATACAAGAAAAACAAAAACCAGATTCGATTATGTAAAATGGATTTAGTTAAATAATTGATCAGAAAAGAAGAATATTTCTTTATTTTTAAATATAGTATATATATTAATACAATATAAAATAGACTAATTAAATTTATATTATATAACATATTAACACTTTTATATTTTATGGACAAAACTAAGATATCTTTTGCTAAGGCTCAATCTATTTTGAAAAAATTCAGGTATAAACCTAGAAACGAATGGTCTCAAGAAGATAGAATTTTATTTAAACTATGTAACTTTGCAGTTCTATCAAAAAAAAGATTGAATAATGTTTTAACAACACTTCAACGTTTAGCAAAATTAAGTGATAAGAGTCATTATAAATACAGCGAGCTTGATATCAAACTTATAAAAGAACTAATATTAGAAAATTTAGAGATATGTTTTAAGAAGTTCAAACAAAATATAAATATAATAAAAGAATCGGATATGAATAAGATACATAGTCATATCAAGAATTTAAAAGATGAAAACTTGAGGTTAGAAAATGAAATAAAAAGACTAAATTTTATCATAGAAAGCTTTGTATCTGAGTTGAAAATAAAGGAAATAAGGGATGTTCAAGATATTTTGACGAAAAAAATCAAAACTGTTAATCGTAATAAGATGAATAAAAAAAAAGCAGGAGATAGACTTAAATTTGATCAAGAAAGCATAAAAGAATTTATAAAAAAATGGGACGAGGGTTACACTACATTTGAGATTACTGAAAGCTTTAAAAAAATTGGGGTAGACTTAGGTCAATCAAAGAAGAAAAGATACAAATTGTAGAAGTCAATTTTACTATTTAATGGCTTCTTTTTTTTTCTCATACATGCCAATAAAATCTAATGGAGCAATCATAAGAGGAGGGAATCCTGCTTCTCTTGTACAATTCGCAACAATTGATCTTAAGAAAGGAAAAAGAAATTTTGGACATTCGATTAAAAGAATTTTTTCTAATATTTCGTCGTTAGCGTTCTCGATTGTAAATATACCGCTATAAATACCTTCAACTAAAAATAATATTTTGCTTTCTGATTTTGTTTCACATTTAATAGTTAATTCAACCTCATAAATATTCTCGCCATGGTCTTCTAGTTTCTTAGATTTTACATCAGCATCGATATTAAATGTTGGATTCCCTTTTAAATTCCTCAGGGAATCTGGAGCTTGAGGGTTTTCAAAGGATAAATCTTTTAAAAACTGAGCATTAATTATAAACTTCAAATTAAGGTTATTAGAATTAGAATTTGAATTTTTTTTTTTTTCGGCCATATTTAATGATAGTATTTAATTAAATTACTATAATACATAAAAGAAGCATTACAAATCTATATATAATTAAAATGAATAATTTTCCCTATTTTGATATCCTAATCCTAGCTATGATTGCTGTCTTTATAATAAACAGACTTAAAAATACCTTAGGGAAAAAAACAGGTAATGAGAGTGATATTGTTGAAAAATTTACTCAAAGAAAGCCTCCTTTTAAAGAATCTGAACCAGATACAATTTCTGAAGATGGTTTAAAAGCACAAAGAAAATTATTAAAAACACAAAAGTTTCATTCAGATAAGAACATTAATTCCCTATTAAATCAAATCGTAAAATCAGATGTAAATTTCGATATGAACTCGTTTATTGATGGTGCTAAAAAGGCATTCGAATATATTCTCACCCAATTCTCTAAAAACGATATTACATCTCTTAAAAATCTTGTCAGTAAAGAAATTTTCAAAGAATTTAGTAAACAAATAGAACAAAGAGAAAAAGTTTCTGAAAAATTAGAAATAACGGTCATAAGTGTTAAAGACCCTAAAGTTATAGATGTTTCTGTTAAAAATAAACACGAAGCGTTTATTAAACTATGCTTTGATTCCGAGCAAGTCCAAATAACTAAAGATAAAAATGAAAAAATAATCGAAGGTGATAGTAACCAAATTCTGTCTATAAAAGAAAATTGGACATTCTCGAAAAACCTTAAAAATAAAGACCCTAATTGGACATTAGAAAAAATTGAAGAGAGTAGTTAATTTAAAATTAAAGTTCTTTTTTTCACTTTTACTTCTCTGCTATTCCGACATATTTGCAAACAATCTACTAGAAAGCAAATCTTTATTAAAAGAAGAACAGGTCAGAGAATTTTTTAATGTATTGACTAATGTTTGTGAATCAAAAAACTTCTTATCAAACGTCGAAAACCACAAGTCTTATCCAGAATATGGGTTGGTAAAAGATTGGAAACAAGTATGTCAAAAATTAAAAAAACTTAACAAAGAAGACAATTTCATAGAATTTTTAATTAAAAACTTCAGAGTAAAACAAACAAATAAAACAATTGGCCTTTTAACAGGATACTACGAACCTACAATTAATGTCTCTCATAATAATGACCAAATCTTTAGATTTCCAATATTGAAAAAAAATAAATATTATTTAGGAAGGTCTAGACAATATATAAAAAATAATTTTGAACTAAAAGATGTACTTCTCTGGACAGACGATATTGTAGATCTTTTTTTTCTTCACATACAAGGATCAGGTATTGGAAAATTTAATGATGGAACAACAATAAAAATTGCATATGACGGAAATAATAATTTGCCATACTCATCAATTGGCAAACACTTAATAAATAAAGGTTATTTAAAACCTGAAGAGACAAATCTTTTCTCCATCAAAGATTGGCTAAGACGAAACAAAAAGTTATCAATAGGTGTTATGAATTCAAACAAACGATATATTTTTTTTAAAAGCTTCAAATCAAAAAATCATCATCCAGTTGGAGCATTTGGAATACAACTTTCACCTGAAACAAGTATTGCAGTTGATAAAAAAATATATCCATTAGGATTGCCATTCATTATTCTTTCAGAAGCTGAGAAAATGTATCTTCCAGTTGTTTCATTAGACACTGGTTCGGCAATCATTGGTCCGAATAGGGCAGATATTTTTACAGGTCGAGAGGATAAAGCTGAAGAAAAAGCAGGCAAGCTAAAAAAAAAAATTTATCTTCTGGCTCTAATTCCATATAGTAATTAGTAGTGGTTGATGATTGGGAAATATTTAAGAAATCTGTAAGTCCTATCAAAGATAAGACAAAGATTATTTTTAATAGAAAAATAAAAAAAAAACAAGCACTGAAAAAAAGCGAAAGTAATTTAGAAGATTTAGCTGGTCTCGATATCAAATCAACTGACAATTCTAAAACCTTAGAAAAGAATATACTGAAAAAGATTTTAAAAGGTAAAATTAGAATTTCAGCTACGCTTGATCTACATGGTTATTCTCTGAATGAATCTAAAAAATTAGTATTAGAATTCATTAATAATAATTTTAAATCGCAAAATAGACTTGTATTAATCATCTCCGGAAAGGGAAAAAGACTTTCCGTTGCCGATGGGTGGGAAGGTGTTGGTATTTTAAAAAAAAATATACCCATTTGGTTAAATTCGGTAACGTTAGGTGAAAAAATCGTTTGGTTTGATCATGCTCCCCCAAGTAAAGGTGGGAAAGGTGCATTCTTAATTTATCTAAAAAAGGCTATAAGATAAACTTTGTAAGGTCCGTATCATTGTAAATTTCTCCAATTTGATTTTGGACATATTTAGCGTCAATATCTAAATCATTAGATTTTTTTTCAGATGCATTAAAACTTATATCTTCAAGTATTTTTTCTAAAATTGTATGAAGTCTTCGCGCACCAATATTTTCTACTTCCTCGTTAACCTTGGTTGCAATAGAGGCAATTTCTGAAATTGCCTCTTCTTTGAAGTTTAGCTTTACACCCTCTGTAGCAATAAGCTCTATGTATTGTTTAATTAAATTATTTTCAGGTTCTTTTAAAATCCTTACAAAATCATCTTTTCCCAAAGCAGTTAACTCAACCCTATTTGGAAGTCTTCCTTGGAGCTCAGGTAAAAGGTCGGCTGGTTTTGATAAATGAAATGCTCCAGAAGCGATAAACAATATGTGATCTGTTTTTATTGAACCGTATTTTGTGCTAACTGTTGAACCTTCAATTAAAGGTAATAAATCTCTCTGAACTCCTTCCCTGCTAACCTCTCCAGAGGTTCCTGAGTTTTTCCCACAAATTTTATCAATTTCATCAATAAAAACTATACCGTCATTCTCAACATTCGAAATTGCTCTTTTAATCAGATTTTCATTATCAATAAGTTTTTCAGATTCTTCGTCTAATAAGATCTCATGAGATTCCTTAACAGATAGTTTCCTTTTCTCTTTTTTTTGACCAAAGCCTTTTCCGAACAATTCTCCAAGATTAATCATTCCCATTGAGCCTCCTGGCATTCCAGGAATATCCATAGACTTTAGCGGAGACGTGCTTTTGGATGTTAGTTCAATTTCTATTTCTTGGTTATCCAATTCTCCTTCTCTAAGCATTTTTTTATATTTTTCTTTTGTTTGATGAGTTGCTGAAGAACCAACTAGCGCTTCAATAACTCTTTTCTCAGCATTTACCTCTGCTTTAGCTTTAATTTCATTTTTCAAACTATCCCTATTATTACTTATCGAAACTTCTAATAAATCTCTTATAATCTGTTCGACATCTCTTCCTACATAACCAACCTCTGTGAACTTGGTTGCCTCAACTTTTATGAATGGGGCATCCGCTAATTTCGCGAGCCTTCTTGCTATTTCTGTCTTACCAACTCCTGTTGGACCAATCATGAGAATATTTTTTGGCAACACTTCATCTTTCAGAGACCCTTGGATTTGTTGTCTTCGCCACCTATTTCTTAGGGCAATTGCAACAGCTCTTTTGGCGGTCTTTTGACCTACAATAAATCTGTCTAGTTCTGAAACAATTTCACGTGGCGTAAAAGATGTCATTTGATTTTTTCTATAATAATATTTTCGTTAGTATAAATGCATAGCTCAGCAGCAATCTTAAGACTCTTTATTGCTATTTCTTCTGGTTTTGACTTAGAATCAGATAGTGCTCTAGCCGCAGCTAATGCAAAGTTTCCTCCAGATCCGATTGCCATCAATCCATCCTTGGGCTCTAAGACATCACCAGTTCCACTTAAGATAAGGCTTACATCTTTGTCCGCCACCAGCATCATTGCCTCCAGTCTTCTTAAATACCTATCCGTTCTCCAATCTTTCGCTAACTCTACACATGATCTCATCAGATTATTTGAATATTTTTCTAATTTTGACTCCAACCTTTCAAATAAAGAAAAGGCATCTGCTGTGGCACCTGCAAAACCTGTAATTACTTTTCCTCCTGCAAGCGATCTTACCTTTCTTGCATTAGCTTTCATTACTGTATTACCCAGAGTGACTTGGCCATCAGCCGCTATCACAACCTCATTGTTTTTTCTCACTGAAACAACAGTTGTACCATACCATCTGGTCGGATTATGGTTTATGTTCATTAAATTTTAGCCTCATTGATAAATTATTAATAATCTATATATTTTAGAATTAATATCCAGTAAATTTACATATGAGAAAATATTCTGTAAATAGAAAAACTAAAGAAACTGAAATTCTGGTAGATATAAATCTTGATGGAAGGGGAGAAAGTCAAATTAATACTGGAATTGGATTCCTAGACCACATGTTAGATCAGCTATCAAAACACAGCCTAATAGATGTTACAATTAAAGCTAAAGGTGACCTTCACGTAGACTATCACCATACAACTGAAGACAGTGCTTTGGCACTTGGAGAATCTTTTACAAAAGCTCTCGGTGATAGAAAGGGCATACTTAGGTTTGGTCAGGCACTATCAGCAATGGATGAAACTCTTTCAAGGGTAGTTGTTGACTGCTCTAATCGACCTTATCTAGTCTGGAAAGTTGACTTATCAATCTCCCAATTAGGAGAGATGGATACAGAATTATTTAAGGAGTGGTTTCAAGCTTTTTCTCAAAGTGCTGGAATTACATTACATGTCGAGAATTTATATGGGGAAAATAATCACCACATTATCGAGTCTTGTTTTAAAGGTTTAGCCCGGGCTTTGCGTCAGGCCATTTCAATAGATTCAAATCGAATGGATGAAATTCCCTCTACTAAAGGCTCTCTTTAAGAGAAATTATACCAATGTTAACATTTTGTATTTTAAAAAGTAAGAATTCTAGTGAAGGCTTAGAGGTTGTGGAAACTGGTTTTTCTCTTATTGCTTTCCTGTTTGGCCCAATTTGGGCTTTATTTAAAAAGCTTTGGTTTTATTCTATAATTGGAATTACTTTCCTAGCCGGTTTTAACTTAATTTTAAAAATCATACACCTTCCTTTTCTTTTTTTTCTTATCTCATTAATATCTAGTTTATTTTGGGGATTTTTTGCAAGAGACCTACAAATACAATACCTTATTAGTAAAGATTATACTCCACTGAAACTTATAAATGCAAAATCTAAAGAAAGTGCTTTAGTCAAATTCCTCTCAGAAGAAAGTTAATGAAAGAAACGCTGATAATTGATTACGGCTCTGGAAATATACGATCAGTATTTAATGCTCTAAATGAAGTGAGTCATGATAAAAACATCAAAATTAAAGTTACTTCATCAGCTAATCACCTTAAACATGCTTCTCATATAATTCTTCCTGGAGTGGGTTCCTTTGAATCTTGCATTCGTGGACTTGAAAAATCCGGACTCAAAGAACAATTAATTGAAAATGTAATAGAGAAGAGAAAACCATTTTTAGGAATTTGTGTGGGAATGCAAATGCTCGCAACAAAAGGATATGAGAAAGGTGAATTTCCCGGGCTCAATTGGATTAGAGGAGAGGTTAAAAAAATTCAAACACCAAATAAAAACCTTAAAATTCCGCATATGGGTTGGAATTCTCTAAAGTTTTTAAAAAGGAATAAATTTATAAATAAATTATTAGAAAAAATCAAATTTTCGAATGTCGATGAAATCTGTGCATACTTTGTACATAGCTACAACTTCAATCTAAAAAATGAGGAAGAAAAAATTTTAAGTACAAATCATGGAGAAGAAATTACAGCTATGGTTTCTAATAAAAATATAATTGGTACTCAATTTCATCCCGAGAAAAGTCATTATTTTGGACTAGCATTTCTAGAAACTTTTCTTGAAGACTGGGATTTTTAATGAATTTTTATCCAGCTATAGATTTAAAAAATGGACAGTTCATCAGATTAGAAAAGGGTGAATTAAACCAAATGAAAATTTATGGAAATGATCCTGTAAAAAAAGCAAAAGAGTTTGTTGATGAAGGAGCTAAATGGATCCATACGGTTGACATTGATGGTGCATTTGAAGGAATGAGCAGAAATATGGAAACTATCTTTCAAATTAAAAAAAATGTAAAATGTAAAATACAAGTTGGTGGAGGAATTAGAGATTTTAAAACAATTGAAAAATACATCGACAATAATCTTGATAGAATTATTCTTGGGACAACTGCACTAAATAAACCAGAATTTGTCAAAAAGGTTTGTAAAATTTTCCCAGACAAGATTGGTATCGGTTTAGATACTAGAGATGGGTTTGTAGCAACAGAGGGGTGGAAAAAAAATTCAAAAATTCATTTCAAAGAAATAATAAAAATTTACGAAGACTCAGGAATATCCGCAATTATTCTTACGGATATTAATAAAGATGGTTTAATGAAAGGTGCAAATTACACTTTATTATCAGAACTACTTGCTTTAACAAAACTTAATGTTATTGCATCTGGAGGAATCTCGTCACTAAAAGACTTAGAAAAAATTAAAAAACTTAAAACTGACAACCTTATTGGGGTGATATCTGGAAAGGCAATTTATGAAAATAAATTTACTGTTAATAATGCAATAAATATTATAGAGAAGTAATTTGTTAAAAACTAGAATAATACCTTGCCTGGATGTTGATGACGGAAGAGTCGTAAAAGGGATAAATTTTGTTTCACTAAAAGATGCAGGAGATCCTGTAGAACAGGCTACGATTTATAGCAAAGAAGGGGCCGACGAAATAACCTTTCTTGACATTACCGCCACACATCAAAAAAGAAAACCAATGATAGAAGTAATAAAAAAAACAGCAGCAAATTGCTTTGTTCCTCTTACCGTGGGTGGGGGAATAAGAGATGTAAAGGGCATGACAGAATTTCTTAACGCAGGTGCAGATAAAGTATCAATAAATAGTGCTGCAATTAAAAATCCTTATTTAATTCAAGAAGGATCAGTGAAATTTGGCAATCAATGTATAGTGGTGGCAATAGATGCTAAAAAAAAGTCTAATGGTTGGAATGTCTTTATTAACGGAGGCAGAGTAGATACAGGAATTGATGCTATTAAATGGGCTAAAAAAGCAGAAAGTCTTGGGGCTGGTGAAATTCTTTTAACCTCGATGGATCAAGATGGTACCAAAAATGGATTTGACATAGAATTAACTTCAACTATTTCAAATAGTTTAAAAATCCCTGTAATTGCATCTGGCGGTGTTGGTTCACTAGAGCATTTTCTTACTGGAATAAAAAATGGAGGTGCTTCAGCTGTTCTAGCGGCATCTGTGTTTCATTTTAAAGAAATTACTATCACAGAAGTAAAAAAATATTTAAAATCAAATGGAGTTGAAGTAAGAATTGATAATTTTATAAAGAACCAATATGACTGAAGATATAATCAAGAGACTGACAAAAATAATAGATGAAAGAAGCTCAACTGCCTCGTCAAATTCCTATGTTTTTTCTCTCTTAAAAGACGGAAAGGTAAAAATTGCAAATAAACTCGGAGAAGAAGCTGTAGAAACCGTCACGGCATATTTAGCTCAACAGGATTCAGAAATAATTGAGGAGTCTGCAGATTTGATTTTCCATTTGCTGGTCCTTTTAAAATCATCAAACCTTTCATTTGATGATGTTTTAAATGCTTTGGAAACTAGGATGAAAAATGATTGATATCAAAAATTATGACAATGACAATATCTTTTCCAAAATATTAAACAAAACAATTCCATCAAAAAAAATTTATGAAGACGAGAAGGTTTTAGCTTTTGAGGACATTAACCCTCAAGCACCCATCCATGTTCTAGTCATACCAAAAGAAAAGTTTTGTAGTTTGAACGACTTTTGTTTAAATGCCAGTAATGAAACAATATCTGAGTTTATCAGATCAATTGAAAAAATTGCGAAAATTTTAAAATTAAGCAATGGATATAGAATAATATCAAACATAGGAAAAGAGGGCGGACAAGAAGTTCCCCATCTTCATTTTCACATATTAGGTGGCAAACAGCTAGGGAAAATTATTGATTAAGATGAGTTTATCAGCAGACTTACTGGAACATGGTCCGAAGGTCTTTTTCTTTTTCTAAAGTCCTTAAAAATTCTGGCACTTTCTAGCTTTTTTGCCAAGTTTGAAGATGTTAAAATATGATCTAATCTTCTTCCGCGATTATTAGCTTCAAAATTAGGTGATCTGTAGCTCCACCACGTAAAAATATTCTGAGGTGGGTTTATAAAAAACCTAATTGAATCCAACAACTTACACTTTGAAAAAATTTCCTTAAGTTTTTTTGTTTCAATTTCTGTGTGACTGACCACATTAATCAGACTCTTATGAGACCAAACATCATCTTCATTTGGTGCTATATTTAAATCTCCACAAATTACAATTTTTTTATTTTTTTTCTTTTTAAGAAATATAAGCATTTCATCTAAAAAATCTAACTTATGCTTGAATTTTGGATTAGAATGGATATTAGCTTCGTCTCCACCTGCTGGCACATAAATAGACATAAACTCAATTCCATCAATTTCTAAAGATATATATCTGGCATCCTCTTTATCACAGAAATTTATGAAATTAATTTTCTTTGCCTCTTTTTTTGAAAGTATTGCGACTCCATTATATGAGGGTATGCCGTTAAAATATGAAAAATAGCCTTTATCTTTAAAAACTTTCTTTGGAAACTGAGAGTTAGTTACTTTGGTTTCTTGCATACAAAAAATGTCCGGTTTTTCCTTATCAAGAATTTCTAAGATACAATTAATTCTTATTCTAATAGAATTAACATTCCAGCTTATAATTTTCATTTAAGAGTTCATAGATTCAAAGAAATCTCCGTTATTTTTGGAGTTTTTGATTTTTTCTAGTAGAAATTCCATCGAATCTGTAACACCCATTGGCATTAAAATTTTTCTTAAAATCCACATTTTTGAAAGATCTTCCTTTGATACTAAAAGTTCTTCTTTTCTTGTGCCAGACTTCGTGACATCAATTGACGGAAACACCCTTTTGTCAGACAATTTTCTATCTAAAAGTATTTCAGAATTACCAGTTCCTTTAAATTCTTCGAAAATCACTTCATCCATTCTTGATCCTGTATCAACAAGGGCTGTTCCTATTATGGTAAGGGAGCCACCTTCTTCTATATTTCTAGCAGCTCCAAAAAATCTTTTTGGTCTTTGAAGAGCATTTGCGTCAACACCCCCAGTTAATACTTTCCCAGAACTAGGCACTTGTGTGTTATACGCCCTTGCAAGTCTTGTTATGGAATCCAATAAAATCACTACGTCTCTTTTATGTTCAACAAGCCTCTTAGCTTTAGAAATTACCATTTCAGAAACTGCAACGTGTCTTACCGCTGGTTCGTCGAAAGTTGAGGAAACAACTTCACCTTTCACCGAACGAATCATATCTGTAACTTCTTCAGGCCTCTCATCAATTAATAATACAATTAAATAAACCTCAGGGTGATTAGTTGTGATCGAATGCGCAATATTTTGAAGCATTACAGTTTTCCCTGTTCGAGGGGGTGCAACAATAAGTGCACGTTGACCTTTTCCTAGTGGAGTAATTAAATCCATTACTCTATTAGTTGTATCTTTTACTGAAGGATCCTCTATTTCCATTCGTAATTTATTTTCTGGATATAAAGGGGTTAAATTATCGAAGTTAATTCTCTGTTTTGTTTTTTGAACTTCTTCAAAGTTTATTTTATCAATTTTAGTAATCGCAAAGTATCGCTCGGATTCTCTTGGAGATCTCATTTCTCCTTCAACAGTATCACCTGTTCTAAGACTGTTTTGCTTTATCTGCGATGGTGAAACATAAATGTCATCGGGCCCAGGAAGATAATTAGCATCTGGTGATCTTAAGAAGCCGAATCCATCTTGAAGTATCTCAAGAACTCCTTCTCCGTAAATAGCATCATTATTTAATGCCATTTGTTTAAGTATTGAGAAGATCATATCCTGCTTTCTCAACGTTCCGGCATTTTCTATTTTTAAGTCTTCGGCTATTTTTAGTAAATCAGAGGGGTTTTTTGATTTCAGATCTTTTAAATGCATAATTTCTAGGGGGAAAGGAAGAACTTATTTTATAATTTATTAGTCCTATGTTGTCAAATAAATGGTTTAAATACAACCAAAAAAACTATTAATAAAAACAGTATTGTAGGAATCTCATTAATAATTCGATAAAAATTTTCTGACTCTTTGTTCCTTTTTGTTTCAAATTTCTTCCTTATTTTTGCGCAATACATATGAAAAATTGTCATTAACCCGACTAAGAGAACTTTTAAAACTAACCACAACTCATGATTTATGTTTTGATGTGCTACCAAGGAAATGCCAAAAAACCATGTCAAATACAAGGATGGATTCATGATAAATTTCATTAATTTTTTTTCCATCTCCATAAAAGTTTTATACTCAGTCGAACCAGTCTTGGCTCTAGAATGATATACAAATATTCTTGGTAAGTAAAATAACCCTGCCATCCATGTTGTTAAAAAAACAATGTGGAAGTATTTATATATATTGTAAAAATTAATATCCATGCTATCACTCTATAAGATGTTTTTCCATCAAAGCACACAACAATTTAATATGAGTTGGATCGTCATTCAGACAAGGCACTGTATAGAAATTTTTTCCTCCGTTTTCCATAAAACTTTCCTTTCCTTCCATCGATATTTCTTCTAATGTTTCCACACAATCAGATGCAAAACCCGGACAAATAACAAAAATATTTTTTTTTCCCTCTTTTGGTAAATTCTCTAATGTCTTATCTGTGTAGGGCTGTAACCACTCATCTGGTCCAAACCTGGATTGAAACGTTGTTATTATTGGTATTTTAATTTTTAATTTTTCTTGCAACAATCGTGTGGTCTTGTGGCAATAGCAATGATATGGGTCTCCTTTATCAAAATATTTTTTAGGTATTCCATGGTATGAAGCAACAATTACATCTGGTTTCCACGATACTTTTCTTAGTGCCTTATCTATGCTTTTTTTTAATGCTGAAATATAAAGTGGGTTTGATTCATAATGTGGTATTATTTGTAGACTTGGTTGCCATCTCATTGTCATTAAGCTTCTATATACTTCGTCACAGACAGTCGCTGTAGTTGCTGCAGCATATTGTGGATATAAAGGTAAAATAATCATGTTTTGACATCCCATACTTTGCATTTCTTCCATTTTCTTTTTTATGCTTGGGTTTCCGTATCTCATTGCATAATCGATAACTATATTTTTTTCTTTACTTAATTCTCTGATTTTTTGTGCTTGGCTAATTGTATAATGTCGAAGTGGTGAGGTGTTTTCTTTCTTTAGCCATATCTTTTTGTATGCCTTTGCTGTTTTGGATGGTCTAAAAGTTAAAATTATCAAATTTAGTATTATTTGCCATATTATCGGGTTGACTTCAATTACTCTTTTGTCGGATAAAAATTCTTTTAAATATCTTCTTATGTCTATCCATTTTGTCGAATCTGGCGTGCCTAAATTTACTATTAAAAAGCCTGTCTTTTTTTTTGGCATCTTTGGGTGTTGATCAGGTAATTTCATTTTTATCTATAATGGTTTTTACTTTATGCACATTATCTATTGGTGTTTCTGGAAGAACACCGTGTGACAGATTAAATATATGATTATTCTCTTTAAATTTTTTTAGTATTTCTTTTGTCTTGTTCTCTAAATTTTGTCCACCTCTAACCAAGTCTATTGGGTTTAAATTACCTTGTATAGTAATTTTTTTCTCTTTGGCTACATCTATTAATTTTTCTGGGAAATCATTATCAATGGCAATTACATCACAATAAACATCCTGAATAAAATTCATGTATTCTGATTTTGATCCTCTTGGGAAATGAATGATTTTCGTTTTTCTCGAATATTTCCTTATACTTTCACTGATTTCTTTATTTGGTTCTATAATGAATTTATAATATTCTTTTGCTTCTAGCAAACCTGCCCAAGATTCAAAAATTTTTACATAATCTACACCATAGTCTATTTGCAATTTTAAGTATTCTATAGACATCTCTGTTATTATTCTAATTAAATTAATTGCTTCCTTTGCTTCTCTTTTTATAAAGGCTTTAATTTTCTTGTGTTCCTTTGAGGATCCTCCCTCTATCATGTAATTCATTACCGTAAATGGTCCTCCACAAAATCCAATAAGTTTTTTTTCTTTCTTCTGTTGTCTTAAAATTGATACTGTTTCAAACACAGGAGACAGCTTCTGTAAATTTGCT
Source organism: uncultured Alphaproteobacteria bacterium (assembly GCA_902579395.1). Lineage (GTDB taxonomy): Bacteria > Pseudomonadota > Alphaproteobacteria > Methylaequorales > Methylaequoraceae > Methylaequor. The sequence goes on from CACHGK010000006.1 coordinate 41,956, forward strand.
CTTATATTTCTATAATCAAGGTCATGTATAGAAGATATTGGGTTTAAAAGAGGACCGTGATTTGGTTTAAATTGTACTTTTTGATTCAGTGCATGTGGTATAACTAAAATATCGCAAAAAAGAATTATAAAATCAAAATTAAACCTAACAATAGGTTGCAAGGATATTTTTGCAGCAAGTTCCGGAGAGAAACAAAGATCAAGAAAATTCTTCTCTTTTTTTCTTATTTCTTTGTACTCAGGCAAATACCTTCCTGCTTGCCTCATAAACCAGATAGGTGTCTTTTGTAACATATTCATCTACTATATATATATATATATATTTGTTGTTGTTGTTGTATAGATAATTATGGTGATAAATTTTACTAACAGAATACTAACAAAAAAATGTTATAAAAACTTGGTAATAATATGTTAATTATTAGTCAAAAGACCTGAGAAGAAACGAGAAACATGTTGAAAAAAGAAAAAAGAAAATAAAGGATAAGGTGACAAAAAAAAAATCCACATTCTTAACATGTTAATAGAAAACAGAACAACTATAATAACAAAAACGAACTTATGCTTAATCAAAAACCATTAACAAGTAATTATAAAATTATCCTAGCATCGTCAAGTAAGACCAGAATAGATTACTTGAAGAAATATACAAAAAACTTTATTGTAGAAAAACACTTAATAGACGAGGATAAATTTAAAATTTCCATGCTAGAACCAGAAAAGCTTTCAAGTGATTTAGCAAAGCAAAAGGCGTTATCATTAAAAACAAAATATCCTAATGATATTATAATAGGATCAGATCAAGTCCTGGTTTGTGATAAAATAATTATTAGTAAACCAAAAACATTAAAGAAGGCAAAGGAAAACCTGCTTTTTTTGAAAAACAAAACACATAAATTGTACAGTTCAATTTATGTCATCAAGAGAGGAGAACAATTTTTTAGTCATTTGAAGGTAGCTAAAATCTTTTTCAAAAATGTATCAGATTCCATTCTTAATAAGTATATATCCAATAATAAAGAAACTGTTCTGTCAACAGTAGGGTCTTACAAAATTGAAGAGAATAGTAAGTTCAACTTCATAAAAATTTTATCAGGCGATAGAGAGACTATACTAGGTTTCCCTTTGGAAGATTTTATTAAGAAATTATCTTAAAATGAAAAAGTTATTTGTAATTGGGAACCCAATAAAACATTCAATGTCACCATTGATTCATAATTATTGGATAACAAAGTATTTATTAAATGCAGCTTATGAAAAAAAAGAAATCCTTGTAGAGCAATTACCAAAAATCATTGAAGACGTAAGGTTAGGAAAAATCAAAGGATTAAATGTTACCGTACCATTTAAAAAATTGGTTTTCGAGTTAGTAGATATAATTGATGATACAGCAAAAGAAAGCATGGCTGTAAATACAATATACAGAAAAAAAGGAAAAATCATCGGAACTAATACCGATGGATTAGGCTTTCTTGAATCACTAATAAAAGATTTAGCTATTAAATTAAAACCAGGATCTAATATTTTTTGTATTGGCGCCGGTGGCGCGGCGTATGGAATTATATCTCAACTTATAAAATTAAAGCCCGATGTTGTTGAAATTTCAAATAGAACAGAAAAAACAGCAATAAAATTAAAAAACCATTTTTCCGATCATGACAAAACAATAATTAAAGTAAGACCTTGGGGATTTCAACCAAACAGGCATACCGATCTATTAGTAAATACCTCAACACATGGAATGAATCATTCTGACAAACTGTCTTTTAATCTAGATTTGCTTTCGAAAAGAACTTTTGTTTATGACATAATTTATAGTCCTAGAAAGACAGAATTACTTAAGAAAGCAGACTCATTGGGTCTTAAAAATTCAAATGGCATATATATGTTGATAAGACAAGCAGCGCAATCTTTTAAAAAATGGTTCGATGTAGATTTAAACAAGGAAGATATAATAAATGTAAAAAAACTACTTGGGTGAAATGATAAAAATTGCCATCACAGGAAATATAGGAACTGGAAAAACGACAGTCTCACAAATTATAAAGCTTTTGGGTTACAATGTTTTTGAATCTGATGAGGCTGTTAAGAGAATTTTTGAGAAAAAAGATATAATTCAAAAAATTAAAAAATTGTTTGGAACTTTGAAAACTGAATTATTTGATGATACTGGAAATATTGATAGATCAGAGTTGGGAAACCTTGTTTTTTCAAACAAGGAAAAGCTCGAGAAGTTAGAAAAGATAGTTCATCCAGAAATTTGGAAAATGCAAAAAAAATTCGTTTTTGATAATAGTGAAAATAGAGTTGTTTTTTTTGATATTCCGCTTTTATTTGAGAAAGGATTGCAAAAAAAGTATGATTATATTTTTTACACTTACGTCTCATATAAAATTCAGAAAAAAAGAGTTTTAGAGAGAAAAAATATGACTGAAGAAAAATTCCGAAATATTATTAAAAACCAAATTAATTATAAAAATATAGACAAGTCAATGATCTCTTTAAAATTAAATACACAAAAGGATAAAAATAGAATAAGCGAGGAAATTAAGTCTTTTTTAATAAATCTTTTGGCGAAAAAAATTTTAAGATAGTAAAAAGAAATTCATACTTAGAGGAAATTTTGTTATCAATGAAATTTTTTTTGCATTGGATCAAATCGTCTTTCATTTTTCTAATATCAATTTCTTTAAATTTTTCTATCTGATAAATAAATGAATCATGATATTTGAAAAAAATTGGAGGCTTTAATTCAGCCATTGATTGTTCAATGTTTTTTCCTTCTCGTAATTTGCCCTGAACAAAACTTAATTTGTAAAGATGTTCAAGTAGGTACCCCAGAAGTTTGATGTTGTCATTACCGAAGTCAGTAAATTTGTTATACTCTTTGAAAAATGAAAGACTATCCCCTATAACAATGTCGTTTATGAATTTTATGTTATCAATTTCTAAAGAATCGGAAATAAAATTGGAAAGACTTACATTACTATGATCCTTCGGCGACATTTTTAAAAGTATTAATATTTTTTCTATTTCATTCTTTATCTCAATTCTATCATTAGGAAGTTTATTAGAAATAATTTCAATCTGATCTAATTCAATATGAATTTTCTCTTTGCCAAATAATTTTTCAATTAACAATTTTTTTTCTTTTTTTGTTTCTTCATAACAAGGAATAATTAAGCAATTTTCTTCTTTTTCAAAAAATGATCTTATTATAGAGTTTTTTGGCAATTGCTCTGATCTAATAACAACACTGACATTAAAAATATTTTGCTGAGAAAAACAGCTAATAATTTCTTTACTTAATCTCTCATCACTGAGATAAATTGAAAGTAAAGTATGATCACCAAAGATATTTGGTGTTTGATAAGTTGTAAATAGTTCGAGTAATCTCCCCTTTTTTAACTCCTCAGAATGAAGATTTAGCACATCTAGTTTCTTTTTCTCTCTATAGTAATTAACTACTTTTTCTTGGCATTCGTTTACCTTTCCAATATTTGGACCATGGAATAAAAAATATTTGTTTTTGTTTTCCTTTAAAAGAAAGTTATCAAGACTATCAAATTTAATAATCATGGAAGAACTGATCTTCCAAAAGAACCAGCAAGGATTAAATCAGCAATGTCATTTGACAGAGATTTGATTAATTTATTTGACGCATCTTCAAGAGACAATATGTTAGCGTAATTATTTGTTGTGTAGTTAAAGCTAGCACTATTTTTTAGGTTACCTGATGTTAATTCTCCTTTTCTATCTTTAAAAGAATATATAGCATGAATTTGGAGGCTTCTGGCATATGAATTTAGGTCTTTATTTATTCCAAGATTTGAAATATCTTTATTGATAGAAATTATTAATTTTAAGCTGGATTTTTTAGAGCCTTTGATGTTCAGTCTTTTGTTTAAATACGCTTTCATCATTGACACGTTATTTTCGTAATTCTCTTCAGATTTTACTATTATTTTTATTTTATTAGGGTAAAAATTATTGGATTCTTTATAAAGTGGCTTATAAGCGCACGAGGTTAGAGTAAGAAGTAAAATTAGATAAAAAGTTTTAATTTTCATATCACAAAGTTGATTATTTTGTTCGGAACATATATTACTTTTTTTACTATTAATTTATTTATATCATCTTTGATTAAATTTTTTTTTATTCTTTTAATTAATTCATCTTTATCAATATCTTTTGATGTCTCAATTATTGATTTTTTCTTTCCATTAAATTGTACCACAATCTTAACTATTTCTTCTTCAACGTAATCCATGTTAGTTCTTGGCCACTTAAGCTCATCTAAAAGTCCCTTAAATCCTGATAAACTTGCAAGTTCTTGGGCATAATGTGGAATTATAATATAAATTAATCTTAAATAGATTGACCACGAGAAATGAAAAATAGTTGGTTCCATTTTTGATTTTAACAATTTATTAGACAGTTCTCGTAATTTTGCAACGGCAGAATTAAACCTATAGTTTTTTATGTCAAGAGTATACTTATCAATAGTTCTATTTGTAAAATTGTAAATTTCTCTTTCTTCTGAACTCAATTTATCTAAATCTTTAAAATTCTCTGTAAAGATTAGCTTATTCGACAAAAAGGAAAAAATTTTTTCTAGGTATTTATGCGTAGCTCTAATTCCGTCAATGGACCATTCAAGATCTCTTTCAGGAGGAGAGTCAGAGATCATAAATAGTCTAGCAGTATCCGCACCAAATTTTGAAATTATTAAATCAGGATCTACAACATTTTTCTTTGATTTACTCATTTTTTCTGACCTACCCTTGATTACTTCAACGGTTTTGTTGCCTGATTTAATTAAAAATTTATTGTTTTTCTCAAATACTTTTGATGGTTCGATCCATTTATTATCCTTTGTCTTGAAAGTTTCATGACAAACCATTCCTTGTGTAATAAGTTTTGAAAAGGGTTCTTTTGGGACTTTATAACCACATTCTTTCAACGCCCTGGAAAAAAATCTTGAATAAAGCAGGTGAAGAATTGCATGTTCTATCCCACCAATATAATGATCTACTGGCATCCAATATGACACTTCTTTTTCGTTGAAAGGTTCCTTTTCATAATTTGGTGAACAAAATCTAAGATAATACCAAGATGAATCAAAAAAAGTATCTAGTGTGTCTGTTTCTCTTATGGCATTTAATCCAGTCGCTCTACATTTTGTAAATTTCCATTTTTTGTGAGAATCCAAGGGATTACCTGATATTGAAAAATCTGGATCTTCTGGGAGTTCAACAGGAAGTTGATTTTTATCAACAGATAAAATTTTTCCATCTTCTCTATAAATTATTGGAATAGGGCAACCCCAATATCTTTGTCTGGAGACACCCCAATCTTTCAATTTAAATTTTGATGATTCAGATCCTAATTTTTCATCTGTAATTTTTTTTATAATCAAATTTTTTGCTGCTCCGATATTACTTCCATTTAAAAAACTTGAATTAACAAGCGTGTCATTTTCTTTAAAGTTATAATATGGTAATTCCTTTTCCTTATTTTTTATAATACAATCAATATTTAAATTATATTTTTTGGCAAATGCAAAGTCTCTCTCATCATGAGCAGGGCAACCAAAAACAGCTCCGTTTCCGTAGTTTATTAGAACGTAGTTTGAAAAAAATACAGGCAATTTTTTGCCTGTCAATAAAGGATGTTGAACGTGCATCTTAGTATCGAAACCAAGTTTCTCATTTACAAAATCTTTTTTTTCTTGAAGTTTAAGACATTTATCCCTAAAAATTTGGAATTCTCGGTCTTTTGTGAAATTTTTTGCTAGATCGTGTTCTACTGACAACGCTATAAAACTAGCACCAAATAAAGTCTCTGGTTTGGTCGTGAACACATTTATTGTTGATTTTGAATTAAGTAATTTGAATTTTATTTCTGCCCCTTTTGATAATCCAATCCAATTACTTTGCATTAATTTTACTTTATCAGGCCAATTATTTAGCTCACCAAGATCTTTAAGGAGTTCATTTGAATATTTAGAAATATTTAAAAACCATTGAGACAATTTTTTTTTTTCTACAGTTGCCCCAGATCGCCAACCCTTTCCGTCTATAACTTGTTCGTTCGCAAGAACAGTTTTATCTTCGGGATCCCAGTTTACAAAACTATCTTTTTTATAAACAAGACCTTTTTCATAAAAATCAATAAAAATTTGTTGTTGATGCTTGTAGTAATTTTTGTTGCATGTAGATATTTCTCTATTCCAGTCAATTGATAGCCCGATTTTTTTTAATTGTGACCTCATATGTTTTATGTTTTCTTCGGTCCATTTTTTTGGACTAATTTTATTCTCAATTGCCGCGTTTTCTGCGGGCATTCCAAAGCTATCCCAACCCATAGGATGTAAGACATTAAAATCCAACAATTTATAGAATCTAGAAACTACATCTCCAATAGTATAATTTCTCAAATGTCCCATATGAATGTTTCCTGATGGATAAGGAAACATTTCTAAAACGTAGAATTTCTTTTTCTTTGAATTTATTTCAGATTTATGAGATTGTTTTTCACTCCAAATTTTTTGCCATTTACATTCAATTTTTGTTGGATTGTAATAATTCATTATCTTTCTTTAAAATTGTTAATGCCACCAAAGCCATGAACTGTTTTATTTTTCGTAAAATTAAAATTTTTATAATTTACACCACCTAAAGCAAAAATCATCTTTTCTTTAAAAAAAAAACAAAGCGATGTATAAGTATATCTTGTTAAAGGAATTTTATTAACATAAGATTTAGTTTTAAATACAGGTGTTAAAAACACAAGATCTACAAATTTTTTTATATTTATTGCTTCTTTAAAGTCATGAACTCTAGAAACAATAAAAAATTTTTTTCGAATGAAACCCTCTTTTAAACTATTAATTTTTTTACATTTTGAATCAACCATAATTCCAAATGCTTGATATTTGATGGCCCAATATGTAGAGTAAGGAATTATAAATTTGATGTTATTTTTTCTACACCAAAAAATATAAGGTTGGATAAGTCTAAAAAACTCTCCTTTCTTTTTATCCTCTAAAAGAAATACCACCCCATCTTTATTTGATATTTTGTAGAAAAATTTATGATTTGAAATTATTGTTGGGTTAAAAAAAAACCATTTTTTTGGAATTACTAAATGTTTTTTAAAAGTTAAGCTCATATCTATGAATAAAATAGTAACAAATTATAGAGAAATTATAAGACAAATAGATTTAATAGATAAAAAATCTATAAAGTCTAATCTTTTGCCTCGATTAATTGCAGTTTCCAAAACTTTTCCAATAGAGGATATTCAGGTTTTAATTAACGAGGGCCATGTAATATTTGGGGAAAATAAAGTTCAGGAAGCAGATCAAAAATGGAGTGTGTTAAGAACAAAAAATGAAAATATTGAACTTCATCTAATTGGTCCTCTTCAATCGAATAAGGTAAAGCAAGCATTAAATGTTTTTGATGTTATCCAAACATTGGATAGAGAAAAAATTGCACTAAAAATTTCCCGACTTTTTAACGACAAGTTGGATATTAAATCAAAAAAATTCTTTGTCCAAGTAAATATTGGTAATGAAAGTCAAAAAAGTGGAGTTGAAGTTAAACAAACAAAAAAATTCGTTAATTGGTGTATTAATGATTTAAATTTAAATGTTATAGGGTTAATGTGTATACCGCCTTTCAATCTAGATTCAGAACCTTTTTTCAAATCAATGAAAAGATTATGTAATGAATCTAATTTAGAACATTTAAGTATGGGTATGAGTGAGGATTATGTTAGTGCCCTCGAGAATGGCGCTACCTATATAAGGGTAGGCTCTGGAATTTTTGGAAAAAGAAATTAATAAACTATTAATCTTGATATTGGACTAATTAATTTCAAAATATCAGTAAAGTATTTTTTTTTAAATGCAATACATCCCTCGGTGAATTCTGTAGAGTTGTCAGAGCAGTGTATAAATATTGCACTGCCTTTATACCTTGATATTGGACTAACATTAAAATCACATGAGATAATAATATCATAAAGATCATCTTTTCTGTATAAATGTTCGTAAAGTAGATTATTTGCTTTTTCACAAAAAGAATTATAACGTTTAGCTTTGGAGTCAGCACACCAAAAAGAGTTTTTATTTATTTTCTGTGACGGTATGCTAGTCTTTGGAATATCAACCTTATCTTCTCTGTAAAATATTTTGAGTAATTTGAATTCACCTTTTGGAGTAATTTTATCTCCTTCTCTGGTTTTTCTCCCAATTCCATTCTCACCTACAAAACAATTTATGCTATTACCCTTGTATTTCAAAGAAGCTATATTTTTTTTTTTTGTTTTAAAAATGTATAGATTTGTCACTATAAAAGGATATGACAAAAATGCCAATAGTTACAGCCTTATTAAAAAGAAATGTGTTTTTTTCTGAGTTAATAAGATTACTCCAAGATGAGGGAATAAAGGTTTCTGCAAAGAAAGATGATTCTTCTTTAAAAAAAGTTTTATCTAAACCGGGAATAGTTTTATTAGAAATTGATTCTGAAAATAAATTAAAAACTATGTGCAAGGATTTTAAAATAAAAAATAATAAGTGCGAAGTTTTATGCGTTTTCAGAGAAAAATATGTTATGTCTCAAGATGTTAGAGGTGTAAAAACTATTTATCAGCCAATAATCTTTAATGAATTTCTTAAAACTATTTTAAACTTAAAAAGGACTTTTGAAACAATGGCGGAATCCATAAATTTAAAGAATCTAGTTTTTTATCCAAAAAGTCTCAAGCTAGTAGACAATGATAATGAAAAAACAATTAAACTTACAGAATTAGAAAACAAATTAATTAAATTTATTATTCAGAGTAAAGGGGGCGCAACAAAAGCAGACCTTTTGTTGAATGTTTGGAAACATAAGAATAAGTTAGACACGCACACTTTAGAATCTTTAATTTACAGATTAAGAAGAAAAATTGAAAAAGATCCGAATAATCCCGAGATTCTCAAACAAGTTAATAAGAAGTACTTTCTTAATATTAAATTTTAATTTATTTTGAACGGTATTTTTCTGGGATCTTCCCGCTCAATATCATAAAGTTCTTGAGAAATTTTGTTATTAAAGAAGAGGTTATCAAAAAAAACTTCTGTTTTTGTATTGTCTTTTTTTATAATTACCCATTTTTTCATTTTCAAAGGCTCCAATTCGAACAGAATCTCAATAATGCCTTTATCTTCAAGTTCCGAATTGACAATCAAAACAGAAAGAGTATTATTTTTCTTCTTGAGATCAATTATTTCTATTTCATCAAGGCTTAGTCCTTTAAAAAGAAAAAATCCTGCTGGTATTTCATCGAACGTATGAAAACTTATATTTTTAAGATCTTTATTGATTACTGCAAGTTTCTTTGAATCACAAATTAATAGAAGAGGGATTTGGTTATATTCAATCCTGAATTTTCCTGGCCGAGAGATATGTAAATTTCCAGATAATATCTCACCACTGTTGTTTACCTGAATAAAATCAGATTTTAGGGTGTTAAAACTTCCCAAGTAACTTAATACGTTATCTTTATTTACGTTGCCAAAAGATTCATTATATATAAGAATATATACACTAATATAAATTAGTAATTTGATTAACATGAAATCATCATATACGAAATCAATAATTCCACACCTGTTAAGATTAAATTTATTTTTTCTTTTGTTTGTCTTGCTTAACGGATGTCAGATTGATCAGTCTGTAAGCTTAATTAAAGAAAAACTTTTTTCCGACGATGAAAATATCTCCAATGTAGATAAAGAAAGTGATAAAATAAATAATGATGAATCTGATAGAGAAATAAAAACATCAAAGAAGTCTGAAAAACACAAAAGTACAAAAATTAAAGAAAATGTAGAAAAAAATATTGTAGAAAAAAAAAGGAACGTTATTCCCAATGAACTAGCATTTAAAGAAAAGGGAAAAGCAAGAGATACAGACAGCAAAATAATATCTTTTTTTACTAAAATATTTGACACTGAGGAGGAAAATTTAACACCCTCACAGCTTTCTAAAGACAACAACGAGAATAAAATTCAAAGTAAGACAATTGAAGTTATTGACGAAATTAATAAGGTTGAAACAGATAAAAAATTAAAATTAGACTACATAAAAAAAACTGATATAGAAACCATAAATAGGAATGAAATAGAACCAACTGAGAAAATTGGATCAGAAGATAGTATTTCTTTAAAAAATAATGAAGACGTTACTTACGAAAATAATGATAATCAATATATTAAAGAGGATGAAGGGAATTTCGCTTTTTTACAATTGAAAAGGCCTAAGAAAAAAATTGAGAAAAAGGAAATTGACAATGTTGTTGGACTTCTTCTGCCACTAACAGGAAAAAAGAGTGCTGCAGGCAACTTAGTTATTAACTCTCTTCGATACAGTATGTTGTTGAAGCCAAATCAGTTGAACTTTAAAATTTTTGATACCAAAGGGGCACCAGAGGGAGCAATAGAAGCAGCAAAACAAGGAATAAAAAATGGTGTCAAAACCTTTATCGGTCCAATTTTCTCTGATGAAACAAAAGAAGTAAAAAAATACTTTGATAATAAAGACGATTTAATATTCTTTAGTTTATCCCCAGACCTCACAAATGTATCAAAAAATATTATCGTCTCCGGGCAAAATCCTGAAGAACAAGTTTCTTGTATTATTCAGAAGCTAGCTCAAAATCTGTCATCCAAAATTCTTGTCATACATCATTCTGACAAATATGGACATGTGATTAAAAACAGTTTTTCAAAATTTACCAAAAATTTTGGTGTATCAAGATTTGCTTCAATTGAATTTTTTGAAATGTATGAAGATATGAATTTAAATGATGAAATAAAAAAAATAAGTAGATTTGATGACAGAAAAAGGAGACTTAAAAATGAAATAAAAAAAATTAAGCTAGATAAGTCAATTGATAAAGAATTAAAAAAACAGCAAATCACTAATTTAGAAAGAAAACTTACATTGGATACTCCATTTGACTCTGTAATTATCGCTTCTCAAGGCGATGCATTACTTGAAATATTATCTCATTTGGCTTTTTACGATATTAATTCTGATAACACAGATATATATGGTACCAGTCTATGGGAGGATACTGATAAAAAGGATAATGTGTATGAAGGGACATTTTATGTTACAAGTCTCAAAGATAAAAACAAAGAATATATTAAAAATTTTAAAGACGTCTTTTCGAGAGATCCCTTGTCATTAAGTTTTTATATTCACGATTTAATTGGGTTAGTTCAAAATCTTAAAGTTGTAAATAATGATGAGATAAGAAATGAGGTTTTCTACGGAGAATTCAGTAATAGCAAAATTAAGTCAGGTTTATTGCAAAGACAAATTTATATAAGAAAAATCAGAAAAGATGAAAAGACTGAGGAAGTTTCTAGCTGTCGTTTAGATGAGATTTAATTAATTTTTTTAAGGCCACACTTCTGTGGTCAATTCTAATTTTTTTTTGATGTTCTAGCTCTCCAAATGTTTTTTCTCCGCCTTGAGGAATAAAAAAAGGATCATATCCAAATCCATTCTCCCCCCTTGGCGGCCATACAATATTTCCAAATACTTCTCCATTATATGAATAAATAAGATCATTAGGGAATTTAATACTCAGTGAACAGAAAAATTTTGCTTCAAATCTCCCCCCTCCTTCATTAATTATCTTTTCATAAATTATTTTCATAGAATTTTGCCATCCTCCATTTTGATGTGAAAATCTTGCTGAATAAATTCCTGGCTGGTTGTTTAGACTTGTAACACAAAGCCCAGAGTCATCTGAAAGCGCTACATATTCATTTGGTATACTTTTTACCTTTAATATAGAATTTTCCTTAAAAGATTTTCCTGTTTCCTCTACATCATTTATATTTAAATCCGACGAGGTGAGTATTTTTAAACTAAATGGTTTGAGAAGTGTTTTAAATTCTTCAATTTTTCCTTTGTTATGACTAGCAAGAATTAATGTGTCACCTGAGTTTAGTTTTGGTTTATTCAATTGCATTAATTTGTTTTTTAAATATTTCTTTAATTGTCAGATTTGTCATTTCTAGCATTTTTAACATCGAATCAGTTGAAAATGTACTTTTTTCACCTGAAATTTGTACTTCAGAAAAACCTGAACTTTTCGTAATAACGAAATTTGCATCTACATCCGCTCTTGAATCTTCGGAATAATCTAAATCAATCATAACTTCGTCATTAACAATCCCGCATGAAATAGCAGCTATATAATCAAGTATTGGATTTTTTTTAATTAGATCTTTTAACAAACATTGCTTAATTGCTAAACTTAATGCAACAAAACCTCCAGTAATACTCGCAGTTCTTGTCCCACCGTCAGCTTGTATCACATCACAATCTATAATAATTTGATATCCGTTTAGATAATCCAAATTTGTAATAGAACGTAATGACCTTCCTATTAATCTTTGAATCTCGATTGTTCTTCCAGTTTGCTTGCCGCTTCTTGATTCTCTTTTATTTCTTGTGTTTGTTGATCCAGGGAGCATTCCATATTCGGCTGTTATCCATCCAGAGTTTTTATTCTTTATCCATTTTGGCAGGTCATCATCAATGAAGGCAGTGCATATCACTTTGGTTTCACCATAGTTAATTATGCAAGAACCATCAGCATTTTTGCTTATATTTTTTTCTATAAAGATTTCTCTTGATTGATGATTTTTCCTGTTGAATTTTCTCACGCCAAAATATAACTTAGTTTTAGTTATGTATTATTAATAATTATGCAAAAGAAAAACAATCCTAAAGTTGGAAAAAATAAATTGAATGACCACCCAACTTCTCACTTATTTGATTTAGATCAAAGATCTAAAAAGATTTTCAGATTAATTGTAAATGATTTTCTTAAAGACGGAAAACCAGTAGGTTCTAGAAAATTATCAATTAAAATGGGAGAAAAACTTTCAGCGGCGTCTGTACGTAATGTTATGTTTGACTTACAAGAGGCTGGATTACTTAGATCAAACCACACCTCTGCTGGAAGGATACCAACAGATCTTGGGTTGAGATTTTTTGTTGATGGATTATTACAAGTAGGTAAATTAACAAATAACCAATGCTCTGAAATTGAGAAAGTAATAAATGGAAAATTACAAAATGTTGAGGAGATGTTCAGTGAGACAAGCTCTTTGTTATCAGGTCTTCTTGATTGCGCTGGGATTGTGCTTGCTCCAAAGCTGGAAGGTTTTATAAAACATATTGAGTTTGTTCCTGTTAGTAATGAAAAAGCTTTAGTTATTCTCGTAACTGAAACAGGAATTATTGAAAATAGAATAATTGAGGTTCCCAAGGGTCTTCCAGCGTCTTTATTAGTCGAAACAACAAATTATTTGAATTCAATTATTAAAGGAAAAACTTTGCAAGAAAGTAAAAAGATCATAATTAATCAAATTAAAGACGATAAAAAATATATAGATAAAGTCACAAAAAATTTAATAGAACAAGGATTTGCATGTTGGGACAATGCAAGCAAAAAAAATAAATTAATAGTTACGGGGACCTCAAAACTTCTAGAAGATGTAAAAGCTATGGAACAACTAGAAGATGTGAGAATATTAATTGAAAAACTTGAAAATAAAAAAAATTTAATGGGTGTTATTGATGAAACTCTCCAAGCTGAGGGTTTACAAATTTTTATAGGGTCGGAAAATAATCTTTTTGGGCTTACTGGTTGTTCTACAATTATAAGTCCATTCAAAAATAAGAAAAAAGAAATAATTGGTGCAATTGGTGTTATAGGTCCAATGAGAATTAACTATGCAAAGATAATTCCTGTAGTTGATTATACAGCGAAACTTATTGGTGAAAAATTTGAGATTAAATAATAAATTTTAAGGAGGTACTTATGAATAAAAAAACCGAAAAAAATTCGAATATAAAAAAAGATTTTAAAGAAAATCTCCAAAGTGAATCAAAGAAAAATGCGAAAATTAACATTTCCAAGTCAATTGATGAAAAAGATAAAATGATAGCTGATTTAAAAGTTAAATTGAAAGAAGCAGAAGATAAGTTATTGAGAGAATTAGCAGAAAATGAAAATCTCAGAAAAAGGCACGAAAAAGAAACGCAAGATAATTATAAATATGCAATTAAGAATTTTTCTTATGATTTATTAAATGTTACAGATAATTTGCAGAGGGCATTAATTTCTGTTCCAAAAGATAATGAAGAAACACCAATTTTAAAAAATTTAGTAATTGGTCTTCAGGCAGTTGAAAAGGAAATTTATGAAATATTTGAGAAAAATGGTGTAAAAAGATTTAACTCTTTAAAAGAAAAATTTGACCCCGAGATTCATCAAGCTGTTTCAAAAAAAGATAGTGATCAGCCAGAGGGAATCGTAATTGAAGAATTACAAAAGGGTTTTATGATTGAGGATCGTTTGCTAAGACCATCTATGGTTATCGTATCGTCTGGAAAGAAGAATGATAAAAACAGCTAATCAATCCTTGGCTCGTATATTCGAAGAGTTATATTAATTCTACAGTCTAAAGGAAATTTTTCTTTCATTTCATTCAAAATATTTTTTTTTATTTTTATTATTTTTTCTATACCGTGGTAATCAAGACGAGAATCTCCATCCATAACAACAATTGAACCAGATTCAAGATATACCTTTCTTAAATTATTTTTATCTTTTCCATACTTAAAAACACCAATGCTTCCTAAAGATATCGATAAAACAGGATTATTAAAGTTGTTCTCATCTTTGTCTTGATGCAACCCCAGAGATGACGAGGGATATTTATAAAGATTTATAAGACATGAGTTTGGTAATGAATAATCACGACAATAACATTTCCAAATCTCTAAAAAGAATTTCGGGATTACTGGCCATTTTTTTTTAGTAATTGGATGTTTGGTTACATATCCATAACCGTTTATATCAGATTTCCATCCCCATTTACCGGCGTTTGTAATTAATATTTTAAATGGTCGGTTAAATCTAGGTGTTTTAGGTAAAAACAATGGAGATTCCTTGAAAATTTTTATTATTTCGTTAGAGATAATCAATTGTTCTTCTATATTCAGTTGATTAAAAAAAAATTTCATTTTCTTCTTGATTTAACTCTTGTTTCTATAATATAAATTAATAGCTTTATGTACAATTGCCAAATAATGCCTTAAGGGTTATTTTGCAATTCTGTCCAATTTAACTAGGAAGAAAAGGAGCCAAAATGTCAGTTATAGGTATCGACTTAGGTACAACAAATTCATGTGTTGCCATTATGGATGGCAAAGAACCAAAAGTTATAGAAAATGTTGAAGGAACAAGAACTACACCTTCAATGGTTGCTTTTGCTGAAAATGATGATCAGTTAGTGGGTCAGTCAGCTAAAAGACAAGCAGTTACAAATCCTGAAAAAACACTATTTGCTATTAAAAGATTGATTGGCAGAAGGATGGATGACGAATCTGTTAAGAAAGATATTGAAATTCTCCCATACAAAATTGTTGGAGGTGACAATGATGATGCATGGGTATTGATTGGTGATAAAAAATATTCTCCGAGTCAGATTAGTGCAATGATTTTGCAAAAAATGAAGGAGACAGCAGAGAAATTTCTTGGCAAGCCGGTTAAAGAAGCAGTAATAACTGTCCCAGCTTATTTTAACGATGCCCAACGACAGGCAACAAAAGATGCCGGTAAGATCGCTGGGCTTGACGTTAAAAGGATTATTAATGAACCAACTGCCGCAGCTTTGGCATATGGGTTAGACAAAAAAAAAACAGGCACAGTGGCAGTCTATGATTTAGGTGGAGGAACGTTTGACATTTCTATTTTAGAGATTGGGGATGGAGTTTTCGAAGTTAAAGCTACTAATGGAGACACTAAACTCGGAGGAGAGGACTTCGATAATTTATTAATTGATTACTTTGCTAGCGAATTTAAAAAGGAACAGTCTATTGATTTAAAAAAAGATAAGTTAGCTCTTCAAAGATTGAAGGAAGCAGCAGAAAAAGCTAAGATTGAATTATCTACCACACCTCAAACCGAGGTGAATCTACCTTTTATAACAGCAGATGCTTCTGGTCCTAAACATTTAAACATTAAACTTTCTAGATCAAAATTTGAATCTTTAGTTTCAGACCTCGTTGATAGATCAATTGAACCTTGTAAGCAAGCACTCAAAGATGCTGGTTTGAGCGCAGGAGAGATTAATGACGTAATTTTGGTTGGTGGAATGACAAGAATGCCCAAGGTTATAGAGGCTGTTAAAAATTTTTTTGGAAAGGAACCTAATAGAAGTGTTAATCCAGATGAAGTTGTTGCTCTAGGCGCTGCGGTTCAAGGTGGTGTGTTGTCAGGTGATGTTAAAGATGTATTATTACTTGACGTAACTCCATTATCATTGGGTATTGAGACGTTGGGTGGTGTTTTTACTAAATTAATAGAAAAAAACACAACGATACCCACTAATAAAAGTCAAACTTTTTCTACAGCAGATGACAACCAATCCGCTGTTACAATCAGAGTCTTTCAAGGAGAGCGACAAATAGCAGCAGATAATAAACTTCTTGGACAATTTGATCTTGTAGGTATTCCGCCAGCTCCAAAAGGAACTCCTCAAATAGAGGTTACTTTTGACATAGATGCAAACGGCATTGTTAAAGTGTCGGCAAAAGACAAAGCAACAGGGAAAGAGCATCAAATTCAAATAAAGGCATCTGGAGGGCTTTCCGATGAAGAGATTGAGAAAATGGTTAAAGATGCTGAAGCTAATGCTGATTCAGATAAAAAGAAATTAGAAACGATTGAAGCAAGAAATAATGCCGACTCTATCATTCATAGTACCGAGAAAAGTTTGAAAGAGCATGGAGCTAAAATTCCGAAGGAAGATAAAGACAAGATTGAAAAATCCTTAAACAGTCTTAAAGAATGTTTTAAGGACGAAAAAGCTGATATAAAAGTTTTGAAAGAAAAGACAGATACATTAATTCAAGATTCAATGAAACTTGGAGAAATCATGTATAAGGAAGCTCAAGAAAAAGCAGCTAAAGACAAACAAAATGAATCCGATTCAAAAAGTAAATCAGATAAACCCAAGAAAGGTAAATCGAAGAAAAGTGAAGATGTTATGGAAGCAGATTTTGAAGATGTAACAGACAAGAAAAAAGACAAATCGGGCGATGACGACAAAAAGGAGAAGTCCGCCTAATTAAATAAATTATGTCAAAAAATGATTATTATGAGGTTCTAGGGGTAACAAAAACAACTGACCCTGCTAGTATCAAAAGTTCGTACAGAAAACTTGCTATGAAATATCATCCAGATAAGAATCCGGGTGATAAAGATGCTGAAAAGAAATTTAAAGAAATTTCGGAAGCCTATGAAGTCCTATCTAATCCGGAGAAAAAAGAGGCTTACGACACATATGGACACGATGCATTTTCACAATCGGGGGGTCCTGGCTTCTCTGAGGGTTTTGGAGGTTTTGGAAGTTTCTCTGATATTTTCGATGACTTTTTTGGTGATTTTGGAGGAAGGGCTGCTCCAAAAAGAGATCAGAGAGGACAAGACTTAAAATATGAAATTGAAATAGATTTGAGAGAAGCATTCACAGGTATTAAAAAAGAGATAAACTTTGATACATTAATTAGATGTGATGTTTGCGGAGGTTCTGGCTCAGAAAGAGGCAGTGGTATGAAAGATTGTGGAATCTGCGGAGGGTCAGGGCGAACCAGAGCATCTCAGGGGTTTTTTACTGTTGAAAGGACTTGTTCATCATGTGGTGGAGCAGGTCAGACCATAACGGATCCCTGTTCTTCATGCAGCGGTGAGGGCAGAAGAAGAAAAAATAGAAAGTTAGAAGTTAATATCCCAGCTGGCGTTGAGGACGGTAGTAGAATCAGATTGTCTGGTGAAGGTGCAGTTGGGCAAAACGGTTCTTCTCCTGGGGATCTTTATTTGTTTGTCTCCATGCAAGAACACCCAATATTTGGAAGGAATGGAACAGAAATTTTTTGTAATGTACCAATATCGATTGTTGATGCTTCATTGGGTGGTTCAGTTGAAGTGCCAACGGTTTCAGGTGGAAGGGTTAAAGTAAAAGTACCTGCTGGTTCTCAGCATGGAGATCAATTCAGGTTAAATGGAAAAGGAATGCCGACGCTGCGATCAACTTCTTTTGGTGATATGATTATCTCTCTTATTATTGAAATTCCTAAGAATTTATCTGATAATCAAAAAAGATTACTAAAAGAATTTAATGATGAGCTTAGTCATAATAACAGTCCAGAGAGCTCTGGTTTTTTCTCGAAAGTGAAAGACTTTTGGGACGGTTTAACTTAAGATCAGAAAATGAATTCACTAAAAATAGGAGTTTTTGGTCCAGGTGGTAGAATGGGAATGGATATCGTTAAACAACTTAAAGGCTTCAATTCATTAAAATTAAATTTCCTATGTGAAAAAAAAGGACACGACATTGTTGGAAAAAAGATTTCAGGAATAGTTGTTGAAGATGATGTTAAGAAACTTGTTAGCTCAAGTGAAGTTATAATAGACTTTACGGTGCCGTCAGCCACTCTAAATTTAATGAAAATAATGAATGAGATAAGAAAAAAACCTGCTCTTGTAACTGGTACAACAGGCTTTAGTAAATACGAAGAGAAAAAATTCAATTCGTTATCTGATGGAATGACAATTTTAAGATCATTTAACATGAGTTTTGGTGTCAATCTTTTAAAAAAAATTGTGAAAGTTACGTCAAAAAATATTGGACATGCCTCTGACATTGAAATAGTAGAAATTCACCATAATCAAAAAAGAGATACACCCTCCGGCACATCTTTATCTCTTGCTAGTTCTGTGACGGAAGGCAATAAGAAAATAAAAAGGCACCTTTATAGAGAAAAAAATGCTAATAAAGCTAGAGAGAAAAATGAAATAGGCTTTGCTTCTATTCGAGGGGGAGACGTTGTCGGCGAACATTCTGTTTACTTTTTTTTAGATGGCGAAAGGTTGGAACTCAAACATATTGCATCAGATAGAAAAGTCTTCTCAATAGGGGCAATCAAGGCAGCAAAATGGCTCTATAATAAAAAACCAGGCTTGTATACAATAATGGATATGGTAAAAAATTAGATATGAATTTAAAAAAACATCTTCATATATTTATATTGTCTATTTTTTTTGTTATTTCTTGTGAAGAAAAAATATCTGATGATCAATTAACGGAATACAAGTCAACCATGGATGTAAGACTTGGTCACTTAGGAAATGCCATAATAATGCAAGGCAGGCTTCTTGATGCTTTCAATTTAAGAAATGATAGATCTGATGAAGATCATTTCAAAGAGGCAGAGGAATTAATTAAGGAACATTTAAAATCCTTTGGTAGACCTGATGATTTAAGGAATATTAAAATTCCTAACTCAGCAAAACTTAGACAGGTTCATAACCAATTAATAGAAGCCTCAGAACTTTTGATTGCTGCCTCCAATGCATTAGAAGATAATGCTTGGCTTGGTGGTTCGGTTACTTTTGCAGAAATGAATTTGGAGCAAGCAAGAGTAAACTTTCAAAATGCAGTAAAGATTGTTTACAAAATTGAAGATAATAAAGAAATAAAACCAGCTATGGAGTATGAAGAGTACGATGTTGGTGAAAAGCCTGATGAATTAGATAAATTAAAATAATCAAATCTTAATTGATTTGTTAACCATCCATCCCCCTACCACAATAAATAATAAACCATAGAGCATATTTTCTGATAGTTTTTCTCCAAGAAAAATGAAGGCCCAAAGTGAACCAAAGCAAGGAATCAGAAAATTACTTTGGCTTGCAAAGACCGCATTTTTCATTTTTATCAAATTGAAAAAAATTAAAATTGCAAAACCAGTACATAACACACCTAACATTGTTGCGGAGATAAAGCTTACCATCGAAATATTAGATATAACTAAAAGCCAGTCAAGTTCTGAGATGTAAAGATTTGACACAAAAATTGGTATTGAAAAAAACGTAGCAAAGCCTGTTGAAATAAACGCAATTTCTAGAGGGGATTGATGATTTATTATTTTTACTAAATTTGCTGAAAAACCATAGAATAGCGCGGATAAAATAATCAAGGATGAAAATTTAAGCTCAAGTGATTTTATAGATAACCCAAATGAACCTATAAAAATTAACATACCCAGAAATCCAATTAAAATACCAAAAAAGCTAAATAAATTTAATTTTTCGTTTTTTAGTATTAATAAGGAAATTATGAATGTGAACAGTGGCATAGTGCCTATCAGAGTTGAAGCAACATTACTGTTAACATAGATTTCACTAAAACTTATTAAATTAAATGGTAAGACATTGCCAAATATAGCAATGCTAACCAGAAGAATCTTATTTTTGTTAAATTTGAATTTTACTATTTCTTTTTTGCAAAAAACAAACAAAACTAAAGTAGCAATTAACAGTCTGTAAAAGGTAAGCAGACTTGGGGGTATGGAGACAATACTAAGCTTTATAAATAAAAATGAGCTTCCCCAAATTGCTGAAAGTAAAATTAACGAAATTAGGCTAACAAGGGAAACGGAAATTTTTTTCAGAATTAAATCCTTATAGATTTTTGAGTAATTTTAAAGCTGACTCGATTTGATTAAGAAGTTTTTTTTTATCATCATAGTTTAAGAAAGAGCCTAAAAGCACTACTTTATTTTTTGACTTTATTACTAAGTTGTGTTGATGACGAGCTGGATTAAGAATTTCTACTCTTGTCCAGTACGGCTCTAAATTCCAAGTTTGTTTCTTCCCAGATGGATAATTTCTCGTAATGAGAAGATTTTCTTTGATAATTTTGATTGTTTCAAAGATTTCACCCGACTTATAGTTTATCTTAAAAGCATAATAAAGAAGAAATACATCTAGACCTAGAAAACCAAAAACAGGCCAAGCACCGAGATACCAGAAATAAACTCCAATTGAAAAAAAAATAAAAGAAACAGTAAACATAAGATTTCTAAATCCTCTTTTTGAAAGACTCCTGTAAGGAAGAAGAGTTACATCTAGAAAAATTTTATCCATGTCTAATTATATAAAACTATTTGTTATTATTTTAAAGATATAATTTAACTCAAATAGATTTGTAAAAATTTCAAGTTATAATCAACTATATTTAATCTAATTTAGGAAATTCTATGACAAAAAAAATAATTGGAATGGGCAATGCAGTTCTTGATATTTTGGCATCTGTCTCGGATGAGTTTTTAAAATCTAAAAATCTTAGCAAAGGTTCAATGACGTTGGTTGATCAAGAAGTTTCCAATAGTATTTTAAAAGAAATAAATCCAATAAAAAAAGATTCTGGAGGATCAGTAGCAAATACGATTGTTGGTATTTCATTATTAGGATCTAGTTCATCGTTTTGTGGAAAAGTAAAGGAAGATCAACTAGGAGATGACTTTGTAAATAATATGCAAAATACAGGTACTAACTTTTTATGTAAACAGTCAAAGAATGGGTTATCCACCGCTAGATGTATAATATTTGTCACTCCTGATGGAGAGAGATCTATGCAAACATTCTTGGGTGCAAGCACAACTTTAGATGAGAGCGACATTGAAGAAAATTTTTTTGACGATGTCAAATATTTACTAATTGAGGGATATCTTTGGAGTTCTGAGTCAGCCAGAAGAGCAATTAAGAAGGCAATTAAGATTGCTATAAATAAAAAGGTAAAAATAGTTTTCTCTCTTTCTGACTTTAATTTGGTAAAGATGTTTAGAAAGGAATTTTTTAATTTTATTAAGTCTTATGTCCATATTCTTATAGGAAATGAATCTGAGTTTGGGGAATTATTTCAAAATAAAGAAGAAGAATACTTTTTATCAGAAAATTTAACTGAAATAATGGTGAAGACGAGAGGTGAAAAAGGAGTTGTGATTTATCAAAATAGAAACTTAAAAACCATACCATCAGTTAGAGTGAAATCTTTAGTTGACACGACGGGAGCAGGAGATATGTTTGCCGCAGGATTTTTATTTCAAATGCTGAGAGGATTAGACCCATTAACTGCGGCACAATTTGGATGTAAGATGGCTTCAATTATAATTCAACAATATGGCGCAAGGCCTACTAAAGAAATATTAGAAAAATTATTATAGAGAAAGTTTTCCTTAATTTAAAAGGAAGTTTAAGATACCGAAGATAAAAATTGGAATTTGAAACCCAAAGTTAGTCAAGATTGCTTTGTCTTTGGACAAGTACCCGCTTATTGTCCAAAAGATTACTCCCGTTCCATGAAGATAAATATTTAGTGGATAATAGTTTACATTAGTAAGGATAATCCCAACTAATACAAAAATAGTTCCAAGCCATTTAAACTTATCAACGAATTTCATTTTTGATTAATTTACATTAGAATTAAAAACTTTCATATTTAATTATCCAGGATTTATTTTTTTTAACTAAATTATCATTTTTAATTTTCTTATCACATAGTCGGTTGGAATAGCATTTATATTTTTGGATTTAAATATATCCTGAGACGATATTGTAACGTTTTTTTGATTTCCTAATGGAGCAAACTTACTATGATCTGTGGGTCCGAATAATGTTATAATTGGAATTCCAGATTGGGCAAGGAGATGCCCGCATCCGGTATCATTACTTATTCCAGCTCTACACTCTTTTGCAATTTTTATGGTTTCAATCGGATCATCTGTAGAAAAAATTTTTATTTGTTTTTCAAATTCACGTTGAAGATTTCTTTCAATATCTTTTTCTTTGGGACCAAGAATAAATGTTGGAATTAAATTTAATCTTAAAAGATGATTAGCAACTTCAATAAAATTTTCCAAAGCCCATCTTTTCCATATAACAGATGCTCCGGGACATATTGCAATTTTTTTTGAATTTGTGTCTTTTTGAGGTAATTTAAAATTAATTATTTGGTTATTAAATATTTGAACAAGTTGAATAAGTTCTTTACTCAAATTATTTTCTTTCGTATTTATTGGAACTAAATCAGAAAAAATATAATTAGCACAAGATGAAATAAAAATTTTTGATTTAATATTTTTTAGAACTAATGTTGTAAGTAGTCTTTTTTGTGTATCAATTACAATGTCATATTTCCCGATACCTTCTTTAAAGAAATCTAAAAAGCTCGAGCCAAAATTATAGTTATCAATAATTTTATCAATCAAACCAAATGATAATGGCTTTAATTTCGAGTTTAGAATAGTTTCCCCTTTTCCCGCCATCCATATAATTTCAGAGTGTGGAAATGTTTTTCTTAAACACTTCAAGAACGGTATTTTTAATAGTGCATCACCCAGCAAGTCAAGGCCTACATAAACAAGGATTTTTAATTTTCTTTTGTCACTTTTATTACTTTTCCTGACATTTGAATTATCAAGCCAAGTTTTATAAACATGATATTTAACAATATCATTAGACAATCCAAAATTAAATTTACTAAGAATATAAGTGAGAAAAAATCTATCAAAAAACTCAGTTTTAGAGTTTCTTCTTCTCCAAGACCAACATCTTGAAACAATTTTTTTTAGAACTCTTTTTCTTATTCTACTATCAATTAGTGGATAGTCATTAATAAAATTTAATGAACCAATAGAATAGTCATACAAAGTTTGACCGTCTATAGACATAACTCTTTGATCGATATTACTTGGTCCCACACAGACAATTTTATCAGATCTACCAATGCAAAATCTTTTGGAATTTTTTTTTTTAAGATGGTTCCCTGCAACTCTTATAGGAATAGAAAAGTCTTGTACAAATATTTTATCATCACAACCACCAATCTCATTCATAACCTCAGTTCTAATCATTGTGTTGCTGGCACCACCCCAACCATTTAGAATAAATTGATTAATTGGATCCTCCATAATAGTTGATACAGGAGAGTTTTCTTTAAACTTGAATTTTATTGGGTCTTTAACCCAAACCCAATCACCATAAAGAAGATCTATAAATTTTTTTTCCATCTGAGTTTTCATGTAATGTAGACTGTCAGGAGATAAAATATCGTCGCCATCTAAAAGTTTGATATAGGAATACTTGACAAACTTAAGAGCATTATTTGTCGCGATACTTGGTCCAGTATTTCTTTGAGTAAAAATTTTGTAATCTATTTTTTTTTTCCTAAGGAAATCCTTTGCAATTTTATATGAACGATCATTTGAACCATCATCTACAACGATGATTTGATATTTTTCAGATTCTTTAAATTGATTTGTAGCGGAGTTCAAGGTTTGAAGAATATATTCTTCTTTATTATATAACGTGACAATTATTGATATGCCGTCTTTATATTTTATTCTTTGCACTGAAGATTCCCTTAATCTTTCCTCTCCACTTTTTTTAATATTAACACAAGTCTAATCTTTATCAATAGAGTAGCCAGAAGACCTGATAGTCCTTATCAAGTTTTTTTTCCCTTCGATATTTAATGATTTTCTAAGTCTCCTTATGTGAGTGTCAACAGTTCTTCGTTCAACATAAATTCCTTGTCCCCAAACAGAATCTAGAAGTTGTTCTCTTGAAAATACTCTGCAAGGTTTTTCCATAAGATGCTTTAAAAGATTATATTCCGTGGGTCCAAGATGAACTCTCGTCTTTCCTCTGAATACTTTATGTTCATTATCGAAAATTTTGATGTCTTCAAACTCTAATATGTTATTTTGAGTAGAAGTTGATCTTCTGATAAGGGCTTTTATTCTTGCAATAAGTTCTGCGGTACTAAAAGGTTTTGATATGTAATCATCCGCCCCATATTCCAAACCCCTTATTCTGTCCTGTTCTTCCTCTTTCGCAGTCAACATTATAATCGGTAAATTACTGGTTTCTTGTTTTCTTCGCAGAATTTTACAAAGCTCTAATCCATTTGGTTCAGGAATCATCCAATCAAATATAGCCAATGATGGAATTTCTTCTTTAATTAACAATAGTGCATCTTCACCGTTAGTGGCTGATTTTACCTGAAATCCGTTTTTTTCAATATTGTAAGTAATCATTGGTAGTAATGATTTATCGTCCTCCACAACAAGAATTGTTTTTTTAGTTTTCATTTATTTAAGAGTTCCTTGAAGATTATAAATAACCTCCTTAGAGATTACTTTTGATAGATCTCCAATTCTCTCTAATTCTTTAGCAATAAATAACATTTGTGTACAAAACCCAATTATATCTCTATCTTCCATCATTAAATGTAAGTGTTCTCTAAAACAAGTTTCATATACAGAGTTAATTGTAAGATCCTCAGTGGGAACAGATTGTGCAATTTCTTTTGATTCTTGGTCATAAGCACTTAGGGCTGTGGAAAAGTTTTTTAAAACTAAAAGGCCCAGTTGGTGAACTGAATCAGTGCTGTAGCTATCAGGAGCTTTTTTTACAGATAATATCCTTCCAGCTACGTTTGATGCATGATCACCGATGCGTTCTAGTATACTTGATATTTTAAGAGAAATAATAATCTGCCTAAGATCATCTGCGAGAGGCTGTCTTTTTGACAACGTAATGGTTGCAAATCCTCTTATTTTTTTTTCTAAAGCATCAATGCCTTTATCATTTTCTATAACTTCTTTAGCTTTTGAAATATTGATTATTTTAGTTAAATCAACAGCGTTGTAGATTTGTTTCTCAACATTCAAACCCATTTTAGTAAGGTTGCTTTTTAAAGAATTTAAATCTTCATCGTAGGTTGTTACAATATGTTCTTTCATTTTTTAACCTATTTTTCCCGTTATATAATCCTGAGTTTTTTTTTGGCTTGGTGTTGAAAAAATTTGATCTGTGCGCCCTACCTCGATCAAATTACCCATATGAAAAAAAGCAGTTTGCTGTGAAACTCTTGCAGCTTGCTGCATAGAGTGAGTAACTATTACAATAGTAAAGTTTTTAACTAACTCATCAATAAGTTCTTCAATTACAGCAGTTGCTATTGGATCTAGTGCTGAGCAAGGTTCATCCATTAGAATGATTTGTGGACTAATCGCAATGGCTCTGGCTATGCATAGTCTTTGCTGTTGTCCCCCCGATAAAGAGGTTCCTGAATCATTTAGCCTATCTTTTACCTCTTCAAACAAACCAGCTTTTTTTAAGCTATATATAACTAGCTCCTCTAATTCATCATCGCTATTAACAATTCCATGAATTTTTGGTCCGTAGGCAACATTATCAAAAATTGACTTAGGGAATGGATTAGGTTTTTGGAACACCATTCCTATCTTTGCCCTCAGTAAAACCGGGTCGACTTCTGTGGAATATATATCTTCTTCATCAACAATAATTTTTCCTTCTATCCTACAAATATCAATCGTATCATTCATACGATTTATACATCTAAGAAAAGTAGATTTTCCACAA
>CACHGK010000007.1 GCA_902579395.1 uncultured Alphaproteobacteria bacterium
GTCACGGATTCTCTTCAACTTGCTAATAATGTTCTTATTGATGGAGTAAGAAGTATAATAGATTTAATGGTTAAACCGGGAATAATGAATCATGATTTTGCTGATGTAAAAACCGTGATGAGTGAGACTGGAAAAGTTCATCTTGGAACTGGTGTTTCAGATGGCGAAGATAGAGTTAATGAGGCAACTGAAAAAGCTATTTCAAACCCTTTATTAGAAAATAGCTCAATGTCAGGAGCTAAGGGTGTGTTAATAAATATAACCTGTGGAGATGATACAAGTCTTCATGATATAGATCTAGCAATAAATAAAATCAGAGAAGAATCGGATGAAGATGCAAATATAATATGGGGTCTACAAAAAGATAAAGATTACAATAGCAAATTTAAAATTTCTGTCATTTCTACCGGAATCGATTCAGAAAATTATTACAAAAATGTAATCAATAAAGGAAATGTAACAAGTATTTCTGGTATCAACAGAATTAAAAATGAGATAACAAATGATAATCAAAGTAATAAAATTGATATAGAACAACCTAGTTTCTTAATTGATTTAAGACAGCCAGAAAAAATGGTTAAAAATAACGAACTCTTAGCCGAGGAGAAAATATTAAACGAGCAGCATCCAGAGAAAAATAAGGTCGAAAAAACATCTTTTTTTAGTAGGATTTTTGGAACAAAACCAATTAATAAAGATAATGGCGATAATTTAGTAAATAAAGATAACGAAGTAAGTAAAAATGAATTTATTAATGAAATAAGAGAAATCTCAGAGGAAGAAGAACTAAAAATAGAAAATAACGGTAAGATCGTAATAGAGGATGAAAGTTTTAGATTTTCGGATAATAGTGAGCACATTTCAAAAAACAATAGTGATAAATGTGAAAATGATGATAAAAAAAATGAATCTCAAAATGATGTGAACGACGATCTTCTTCAAATTCCTGCCTTTTTGAGAAGACAAGCAAATTAAAATGTTATCTGACCTTTCACATTATCCAGTAATGGTTAATGAGGTTGTATCTTTTTTAAAACCAAAAGATAATAACATTTATCTTGATGGGACTTTCGGTCAAGGTGGTTATTCCAAGATAATTTTAGAGAGTTCAAAATGCAAAGTATTAGCCGTAGACAGAGACAATGAATCAGAATATTATGCAGAAAAGATAAAAAAAAAATATGGTTCAAGATTTTTTTTTATAAAAGATAAATTAAGTAATTTAGAAGTATTATTAAAAAAAAGGAAAATTAATTCATTAGATGGCATTGTTCTGGATCTAGGTATTTCAAACACACAATTAAATAATCCAGTTAGAGGGTTTTCTTTCTCAAATGATGGACCTCTTGATATGAGAATGGACTCTGAAAATATTAAATTAACAGCAGAGATAATAATTAATGAGTATGATGAAAAAGAACTAAGTAATATTTTTTTTTATTACGGAGAAGAGAGAAATTCCAAAAGGATTGCCAAATCAATTGTTTCATACAGAAAAAAACATAAGATAAATTCAACTAAAATCTTATCTGATATTATTTCTAAAATTAATAACAACAAATTTAAGCACCCTGCTACGAGAGTATTTCAAGCTTTAAGAATTTTTATAAATGAAGAATTGAATGAATTAGAAAAAATTTTAGAATTAAGTTTAAAAATTTTAAATAAAAATTCTAGAATAGTTGTTGTTGCATTTCATTCATTAGAAGACAGAATAATTAAAAATTTTTTCAAAAAGAATTCAGTTTTACAAATTAATTCCTTAAATAATTCCAATCAATATTGTGATCTAAAAATCATAACTAAAAAACCTGTAATACCGACCAAAGACGAAGTAAAGATAAACCCTAGGTCAAAATCAGCTAAATTAAGGGTGGCAGAGAAACAATGAAATTTTTTAGCTTTTTAATAATATTTATTATCTTAGTTTTAACTATTTCTATCAAACTTCTAATAGCTAATCAGGAAACAAAAATAAAAAATCTAAATTCTGAGATATTGAAAATAGAAAAAAATATTGAGAAAATTCAAGCTGATATTTCATATACAACCAGACCACAAGAACTTAAATCTATCAATAAAAAAGAATTTAATTTATCACCTATTTTGCAGTCAGACATTCTAAAAATAGAAGATTGAAAAATGTTTAAAAATAATAATGTTAATTTCGATAATATAAAACCAAGCAATCAATCTTTCTCTGCAAAAAAAATAAGATTTAGAGACAGAAATGATTTAGTTTTAAATGCGGAAAAAGAAAGAAGTATTAATTTTTCAAAAAAATCTAATTTTTTTATTTTCCTTCTTACAGTTTCTTTTATTTCTTTCGTATCATTTAATCTACTAAAAATTTCTCTTAAAGACTCTAAGAGTGTATCATTATCAGCAAATAAAATAGAAAAAAAACGTGGAAAAATTCTTGATAAAAATAATGAAATTGTTGCCATGTCATTAGAAACAAAAGATCTTTATATCGATGTAAGAAAATCTCTTGATATATCAGTCTTAAAAGAAAACTTAATTCGAATATTTGACAGAAAAAATCCAATTTTTTTTGAAAGAGCTTTTAGTAAAAACCAATATACACTTATTGAAAAAAATCTTTCACCAACAGATATTAACAAACTGAAAATGCTAGGCGATCCTGCAATAAAACTTCATAAGTCAAACAAAAGAGTATATCCCCAACATAACCTTTTTTCTCATGTTACTGGTTTAAAAACTTCTAACTTAAGTAGCAAACTCGAAAAAAACTTAGATTATACACTCTCTGAAGGTAATGATGTAGAATTAACTTTGGATTTAAGAGTTCAAGATATAGTAAGAGAGGAATTAGCAAAAAGTTTAAATCAATATCAAGCAAAATCAGGATTGGCTATAATAATGGATATCAATGACGGGAGTATAATCTCAATGGTTTCATTACCAGATTTTAATCCTAATTATCCAGAAGAAATCCTTCCTAATAGTGAAAATAATTTAGCAACAGAGGCAAGATATGAAATGGGGTCAACTTTAAAAATTTTTAATGCAGCAATTGCCTATGAACTTAATTCCACTTCTCAGAATGAAAAATTTAATATTTCAAACGGTTTGCAAATTACAACAGAAAAAAAAATTGAGGATGATCATATAAAAAAAGATATATTAGATTTTGATGAAGTTTTTATAAAATCTTCAAATATTGGCAGTGTAATGATTTTAGAATCTATTGGGTATAAACCTCAGGAGGATTTCTATAAACTGGTCGGATTAAAAGATGAAATAAAAATTGAAGGATTGAAAACTGTTTCAAATAAATTACCAAAAAAATGGGAATCGCATTCTAAATTTATAAGTTATGGTTATGGAATATCTGTTTCCCCAATAAGTTTAGTTACTGCTTTTTGCTCATTGGTTAATGGGGGATATAAAATTAAACCAATAATTTATAAATCTGATAACAATAAAAAAGAAAAAAAGAAAATTTTATCCTCTAATACTTCCAAAAAAATAAATAAATTAATTCAAAGAATTGTATATGAAGGAACTGGAAAATATGCTTCGGTAGATGGAATCTCAGTGGGAGGAAAAACTGGAACTTCAAAAAAAGCTGAGAAAGGAAGCTATTCTGAAAAAAAAGTAATCACATCTTTTATTGGAGTATTTCCATCAGAAACACCAAAATTCCTTGCCTTTGTTTTATTTGATGAACCAAAAACAAATATAAATAATTCAATAGAAAATACTGGAGGAAACACAGCAGCTCCAACATTTTCTAAAATTGTAAAGAAAATCTCTCCAATAATTGATAGTGAAAAATATTTTTATAGATAGAAATGAAGTTAAAAGAAATCATTCAAAAATGTGACTCTGATTTTGAAATCATTAATTATCAAAACCATGAAGTAAGAGGTATTTCTATAAATTCTAGAGAAATAAGAAATAATTATATTTTTGGAGCGATAAGAGGGAATAATTATGATGGAGAAGAGTTTATAAAAGACTTATTGAAAAAAAAAAATATCATTGTCATTTTATCATGTCATTCGACTTTAGATACAAATTTAGATAAATACAAAAAAATAATTTTTTTAAAAGTAAGTGATGTAAGGTTAACTTCATCTCTAATAAGCTCAATAATTTATAAAAATAATATAAGGAAAAAGTTTGCAGTAACAGGAACAAATGGAAAAACAAGCGTAGCCTCGTATGTTCACCAAATATGGCAAAAAAATAAAATTAAATCTGCTTGTGTTGGCACCTTGGGAATAAAATTTAAAAATAAATTAATCTTTAATACTAATTTAACAACACCAGATGCAATAAGTAATCATAAAATTCTCAAAAAGTTATCAAATCAAGGTTGTGAAAGAGTAATTTATGAGGCTTCAAGCATTGGATTAGAGCAAAAAAGACTCTATCCAATGAAATTTGATGTTATCGCCTTCACAAATCTCTCAAAGGATCATTTAGATTATCATAAAAATATGAATAACTACAAAAATTCAAAAGCATTACTATTTAAAATATATTCAAAAAAGAGTTCAATCGCAGTTATTAATACGGATTCCAAATATGCTTCGTACTTTCTTGAAATTTGTAACAACAATAATTTAAAAGTTCTTGATTTTGGTGAAAAAGCAAATTTTGTAAGAATTTCACAAATCAAACAAATAAATAAAAAATTTGAAATCAATATTATTTTGAAGAAAAAAAATACAAAAATAATTGTTGATTGTTTAAGTAAATTTGAAATTTACAATAGAATTTGTTCTATAATTATGGCGTATAATTCTAATTTAAAAATTAAGCACTTAAATTTAATTAACCAACTTAAGAATCCCTCTGGAAGACTAGAAAAAATTTACGAAAGAAATAGAAAAAAAGTTTTCATTGACTATGCACATACTCCACATGCATTATCTGAAGTTCTTTCATCGTTGAGAACATTATCAAAAGGCAAGCTTTTTCTTGTTTTTGGTTGTGGAGGTGATCGTGACAAAAGCAAAAGAAATCAGATGACTAAAGAAGCGCTAAAGCATGCTGATTTTATTATTATAACTGATGATAATCCAAGATTTGAGGATCCTAAAGTTATAAGAAATGACATGCTTAATGGTATCAAAATATCTGAATTACAAAAAATTAAAATTATAGGTGATAGAGAAAGAGCAATAAAAAAAGCAATTCGATTGCTATCTACAAACGATATTCTTTTAATTGCAGGCAAAGGTCATGAAGATTATCAAATTGTTAAAAATAAAAAAATTAATTTTAGTGATAAGGATATCGCTAGAAAGTTTTTGTTAGAAAAATGAATATCTGGACAATAAAAGAGATCTGCAAAATTCTAGACATTGAAAAAATCAAAAGTAAAATTAATTTTTCTGGAATATCAATAGACAGTAGAACAATCAAAAAGGGAAATCTTTATATTCCAATAAAAGGAAAAAACTTTGATGGTCATGATTATATTGATAATGCATTTAAAAAAGGGGCTTTTGCCTCCTTAACTGCTAATTATCAAAAAATTAAAGACTATGGAAAACCAATAATTTTTGTAAAAGATACCCAGAAAGCATTAATAAAAATTGCTCAATATTCCAGAGTAAGAAACAAAAATCTTGTAACAATATGTATTACAGGTAGCAGTGGAAAAACCACTTTAAAGGAATGGATATTTGAAATATTGAAAGAATATAGACCATCATACTGTAATAAGGGAAATCTGAATAATGAGATTGGTATGCCTTTAACATTATCAAATATGCCAAAAAATACTAAATTTTGTATACTTGAACTAGGTATGAACTCACCCGGAGAAATAAAGAGGCTATCAAAGATTGCTATTCCAAAAATCTCAATAATAACAAACATTGGAACCGCTCATTCAGGAAATTTCAAAAAATTGGAGGAAATAGCAAACGAAAAATCCGATATATTTAGTTTCTTAGATAAAGAATCTATTGCAATTATTCCAGGTGATACAAGGTATCATGAAAAACTCTTTAAAAAGGCACTCAAAAATACAAAAAATATCTACTCTTTTGGTTCAAAAGATTCTAATGAATTTAAAATAGAAGAAAAAATGCAAAAGGGCTTTACAACATTTAAAATTTTAAATCAAAGATATAAGATTAAAAATAAAAACACTTTCTTAAATTGGGAAAAAAACATAATTTTAATACTTGGTTTAGCAAAATTATTGAAAATAAAAATCACAACTTTGTTACCAAAATTAACGAAACTAAAGCCAATTGAAGGGCGAGGAAAAATAAAAAAAATTACTATTCAGAATAAAGTTATAACAATTATTGACGAGTCCTACAATGCAAGCCCTGAATCACTTCATTTAGCAATAAAAAATTTAGAGAATTTTAATTCTTCACATTCTAGAAGAATTTGTATTATTGGTGATATGTTAGAACTAGGAAAGTTATCAAAGTCGTTTCACATTGATGCAACAAAAACAATTATTGAGGTAAAACCTAATATAGTAATCACAGTCGGAAATCACTCTAAATTTATTTTCCAAAATTTACCAAAAGAATTTCTTAAATTTCATTACAAAAATTATGATAAGGTTTTAAATAAATTGTTAAGAATAATGAAAAATAAAGATATAATAATGATCAAAGGTTCTAACGCAGTAAATCTTCATTTAATAACAAAAAAACTATATGAGCTAGGTAAATAATGTTTTACTATTTTTTCAGTCCATACATCGACAGTTTTAGTTTTTTAAATCTTTTTAATTATTTGACTTTTAGAGCGGGTGGAGCACTTTTTACTGCTTTTTTAATTTCATTACTTTTGGGACCTAAATTCATTAAAAAATTAAAAAGTGTTCAAACTAAAGGGCAACCAATCAGAAAAGATGGACCAAAAAGTCATCTACTTAATAAAGTAGGAACTCCAACAATGGGAGGCATGTTAATACTAATTTCTCTATTTATATCAATTGTATTGTGGGCAGATTTAAGTAGTGAAGTTGTTTGGCTCATTTTTAGTATAACCATACTGTTCGGATTAATAGGAGCATTAGATGATTACAAAAAATTAAAAAATAACAGCACAGAGGGTTTTAAAGGTTCGTACCGCTTAGTTATTGAGTTTTTAATATGTTTTTTATTTGTTTTTTTGTTAAATAAAGTGATTGATCCTCAGCTTGTTAATGTTGTCTATATTCCTTTTACAAAAGGTTTTTATTTTGAATTAGGATTCATTTATTATATTTTTGCAGGTCTTGTGATAGTTGGAAGCGCTAATGCAGTTAATCTTACTGACGGTTTGGATGGTTTGGCAATTGGTCCAATAATGATAACAACTCTATCATTTGCTTTTATAGCATATTTTACAGGAAATTTTATTTACTCTGATTATTTAAAAATCCCGTACGTAAGTGATACTGGAGAACTAGTAATTATTTGTGCTGCTCTCATTGGAGCTGGATTAGGTTTTTTGTGGTTTAATGCTCCACCTGCAATGGTCTTCATGGGAGATACAGGCTCTCTATCTATGGGTGGAACAATAGGTGCAATTGCTGTTGTAACAAAGCATGAGATAATTTTATCCATTATAGGTGGAATTTTTGTATTAGAAGCATTGTCAGTTTTTGCTCAAGTTATTTCATTTAAATTAACAGGAAAAAGAATATTTAAAATGGCGCCAATTCATCATCATTATGAACAAAAAGGTTGGTCAGAGTCTACAATCGTTATTCGTTTTTGGATTATTTCTATTATTTTAGCTTTAATTGGTTTGGCTAGTTTAAAATTAAGATGATTAGAAACTTTCAAGTTGATCACTTCTTCATCTTAGGTTTGGGCGTTTCTGGAATGTCTCTAGCAGTTTATTTGTCAAGCAAGAAAATTAAATACTCCTGTTGGGATGATAATCATAAAGTAAGAATGGGTGCAAAAAAAAAAAACCTAAATATTAAAGATGTCTCTGAAGAAAATTTAATTAACTGTGATTTCTTGGTTTTAAGTCCTGGGATCAATCATCAAAATGTAAATAATCACAAAGCACTTGCTTTGGCTAATAAGTTAAAAATCAAAATAATTACTGATCTTGAACTTTTAAGTATTTTTAATCCTTGCAACAAGCTTTTGGGGATTACTGGAACTAATGGGAAGTCAACAACAACAAACTTTATCGATAAAATACTTTCTTACAAAAATTTCATTAAATCAAAATCTTGTGGTAATATTGGAGTTCCATTTACAGATTTACAAATAAATAAGAGTACGACTCTTGTAGTTGAAATATCATCATTTCAGTTGGCTAAAATTCAGAAATTAAAATTCAATTATGCCTTTCTTTTAAATATCTCTTGTGATCATTTAGATTGGCATGGTTCAATGAAAAATTATATAGAGGCAAAATTAAACATTTTTAAGAATCAAGACAAAAATTGTTATGCAATTATTTGTACTGACGACAAGTATACTCGAAAAATCGCTAATAATTTTGAAAGTAAATTTAAATCGAAGCTTTTAAGAATAGGTATGAAAAAACAAAATTTAAACGATATTTATCTTGATTTTAATAGTAAAGAAATAACGATTTTTAATTCTTTATCCAATGAAGAAATTATCATACCTTCAAAATTTATCTATTTTACAAAAGCAAAACATAATTTCAGCAATCTATTGACTGCATACACCGCAGGATTTTTAATGAATCAAAGTAAAGAAGTATTTATAGAGGCTGTAAAAAAACTTAAGAATTTAGAACACAGAACAGAATTTTTAGGAAAAATTAAAAAAATTAATATTTATAATGATAGCAAATCGACAAATGTTAATTCTGCAAAAAATGTTATAAAATCCTTTAATAATATCTACTGGATTTTAGGTGGTAGGGAAAAAAAGGGTGGACTAAAAGGAATAGAAAAAAATCTAAAAAATATTAAAAATGCATATTCTTTTGGCGAATCTGGAAAAAAGATTAAATATTTCCTTAACAAAAATTCTGTAAGTTGTAAGAACTTCAATACATTAGAGGAATGTTTTAACTCAGCATTTGAGGATGCTAAAGAATTTCAAAATAACGCAAATATAATACTCTCACCTGCCTGTTCTTCATACGATCAATTTAAGAATTTTGAAAAAAGAGGTGATGAATTCAAAAGATTAGTTATGGAAAAGTTAAAGTTATATGAAAAATAAAAATTATATTGAGAAAAATAACTGGTGGAATAATGTTGATAAATTTATCTTAATACCAACTTTTATACTTTTGTTGGTAGGAATTATTTCAATATCCAGTATCACTCATCATTTTAGTAGTAGATTTTATTTTTCTTCGGAACTACTACTAAAAAAACATCTAATCTTTTGCATAACTGGTATTATTATAGTTCTAACATTATCTCAACTTTCCTTAAAAAATCTAATTTTTGTTTCTTTTTTTTTATTTTTTGTTGGAATTACTCTCACACTTTGTACTATATTTTTTTTTCCAGAAACAAAAGGAGCAAGTAGGTGGATAAAATTATTTAGTTTTTCTTTTCAGCCTTCTGAATTACTAAAACCCTCATTTATAATTATAAGTTCGGTACTTCTTGGGAGGTACAAACTAAAAAATGATTATTCCATTTACTTGAATATTTTTTTACTTATCGTTATCTCTTCACTTTTAATAATTCAGCCAGATTTTGGAATGTTCATATTAGTGTTTGTGGCTTGGCTTATACAAATGGTAACCTCTCGACTTAAATTAAAAATTATCCTTCCAATTCTTTTTAGTTTTCTATTAGTATCTTCTTTATGTTTTTTCACTTTGGAACATGTAAAATTCAGAATATTGAATTTTTTTTTTTCAGATATTGGTGATAACTATCAAATTACAAAGTCATTAAATTCATTTGAAAACGGAGGATTTTTTGGCAAAGGTCTTGGAGAGGGATCTATAGCAAAAAATCTTCCTGATGTTCATTCTGATTTTATTTTTGCTTTAATCGGAGAGGAATTTGGAAGTTTTTCTGCTATTATTATTTTAACGATGTATTTAATCATGTATGCAAGGGCCCATTTAATTTCTCAAAGATCTAACAACTTCTTTATAATCTCCTCTTTGACTGGGTTGTCAAATATTCTTATGTTTCAGGTTATTATTAATGTATCATCTGCTTTAAATATTATTCCAACTAAAGGCATGACTTTACCCTTTATTTCTTACGGAGGTTCTTCTTTTATTTCAAGTTCGATAATAATCGGATTTATGTTGCTGCTTGCTAAAGAAAGTAAAAATGCGTAGAAAAGTTTTTTTAGTTGCTGGTGGCACAGGCGGCCACCTCTTTCCAGCAATTGCTCTTGCACAAAATGATAAAGATTTAGAATATTTTTTTTTATTAGATAAAAGAACTGAACAAATTGCAAAAAAAAAAAAATTAAAATATTTCAAAGTCTTATCATCCCCTATTAAATTAAATTTATCATTACCAAGCTCACTTTTAAAAATTTTCATTGGATTCGTTGAATCTATATTAATTTTATTAAAACATAAACCAGATTTAGTTATTGGTTTTGGAGGATATACCTCAATACCTTCTGTTTTTGCTGCTAGGATTTTAAAAATTGAAATTATTATTCATGAACAAAATGCGATTATGGGTAGAACTAATAGACTTCTTTCATATTTAACTAATAATATTGCTCTTACATTTCAAAATACTATCTATGCCAAAAAATCGGCAATTTACACTGGTATACCGATAAGAAAAAAAAGGAAATATAAAGCAAAAAAAAACAAACTAAAGAAAATTCTTGTAGTTGGAGGAAGTCAAGGTGCAAAAGTCTTTAGTCAAGTAATACCTCAGATTATTTCAAAATTAAGTGTTAAAGCTAAAACTGAGATTTTATTAATTCAACAAGTAAGAAGTGAAGACAAAAATAAAATAAGTGAAAAATACAAGAGAATGAAAGTTAAGTTTATTTTAAATGAATTTATTGATGATATTTACAAAGAATATAACACGGCTGATATAATAATTTCCAGATGTGGGTCCTCCACTTTAGCAGAAATTAATTTATTTAAAAAATTTAGTTTATTATTTCCCTTACCTCAGGCGATGGACAATCATCAATATCTTAATGCATTAGAATTTAGTAAAAACAACGATTGTATAATCTTAAATGAAAAAAAAATAAATATAGCTAAAATTTCAAAAAAAATAGAAAAACGTATGTTTTTAAATGAAAAATCATATAAATTAAAATCAAATAATGATAAGTTGAAATCATCGTTGTCAATTTTAGTTAAAAAATTATTAATTGAAGATGTCTGAAAAACAAAATATACATTTTGTCGGTATTGGGGGCATTGGAATGAGTGCAATAGCAGAGATTTTAAAGAGCAAAGGATTTAATGTTTCCGGAAGCGACCTAAATGAGAACTATATAACTATTAGACTTAAAAATAAAGGGATTAAAATCTCTAGAACACATTCGTCAAAAAATATAGAGAAAGCCGATATTATAGTTCATTCCTCTGCTGTTAAAAAAAATAATATTGAAATTAAAACTGCAGAAAAAAGAAATATTCCAATTTATACAAGAGCTATGATGCTATCAGAGGTAATGAGACTTAAGCCATCAATTACAGTTGCTGGTTCACATGGAAAAACAACAACTACATCATTGATTGCCTCAATATTAGAATTTTCAGGATATGACCCTACAATCATTAATGGAGGGATTATTAATGAAATAAATACAAATGCTAAACTTGGCAATGGAAAATGGATTGTAGCAGAAGCTGACGAATCGGATGGGTCATTTGCATTTCTTCCTTCAACTATTGGGGTTATAAATAATATTGATTTAGAACATGTGGATTTTTACAAAGATCTAAAGGAAATAAAAAGATCTTTTATAGAGTACGCTCAAAAAATTCCATTTTATGGATTTTTATCAGTAAATATTGACGATAAAAATGTAAAGAATATTGTTAGTAAAATTAAGAAAACAAAAATTATCACCTATGGTTTTTCCAAAGATGCAAATTATTATGCATCAAATGTTAAGATAATAACTAAAGAAAATGAATTCTTTTCTGAATTTGATATAATTGAAAATTTAAAAAAAAAAAGAACTTTAAAAGATGTTCAACTCCCACTAATTGGAAATCATAATGTTACAAATGCTTTGAGTGCATATAGTGTTGCAAAAGGACTTAACGTTCCAGATTCAAAAATAATACATTCATTTAAAAACTTTAAAGGAGTAAGAAGAAGATTTTCAATTATTTATAATAGAAGAGATAATCTCATTATTGATGATTACGCCCATCACCCCAAGGAGATAAAAGTAACTCTTGATTCATTGAGATCTATAACGAAAAAAAAATTGATCACAATATTCGAACCACATCGTTTCAGTCGAATAAAAAAAATGAAAAAAGATTTCATAAAAAGTTTCAAAACTGCAGACGTGATTTTTGTTCTTCCAGTTTACTCTGCTGGTGAAAAAAAAGATAAGAAAGTAAGTCATGAAAATTTGTCAAAAATTTTAAGTAAAAACTATAAGAATAAAAAAATAAAAATAGCTAATGATAATAAAATTTTTTTTAAGTATTTAAGAAATCTAATATCAAAAGGTGACAATATAATATTTCTCGGAGCAGGAAGTAGCTCAAAAGTTGCCAGTAAATTTTCAGAATTTTTTGCAAATCATGAATTTTAATTCACTTCAATTTCCGTCACTTAAATTTAATTATGAATTTGGTAAAAAAACATGGTTTGGTTCTGGTGGTAATTGTAGATATTTCTTGAGAGCAGATTCTCTAAAACAGCTTAGAACAACTTTAAAAATTGGGAAAAATATTTTACCAATCTTTATTTTAGGTTCAGGATCAAATATTCTTGTTAGAGATGGTGGCTATAAAGGCATGGTAATAAAATTGGGGTCAGATTTTAAAAAAATTGAAATTGATAAAAAAAAAAATATTTTATCTGTTGGGTCTGCAGCCAAAGATATAGAGGTTTCAAAGTTTTGTCTGGAAAATAATATTTCAGGCTTTGAATTTTTGAGTGGAATACCAGGTACAATCGGTGGAAATCTTAAAATGAATGCAGGTTGTTTTGGACATCAAATAAGCGATCAACTTTTGGACTGTACAATTATTGACAAAAATCTTATGACTAAAAAAATTTCCAAAAAAAATATTAATTTTAATTACAGAAACAGCTCATTTTCAAATGAAGATGTAATCGTTGAGGCAAGTTTCATAGCTAAAAGATCGCATAAGGAAATAATAAAGAAAAAAATGTTAGAAATTTCTATACAAAGAAAAAAAAGTCAACCTGTTTCCAGCAGAACAGGAGGCAGTACATTTGTTAATCCACCATCGCACTCAGCGTGGAAATTGATTGATTCTGTTAAATTTAAAGGCAAAAGACTGGGTGGAGCAAAGGTATCAGACTTACACTCTAATTTTTTGATCAATGATAACTTTGCAACATCAATGGATATTGAACTTCTTGGAGAAGAAATTAGACAAAGCGTTTGGAATAAGTTTAAAATTAATTTGAATTGGGAGTTAATGAGAATTGGTGAATTTAAAAAAATCTGACAGAATTTCAATACTAAGGGGCGGTATATCTGATGAATATGAAATATCTAAGCTAACTGCAGACCAGGTATTTGATACTCTAAGAAACAAATACAGAACTTCAATTATAAACGTTGACAATGATTATCAAAATCTAATAAATAATCTTAAAAAGCAAAAACCAAATAAGGTTTTTAATTGTCTTCATGGTTCATTTGGTGAAGATGGACAAATCCAATCTATTCTTAATTATTTAAAGATTCCATATACACACTCAGGGGTTTTGGCCTCAGCTTTGGCAATGAATAAAGTTATATCAAAAAAAATATTTGAAGCACTTGGAATTAGTTATCCACATACAATGAATAATTCCACCAAACCTAAGTTACCTATAATTGCAAAACCAATCTGTGGAGGATCGAGCAATGGTCTAAAAAAAATTGAAACTTCAAAAGAATTTGAGGAATTTAAAAAAAATAATATTTTAGAAAAATTTTTAATTGAAGAATATATAGAGGGTAGAGAAATTACAGTTGGCATTTTAAACGATAAAATATGTGGAGTTATGGAGATCATTTTTGAGAATGAATTATATGATTTTAAGAATAAATATGAGGAAATTGCCACACATATAATTAATCCAAAATTACCTCAAGAAATAAATAAAAAATTAAAGGAATACTCTTTAATGGTTCATAATGAAATAAATTGTAAATGCCTATCAAGACTTGATTTTAAATATAGCACTGCTGAAAATAAAATTTATTTATTAGAAATTAATACTCAACCTGGACTAACTAAAAATTCACTTTTACCTGAAATGGCAAGAGATTTAGGGATTGATTTTCTTCAACTATGTGAAACAATTCTATCAAGTGCACAATGCGAAGAAATTTAATTAGTTTTTTAATTTTAGTTTTAATTATTTTGTTAATAAATTTTTTAGCTAAAAAACAAGTAATTCAAGAAATATTTAATACAAAAAAAATAAATAAAATAATCATTATCAATAATAACTATATTTCAGAGGAATTACTTTTTTCTAAATTAAATATCAAAGAGGGGCAAAGTTTTTGGTCATTCAATCCATTATCACTAAAACTTAAATTGGACTCGATAAAAGAAATAGAGAGTTATAAATTTAGGTTGGGATGGAATGGAACTCTTAAAATAAGAATAGAAGAGAAAAAACCTAATATGCTCTGGATTTTTGATAATATTAAAAAATATATTGATAACGAAGGAAATGTTCTTGAGTTTAAAATTGAAAATTCAAAACAAAAAATAATTACTCTAATTGGTGAAAATGCAAATATCAAAATTAAAGAATTAACTGCAACATTAAAAAATTATAAAAATATATTTTCTGAAATTGAACAAATTAGTTTAGACAAAAAACTAGGTTGGCAAATAAAACTTAATGATAGTAATTGTATCTTTCTTCCATTAAAAAAACTTGATATATTAATAGATATATTTGACGATATCTATAAATCTGATTTATATAAAAAGTTTGATTATTTTGACTTTAGAGTTTTGGGAAGAGTTTATATGAGTAATGAAAAATGCTGAATTTCATTTCTAATAAAAAACAATATTGTGTTTTTGATATCGGCACTGATAAGGTTGTTTGTTTAATATTTAAAATTGAGAAAAATAAGCCTGTAATAATAGGGATGGATCATCAAAAAAGTTTAGGTTTTACTAGAAATAATTCTATTGATGAGAAAAAGCTTAGTATTACAATTTCGAAAGCGTTAAAAAAAAGTCTTACGAAAAACGTGAATCCCAAAAATCTTTACTTTTTCAGTAATATAACTGATGCTAATCATTTTACTAGAAAAAATTACAGTAACTTAAATACTGGAAAAATGGGAATAACAAAAAAAGATATAAGGAGGGTTTTTAAGAAATCTATTATTGAGTCAAAAATTAAAGGAAAGTTTTTGGTTCATTCTCATCCCATACACTTCAGAATTGATGAAAATAAAATCGTTGATAATCCAACTGGA
This sequence comes from uncultured Alphaproteobacteria bacterium, assembly GCA_902579395.1. Lineage (GTDB taxonomy): Bacteria > Pseudomonadota > Alphaproteobacteria > Methylaequorales > Methylaequoraceae > Methylaequor. The sequence goes on from CACHGK010000007.1 coordinate 15,552, forward strand.
ATAAAATGCGAGAGATTTGGTATTTCTTCATTCAATATTCTTGTTAACTCAGAACTTCATGAAAAATTATGCAGATGTTTTAAAAATCAAAAGATTGAAATAAAAAGATTTTTTGATTCAGGCCTGGCTTCATCTATTTCAAATTTAACCACTCAAGAAAAGAGAGATGGAGTAGCATGTATAGATATTGGTTCAACTACCTCTAAGGTCATTGTTTTTCTTGATAACAAAATTGTGTATTCAAATGTTATTCCGTTAGGAGGAGAACACGTAACAAATGATATTTCGAAGGGTCTAAATATATCTTTAGAGTCCGCTGAGCATGCAAAAATTATGAATGGAACTTTAAATCTACCTTTTGACGAAGAAATTGAAATAAATTCAAACGAAATAAAAAAAAGAACCGTTAATAAAAATGTTTTGTATGGCATTATTAAGCCAAGATATGAAGAAATTTTAGAAATTATTAGAGATAATATTTTTGATGATATTTACGCAAGAATAAGCATTAGATCAATAGTGATCACGGGAGGTGCTAGTAAAATCTTCGGTCTAACCAGTTTATCGCAAAATATACTTAACAGAGAGGTTAGAATCGGAGCAACCATAAATAAAACGAGTTTTTTTTTTAATAAGCCTGAATTCAGTACAATCTTAGGTTTAATAAAGCTTGCTCAAGAAAATGAAAAACTTGAATACTCTAATGAATTTCTAAAGGGAAGTTTTTTTACAGCATTTGATAAATTAGAAAGCTGGATTGAAGAGAGTTATGCTTAATAATTGAAACAAAATGTAACTTTTTGTGATTTGAATAATTTTGTAAATTATTTACAGTTAATCTCATGCTAACTAATAAAAAAGAAATTCAACAATTTAATCCTTTTGTTTCAGTTAATGCGCCCAAATTTGTAATTGCCAAGAGGCAGAAAACAATAAACAACTCTATTGAGTTTAAAGGCATCGGCTTGCATACTGGAAATAATGTTTCAATGAAGCTTTCACCTAGTCCTACCGATTCAGGAATAATATTCAGGAGAAGTTTCAAAAACAAAGTTATAGAAATAAAAGCTTCTTATCAAAATGTTAAATCTACAAAATTATGTACTTTGTTATCTGATTCAGAAGGAAATACAGTTTCAACTGTAGAGCACATATTATCTGCTTTATATGCATTAGAGATTGATAATGTCTTTATTGATATTGACTCTAATGAAATTCCAGTATACGACGGATCTTCAAAAGAATTTGTAAATAAATTGAATTCTGTTGGCATCAAAGAATTGGATTCACATAAAAAATTTATTAAAATAAAAAAGGACATTGAAGTTTTTGATGGTAATAAAAAAGCAAGAGTGACACCCTTCGACAACACCTTAATTACCACTGAAGTTGAATATGACCATAAGATGATTGGAAAACAGACTATCTCTTTAATGTTGACTCCTACAATTTATAAATCTCAAATTTGTAGTGCTCGAACATTCGGCTTTTTACGTGACGTTGAAAATTTACGAAAGTCAGGATTGGCACTCGGAGGTAGCCTGGACAATGCTATTGTTTTAGATGAGAATAAAATCCTTAACAAAGAGGGACTTAGATTCAGTGATGAATTTGTTAGACATAAACTCCTTGATTTCATTGGTGATATTTCTTTATCTGGTAACAGAATATTAGGTTCATTCTATACATCCCACACTGGTCACGAACTTAACTATAAACTTATACAAAAAATCTTCGAGTCTCCAGAAAACTGGGAATTAGTTTACTCGAATTAATTTAAAAACTACTTTAAAAATAACTTAAATTCATTAAAAATAATCAACATGAAAAATATCGTGTTGAATTTAATTCTAATGACTTTTTTAAGCTCCTGTTCCTCTAATACAGAACTTGATAATTCTTTTTCTACAAACACTAGTGACGTTAATTTATATAATCAAGCAATGATCAAACTTAAAAAAAGGGAATTTGAGGAAGCAATAGAAATTTTCACAGAGCTTGAGATTCAATACCCCTACTCTCCATGGGCTGCTAGGGGACAACTGTTCACTGGTTTTGCTCATTATACTGCAAATGAGTACGATGAAGCAATACTAACACTAAGTAAATTTGTTGAATTAAACCCAAATCATTCTTTAATTCCTTACGCAATATATCTTAAGGCTTACTCTTATTTCGAGAGAATTCCTGATATAAATCTAGATCAAAAATTTTCTACTAGAGCTTACGAAGAGTTTTCTGAATTAATCAACAGGTATCCAAACTCGAAATATGCAAAGAAATCCCGAAAACATATTACAAAACTAAATAATCACTTAGCTGCAAAGGAAATAAAAATTGGGAAATTCTATCAGTCAAAAGGTGATTATCTCGCAGCAATTAAAAGATATAAAGTTATACTTAAGGATTATAGAAAGTCTAAATTAGTATCAGAATGTATCTATAGATTAATTGAATCTTATACATCATTGGGTTTAGTTAAACAATCTTTCTATTTATATAAAATTCTTGAATTTAATTTTCCAAAATCAAAGTGGCAAAAAGAAGGGCTTTTACTTGTAAAAAAATTTAATTTGAATAAAAATTTAAGGAAATACAGAAAAAAACAACTCGATCTTGATAAACTAAAACCTTTAGATCTAGAATTAATCTAGTTATGATCAGACATTTATCTATTAATAATCTTTTGCTAATTGATAAAATTGACATGGACATAGGAATTGGTCTTTGTGTATTAACCGGTGAAACAGGAGCTGGTAAGTCAATGATATTGGAATCCTTAGAGTTATTATCTGGTAGAAGAATAAAATCTAATGTGAGGCCTGAAAATAATAATAAAACAATAATCACTGCTCTAATTGATATTTCAAAGTTTGAAGAAATTAAAAACTACTTGATTGAACAAGAAATCAATGTTGACAACGAGATCACCGTCAAAAGAATTATTGAGAAGGACGGAAAAAGCAAAGCAATGGTAAATGATAATATTGTTAGTTTAAGTACATTAAAGAAAATTGCTGATCATACAATTGAAATACATAGTCAATTTTCAGAACAAGGGCTTCTGGATAGTAATACTCACCTAAAAACCTTGGACGATTTTGGACAATATCAAGAAGAATTATTAGCGTTATCAAAAATTTGGAAAGAATATAAAGATATTGACCAAAGATATTCAGAAGAAAAATCAAATCTTGAAAAAATAATCAATAAAAAAGAGGAATATGATTTTAACCTAAATGAATTAAAGATGTTAAATCCAGAAAAAGGAGAGTTTTTAAAATTAGAACAAAAGAGAAAATTATTACAAAACTCAAGACGAATAACTGATACCATTAATCAAGTTGTTGAAAATTTTACAAGAGAAGATCCACCAGGAATTGATTCACTAATTTCAACAAATGTCTCATTACTAAACCAAATGAAAGACCTATTAGACGAGAACTCTAATAAACAGATTGATAAACTTGATTCAATTTCAATTGAAATCTTGGAATTGATAAATTTTTATAAAACAATGCTTGATTCAGATACAGAAGGAGATTCTCTAGAAAATATCGATGAGAGAGTAGCCACTTATAAGAGACTAGCACAAAAACATTCTGTTGATGTAGAAAATCTTGATCAAAAAATGTTAGAGATTGAGGAAAAATTAGGATCAAGTGAAGAAGGCAAAATAAATTTAGAAAAGTTAAGAGATGATTTGAAAAATTTAGAAATAAGGCTGTCAAGTAAATGTGACCAAATATCAAAAATTAGGAAACAGAACGCTAAATTATTAGACAAAAAAATTAATTTGGAGTTTCCAGAGTTAAAACTTGATAACGCTTTTTTTCATACAGAAATAAAAGATTCAGAGCAATCACAAACAGGCAAAGATAAAGTAAATTTCAAAATTAGAACAAATCCAAAATCAAAAATGGGCGAAATCAAGGATATCTCATCCGGGGGTGAACTTTGTAGAATAGCTTTAGCAATAAAAGTTACAGCCGAAAGAGAAAATCATTCCACAATGGTTTTTGATGAAGTTGACAGTGGTATCGGGGGAGCAGTTTCCACTGCAGTAGGAGAAAGACTAAGGAAATTGGGAAAAAATAGACAAGTACTTGTTGTAACTCACTCTCCTCAAGTTGCATCTTTAGGAAAAAACCATTTTCTAGTTAAAAAAAAAATTATAGATAATAACTTGTCCATAGAAGTAAATAAAATAGAAGGTTCAGAAAAAACCAATGAAATAGCTAGAATGTTGTCTGGTAAACATATCACAGATGAGGCAATAAAAGCAGCAATGAAACTTATTGAGAATGTTTCTTAGCAATTTCCGCTTATTTTAATTTTTTTGTTTTTCTATAAAGCCATTCTCTTATATCTTTACTCAAATTTTTAGCAAGTTTTTTATATACAGTTGAATGATATGAATTTAGCCAAGAAACTTGTGAATTAGATAAAGCTTTACGGTCAATAAGATCTCTTTCATAGGGATATAAAGTTAATGTTTCAAACTCAAGAAATCCAGAAAATTTTGACTTCTTCACTAAAAGTAAATTCTCTATCCTTATCCCATACTTTTCATTTTTATAGAAACCAGGCTCATTTGAGATAATCATGCCCTCTTTTAATTCAAATAAACTATTTCTTTTTGAAATTGATTGTGGACCCTCATGAACTCCTAAAAAACTTCCTACCCCGTGACCTGTTCCATGATTATAGTCCATACCACTTTGCCACAAATGAAACCTTGCAATACAATCTAATTGATTACCTTTGGTTCCAACAGGAAACTTAATCATCGAAAGGTTAATATGTCCCATTAGAACTTTAGTATAATTTGAGATATATTCTTTCTTTATTTTTTTGTTACCTACCATAATTGTTCTTGTAACGTCAGTAGTTCCATTAAAATATTGTCCCCCTGAATCACAAAGATATAATTCTCCTCTAATTAGCTTCTTTGGTTTAATAGAGGGATTATAGTGAATAATTGAACCGCTTGGTCCTGAGGCAGATATAGTCTGAAAGCTTGAACAAAAAAAATCTTTATTTTCTCGTCTGAATGACTCAAGTTTCTCTGATACACTAAGTTCTGTGTGCTCGGAGTTTTTATTTATATTTTCCAGCCAAAAAAAATATTTAACTAACGAAATAGCATCTACAAAATGAGCTTTTCTGGCATTATTAATCTCTGTCACATTTTTTTGACTTCTAAGTAATTCGCAAGGATCTTTTTTAATTTCAGGTTTTAATCCATTTGAAAGCATTATTTCTAAAAAATAATATGGAGTTAACTCATCAAGCAAAATAGATGATTTTTTTGGAAGTTTTAAAATCTCTCTTTCAAACTTTTCTATAGGATAAAATTTAAATTTTGAATTATCTACCTTCTCAGGAATCTTATCTTTATCAACAAATACTTTTACATTAGATTTGAAGATTATCATTCTTGATTGAACTACAGGAGTAAAAGGAAGATCGAATCCTCTTATATTTAATAACCAACAAACTGACTCTGATGAATTTATTATCAGGGTATCATAGTTTATATTATCCATGAGTCTTTTTATTTTACTATTTGAATTTTCACCTATTAATTCTTCATCGATAAAAAAAAATTTTTTTTTTTTTTCAGATGGGCGATCATGCCAAATAAGATCTATTGAATTATTCTTATCATGAATAATCTTGATATTATTTTTTTTTGCAATTTTTTTTAACTTTATTAAAAAATCAATCTTAAAAATTTTAAAATCAATTAATAACTTCTTATTTTTCAATTTCTTGGATAATAATGAAAAAAAATCAACTAACCCTATATCAAATATATTGAAACTTTTGTCGATCTCTTTTTTTGCTTGAAGAGTATATCTTCCATCAGTAAAAAAAAATTTTTCTTTTTGTGATAATAAAGCAAATCCATTTGATCCAGAAAAGTTTGTAAGCCATTTTAACCTCATATTTCTTTTCGAAGAATATTCACTCAAATGTTCATCTAATGTCGAAATAAGATAAAATTGACATTTTTTTTCTTTTAATATTTTTAATAAATTATAAATGTTTTTAATCATTCAAAAACCTTTTTAATAAAAATTAAAGACGCCCAATTATTCATATATGTTTTTTTTTTTAATCTAAATTTGTATTTACTAAATTTAATTATAATTTCATTCTCTTGATTTTTAAGTATACCAGATATCAAAAGGATACCATTATTTTCGAGATTTAAGAAAAAAGATTTTGCCATTTCCTTTTGAAAATTAAGTAACATATTTGAAACTATCAAATCAAATTTTTTTCTTTTAAAATTTTTATTTTTAAAACCATTAGATACTTGGAAAAAAATATTATTCAAATTATTTTTTTTCAAATTCTTAAAAAAGCAATCTTTAGAAAAGATATCTATATCGGAGGCAATTATCTTCGCATTTGTTAATTTTCTTAAAATAAAAGCTAATATTCCAGTACCTGTTCCTAAATCTAATGCTTGAAAAAAAAATCTTTTTTTGACTAATAATTCAATATGCTTTATCAGTAAAAATGTTGATTCATGACAACCCGTTCCAAATGATTTATTCTGCGAGATAAATAAATTGTATTTTTTTTTTTTTGATCTCTTATTAATAACTCTAGATATGCTAAATAGTTCCGACTTCACGCTTCTATGATTTAGATTATAAATTGGTGCTAAATCCAGATCACTAATTATTGTAGATTTATATGGTATCAGTTCTTTTTCTAGATTTTTAATTTCTGAAAAGAAATCTTTTTCTTCTAATAAAAATATATCAATGAAGAAAAATTCACCATCAGGAAAAATTGATATATTTTGATACTTGTCTAAGAAAGAATAAATTTTTTTATTATTACTTATATTTATCTTGAATGATAATTTTCTCAAGTGTCATTCCATTTTCTTTACATAATCAGAAAATATTTTAATTACCTCGTTAGAATTGTTAAATCTAATCTGCAATTTTTTTTCAGTAATCCCAAGCACAATACCTTCTCCGAATTGTTCATGTTGAATTCTATCTCCCACCTTGAATTTATTATCTGAAAATTGATCAAGTTTTTTTTTTGTTTTCTCAATTTTGGTTTTAATTTGTAATAATCTACAATTTTTTTGAGGTAATTCAGATAAAAATCTAGAGGGAATCGAACGGTAAATACTATAATTATATTGTTTTCTAAAATTAACATATGAAATATTTAATTTTTTCCTCGCTCTGGTAATACCAACGTATGCTAATCTCCTTTCCTCCTCAAGTCCTTTATTTCCGTATTCATCGATGTTTCTTTGATTTGGGAAAATTCCCTCTTCCCAACCCGGTAAAAAAACATTGTCAAACTCAAGACCTTTTGCGCTATGAAGAGTCATAAGAGAAACTTTTTCAGATTTATCACTTTCGTTTAAACTATCTGTTAAAAGACTTACCTCCTCAATAAATTCAAACAAGGATGATCTATTCTTTAAATCGCTAACTAATTTCTTTAAGTTTTCCAATCGACCCTCTGCTTCTGGGGTTTTTTCCTTTTGGAGCATTTCGGTATAACCAACATCATCAAGCAAAGATCCAGCAACATCATAATGGCTATTATTTTTCAACATATTTGTATGCTTCTCTATTATATTTATGAAGTCTATTAAATTCTTTTCTTGAATTTTTGTAGCGTTTTTATTTTCAATAAAAATTTTAGATGTTTCAAATAAAGAAATTTTATTTCTATTTGAAGAGTCATAAAGCTTCTGAATGAAAGCTTTTCCTAGAGATCTTTTTGGATTATTTATTATTCTCTCAAAGGACAAATTGTCATCTTTATTTACTAACAATTTTAAATACGCCATTGCATCTTTTATTTCAGCTCTCTCATAAAATCTCAAACCACCAACCACTTTATATTTAATATTCTCCTTTAAAAATCTATCTTCAATATCCTTAAATTGAAAACTAGCTCTAGTTAAGATAGCTACTTTGGAAAGAGGTATTCCATCTTTGTTTAGTTCTTGAATTTTTTTAGCTATAAAAATTGCCTCATATTCGTCGTCCTCAAAATTATTAATTGAAACAGGTTCTCCGTCTTGATCACTAGTCCAGAGATTTTTTCCAATCCTTTCTTTATTCTCTGAAATTAATGATGAAGCTGCTTTTAATATATTTCCAGTTGACCTGTAATTTTGTTCTAATCTAATTATTTGAGAATTATCAAAATCTTTTTCAAAATTGAGGATATTTTTTAATTGAGCCCCTCTCCATCCATAGATAGATTGATCCTCATCACCCACGCAACATATATTTTTATTATACTCTGTTAATAATCTTAATAATAAATATTGTGCAGCATTTGTATCTTGATATTCATCAACAAGAGTATACTTAAATTTTTCTTGATAAAAATTTAAGATTTTGTGATTTTCCTTAAACAATTTTATTGGAAGTAAGATTAAATCACCAAAATCAACTGAATTAAAAGTGGAAAGCCTTTCTTGATATAGTTTGTAAACTTCACTAAATTTTCCATCCGTTTCTAATTCAAATTTATGATTGTTAACCTCCGCAGAGGTTAAACCAGAATTTTTGGCTTGATCAATCATATATAAAAAATTCTTTGGAACGAAAAACTTTGGATCAAGATCTTTCAATAATATTACTTGCTTCACCAATCGTAGTTGGTCATCTTTATCCAAAATTGTAAAATCATTTTTGAGGCCAATTAATTCTGCATTTTTTCTAAGAAATCTTAATCCAATTGAGTGGAAAGTTCCAATGTACATTCCTTCAACTGGATGACTAAGGATCTTTTCAACTCTTGTTTTCATCTCGTTTGCAGCCTTATTAGTAAATGTCACACAAAAGATTTCGGAGATCTTAGCTTTCCTTTTGTATATTATACTAGCTAACCTTGAAGTAAGGACTTTGGTTTTTCCGGTCCCTGCTCCAGACAAAACTAACAATGGACCTTCAGTATTTAAAACAGCACTTTTTTGCTGTTCATTAAGTTTATCCAAGAACTCTGGTTCAGGAATCTCTAATTTTTTTTTGTCATTCTCAAGCAAATCTAAGCTGCTTTCCTAGGAGAATAACTTAAATTCGGAGTTAACCATCTTTCCGCCTCCTTAACACTTATTCCTCTTCTTGTTGCATAATCCGTAACCTGATCTTTATTAATTTTTCCAACTCCAAAATAAGAGGATTCAGGATGTGAAAAATAGAGTCCAGAAACAGAACTAGAGGGTGTCATTGCAAAGGTTTCTGTAAGTTGTACTTTTAAATTATTTGATACATCTAATAATTTAAAGAGCGTCTCTTTTTGACTGTGGTCTGGACATGCAGGATAGCCAGGTGCAGGTCTTATACCAATAAATTTTTCTCTAATAAGCTCCTCATTGGTGAGTTTTTCGTTTTTTGCATATCCCCAGAAATCAGTTCTAACCTTTTGGTGCATCATTTCAGCAAGCGCCTCAGCAATTCTATCTCCTAATGATTTAACTAAAATAGAGTTATAATCGTCTTTTTTTTGTTCGAATTCACAAGATATTTTTTCAACTTCTTTGCCTGCTGTTACCAAAAATCCGCCAATATAATCGTTGATTTTTGAAGTCTTAGGCGCAATAAAATCTGATAAGCAATAGTTAGCTCTTTTAGAATTTTTTCTATTAACCTGTTGTCTTAAATTATAGAATTTACCTAAAACTTTCTTTCTCAAATCATTCTCATAAATAATTACATCATCGAGATCTGAATTAGATGGCCAGAAACCAATTACAGCTGCAGGCTTAATTAATTTTTTTTTAATAATTTTTTCAAGCATACTTAATGCGTCTTGATAAAGGTCTTTTGCAGCTTTTCCAATTTTATCATCATCTAATATTTGAGGAAAATTTCCGTGCAGTTCCCACGATTGAAAAAAAGGTTTCCAATCAATATACTTACAGATTTCTTTTAAAGCAATTTCTTCGATAACTTTAACACCTGTAAAATTTGGCATTTTTGGTTTATATTTTTTCCAATTACACAAAAATTTATTTTTTCTACATTCAATTAAACTATTTTCGTTCTCATTTTTATCTTTTTTAAAATAAGAACTTTTTATATCTTTGTATTCTTTTTTAATTGAATTTATAAAAGGTAAGCATTTACTCTTAGAAATTAGGTTGCTTGCCACACCCACTGCTTTTGAAGCGTCCGTCACATGACAAACACCACTTTCATATAAAGGAGAGATCTTGATAGCTGTATGAATTTTACTTGTAGTTGCTCCGCCAATTAATAACGGTTTATTAACTTTATTTCGAGAAAGCTCACTAGCAACAAAACACATTTCGTCTAAACTTGGTGTTATAAGACCAGACAAACCAATTAGGTCAACATTTTCTTTAATGGCAGTATCTATTATAGTTTGACAAGGAACCATAACTCCTAAGTCAATAACCTCAAAATTATTACATTGCAGAACCACTCCAACAATATTTTTTCCAATATCATGAACATCACCCTTAACAGTTGCTAAAAGTATTTTACCCTTTGAACTAGATGAACCTAAATTATCCTTTTCCATGAAAGGGAGTAAATAAGCAACAGATTGTTTCATAACCCTCGCTGACTTTACCACTTGTGGTAAAAACATTTTACCAGCCCCGAAAAGATCACCCACAATATTCATTCCATCCATTAATGGACCTTCAATAATTTCCAGGGGTTTTTTTAGTTTGATTCTTAATTCCTCGGTATCTCCATCTATATAATCATTAATTCCATTAATTAAGGAGTATTTGACTCTCTGCTCGACACTTTGTTTTCTCCATTCTTTTTTAACTTTTTGTTTTTGAACATTTTTAGAAAATTTACTTGAAATCTCAATTAATTTATCCGTTGCATTTTCATTTCTATTAAATAGAACGTCCTCTATCGGTTTTTTTAAATCATTAGGGATTTGCTCATAAATAGTAATTTGTCCTGCATTTACGATCGCCATATCCATCCCCGCATTAATTGCATGGTATAAAAAGCATGAATGCATCGCTTCTCTTACCTGATTATTCCCCCTAAAACTAAATGAAACATTGGACACCCCCCCAGAAACTTTTGCCAATGGTAATTTTTTTTTTATAAGTTTGGTGGCCTCAAAAAAATTAAGGGCATAACTATTATGTTCTTTAATTCCAGTTGCAACAGCAAAAATGTTTGGGTCAAAAATAATATCTTGCGGAAGAAAATTAATTTTTTTTGTTAAAATTTGATATGCTCTTGAACAAATTTCAAATTTCCTATCAATAGAATCTGCCTGCCCCTTTTCATCAAAAGCCATAACAACTGCTGCTGCCCCATAATCTTTGATTAAAGATGCTTGTTCTAAAAAGACCTTTTCTCCCTCCTTAAGACTTATAGAATTAACAATAGCTTTTCCTTGAACACATTTTAAACCAGTTTCTATTACAGACCATTTTGAAGAATCAATCATAAAGGGGACTTTGGCAATTTCAGGTTCGACAGCGATAAGATTTAAAAATTTTTCCATCGCCTTCTCCGAGTCAAGAAGGCCTTCATCCATATTGATGTCAATGATTTGTGCACCATTTTCTATTTGGGTTTTTGCAATCGAAACTGCTTCTTCAAAGTTATTTTCCATTATCAGCTTTTTAAATTTTGCCGAACCAGTTACATTAGTTCTCTCTCCAATGTTAATAAATTTTATGATTTGATTATTCATTTTTAGTAATTAAAAGCCTCTAAACCTGAAAGTCTTAATTTATCATTTTTTTTCAAAACAATTCTCGGTTTTTTATTTTTTACAGTTTCTTTTATTAACTCAATGTGAGCTGGCGTTGTTCCACAACATCCACCAACTATATTTATATAACCATTTTCAGCCCAACTTTTAATAAAATTTGACATCGACCGAGGGGTTTCATCATATTCACCAAAAGCATTTGGAAGACCTGCATTTGGGTGAATACTAATAAAATACTCGGAGATTCTATTAAGTTCAATTAGATGCGACTCTAACTCTTTAGGTCCAAGTGCACAATTTAGCCCTACACTTATTGGATCTGAATGAGCTATTGAATTATAAAAACCCTCTAAAGTCTGACCAGATAGAGTTCTTCCAGACAAATCTGTAATAGTTGCAGATAACATCAGGGGTAATTTTATATTTTTCCTTTGCTCAACTCTTCTCAATGCAACTAATGCTGCTTTAGCGTTTAGAGTGTCAAAAATAGTTTCAATCATTATTAAATCAACACCAGAGTCAATTAGGGCATCAATTGAGATTTCATAATCTTTTTGCAGTTCATCAAAAGAAATATTTCTAAAACCTGGATTATTAACATCGGGAGACATTGAACATGTTCTATTTGTAGGGCCAACGACTCCGGCAACAAACTTTTTTTCACTGCCATTAGCCATACAATCATCTGCTGCTTGTCTTGCTATTTTTCCACCAGCAAAATTCAAATCGTATGAAAAGTCTTCACAACTATAATCTGCTTGAGAAATTTTTGTTGAATTAAAAGTGTTTGTCTCTATTATATCGGCGCCAGCTGACAAAAATTCTGAATGAATTTCATAAATAATTTGTTTATTGGTAAGGTTTAAAATGTCATTATTTCCTTGTAGATTATTTTTAAAGCTTTTAAACCTTTCACCTCTAAAATCTTCCTCCTTCAATTTTCTTTTTTGAATCATTGTACCCATTGGTCCATCAAGAACTAAAATTTTTTTTTCTAATAATTTAATTATGTTTTTCACTGTTATAATTTACCCTAACGTTCTAATACCTAAAATATGACAAATTGCAAAAGATAAATCTGCCCTATTTAATGTATAAAAATGAAAATCTTTTATACCCCCATTAATTAATTTTTTACATTGATCATAAACTATTGTTACTGCTACTAATTTTCTAGTCTCTTGATCTTTATCTAAACCTTTAAACATATGAATCAAGTCAGGCGGCATTTTGCAGTTCATTTTTTTTGCAAACTCTAAAGTTCTTTTACAATTTGTAACAGGAAGAATTCCTGGGATTATTGGGATATTTATACCCCTTTTTAAAGCTCCATCAACAAAATCAAAATATGCATCAACGTTAAAAAAGAATTGTGTTATTGCCTTGGTTGCACCCAAATTAATTTTTTTCTTTAAAACATCATATTCTTGTTCAATAGATTTTGAATCGGGATGTTTTTCTGGATATGCAGAAACAGTAATTTCAAAATCATGTCTTTTTTTAAGAAATTTTATTAAATCTGTTGCGTATTTAAAATCACCGTATTTATATTTTCCTTCCCCAATTGGAACATCACCTCTTAATGCCACTAGATGTTTCACTCCTGTATTCCAATAATCGTCTGCTATTTTTTCAATCTCTTTCTTTGAAGTTCCTATACATGTTAGGTGTGCTGCTGGGACAAGTGAAGTTTTCTTAATGATTTTCTTTACTAATGAGTGAGTATTGTCCCTGGTTGAACCACCTGCACCATAAGTCACAGAGATGAACTTAGGTTTAAGCGGTTCTAACCTTTTGATATTTTTCCATAAAGAGGTGATTGATTCTTGGTTTTTGGGTGGAAAAAATTCAAAAGAAACATTTAATGTTTTTATAGTCATAAATTCTCAATAAACATACTTTATATTTATTTAAAAATAAAAATATAATTTTTATGTTTTTAAGTTTATTTTTTTAATATAAAATGGTCATAAATTAATATATATTATTAAATAACAAGATATGGTAAACAAATATAAAATATATCACAACATAATGTTTTTAGTGCTAACGTTTTCACTTTTAGTGCTAATCTCCTCACCCAGCAGTTCATCTGAATCTGAAAACGATCCATTCGAGTCTGTGAATAGGGGGATATTCAAATTTAATAATCAACTAGATGATTATCTTTTCAAGCCTGCTGCTAAAGGATGGAGAGCAATTCCAGACATTCCGAGAAAACCTTTATCTAACCTTGCATCAACAGCTAAGACACCTGTAAGTCTTGCCAATGCTATTTTACAACTTAACAAAAAAAGTATTGGAGATATTTTAGGAAGATTTCTAATTAATATGACTTTTGGACTTGGAGGTATGTTCGACGTGGCATCAACAGATAACTTTGGTAATATGGCTGAAGTTGAAGAAGACTTTGGTCAGACACTGGCCGTATGGGGTGTTCCAGATGGTCCATATGTTATGTTACCTATATTCGGACCGTCTAGCGTTAGAGATGCATTTGGACTTGGTGTTGATACAATTACAAATCCAGTATCATTCGCATATAGAATGAACGGGATTGGTTTAGAAGGTCGTTTATCTGGACCTTCTGTAAGAGGAGTTGCTAAGAGAGAAAAATACCTTGATTATCTAGACGAAATGAAAGAAGGATCACTTGACTTCTACGCAACAATGAGAAGTTTGTACAGGCAAAAAAGAAAAAAAGACATATCTGGTGAGCTTGAAAGCAAAGATCTGTCTTTAAGTATGTCACAAATTGATTTGTTTGAAGATGAAAGGCCTGCTTCTACAACGACTGACAATGATGATAAAGTCATGGCATCTTCACTAATAGAAGAAAACGAAGTTACTCCAAAAACCCGCTATTATAACGGTGTTCTACCTTCATCTAATTATCCAGGTTTCAATGAATCTAGAGTGAATCTTATCGAGTAAATATAATGTTTCATTTAAGAAAATTTATAATTTTAGTTTTATTTTCTTTTCCAGTTAGTGTTTCATCAGATGAAAAAATTGAACAAAGTAAGTTTTTTGTAGAAAATCTTGGAAAACAAGTTGTTGAGAAAGTTTCAAATGTTAATTTATCTGAAAATGAACGGACAATAAATTTTAGAAATCTTTATCTAGCAGCTTTTGACAATTACTATATTTCACGCTTTGTTTTAGGAAGATATTGGAAAAGACTCGATAGTGACATGAGAAAGCAATTCATTAAAAGTTTTGATAATTATATTGTAGCAACATATGCACCAAAGTTTAAAGGATGGGAAGGTACTTTCAAAGCTGTAGATTCGTTAATTGAAAACAATTATTATAATGTAAAAATGAATGTGTTAAATAAAGACGGTCCAACTCTCAAATTAATGTGGAAAATTTACTTAGATAAAAATAAAAACTTTAAAATTCTTGATGTAAACATCGATGGCGTAAGCATGCTTGTAACCCAAAGGGCAGAGTTTCTCTCAGTCATCAAAAACAACCCTAAGGGTGTAATTGGCCTTATAGAAGCTATGAATAAGAAAACATCTGGGTAGTCATGAATGTTTTTTAATTGATTTGAATCATAAAATTTATTTCTTGGTAGGCCCGGAGGGACTTGAACCCCCGACAACACCGTTATGAGCGGTGCGTTCTAACCAACTGAACTACGGGCCTTCAACTTGAATTATTTCTATTGTTTTTAATATAATATTACTTGGTAATTTAGTTATCAAGAAAACTTCTTAATTTTCTAGATCTACTTGGATGTTTCAATTTTCTTAGTCCCTTAGCCTCTATTTGCCTAATTCTCTCTCTAGTTACTGAAAATTGTTGACCTACCTCTTCAAGGGTGTGGTCCGTATTCATTCCAATTCCAAACCTCATTCTTAAGACTCTCTCCTCTCTGGGTGTCAATGTAGATAAAACGCCAGTTGTTGCCTCTCTAAGGTTATTTTGAATTGCAGCATCAAGAGGTAATTTTATGTTTTTATCCTCAATAAAATCTCCGAGGTGACTGTCATCTTCGTCACCAACCGGGGTTTCAAGACTTATAGGCTCTTTTGCAATTTTTAATACTTTTCTTACTTTTTCTAATGGCATTCCTAATCTTGAAGCTAATTCTTCTGGCTGTGGTTCGATTCCATTTTCATTTAATATTTGGCGTGAAACACGAACAAGCTTACTTATAGTTTCAATCATATGGACTGGAATCCTTATTGTCCTGGCCTGGTCAGCAATTGATCTTGTAATTGCTTGTCTTATCCACCAAGTTGCATATGTTGAGAATTTGTATCCCCTTTTATACTCAAATTTATCAACGGCTTTCATTAAACCAATGTTACCCTCTTGAATTAAATCTAAAAACTGAAGTCCACGATTGGTATACTTTTTTGCAATTGATATAACTAATCTAAGATTTGCTTCAATCATTTCTTTTTTTGCTTTTCCAGACTCTCTAACTCCTGTATTTGCAAGGCTTGATACCTCTTTTATTTCTTTAATTGTCATCAAATTACTTATCATAATTTCTTTGAACTTGGATATTATTTCTCCTGTGATTTCTTTTTTTGCAAAAGATTCCCATTTTTTGTTATTTTTCTTAGCCAGGTTTCTTAACCAGTTCTTATATTGACCATTTTTAAAATATTCTTTTTCAAATTCTTCATCAGAAATTTTCAGTTTTTTTGCAATTTCTCTAAGTTTTCTCTCTCCTGCAAGAATTTGAAGGTTATAAATTTTATGTATCTCAATTACATCGTCTATTCTATTTTGATTTATAAAAATATTAATAATATTGTCAGAAACAGATTTTTCAGTGGATTTAATTTTTTTTTCCAGCTTAATATCAATTTTTTTGTTTTGAATCTTAAGATCTATATATTCTTCCTTTATCTTTCTAAATTTTTTAAAAAGTTTTGAAAATTTATGCAAGTTATCAGAAATATGAGGTTTCAAACTTTCCTCTTTTTCTAATACAGATAAGTCAGAAAGCTCATTATTTTCATCAGAATTTTCTGATTCGAAATCCTCTTGATCTTCATCTGAATTTTTGTCATCTTCTGATTGTTCTTGTTCCACGGAATTATTGTCATAAATTTGATTGTCCTCTTTTATGCTAATGTCGTCGAAGTCATCTTGCTCACCATTAACAGCTCTATATGTTGCGTCTAAATCAATAAAATCTCTTATTTGCCTATCACCAGATAAGAATTCTTCATAATATTTTTGTATTGACATCATAGAAATGTAACTTTTAGAGAATGCATCAGCAGTTTTTCTCTTGCCATTCTCAATTCTCTTAGCAATCTCAATTTCACCTGTTCTGGATAGAAGTTCAACGTTGCCCATTTCTTTTAAATACATTCTTACTGGATCATCTGTTCTTCCCGTGTCTTCGTCTTTTTCCGATGTAACAACTTGAGTTGCGGAATCTTCAGATGAATTTTCTTCTGATTCTTCATCATAAATTTGGATATTAAGATTTTCAACTTTAGAGTAAAACTCATCTTTATCCTCAAATTTTTCGTTCTGCAAAGCTTTCTCACATTCAGATCTATGTAAGAAGCCTTTTTTTTTACCTTTTAAAATGAGTTTTTTTAATCCCTCGTTTGACTGATCAATCAATGGTTCTTCTAACTCATCTTTTTTTGAATTTGATTCTGATTTATTCATTAGATATGCTCTTTTACATCTTAGTACATGAACGTCTGATGAACATCATTCAAGGTCTTTATTCTTTATATCTTTTATCTCCTGAGATATTTGATTATATCTTTTTAATAAAGTTTCAGAAATTACATTTTCCTTAGTTCTAATAATTTCTTTTTGTATAACTTTCCTCTCCTCTATTAATAATGGTAGTCTTAAATTATTCATTATCTGCTTAAATAATAAATTTCTTTGATCTTTATCTAAACCACTGAGATGTATCTTTCTTAATTCATTCATTTCAAAGTAAAAGCTTGGATTGTTTTCCTTATATTTTTCAATACTTTGCTGTGTTTTAAGATTCTCGTTGGAGAAGCTATCTAATATTCTAGATTTTTCAGATTCCAAGTTTTTATCAGAAAGTTTAATTTTAAATATTTCTTCTTGGTATTCGTAAAAATAATTATGATCGATTAAAATCATTAAGATAAATATTTTCTCATTAATATTGTCTATTACTTTCTCGGCAATTGGTTTTCTTAACGTGTATGATTTTTGTTTATTACTATTCCATATAAAATTATCTTTTTTTAAGTTCAAAAATTTAAAATATTCTTTTGAAACCCTGGAGTCTTCAATGTTGTCCAGCATCTGCTTAATTTTCGAATCAATGCCTGCTAGAAATTCTGGTGCGTCGGATTCAATTGAATTTTCTATTATTCCCCAAATAACGTCCGAAAGGTCCTCTGATTCAAATTTTAATTTCATAAAATCTTCTTTATCTTTATTTTCCATAAATGAATCTGGATCAGAATTTTCAGGAAATCTAATAAATTTGACTGATTTAGCTGGGATGAGAAATTTCAAGATCTTTACCGCAACTTTATCTGCTGCGTTTCTCCCAGCTAAGTCACCATCAAAACATATAAAAGGAATATCACAATAACTCCACATTTTTTTTAATTGAAATTCGGATAAAGTTGTTCCCAGTGGTGATACAGCTGTTTTAATATCTGAGGAAAAAAGCTTGATGACATCCATATAACCTTCAACTAAAAAAATTTCCTTATTAGATCTAATATAATCAGAATTTTGATTAAGTCCGAATAGAATTTGGCTTTTCTTGAAAACTAAATTTTCTTGGGAATTGATATATTTTATTTTGGATGGTTTTACAGCTCTTCCACCAAATCCTACTAAGTCATTAGTTATATTGTAAATTGGAAATGTTATTCTATGGCTGAATCTTCCAAAATACTCATTTTTTTTATTTTTAATAAGTAAATCTGCTTTTTTAATCTGCTCTAATTCAAATCCCTTGGATTTAAGATAATTGACAAGTAACTTTTCATCAGGACAAAATCCAAGTTGGAACATTTTTATAACACCTTCACTTACTCCCCTTGATTTAATATATTGATAAGCATATTTATTGTTAAAAAGTTCTTTCTGAAAAAAAAAATTACTTTCGTTATTAATTTTAATAATGAGTTTTTCTTCAGCGCTTGAGTGATCTCTCTTATTATTGTGTTTGAAAGGTATTCCTGAATATTGTGATAAAAATTGTACTGCTTCTAGGAATGGTAAATTTTTATATTTTGTAGTAAAATTAATTATATTCCCACCAGTTTTGCAACCAAAACAATAAAACAACGATTTATCATTATTAACATTAAAAGATGGAGTATTTTCATTATGAAAGGGACATTTCCCTACATAGGAGTTACCTTTTTCTGTTAAATTAACATATTGACCTATGTAGTCAGATAATCTTACTTTAGTATTAATTTCGTTAAGAAATTTGTCAATTGAACTTCCATTTCTGATCATTGAAGATTTTTTTTTGCCTTTTCTGCAACTTTTTGCATATCGAGTTGCCCAGGATATTTGTTTTTTAGAAAACCTAAAAGTTTACCCAGATCTTTTATGGAGGTACAACCAAGTTCATTTATTGTATCTTTTAAAATATCTTCAAGCTCACTATCAGTAATTTGATGCGGTAGAAAAGATTGAATTATCTCAATTTCTTTTTCCTCCCTTTTTTGAAGATCCTCTCTACCTGCTTCTGAATAAATTTTTACACTTTCTTTTCTTTGTTTAATCATATTTAATAAAAGATTTAGAATATCTTCATCAGATATTAATTCACCACTTTTTTTTGTTCTAAATTGAATATCATGATCTTTAATTGCAGCAAGAATAAGTCTTATTGTTGAGGTAGCCAACTCGTCTCTTTGTTTTAAATTTTGGTCTAAGGTTAATTTTATTTTTTCTCTTAGTGAAGTCATGATTATTTAAAAGGAAGAAAATGTTAATATTTTATAATTTACTATCTATTTGTTGGAATTTGATAATTTCAAAGTATATTATTGAACAAATGAAAAATTGTGTCAAAACAAATGGAAAAAATTGTATATTAATTTTTGACGATGGAACTTACTTTTTAGGAATTGGAGCTGGAAATCATGGTGATGTTCATGGAGAAATTTGTTTCAATACTTCAATAACAGGATATCAGGAAATTCTAACTGATCCATCATACTATAATCAAATAATAAACTTTACTTTCCCCCATATTGGTATTGTTGGAACAAATTTTAAAGACTATGAAAGTGATAAGATTTATGCATCAGGTTGTATAATAAACAATCCATTAACAAAACCATCGAATTATAGATCTGAATTAAGCTTTGACTCATGGTTAAAAAAAAATAATAAAGTTTGTATTACTGGAATTGACACTCGAATATTAACTAAAAAGATAAGAGATTCAGGAGTTTGTCAAGCTCTCATTCATTTTCCAAAAACTGGAAAATTTGATAAGCTTACGTCTTTACAGCATAAGCTAAGAGGCTTTCCAAAAATGAATAACCTTGATCTTGCCTCTGAAGTATCAACTAAAAAAATCTATAAATGGATGAATGGTAAAAAGGAGACTCATAATATCGAAAACACTAAAAATAAATTTATCGGTGTGGTGGACTTTGGTATAAAAAAAAATATTCTAAATCTTTTAAGTACTTTTGGATATGAATTGATAATTTTCCCATTAAATTTTTCAATTCAGAAACTTATTTCTTTAAAACCAATTGGAATCTTTTTATCAAATGGACCTGGTGACCCATTAGCTACTTTTGAAAAATATAAAAGTAACTTGAAGGAATTAAAGCACTTTGAGAATCCAGTTTTCGGAATTTGTTTGGGCCATCAAATATTATCATTAATTTATAATGCAAAGACAGAAAAAATGCATCATGGTCATAGAGGAGCAAATCATCCAATCAAAAATCAAAAAAATGGAAGAGTTGAAATAACAGTTCAAAACCACGGATTTGTGGTATCAAAAAATAAATTTCCTAGAAATCTTCAAGTCACTCACTCCTCTTTATTTGACGGAACAATTGCTGGATTAAAAGTCAAAAAGAAACCTTTTTTTTCAGTTCAATACCATCCTGAATCCTCTCCAGGACCTCAAGATAGTAGATATCTGTTCAACGAATTTATAAAACTTATTAAAAATGCCTAAAAGGAAAGATCTAAAAAAAATTTTGATTATCGGTGCTGGACCAATTGTAATAGGTCAAGCATGCGAATTTGATTATTCGGGCGCTCAAGCTTGCAAAGCTCTCAAGGAAGAAGGATTTAAAATAGTATTAGTCAATTCAAATCCAGCTACCATTATGACAGATCCTGAACTAGCAGATAGCACTTATATTGAACCTTTAAATATTAATATACTTGAAAAGATTATTATAAAAGAAAGACCTGACGCTTTGCTTTCTACGATGGGTGGACAAACAGCCCTAAACCTCTCGATTGAATTAGAAAATAAAAAAATTCTTAGAAAATATAACGTAAAACTAATTGGAGCTTCTAAGAAAGTTATTCAAAAAGCAGAGGACAGAGAATTATTTAAAAAAGCAATGACCAGCATTGGACTCGATACACCCAAAGGTTTTGTTATCAATAATTTAAATCAGAGTAATGAAATTTTACAGAAACTCTCATTTCCAATAATCATTAGACCATCTTTTACGCTTGGAGGTTCCGGAGGAGGAACAGCAAGAAATAAAAAAGAATATTTAAGAATTATTGAAAGAGGATTGGACTTGTCTCCAATAAATGAGGTTTTAGTAGAAGAATCCTTAATTGGTTGGAAAGAGTATGAAATGGAGGTTGTAAGAGATAATAAAGATAATTGCATAATAGTCTGTTCTATTGAAAATATTGATCCCATGGGTATACACACTGGCGATTCAATTACTGTTTCACCTGCCCTAACACTTACAGATAAAGAATTTCAAAAAATGAGAAATGATTCAATAAAGGTTGTTAGAGAAATTGGGGTTGATACTGGAGGAGCTAATGTTCAATTTGCAATCAACCCAAAAACAGGAAGAAATGTTGTTATTGAAATGAATCCAAGGGTTTCTCGATCCTCTGCTTTGGCTTCTAAGGCAACCGGCTTTCCGATTGCGAGGGTCGCAGCCAAATTAGCCATTGGTTATTCATTAGACGAACTCAAAAACGATATAACAAAAACGACACCAGCATCTTTTGAACCAACAATAGATTATATAGTAACTAAGATACCAAGATTTACCTTTGAAAAATTTAATGCAACCGATGACAAACTTGGGACTTCAATGAAATCTATTGGAGAATGTATGGCAATTGGAAGAAACTTTAAGGAATCATTTCAAAAAGCAATCAGAAGTTTAGAGATCGGTTTGACAGGTATAGATTCTAGTGAGTTCCTTTGTGAAAAAGGAAATAATGAGTTAATCCAACTACTAAAAGAAAATAGACCAAATAAATTTTTAGTAATTGCTGAATGTTTCAGACGAAAAATTAATCTTAGAACTATCGAAAAAGCATCAAAATATGATCCATGGTTTGTAAGAGAAATCTCTGAAATTATTAATACTGAGAATTTGATTAAAAGGAATACACTTTCAAGAAACTTATATCTTAAGTCAAAAGAAGAGGGATTTTCAGATGAAAAAATTATTGAATTGTCTAATTCGTCTTCAAATGAAATAAAAAAATTAAAAAAAAAGAATAAATTATTTTCATCATTCAGAAATATAGATACATGTGCTGGAGAATTTCAATCCCATACTCCCTATATGTACTCATCATGGAGTTGCGCTGATCAAAATCAAAGATTTGAAAAGGAAACCCAAGTAGGAAATAATAAAAAAGTAATTATTCTAGGAGGGGGACCAAATAGAATAGGACAGGGAATTGAATTCGACTACTGTTGTGTGCATTCATCCTTCGCAATAAAGGAACTTGGTGTCGAATCAGTAATGGTTAATTGTAATCCAGAAACAGTCTCAACTGATTTTGATATATCAGATAGACTTTATTTTGAGCCATTAGATTCAGAATCAGTTTTAGAAATTTGTGATGCAGAAAATTCTAATAATAATTTGTTAGGTGTTATTGTTCAACTTGGTGGACAAACACCACTGAAATTGTCTGAAAAACTCAATAAATCTGGAATAAAAATACTAGGAACATCCTTCAAATCAATTGATTTGTGCGAAGACAGAGATAGGTTTTCGAAGTTAATGAAAAACTTAGGAATCAAACAACCAAAAAGTGACATTGTATTTAATTTTTCTCAGGCCAAACAGGCTATTAAAAAAATACCATTCCCAATTGTAATCAGACCTTCATATGTATTAGGTGGAAGAGCAATGAGGATAATAAATAATTACAATGAGTTAGAAAAATATTTTAAAAGTAATTTTATTGTTAACAATAAATCTATATTAATAGATGAGTTTCTTATTGGTGCTAAAGAGATTGATGTTGATGCTATATCGGATGGAAAAGAAATATTTATTTCTGGGATTCTTGAACACATCGAGGAAGCTGGTGTCCATTCTGGTGATTCAGCTTGCGCACTTCCGCCTCAAACCTTGTCAAACAATCTGATAGAGGAAATAAAATTATACACAAATCTAATTTCAAGAAGTCTAAATATTATTGGTTTTATTAATATTCAATATGCTATTAAGGATGGTAAAGTGTTCGTAATTGAGGTTAATCCTCGAGCAAGTAGAACCGTACCATTTATTAGTAAATCGACTGGAATACCTTTAGCAAAAATTGCCACAAAGGTTATCCTTGGAAAAAAACTTAAAGATATTAATTTGAAAAACAGAAAACTGCCTTACGTAACCGTTAAAGAATCCGTATTTCCATTTGATAGATTTCCTGGAGAGGACATTATTCTAGGTCCAGAAATGAAGTCAACAGGAGAAGTAATGGGTATTGATAGAAACTTTCCTCTAGCTTTCATAAAATCTCAAGTAGCTGCTGGCAACAAGCTTCCTTTAAAAGGGTCAGTTTTTATCTCAGTAAAAGATGATGACAAAGAAAGTATTCTATTATTATGTCAAGTTTTTGAAAAACTAAATTTTAGAATTTTTGCTACCCAAGGTACTGCTGACTTTCTTTTAAAATTTTTAATTGATGTAAAAATAATAAAAAAAGTAAATGAGGGCAGTCCGCATATTGTCGATTTGATTGAAAAGAACCAAATTCAGCTAATTATCAATACAACTAGTGGTACTAAATCCATAGCTGATAGTCTTTCAATTAGAAGAACAGCTTTAAGCAAAAAAATTCCATATTTTACAACGATTTCAGCAGCTAAAATTGCTGTGACAGGGCTAAATATTATTAATAAAAAGGATATTTCAGTTAAGTCAATTCAAGATTTGTATAATTCCTAGAATTTAATTTGTAATTGAATATAATATATTATTATGAATGAGAAATTTCCAATGACTGCTGATGGTTTAAAGATGCTAAGAAATGAACTCGAAAATCTCAAAAAAAATGAAAGACCAAACGTGATTAAAGCAATTTCTGAGGCTCGAGAGCACGGAGATTTATCTGAAAACGCAGAATATCATGCAGCCAGAGAAAAACAGAGTTTTATTGAAGGGAGAATTGCAGAATTAGAAAATAAAATTACTAGAGCAGAAGTAATTGATTCATCAAAACTTGATAATTCTAAGGTAACATTTGGTGCAACTGTAGTTGTGACTGATTTAGAAACAGAACAGAAACATTCATATAAAATTGTTGGAGCTGATGAAGCTGATATTGAAAAGAATCTCATTTCAGTTTTAGCACCACTGTGCAAAGCAATGATCAACAAGAGAGTTGATGATGTTTTTGAAGTTCAAACACCAAATGGATTAAAGCAATATCAAATTAAATCTATAAATTTTGTATAACTTGATGTCAAGAAAAGAAAAGGTATTAATAATTGGGTCTGGGCCCGCGGGTTACACTGCAGCCATCTATGCAGCTAGAGCAGGCCTATCTCCTTTATTAATTTCAGGTTTAGAACCAGGTGGTCAATTGACAATAACAACTGAGGTGGAAAATTTTCCTGGATTTGAGAATCCCATTCAAGGACCATGGTTAATGGAACAAATGAAAAAACAAGCTGAAGCTTATGGTACTCGTATTATTATTGATTACGTAAAGAAAGTTGATTTTATTAACTCTAATCACAGAGTTTGGACAGAAAAAACAGAATTTGAGTCACATACAGTTATTATAGCAACTGGTGCTAAAGCAAAATGGTTAAATGTAGAAGGAGAAGATAAATTTAAAGGAATTGGTGTATCAGCCTGTGCTACGTGTGATGGTTTTTTTTTTAAAGATAAAGTTGTAGCCGTTGTTGGTGGAGGAAATACAGCTGCTGAAGAATCTCTATTTTTGTCTAATTTATGTAGAAAAGTTATTTTAATACATCGAAGAGATAAGTTAAGAGCAGAAACAATTCTTCAAAAAAGATTATTCGAAAAAAAAAATATTGAATTTCTTTGGAATTCAACTGTTGAAAAAGTAATAGGAAATTCTGAAGAAAAAGTGCTTGGATCCCTGCTTGTATTAAATCATGAGAATAAAAAAGAGATGAAAATTGAAGTGGAGGGTCTCTTTGTTGCAATAGGTCACAGTCCTTCTACTTCAATTTTCAAAAGAAAGTTAAAAATGGATGAGGAAGGCTATATTTTTACTGAAGCTGATTCGACAAAAACAAGTATCGAAGGAGTCTTTGCAGCAGGAGATGTTACCGATAGAATTTTCAGACAAGCTGTAACTGCAGCCGGTATGGGATGCATGAGTGCTCTTGAAGCAGAGAGTTTTCTTACTCTCAAAAAAATTATTTAAACTTAATACCTTTTAGAATCTCCTCGTGAACTTTACATTCAATATCAAACTCATTTGAATATTTTACAATAAATCCAGAAAGCCACTCTAGTTCAAGTTTTCTGCCATTTATATAATCAATGTACATTGAAGAAGTCATATCATAAGGCATTTTTTTAATCTTATGTAACCAATATTCAACAGGATCAACTTTAAAATTTACATCAAAATTTTTTGATAAATTATACGTTTCTATCATAGCTGAGGTAAATTTGGCTTTTAGTTTGTGATTATCAAATATTTCACCAATTGTTTTTTTTGTTAATGTTGTTATTCCACTGTAAGCAGATAAAAAAATAAATTTTTCCCATATTTTCTCTTTAATATTTTCTTTAAATTGAATGTCTATTTTTAAATTAATACTTTTTTTGCAAAATTTTTGAAGAATTTCTTGATTTACATTTTGCATATGACCGACAAAAAAAGAAGCCAAGCTGCCTTTATGAATTATAGTTTGACTTTTATCCACATAGGATGAAATTTGAGCAACTGCTCCATAAGAAAATTTCTCACCAAAATCTTCAGTAATCTTTTGTTCAGAATAAATTCCATTTTGGAAGGGAAGAATAACAGAATTTTTTATTCCAATTTTTTTTATCTGAGATATGAAATTATCAAAATCATACAATTTTACAGTACATATGATTATATCAAAGTTATTATTCTCAGGCATTGAATTAAAAACTCTTATTTTTTCTTGCCTAAAATCTTCAAGACTACTATCTACAATCAATCCTTTTGATTGTAAAAATTTAAATCTTTCCCCTCTTGCCACGTATGATATGTCAAAATCAGCTCTTTGCAGATGTGCTCCCAAGACTCCACCTACTCCGCCTACTCCATAAATTAATAATCTCATTTTAATTTTTTTATTGAAGTTTTAATTCTTTTACACGCCTCCATAAGTTTATTTAGCGAGGTAGCATATGAAATTCTAAAGAAAGGTGATTTGCCAAAAGCTATCCCTGGAACTACTGCAACCTTTGCATCCTCTAATAAATATTGAACAAAATCAAAATCATTTAAAATTTTATTCCCATTACTAAGTTTTTTATTTATGAATCCCTCACATTTTACATATAAATAAAATGCACCAGAGGGAATGAAAGGGTCAAGACCTGCAATAGATGTGAAAAAGTCAATAAGATAATTTCTTCTTTCCTCAAACTTTTCTATCCATTTATTCAAGAATTTTTTTTCACCTAAAAGAGCATATTTCGCTGCAACTTGACTTATTGAACATGGATTTGTGGTGCTTTGAGATTGAATTTTAGATATTGACTTAATAATTTCTTGATTACCAGCTCCATACCCTATTCTCCAACCTGTCATTGAGAAAGCTTTTGAAACTCCGTTAACAATGAATGTTCTCTCATAAAGCTCAGGTTCAACGTTTAGTATATTATAAAACGATTTTTCATAGATAATATGCTCATAAATATCGTCTGAAAGAATTTGAATATGCGGGTTTTTGATTAATATTCGAGATATTTCATACAATTCATTTTTATTATAAACCGCTCCGGTTGGATTTCCTGGAGAATTTAAAATAAACCATTTTGACTTTTTAGTTATACTATTTTCTAAATTTTTTGGAGTAATCTTGAAATCCTCTTTCATATTAGTTTCCACTATTACTGGGCTTCCCTCAGCTAAAATAACCATATCCGGATATGACACCCAATATGGAGATGGAATTATCACCTCATCACCATTATTTAAAGTCGACATTAAGAGGTTGTATATTACGTGTTTACCTCCAACGCCAACAGTAATTTGGTTTTCATTATAAATTAGATTATTTTCAATTTTAAACTTTTGAATAATACTTTTCTTGAGTTCGGGAATACCATCAACTTGAGTATATTTTGTAAAACCATTATTAATTGCTTGAATAGCACTCTCTTTTATGTGGTCAGGTGTATCAAAATCTGGTTCACCAGAGCTAAGACTTATTACATTTTCACCCTTTAATGTCATTTCTCTTGCTATTTGTGATATCTTCACAGTTAAAGAGGGCTTAAACCTGGACAATCGATCTGAAATTAGAGTCATCTATCAAGAAAAAAAATGTAAAACTTCAATTTTTCGATTATATATAATTTGTAATAAAAATATATTAGATTTTTTTTTTTTGAGACATTTATGACAAAATCTAAATTTGCATTAGAAAGTTCTTACAAACCAGCTGGAGATCAACCAGCTGCTATTAAAAAACTATGTAATGGATTGTCAAAAAAAAATAGTGACCAAGTCTTATTGGGAGTCACTGGCTCTGGTAAAACTTTCACTATGGCAAATATAATTCACGAGTTACAAAGACCGTCTTTGATTTTTGCACCAAATAAAATTCTAGCAGCACAACTTTACAGCGAAATGAAAAGTTTTTTTCCAAAAAATAACGTAGAATATTTTGTTTCTTACTATGATTATTACACACCTGAAGCATATGTTCCTCGGACTGATACCTATATTGAAAAAGAGTCCTCTATCAATGAACAAATTGACAGAATGAGGCATTCAGCAACTCGTTCTCTGCTGGAAAAGAGGGATACTATTGTAGTTGCTAGTGTTTCATGTATTTATGGAATAGGTTCGGTTAAATCCTATTCTTCAATGGTTTTTAAGATTAATCGAAATAAGAATTATGACATGGATAAACTTAAAAAAATGTTAGTAGAACTTCAATATAAAAGAAATGATCAAGTACATGCAAGAGGTACATTTAGAAGTAGAGGAGATCTTCTTGAGATATTTCCCTCACACTTAGAGGATAAATCTTGGAGAATATCTTTTTTCGGTGATTGCGTTGAATCAATTGACGAGTTCGATCCTTTTTTAGGAACCGTCTCAAAAAGTTTAGATGAAATTACAATTTTTGCAAATAGTCACTACGTAACACCTAAGCCCTCTCTTAAAAAAGCTGTAGATCAAATAAAAGAAGAACTATCAGACAGAGTAAAGTTCTTTGAATCAAAGAAATTATTTTTAGAGGCCCAAAGAATTGAACAGAGAACAAAGTTTGATTTAGAGATGATTGCTGCCACAGGAAGTTGCTCTGGTATTGAAAATTATTCCAGACACTTAACTGGAAGAAAACAAGGAGACCCCCCTCCAACATTATTCGAATATCTGCCTGATGATATAATATTATTCATAGATGAATCTCATGTAACTATTCCTCAAATCAGAGGAATGTTTAAGGGTGACAGGTCAAGGAAAAACACTTTGTCAGAATTTGGTTTTAGATTACCCTCATGTAAAGACAACAGACCTCTAATGTTTGAAGAGTGGGAAGAGTTTAAAGGACAGACCATTTATGTATCGGCTACACCAGGAGATTATGAATTAGAGAAAACCAAAGGAGCTTTTATTGAACAAATTGTGAGACCCACTGGATTGGTTGACCCTATTTGTGAAATAAGGAAAGCAACAAATCAAGTTGAAGATGTAATAGAAGAGTGTAAAAAAGTAACAAATAAAAATCAAAGAGTTTTAATTACCACACTTACCAAAAAAAACGCTGAGATGGTTACCGATTATCTTAACGAAAATAACGTTAAAGCAAGATATATGCATTCAGAGATTGATGCATTAGAAAGAATTGAAATAATTAAGGATCTCAGAATTGGTATTTTTGAAGTTTTAGTTGGTATAAATTTATTAAGAGAGGGCTTAGATATACCCGAGTGCGGTTTAGTAGCAATACTTGATGCAGATAAGGAGGGCTATCTACGCTCACAAGTATCACTAATTCAGACTATTGGAAGAGCTGCCAGAAATGTTGAAGGAAGAGCAATTATTTATGCTGATAAAAAAACAAAATCAATAGCACTTGCAATAGAAGAAACTTCTAGAAGAAGAATTAAACAGTTAAAATTTAATAATCAAAACGGAATAGTCCCAACTTCCACTAAAAGAAAAATTGAAGAAAGCATAAGTCAGAATAATCAAGATAATGATTTCAATTCTAAAAAATCAGAATCTTTAAATGATTTGAAAAAAAAAATGTTAGAATACGCTGAAAACCTTGATTTTGAAAGGGCAGCCGAAATAAGAGACAAAATTAAAATAATGGAGAAAAAAGAACTTGGAATTAAATCATAGGTATAAATCAGCCCTTATAACTGGAGGTGCGCAAAGAATCGGAGAATCAATCTCTGAGTTCTTAGCTCAATCTGGGTTTAATATTGCAATTCAATATAACAAATCCGAAAAAAATGCCCTTAAACTTAAAGATAAATTTAAAAATTCTGATATAAGATTTTCAACTTATAAGTTTGATTTCGAAAAAGGTAAAAATATCGCCAGTTTTTATGAAAAGGTTTACAATGATTTTGGTGACATTGATATATTAATTAATAATGCATCAGCATTTGATTTTGATACAATTAAGAACTCAACCGAAGCCCTATATAATAAACATTTAAATGTTAACCTTAAGGCCCCTTATTTCTTATCGCAAGGGTTTTCAAAATATTTAGGTTCTAGAAACGGATTAATAATAAATATAATTGATCAGAGAGTTAAAAATATTACTCCTTACTTTACATCATACACTATTAGTAAAGCTGCATTGTATACTTTAACTAAAAGCTTATCATTATCTCTCGCACCAAAGATAAGAGTTAATGGTATTTCACCTGGACCAACATTAATGAGTAAAAATCAAAATAAACTCCAGTTCAGAAAACAGATTTTAAGAACGCCATTAAAAAAACAAGTAAAACTCACAGAAATAAACAATGCCGTAGGCTACCTAATCAATAATTTATCAATTACAGGAGAGATATTAACATTAGATTCAGGCCAAAGTTTAGGTTGGGCCCATTCAAAATCTAAGGTTTTTACTAAAGATTAGTTAATTTCAAGTTGTCAACATCAAAAAAAAAAAAAAAAAAAAAAAAAAAAAAAAAATAAAAAAAAAAATGATAAATACTAATTTTAAAAATAATTGAGGTGAAAATAAATTTTTTATTAATATTTTCAGATACTTATAAATTTGACTAATTTTTAATCATTTTGTTAAAATCAGCAGAATTG
This sequence comes from uncultured Alphaproteobacteria bacterium, assembly GCA_902579395.1. Lineage (GTDB taxonomy): Bacteria > Pseudomonadota > Alphaproteobacteria > Methylaequorales > Methylaequoraceae > Methylaequor. The sequence goes on from CACHGK010000007.1 coordinate 46,191, forward strand.
TTATCTTTAGATACAAAACTCAAAGATTACTAACAAATTTATCCACAGTAATAGTGGATAGTAATTTTTGGCCAATTTTTTATAATAAAAGCAATAGTTTATAAAGTTGATTAATGAATCTAAAACAAATATATAATTATTCTAACGGGATAGATGCTCTAAAAGTAGCTTCTAAAAACTTTCCGGATGGGTCAGGTGTTTATACATTTTTAGACCGGGACAAGCAAATTTTGTATGTTGGGAAAGCAAAAAATCTTAAAAAAAGAATTTCAAGTTATCTTTCAAATAAATATCAAACCAATAGAATAAAATTACTTATTAATCTGACAGAGAGTATAAAATTTATAAAAACAATAACTGATGTTGATTCATTTATATTAGAAAATAATCTAATAAAAAAAAATAAACCACGTTTTAATATTAAATTGATTGATGATAAAAGTTATCCATTTATAAGTATAAGTAGATCTGCCGAATGGCCAAGAATTAAAAAGTTCAGAGGAAAACAAAATAAAAATGATATTTCATTTGGTCCCTTCTCAAGTGTAAGTTCAGTAGATAACGTCATTAAACAAATAGAGGGTGCGTTTTTAATAAGAAGTTGTTCTGATAATATTTTTAAATCCAGAAAGAGACCATGTATTTTGTATCAAATCAAAAGATGTAGCGCTCCATGTGTAGGTTTAATTAGCAAAACAAAATATGGTGATCTAGTAAAAAATGCAATTTCTTTCCTTGAGGGAAAAGATCCAAAGGCAAAAGAGAAGCTGATAAAAGAAATGAAAAATGAAAGTAATTCTCAAAATTATGAAAGAGCTGCAAAACTGAGAGACAGAATTCGAGCTCTTTCTAAAATATCAAACGAAAAATACTCAGATCTTAATAATAGGGAGAACTTTGATATAATTTTTCTTAAAGAAAAACATGACCTTATTTCAATTCATGTTTTTTTCTTCAGAGCCGGTAAAAATTTAGGAAATAAAGATTTTTTATTTGAAAATAATCTCTTTGATCAGTCAAAAAAAATATTTTCTCAATTTCTTTACTTTTTTTACTCAAAAAATTCTCCTCCTAGAGAAATATTATTGAATTATAAGCCAATAGATATAAAGATTTTAAAGTCCTTAATTTCACAAAATTCAGATCATAAAATCTCTATTAAAATTCCAGTTAAGGGAAAGAAAAAAATGCTTCTTAATATGGTTGAACAGAATGTTGATGCATCATTGAAGAAGAAGATTTATGAAAAAACAGAGATGAGCTCAATATTGGCTTCAATAAAGAAAAAATTAAATCTCATAAATATACCAAGCAGGATAGAAATATATGATAATAGTCATTTAAGTGGATCGAATCCTATCGGTGGAATGGTAGTATTTGAAAACGGGCATTTTCAGAAAAATTCATACAGAAAATTCAATATTGTTTGTTCTAACAACAATACTAATGATGACTATTATATGATGAATCAAGTAATAAGAAGACGTTTTGATATTTCAAGCAAGTGGAAATCAAACCTTCCAAAACTTATAGTTGTAGATGGTGGGAAGGGGCAACTGAATATTGTAGAAAAAGCAATAAATGAAAAAGGATTCAAAAATATTGACTTAATAAGCATAGCTAAAGGGAAAAAAAGAAACTCTGCTAATGAAAAACTTATTACTAAAGAAAAAACTATTGAATTAGACAAAAATGACAAAATTTTATTTTTTTTCCAAAGATTAAGAGATGAAGCCCATAGATATGTAATTCAATCAACTAGAGCAAAGCATCAGAAATCATTAAAGAATTCAATTTTTGATAAAATAAATGGTATTGGAAAAAAAACAAAATTAATTTTATTATCTTATTTTGGATCAATTGATAATATAAAAACAGCTGGAATAGATGATTTAAAAAAAGTTCCAAATATTGGACCAAAAACTGCAGAAAGAATTTATAAAGAATTTAATAAAAATGTTTAAAATAGCTAATATACCAAATATTTTAACTCTACTTAGAATTTTAATAATTCCCGTAATTTTAGTTTTTTTGGAAATTGATAATGAGTTTTATAGATGGTTAGCTCTTTTACTATACATAATTGCTTGTATTTCAGACTTTTTAGACGGGTATTTTGCAAGGAAATTTGAAATTGAATCTAGTTTTGGAAGATTTTTAGATCCAATTGCTGATAAGATTTTAGTAGTTTCTGTTCTATTTATTCTTGTTTCAAAAGCAACTATAAATGGATTTTTTGTATATCCGGCTCTTGTAATTGTGATAAGGGAAATACTTGTATCTGGTCTAAGAGATTTTTTTGCTCACTCCAGAGAAACCTTATTAGTTACTAATTTATCAAAATGGAAGACACTTATTCAAATGTTTGCCCTGGGCTTTTTAATGGTTTCTAACAACTTTGAGACTAGTTTGATATTAAATATTGGATATTTAGGTTTAACTATTGCCTCTGTAATGACTATTCACACAGGATATATATATTTTAAGAAAAATTTAAGACTGTTTAAATGAAAAAAGTTTTTGGAATTGTTGGCTGGAGTGGGAGTGGAAAAACTGACCTAACAACAAGAATTATAAAATTATTTGTTGAAATGAATATTATCGTCTCATCAATTAAACATTCTCATCATGATTTTGAAATAGATAAAAAAGGTAAAGATAGTCATAAACATATTCAATCTGGTTCAAATGAAGTAATAATTTATAATGAAAGAAAATGGGCGTTAATCAGTAAAAAACAAGAAAAAAAACACAATATTGAAGAGATAATTAATAAATTTAATAAACTAACAGATATAATAATTATTGAGGGTTTAAAATATGGTAATTTTGCAAAATTAGAGGTAATCAGATCTTCATTTGATAAACCATTTATTTTCAAAAATGATAAAAATATAAAAGGGATAGTCATCGACAAAGAAATACCTAACTTAAAAACTAGTCTACCTGTATTCAAATTTTCCGATACAAAAAAAATTGGATCCTTCATCCTTAATTATTTTAAGAATAAATAAATTATGAAAAAACTCGTGTCGTTTGATTACGCAAAAAAAATAATGTTTAAAAATATTAGGAAAAATAAAACAGAAATTGTTTCCTTACAAGATGTGGAGGATAGGGTTCTAGCAGAAAACATATACTCCAGAGTAGATGTTCCACACTTCAGTAATTCTGCAGTAGACGGTTTTGGATTTAAATACACGAAATTAAAAAAGAAAGAATATAACATTGTTGGAGAATCCAAACCTGGTAGTCCATTCCTTAAAAAATTAAAAGATGGTGAAGCTATCAAAGTTTATACCGGTGCATACGTTATCAAAGAAATTACAGGTATAGACACTGTTTGTATGGAAGAAAATTGTGAACTAATTGGTAAAAAAATCATAAATATTAAAATATACAATAAGGGGTCGAACATAAGAATAAAAGGTGAGGATGTAAAAAAAAATAAATTAGTATTCAAAAGTGGCAAAAAAATAAGGTCTGTTGATCTTTCCCAACTATGTTCAATTGGTACAACAAAAATAAAGGTTTATAAAAAATTAAAAATTGGCTTATTCTCAACTGGAGACGAACTCTGCTCTGATTTTGAGAAAAGAAATAAATATCAAATCTATGATTCAAATAAATTGGCACTTGCTTCTCTATTCAAAAAAATTGGATGTGAAGTCATTGATTTAGGAATTATTAAAGATTGTTTAACAGAGACTAAAAAAAGAATACAAAAAAATTTAAATAAAATTGATCTTTTAGTAACAACTGGTGGTGTCTCTAATAGTAGTACAGATAATGTTGGAAAATTTTTGAAAGAAAATGGGAAAATTTATTTTTGGAGATTATCTATTAAACCTGGAAGGCCTTTTGTGTTTGGAAAAGTTGGTAAAGTGCCATTTATAGGGCTTCCAGGTAATCCAGTGGCAGCTATAATTACTTTCTTCATGTTAGTAATTTTTTATGTAAAAAAACTATCAGGTATTAAGGATTATGAAATAATTTGTAGATACCTACCGTGTGACTTTGATGTAAAAAAAAAAAAAGGAAGAACGGAATGGGTAAGAGGGAGCATAATTAATAAAAAAAGAAAAATTGTCTTAAAAAGATTTAAATCAACAGGATCTGGTATTATCTCATCAATTAGTCAGAGTGAAGGAATTATAGAATTAGATAAAAAAAAGGAATATATTAAAAAAGGTAGTATACTTAAGTTTTTTAGATATGAGGATATGCTAAATTGAAGATATTATATTTTGCAAAGTTGAGACAACATTTGGGTAAAAGTTCGGATTCGATAAAGATTTCAGATGGAAAAAAAATTTCCGATGTAATTAATGAACTAAAAAATAAAAATGGTAACTACAGAAGAGCATTTGATCAAGTCAAGAATTTACAATACGCACTCAATTGTGAATATGTTGATATTGAGCAAACTGTAAGAGACAGGGACGAACTTGCTATCTTCCCGCCAGTAACAGGAGGGTAATGAAGATTTATTTCCAAAAAGAGAGTTTCTTAGTTCAAGAGAATTTTGAGAAATTTTCTAAAGTTAATAAAGCTTCTGGTTCAATTATATCATTCGTTGGTAAAGTCCGTCCAATAACTAATAATAAAGAAGTTATAGATATAGAAATTGAAATTTATAAAAAAATGGCAATTATTCAAATGAAAAAAATAATATCGATGCTTATGAAAAAATATAAAATATTAGATTACTTAATTATTCATCGTTTCGGCAAAGTAAAACCACAAGAAAACATTCTACTTGTAATAGTTGCCTCTCAACACAGAAAAGAAGGATTTAGATTTATAGAGGATTTAGTTGATTGGTTAAAAATAAAAATAACATTTTGGAAAAAGGAAAATTATCTAAATGATTATGAGTGGGTTGAACAAAAAATAACAGATAGAAAAATATTTTTAACTAAGAATTAACCTTTTTATTAAATTCATTAATAAGTAGCTTGGTTGTTTCCCCTACATTAAAAATAAGATTATCTATCGAATTTACAGGTGTAATTTCTACAGCTGTTCCTGTTAAAAATACCTCATCACAATCTTCTAAAAAATTTAATTTATAATGATCCTCCTCTACTTCAATATTCAGTTTCTTTGCAATATCAATTACTGTTTGTCGTGTTATTCCATTCAAAAAACAATCGGGAATTGGTGTGTATAATTTTTTATTTTTTATGAAAAAAATATTTGCGCCTGTTGCTTCAGCTATAAATCCTCTATAATCAAGCATAAGCGCATCGTCGAATCCATCTTTCTCTGCTTCATGTTTACTTAAGGAACAAATCATATAAAGCCCAGCTGCTTTGCTATCTGTAGGTGCTGAATTTGGTGATGGTCTTACCCATTTTGATGTTGTTAGACGAATACCGCCAAGTATTTTTTCAGGGGAGAAATAAGACGGCCATGACCAGGCTGCTATTGCTAAATGTGTACTTGCATCCAAAGCAGATATAGCCATTTTTTCACTACCTCTCCATGCCACTGGTCTAATATAACCATTCTTTACTTTTTGCTTCTCTGTAATTGTTGAAGTTACAGCCTTAACTTCACCTATGTCATATGGGATCTTTAGATCTAGTAATTCGGCTGATCTGAATAGCCTTTCTATGTGCTCATCTAATTTAAATATTTTGCCGTTATAAATTCTTATACCCTCAAAGACGCAGCTTCCGTAATGCAAACCATGGTTTAGGATGTGGACTGTGGATTCATTCCATTTCTTAAAAAAACCATCTACCCAGATATGGCCATCTCTTTTATCAAAAGGGATCATTTGCATAATTCATTTATTAAAGTTAAGATTCATTAATATAACATTTAAAAATTAATTATAAATAGTCTGATATTTATTTATGAGAGCTTTACCACACCTTCTATGTATAGATGACGACAATAATATTAGAGAATTACTGAAGATTTATCTTTCAGGAAAAAATTTTAGAGTAAGTGTCGCTAAAGATTCATTTGATGCGGAAAAATTAACAAATTTTTTTATTTTTGATCTAATTGTTCTAGATATTATGATGCCAAAAAAAAATGGCATTGAGTTTTTAAACTCCTTAAGAAAATTTGACTTAAATACACCCGTTCTAATGTTAACTGCGGATGGTCAATTAGATAATAAAAAAAAATCTTTTCTCAATGGTTGTGATGATTATTTAGTCAAACCATTTGAACCCACAGAACTATTATTAAGAATTAATAAGCTATTAAATCCAAGGTTTAATAAAAATGTTTCAGGAATTAAGAGATATTTTGGAGATTTTGAATATAACTCTACAAAAAAAACATTATCAAAGAATCTGGAAAATATAAATTTAACAAATTCTGAGTTAATTATAATCGATTTCCTGACAAAAAATCTAAATAAAGAAATAACAAGAGAGAAAATTGCAAATTTACTTGGAGATGAAATAAATTTAAGATCAGTTGATGTCATAATAACAAGATTAAGAAAAAAAATTATTTCTGATAATAATAGTTCATTTCTTAGGACTATTAGAGGAAAAGGATATATGCTCGTAAGTGAATATGAATAAGAAATTTTTTAAAAAGTTTCTTCCCAAGAAGTTATTACCAAGGTTACTATTAATTTTTCTTATACCTTTAATTATAATTCAATGCTCAGTTATCTTTTTTTTCTACGATAGACACTGGGATAAAATAGTTAATAGATTCTCTAATATTGCTAGTAATAAAATTAATCTGATCATTAATACTTATAAAAAAACTAATTTTGACAATGCAAAAAATATCGCAACAACATTAAACATGAGTTTAACGTACGAAAATAGCTTGGATAGATCTCTAAGTAAAAAATCAAGTTTGGAAAAAAAAATTTACGATACTATCAAGTCTAGAGTAAATAAAAATATAGAAATGAATTTTAAGAAAAATTTTGTTTCTATTTTTATTTTTACTAATGATGGTATCCTGAAAATGGATCTTCCCAGAAAATATTTACTAAGTGAAACACCGACAATTTATATATTATGGATTATTTCGACATCATTAGTTCTATCTCTAATAGCATTCTTATTTTTAAGAATACAAATTAGGGCAATTTATAGACTTGCCAAATCAGCTGAGGAGTTTGGTAAAGGTAAAAAAATTGCTAATTTTAAGCCCGAGGGTGCATTGGAGATAAGAGCTGCAGGCAGTGCATTCATGAAGATGCGAAGAAGAATTAATAATTATATTGACCAAAAAACTAGTTTTCTTGCTGGAATCTCACATGATTTAGGTACTTTAGTTACTAGAATAAAATTAAGATTAGAATTACTCGAGGATAAAAAAGGAATCATTGATATTAAAAAGGACATAGATATTATGCAAGTTTTTTTGAAAGAATATCTTGAATACTCAAAGCAAATAAATGTCAGTAGATTTACAAAAATTAATTTGTTGCAAACCATAAATCAAGTCATTGAGCTCTCAAAATTAAAAAAAAAAAAAATTAATATTAAATGCTCAAAAAATTTATTTATTAAAACAGATAAAAATTCATTATTTAGAATAATATTTAATTTATTTGAAAATGCAGCAAGGTATGGAACTATAATTCAAATTACCGCAAAGAGGAATCAGGATTCTCTGATTATTGAGATAGAAGATAATGGTCCGGGCATTGAAAATCAATATAGAAAAAAAATATTCAATCCATTTTATAAAATTGATAACTCTAGAAATTTAAATAAAAGTGGATCTGGACTTGGATTAAGTATTGCTAGAGAACTTTCAAAAAAAATCAAAGCAAAAATAAAATATAAAACATCACAAAAGTTAAAAGGGTCATTATTCTTAATTACAATCCCAATTGAATAGTTTTTTTAGATAAAATCTTCTGAAATCTCTAAAGATTTCTTTTTTGCTTTTAAAATTGCCCTTTCAAGCAAACTATAAAATGACTGATTTCGAGAAAATATTTTTAGTGCTTCTTCTGTTGTACCACCTTTACTTGCAACTGTTGAGATTAACTTTTCAAAATTTGTGTTACCCATTTTTATTTGTTTTAAAGTTCCTTCAAGCAATGAACCTAAAAGTAAAAAAGAATCATTAGCTTTAATTCCATTTTTTTTATTTAATCTATTTAAACAGTCTAAGAAAAAAAATAAATATGCTGGACCTCCACCAAACATTGCTGTAAAGAAATCTAATTGTTTTTCAGAATAAATCCAAATTAAAATTCCAAAACTACTAAAATCCGTTTTTAATTTTTTTTTTAGTTTATGATTTAAGTTTTTTGTAAATATTGCCGTAGCACTATTATTTGTCTCAATAAAAATATTTGGCATTATTCTTACGACCTCAGATTTTGCTCCTGTATATTTCAATATAATATTTGTTTTAAGCCCAGCAACAAATGAGATAATAATATGTGTTTTTTCACAGAAATTTTTTAGTTCATTTAGGATTTCTTTTGCAAATTTAGGTTTTACGCATATCATTATATATTTTATTGACTTCCATTTAACTTCACTTAAAGTTTCGCAAAATTTGACTTTTCCATACTTTTTACTAATCTCTCGCTTAACTTTTGAATTATTATCAAGGACGAAGACTTTCTTATCTTTTTTTTGAAAACCGTCTAAAATAATTTTACCAAGGTTTCCACAACCAATTAAAAGAGATGTCATGCCTCACCATGAGTATCCAATAATGCAATATCTAATGCATAAATTGGATCTTGTTTTTTATAAAAAAATACAAAGAAGACTGGGAAGAATCTGTCACATTCGGATTGCACAATGTCAAAAAAATCCTTAATCTGTTCGATCGATAAGATGTTCTGACCTTTGATTGAAATTTTATAACTAAAAAAAATTGTATTTAATTTTGAACAATAATTAAAAAAGCCAACGGAAACTTTTTTATTAACATTTGAAATAAGTGAATAAATTGACTTCCCACCCTTATTTTTTTTAGACATATCAAAATAACTATTTACCTCTATTATTTTATTTTTATTATCCCATTTTAGTGAAATATTATAATTTCTCCATTTTCCTTTTGCTTTAATAGTAATTTCATCATTAGAGTCTCTTAATATATCAAAATTATCATTTATTAAATAATCTTCTATAAAGTCAATTGGGTTGTTTCTATTGATAATTTTTTTTTGACTGTCAAAACTCACATCTTAATAATAATATATATATAAATAATAAACAACTACTATTAGTATCAAAACGTATTTTAGACACAACATATTGATTTTATGATAAAAGATACAATTATATTAATTTTAATTTTCATATACATAATATCTTTCACTATTTGGATATTATTTTTCTATAGACTTTTGAAAACAAAAATTGAAACTAAAAAAAAAATCTATTTTATTAATATTTCAACCTTTATAGTTTTCACATATTTATTAAGTTTCTTAGTACTAGAGGTTTTAAATTAAAATGATTGTCGTTACCGGGGGGGCGGGTTTTATTGGTTCTAATTTAATAAATTATCTTATTGCAAAGGAGCATGTTGTTGCATCCATAGATTGGCATAATAAAAAAAACGATGCCTATTTCTTCAACAAAGGGTTTGAGAAAGTAGATCCCAAAGATACCGACTTTTTCTTGGAAAAAAACTTTAATAAAATTTCAATTATAGTACATCTCGGTGCGATTACCTCCACAACCGAAAGGAATTTAGATCTTATCATCAAAAATAATATAGATTTATCTTTAAAGCTTTGGCATTGGTGTTTGAAAAATAAAAAAAGATTTATCTATGCCTCCTCTGCAGCAACATATGGAGACGGCAAAAATGGTTTTGACGACAGCTCGAATGATAAAAATTTGTCAAACTTAATTCCATTGAACTTATATGGTTGGTCAAAACATTTAATTGACAGATCAATATGGAAGGATCAAAAAAAATTTCCTACACAGTGCGTTGGTTTAAAATTTTTTAATGTTTACGGACCAAACGAATTTCATAAGGATGAAATGAAAAGTATAGTCCTTAAAATTTATCAGAAAATTCAATCCAATCAGACAATTAAATTATTTAAATCTCATAATGCAAATTATAAGGATGGTCAGCAATTAAGAGATTTTGTTTATGTGAAAGATGTAGTTGATGTAATTTATTGGTTAATAAAAAAACCTAAAGTTAATGGATTATTTAATATTGGAAGTTCAACTCCAAGAAGTTTTAACGATTTAGCCAAATGTGTTTATAGAAATTGTAATAAAACAAAAAAAATTCAATATGTTCCCACACCTCCTTCTATAAGGGATCAATACCAATATTTTACTAAAGCAAATATTCAAAAACTTAGAAAAGCTGGTTATAAGAAAAATTTTTTAAGTTTAGAAGATGGTATAAACGATTATATTTCAAATTATTTAAGAAAAATTTAATGTATATTCATAATTTCAATCCAGTAGCTTTTGAAATCTTAAATTTTAAAATTTATTGGTACTCATTGTCCTATCTCTTCGGATTTGTATTCAGTTTTTTTTATGCAAAAATACTTATAAATAAAAAATTAATAATTATTAATTTCAAAGATTTTGAGGATTTTTTATTTTGGGCAGTAATTTCTGTGATCCTTGGAGGAAGAATAGGATATGTATTATTTTATAATTTAGATTTATATATAAATAATCCTTTGGAAATTTTAGAAATTTGGAAAGGTGGAATGTCATTTCATGGAGGATTAAGCGGATTAATAATATGTATTTTTGCTTTCTCAAAAATTAAAAAATTAAATTTCCTTGAACTCTCAAACCTAGTATCTGCTTGTGCACCCTTTGGAATTTTTTTAGGTAGATTGGCAAATTTTGTTAACGGAGAATTAGTTGGAAGACCAACTTATTCTAATTGGGGTGTTGTTTTCTTCGAAAATGATGTTTTAAGGCACCCAAGCCAAATTTATGAAGCATTCTTTGAGGGATTAATTATTTTTATAATTTTATTATTTATAATATTAAAAAAACATCATAAATCGATTAATCTTTTTGCTGTTTTTTTTGTTCTTTATGGAAGTTTTAGATTCTTTCTCGAGTTTTTTAGAGAACCCGATTCACAATTAGGTTTTATAATATTTAACCTATCGATGGGTCAATTGCTGTCAATTCCAATGATTTTTATTGGTTTTTATTTTTTAAAAAAAAATCATGTTAAGAATTAAAAATTATCTTAAAAAAAATCAAGTATCACTTAGTAGATATATAAACTTATGTTTATATCAAAAAGATCAAGGAGTTTATCAAAAAAAGACAATAGGAAAACACTTTATTACTGCACCAGAGGTAAGCCAGCTTTTTGGAGAGTGTGTTTCAATTTTTTTCTTATTAATTTTAAAAAAACATAAAATTAAAAATTTTTGTGAGCTTGGCCCTGGTAATGGCACGTTAATGAAAGATATCATCCGGAGTATACAAAAATTTATTGATTATCCATTAACTATTAGTTTATATGAAAAGTCTGATTATTATAGAAATTTGCAAATTAGAAATTTAAATAATCTGAAGTCAGAAAAAATTAAGCTTAATTTTCTTTCAAGATTCAAACTTAAAAGAAAGCCGTATTTTTTTATATGCAATGAATTCTTTGATGCATTACCAATAAATCAATTTGAAAAAAAAGATAATCGCTGGTTTGAAAAAAGAGTAATGTTTAAAAACGGCTTCAGGTTAGTAGATAAATTAATAAATGTTAATTTTTCAAAAAAATTTGTAAATGGAGATATCATAGAGGAATCCCCTCTTTCAAATCTTTATATGAAAATAATTTGCAATCATATAAAAAAATATGGTGGAGGTCTTTTAGTCTTTGATTATGGACCATTCAAAAAAGGAAATATTGACACACTTCAAGCTTTATATCGTTCAAAAAAATGCGGGATTTTTGATCATCCATTTGAATCAGATATTACTTATCATGTAAATTTTGAACAAATGATAAGAATCTCTAATAAATATAAATTAAAGAGTTATGGACCAATTTCACAAAGAAAATTTCTTTTTTATCATGGGATAAATGAAAGATTTACAAAGTTGTCAGAGAATGCTGAATCTTCAAAGATTACCAAAAATCTAGAAAAGCAATTTGAAAGGCTCACCTCTCCATATGGCATGGGAAGCTTAATAAAATGCTTATTCATTAGTAATGACAACATAGAATCTAGCGCCTTTAGTATTTAATGAATAAGCTTAAGATTTATAACAAGTTTCTTTTTTGTTTCTTTTCAAGAAATGGAGGGGTGAGTAAAAATAATTTTTCCTCACTAAATTGCGCACTTAATAAAGGAGATCTAAATAAGAATGTTTTTAAAAATAGAAAAATTGCATCAAATTTATTTGATAAAAAAAAAATCATACTACCGAACCAAACTCATTCAAATATTGTTTTGAATGTAAAAACAAAAAATAATAAAATTTACAATGCTGATGCACTTGTGAGTAAAAGAGATGATTTATTACTCGGAATTCTTACAGCTGACTGTGCACCTATCATAGTTCTAGGTTTAGAAATGTTTGGTATTATTCATGCTGGATGGAGAGGTGTTTTAAACGGGATTATTGAAAATACTATCGAGAAATTTATTTCAAATGGCGAGAAAGAAAATAATATAAAAATATATGTTGGTCCTCACTTAAAAAAAGCATCATTTGAGGTTAAAGATGATTTTATCCAAGATCTTAGGAAAAATGTTTATAACTTTGAAGATTATATTAGTTTAGAAGAGAAAAAAATTAAATTCGATTTTTCCAGATTGATAAAATCAAAAATTTTAAATTTGAATATTAAAAAATTATCTATTTCTAATTTAGATACTTTCTCAAATCCAAGTAGATTTTTTAGTCATAGATATTGTTCATCGAATAAAATTAAAATTTGTGGTAGGCAAATAAGTTTAGTTGGTATAAAAAATAATTAAATTAATTAATAATACATATAAATGAAAATAGTATCTGGAAATAGTAATATACCTCTGGCACAAGAAATAGCAAAATATCTTGGAATTCCTTTGCTAAAAGCAGTTATTAAAAAATTTCCTGATAAAGAAATTTTTGTAGAAGTACAAGAAAATGTTCGGGGCGAAGACGTTTTTGTAATTCAATCAACATCATTTCCAGCCAATGATAATTTAATGGAACTTCTTGTTACAATAGATGCCCTAAAAAGAGGTTCCGCCAAAAGAATTGCTGCCATAATGCCATATTACGGTTATGCTAGACAAGATAGAAAATCTGGTCCAAGAACACCAATTTCCGCAAAGTTAGTCGCAAATCTAATAAGCACAGCGGGTGCAGATAGAGCTTTAATGGTTGATTTACATGCAGGACAAATTCAAGGGTTTTTCGATATACCTACAGATAATTTATTTGCTGCTCCAGTTTTTATTGAAGATATAAAAAAAAAATTTGCTAATGAAGAAAAAATTATAGTTTCTCCTGATGTTGGAGGAGTTGTCAGAGCAAGAGCGATTGCTAAAAGAGTAGACTGTGAAATTGCTGTTATTGATAAAAGAAGAGAGAAAGCTAGTGTATCCGAAGTTATGAATATAATCGGAGAGGTTAAAAACAAAAACTGTATTCTTATTGATGATATCTGTGATACAGCTGGCACACTGACCAACGCGGCATCTGCCCTTAAAGTTCAAGGAGCAAAATCTGTTTATGCATATATCACTCATGGAGTTTTATCAAATCCAGCAATTGAAAGAATCCAAACTTCACCAATTGATAAAATGATAATTACTGATAGTATAATCGCTAGAGATGATGTAAAAAAGTGTAAAAAAATAGTACAGTTGTCGATAGCACATTTAATTGGCGAAGCAATAGGAAGAATTACTGACAACAGATCAGTCTCGAGCCTTTTTGCATAATACTTAAGGAGGTTTTATGAATGAAATTGTTAAAATAAATGCAGATAAAAGAACAAAAACAGGAACAGGAACGTCAAGGGAATCAAGAGCAAATTCCAAAATACCAGGAATTATATATGGAGATAAAAAAGACCCAATTCCTATATCTTTAGATGAAAAAAGTTTAAAAGCCCAAGTATCAGATTCTGGATTTTTTTCAAAACAATGTGAAATCCAATTAGCCAATGAAAGTTTTAAAGTGCTTCCGAAAGATATTCAACTTCACCCAGTAAAAGAAAATATTCTACACATTGATTTTTTGAGAGTTGGTGAAAACACAACAGTTACACTTTTTGTCCCAGTAAAATTTATAAACGAAAATGAATGTGAGGGATTGAAGCAAGGAGGTGTCCTTAATATTGTAAGACATGAAGTTGAGTTAAAGTCTCCTGTTTCCAAAATTCCAGAATTTCTAGAAGCAAATTTAAGTGGTCTGGAAATTGGTGATAGTATTCATATAAGCTCGATAAAGTTAGAAGATGATGTAAAGACTATAATTCAAGACCGAGATTTTACAATCGCAACAGTTGCTCCTCCAACAGTAATGAAGATTGAGGAAACCACTCAAGAAGTTGAATCTGAAGAAGATTCTGAGAAAAAAGATGCAGATGGCAAAGAGGATCAACAGGAAAAAGTAGAGGAGAAACCTCAATCTACTTCAGAGACTGATGAAAAAAGTAGTTAGATGTTAATTTTTATATTTGTTGAATGATTCTTATTGTAGGTCTTGGAAACCCTGGAGAAGAATTCAAGTTTACAAGACATAATATTGGTTTTGAGATTATAGACTCAATTCATAACCAATTCGAATTCCCTGTATTTAAAAAAAAATTCGACGGTGTTTATTCTAAAAAATTTATTTTTAATCAAAACGTAATAATTTTTAAACCACAAACTTTTATGAACTTATCAGGATCACCAATTAAGAAGATAAGAGAGTTTTTTAATATTGATGATTCCAACGATCTAATTGTTATACATGACGACCTTGATATGGATTTTCTAAACTTAAGGATAAAATCTAAAGGTGGGCATGGAGGTCATAATGGAATAAGAGATATTATAAAGTTTCATGGTGAGGA
>CACHGK010000008.1 GCA_902579395.1 uncultured Alphaproteobacteria bacterium
AATTAATTAGAGATAGTATTAGTCCAATGTCATCTTTAAGTTCAGCAATATAATTGATTTTTTTTTTTTTAAATTTTTCATTAGTAACTTTTACGTATTGGGGTCCTTGCCAAATAATTGCTTCGTATTTATGTAGTAAGTTAATTCTTTCTTTTTTAAATTTTTTTGAAATTAAGTTTGCCTCTGCAAAATCACTCACTTTAAATGTTTGATGTTCATATATGTTCATTAAGTCATTTTTTTTATTACATCTATTAAACGATTCGAAAATCCCCATTCATTGTCATACCACGACAGCACTCTGCAAAATTTATTTTCTAAAACAGCTAGTTCGGATAAATCAATAATTGAACTGTGCGGGTTATGATTAAAATCTCCCGATACTAGCGGCTGATCAACTGTTTGAAGCACTGATTTAAAATCATTTGATTCTGCTTTCATAAATATTGATTTTAATTCTTCTTTACTTGTATCTCTCTTTGAATAAAATTTGAAATCAACTAAGGAAACATTTGCAGTTGGAACTCTGATAGCACTTCCATCAATTTTTCCTTTTAAATTTGGAAGGACTTCTCCAACAGCTCTTGCAGCTCCAGTAGAGGTTGGAATAATGGAAATAAGCGAATTTCTTGCTCTCCTAAGATCTTTATGAACAGTGTCGATCGTATTTTGATCACCAGTAACTGAATGAACGGTAGTCATATAACCAGACTCAATACCTATATTGTTATCCATTAAATAAGCAATAGGCGCTAAGCAATTTGTAGTGCATGAGCCGTTTGAAATAATTTTAAAGTCTTCCTTTATATCATTATGGTTTATACCATAAACAACTGTAATATCAGGGTTTTTTGATGGAGCCG
The DNA here is from genome assembly GCA_902579395.1 of uncultured Alphaproteobacteria bacterium. Classification (GTDB taxonomy): domain Bacteria; phylum Pseudomonadota; class Alphaproteobacteria; order Methylaequorales; family Methylaequoraceae; genus Methylaequor. The sequence goes on from CACHGK010000008.1 coordinate 864, forward strand.
AAATAAGTACTTTTTTTGCACCTGATTCTAAGTGAAGCTCGGCCTTGTCTCTATCTGTAAAGATACCTGTTGACTCTATGACTATGTCGACATTTAACTTTCTCCATGGTAATTTTTTAGGATCAGACTCACTTAAAAAATGAATTTTATTTTCATCTATTTCTAATACTTGACCAGTATTTTTAAATTCATTAGATAGGATTCCGTGAACTGAATCGTATTTAAGTAAATGCAAGTTACTATCTATGTTTCCTAGATCATTAACAGCAACAATATCAAAGTCATTAATCTTTCTCTCAAGAAAGGCTCTAAGAGTTAATCTACCTATTCTGCCAAAACCATTGATTGCAATATTATATTTCATAATTGTTTATAATTATAATTATTGATTAATGAAAATTTATTGTAATGTAAAGGAGTAGACTAAAATAAAGTTTATTTTCACTATGGATAATAAGGTAAAAGAAATTTCTGATAGAATTGATAATATCACTCAGATATTAAAAAAAACTTCCATATGCAAAAAATCAGAAAAGGAAAAACTTTTTTTTAAGAAAATTTTAATCACCCTTGAAAATGTTCTTGAGTATATTGAGAAGAAAGATGCCAATCGTAAAAGTAAATATTAATAATAAAAGTTATGAAATTGAATGTGCTGTTGGAGAGGAAGATCATCTTTTGAAAGCTGTAAATAAACTTGACACAATCATTAGTCAATCCCTCGAAATAAAGAAACTTCCCGATTCAAAAATGTTTTTAATGACCTCCATCCTTTTAGCTGAAGAATCAATTATTAAAGATATTGGCTTTACTGACGATAAAGAGTCTTACAAAATAATAGATAAAAAATTATTAGAACTAGAGAAAATTGTAAAAGAAAATGCTGAATAAGAAGTTAAAGTTAAGAAAAAGATTTTTAAGAAAACGGCAGTTAATTTTAGATCGAATTAACAAAGAAAAAAAAATTAATGAAAATTTAATAAATATACTTAGCTCAACAAATCTTATTATTTCATTATATATATCAGTAAAATCAGAGGTAAATTTAACTGAAACTTCAAAGTTTATGCATAAAAATAAGAAAAAAATTGCTTTACCAATAATCGAAAATAAGGATATGCATTTGCTTTTTAAAGAATGGAAGGATGGCGAAGCGCTGCAAAAAGGGAAATATGATATAAAAATTCCAATAAATAAAAATTATTTAGAACCAAGAGTCCTAGTTGTGCCTATGGTGGCATTTGATATTAAAAAAAATAGACTTGGTTATGGAGGTGGGTTTTATGATAAGACGATTTCTTATTTAGAAAAAAAAAATAAAATTCTTAAATTTGGTATTGCTTTTGATGAACAGGAATCTAAATCAATACCTGTAAATAATTTTGATAAAAAAATGGATGTAATTTTTACTCAATCTAGAATAATAATTTAAACTGTATATGAATATTTTAATTTGCGGAGATATAGTTGGGAGATCTGGAAGAGAATCAGTTGAAAGGTTTCTACCTCAGATTGTAAAGCAAGATAAAATTGATTTTGTTATAATTAACGGAGAAAATTCAGCTAGTGGTTTTGGTATTACAAGTAAAATTTGTAAAAAACTTTATGATTTGGGTGTTGATGTAATTACGTCCGGAAATCATATATGGGATCAAAAAGAAATTTTGCCATACATTGATAGTGATACCAGATTGTTAAGACCATGTAATTTTCCTGACAATACTCCAGGAAGGGGTTATGGAGTATATAAGTCAAAAGGAGGCGAAATAGTAGCTGTTATAAATGTTATGTGCAGACTATTTATGGATAATTTAGAAGATCCATTCAAATCAGTTGAGAGTATAATTGATAGTTTAAAAGTCAAATATGGGTTGACTTCTATTATTATTGACATTCATGGTGAATCAACTTCAGAAAAAATGTCTTTGGGACATTATTTTGATGGAAAAGTTTGTGCAATCGTGGGAACTCATACGCATGTGCCTACAGCTGATTTGCAGATATTAGAAAAAGGAACATTTTATCAAACTGATCTTGGAATGTGTGGTGACTATAATTCAGTTATTGGAATGAACAAAGATGCATGTATTCAAAGATTTACAAAAAAATTTTTGAAAACAAAACTTGAACCTGCTGGAGGTGAAGGTACTTTATGTGGTACAGTTTTGGAAATAAATGACAAATCTAAGGTAATAAAATTTAAGCAAATAATAAAGGGTGGAAGATTAGAAAGATAATTATGGCCGGACATTCGAAATTTAAAAATATAATGCACCGAAAAGGGGCTCAAGATAAGAAAAGAGCAAAATTGTTCTCTCGACTAATAAGGGAAATAACTGTTGCCTCAAAGATTGGTGGTGAAGACCCTGATTCTAACCCAAGACTAAGAACTGCAATTAACAATGCACTGTCGTCAAATATGTCAAAAGAAAATATAAAAAAAGCTATTAAAAAAAATAATTCAAGCTCTGAGTCAGATCAAATATCAGAAATTATTTATGAAGGTTTTGGTCCTTGTGGTGTTGCTATTATTATAGAATCATTAACTGATAATAAAAATAGAAGTGCTTCTGAGATAAGATCTACTTTTTCAAAGTATAATGGAAATCTTGGGATTAGTGGATGTGTAAAACATCATTTTAATAAAATAGGTACTATTTCATATCCTAGAGAAATAGAGAGTTTTGATAGTTTTTTTGATTTTTCTGCATCTCTTAATGTAAAGGATATATATGAAAATGATGATTCTTACGAAGTAATTACGGATCCAGAGTTTTTTCATGACGTGATTGCTAACTTAGAAAAAAAATATTCTATACCCAAATTTTCATCAATCGAGTGGAGACCAGAAAGCTCAATAGATGTAAACGATGAGGAAGATGCAAAAAAACTGGTTACATTATTAGAAAAACTAGAAGATCTAGATGATGTTCAAAACGTTGTATCAAATTTTAATATCTCTGATGAGTTAATGGATAAATTAATTTGAGAAATAAAAATATTATTATTGGTGTAGATCCTGGTTTGAATAATACAGGATGGGGAGTTATAGAAAGTTTTAATAATAAAGAGAAATATTTGTCACATGGTGTAATTAAAACTAACTCTAGTGATATTTTAGGTTACAGATTATGTATGATTTTTGATAATTTAATCGATCTAATAAAAAAATTTGAGCCAAATCATGTTGCAGTTGAAAAAATTTTTTCTAATACTAATCCAGATTCAACCTTAAAACTTGGTAAAGCCAGAGGTGTAATTTTTCTGGTTGCTGCTAAGAATAATATTAAAATAAGTGAATATTCCCCAAATACTGTTAAAAAAAACCTTGTTGGTTATGGTCATGCAAGTAAATTACAAATGATAGAAATGATTTCTAGAATTTACCCAGGAGTTAATTTAGCTGATAGTGACGACTCAGCAGATGCTTTAGCTGTAGCAACTTGTCATTCAATGCAATCACAGTCAAAAATTACAGAAAAATTAAAGAAATTATGATTGTGAAATTAAAAGGATTTATTGAAAATTTGGATGATCATTTTATAGATCTTGATGTTAGAGGCGTTGTTTTTAGAATTTTAATGTCAAATAAAAATATTCTAAAACTGGGTCCGATAGGTTCTCAGGTAGACTTGTTTATTTATGAAATAATTAAAGAAGACTCAAGAATTTTTGCTGGTTTTTTAGATGATCAGGAAAGAGATATTTTTAGTGATTTGCTTACTGTTCAGGGAGTAGGGGGGAAAATGGCAATAAATATTATGTCTAAGATGGACAGTCAAGTGATTGTTCAGTCAATACATAATGAAGATTCTCTAGTTTTCAAAAATATAAGTGGAGTTGGGAATAAATTAGCTCTTAGAATAATAAATGAGCTGAAAGAAAAAATTAAAAAGAAAATTCATGTAAAAAAAATTAACATTTCAGAAAAAGATAATTCAACTTTCAATGATCTTGTTTCTTGTTTATTAAATCTCGGATTCTCCCAAAAAATTTGTGAATCAACTGCAAGTTATGTTATTAATAAAAATCAAAAAAAAAAATTAGAAGAATTAATTCCTATAGCTGTTAAAAGTTTATCCAATCCAAATTAGAAATTTCATGGTAGAAAAAAAAGAAAAGAAATTAGTTACAAGTGAAACTGATGAAGATAAAAAGATAAGTCTTAGACCTACTAGAATTGAAGAATTTATTGGACAAGATAATATAAAATCGAATTTAAATACGTTTATAAAATCCTCATTAAAAAGAAAAAAAAACTTAGATCATATAATATTGTATGGTCCTCCAGGACTTGGAAAGACTACACTAGCAAATATAATTGCACATGAAAAAAATGTAAATATCCACATTACATCTGGTCCAGCTTTTACAAAAAAAGGTGATCTCGTAACATTACTTAGTAATTTATCTGGTGGAGATATTTTATTTATTGATGAAATTCATAGATTATCTCCGATTGTGGAAGAGTCACTTTACCCAGCAATGGAGGACTTCAAATGTGATTATATAATTGGTTCAGGACCCTCAGCAAGAGTAATGCAGATTTCAATTGAAAAATTTACTCTTATTGGAGCAACTACAAGACTAGGTTTGTTAAGTCGTCCATTAAGGGATAGATTTGGAATTCCTTTGCAACTGGAATTCTATTCCCCCGAAAATTTAAAAGAAATAATTACCTTAAACGCAAAAAAATTAAGTATATTAATTGAGGATTCTGCTGCTTTTGAAGTAGCTCAAAGATCCAGAGGAACACCTCGAATTGCAATTAGGCTTTTAAAAAGAATTGTTGATTTTTCTGTTGTAGAGGACTCTAGTCATATAGGGATTAATACTGTTTTAAAATCATTGGAACAAATGAGAATTGATAACGAAGGTTTAGACGAAATGGACAGAAAATATCTTAGATGTATTTCAAATGATTACAATGGTGGACCTGTGGGAGTGGAGACATTAAGTGCGGCATTATTGGAGCAACGAGATATAATTGAAGATGTTATAGAGCCTTACTTAATGCAAAGAGGTTTGGTGCAAAGAACTTCTAGAGGAAGAATTTTATCGAAAAAAGGTCAATCACATATTAGTAAGGAGTTCGAGTGAAACTTATTCATGAGGATTTTTTTAAAATTTACTATGAAAATACAGATAGCTCAGGATTTACTTATCATACTTCCTATTTGTCCTTTGCGGAAAGAGCTAGAAGTAATATGTTAAATGAGAAATTCCCAGAGTTGTGTCTTTTACTCAAACAAAATTCATATTTTTTTGTAATAAATACACTTCAAATTGATTTTTTTAACCCTACTTACCTGTTTGATAATTTGAAAGTGCTTACTTATTTGAAGAATAGTTCAAGATGTTCTTTGAGTCTTATTCAAGAGTTTGAAAAGGAAAATATTTCGATAAGCAAAATCTGCATCAGTTTAGTTTGGATTAATGGGAAAACAAAAAGACCATCAAGAATACCTAGTAATATAATCTCTAGATTTAACTCGATGGAAATAGTATAAACGTATTATGGATGAAACTATCGAAAAAAAAATAATAGAAGAATCCTCGGAATTTTCAATCTTCTCACTATTTTTACAAGCAGATATTGTAGTAAAAGTTGTTATACTTTTGCTTCTATTTTGCTCTATATGGTCATGGACTATTATTTTTTCAAAATATACGAATTTAAAGGGAATCATTATGGAAACAGAAGATTTTGAAGAGAAATTTTATTCTAGTGAAACTCTTAGCAAGTTATCAAAAAGAATAGGCGGTCAACCTACTCATCCCATGGAGGCTGTTTTTTTCTCTGCTATGGTATATTTTGATAGAATAAAAACAGGTTTTTCAAACAAAAATTTTGAATTTAAAAAAAGCTTTTGTGAAAATGTAAAAAAGGAGATGGAAATAGTTATTAATAAAGAATTAACGAGTTTAGAAAAAGGCCTCAATTTTCTGGCTTCAGTTGGATCAACAGCACCATTTATTGGTTTATTTGGAACTGTCTGGGGAATAATGAATAGTTTTACTGCAATTGGAATTTCCCAAAATACAAGCCTTGCCGTTGTTGCTCCTGGGATTGCAGAGGCTCTTTTTGCAACTGCACTCGGACTTGTTGCAGCGATTCCAGCGGTATTGTTCTATAACAAATTCAATAATATGCTCGGAAGTATTAATAATAAACTAGATGTCTTTTCAGATGAAATTTTAGTGATTATATCCAAGGAAATTTTTAGGTAAATTATTTTGAAAAATAAATATAAGTCAAGAAAAACAATATCAGAAATAAATGTTACTCCATTTGTGGATGTTATGTTGGTATTGTTAATAATTTTTATGGTGACTGCACCTCTTCTAACTTCTGGCATTAAAATTAATTTGCCAGAGAGCTCTTCAGTATTGAAGAATGAAAAAAAAGATCCTGTAACAGTGTCAATTAATTCAAAGGGTGAAATATTTATACAAAAAAAAAAATTTTCTAAAGATCAATTAATTCAGAAATTAAGTTTATTAAAAAAAAATAACAAAAATTTGAAGATCTACATTAAAGGAGATAAAAAATTGGATTATGGAAAAGTAATGGAACTAATGAATTTGATAAATAGTTCTGGATTTAAAAAAGTGGCATTAGTAACAAAATTGAAATAATTGATTAATGACCCAAGGCCTTTTCAAGTCTTTTTTTCTTCATTTTTTTATTATAGGTCTTTTTATGTATGGAGCTGAGATATTTAAGCAAAATAAAAGATTTGAAATCAACGAAATTCCTCTAGAAATCGTTGATATTTCAGATAAAACTGTCAACAAGGTAGAAAATAAAAAAACTGTAATTAAAAAAAAAAAAGAAAATAAAAATTTAAGTGGTTTTCAACCACCTACTATAAAATCAAAACCTCAACCACCAGAGTTTAAGGTGAAAGAAAATAAACAAAAAAAGAAAACAAAAAAAAAAGACACTAGTCAGGAAGAAAAACAAAAGAAAAGAGTAGATAGTATTCTAAAATCCATTGAAAAAATTAAGTCTGAGAAGAGATTGACTAAAGATAAAGAGGTGGATGATTTAGCAAATAAGAAAGAGATCGAGGAAGATAAAAATGTGAGGAGTGTAAAATTAGGAGAAAAACTAACTATTTCTGAAAAGGACGCAATTAGAAGGCAATTTTATAGATGTTGGATTGTCCCAGCTGGAGCTAAAAATATACAAGATTATAAGGTTTCAATTAAACTCAAACTTAACAAGCAAGGTGAGGTAATAAACTCCAAAATAATTAATAAAAGTAAAATGAATAATAGGTTTTTTAGGACACTTGCAGAAAGTGCAATTAGGGCAGTAAATCATCCAGATTGTAAAAAGTTAAAAGTGCCAAGCAAAAAATATGAAACTTGGAAAGAAACTATTTTAGATTTTGATCCATCCATAATGATAAACTAGTAAAATTAATTTTTGATTTTAAATAATAAAATCTCTAAGATATAAAACTAATGAAAATACTACTTGGTCTTTTTTTTCTTTTTCCTTTTGTTTGTTCCTCGGAGCTTAGAATTGATATTACTCAAGGAAATATGGATCCAATTCCACTGGCAGTTCTAAAATTTAACACTGCTGACAATGAGTCAAAAGAAATTTCATCAAATATAAACTCTGTCATTTCAGGTAATCTTCAGAAATCAGGATTATTTTCAATTTTACCTCAGAAACTTTTTTTTGATTTATCAGTTCCTTTTGATAAGAAACCGATCTTCTCTGATTGGAAGATTACAACAGCCCAAGGTTTGGTTCATGGTAAGCTAAATATTAAAAATGAAAAATTAAATATAGAATTTAGATTGTGGGATGTGCTAACACAAAAACAAATGGTTGCACAAAAGCTTACAACTGAAAAAAGTAATTGGAGAAGAATTGCTCATGTAATTTCGGATATAATATATCAAAGAATTACTGGTGAATCAGGATACTTTGATTCAAGACTTGTTTATATTTCTGAATCTGGACCTAAAAGCAACAGAAAAAAAAGATTAGCAATAATTGATCAAGATGGAGCTAATCATAAATTTTTAACTGATGGGTCTTATTTGGCATTAACACCAAGATTTTCTCCAGCTGCACAAGAGGTTGCTTATTTGTCATACAACAATACTATTCCAAGAATCTTTCTTTTAGATTTAGAAACAGGAAATCAAAAAATACTTGGAGACTTTCCTGGCATGACATTTAGTCCCAGATATTCTCCTGACGGAAAGAAACTTGTCATGAGTTTGGCTAGAAATGGTAATACAGATATTTATGAAATGAATCTTTCAAACCAAAAAATGAAAAGACTTACATTTTACGATGGAATTGACACCGCTCCCTCCTATTCTCCAGATGGAGATTTTATTACTTTTGAGTCAGATAGGAGTGGGAGTCAGAAAATATACATAATGAATTTAAAAACAAAAAAAATTAAGAGAATTAGTTTTGGAAAAGGAAAATATGCCACACCAGTTTGGTCTCCACGTGGAGACTTAATTGCATTCACAAAACTATTGGGTGGAGAATTTTATATTGGAGTTATGTATACAGATGGTAAAGGAGAGAGAGTTGTTTATAAATCCTATTTAGTTGAGGGCCCAACATGGTCGCCTAATGGACGTGTTATAGCATTTTACAATCAAAATAAACTTTCTGGTGGAAGAATTACAGATCCTAAAATAAAAATGATCGATTTAACGGGCATAAATCTGAGAGAGCTAGTTACTCCATCTGATGGTTCAGACCCAGCTTGGTCTGGCCTACTACCTTGAGGGGGAAAATAAAAAAACTAGTTATCATTGACTTCTTGATTCTCTAACTGTAAAACTGTAGTGTAACTTTAAGGGTAATTATTTATGAAAATCAAACTTTTCACAGCAATCATAGTAACACTTTTTATAAGTAGTTGTGCACAGGATCAATACGTTGGAAGCGATAGCCTAATTATTGACGATTCATTCAAAGAAATTCCAACTCATGACTCAGTCGATTGTTTTGGTTCATGCACAGTAAAGATTTACAACAGATAGTACAGATCAACTTTCAAAATTAAATTTTAAGGAAAATTCTTTATTAAACCTTAACCGTTGACTTATGACCACACAGATTGTACAACTGTAAGTTATAATACTAAATAAATTTTAAGGATATAAACGTTATGAAAAACAAATACTTGTCTTTATTTTTCGCAGGCATCTTAATGATATCTGGTTGCGAAACTATCGGCGGATCATCCTCTACTGGGAGTACACCTGGATATGAATATGGTGATTCAAAACAAGCTAACCTCCAAGCTTATCTTCAAAATGAAATAGGAGATAGAGTTTATTTTGACACTGATAAACATAATATATCGTCAGCGTCAGCATTTGTTCTAGAAGCTCAAGCTAATTGGTTAAAATCTACTCAAGGTTTTCAGCTTCTTATCGAAGGTCATTGCGACGAAAGGGGAACACGCGAATATAACCTAGCCTTAGGAGAAAGACGTGGTAATTCTGTAAAAGAATTTTTAACATCTCTTGGAGTAGATCCTGGAAGACTAACAGTAATTAGTTATGGAAAAGAACGTCCAGCAGCAGAGGGTAGTACATCTGAATCTTGGGCGGAAAACAGGAGAGCTGTTCTAGTTGTTAGTGGCAACTAGAAAAAATGTATCCTTATCAATTTGGAAATTGGGCTGATAAAATTATTCAGCCCTTTTTTTTTATTTTTAAAAAAAAAACTTTCTTTCTAACATTAACAATATTCTTTATTCAAACTACAAGTTTATCGCAAGATCTTGATGTTGACGAATTACTTGAAAGATTGGATAGAATTGAAAAAAACATCTCTGATATACAAAAGGGTAAAATTGAGAAATTAGAGAACTCACTCTCATCAGGATATATATCAAGAAACGAAACGAAATTGGGTGATTTTGAGACAAAAATTAGAACAAACTTCGGATTGGTTGAAGAGATAGACAATAAAATTCAAAATCTCGATGACAAATTAAATCTCATTGACAAAGACTTTCAGTCTAAGCTTACTGATATCCAAAAAAAACTTAAATTAATTGAAAACAAATTATCACAAAAAAGAAAGCCGCTTGTTCAAACGCTAAATGAAAATAAGATAAAAGAGCTAAATGAAATGCAAAATGGTGACGAAAATTTAAATAACGATGTTAGTAGGATAAATGAAGATAGAACAAGTATTAATAATTTAAATGAAAACGATATAAAAAAAAAATATGAAAATGCAATTAAAATGCTCTGGGCAAACAAGTATGTAAAAGCCGAAAAAGAACTAATTCAATTAAAGAAAATTAGTCCGAACGATTTAATGCCAAATATTCAATACTGGTTGGGAGAGGTTTATTATGCACAAAAGAATTTTCAACAAGCAGTTATAGAATTTGGAGAGGGTTTTACAAACTATCCAGACTCGATAAAGGGGCCTGATAATCTCTTAAAATTAGGTCTATCCTTTTCAAATCTTAATAAAAAAAGTGAAGCATGTAGTGCGTTTTATGAGTTGGAAATAAAGTATAAAAACTCTCCAAAAAATGTTCTTGAAAGATCTCAAGAAGAAAGAAAGAAACTTAAATGTCCGAAAGAATAGAGGATGTCGACAAAAGCATTATCTTTATCTGAATTTTCAACTATCATATCAAAAAATTTTATATTTGAAAAAAAACCTCATGTAGCGATTTCATTTTCAGGAGGGTCAGATAGCACGGCTCTTTTGTTACTTATGAAAAAATGGATTAAAAAAAAAAAAGGAAAATTAACTGTAATTTACTTTAATCATCACTTGAGAGAAGATTCTCTGGAAGAAGCTAAATATTTAAAAGGAATAGTTAGGGGTTTTAAGTTAAATTTCAAAGTTTTAGATTGGATAGAAAGCAAACCAAAAAGAGCATTAATGCATAATGCTAGAGATCAAAGATATAAAAAAATTATTAATTTTTGCAAGAAGGAGCAAATAATTTCGCTTATGACAGCTCATCATTTAGACGACTGTATAGAAACATATCTTATGAGAAAACAAAGGAAATATTGCACTACTGGTTTGACATATATTCCTATGATAAATAGTCAAGAATGTGTGCAAATACTCAGACCTTTTATTAATGTAAAAAAGAAAAGGTTAATTCAAACCTGCAAAAAAAATAATATAAGATGGATTAATGATCCAAGCAATAGTAATGAAAATTTTGAAAGAGTCAGAATAAGAAATTTTTTAAAAAAACTTACAACTGATAAAATTAATACTATTGAACAAGAATTGAAAAATAATTCAAATAAAAATCTAACTTTTGAAAGAAAGCTTACTAAATTTTTTATGAAAAATTTAATATTTCATGATTACGGAAAATTTTCCTTAGGCATAAAGAAATTTTTATGTGAATCAGAATCAATTCAGATAGAGGTTTTAAAAAAAATTTTGGTTACCTGCTCAGGAACTATTTACCCCCCACGTTACAGGACACTGGAAATTCTATTGAATAGGTTTAAAAATCATGAAAAATTTAAATTTTCAATTCACTCCTGTATTGTCTCTGTAAATGATGAGCATATGGAGTGTTATAGAGAATATCAAAAAATTGTTAAATCAATTCCGGAAAAGATAATTTTAAAAAAAAATGAGAAGTTTTTGTGGGATTCAAGATTTATAATTGAATCAGGTTCTGAGGATGTATTATGCTTCACCATGAAAGATGAAATTTGGCTGAAACTTAAGAAAAAGTTTAATTTAGAAAGAATAAAGAAAAAAATGAAATTCGATATTATTAAAACATTGCCAGTGATAAGTATTAGAGGCAAATTCTTAATTCCTTTTTTATCTCCTGATTCAGAACTAATAAAGCACTTAATTAAAGTAACATTTTATCCAAAAGTTCCTTTAACAAAAAAAAATTTTTTAAATATTAATTGAGTTTATAATATATATAATTATATGTAATTTATGAATAATACTATTCTTAAAAATCTTGCAATATGGCTATTAATAGGCTTTCTAGTTTTTCTTATAGTTGACTTTTACAAAGCAAACGAATCATCCCAAAGATCAGTTCCCATTTCTTACTCAAATTTCTTAACGGAGTTGAATAACGGAAATGTATCAAGAGTTGAAATACGGGGCAACAATATCAAAGGTGAATATTCCAACGGTTCAACTTTCACCACTTATGCGCCTAATGACTTAAATCTTATTGAAAAACTTGAAAAAAACAATGTTGAAATAAATGCTCTTCCGCTTGACAAAGGTTCACCTGGTTTACTCGATATACTGATTTCTTGGTTTCCAATGCTTTTATTAATTGGAGTCTGGATTTTCTTCATGAGACAAATGCAATCTGGCAGTGGAAGAGCGATGGGTTTTGGTAAATCACGTGCTAAACTTCTAAATGAAAATAAAGATAAAGTTACCTTTAGAGATGTTGCTGGTATTGATGAGGCAAAAGCAGAACTTGAAGAAATAGTAGAATTCCTAAAAGATCCTACTAAATTTCAAAGACTTGGTGGGAAAATTCCAAAAGGTGCACTTTTGGTTGGTCCTCCCGGAACTGGTAAAACTTTGCTGGCAAGAGCTATCGCTGGTGAAGCTAACGTTCCTTTCTTTTCCATATCGGGTTCCGATTTTGTTGAAATGTTCGTTGGTGTTGGTGCTAGCAGAGTTAGAGATATGTTTGAGCAAGGTAGAAAAAGTGCGCCATGTATTATATTTATCGACGAGATTGACGCAGTTGGCAGACACAGGGGTGCCGGGTTAGGTGGTGGAAATGATGAGCGTGAGCAAACACTCAATCAACTTTTAGTAGAGATGGATGGATTTGACTCAACACAAGGTGTTATTCTTATCGCAGCTACCAACCGACCAGACGTTCTTGACCCAGCTCTTTTAAGACCTGGAAGATTTGATAGACAAGTTGTTGTTCCAAATCCGGATATTCAGGGTAGAAACAAAATTTTAGAAGTACATACAAGAAAGTTGGCTCTGGCACCAGATGTTGATATCAAAGTTATAGCAAGAGGTACACCCGGGTTTTCTGGAGCAGATCTCGCTAACCTTTCTAATGAAGCAGCGTTACTAGCTGCGAGAAGAAATAAAAGGCTAGTCACAATGCAAGATTTTGAAGATGCAAAAGATAAAGTGATGATGGGTGCAGAAAGAAGGTCAATGGTAATGACTCTTAAAGAAAAAGAGCTTACAGCATACCATGAAGCAGGTCACGCGTTAGTTGGAGTTTTTACGCCGGGTAACGATCCTTTACACAAAGTTACCATAATACCAAGGGGGAGAGCACTTGGTGTCACAATGAATCTTCCTGAGCGTGATAAATATTCTGAAACTAAAACAGAAATGAACGCCAAGTTAGCTATGATTTTCGGGGGAAGAGTCGCTGAAGAGTTAATTTTCGGTAAAGAAAATATAACATCCGGTGCCTCTAATGATATTTTACAAGCTACACAAAGAGCTAGAGCCATGGTGGTAGAGTGGGGAATGAGCGAAAAGTTAGGTCCGTTAAGATATTCAGAGAATGAAGAAGACGTCTTTCTGGGTAGGTCAGTTACACAAAGAAAAAGTATGTCAGATGAAACAGCCAAGTTAATTGATCAAGAGATTAGAAAGCTCATAGATACTGCTGAATCACATGCAAGAAAAATATTAAAAAAACATATAAAACATCTACATAATCTTGCAAAAGCATTATTAGAGTTTGAAACCTTATCTGGTGACGATGTTAAAGAATTAATAAGTAAGGGTAAATTAAAAAGTAATAAGGATTCCGATAAATCATCACCTAATAGAAAAACATCTATTTCATTAGGTTCTAAAGGTTCATCCAAAAAAAAAAGGAGCTTAGGTTTAGATCCAAACCCTGCAGCAACTTGATAATAAGCAAAGCTTGAATAATTCAAATAAAAAATACTATCTAAGACCTTTTGGTTTTTTAGAAAACAAATATGGTGAAAAACTTGAAAAAAAAAATGAAGCCATCTCAATTCAAGGTACTTATTTCTCTAGGATAGAAATAATTTCAAGAGATCATTTAGTATCAAAGAAAACTTATGATATCCCAAGTCTTTATAGAATTTTAGATAAGAAGAAAATCTTATGTGATATTTTTAATAAACTAAAATATAAAAATAATAAAGTAGAAAAAGAAATTTTCAAAAACAATAAATTTTCAATTTTTGGTATTCTTAATATTACGCCTGATAGTTTTTCAGATGGTGGTAAAAATCTAAATTTAGATAAAGCAATCCTCAATAGTGAAATTATGAAAAAGAACGGTGCATCGTTTATTGATATTGGTGGTGAATCAACAAGACCTGGTGCAAAAAAAGTTGAAGTTGGTGAAGAAATTTCAAGAATAATGCCCATTATCCAGAAATTAAGTTTTAGAAAGTTTAATATATCATTAGACACTAGAAACTCGTCAACAATGAAATTTGGAATTCTATCTGGGGTAAAAGTAATCAATGATGTAAGTGGTTTAGGTCATGATAAAAAAAGTATTGAAATTGTAAAAAAATCTAATGTTCCTACAATTATTATGCATATGCCGGGAAATCCAAAAACAATGATGAAAAAAAATAATTATTCAAATGTGCTTTTGGATGTGTATGATTTCTTAAATAAAAGAACACAAAAAATTATAAAAGCTGGAATTCAAAGAGAAAACATAATAATTGATCCAGGAATTGGTTTTGGAAAAGACCTAAGACAAAATATGCAAATACTCAAGAATATTTCAATTTTTCATTCCCTTGGATTTCCGATAATGCTGGGTGTTTCTAGAAAAAGATTTATAGATTCGATTGCTAAAGAAACAGATCCGGAAAATAGATTAGGTGGAACGGTTTCATCGACTTTATTAGCTATGATGCAAGGAATAAGAATACATAGGGTTCATGATGTCAAGCATTTAAATCAAGCTATAAAAGTTTTCGAGAAATTAACAAATTGATGAAAAAAAAATATTTTGGTACAGATGGTATAAGGGGCAAATATGGTGAATTCCCAATTATTAATTCTTTTTTCTTAGATTTAGCAATTTCTATTAAAAATACTCAAACTAATATAAAAAATGTAATTATTGGAAAGGATACAAGAGAGTCATGTAATGAAATTGAATCAGCTTTGATTACGGGATTTAATGAACAGAGTGTAAAGTGTGATTCAAGTGGAATAGTGTCAACACCTATTTTATGCTTTATGACAAAAAATTATAATTATGATTTAGGTATAATGATTTCAGCTTCTCATAACACTTTTTCTGATAATGGAATAAAAATTTTTAAAAAAAATGGAGAGAAACTAACTGATGAAGAAGAAATTAACATTGAAAAAAATTTAAATTTTAGAGATATTAATTTTTCTATAAAAAATCATAAAGATCATTCTCAGGTGAGTATTGAAAATTACGAAAAATTTTTAATTGAAAAATTTTCAGAATTATCAAGTTATAGGAACAGAATAGTTATTGATTGTGCAAATGGATCATTGAGCCAAATTGCACCGAAAATTTTCGGAAAGCTTGGACTTAATTTTATAAAATATGCATGTGAACCCAATGGAAAAAATATTAACAAAAACTGCGGTGCAACCTTTTCCGATAGGCTATCCAAGCTAACTCTTTCAACTGATTCTGCTGTTGGAATCTCATTTGATGGCGATGCTGATAGAGTTTTATTCTCTGATGAAAATGGCGATATTATAGATGGTGATTATATTTTAGCAATTCTTTCAAAAAATTTGAAATTAAATAATTTGCTGGAAAATAATTTAGTTGTCACTACAAAAATGGCAAACCTAGGTTTAAGGCATTATTTAGATGAAAATAATATAAATTATTTATTATCTAATGTTGGGGATAGATACGTAATTGAAATGATGAAACAATACGGTGCGTGTATCGGAGGAGAACAATCAGGACATATCATTTTTTCTGAAAATTCATTTTGTGGTGACGGATTGTTTACAGCATTACAAATTCTTGAAATATTAAATAAATATAAATGTAAACTTTCTGAGTTGTGCAATGATTTATTCATCAAGGTGCCGCAAAGATTAATTAATTTAAAAGCAATTAAGAATCCTAATCAAATATTAGAAAATTTTAAAATTAAGGACTATCTGTCAAATAAAGAAGAAAAAAAAGATTGTGATATTCTCTTAAGAAAGTCGGGAACTGAAAATTTATTAAGGTTAATGGTTCAATCGAATAATAAAGAAAATACAGATAAGATTGTTAGAGATTTAATAAATATAATAGAGGAAATCAATGAAAACTAAAAAAATTGACCTGATGATGTCAATAGCAGGAAGTGATAATACCTGTGGAGCTGGAGTTCAAGCCGACATAAAAACCTGTCAAAGTTTGCAATCATATTGTTTAAATTGTTTAACTGCTGTAACATCCCAGAACTCAGAAAAAGTTTTTAAAATTCTAGAATTACCCAGTAATATTATCCAGTCTCAGATTCTAACTTTAATTAGTGAATATGAGTTGGATAGTATTAAAATAGGCTTAGTAAAGAGTGTGAATCAAGCAAAAACAATAGTTAAAGTACTAAAAAAAAATAAAATTTCAGTCCCTATTGTTGTAGATCCAATTTATAAATCAACAACTAACACCATTTTTAATAAAAAATCAGATTACCAAGAAATTTACAAAATATTATCAAAATTAAAACCAGTTTTTACACCTAACCTGTATGAATTAAAAATTCTTTTAGATTTAAAAAAAATTGACGATATTGATATTATGATTATGAATTTTTATAAAAAATTTAAATGTCCTATTGTTTTAACTAATGCTGGCAACAAAGAAGAAAAATGTGAAGATTTTTTCTTAAATGATGAAAAAGAGATAGAAAGAGTTAGTTCCAATAAGATAAGTTCTAGAAACACTCATGGAAGTGGTTGTTCATTCTCATCTGCTCTAGCAGTTTACTTGGGAAGAGGATTTTCTATTGCCGAATCTATTTGTTCTTCAAAGAAGTTGATTAATAAATATATTACGCAAGCGCCGGACTTTGATCTAAAATACGGACCGATGGGACATTGGTTAATTTCGTAAGTATAATTTTCCACCTAAATTTTTAAATTTATCTGACATTTCTTTTAGTCCTTTACTGCTTTCATCTCTAATCTCTTGAGAAATCTTCATTGAGCAGAATTTTGGACCACACATTGAACAAAAATGAGCAAGCTTTGCTCCTTCAGATGGCAATGTTTGATCATGAAAATCTTCTGCTGTTTCTGGATCAAGAGACAAATTAAATTGATCTCTCCATCTAAATTCAAATCTTGCTTTTGATAAAAGATAATCTCTATAATAAGCACCTTTATTTCCTCTGGCTAAGTCGGCTGCATGAGCGGCTATTTTATAAGTTATTACGCCGATTTTTACATCCTCTTTATTTGGGAGTCCTAAATGTTCCTTTGGAGTTACGTAACACAACATTGATGTTCCATACCATCCAATCATTGCTGCACCAATTGCACTGGTAATATGATCGTAACCTGGAGCGATGTCCGTTGTTAATGGACCCAAGGTATAGAAAGGTGCATCCTTACAATATTCTTTTTGTAAATCCATATTTTCTTTGATTTTTTGCATCGGAACATGACCAGGACCCTCTATCATCACTTGAACATTATTTTTCCAAGCAATATCAGTAAGATGACCAAGTGTTTTAAGTTCTGCAAATTGAGATTCATCATTCGCATCATGAATCGAACCTGGTCTTAAACCATCACCGAGTGAGAATGATACGTCATAAGTTTTCATTATATGACAAATTTCCTCAAAATTTGTAAATAGAAAATTTTCTTTATGATGAGCAAGACACCATTTTGCAATAATTGAACCACCTCTTGATACAATTCCTGTTAGTCTTTCAACTGTTAAAGGGATAAAGGGTAATCTTACTCCAGCGTGAATTGTGAAATAATCTACACCTTGTTCTGCTTGTTCAATTAAAGTTTCTTTGAAAACTTCCCAAGATAAGTCTTCTGCTACTCCATTGACCTTTTCTAAAGCCTGATATATGGGAACTGTGCCTAATGGCACTGGTGAGTTTCTAATTATCCATTCTCTTATATAATGAATGTTATCACCTGTAGATAAATCCATAATGGTGTCACTTCCCCATCTTAAAGACCAAACAAGCTTCTCAACTTCATCATAAACACTTGAAATGACAGCTGAATTTCCAATATTTGCATTTATTTTTACAAGAAAGTTTTGACCAATTATCATTGGTTCAAGCTCTTGATGATTAACATTAGAAGGAATGATGGCTCTTCCTTCAGCAATTTCTTTTCTTACAAATTCTGCTGTAACTAAATCTTTTTCTTTTATAAAAGTTCCAACTAATTTTTCTCTACCTTCATTCTCCCTTATTGCACAATATTCCATTTCCTCAGTGATAATATTATTTCTCGCAAAATAAAGTTGAGTGACTTCTTTGTTGCTAGATTTTTTATATACATTTTTTGGAATTGATGGGAAAGTTTTCACCTTACATTTAGAATGATCTAGGAATTTTAGTTCCGTCTTTAAGGAAACATCTAATCCTTCACGATTCTTAAGCCAGTCTTTTCTTACCTTAACAAGTCCTTTCTCAAAATCGTGCAAATAATTTTTATCTGAATAATAACCAGAGGTATCATAAACTACTAAATTTTTAATTTCATTATCTTCAAGCGAAATTTCTCTCATTCCAACTCTTAAATTTTTAAATATCTTACCATTGGAATAAATTTTCTCAGATTTTGGGAGAACCTTAAACTTTGAAATATTCTGGTCTTTAGGGCTTTTTGGTTTATTTTTAATCTTCTTGAGCATAATATTTTATTTTTATCAATATTTCATACTAATATAATGTTATTAAATATAAAATAGACAATTAAAATTATTTCTGTCAATCATGTTTAATCTCTCTAATGAAGTATTTATATATCTAAGTCTCGTTATAGTTATTCTCAGTATGATATTTTATGCTGTAGAAAACTTATCAATTGTATTTAAATCAGTTGTAATTTTAACATTTTTATTAATTTTTTTCTCAATCTTTCCATTTTTTGATGAATCAGGAAGAAATCTTCTTAATCCACAAGCTATTTTGAAAGGTTTCAGCAACACGTCTCTAATTACTGTGTTATGTTTGTTGATTTTAGGTCAAGGTGTTGTTCAAACCCGAGCCCTTGATAATGCACTCTCTTCTTTACTTAGATTATTTCCAGAAAACCATAATTTAGTTATAATATTGTGTTTACTTCTTGTGTTGGTTTTAAGTGCATTTATAAATAATACTCCTGTTGTAATAATTTTTATCCCAATTCTTCAAGGAATAATAAAAAATACTAACTCATCATTGGGAAAGTTTTTAATGCCTTTGAGTTATGTAGCTATTCTTGGAGGTATGACAACGTTAATTGGTTCAAGTACAAATTTGTTGGTTTCAGATTCCTTAAAGACTTATTCAGATATTAGTTTAGGCTTCTTTGATTTTACCGTAGCTGGCTCTATAATTGCTTTTTCTGGGTTTATATACGTTATAGTATTTTCAAGATTTAAATTATTTTTGACAGATAGATCTCCAACAGCAAATGAACTTTTAGATAATACAAATAATAATTTTATTACTCAGATTGTAATAAATGAAAATTCAGATTTAATTGGGAAAACTACTACAGAAGGAAAATTTCCTGGTCTTGAAAAAATTAAAATCCTCATGATTCAAAGAGGAGAGCATGCTGAGCACGGTCCGTTTGAAAGTATTGTGTTAGAAAAGGGTGATATTCTTGTTGTATCTATAAGTCGAGAACAACTAACAGAAATACTCGGTAAAAAAATCGTTTCAATAGAACACAACTTGAAAGACGAAGAATTAATTGATGATCAATTGATTACCGAAGCAATGGTTACGCCATCATCGAGTTTAGTTGGGAATACAATTGAGAATGTTAGTTTTAGATATAGGTATAATTGTTTGGTAATTGGTTTGCAGAGGAAATCAAAAATTATTACAAAAAAAATGGGTGAGCTCCCGTTAGAACCAGGTGATACACTTCTTATTCAGGGGAATCCTAATGTAATCAAAAACCTTAGAAATCAAAGTGATCTTTTGCCCATGGAATGGGCTACTTCTGAAATTCAAAATAAAGAAATTGCCAATAAATCTCTAATAATTTTTCTTTCAGTTGTTAGCCTTGGTGCTTTAGAGATCTTACCTTTAGTTGTTGCTGCCTTACTTGGTGTTGTTTCTATTATATTTTTTAAGGTGCTTAATATAAGACAGGTAATCAGGAGTATAGATAACAGTCTTTTATTGTTAATAGTTTCATCTTTAGCTCTCGGTCAAGTAATTCAAGTTACTGGTACTGCAAACTTTTTGTCTGAATTACTTTTACAGTTACTAGATGGGTCCTTACCGCTGACAGTTATATTATGTTTTTATATTTTAGTTTCTATAACTACAAATTTTATTTCAAACAACGCATGTGCAGTTTTATTTGCTCCTATAGCTATTGATATTGCAGAAAAATTATCAGTCGACCCTAAAACTATGGCAATAGCTTTAATTTTTGCTGTAAACACTTCATTTTTGACCCCTTTAGCCTATCAAACTAATCTATTAGTAATGGGTCCAGGTCATTATAAATTTATTGATTATGTAAAATTTGGACTGCCTCTTACAGTTCTTTGCTGGATTATTTTTTACATTACTTTTCCTATCTTATATCAATTATGAATATACCAAATCTTAAGAAACCTTTTGATCCCAGATTTTCTTGTGGCCCAACAAAAAAACCAGAAGGATGGTCTTTAGAAAAATTTAATGACATTTTTTTGGGACGATATCATCGGTCTGATGATGTAAAGGTATATGTTCTTAGACAATTAGAAAGAATAAATAAAATTCTAAAAGTGCCATATAATTTTAAAACTTTTTTAATTCCAGGGTCTTGTACTAGTGCTATGGAGGCAGTTATTTGGTCTCTATTGGGTGAAAGACTGATAACAACCTTAATATATGACTATTGGGGATTGACTTGGTACGAAGACATGAAAAAACTTAACTACAAAATAGATTGTCGTATGTCATTAGATGGTTCAATGCCTCATCTAGATAACATTGAACCTTCAAATGATCTGATGTTTGTGTGGACTGGAACTACAACAGGAATGTCAATTAACAAACTTGATTTTTTGGATTCAAAACATGAAGGGTTAATTATTAGTGATATTACTTCAGCTGCTTTTATATATGACCTTCCTTGGAATCAAATTGATGTAGGAATATTCTCTTGGCAAAAGGCCCTTGGATCTGAATCTCAGCATGGGATTGTGGTTATGAGTCCAAAGGCAATAAGTAGATTAAAAGAAAAGCCTGTTCCAAAAATATTTGATTTTTTAGGATATGATTATCTTATAAATACTCCTTCACTTTTATCTATTGCAGATTTAGAGGTATGTTTAGACTTATATGAAAATTGTGGGGGATTAGAAAAAAATAAAGAAAATTGCGTGCAAAATAAATTGGTATTAGATCAATGGATTAAAAAAAATAATTATCTGAGAAGATTTGTTAAAGAAAAAAAATATGAAGCGCTAACCCCATCATATTTCACCTTTTCAAAAGAATTTGATTACGATAAATTTTTTGATTTTTTGATTAAGAACAAAATTGCTTATGATATCAAGAATTACAGAAAGTCAAATCCAGGTGTAAGAATTTGGACAGGTCCAACTATAAAAAAAAATGATTTGCTTGCGCTCACAAATTGGCTAGATTGGTGTTTTAATGAATTTGTTAGATAAGTGAAAAGTCAGTTACTACCAGAGGGTTTTAGAGATAGCCTGCCAGACCTTGCAGAACAGGAAAATTTTATTAGCTCAATTTTTCTTGATTTGATGAAATCAAATGGTTTTTTGTTAGTTAAACCTCCACTGATTGAGTTTGAAAGTTCTCTTTTTTTCTTAAAAAAAGGCGATTCAGAAAATATTGATTCCTTTCGTGTCATGGATCCCTTGACACAAAAAATAATGGGAATTAGATCTGATATAACACTTCAAGTTGCAAGAATTTCTTGTGGTTCTCTCTTAAAAAATATTCGACCAATGAGACTCTGTTATGCTGGAGAAATACTAAAAGTGAAAAATAATAGTATTAACTTATCAAGACAATTCACACAAGTTGGAGCAGAGATAATTGGAATTGAAGAGGGTTATTGTCTCGGAGAGTTAATAAATTTAATTATTGATAATTTAAATAAACTAGGTATCAAAAAATTTATAATTAACTTTTCGATGCCTAATCTCATAAATGTTATTGCAAAAGATTTTGAACTATCTCAAGCCGAATATGAAATATTGATAAATTGTTATAGAAATAAAAATCTTTTCGAAATCAAAAATATTTCAAGTAAGCTTTACGAAATGTCAAATTTTCTTTTAGGGTGTATTGGAAAGGTAGAAGATAAAATTAATCACATTAAAAAATATAGATTTTCTAGAAATATAAAAAAAGAAATTGTTTTATTCATTGATCAAGTAAAAAGAATTAAAGATGAAATGAAAAATTTAGAAATTATCGTGGATCCACTTGAAATAGACGATTCAAATTATCACACAGGTTTCTGTTTTAAAGTCTATTCAAATAATACAAAGGAACTTTTTAGTGGAGGAGGTTATAAAGTTGGAAAAGAAACTTGTATAGGTTTTTCAGGTTTTTTAGAAAATTTAATTTATGAGGCGTCAGTAAATCTTAAGGTAAGAAAAAAAGTATTTGTTCCATATAATTTAGACCTAAAGGAAAAGAATACTTTGCAAAAAAGATTAATAATTATTCGTTCTATTAAAAAATTAAATAAAAGTTCTTTTATAAAGGAAGCAAAAAGGCAAGGTTGTCAGCTCTACTTTTTTAACAATAAATTAAGCGTGATAAAATAATGTCGAATGTAACAGTTGTAGGAGCTCAGTGGGGTGATGAGGGGAAAGGAAAAATTGTAGATTGGTTGGCTAATGAAGCCGACATAGTGGTAAGATTTCAAGGTGGAAATAATGCTGGACACACAATTGTTGTAAATAAAAAAAAAATAGCTTTAAGTCTAATACCTTCAGGTATTATAAGGAAAAATAAGATTTCTATTATTGGTAATGGAGTGGTTGTAAATCCGTCTGCCTTGCTTGAAGAGATAAAAAAACTTGGAAAAGTAGGAGTTACGATTTCAAGGAAAAATCTCAAAATTTCTGAAAATGCGTCAATAATTTTTAACTTTCATAAAAAAATTGATGAGATTCGTGAAATGAGAAGAGGTCCGAACAAGATAGGAACAACAGGGAGAGGAATTGGACCTGCATACGAAGACAGAGTTGGAAGAAGAGCTATACGCTTTGTTGATCTACTACATGATAAGTTTTTAAAAGAAAAAATTAATAATGCTCTTGAATACCATAATACTATTCTTTCTGGATTGAACTCTGAGCTTTTAACTCAGAAGGAGGTGCTAAAAGAAATCAATGTATATAAAAAGTCTATTTTAAAATACGTTGACAGAGTTCGACCTATCTTAACTGATGCGAAAAAATGTGGAAAAAAAATTCTTTTCGAAGGAGCTCAAGGAATTTTATTGGACATTGATCATGGAAC
Source organism: uncultured Alphaproteobacteria bacterium (assembly GCA_902579395.1). GTDB lineage: Bacteria > Pseudomonadota > Alphaproteobacteria > Methylaequorales > Methylaequoraceae > Methylaequor. The sequence continues at coordinate 24,525 of CACHGK010000008.1, forward strand.
CTACCCATATGTCACTTCATCTAATACATTGCCTAGTGCTGCTTCGAGTGGAAGTGGTATGCCTATTAAAAGTTTGGGTTATATTTTAGGAATAGTTAAAGCATACACAACAAGGGTGGGAAGTGGTCCATTTCCAAGTGAGTTGTCAAATAATGTTGGAAGAAAACTCGGTGAGATAGGTAAAGAATTCGGAACTGTTACTGGAAGACAAAGAAGATGCGGTTGGTTTGATGCTATTATTACTAAGCATTCGGTGGAAATTTCTGGTATTGACGGAATAGCCTTAACTAAGTTAGATGTGTTAGATAGTTTTAAAGAACTAAAAATTTGCACTGGGTATAAAGTGGATGGCAGAGTAATTAAATATTTTCCAACGTCTGAAGTTGATCAAAAAAAACTAAAACCTATTTACGAAGTTCATAAAGGCTGGATGAAAAACACTCAAGGTGCAAAAACTTGGAGTGATCTTCCTGCTCTGGCTATCAAATATGTGAGACGTATTGAAGAGCTTTTGGAAACTCAAGTTGCAATTCTTTCTACAAGTCCCAAAAGAGAAGATACAATATTGGTTAAAAATCCTTTTATTGATTAATGTTTTTAGTTTTATAGTTAATGTTTTTAACTACTTTTCTGAGTTTTTCAAAGGCTCTGACTTCGACTTGCCTTACTCTCTCTCTTGATATTCCAAATGATTTGCTAAGTTGGTCTAATGTAAGAGGATCATCTACTAGTCTTCTTTGCGTTAATATTCTTCTTTCTCTTTCATCAAGGTTTTTAAGAGCAATCATCAAAATTTCTTTTCTTTTGAAAAGTTCGTCATCTTCAATAAATTTGTTTTCATGATTATCACGTTCATCCTGCAGACCATTAATCCACTCATCCTCATTATCCATTGAATAAGGGTTGTTAAGTGAATGGTCGTGTCCAGAGAGCCTTCTGTTCATATCAACGACTTCGTTTTCTGCTACGTCCAACCTATCTGCAATTTCGGTTACTAATTCAGGAGGTAAATCCCCGTCGTCTAGTGCTTTAAGTTTTCCTTTTAGAGATCTTAGGTTAAAGAAAAGTTTTTTTTGTGCTGCAGTTGTTCCAATTTTAACCAAAGACCAAGAGTGAAGTATATACTCCTGTATTGATGCTCTTATCCACCACATTGCATATGTCGACAACCTAAAGCCTTTCTTGGGATCAAATCTATCTAAAGATTGTATAAGACCCAAATTTCCCTCTGATATTAGTTCACTTAGCTGCAAACCGTAACCACGATATTTCATAGCGATCTTAACAACAAGTCTTAAGTGGGAATTTATAAGTTTATGAGCTGATGAATCTGTTTTATTGTTAATCCAATCGTTTGATAACTTGATTTCTTCCTCATGAGATAATATTGGGTATTTTTGAATCTCTCTCAGATAAACAGAAATATCATTCTGATCAACTGATATATTAAAACCTTTTCTTACATAAACCATAAAATAATAATAGAAATCAAAATTTATAAGTCAAGCATAAAATGAATATAACATGAACAAAATATTAATTTAAGTTTATTATTGATCTAAGTTATTGATATCATTGAGTTCTTTTAATGTATCTAATAAGTCAGAGTGTAACTCTGACTCAAAAAAAAGTTTCTTTTTTTTTAAAGGATGAAAAAAACCAAGGAAACTCGCATGTAAGGCTTGTCTATCATTTTTGATAAAATTTTTAAAAATAAGATTTTTTAAGTTTAAAGGTAAATTTTTGTAATAATTATTTCTACTGTAAGTATTATCGCCAATAAGGGGGTTGCCTATGTAACTCATATGTACTCTTATTTGATGAGTTCTTCCTGTTAAAAGTTGACATTTCAAATGGCTGATTTTAACTTTATTACTAATTATAAAACTTCTTATTAACTTATATTTGGTTGTTGCTTTTTTTCCATTATTAGAATCACTAACTGACATTTTTTTCCTATTATATTTCGATCTACATATACTTTCATTTATAATCCCCTCTCTTTTAGGTAGGAGATTCCAAACCAACAAATTATACTCTCTTTGTGTTTTTTTTTGTTTAAATTGTTCGGAAAGACTTATGTGCGTTTTATCATCCTTAGCAAAAACTAAAAGTCCACTAGTCATTTTATCAATTCTATGAACCACCCCTGGTCTTAGCACCCCTCCAATTCCAGATAAATTATTTTTACAATGAGAGAGAAGAGCATTAACAAGTGTTTTATCTCTATTTCCAGCTCCTGGATGTACAACTATTCCTGGTTCTTTATCAATTACTATCAAATTTTTATCTTCATATACTATATTTATTTTTAATTTTTGTGCTATGATTTCAGGCTTTACTGGTTTGGGTATGAATAGTTTTATAATTCCATCTTCTTTTAATTTTAATGAAGGCCTTTTAACAATCTTTCCATTAAGCATACAGTTATTTGACAGAATCATGGATTGCAAACGATTTCTCGAATAATTTTTTAATTTTTCACAGATCAATGTATCTATTCTTTTTCCGTGATCATTGCTTGTAATTAAAATAGTTATATAATCATTTTTCAATGAAAAAAATCCTTAAGTTTATAGTTATTTTTTTTGGCATACTGATAATCATTCTTTTATCAATTACAATAATAACTATTTTTAAAAAATATAATAACAATCAAAGTAATTTTTCAAATAAAACAATTTTAAGTTCTGTAAACAAAGATGAATTCGAAATTAAAAACTTCCAAATTGATAAAAAACAACTTCACTTACATCTTGAAAATAAAGATAATAATAGCCAAATTATTAGAACTTATGATATTAAAAGTGGAAAATTATCATCAGAAATAATAATTAAATGATTTCCGAAAAACTTCTAATTTTTTTAACAAGTTGGGTAATAGAAAATACCGAATTTAAAAATAAGATTGAAAATCCTGAATTTTTTGAACTTACTAAAAATGAAATGTCAGATAAAGCATGTTTCTCATCAGAAAATTGTAGAGTTAAAGCTTACTATGTCAAAGATAGTGGCATTTATTATATCAATAGTTTAAAACCTGAAAAAAAAATCTGTGATAAATCAATTATTTTACATGAGCTAATTCATCATTATCAAAAAAATGACAATAGAGTAATAGATTTAGACGAACATACACTATGGACCCTCCAAGAAAGACAAGCAATTTATTATCAAAATTTATTTTTGATATCTCAAAAAAGGATTAACGGTAATAAAGGCCCAGAAAATGTTCTAGAGTGTGAGGGAGGTACATATTTAGATCTTCAATATAAATATAATAAAGAGTAATTAACTAAATTTATGGTTCAACTTTATAAAGACGCAATTTTAAAAAACTCTCCCAAAAATATCAACGAAAAATTTTTCAAAGAGCAAATATTCAAAGGTAAAATTTTGATTATAAACTCATCTAACCAGATTAACGAAATTTTAAATTTGTGTGAAAGGTATTTTTTCGAGACTTTTGATATTTCTGTTAAAAAATTCTTAAAAATAGAAAAGACTACTGTCGAACATAATCGTCTTTTTCATATACTTCAAAAAAGGATTAAATGTTGTAAATCAATTAGAAAGAAATTTACAAACTTTCTTGAAGACTTAGGTCTAAAACCTAATCAAACTTATATGGATATGATTTCAATAAGATTCACTCCCGTAAAAGGAAGAGAGTGTTTAGGTAGTTTAAAACCTGCCAAACCACACAGGGACACATGGGCATCAAATATTTTTAATCAGATAAATTTATGGTTTCCGATCCATAATGTGAAAAAAGAGCATTCAATTTACATTATTCCCAAATATTTTAAAAAAAAAGTACAAAATAATAGTTCTTCATGGAGCTATTCTTTGCACAAAAGTAAAAATAATTATCCGTCAGTTCCTTATACACGAGCAGTATTAGAAGAAAAAGATAAGATTAGTTTTAATTTACTAAAAGGTGATGTATTATGCTTTTCAGGACACCATCTTCACGGAAGTAGAATCGGATTTAATAGAAGAATCAACTTAGAGACAAGAATCGTAAATAATCAGGATTGTGATTCATTTGATATTCCAGTCAACCTAGATTCACATAGTAAAGAAAAAAAATATAAATGGTTTAGAAATTTATATTCTGGTAAGTACTATTAAATTTTTTTTGTAAAGCTTGTTAACAATATATGAGAAATTGTAAGTGATGACATTCCAATTACAATAAAATTAATATTCAAGTTTTCTGAACTATTCTGAAATACAAAGTAAACAATTACAAAAAAAATTATAGTTAGAGTCGTCATTGGAACTGTTTTTAGAAAAAGACTTTTATTGGTTAATTTTAATTTACTTTTCTCATCTTTTAGATGGCGTATGGAGTGAAGAAAACAAAAATAAATAAAAAAGGATATTAACGGTTCAAAAAACCAGAAACAAATAAATAAACCGAAAAGTTCTAAAATGTAATGAAAGGTTCTAAAATTAGTAAAAATTATTTTATTGTGTTGTATAAGATTTAAAAGAATTAATAAGAGTAAAATAAGATAAGCATAATAAAAGTAATTGTTTAGCGTTAATAAAAAAAACTTATCAACTAAGAAATATGAAAATATTTCTATAGTTTTTTCTAAATGAAATTTGAATGGCAATACAATTACCAAGCTACCTCTTATAAATATTTCTGTTAACTTAGTATTAGTTATACTATCACTTAATCCAAAATGAAAAATTGATAACAGTAAAAAGACAACAAAAATAAAATTAGGAAAAATGATCCATAAATAGAAAAAAATTATTGGAATAGAAATATAAACTACTAAGAATAACAAAGTATCCCCAGTATTTTTAATTAGTTTATTATTTCTCGCGATCAATATATCGAGGCTACCATGAGCAATACCAGGCCATAATAGTGGTAATGTAAATATTACAATTTGATTTAGATAATTCCCAGAAAAAAAATCATTGTAATATTCAACTATTGGAATCATCAATACTACAACCAATAAAAAAAATTTGGTTTCAATATATCTCATCTGTTTATAAATATTGACTTTATAATATGAAACTTTGGTAAAGAAAAAATCACTTTTAATATTTCAAAAAAATTTGCTGTATTTGTTAAAAACTTTACCAAAGTTTTTAGATTATTTTTTTTGAAAAAACATTCAAAAAATAAAGTAGCTAAATGTGGATTATAATTTAAAAAATTACAAAAAATTTTGTCCAAAAGATAAGATGACTTTCTTTCTTTTATAACAGGTGTTTTATCTTTAATGATACAATCTACTAGTTGTTTAGAATATATAAATGAATTTTGCAGTGAGTAACCAGTTGATTGTTTAACCCAATTTCCTGCCAATCCAATTTTAATATGATTAATTGATTTAGGTTGTTGGTATTTAAACATTGGAATAACTCCATATTCATGTGATTTAATTTTATAATTTAGTTTATTAAATTTATTTTTAATATATCTTTTGAGCTCACTTTTATAATCATTTTTTGAAAAAACTTTTGAAGAAAAATATGTTAACTCAATTAATGCTCTTTCTTCACTAAATGGAAGTATATAAACAAAATTGAATACATTCTTTATATCTAAAATATCCATCAAAATAACTTCTTTGCTATTCATAACTTTTTTATTAAATATTACTTCGACACCATAGAAATGTTGAAGAAGTTTATTTTGGGGTTTATTTTTATTATCAATTCTGCTGTCAAACAATAGATTTGACGTAAAAGTTTTATCTTTTATTTTGATTGAAATTTTATTTTTTTTATTTTCAATTCTTTGGACGTTAAGGTTTGCTAAAATCTTAAATCTTTTTTCTTTCTTCAATTTTCTAATGAAGAATTCTTTAAGGCTTTTATATTTAATCATTAGATACTTATAATTATCACTATTTAATGAAATTTTTTTATCATTAATTAAAATGGAAATATCATCCCAAATATTTTCCGCATATTGGGTTAAAATATTTCTAGGATAATTCCAAAAGCATAAATTTTTGTTCATCACTATTTTTTTTTCTTTTTCTAACATTAATACACTCTTGTTAGTTCTTTCTATTATTTCGTGTGCTAGAATTAATCCAGAAACTCCTGCCCCGATTATAATGATATCAAAATTATCTTTAGTCATAATTTGCAGATCTAAATTTATCAAGAATGTTAATTACTTTCTTCTCAATTTTTATGTCTTTTTCAATTCTTTTTTGGAATAGTAAATTTTTAATTACTTGAATTGTTTTTATCAGTTTTTCTGTTTTTGTCAGATAAATTCTTTCAGACCAAATATTATAATTTTTTTTTCTTATTTTTGTACCAATTGATTGATATAGGAAAGAAGCGACTGCAATTGGTATTCTATATTTGATTGGTAATTTTATAATTCCTACCCACGCAATATTATATATTTTATCTGCAATCCTCAATATGTTCTCTAGATCTTTAGAAAATTCTTGTTGTAAAAATTTATTTTCTTTTAGAGTTCTGAAATGTTTATTAGTTTTCAACCTTAAATCTTTAGGAATGTATATTCTATTTTTTCCCAAATCTTCTTTTACATCACGAGAGATATTAGTTAATTGCATAGCTATTCCTAATTGAATTCCATAATATCTCAATTCTTTTTTTTTAACTGCCATGATCTTACACATCATTATTCCAACTGTGCCAGCAACTTTATAACTATATTCGATTAATTCAGAAAAATTTCTTATTTCTACTTTTTTCAAATCACTCATAACTCCATCTATAAGATCGATTGGTATCCATGGATTTATTTTATATTTTGTCATTAATCCAATGAATTCAGATATAATCTTGTCACTAGAATTCTGATTATAAATATCTTTCTTGAATCTTTTTAGTTGCTCAAATGCAAGTTTTGAATTTTTAGGATCCTTATCCCCTATATCATCAATAAGTCTGCAAAAAAAATATAGAATTTTAATATCATCTTGAATCTTTTTGGAGAAAAATAAGGATGCAAAGTAGAAAGTTTTAGCCCTTTTTTCTATTGAAAGATTTGCGATGCTCTCATTCATTTTTAATGATATTCTCTAAAACTTTTGCCGAACTTATCACTCCGGGCACCCCAGCACCAGGATGACATCCAGCCCCAACAAAATATAAATTTTTAAAGTTTTCGGATTTATTATGAAATCTAAACCAAGCAGATTGTTTGAAAATAGGAGATATTGAGAAACCACTTCCAAAAAGAGAATTATAGTCTTTTCTAAAGTCATTTGGTGACATATGAAAACAGACTTTTAAATTTTTTGTGAGATTTGGCATTATTGTATCTTCTAGGGCTTTTAAAATTTTTTTTTCATATATTTTTCCGTAATTCTTCCAATCAAATGATTTTTTTAAGTTTGGGACAGGAGATAAAACATAGAAACAATCACAATTATTAGGTGCCATTGACTTATCCGTTGCTGTAGGTCTATGGAGATATAAACTAAAATCATCTGCAAGTATTTGGTTGTTAAATATATCCTTTAATAAGCCTTGATATCTCTTTCCCATCCATATTGTATGATGTGCAATATTTTTATAAAGAATACTTGTTCCAAAATAGATAACAAATAAACCCATTGAATAATCCATTTTTTCTACTTTTTTTTTATTCCATTTAACATTATTTTCAGAATTAATTAAATTTTTGTAAGTAAAAGCTGGATCAGTATTCAAGACAATTTTATCAGCATATATTTTTTTTTTGCTGACTTTAATACCAATGGCCTTTTTATCTTGAAGTAAAATTTCTGTTACCTCAGAATTTTTGTTTATACTAATTTTTTCTTCTTTCATTAATTTTTCAAAAGCTTTAATTATCTGTCCAGTACCTCCAAGTGCATAATGAACGCCCCATTTTCTCTCTAAAAAGTGAATTAAATTGTAAATTGATGTTGTTGCAATTGGATTCCCGCCCAAGAGTAATGGCTGAATACTAAATGCCTGCCTTATTTGTTCGTTTTTAATAAATTTTGATACTAGCTTGTACACGCTCAGATAACTCTTAAGTTTAATTAATTTTGGGATCTGTTTAATCATGAAAAAAAAGTTATGGAAAGGAACAAAAGAAAGTTGCTCAAATCCAACATTGAAAATTTTTTCGGAAAAATCTAATAAATTTTTGTAACCTTTTACATCTTCAGCGTTAAATTTAGATATTTCTTCCTCAGTATCTTTTAAACTAGCAGAATAATTAAATATTTTTTTGTTTGAAGAAAAATAGAATCTATACCAGGGATCTAAACTTACAAATTTTACGTAATTTTTTCTATTCTTTTTAAAAAGTTTAAATAACTCGTCAAATAGGAAAGGAGCTGTAATTACTGTAGGACCAGCGTCAAAAGTAAAGCCTGATTTTTTAAATACTCTAGCTCTTCCTCCAAGTTGATCTAGTTTCTCAAATAAAGAAACATCATAACCCATGGCTTTCATTCTTAATGCAGCTGAAATTCCGCCAAAACCGGACCCTACAACAATTGCTGTTTTATTCATTTATATTTTTTTTTATTTTTAGTTATTCTAGTAATTATTGAGCTAATTACAAAACTAACAATTTGGGACAATCTTTCATCAGTTTTATATGATATATCAATGGCTTTCTGTGAGACTTTATTTAGATGAAGGAAAGCAAGATCAAGTGCTCCTTTTTTTTCAATTCTTTCAAGCCAAAAACTAATTTCTTCTTCAGAAATTGAATCATATCTTTTTTTTAAAAATTTCTGAAGAATGAATTTTTCACCATTCGACGCGTTTTCTATAAAATGCATAATTAAAATATTCATTTTCCCTTCTTTTAAATCCCTTCCAGGTAACCCTCTATCCTTAAGTCCAAGAAAATCTGACAAGTCGTCCTGAATTTGGTACGCAACTCCGGTTTCATACAATGGTGCAAAGTAATCTTTTTTTAATTTAATTCCTGAAAGGATAAGAGCTAACTTTACTGGTAAGCATATTAATCCTCCGGTTTTTGCCTTTGCTGTTGATTCATAGTCATGCATTTTTAAGTTAAAATCAGACCTACTTAATATTTCAACTGATTGCCCTTTAACAGTTTGTTTAATTGTTTTGCTTAGCTCTCTTATAGCTTGACATTTAAGATCAGCATTAGTTTTAATATTGGATAAAACTTCAAAAGAGGCAGATATAAAAAAATCTCCAAGATTAACTGCTGTATGGTCTCCAAATCTATTCCAAATTGTTGGAAGCCCTCTTCTTAACAAATCTCTGTCTTGCAAGTCATCGTGAATTAACGATGCGTTATGAATCAATTCACAACACATTGCAATTTCAAGTGAAACTTTTTTATCGAGACCAAATATTTTTGATGATAAAAGAGCAAGTATTGCTCTAAATCTTTTTCCGCCAGATCCTAATTGATATTTTGCACAATGTCCCATCCAGGTATCGTCGCACAATATATCTGCCATATCTTTATCTAATTTTTTAAGATCGTTAACGTAGAACGATTTATTATGAAAACTTAAATCGATGTTTTTTTGAAATTTATCCAAACTAACCCAATTTTTGTTATAAGACAGAAAATCGAGTTGAGCTTTTTTATTTGATATAAATATTTTTTCCATATGTCTAAAAAAAAGGGAAACATCAATATTGATGTTTCCCTTGATAAATTATTCACATAATTTTTTAGGCTTTCGCTGTATCAGCTTTAGCAGCAGCCCAAATGATTACACCAAAAGCAATTTTGTTAATGTAATCAGCAAGGTTGTAAACCCAGTTAAGCGTTGAAGCATCAGCTCCACCACCAGAAAGATAACCTAGGAAATAACCTATTGGGTAGATTGACCAACCTATTGATACAATCCATTTTAGAGCGTTAAAGGCAGATTTCATACCTTCAGAGTTACTTGATGCGCTAGCTTGAGCAGCTTCACCAGCAAATACTTCGTATAATATGTAAATCCATCCAGCCATTCCTACAATGAAACCAACTGTGGCGTTAATGTAACCGGCTTCACCCATGAATCCACCAACTAACATTATTATGGTACCAATTAACAATCTCCAGAAAATACCAGCTGTTGCAGCGCCCACCGCGGCAAGTATTAGATAGAACTCAATCATCTGAAGCGGAACTGTTAATAACCAATCAATATACCTATAAACTGTAGGTGACTCTCCAGTAGAAACCCATACATCTCTCATATAATAATAATGTACGGCGGCAATAAGAGTAACCAAACCAGCGACTCTAACTGAAGTCGCCCAATGTTTAGACACACTGTTGGCTTCAAGGAAGAAGAATGCTGTAGATGCGACCATCGAGACTGATATGATCCAGAAAGTAACACCAACAAAATCTTCGGGTTTTAGCATATAATCCATATGTTTATCCTTTCGTATTATCAAAATCTGAGCCAACATGGCCCAAAAGTTAAAGTTTATACAAGCAGATTATGTGGGCATGATTATGCAACTGCCCAAAAAACCTCCCCATATTAGTAAATAATAGGATGACTAAAAAATTTGTTAATTCAAGAAAAAAAAACCAAATTTCGTCTAAGTAATTGAATATAAAGCTAAAAAATTATATTAAATAAGACAATATCGCTAAAATTGTGGCATTTATTCTCAATTTTATAAACCATAAATCATTAACCTTTTTTAAAAACAATAAATCAATTAGTAAACTCAAAAAAAGAGAAAATATTAAAATTAAAAATGAGTGATTTAAAAAATCATTATTTCCAAAAAAAGCAACTAAAATTAGAGGTATAATTGGTAAAATTAGTTGGTTTTTAATTTTGTAATTAATTATTTTTTGCCATTGCATTCCCGATAAGAATGCGACTATCATAGAGCCATAAATCAAATGAAGTTTCTCAAAATTTATTATCTTATCATGGGAGAATTCTAAACCTAGTAACTTTATAAAAAGTGGAAAATAAAAGGGAATCAAGCCTAGGTAAGTAATTAAAATTATTCTTTTTTTTATGTCTGACATATATTCTTGCTTGATTAAATAAATTGTTTATCATATACATTTGGTAACTTGACGCAATGACAGAAGATGAATTAAATAATATTGAGAATTATCTTAATAAAACTTTTAAAACAAATCATTTTGAAGTTAAAAAAAGAAAATCTATCGAAGATTCATGCGAGATTTATTTAGAGGAAGAATTTATAGGTTTGATATATAAAGAAACTGATGAAGGTGAAGAAGATTATCAGTTTCATATGACAATCCTAAAAGAGGATCTCAAATGTTAACATTATGATTCGTTTATTTATTTTATTTTTTTTTTTTAAACAGCAAGCCTTTTCTCATCATAAAATTTACAGCCCAAGAGTTGAAGAGGGCAGACAGTCATTAGAATGGAGAGGTCATTTTAATCGAGATGATAGACATGAATATAATAAAGAACATCATCATGTCTTTGAAACAGAATATTCTTGGACAAGTTTTTGGCAGTCTGAGCTAGAGTTTCATATTTCTGACAAAACTGATACTCCTCTAGATTGGGAAAAAACAGAGTTCCAGAATCAAGTCCAAGTTTTTGAATCAAATAGTTTTGCTGCAGCTCTTTATTTCTCTTACAACTTTGTTTCCGAAAGTCAAAAAGCTGATGAGATTGAGTATAAATATCTAAATGAGTTTAATAATGATATTTTTTCTTTTATTACAAACTTTATTTTTGAAAAAGAAGTTGGTGCTGATGCCTCTGGTTCTACCAAGTTTGATCTTAGCAACCAAATAATGTTTAAAAATTTTCCATTAGATAATTATAATATGGGTTTTTTAGGATTCAGTGAATTTGGTGAAGTATCTGAATTTAACACCTTTGATAATCAGGAGCATTTATACGGTTTACAAATAGAAACTGAATTTGATTTAAAATATATTGAGTATGAAATTTCTATAGCTTATCTGCATGGACTCACAGATGCCTCTGCGAACCACATGTTTCTATGGAACATGGAATTAGAATTTAATTAATAACCCAATTCTTTTAATTTTTTAAAATAACTTTCTTCACTAATCAAACCTCTCTCTCTCATGCTTTCAAGAGATTTGAGAGATAACTGATTATTTAATGAATTGTTAGGTGGTATATTTTGACCCTGATTAGGATATTGATACTGATTACGATACATTTGATTTGGGTATCTTGAGTATTGTGGTATTTGGTTTGGATAGAAATTAGGTCTTTGCACGTTCATATTATAGGGTGTTTGTTGATAGTTCTGACGTGGATAAGAATTACCTGGCATTTGATTGTAGGGACTAGTTGACATAGTCCTTAGTTCACGCCTTAAATTTTCAACTTCGCTTCTGAGGTTTTCAACTTCAATATTAGATTTCAAGGCAAGGTTTTGTTCTCCGGAACTCATGAAACTTCTTGCTCTAAGAGCTTGTGCAGAAAAGACAAGCCAATCCCTTCTATTTACTGCTGATTTTGGTCTAAATACACCAGAGTTTGGAAGAGCACTTATTCTAAATTTATTACTAAACTGCTGAAATCTTGATCCAGGAGCATATCTATTTTTCTCTAGATCTCTCTCTAGTCCACCTCTCAACAAAGGATCTGTATCATGCATTTCACCTTGTCTAAGGATTGATCCAAAAATTAAGTTTAGTCCTGACTTATTATAAAAAATTCTACCTGAAGTTACTCGATTCGCGGATAATCCTTTTTGTTTATACCAACCTTCTAGACTGAAAACTACATCTTGATTAGGTTTTGCCTCTTGTAAAGCTTCGCTAATAGCTACAGAATAACTGAAAACTTTTTCGTTAGGAAATAGCAATTGTGGCTTATTTCCGAACCTAGTAAGAATTAGTTTTAAGGCGCCCTCAATTCTTGATGCTTCAATTTTAATGGGATGAATATTTTTAGTCTTTTCATCTTCAATGTCGAGTTGAACTCTTTGATTACCATTTTTATAGTAGAATTTATTATCCTCAAGGATATCTAAAACAGAGGAGCAACTTGATAGCATCAAGAATAAAAACAAAAATAATATTGGTCTCATAAGAAACTACAAATACAAAAGATTTAAATCATTGAATTATAACGTACCAAAAAAAAAAGGAGAGCTCAACACTCTCCTTTTCTTAATTTAATTTATGTTAGATTTAAACATTCTACCAGAAGAAGAATGCTCCAACACCACCGAAAGAATCTTCTTGGTCATCATCAGCAAGATACCAAGCTTTTTCAGTGTAACCACCTTCAGCAACTAGTCTGAAATTGTCAGTGACATTATGCCAAATCATACCAGAATGCATTATGTGGTAGTTCATTACACCTGTGGTGTTCATATCAGAACCTGTTTTTTTCAGGTAATTACCACCGTATGAATAACCTACAGAAGTACCTTGACCGAAGTCGAATGTACCCTGAATATATCCACCGTAAGATTTTCTTTCTTTACCCACATCGTCTAATGCGTGTGTTGCGGTAGAAGCTCCTTGCGTTTTCTGACCTCTAATACCTTGAGCAGTACCATAGAAACCAGTTGCAACCAATGAAAATCCTTCATAAGTTAGTTTAGTACCGAAACCAACACCAGCTGAATCAACATCAGTTTCTGGAGAAGCAGCAGTTCCATTTCCTAGGTGAGACCTATTACCTTGAACAGCAGTTGCTTGAGCAGCTGTTCTTTCAGTATTTTGGTAAGTACCATCAACCCAAAGGTTCATCCCAACGCCTGTTCCGAGTAAATCACCATTCCATGTGATTTGAGCTTCAACTCTTGGAGATGATTTATCAGTTGCACTGAATGCAGCTGTATCAGCAGTTACATCATCAGGATCAAAGACACCAATTTTTGCTCCGAATCCATTTCCAAGAGCAGGTAGTGTCCATGAAATTTGAGGTTTAAAATCTGTATACAAGTAACCTAAACCAATCCTACCTAATGTAGTATTTGAGTTTCCGGCACTTGCAGCAGCACCCACACCGAATAACAACATATCACTTAAAATAGCGTTACTTTGGTGAATACCTAAACTACGACCTACTAGAACAGTACCAAAAGAACCTGCTACTGAACCACTAGTTTCACGAATGTTGATTTCACCATTACCTAATGAGTTTTGACCACCATTCATGTGAGTATATAAGCCAAGCCTTGCTGAAACGTCTAATCCATTTGCTGTAGGAGCTTTCAAAGTCATACCCCAAACATTTGGTAATAAACCTGTAACAATGCTTGTATCATCGTTGGAACCAATTACACCAGCACCAGCAGGGGCATCAGGAGTAAAAGCAGCTCCACCAGAAGTTGATGGTGCATCACTTGCACTATTCTTCATGATGAATGCGTTCGCTGCACCGTCAAATGACACTTCCCAACCTTCTTGACTCATCAATAAAATTTTTGAATCAACATTGGTGGAAGCCAAAGCCATGACAGCAGGAATTGCAGCTATCGCGATTTTTTTTGAAATTTTCATATATTTCCTTCCTTTATTGTTAATATATTCAATTTATACTTAGATATGTTTACACGAAACGATAATTATTAAAACTCTAAACTAAAAATATTAACTATTTTGACTCAAATTGTTGCAATTTTACAACATTTTCTTATTTAAGAACAAAATTTACTGGTATCTTAACTTGTAACTGACCGTTTGTATCTAGAATTTCTTGTGGGGGTTTTGGAAATGAAAAGGATTTAAAAAGTTTTTTTGTTGCATTATAAAGTCTTTTGGGGCTTTTATTTTCAAATTTTAAATTTATTAGTTTTCCGTCTTTATCTAGAATAAGAACAGACTTTATTGTTCCTTGCTCCCTTCTTCTTATAGATTGTTCCGGATAAGATCTTGCAGCAGCTTTATTTATTTCAAAAGAGATATTTCTTAAATAATCGCTTAAAAGTTTTTTAACTTTCACAGATTTTTTATTTTGCAAACTGAATTGATTTATCTCTAGGTTTTTTGTAGGGGTTGTTTTTTCAATTTTTTGCAAATTTTTTGAGGTTTTTTTAAATTTCCTTGGAAAAATTTTTTCTCTTTCAATTTCTTTTTCCTTGTTTAATTCTTTATTTTCGTCAATTTTATTTATTGGAATAACATCCTGTTTTATTATTTTTTTTACTTGAGGCTTTGGAATTTTTTTGGGCGTTAACTCTTCTGGTTTATCCTGGATTATGGGTTTTGGTTCTGGAACCGGTTCGGCAAATTTAAATTCTTTGAACTCGCTTAAATTAACTACGTAAATTTCTTCATCCTCTTTTAAAAGCTTGAAATTTAAAATAAAGAAGATATGAAAAATTATCGAAACCAAGAAAGACAATGATAATAATTTTGAATTAATCATTATCTATTTCTTCTTGAACCTTGATAAATATTTTTTCAATATTTTTTTTTTTTAATTCTTTCATTATTTTATTGAAAAAGAAAATATCAGAATTTTTATCAATTTCTAAAATTAAATTCTTTTCATCAGAATTAAAAATAGATTCGATATCGACTATTTTTATTTCTCTTTCTTCAAAAAAAATCTTATTTTTACTATTAAGTTTTAACATTTTAAGACTGTCATTCTTTTTTCTTTCTTCACCAAATAATGACGTTGGCTTTTCGATTTCACTAGAATCTTTTTTTCTAACTACTCCAGTTAACATAAAGAAGATAAGAAGTAAAAAAATCAAATTGATCATTGGAATCAAGTTGACGGAATTCCCTAAATCATTGTTCTGTTTATAAAGTTTTTTAAGGTTCATCAGAAAAATTCACATTTTTTATTCTATTTTTTTTTATGGCATCTAGGATTGAAACAAGGAGTTGGACATCACTTTCTTTATCATTAAGTATTACAATTCTATCAAATTGTGTAGAATTCCAATTTTCAAAGTATTCTTTTTCTAGTTTCTTAAGATTAATTTTATCATCTTTGTAAAAAATTTGATTTTTTTTAAGGAAAATAATCATTAACTTTTCCTTTGAAGAATTATTAGAAGCCTGCTTTTGATTGCTGATTGTAAAACTAATTAGTTGGTTTTTATTAAAATTTGTAGCCAGCATAAAAAATACAAGCATAAGAAAAATAATATCGATTAAGGGAATTATATTAATTCTCAAGGATCTTTTTTTAAATTGTGCTTTAAGCATTTTTACTTCAAGACTGATAATTTATTTAAAAAATTATCTAAATTTTGGTGTGCATTTATTATTTCCTTCTCTAGAAAGTAGTGACTGATTAATGCTGGGATTGCAACAATTAGTCCCATCGCAGTGGTTAATAATGCTGTCCAAATACCCCCTGCTAAAATTGAGGGATCAACCAGACTCCCCCCTAATTCTAGTTCATTAAATGAATCTATCATTCCAATTACTGTACCTAACAAACCAATCAGTGGACTTACTTGAGAAATGACTTCAAGTGTTGGAAGTAAAGATTGAGACTTTTTAAATTCAACTTCAACAAGGAAATTTATTTCATTCTCAATTTCGTCTGAGGATTTTTTTGAAATAAATACCAAGATTATCTCTTTTAAGAATCTTTGTTTTGATTTTGAGACCAATTTTATGTGTTCTGAGCTTATCTCATTCAGAGTTGTGTTAAATTTGATTTCATGAAGAAAATTTGAAAGCTTCGAAAAGTTCATATTTTTTACAAAGAAAATTTCAAAAAATTTATAAAAAATTATTGCAATTGTTAAAATTGAAAGACAAAAAAGGAGGGTAAAAATTATTCCACCCTTATCAATATAAGTAAAAAATATTTCCATTATTTATCTCAGTTTATATCAAACCCTCTAATAAAGACGGAAATTTTTTTTTCAGAAACATATATTCATCCTCTACACCCTTATCGTCTATAGCTAACTTATCACTTTTTGATTTTACTACATGATCGTATACAACAGTTGCAGGTCTTTTTGAGAAGAAAAGAATTCTCTCTCCCAGTAGGATAGCCTCTTTTAGATTATGGGTAATTAAAATTACGGTAATTGGATTTTTTTTCCAATAATTGGTTAAAACTTCGTATAAATTTTCAGCAGTGGGTTGGTCTAAAGAAACGAATGGCTCATCCATAAGTAAAATTTTTGGGTTTCTTACTAGTGCCCTTGCCAGTGATACTTTTCTTCGCATGCCTCCAGAAATAGACTTTGGGTAATAATTCTCAAATTCTTTTAGTCTAAAACTTACCAGAAGACTATCAATTCTATCTTTAGTTATATTCTCATCTTCGCAAACTAACTCGATATTTTCTTTAACAGTTAACCATGGTAAGAGTCTAGAGGTTTGAAAAACGTAACCAAAGTTTTCATCTATCGAGAGTCCTTTACCATCCATAATTATTTTTTGATTTTCTCCCTCAATCAGACCACCAATAATATTCATTAAGGTTGTTTTTCCACATCCAGAGGGACCAACAATACAAACAAATTCATTAGATTTAATATTGATGTCGATATCCTTTAAAACATCAACAGACGATTTGTCATGGTCATTTGTAAAGGACTTTTTCTTTATCTCTATCTTAAAATTCAAAAGTTTATCTCCAAATCGATATTTTCCTCTCAAACGGTCTTACCAGAATGAATTCAACAAATATTATAAGTAATACAAATACCAATGTGTATGCTAAAATACCTGAAATGTCAAAAAATTGAAAGAAACCAAATAATTTAAATCCTACCCCGTTGCTTCTTCCCAAAAGTTCAACAACTAAAACAATTTTCCAAATTAGCGATAAGCCTGATCTAGCCGACGATAGCAGGTAAGGAAAAAGTTGAGGTAAAATTACTTTAAAAAAAAATTTTTTCCCAGATATTTTATAAAATTTTGCTACTTCTATATAATCTTTTTCTATAGATCTTGCACCCTCACGCATGATAACTGCTACCATTGGAATTTTATTCAGGGATACAGCTAAAATTGCTGCCACCTCATTAAGACCAAACCAGACATAACAAAGAATTATAATAACAAGAGCCGGAACATTTAGACCAAGAATAAGCCAGTCATCTAAGAAGGTATTAAGTCTCTCGTTTCTTCCCATGTAAATCCCAAAAAAGGTTCCAATGAACATTGCAATTATGAATGAAAGGAAAACCCTTTTTAGTGTAATTAAAGTATGATAAACTAATTCATCGTCACCCGCCTCTATTACGATTTTCTCGTAAACTTCTTGCGGTCCTGGAAGAAGATCAACTTGTAAGAAAATACTGGATAATTGCCATATACCAAAGAAAATTAGGATGGAAGCAATCCTTAAAATTGCGTTGGAACTCCCTTTCTCCATTCTTACTCAGCCCAGAATGTTCCTGGTGAGAGGGTCTTTGCTTTACCAACTAGTTCTCGTCCACCAACTTGCGAAAGAATTGAGTAAAGCTTTTTTGAACCGTCAATTTGTAGTGTCGAAAAATCTTTAGATGGAATGCCTTCTCTGTAAATATTGCGAAGACTTATAAATAACTTTTCATCATCCACGTTCATGAAAGGGCGAATCTTCTCCCAAATTTCATCTGATTCTAGCATTATTTTTTTGGCATCTTTAGATGTATCCAAAAAATTATTTAAAAGTTCTTGGTTTGATGATGCCCATTTATCTTTGAAAACCCAACCGATAACTGGTATACCTTTTGGTAGTTCTAGTTTAGTTAGAATGTCTGTAATATTAATTACCTTAACAAATTTTTCATTTGATAGTAATTTTGCCTGATAAGGCCAATACGTTAGTATTGCATCAAAGCTATCTTGCTCAATTTTTTTATTTAATAGTGGAGGTGCTCCAAATATCTGTCTGCTAACGTCTTTAAGTTCTTTTCCATATTCTTTTTTGTAAAAAGCTCTGAATATAAGCCAACCTTTATCAACTTGACCACCTGCAATACCTATTTTTTTCCCTTCCAAATCACTCCCGTTTTTTATGTTTGAGTCTTTTGGGACGATTAGGCCTCCTGCAGCCATGGAGTGAGGAACAAAGGAGAAGAAACGGCCTTCATTTCTTTGGCGAGAGACCCAAAACCAGTCTGTGATTATCATATCCACAGCTCCACCTTGAAGTGCAACTGCAGCAGCATTTTTACTAGCCAGTTCAACAATCTCAATTTCGAAGTTTTGTTTTGTATCAAGCCCTAGCTCTTTTATTAACTTTAGCTCCCAGTTGACACTTCCATATTGCAGTGTTCCAATCTTGATTTTACTGGCATCAACCCCACTAAACTTGAGAACGAGAAAGATCGTTGATACGAAAAATAAAGACGTCGAGTAAAAACTTTTTATTATTTTATACATAATTCAAAAATGATTATATCCAAAATATAAATATTATTCCTTTATTATTAAATATATTGTAATTTCTATACTTATTATCAAACAACTGTCAATGTAAGTTTTTTTTGATGAATACATAATGAAAAAAAAAATATATAATTTGAATCTTTTAGGACAGCGATGCCCGGTGCCAATTCTTAAAATTTCAAAAAAATACAAGGATATTAATAAAGGCGACTTCTTGGTTGTGGACACAGACGACCCAAAAGCAAAAAAAGATATTTTAGAGTTAAGTCGAAACATAAAAATAAAATTGATTAATGTCAAACATCTTGATGAGTTAAGAGTTTGCTTTAAATTACAGAAGTATTAAAGTTATATAAAAAATGGAAAAAATTTTAGATAGTAAAATAGATGAACTTAGCTATGAAGAAGCTTTTGATAAACTTCAAGAGATAGTAAGTTTATTGGAGGAGGGGAAAATAAGTCTTGATGATTCAATAAAATTTTACGAATACGGTATGTCCTTAAAAATTCATTGTGAGAAAAAATTAAAAAATGCAGAAATGAAAATAAAAACAGTACTGGATAAGTCAGATAAAAGTGAAGATTAATGCAAAAAATAGAAAAATTTATTTTTAATTTTGCAGAGAAATTTGACAATTATTTTTTGAAACTACTTCCTAGTAATTACTATTCTCCAAAATTACATGATGCTATGGAATATTCAATCAGCGTTGGAGGAAAAAGATTAAGGCCTCTATTTCTTTTAGAAATTTCAAGAATGTTAGGTGTAAAAAAAAAATTAGCCTTAAGGGCTGCAGCAGCCATAGAGTTAATCCATTGTTATTCATTAGTTCATGATGACCTTCCAGCGATGGATGATGATGACCTGAGAAGAGGTCATAAAACCTGTCATAAAAAGTTTGATGATGCAACAGCTATTTTAGTTGGAGATGCATTTCAATCGCTTGCATTTGAGATTTTATCAGATAAAAAAACTCACCCTAATCCAGAAGTTAGGTGTGATCTAATAAATCAGCTTTCCATAGCTGCCGGTCCTTTAGGAATGGTTGGTGGGCAGATGTTAGATTTAGTTGCGGAAAAAAAAAAACTTTCACTTAATGAAATTTTGCTTTTACAGAAATTAAAGACTGGAGAGTTATTTAGATTTGCCTGTATAGCTGGCCCTATTTTATCTGAATTAAAAAATATAAAAATATTTGTTAATTATTCAAAAAATCTTGGACTTGCATTCCAAATAAAAGATGACTTGCTCGACATAGAGGGTGATGAAAAAAAAATGGGTAAAAAAACAAAAAAAGATCTTTCTAGGGGAAAAGAAACCTTAGTATCATTTTATGGTCTAGCAAAAGCAAAAAAGATGTCACAAGAATTAATAAAAAACTCAGTGAATCTTTTAAAGCCTTTTGGAATTAAATCAAAAAGACTAATCGAATTGACTAACTTTGTAATTTCTAGAAACAAATAAATGTATGTTTTTAAAAAAGTACCAGAAAATTTGAATAATTTTAGAATTGATTTAATTCTAAAAGAACTGAAACTTGTTGATTCACGAAATAAAGCCCTTTCATTAATAATGTCAGGTCAAGTATTTGTTGATGATAAAAAAATACTTAAACCTGGAAAATTAATAAAAAGTAAAACAATAATTAAATTAAAAAAAAAATCTCATAATTGGGTTTCTAGGGGAGGGATAAAGTTAGATAATGCTTTAAATCAATTAGATATAAGTATTTCTGGCCATGTATCTCTTGACATTGGTTGTTCTACGGGAGGTTTTACTGATGTAATTCTTAAAAGAGGCGTTAAACGAGTTTATGCTGTAGATGTTGGTTATGGGCAGTTTGATTGGAAATTAAGGAATTCAGATAAGGTCATTTTATTAGAAAGAACTAATGCTAAATTTATTAATAAAAAAATTATACCAGAACCAATAAATTTAGTTGTATGCGATGTAAGTTTTATTTCAATGAAAAAAGTTTTGATGCCAATAAAAAAATTATTAGCAAAAAATTATGAAATAATTTCTTTAATAAAACCTCAGTTTGAACTCCAAAAAAAAGATATTGGTAAAGGTGGGATTGTAAAAGATTTTTCTCTTCACAAGAGCGTATGTGATGATATTAATCTATGGTTTACTGAAAATTTTAATTTTAAAAAAATTAAAATAATAGAAAGTTCAATTTTAGGACAAAAAGGTAATAAGGAATTTTTTATTTACATTAAAAATTAGCAATTTTTGCTTTGATCAAGAAGAAGTAAATCAGCTAGTACAATTGCAACCATTGCCTCTCCTACTGGAACTGCACGTATACCTACACAAGGATCATGTCTCCCTTTAGTAATTATCGACGTATTCTGTTTTTTTAAGTTTATTGTTTTTCTTTTTTTTAGTATTGAGCTAGTTGGTTTTACTACAAATTTGATTATTATATCTTGACCAGAGGAAATTCCACCCAAAGTTCCTCCAGAGTTATTTGTTTTAAAAATAATTTTTTTGTTTTTATAAATAATTTCATCAGCATTTTCCTCACCTCTCAATTCAGCACTTTTAAATCCATTACCAATTTCTACACCTTTTACAGCAGGAATACTCATTATTCCTTGTGCTAATAATGCATCAATTTTTGAAAATACTGGTTCTCCGAGTCCTACAGGAACTCCGCTAACTGTAATCTGAATAATAGCGCCTACGGATGATCCATCTTTTCTAATTTTTAAAAGATAATTTTCCCAATTTTTAACAGATTTTTTGTCGGGACAGAAAAAATCATTTTTATTAATTTCATTCCAATTCCAGTTTTCTTCGCAGATTTTATTGATTCCTAATTGAATTAAAGCACCTCTTATTTTTACTTTTTCCCCAAGAATTTTCAATGCAATGGCGCCGGCAGCTACTCGCATTGCAGTTTCTCTTGCAGAGGCTCTTCCTCCTCCTCTGTAATCTCTTATCCCGTATTTCATCTGATAAGTATAATCAGCATGACCAGGTCTAAACTTGTCCCTTATTTCACTATAATCTTTTGATTTCTGATCTTTATTATAAATAATTAAAGAAATAGGTGTGCCTGTTGTTTTTCCTTCAAATGTGCCAGACAGAATCTTTACCTTATCCTCTTCTTTTCTTTGCGTTGTAAATTTAGATTGACCAGGTTTTCTCCTATCAAGAAATTTTTGAATATATTCTTCATCTAGTTTAATATTTGGAGGCACTCCCTCAACAACGCATCCTAGAGCCTCTCCATGACTCTCACCCCATGTGGTTACTTTAAAGATTTCTCCAATAGAACTTCCTGACATTTATCTATCTACCGAAATGTCAGGTGCATCAACGGATTTCATTCCCACAACGTGATAACCACAATCAACATGAATAACTTCTCCTGTAACACCAGATGAAAGATCTGAAAGTAAATAAATAGAGTTTTTTCCAACTTCTTCTACGGATGTAATTCTTTTTAGAGGAGAGTTATACTCATTCCATTTTAAAATATATCTAAAGTCAGATATTCCTGAAGCAGCAAGTGTTTTTATTGGCCCTGCAGAAATTGCATTGACTCTTATATTTTTTTTCCCAAGATCAACTGATAAGTATTTTACGCTTGTCTCTAAGGCAGCTTTAGCAATTCCCATAACATTATAATGAGGCATAACTCTTTCAGCTCCAAGATATGATAAGGTTAAAATTTGTCCTCCAGATTTCATCATATGTTGTGCTCTCTGACATAAGGCTGTGAATGAATAGCATGAAACATCAAGTGTATTGATAAAGTTTTCTCTAGAGGTGTTGACATAATCACCTTTTAATTGATTTTTATCAGAAAATGCAATTGAATGAACTAAGAAGTCGAATGATTCCCATTTTTTTGAAATATTTTTAAAAAAATTATCTATACTCGATTCTGATGTTACATCACATTCATAAATAAGGTTAGAGTTGCATTGACTAGCTAATGGAGTTACTCTTTTTTTTATCGAATCATTTACATATGAAAATGCAAGTTCAGCCCCACAAGAACTTATTTTCTCAGCAATTCCCCAGGCAATGGATTTTTCATTGGCAATTCCTAGAATAATGCCTTTTTTACCCTCTAAATTTATAATTGATTTCATAACTAAATTCCCACCAAAATTTATTGATTAAAGATTTATTAAACTTATATTATATTTCTAATAAAAAAGATAGAATGAATCCTTTTAAAAAATTTGAATTGTGGTTTAATTTAGCAAAAAAAAAAAACCTTTTTGATCCAACAGCTTTTGCCCTAGCTACATCTCACAAAAACAAACCCTTTGTAAGAATGGTTTTACTAAAACTAATCTTAAAAGATGGTTACGTTTTCTTTACCAATCTAGAAAGCAAAAAAGGTAAACATTTTCTTGATAATAATAATTTGTCAATGTGCTTTTATTGGGAAGCAATTAATAAACAGATAAGAATAATTGGAAAAGGCGAAGTAGTAGATTCAAAAGTTTCTGATGATTATTTCTCCTCAAGGCCCAGAGGGAGTCAGATTGGTGCTTGGGCTTCTAAACAATCAACTGTTTTGAGTTCAAAAAAACAACTTTTAGAAAGAGAAAAAGTTTATAAAAAAAGATTTGAAGGTATGAATGTCCCAAGACCAGATTATTGGGTTGGAATAAAAATCATACCCAAGGAATTTGAATTTTGGCAACAAGGGGATTATAGGCTTCACGAAAGAGAGTCTTATACATTAAAAAAAAATGTTTGGGAAAAAAAAATTCTTTCTCCGTGACTTTGTTATTAGGCAGCTTTATTGATATTTAAATTTTTGAAAACACAGCTTAAAGCTTCAACCAGATTCTTTATCATTTTGGAATTGTGTTGCGGAGATGCAGTGATTCTTAGTCTCTCTTTACCTTTGGGCACCGTAGGAAAATTTATAGGTTGCACATAGATTTGAAAATCATCTAAAAGAATTTGACTAGCTTTTTTACAGAGCAAAGGATCACCTATTATAACAGGTACAATATGACTGTCATTATCAATGAAAGGAATATCATTTTTATTCAAGTTAGATTTTAATTCTTTAACAACTTTTAATAACTTTTCTCTTTCAATGGACGAGAACTTTAAATGTCTTATTGAAGTGTAAGCACCTGCTGCTATACAGGGAGGAAGCGAAGTAGTGAAAATGAAGCCAGAGGAGAAACTTCTTATAAAGTCTATAGTTTCTTTTTTTCCTGTAATATATCCACCGATTACCCCAAAAGCTTTTGCAAGTGTTCCTTGTATTATATCTACTTTATCCATTACTCCATCTCTTTCGGCAACTCCAGCTCCTCTTTTCCCGTAAATTCCAACGGCATGAACCTCATCCAAGAAGGTAAGCGCATTATATTTATTTGCTAATTGAGCGATTTCTTTAATAGGAGAGAAATCTCCGTCCATTGAATAAACTGATTCAAAAGCAATGATTTTAGACTTAACTTTTGAAAATTTAATTAAATTCCTTTCAAGGTCTTCTAAGTCGTTATGTTTAAATATTACTTTTTTTGCACCTGAATTCTTGATTCCTTGAATCATTGATGCATGATTTTTTTCATCAGAGAAAAATATACAATCAGGCAGTTTCTTTCCTAATGTTGAGAGTGTTGCTTGGTTTGCCAAATATCCAGAATTGAAGAGGAGTGCTGACTCTTTTTGATGAAGATAACACAATTCTCTTTCAAGTAAAACATGATAATGGTTGGTGCCAGAAATATTTCTAGTACCACCAGAACCCGCACCTACTTTTTTTAAAGCCTCGTTCATACTCTCTAAAACAACTTTATTTTGACTCATACCTAAATAATCGTTGCTACACCATACTGTTACTTCTGAAACTGAATTTTCTTTATAGTTTAAGGCAAGTGGGAAATTGCCTGCTTGTTTTTCTAAATCAGCGAAGATTCTGTAGTTTCCTTCATTCTTAAGGTTATCTAAATTATTTTTGAAAAATTCTTTATAATTAGTCATTTTTAATAAAATTTAATGCAACTGAATTTATACAGTATCTTCTGTTATACGGCTCAGGTCCGTCATCAAAAACATGTCCTAGATGTGCTTTACAATTAATACATCTAACTTCAATGCGATGCATCCCGAATGAATTATCTACCACCTCTTCAATGCATTCATCATTAAAAGCGGAATGAAAACTTGCCCAACCTGTTGATGATTTAAATTTATCGCAAGATTTAAATAGATTTGACCCACAACACACGCAAGAATAAGTTCCATGTTCAAAAAAATTGAAAAACCTTCCAGTAAATGGCGGTTCTGTGGCAGAGTTTTGAGTTACATTGAACGCAAGCTCTGAAAGCCTTGATTTTAAATCTGATTTCCTCATAATTATTGATATAATAACGTTATTTTAAATTAAAATAAAATTTTTTTACAGTAATAGATTTATGATTATAATTTTTGGTGCTGGCATTGCTGGCCTTTTCACTGGGTACAATTTGCTTAAGAGAGGAAAGGAAATCAAGATAATAGACACCAATAGTATAAAAGCTGGTTCCACCGATGCTTCTGTAGGAATGCTAGCACCTTTTATTGAGGCAAAACCAGGTGAGGATGAACTTTTAAATTTAATGTTAAATTCAAAAAAGATTTGGGAAGAATTTCAACTTAATAAGAAATTTAGTAAATGTATTGATTTAAAAGAAAATAGTTCTCTCATGATTGGGCTAAATGAAGATGATAAAGAGAAATTAAAATTCAAAAAAAAATTTTTTGAAAATTTTGGAT
>CACHGK010000009.1 GCA_902579395.1 uncultured Alphaproteobacteria bacterium
TTATTTAAATCGTCACCGGATTGTGGGTCAGGGTTTCTTAATTCATACATTGTTCTTTCTGAGGGTGACTTCCATCTATTAAGAAAATCATTGCTATTATTTTGATTTATATCAAGAAGATACTCATCAAAATATAATACAGAGAGTTTTTTTTCTTTTGACTGAAATTGTTGCGATCCACTTTCTAATAGAATTTTGGTGGAATCTCCAGTTGATACAATTTTTCCTTTTTTGGCAATTAATGTTGAAGTTCTTTCCTCATCTCTAGTATCGTGAATAAAAACATTGTGTAAACCGTCATGCTTTCTCTCTTTAACAAAAATTGTGAAATCTTTTCCAAATGTGTTGAAGGTTCCCTCCTGTACGAGAGTAGAGGAGTAATCATTCTTCAGACTGTATAAAAGAATCTTAAAGTTTTCATTAGATCTTGGGGATTGATATAAAGTGAAGAAAAAACTCATACTACTCATGACTATAGAAAAAATTAATGTAGGTTTTAAGATATCATAAAAAGAAAAATTAGCGGACAGTAAAACTACTAATTCTTTGTCAGTTTGCATTCTTGAGAAAACAAAAAATACAGACAAACTTATTATAACAGGAAGTAAAATTGGAATTATTTGTGGCAAAGAAAGTAAAATTAATTTTATGAAAATTAGAAATGGCAAACCTCTTCCAACCATAAGTTCTATTAATTGGACACTTTTTGCTAAACAGAATAGAGAAATTATTAAAATGAGAATTAATAAAGAATTGCTAAATAGTTGTCTTATTATATATTTATCAACTAAATTCATTGAATATTTGGAAAAAAAACAATATACATTATTTATTACAAATTTTGACTACAATTAATACATCTAATGAAAATAACTTTTGAAAACAAACATTCGGATAAATCCCACTTGATAATCATCTGTTCTGATAGCTCTAAAATTATCTCTTCAAAATATCTCAACAATGAAGAAAAATCTTTAATAAATAATTATTTTAAAATTAATGATAGCAAAGGTGAGTTGATAGACACATTACACTTTAATAGCGGCAAAAGTTTTAAATCAATTTCGGTTGCAAAACTTAAGCTTAATAAGGAAAAATTTAAACATTGGGAACTAGAATCTTTTGGGGGTAGAATTCTAAGTTTTATTGAGAAAAAAAAGAAGAAAACCATTTCATTATTGTTTGAGAATTCTAATTTTGATGAGGCTTCAATTTGTGCAATATTAAATGGTATTAAGTTAAAATCATACAGTTTTGATAAATATAAAACTCTTACAAAAAATAATGATAAAGTAAACACTGTAAAAGTCATCGATTCTGATAGTTATGTTGGAAAAACTGAAAAAGAAAAAATAATTGCAGAAAAACAAGTAAAAGGTATTTTCTTAACCAGAGATTTAGTTTCCGAACCTGCTAATGTTCTATATCCCTCCAAATTTGTAGATATTTGTAATGTACTAAAGAAATCGGGTGTAAAAACTGAGGTTCTAGATGAAAAAAAAATGAAATCTCTGGGTATGAATGCTCTACTTGGAGTAGCCCAAGGATCGGTTAGACCTGCAAGAGTAATGATAATGCATTGGAACGGCAGTTCCAATAAAAAAGAAAAGCCTTTAGCATTTATTGGAAAAGGAGTTACCTTTGATACAGGAGGTATTTCAATCAAGCCATCAGGTGGTATGGAAGATATGAAATGGGATATGGGAGGAGCAGGTGTGGTTGCAGGTTTAATGTATACTTTGGCTCTTAGAAAAGCAAAAACAAATGTAATAGGTGCAGTTGGGTTAGTTGAAAATATGCCAGATGGCAATGCACAAAGACCAGGAGATGTTGTTCAATCTATGTCAGGACAAACAATAGAAGTGTTGAATACAGACGCTGAGGGCCGCCTCGTCCTTGCTGATGTTTTATGGTTTGTTAAAGAAAAATATAAACCAAAACTTATGGTTGATCTTGCAACTCTTACCGGCGCAATCATTGTTGCATTAGGAGATAGATACGCTGGTCTCTTCTCAAATAATGATAAATTAGCTGAGCAACTATACGAATCTTCAAAAGATACAAATGAATTAATTTGGAGACTTCCACTAGATAAAGACTTTGATAAATTATTGAATTGTCAGATTGCTGATATGAAAAATATAACCGGAGCAAGAGGGGCTGGGAGTATTACGGCAGCTCAATTTCTTCAGAGATTTGTTGGCGATGTGGCCTGGGCACATTTAGATATCGCAGGAACGACATGGTCAAAAAAAGGAACAGATTTTTCTAGACCTGGTGGGACTGGATTTGGAGTCAGGTTATTAGATAACTTTGTAAAGAAAAATTATGGATAAAAAATCAAAAGGTACTCTTAATTTTTATACAATTAAATCTAATTTTAATGAAATTCTTTTTAAATTATGTAAAAAAATCCTCAACTCCAATTTGAAGATTTATGTTAATTTTGAAAAAGAAGAAACTAAATCATCAGTTGATAAATTTTTGTGGACAAAAGAAAAAAATAATTTCCTTCCACATAAAGTTGATGGAGAAAAAATAACTAATAGAGATAATATCATATTATTTTGTGGTTCTACTAAAAATAGAAGTTTTCTTAGTGGTTTCAATTCTCTTGTTGTTTCTCCATGTGTATCAATTAGAACATTTGATTCATTTAAAAAATATTTAATATTCTCTTATACAAAAGATAATCTTTTTAATCACAAACTTAGTGATAAATTAACCAAAAAAGGCTTTACTTTGAGTTGGTATGATGAGTGTAGCCCATTTAAATGGAAGAAAATTTCATAAAATCTTGGAGGAGTATATGGATCTTACCTTATCGATAATAAAACCAGATGCAGTTAAAAGAAACTTAATTGGAAACATTAATGCTTTAATAGAAAATAATAAGATCAAAATTGTTGCTCAAAAGATGATAAAACTTTCCATTGATGATGCTCAAAATTTTTATTTCGTTCATAAAGAAAGAGCTTTTTTTTCAGATTTATGTAATTACATGATTTCTGGACCTATTGTGGTTCAAGTTTTACAAAGTAAAGATGTAGTCAAAAAATATCGAGATCTGATGGGTTCTACAAATCCTGAAAACGCAGATGACAATACTATAAGAAAGCTTTTTGGGTTATCTGTCGAGGAAAACTCAGTTCATGGTTCAGATAGCAATGAAAATGCAAAGATTGAAATTGAATTTTTTTTTTCAAGTAGAGAAATATTTAAATCTAATAAATAAGAAAGAACCATAGAACTGCTAAAAGTATAATAATCAATACCGACGTGATAATAGTTGCTTTCATGAACTTTGAAAAAAATTCTTCATGTTCTTTGCCGTCAAACTTACTCATTCCAATTTCTCCAATTTTTTCAATACTTTTATATACAATTTGTGTTCTTTCATCAATATTTTTTTTTTGAGTGAATTTTCATTATCAGAGCTTAGAACTCGAACCACTTCTTGATCCAAAATCTCACCAGAATCTAGTTTATTATTGACATAGTGAACCGTACATCCTGAATATCTAACATTCATTCTTATTGCTCTATCATGGGTATTCAGACCTTTAAAAGCAGGTAATAAGGATGGATGTATATTAATAATTTTTTTCTTCCATTTATTTACAAAATTCTTACTTAATATTTTCATAAAACCAGCCAAACATATGAGATTGATATTAAATTCTTTTAAGTGAAGAGATATTGAATTTTCAAAATCATATTGGTTTTTAAATTTTTTTGAGTTTATTACTTTGCAATTTACTCCAAATACCTTTGCTTTTTCTAAACCCTTTGAATTAGGGTTGTTTGATACCACTGTTAGCACTTTTGATTTAATCTCTCTTTTTTTACACGCATCTAAAATATTTAGCATGTTACTCCCATTTCCAGAGATTAAAATGGCTATTTTATATTCCATTCGCCAAAGTTCTTAATTAAGACATTAGATTTAAAATCTTTATTTTTTTTAACATTTCCTATTATCTGAAAAATAATTTTATTTTTATTAAAAAAATTTAAAACTTTCTTAAGGTTTATCTTTTTTACTATTAAAATCATACCCAATCCACAATTGAAAGTTTCTAACATTTGCTTATTTGAGGATTTTGTAATTTCTTTTATCCACAAAAATTTTTTTGGAATCAAAAAATCTTTAAAATCAATTATGCCTAACAAATTCTTAGGAAGTGCTCTGGCTAAATTTTCATAAATGCCTCCTCCAGTTATATGTGCCATGGAGCTAATAAGATTTTTTTTAACTAGGGGTAAGATTTCATTTACATATATTTTTGTTGGTATAAGTAAATCTTCACCTAGTTGTTTTTTTGAAGACTTATAGGGAGGGGCGGAATATGGAGATAACTTATTTTTTTTTAAAGCTTTTCTTATTAAAGAATAACCATTTGAGTGAAATCCACTCGATTTAAGACCAATTAGAATACTATCGCTTTGAGCATTATGTTTATTAATAAGTTGTTTTCTTTCAACCACACCTACAGCGAAACCTGCTAAATCAAAATCATTTTTTTTATATATGCCTGGCATTTCTGCCGTTTCTCCACCAATAAGAGAACAACCTGATTTTTTACAACCTTTATTAATGCTTGATATTATTTTAAGAAAATTTACATCTGAAATCTTTGATGATGAATAGTAATCTAAAAAGAAGATTGGTTCACCTCCATTTGCTAAAATATCATTTACACACATAGCAACTAAATCAATCCCCAAGTAATCTAGTTTGTTGTAATCAAGAGCTAATTTAAGTTTTGTTCCAACACCATCAGTACTACTGAGCAGAATTGGATCTTTATATTTTAATTTTTTTAAGTCAAAGAGTGAGCAAAACCCCCCAGAATTTTTTATAATTTCAGTTCTGTAATTAGAATGAGTTATTTGTTCTAATTTTTTTACCAGTTTTGAAGCTTTTTTTGTATCTACTCCTGAGGATTTATAAGTAATTTTTATATCTTGCTCCTAAAATAACTTTAATTATTTCTAAAAAAAAAATTAATGCTATAAAATTCTTTAAGAAAGGTAAATTAAATAAAAATATAATATTTTGAGAATTTTTATAATAAATATTTTAGTATTTTATTTTCTCAGTTTTTTGGATGTGAGAGCAAATGAATCGATTTATACAATAAAAGATAATGAAATCTTCCTTCAAAATGACAGAAATGTCCTTGAACTTAGAGAAAATGCAAGGGAAATAGCTTTCTTAAATGCTTTCAACATTCTTACCAAAAAAATTCTTGAACCTGTCGAAATTAGAAAAATAGATAGACTTGGTGATATTGATATATCAGCATTTATAAGAGATTTTAAAGTTGTTGAAGAAAAAATTACAGATATAAACTATAGTGCAAATATTCTTATCAATTTTAATCGTGACTCAATTTTACAGTTTTTTGAAAAAAATGGGATTAAAAGTCAGATACTTGTTTCAGAAGAGTATTTGGTTTTCCCAGTTTTCAAAAAATTTAATACAATTTATCTATGGGAGAACGATAATTATTGGTACGACTTTCTCCTAAGGGAATATGATGAATTAGGACTTCTAAAACTTTTTTTTCCAAAAAAAAATCATATTAATAAATTAAAAATATCTGGAGCAGAAGTTCTGGATGAAAATATTGAGTCCATAACAAAATTTCTAATTAATAATGAAAAGAAAAAAGCAATTATTTTGATACTGGAAGAAAATTATAATTTGAGTTTAAATAAACTCGAATCGTCAGTTTCAGCAAAGGTTTTTTTTGAAGGAAAAATTGAAGTAATCAAACTATTTCAGCAAGATATTTACAAAGAAAACTCAGAATTATCAAATGTTAAATTGATTTCAAAAATAATAATAAATGAATTGCAAAGTTGGTGGAAGAATCAAATAGCTTTAATGGATTTTAATTCTCAAAAAGAATTTGTTTTTTACATAAAAATAGATCCAAAAAATTTGAAGCAGAACCTCTTTGTTGAAAATACAATGATTAGTGTTTTAGGTAATGAAAGTTTCCAATTGTTTGAATTTAATAACAGTGAAATTATTTATAAGGTAAAGACAAGATACACTAATGAGCAGTTAAATAAATTGTTGGAAAAGGACAATCTTAGATTAATAAATTTACCTTCTCAAGAAAAATATTTCATATTACAGCCATATTAATGAAACAAAATATTCTCAAATTTAACTTTGAATTAAAAAGTAAAGAATTTTTTGTTAATGATAAAAACTATTTTGCATATAATTTGGTAAAAAATTGGCCAAATTGGAATAATCAATTTGTTTATATTTATGGTTTAGAAAAATGTGGCAAAACATCAATAACTGAAATTTGGAAAGACAAATCAGAAGCCAGATATTTAAATAGTAAAAATTTTGATCAGAAACTTCCTGACGCTCTAGATATTTTGCATATTCAAAATAATAATTGGATTATTGATGATATAGACAAGTTAATAATAAAAAATGACATTTCAATTCTAAAAAAGATCTTAAATGTAATAAATATTATGAAAGATAACCCCAATTCTTATTTGCTCATGACTGGCAAACTATCTCCTAGGCAGATGAATTGTGAGCTAAAAGATCTTTCTTCAAGGTTGTTGGGTTCTTTAGTAGTTGAAATAAAAGATCCTGATGAGGAACTTCTTTCTTTAATTATTCAAAAATACTTAAAAGATAGAAATATAATTCTTAAAGACAAATGTCTTTCTTATATTTCTGATCGAATTGAGAGAACATATGATTACGCACTGAGATTAGCAAAGAAAATTGATTTAATGTCACTAGAGAGTAAATCAAATATTTCTATTTATTTTTTAAAATCACTATTTGAGAAAATAAATAGAAATATTTAAATCTCAAGTTTTTTAATAAGTTTTGACTTAAGATTAATATCCCCGTCAGTACTACTGATTATCTTAATATCTTGATCACTAATAATTCTTCTTACAGGTACGTTCTTTTTCATTGCTAATTTTTCTCTGATTCTGCAATATTTTTTTAGTTTATTTTGCTCATTATTATTTTTTGGATTAAATTTAATCTTTTTCCATGCAATTTCAGCTCTTTCTGTAAAAATTTTTTCATATGTAACTTTTTTATAATATTTTCTGAGTTTTTTTTTTTTGTAAATATCTAACATTGACGATATTTTTTTAAAAAGCGGAATTAAATATCTTACATCATTTAATGCGTATAAAATTTCTTTACTATCTAAAGGTCTCTTACGCCAATCCATAAATTGCTTTCTTTTATCTAATTTTATTCCCAGCAAATCTTCACATGCTTTTGCGTAACTTGTAGAATGAGGATATCCTAAAGCAATAAGACATATTTGTGTATCAGCAACAGGTCTTGGGATTTTTTTAAACATATTAAAAAAGATTTCGATATCTTGTCGTGCTGCATGAAAAATTTTTTTAATTTTTGTATTAAATAGAATTTTTTTCAAATACGATAAATCAAGTTTGTGACTTATTGGATCAAGAAAAATACATTCACTTGAATTTGACAACTGAATCAAACATAACTGCGGAAAATAAGTGTCAACACGATAAAATTCAGTATCTATAGCAATTAATTTATCTTTTTGACATTTTTCATAGAATTGTTTTAATTGATCATTATTTATTTGCAACACAGTTGATTTTTATCATTAATTATATTTATCTTCAATTTATATGAACAAATATAGATCACATAACTGCGGTGAGTTATCATCAAAAGACAAAGATAAAAATATTTTTTTATCAGGATGGATAAATAAAAAAAGAGACCATGGAGGATTACTGTTTGTTGATCTGAGAGACCACTTTGGTGTAACTCAATGTGTTTTTGATTCTAGCATAGAGGGTTTTAAAGAATTAGAATCGATGAAATTAGAGAGCATTATCAAAGTAACAGGAAAGGTTGTGAAAAGAAGTGAAGAGACAATTAATAAAAATCTACCGACCGGAGAGATAGAGATTTCTGTTGAAAATTTTTCAATATTAAATCAATCTGATCAGATTCCATTTCAAATAGCTGTTGATGACGATACTCCAGAAGACCTAAGATTAAGATATAGATATCTCGACCTCAGGAGAGAAAAAATACATAAGAATGTTATTCTAAGATCTAAGGTAATTAATAGTATAAGAAATAAAATGATTGCAAAAGGTTTTCTCGAAGTTCAGACCCCTATTTTAACTGCTTCTTCTCCCGAGGGTGCTAGAGACTTTTTAGTTCCAAGTAGATTAAATAAGGGGAAATTTTATGCACTACCTCAAGCACCACAAATTTTTAAGCAGTTACTAATGGTTTCAAATTTTGATAAATATTTCCAAATAGCACCATGTTTCAGAGATGAAGATGCCAGAGCTGATAGATCTCCAGGTGAGTTCTATCAATTAGATTTTGAGATGGCATTTGTTGAACAAGAAGATATTTTTAATGAGATAGAACCTGTTATATTTGAAATTTTTAAAGAGTATTCAGACAAAAATATCTCATCTCCACCATTTCCTAGAATAAAGTACAGAGAATCAATTGAAAAATATGGCTCTGACAAGCCAGATTTGAGAAACCCTCTTGAAATTAAAAATCTTACAGAGTGTTTTATTGATTCAGGTTTTAAGATTTTTGAAAACAATATAAGAAATGGTTGCGTTGTCAAAGGAATTAGAGCACCTAATTCAGCAGAAAAACCGAGGACATGGTTTGATAAACTTAATAATTGGGCAAGGGAAAATGGTCAAAAAGGTTTGGGGTATGTTATTTATAGTGAGAATGAATTTAAAGGTCCAATTGCCAACAATCTGAAAGAGAAAAATCTTAAACTTATCTCTAAATTAACTGCTTTAGAAAATGGCGATTCGGTTTTCTTTATCTCTGACAAAGAAGATCATGCAAATAAATTTGCATCAATTGTAAGGAATGAATTATGTAATCAACTTGATCTTCTAAAGACAAACGAGTTTAAATTTTGCTGGATTGTTGATTATCCAATGTATGAAATCAACCCAACAACCAATAAAATAGACTTTAGTCATAATCCTTTCTCAATGCCACAAGGAGGTCTAGAATCACTCAAAAATAAAAATCCATTAGATGTTTTAGCATGGCAATTTGACATAGTTTGTAACGGAATTGAATTATCTTCTGGAGCAATAAGAAATCATAAACCTGAAATAATGGTCAAAGCATTTGAGATAGCTGGATATGATATTGATCAACTTAAAAAAAAATTTGGATTCCTATTCAACGCTTTTAAGTTTGGAGCGCCTCCCCATGGAGGTTCGGCTCCAGGTATTGATCGAATGATAATGCTTCTGGCAGATGAGGAGAATTTGAGAGAGGTTGTTGCATTTCCAATGAACCAACAAGCAGAAGATTTAATGCTCTGCTCACCTACTGAAATTCCAGAAAAACATCTGAAAGAGCTCGGAATTTTATTAAAAAAGAAATAGTTTAAATTATTTGATTTTTTGTTCTTTAAATATTACGTGTTTCCTAACTTTGGGATCATACTTTTTTAGCTCAAGCTTCTCAGTCATAGATTTTGGATTTTTAAACTTTACGTAGAAGTACCCAGTGTTGGCAGAACTTACCATCTTTACCTGTATTGTATTTGATTTAGCCATATAATTTTTATATAAATATTTGAATCCATGTCAAGTTTAACATTATTTATCTCCTAAAAAAATTTGAATACCAATAAATGCACCTTTTATTCTTGGCAAGAGCCATAGACTCATTACAATTGTTATAATAGGCCATAGGATCATTTGGCTTATAATGGGTGGACTAAAATATTTTTCTATCAACAAAATAATTGGAATTAATATATGACCTACAATAAAAATTGTTATATAAGCAGGACCATCGTCAGATTTATAATCAGAAAGTCTTAATCCACATTTTTTACATTTTTTATAGGTCTTTATATATTTTTTGAAAATAGGGGAACCTGCACACTGTGGACATATTTTATTAAATCCTCGTTTCATTAATATTAACTTTTTCATAATTTTAATTAAGCAATGATTTTCACTTTTTCTCCTAGAATTTTACCAGATTTGATATCATTTCGTTTGATTTTAAATGAAACTTTTTGACCAATCTTAAAATCATTTTCATTTTTTCTTTTTCTTTCTATTAAATTATCGAAACGATTTTTTATTCTCACTAAACATGAAAATGGCAGTTCAAATGCTTTAATAAAAATCCCAAATGACTCAATTCCGTCAATTACTCCAGTAAAGAATTTTTTATTTTTATTTTTGATGTATAAACAACATGCTTTTTCAAGTATGTTTCTTTCGATTACATCTGATTTTTTTTCTTGAGAGGTTAAATGTTCAGACAAACCCTCTTCATGCACATTTTTATTGTTATTAAAAACAAAATCAATGAGATTTCTATGTACATCTAAATCTGAATATCTTCTGATGGGTGAGGTAAAATGCGTGTAGTAATCTAAACCTAATCCAAAATGCCCACAATTTTTATTTCCATAATATGCTTTTGCCTGAGTTCTTAATAATGCGTCATTTAAGAAAATTTTTTTTTCATTAATTTTGTTTAGGACATTATTAAAATCTTTTTGGTTTTTAAATTTTTCATTATTGTAAAGATTATTTTCCTTAAGAATTTTCTTTAATTCTTTAATTTTTTCTTCCCTGGGTTTCTCGTGATTTCTGTATATTGAACTAATTTTATTTATTTTAATGTATTTAGCTACTGTTTCATTTGCTAAAACCATAAACTCTTCAATAAGTTTATATGAAGTAAGATCTTCTTTTCTTTTAAAAAAAAAATCTTCATTGACCTCCTGAATAATTTGAAATTCATTTCTTGAGAAATTTATTTTATTTCTTGAAGCTGATATTCTTTCTAAAGTCTTATATCCTTTAAATAAATTTTGAATAAGTTCAAAATTTTCGTGTTCTTTAATCTTGTTAAAATAGATTTTGTCAACTTGATTATAAGTTAATCTTGCCACTGAAATAATTTTTGCTCGATGAATATAAAAATTTAATATCTTATAATTTTTTATTTGAACTTCAATAATAAGGCATGCTCTTTCTTTTTTTGGAATTAAAGAGCATATGTTATTTGATATTAACTCCGGAAACATCGGTATCACTCTGTCAGGAAAGTAGAAAGAATTACCTCTTTTTTTAGCTTCTATATCAAGAGGATCATTTTTCTCAATAAAAAAGCTTACATCTGATATTGCAACCATTATAGTTGTAAGACCGTTATGATTGCTTGACCATACAGCATCATCGAAGTCTTTGCTATCTTCTCCATCTATTGTGACAAATGGAATGCTAGTAAAATCTTTATGATATTTAATTTTTTTATTTTCAATTTTATTAAAATGAGTCTTAAAAGATTTTGGAAATCTTTCTCTCAATGAATTCTGTTTAATTTCATCTTCAATGATCTCAGATAATTTTAATTTATATTTGTTTCTTTTTATTTTCACTTTTTAGAAATTTATTTTTAATAATTAAATTACTTTTTTTTTCCATTTGTAGATTTTTTTAGGTTGTTATTCATTATTTTGATTGCATCCTCCAATGACACTTTTTTGGTTTCATATTCTTTAGGAATCGAGTAATTCTTTTTATTACATGACAGATAGTCAGGTCGGCCTTTGATTCCCTTTTTCTGGACAATCTCTTTTTTTATTTCTGGATGAATGCCAATAACCAACTCTTTTCTTTCATCTAAATATTTTTGAATTAGCTCAATTGCCCTATTAATTCCAATTTCAGTTACATCATCTTCTTTCAAAGAAATAAATTTCTTATCATGTTTGAGGTATGGTCCGTAAGGACCAATGGAGGCTAGTATTTCTTCTTTAGAATCAGGAAAAATTCCAATAATTCTTGGTAACATAATTAATTTTAAAGATTTTTCTAAATCAATTTCTTCATTAGACATATTTTTGGGGATTCCAACTCTTTTAGGTTTATCGAAGTTAGTTTGCATTTCTAGATATCTTCCATATCTGCCTATTTTTAAAAATATATCTTTTCCAGTTTTTGGGTCTTTTCCTATTTTTTTTCCATCACCAGTAAGCTCAGTGTTATCAGAGTCTTCTCCTATAGTTGAACTAAATTTACATCCATCTGATTCTTTACTATAATTAGTACAACCTAGAAAAGGTCCTGAAGAAGCAAATTTAATAGTTAATTGACCATCTGAGCACTTTGGACAATCCTTCTTTTTTATTATTTCAGGGCTCAGCTCATTTATTTTATTAATAACTTCAGTAATACTTTTAGACTCAACATCTTTTACGGTGCTATTAAGTAATTCAAGAAAACTTTGAAGCGTAATTTTCCAGTTTGATTTAGATTCTGTTATTAAATCAAGTTGCTCCTCTAAATTTGCTGTAAATTTATAGTCTACAAACTTAAAAAAGAATCCGTCTAAGAATTTAGATAGTATTTTTCCTCTAGATGTTGGAATTAAAGATTTATTTTTTATCGTGATATATGAGTTTCCTTCGAGTCTAGTAAAAATAGAAACATAAGTTGAGGGTCTCCCAATTCCTAACTCTTCTAATTTCTTTATCAGACCAGCCTCTGAAAACCTATTAGGTGGTTTTGTGAAATTTTGTTTAATGTCGACTTTTGATTTATTCATAGTGTGTCCTATTTCCAAATTTGGTAAAGGTTGCTGGTCATCATTTTTATCTGAGTAATTATATATTTTTTTAAAACCTTTAAAAATTTCTACTGATCCGGTGGATTTAAGAACAAAGTTTCCACCGTTAAGAATATAAGTGGTTTCTAAACTTTTACTCTGAGCCATTTGAGATGCTATTGTCCTTTTCCAGATAAGTTCGTATAATTTGAATTGATCCTGATTAAGTTTATTTTTAACCTCCTCTGGTTTTACTTTCAACTGAGTGGGTGTTACAGCCTCATGTCCTTGTTGAACAAACTTTGATTTTTCTTTGTAATCTATTTGTTCATTAGACAAAAATTCATTTCCAAATTCTTTTTTTATTATCTCTCGAAGATTTATTATTTCTTCTTTCTTCATTCTATTTGAGTCTGTTCTATGATAAGTGATTAAGGCGCCAAGTTCAGAAATTCCGTCTTTAAGTTGTTGAGCAATTGTGTTGGTATATTTTGGGCTAAACCCAAGTTTAGATGACGCGTCTTGTAACAATAGAGAATTTGAAAAAGGAGAATATGGTTTTCTGCTTTTTTCTTTTTTTATGACATCTACAACAGTAAATTCTAAACTCTGAATTTTTTTTTTAATATTTACTGCTTGATTTTCATTTTTTATTGATAGTTTCTCAAATTTTTCTTGGTTTTCTGAATGTAAGTTACACTTCATTGAATTTTCTTTTTTATCAGATAACTCAATTTCAATTTCCCAGTATTCCTCAGCAACAAAAATGTCGATTTCTTTTTCTCTTGCACATAAAATTTTAAGAGTTGGTGACTGAACTCTTCCTGCAGATTTCCCAAAAATGGTTCTTCTTGTGGTGATAGGAGAGATTTTATACCCAAAGAATTTGTCAAGAAACCTTCTGGTTATTGCTGCATTCACTAGATTTTGATTTATATTTCTTGGTTTATTGATTGCTTCAATTATGTCTGTTTTTCTTATTGCTGAAAATTCTATTCTTTTAAAGGTTTTGTTATTGATAAGATTTTTTTCTTTACAAAGTTCAACAACATGCCACGCAATTAATTCTCCTTCTCTGTCAGGGTCGAGTGCCAAAAAAACTTCATCCGCCTTTTTAATTCCATTTATTAAGGGATCGGCTTTTTTTTTGTCAACAACCCATTCTTTAACAGTAAAATCTTCATCTTCTTCGATTCCAATTCCTTTTTCTGGAAGATCTCTGAAGTGTCCTATACTTGATACTACGTCAAAATTTTCGTCAAGATATCCTTTAATCGTTTTTGCCTTAGCTGGTGATTCTACAATAAGAAGTTTCATAACAATGGAATTAACTATAGTCTTAAGTAAGAAAAGTCAAAATGAATTTTCACTTTTTTAAAATAATTTTAGATTCATTTCCATTTATTAATCTTTTAATATTAGAAATATGTTTTAAAAAAATCATGATCACAATTATTAACATCGTTAAAAATAAACTATCATGATTATGAAATATAATTAATAGAACAACCGATGAAGCAAATAAGGCAGAAAGAGAAGAATATTTACTTATTATTGCTACAATCAACCAAGTGAAAATAAAAATTAATCCATAAATTATGTTATAGGCGGTTAAGCAACCAATGATTACAGCAATTCCCTTTCCACCATTAAATTTTATCCAAATTGGAAATAAATGTCCTAAAAATATGAAAAAAATTAATAAATCAGGCGTAATCTGAGTATTTTTTAATAACATTAAAGGGATGTATCCCTTAAATATATCACAAATTAAAGTAATTAAACCAAGTCGCCATCCACTTGTTCTTGTAATATTAGTTGCTCCAATATTTTTCGAACCTTCAAGCCTGGGATCATTTTTTTTAAAAATTAAAGATATCAATAGACCAAAAGGTATTGACCCTATGATATAACATAGGATAATTGTTAAAAGAATATCAAAACTTAAAAACAAGTTTTCCTCTTACAAATGTTATCAAATTTAGCCCTTCAACTAAAATCCCATCAAATGGTGAATTTTTTGATTTACTAAAAAAATTTTCTGGCTTAATCTTCCAAGGCTTTTCTAGGTTAAAAATTGCTAAATCAGCATCACAACCCGTTTCTATTTTACCTAAATTTAATCCAAGAATATCAGACGGATTTTTAGTAATTAATGATATTGCTTTAACCAAATCAAGTTTCTCATTTTTTACAAGACTCAGTGTCATTGGCAAAAGTGTTTCAAGTCCTACACCACCAAATTCTGCTTGCTTAAATGGAATTCTTTTAGCATCTTGATCTTGTGGAGTATGGTCTGATACAATTGCGTCAATAGTTCCATCAAATAAACCTTTAATAATCTCTTTCCTGTCATCTTCGGATCTTAACGGAGGGGATAGCTTAGAAAATGTTCTATAATTTTCAAGAGAAAGTTCATTCAACAAAAAATAAGGAGGTGCTGTGTCACAGGTAATAGGCATCCCTTTTTTTTTGGCATTTCTTATGATTTCAACAGTTTCTTTGGTAGAAATATGACTCACGTGATATCTACAATTTGTATCTTTCACAAGCCATAAATCTCTTTCAACTATCATAGCCTCTGTGTAACTTGGTATTCCCATTAAACCCATTCTTGTCGAGACTTCACTTTCATTCACATCTCCACCGAAACTCAGCTCAGGTTCCTCAGCATGTTGAATAACTAAACCATCAAAAGATTTTACATAGTTTAACGCTCTTCTCATAACTCTAGCATTTGAAACACTTTTATTACCATCAGTAAATCCTACCGCACCAGATTCATACATTAATTGAAGTTCTGATATTTCTTCGCCTTTTGACTCTCTAGTTATACAACCTGTACAAAAAACTTTGCTGAGTGCTACCTCTCTTGCCTTTCTTTGAATGCTTTGAATAATGGCAGGCTGATCAATTGTTGGAGATGTGTTTGGCATACAGATCATGGAAGTAATGCCTCCACTCGCAGCAGCCATGCATGCACTCTCAATAGTCTCTTTGTGTTCAAGTCCAGGTTCACCTAAATTTACTCTCATATCAACAAAACCAGGTGAAACATAAAGATTTTCACAATTAATAATTTCAATTTTCTCTGAATTCATAGAAATATTTTTCTCTATTGAACTAATAACCTTATTTTCGATAAGAACATCTTTTTTTTCTATTTTTTTAGTTTTGGGATTTATAACTTTGCCATTTTTAAGTAAATAGCTTTTAAGATTTCTTTTGTTATTAAAAGGGTTATTTTTATTCATTTTATCAATCTTTTTTTATTAGAGCATTTAGACATGCCATTCTGACTGCCACTCCCATTCTTACTTGTTCAAATATTGCTGACCTATCCAAATCATCAGCTAATTCAGAATCAATTTCAACTCCCCTATTCATTGGTCCTGGGTGAAGAATCAGTGCATCGGATTGAGCATATTTTAATTTTTCTCTATCAATCCCATAAAATCTAAAATATTCTCTTACTGAGGGAACAAAAGATCCTGACATTCTCTCTAATTGAAGTCTAAGCATAATAATTATATCTACATTTTTTAAACCATCTTTCATTTTGTAAAATACTTTTACTCCTAATGATTCAATATCTTTAGGCATAAGGGTGGCTGGACCAATAACCCTAACTTCAGCGCCAAGTGTGTTTAAAAGATGAATATTTGATCTTGCAACTCTACTGTGCATGATATCTCCACAGATTGCTATCTTTAGTCCACTTATTGACTTTTTACGGCTAAGTATTGTTAAAGCATCAAGGAGTGCTTGTGTTGGGTGTTCATGAGGCCCATCACCGGCATTAATTACCCCACAATTAACTTTTTCCGATAAGAGCTTTACTGCTCCAGCATCATGATGTCTGACAACAATTAAATCGGGTTGCATTGCATTTAATGTCATTGCTGTATCGATCAATGTTTCACCTTTTTTTATAGAGCTTGTTCCTACAGAAATATTTAACATATCTGCACCAAGTTTTTTTCCTGCTAACTCAAAAGAGGTTCTCGTTCTAGTAGAATTTTCAAAGAATAAGTTAATACAAGTCTTATTTTTGAGGTAATTAAGTTTTTTGCCATTTTTATTTAAATATGAAGCAAATTTTTGAGATAAATTTAAAAGAAAATTAATTGTGTCTGGGAGAAGCCCCTCTATTCCTAAGAGATGCTTATGAGGATAACTTTTTAGTTTATTTTCCTCTTTCATTAAAATTTCATACTATAGCTTATATCAAATTGTTCAATAAAGAAGTTAAATAATCTTGTTTCTTTTAAGTTTTTTCAAATCTTTGTCTTTTAGTTTCAAAAAATCTTTAAGAACTTGAATTGTGTCTTCGCCAAGTATGGGAGGAGTTTTTTTATATTTAACTTTCGATAATGAAAAATTCATAGGACTACCTATCAATTTAATTTTTTTATTTGGAGATTTTTTGTGATTCATTGAAACTATCATATTTCTTGATTTTACTTGTTCATCGTTGAATACTTGTCTGATATTATTAATAGGACCGCACGGAACATTTACTTTTATTAGCCCATTAACCCACTGATTTATTGTCTTAGTTTTAAATGTTTTGTTAATAATTTTATTTAATTGCGTTCTATTTTTTACTCTAGATGAATTAGTTTTAAATTGTGGTTTATTAGAAATTTCTGGGATATTAGCAAACCTACAGAAATCTTTAAATTGTCTATCATTAGCTATTGCCAAAACCATTAGTCCATCCTTAGCTTTAACGGTTTGATAGGGAACAATTGATGGATGATCATTTCCTATCCTTTTGGGTATAATTTCTGAAACCAAGTAATTCTGAGCCATGTAACTCAACCATGAAACTTGAGAATCCATTAGAGAAATATCAAGTTGTTGCCCTTTCCCAGTAATATCCCTAAATCTCAGAGCAGAAAGTATAGCAATGCTCGAGTATAAGCCCGTGATAATATCGGAAACCCCAACTCCTATTTTTGTGGGACTGCCTTTCTCTTCCCCGGTAATGCTCATTATACCTCCCATAGCTTGGACAAGGTAATCGTATCCGCCTCTCTTAGAGTAGGGACCGTTTTGTCCAAAACCAGTTATTGAGCAATAAATAATATCAGGTTTAATTTTTTTTATGCTTTTATAATCTAATCCGTATTGTTTCAGGTTACCCGCTCTAAAATTTTCGACTAGTATGTCACAATTTTTTACAAGTTTTTTTGCAATTTCTTGTCCTTCTTTTTTTGTTAAATTCAATTCAACTGATTTCTTATTTCTGTTCACACTTAGAAAATAGGCACTTTCCATTGG
Organism: uncultured Alphaproteobacteria bacterium; assembly: GCA_902579395.1. Lineage (GTDB taxonomy): Bacteria > Pseudomonadota > Alphaproteobacteria > Methylaequorales > Methylaequoraceae > Methylaequor. Next base: position 17,927 of record CACHGK010000009.1, read on the forward strand.
ATTTTTTGAGTTTTTATCAAGATAGGGAGGCCCAAGGTTCCTTGAATCGTCTCCTGTCAAAGGCCTTTCAATTTTTATAATATTTGCTCCAAGATCTCCAAGTACTTGAGTTGATGTTGGTCCAGCCAAAACTCTAGTTAAATCAAGAACATTAATACCATCTAAAGGTTGTTTAATTTTTTTTTTCATAATTTAAAATTTTAAAATTCAAAAAATCCTCTAAAATCACCATCGCTGCATATTTATCAAGAGATCTTTTTTGCTTTTTTGTGCTTTTGAAAATATTTTTTGTCCTGTGTTCCGCTTCAATACTGGTGAAATTTTCATCCCAAAATAAGATGGGAAGTTTTATTCCAGATTTTTCTAAAAAGCGATCAATATTTTTTGTAACGTCAATAATAGATTGACTCATTTTATTGATTTTTCCACCCTCGTCATTTGGCAATCCAACTAAAATTCCGCCAACCTCAAATTCACCTATTAAATTTTTTATGTTATTATTTAAGTTTTTATTCTTAAATATTGTCTCGATAGGCAAGCTTATTTTTTGATTTTCGTCTGAAATAGCCATTCCAATTTTCTTCTTTCCACAATCCAAACAAATAATTTTTTTTTTATTAGTTTTTTTTTTAAACTCTTTTATATTGCGAACTAGCATACCTGATGTTATTTATAAATTAATCTAGTTTTTTAATTATGTCTATCGATAATTCTACAGTAAAGAAGGTTGCCTCTCTGGCAAGAATTGAAATTAAGAGTGATGAAGAAGATACTCTCATCAAAGAATTAAACAATATCATTTTATGGGTTGATGAATTACAAAAGGTTAATACTGATAAAGTTGATCCAATGTTATCCGTTTTTAATGAATCAATGCCGATGAGACAGGATATTGCTAAGTCGAACTATTCAAATAAATTAATCATGAAGAATTCTCCAAAAAGTAATTCAGGATTTTTTGTTGTGCCGAAGGTTGTAGAATGACAGAGTTTAGTAAACTTAGCATTTCCTCTGCAATAAAAGGACTAAACAATAAAGATTTTACCTCGGTGGAATTAACCCAATATTACATAGAAAAAATTCAAGAAAATTCAAATCTTAACTGCTTTATAACTCCAACTTTTGAAACTGCACTTGAGATGGCAAAAAAATCTGACGAAAACATCACAAAAAAAAAACAAAGAAGTTTAGAGGGAATTCCAATTGGCATGAAAGATCTTTTTTGCACAAATGGAACAAGAACCACCGCCGGTTCGAAAATTTTAGAAAACTTTATTCCCTTTTATGAATCTACTGTATCAGAAAATCTCTGGAATTCAGGAGCAATAATGTTGGGGAAAACTAATATGGATGAATTTGCGATGGGATCAGCAAACACTACAAGCTTTTTTGGTAATGTAATTAATCCATTAAACCCGAAATCTTCAAAGAATTCTGAGTTGGTTCCAGGTGGTTCTTCAGGAGGTTCTGCATCGGCAGTTTGTTCTGGTCTTTGCATGGGTGCAACTGGATCAGATACTGGGGGTTCGATTAGACAACCTGCTTCTTTTTGTGGTATTGTAGGTTTGAAACCTACTTATGGAAGATGCTCAAGGTTTGGAATGATTGCTTTTGCATCCTCATTAGATCAGGCTGGCCCAATTACTAAAACTGTTGAGGATTCTGCATTAATGTTACAATCTATGGCAAGCTTTGATCAAAAAGACTCCACAAGCTCAAGGAAAAAGATTCCCAACTTTCTAGACTTTAAAAATATTGAAATCAAAGGAAAAAAAATAGGTATTCCAAAGGAATATTTAATTGATGGATTGAATTCAGAAATAAGGCGAGTATGGGATCAAGGAGTTAATTGGTTTAAATCAGAAGGGGCCGAAATAGTTGATATCTCTCTGCCACATACGAATTCTGCTTTGCCTGCTTATTATATTATAGCGCCAGCTGAGGCATCAGCAAATTTAGCAAGATATGACGGAATCAGATATGGTTTTAGAGAGAATGAAAAAGATATAAAAGAGCTTTACGAAAAAACCCGTGGCAAAGGATTCGGAAAAGAAGTCAAAAGGAGATTAATGATTGGAACGTACGTTTTGTCTGCTGGATATTATGATGCATATTATCTGAAGGCATTAAAAGTTAGAAAATTGATATCAAATGATTTTGAAGAGGTTTTTAAATCTTGTGATTTAATTTTAACTCCTACTACCCCAAATGTTGCATTTCCAATTGGAGAAAAACAGACGGATCCCATTGAAATGTATCTAAACGATGTTTTGACTGTGCCAGCAAGTCTTGCTGGGTTACCTGCGATTTCAGTTCCGTCAGGTTTTAATGATGAAATGCTTCCAATAGGATTACAAATTATTGGGAGGCCTTTTGATGAAATTTCAGTTTTGAGCGCTGGAAGTATGATTGAAAGATTAAGAGGTTTTTAATGGAATATTTAATTGATGGATCTATGAATAAATGGGAATTGATACTTGGTTTAGAGGTTCATGCTCAAATAAGTTCAAGATCTAAATTATTTTCTGAAGCGCCAACTAATTGGGGTGCAGATCCAAATTCACAAGTAGATTTGGTGGATTGTGGAATGCCAGGTGCTTTACCTGTTATCAATGAATATTGTGTTGAACAAGCTATCCTAACTGGGTTGAGTTTAAATGCCAGAATAAATAAAACGTCTATTTTTGATAGGAAGAATTATTTTTACCCAGATTTACCTCAAGGTTATCAAATTTCTCAATTTGAATACCCAATAGTCGGAAAAGGCTTTATTGTAATCAATTGTGATGGCGTGGAAAAACAAATAGGCATAACCCGCTTACATTTAGAACAAGATGCTGGAAAAAGTATGCACGATCAAGAAGTAGAAAGTTCGTTTATTGACCTTAATAGATCTGGGTGTGCATTAATGGAAATTGTTTCAGAACCAGATATGAGAAGTCCTACTGAAGCAGCGGAATATGTAAAGAAGCTAAGAAATATTTTGAGATATATAGGGAGTTGCGACGGAAATATGGAAAAAGGAAATTTAAGAGCTGATGTTAACGTTTCTGTTAGGCTTCCCGGGGAGGAACTTGGCACTAGGTGTGAAATTAAAAATGTTAATTCAATAAAGTTTATACAACAAGCTATAGATTACGAGTCAAAAAGGCAGGTTGAAATTTTAGAAAGTGGTGGCAGTATTAAACAGGAAACAAGACTTTTTGATCCAAATAAAGGAGAAACAAGATCTATGAGGGGGAAAGAGGAATCACATGATTATAGATACTTTCCAGATCCGGATTTACCCCCACTCGTACTTACGGATGAAAAAATTAATAAATTAAAGAAGACATTACCAGAACTTCCTGATGATAAAAAAAAAAGGCTTATGAGTGAATTTAAGTTGAATGATTATGATGCTGAGATTTTAGTGAATGATAAAGATATAGCAGAATTTTTTGAAAGTACGGTTTGTGGAAGGGATGGAAAAATTGTATCAAACTGGGTAACTGGAGAAGTATTTTCGTATCTAAAGAGAATAGAAAAAAATATTAAAGAATCTAAGATTACATCAAATAAACTTGGTGGACTTCTAGATTTAGTAATTGATGGTACTATTTCAAACAGACAAGCAAAAGAAATTTTTGAAGATTTCATTGACTCTGATGAAGATCCAAGAAAATTTATTCAAGAAAGAGGACTTGTTCAACTATCGGATATGAATGAAATTGAAAATTTAATTAAATCAGTTTTACAGCAAAACCCAAAAATGGTTGAAGATTATAAAAATGGAAAGGAAAAGTTATTTGGATTTTTCGTAGGACAAGTTATGAAAGTTTCAGAAGGGAAAGCTAATCCTAAAATTGTGAATGAAACTCTCAAAAAATTATTAAAGTAGCTTCAATAAGGAGAGGTGGCCGAGTGGCTGAAGGCGACGGTTTGCTAAACCGTTATAGGTGGCAACATCTATCGTGGGTTCGAATCCCATCCTCTCCGCCATTTCTCTAATAAACAGAGATCTTATGACTTGAAAACACTATAAAAAAAGGACTTATGGAAAAAAATTGTGGTAGAATTGAGGTATTAATTGATAGAATAGGCAAAATATATTAGAGTTAAAATATAATAAAAAATACCTAATATTGACACGAACATTGAAAAAAATGTTAATCTCATACCAAGTCTTCTTTTTGCAAGATCTTCATTAATAGAAGAAATTGCCTTAGAATGAATGGTCCTTCCTATTGAAAGAATGATTAAGGAGGATACGGAAAAAAAAAGTAAATTATTAAAATATAAAATAAAACTTAAAATGATAATTAAAGGAACGGTTTCGCAAAAGTTTGCATGTGCTCTTATGGCTCTCTCAAGTTCTTGACTCTTAAAGCCGATTGAAGTTTTTGTATTTCTGCGATTTTTAACAACATTCATAAACAATTTATGATAGTGTCTACAAAGATAGAGAATAGATAATAGATAAATTATTTCAAAAACTGTTCTATACATTGATTTTTTTTTTTTATTTTTTAAATATATTCATATCTATAAAGAAATAAATATAAAAATATGAATGATGAAATAGCTATACATTGGTTTAGACAGGATCTTAGAATTTCTGATAATCCATCTTTAAATTTTTTATCAGAAAAATATGATAATATTGTTGCTGTTTATATTCTAGATGAAGTTAATTGTGATAGAAAAATGGGCTCTGCTAGTAAGACCTGGCTTCACCATTCGTTATTATCTTTAAATGAAAAATTAAACAATAAATTATTAGTTTTTAAGGGAAACCCTGAAGTAGTTTTTAATAACTTGGTCGATAATTATAATGTTAAACAAATTTCTTGGTGTAGATGTTACGAACCTTGGATAATAAAAAGAGATCTGAACTTAAAAAAAAATCTAAAAAATAAAGTTCAAATAAATTCGTTTAATTCTTCTCTCTTGTGGGAACCATGGGAGGTTTTAAAAAACGATGGTTCTCCCTATAAAATATTCACACCATTTTACAAAAGAGGTTGTCTAAATTCAAAACCACCAAGAAAACCAAAATCTCAAGAAATAAACTTTTTTAATCATAATATTAAGTCCCAAAGTATATTTGACCTTGAATTAACATCAAGTAAGTTCTGGGAAAAGAAAATAATCAAATATTGGAATATTGGAGAATCCTTTGCCTCAAAATTGATGAACGACTTTTTTTCAATCGGAATCCAAGATTACTCCGAGGGAAGAAACTTTCCAATAAGAAAAAATGTATCTAGATTATCTCCATATTTACATTGGGGACAAATATCACCTCATACCTTATGGTATGAAGTTAGTAATATTGAACAAGAAGTTGGCGAAAAAAATGCAGAGATTTTTAAAAGTGAATTAGGATGGAGGGAATTCTTCTATAATCTTCTATACCACTTCCCTAAGATTCAAAAATTTAATCTTCAAACAAAATTTGATAAATTCCCCTGGGAGAATAATAACAGTTTTTTCGATGCATGGAAAAAAGGTCAAACGGGTTTCCCGATTGTAGACGCAGGAATGAGAGAGTTGTGGGAAACTGGATACATGCATAACAGAGTGAGGATGATTACTGGCTCTTTTCTAGTAAAAAATTTGCTTATCCACTGGAACCAAGGAGAAGAATGGTTTTGGGATTGTCTCTTTGATGCTGATTACGCTAGTAATTCAGCAAGTTGGCAGTGGGTTGCCGGCACAGGTACAGATTCTGCCCCTTACTTTAGAATATTTAATCCAGTAACACAGGGAAAAAAGTTTGATCCAACAGGTGAGTATATAAGGAAATTTATACCTGAGTTAAGAAATTTCCCCTTAAAGTACCTCTTTGAACCATGGGAGTGCCCACCAAATACATTAAAGAATTTTAAGTTAGGGATAAATTATCCATTTCCAATTGTTGATGTAAAAACATCAAGAGAAAAAGCTCTCGACGCTTTTGCCAAAATTAAAGTTAATTGATATGAAAAAAAAACTTTTTATTATTTTAGGTAATCAGTTATTCAATCCTTCTTTTTTTGAAAAATATAGAGATGATCATATTTTTGTTATGTTTGAGGATAATGGTCTTTGTACTTATCAGAAACATCACAAACACAAAATTCTTCTTTTCCTTTCTGCGATGAGGTCATTTTCTGAAGAACTCAAAAAAAAAAAGTTTCAATTGATTTATAAGAAATTAGAGGAGGAAGATTTTTCAAAAGATTATTTGGAAAAGTTATCCATCATTGTAAGGGATTATAATATTAATGAGGTTTCTCTATTCGAGGTAGAGGATAAAAAATTTGAGAATAAATTAATAGAAACCTTAAAAAATCTTGTAAAAATCAATTATATAATTTCTCCAATGTTTTTAACGACAAGAGAGGAGTTTAAAAATTATATTGGTTCAGTAAAAAAGCCCTTCATGGCTCAGTTTTATAAAAGTCAGCGTAAAAAACTAAATTTGCTCATGGATTCCGAAAACAAACCAGTTGGAGGAAAATGGAGCTTTGATGAAGATAATAGAAAGAAAATACCTCAAAATATTAATTTACCTGATAAGTTTTATTTTAATGAGACAGAAAATACAAAAACATTAAAAAAGTTAATTAAAAAAAAATTTTCAGATCATCCTGGAGAGCTAGAAACTTTTTACGCATGTACGACAAGAGAAGATGTAAATACCTTTTTGGATTTTTTTATTTCAACAAAATTTGAAAATTTTGGTGATTATGAGGATGCAGTTGATAGAAGGGATAATATTTTATTTCATTCTGCTCTAAGTCCATATATTAATATGGGGCTCATTACGCCTTTAGAAATACTTGAAAAGATAGAGAAAACTCCACCTAAAAAATTAAATTCATATGAAGGTTATATCCGTCAGTTAATTGGTTGGAGAGAATTTATTAGAGGAATTTATCAGAATTATGAAAAGGAATTGGAAAGCAATAACTTCTTTAATCATAATAATAAAATGAAAACCTCATGGTATGATGGTACTACTGGTTTAGAGCCTCTTGATTTTTCAATCAAAAATGCTCTGACATACGGCTGGACTCATCATATTGAAAGACTGATGATTTTATGTAATATAATGAATCTTTGTCAATTAAATCCAAAAGAAGTTTTCAAATGGTTCATGGAAATGTTTATCGATTCTTCTGAGTGGGTAATGTCACCGAATGTTTATGGTATGGGTTTATTTAGTGATGGTGGTATATTTGCTACAAAACCGTATATATGTGGCTCATCATATTTTCTGAAAATGATGGATTTCAAGAAAGGTCCATGGTGTGAGGTTATGGATGGTCTTTATTGGAGATTTATTGATAACAACAAAGATTTTTTTTTAAGTAACCCAAGATTATCAATGATGGTAAGAATTCTAGAAAAAATGAAGAATGATAGAAAAGCAAGAATTTTTGCTGTTGCAGAGGAATTTATTCAAAGGAATACCCATGCAAATTAGAGTTTTATATAACAAGTCTTGTAGAATTTGTAGAAAAGAAATTGATCATTACAAAAAATACAGTGATAAAAAAATATCGTGGATAGACATTTTAAATGATAAAGAGGCCAAGATGCTAACTTCAAAAACTAAAATTGAATTACTTAGAAGAATGCATGTTATTAAAAATGGTGAAATAGTTGAAGGTGCCAAGGCATTTCTAGAAATTTGGAAGAGGATACCAAGGTACAGGTTTCTATATTACATTTTTAAAATAAAATTTTTTTATTTTATACTTTTCATTTTTTATGAAATTGCTGCAATTTTTCTTTTTTGGAAAAATAAACATTTATTAAAATGAAGAAAAAAAATTTGCCTTCAAAAATTTGTATAATTTGTGGTAGACCATTTGCTTGGAGAAAAAAATGGAAAAGTGATTGGATTAACGTAAAATATTGTTCTAAGAGATGCTCTAATCAATCTAATCTAGTTTAGTGTACCTCAAATAAGATTTTATTTTTTTAAAATCACCAAACAACTCCTTGGCTTCCTCATCAGAAACAGCAGGAATGATTATCACATCGTCATTTTGATTCCAGTTGGCAGGAGTTGCTACTTTTTTTTTTGTACTTAATTGAATTGAATCCAAAACTCTTAAAATCTCATTAAAGTTTCTGCCTGTAGTCATTGGATAAGTTAACATCATTCTAATTTTCTTTTCAGGGTCAATTAAAAATATTGATCTTACTGTGGCATTAGTTAAAGCTGTTCTTTCAACATCATTAGATTCATCAGCTGGAAGCATATTGTACAATTTTGCAATTCTTAGATCTTGATCTGCGATTAGTGGATAATTTACAGAAGCATCTTGAGTTTCTTCTATATCTTTTTTCCATTGAATATGATCTTCGATTGAATCAACACTTAAACCAATTAATTTACAATTTCTTGATTTAAATTCATCTTCAATCTTTGCCATATAACCAAGTTCAGTAGTGCAAACCGGAGTAAAGTCCTTGGGATGAGAAAATAATAATCCCCAAGAATTCCCTAAAAAAGAATGAAACTCCAGTTTTCCAAGAGTTGTGTTTGCCTCAAAATCTGGTGCTATATCATTAATTCTTAACATCATTCATAAATAATAAGATAATAATTAATTCACTTTATATTAAAAATTTTTAATTATAACAATTTAATAATAAACTGTATGGTAACAAATTTTAAAAATTCTTCAATAAAGAATCAGAAGGACTCCTTCTTTATTTACTATCCTAAAAATTTATTAAAAAGAATTAATAGTTTTAAAAACGAATTTAATGGAAAGGTACTTTATGCTGTAAAAGCTAACCCATCAGAATTTATAATTAAATCACTCATAAAAAATGGTGTAAAATCTTTTGATGTTGCATCTATTAAAGAATTAAAGTTAGTTAAAAAAATTTATCCTAATGCTAACATTTTTTTCATGAATCCTGTCAAGTCTAGAGATTCAATCAGAAAGGCCTATACCTTCTTTAACGTTCGAAATTTCGCAGTTGATAGTTTGGAAGAATTAAAAAAAATTCATGAGGAAACAAATTTTGCCAATGATTTAAAAATTCACATGAGACTCAAAGTACCAAATAATTTTTCAGCAATAAACTTGTCTAATAAGTTTGGTGTAACAATAAATGAGGCTCCAAGAATTTTAAAAAGAATAGATAATATATCCTCTCAAGTTGGAATATGTTTTCATGTAGGTTCACAATGTTTTAATCCTGAGGCTTTCAAGATTGGTTTAAAAAAAACCCATGAGGTTTTAATGAGTAGTGGAGTGAAAATTAATTTTATAAATGTAGGAGGGGGATTCCCAGAAAATATTTGTGGGAAACCAATTCCAAAACTTTCGAATTTTTTTAATATAATAAATAAAAATTTTTCAAAATTCTTCAAATGTTTTTCTCATGATATTCAACTTTTTTCTGAACCAGGCAGATCAATAGTTTCAGATTGTTTATCTTTAGTTGTAAAAGTCAATCTAAGAAAAAAAAAGAGATTATTTATAAGTGAGGGTATTCATAGCTACTTGAATAATGCTGGTTACCATAATTTTATTTATCCTGTTAGATTATTTAATAGACAAGAAACGAAAGCAAAAATTAAAAAATTTTGTTTTTACGGCCCCACTTGTGACTCAAATGATTATATGAAAGGTCCTTTTGTTCTTCCCGACTCGATAAAAGAGGGTGATTGGATTGAGATCAAAAATATGGGTGCCTACTCCATGTCAATGAAAACAGACTTCAATGGTTTTCTTAAAAAACCAAGAATTTTTGTCATTAGAGACGAAATAGAGTAAAGTTGCTAATAACCTTTAGATTTTAAACAAGAAAATTTACACCTACAGTAATAAAAGAAACCCCTATAATCTTTTGTTTTGAAATTGCTTCATTAAAAAAAATTTTTCCTAAAATCACAGCACTAAATTGCCCTGTAGCTCTTTTAATAGACTCCATTATAGGAACAAAGTTTGATAAAATAGCGTAAAACTGTAATATTGTAGCAATTGTACCAACCAATATTGTAATGAAAATAATTATGTAACTTTTGATTTTTAGTTTACTGAAAATTTCAAAATTAGATTTAGAAAAAAAAAGTAGAATAATTAGAGTAAAAGAAGATTGTATAAGTCCATGAATGTTTATTGAGCTATGTTTTAAACATATCTTATCCAGAATGGGTGTCAAACTCCAGAAAAATGAAACAAATATCATTAGTTTTGCACTAAGGCTTTTTTTAATTTTTGTTATACTTTTCAAAAGATTAGAAATTTCAAATCTTTCTGAATATAAGATTAAAGTGCCAAAAATAATTAATAAAATTCCTGTATATTGAATAATATCCAACCTCTCATTCAAGAAAAATAAAGAAAAAATCGAGCTAAAAAGAGGAGTAAAAGATAATAGAGGAATTGTGAGACTTAGATCAGATTCTCTTATAGACTTTAAAAACATAAGCGCTGAAACAATACCCAAGAAAATTAGTGAAATCCCTGGAACTAAGTAAGGATTAATTGACAGAAAGAAATGTTCTCTAATACACCAAAAAGAAAAAACTACTACTTGTATTAATGAAAATAAAATTAATAAAATCTTTGGATTAATATGATTAAGACTAATTTTTCTAGTAAGATCAAATAAAGCCCAAAAAATTGCTGAAAGAGTGCATATAAGAATGGAGAATGACAAAGTTTATCTCGTATTAATTTTTTTCATTTATTATCGTGCGCTGAAAATATTATTAGCCAGAGTAAGGTAACAAAAATTTATGAAAAAGATAGATATCTAAATAATTAAATTAGAAAAAAAATATTGTAAGTCTAAAAGATTCGAAGCTTATCAAAAGAAAGTATAAAAATTAAAAATTTGAGAAAAATTTTATCTGAATAAATTTTTGTGACAGAAAATTTTATATCATAAGTCAATAACACTTGACTAATTTACATTCCTGGCATTCTCATTAAACTTGCACCCACAGAATCTAACTCTTCCGACATCTGAATAAATTTAACGTGCATTTCAAATTTTCTTTGCTGATCAATAGTATTAACCATTTCTTCGACAGCGTTAACATTACTTTTTTCGAGAAAGCCAACAACTATCTTAGCTTGTTGGTTTGGCTGAATTTCTACGATTTCTTGATTACCATCTTCATTTTGTATAGGCTCAATTCTTATATGACCATCCAATGATTTCTTTAATTTATCAGTTTCTAAGGGGTCATATGTTGCAATTACTCCAATATTTTCCGGTAAAGCATCCGGTTCAGCGCCTATTGGTTTAATAAACACTTCACCTTGAGGAGAAATATTTATTTCTCTGAAGGCTGGTAAAACAATTGGCTGAAGACCAGCATCAAGAACTTTATTTCCTGCACCATCAAGTAACTCTCCGTTCTCACTTGTTTGAAGATCCCCTCTTCTTGACAAAGAGGGCTGTCCTCCGTCTCGTGGTTGTATAACAAAATAACCAGTACCTTCTATTGCTAAGTCTAGTGGATTTTGTGTTGCTTCCATTGTACCTTGTTGAATTGAAAATCCTCCTATATTTCTTGCAGATATAATTCTTGGTTCTACACCATTTTGTCTATTTAGATAGATAGAGCCAAAGTCAGATACTACATCTTGTCTAAATCCTGGTGTATTCAAGTTAGCTAGATTATGAGATGTTGCAACTTGATTTTCCATGAGCATTTTCAAACTATTCAAAGCTGTTTGTGCCATTCTATCCATATTAAAATCTCCTCGGAATTTCTAGTTTAGTTACATTCTAATATTAACAATTGCCTGAGTTGTTGCAGCAGTAGTTTCAATAGACTTCGCATTTGCTTGGAAGTTTCTTTGCGCAGTTATTAAGTTAACCAACTCTTCTGTAATATCCACGTTGGATCTTTCCAATGAACCAGAAAGGACTGTTCCAAAACCCTCAGCACCAGCTTCACCAACTGTCGCCGTACCCGAAACTGCTGTTTCTACATATGTTGCGTTACCAATTTGTTTTAAACCGTTTTGGTTATTAAAGTTTGCAAGAACGATTTTTCCAAGTGGATTGTTCTGACCATTTGTATAGTTAGCTCTTACAGTACCAGAGGCGTCAACTTCTAAACCGTCTAAACGTCCAGACGTAAAACCATCCTGGTTTACCGTTGACACGAAAAATGGTTGTGCTAACTGGGTAGACTTTGTAAAGTCAATATCAAGATCAATACTAAATCCTGCTTCTTGCTTTTCATAATGTACACCTTGTTTAGGACTTACAATTCTGCCTGATTTGTCAAAAGTTAATTCACCTTCGTCGATGTATAAAGGGAAATACCCGTCAACTAAGTTAGCAGGTGGAGTCGTTACCTTGTTTCCTTGTGCATCAACAAATAAAGCTAATCCTTCACTATTTGTTGCTTGTTTTAAGTTATAAATTTGAGGAACAGAACCAACACCAAGATCAACATTGTCTAGTCCAAATTTAGTTGCTCCTCTAACTTTAATTGTTGAGTCCCTACCTGTAGTACCATTTGTAAATGTAAACCTGTTTGTAGATGAATCGTATTTAACTGTTATACCACCACCAACAGTACCAGAGGTGTCCTCGATTTGATTTATTCTTTCTTGAAGTGCTTCAGCTAAAGTAGTTCCAACATAAAAACCTTGAGGTATTTCGATGATACCTGCAACACCATTAACCGAAACGTTAAATATATTTTCATTATTCTGATTTGATAATCTAAAAACTTGTGTAAGGTCTTCGGTAGCAGTTGCTCCTACTGCTTGTGCAGGCTGAGCCGCCAAACCTTTAGCTTCAGTTTTTAGAGCATTTGTTTTTGTTTTCCCAATTCCAAGAAGGTTATTATCACCTGAGAAGAAATCAGTTGTATCCGTAATTGATCCATCGGTAGTAGATAATGCATATCTACCAACAACAATATCAGAGGCTGTTTGATCTGTTGTTACTCCTAGTGCACCATTTGCAGCAATCGTTTCACCTGTTGTGCCACTACTAAATTCAAAAGCTTTTAATTCACTATTGTAACCAACTTTGATTCCAAAACGTTTGTCATTTAACTGAATCTCAGCACCGTCAGCAACGAAAGTTGCTGCAGAGAATTTTTCACCACCTCTAATGAGGGTAGTTGTAGTATCATCTGCAGTAGGTATACCTAAATTATTTGTAGACGTTGCAGTTGATGAACCAAAAATTTTAAAACTATTAAAGTTACTGTTCGTTCCCGTTCCAATTAAGTTTCTATCAACTTCAAATTGTAATCTTTGGTTAAGAACATCATAAGTAACTTCAATTGGTGGGTTTTTTTCGTCTACCCACTGCATTTGAGCCGGCACCTTATCTGTTGCTGAACCATCACCATTTAAATGATCATCTCGTGTTGCAGCACTTGCATTACTTCCAATTCCAATTAAATCGAATGTATCTAGTGTTGTGCCAGACGTAGTTTTATCATCTTTTAATGTAAATTGCTCAGTAAAAGCATCAAGTATGTTTTTGCCTGAATTACCAGCAACCATTTGTCTATTTGTATATGAATGTTTATTAGCAGTACCAATCTCTCTTAGAACAAGTTTTTTATTACTAAAATTAACATCTGATCCTTTATATACTGCTGTTGGATCCGATCCTTCAAAGAAGGCCTCAGTTGATGTTGATATGGTGCTGTAAATATTGGCATCATTACCTGTAGCGAAATCAATGCTAAAATCTGAGTCTGGTAGATTCATTCCAGCAGTACTACATTCAATATAGTATTGAGCATTTCCACCTACTGTTTCTGAACCAACACTTGTTACTGTAAATTCTCTCCCATTAATAAATTCACCATTAGTATTATCAGTAGTATTTGCATAGAATTGACCTATTAATCTTACTTTTGAGTTTGCGGCAATATTATTAGATGCAGGATTAGTTGTACCAAAATGAAATCTGATAGTATTTTCAGATTGATCATAAAAAACTGCTTTACCAGGATTAGCCGTTGCTCCAGTTGGATTAATAGCCATTTGTGTCATTTTATCATAAACATGAACTTGTGGGCTTTTCCCAAAATATGAATAAGTCAGATACTGCTTAGCCGCACTAAAACTGTTAGCTGCTGTTGCGTGAGTGGAGGAATTTCTTTCAAATTCAAAAGCTTGACTTTGTTCAAGCATTGTTGTCATTTCTTTACCTGCTGCTCTGTAAAATAGTTGGTTTGAAATACCTAAAGCAGATGCCTTTGCGGTATCAACCACACCACCAGCAGTTGCTCCCGTTTGTGCAGAAACAGCATATGTGTTTAATGAATCATTTAATCTAGCTTGAGTATGCGCTAAGAATTGATCTCGAGTAAAGTCTGGTGATGCACCAGTTAAAACAATACCTTCTTTTGTAGAAACATAAGAATCGGCTAATAAATCAACACTTATAGGTGTTGTTAAGCCGGTTGATGTTCCATCAGCATTTAATTTTTGAAGATCAATTGTTAGAGTATCGTCAACGTTTTGAACGATTTGAATTTTTTTGTCATCACCGTAAGCTGCATTAACTGATCTTTGTATTTCCTTTGCTAAATCAGCTGCGTTATATGACCCAGGTCTTATATCAATATTAACTGGTTGGTCACTCCCATCCACATTAATAGTCATAAAGTTAGTTCCCCAATAAATTTGAGAACTTGTGTCACCACTTTCCCTTGTTGAATTAAACTGAAGTGGGTCTGTAACAATAGTCACTGTCTTATCTCCTTCTTCTCCGAAGTCAAAGGCACTTGATTCACCAGTTATTTTTGCTGGAGTTGAGTCAACTAATGTTTTTAAATCATCAAGTTTATACAAAGCTGAACCTTTTCCTTCAAGAAAGTAGTTATCGTCAGGAACTTTAGTAGTTTGTTGACCAAATCTATCAATAAAAATTGGTTGTTTGGTATCATTCACAGCTTTAACTAAGTCTGGATCAATAACCGTGTCATTAATTACTAATCTTGTATCATATTTGTTGGTTGGGTCAGATGCTGATGCAGCTTGAGTTCTAATAAAGAAAATAGTTGCAATTGTTGGATTACCTAAATCATCAAAGATTGTTATTGAGGTTGAATTATTATAAGTAGTCGGATCATTGGGATTAAATACATAACCACTAGCAAATTGAGCATTGTCTGTTATCACATCACTTGTGGCTGAAACGTTAACACCTAACTCAATTGCTGTTGTTGCTTTTGGTGTCCCTGAGGTAACTGGCAATTGAAGTGGTATTGCACTTGTCAAATCTTTTGCAGTAACTGAACCATCGGCATTAACTGGAAAAGTTAAAAGAAACTGCCCAGACGAATCTGTAACATATCTATCATTGTTCACATTAAATGAACCATTACGTGTATAAACTGTTTGTCCAGATGTTAAAGATGGTTTTAAAGAGAAAAAACCTTGCCCCGATATCGCCATGTCAAGAACGTTTAGAGAGGAGGTAATGTTACCTTGAGTAAACTGCTGTTTTACACTTTTAAGAATTGTACCAGAACCGATTGATGAAGATGCATTTTGTAATGGTGATGTTGCAAAAATATCACCAAATTCTGCTCGTGACCTTTTAAAACCAGTCGTGTTAACGTTTGCGATATTATTCGATGTAGCCGAAATATCTGACTGTGCTCCATTAAGTCCGGTAAGTGCTGTGTAAAATGACATGTTTTTTCTCCTCTATTTAATTAATTATTTGATTTAAACTTTATCGCCTCAGATGCAGAGATTTCACCATAATCCTCTGTCTCTAAGATAACATCCTCACTATTTTTCGGTGCTGATGCTGCAATAACTTTGTTATAAACTGCTGTGTTAAGTCCATCTGAGCCCTCAGCATTTCCTGAATAGGCTTGGATTGATAATTTTGTTTTATTTTTCTTAATTTCATCGGGTATATCAGTCCAACTAAACCCTACTAATCCTTTTTCTTGAGAACCTAAATTCATTGAATGAATAATCTCACCACTAGAATTTGAAAATGTTAAACCTACATCATTTGAATATGCCGGTAAGTCAACTACACCATGAATTTCTCCATTATCATCAGGACTTGCTACCTGACCTGGAACCAATACTGAATGACCAAGGAATTGCGCTGCAGTTGCCACTCTGTTTGGTTCTAATTTTGAACCAAGGTTCGTCAAATTATTATTTATCTCTGTAATTCCTGTAACTGTAGAAAATTGCGCCATTTGGGCAATAAAATCTCCGTTATCCATCGGTGCAAAAGGATCCTGATTTTGAAGTTGTGTTGTCATTAATTTTAAAAAGTCCTCTTGACCTAACGAGGTCTTTTTACCAGCTTTGGCAGCTTCATCCTGAGTCTTTACTCCAAGTTTATTTAAAATATTGTTTAAAGATTGTTCCGAAGTTTTTGAAATATCCGTCATACTTTCTCCTTAATTTACTTTCCTATACTTGCAGTTTTGAGCATTAGTGCTCTAACAGTTGATATTACTTCTACATTATTTTGATATTGTCGAGACGCCTCTAGCATATCAACATATTCCTCTTCGATATTTACTGGTGCTCTATAAATAAATCCGTTTTCATCAGCAAGTGGGTGACCAGGTTTAAATTCTTTAATTGGATCAATATCCATTTTTTGAACTGTTACTGCATCAACAGTAGAAATTCCCCTTTTTCTTATTAAGTCAAAATACTTAGTTTCGAAAACAGGTTTTACTGGTTTGTAGGCGTCCTGTGGACTTGAAGCTATATTGTCGGCATTGGCAAGGTTACTTGCGGTAGCATTAAGTCTTACTAATTGAGCTCCCATCGCTCTTTGTGCAATATGATAAATATTTTTAATATCCATTATTCACCTCTTATAGCGCTTTTAAGACCCTTGATTTTCGAATTTATAAAATCCAGAGTAGTTTGATATCTTATTGAATTTTCTGCAAACTCCATTTGTTCAACAGCGAGTTCCACTGTGTTGCCATCAACAGATGGGTTAATTGACTGTCTATATTGTACTTTGCCAGGCAAACTATTTGATGTTAATGCAATGTGTTGAGAATTTGAAGTTTTCAAGGGACCAACGTTTAATGATCTAGCTAATTCCACTTCAAATTTAACATCACGAGCTTTATAATTAGGCGTTGCAGCGTTTGCAATATTTGATGCAAGAATTTCTTGTTTTTTATTTCTTACTCTTAGTGCATTGCTCAATACATTTAATTGTTGTTTAATATTATCTACCATTTCATTAATTTTTAATAGTTTTGGTTTAGAATTTGCAAATTAAATGCCAAAAGAAAGGTAATAAGAAAATGGATGAAAAAAATACTATGAATTCTGACTTAGATCCCGAAGTAATAAAGGTTAGAGACAAAATTATAAGTAAAATCGGAGATAAACCTCTTGATGAAGTTAATTCAATTATAAAAAAACTATTAAATGAAAGTATGGATGATGTAACAAGGTTAGGTGCGCTTGCAGCTAGGTTAAAAATTATAAGATCTAAGATTGAATTACTTTACGAAAGTAAGGTCGATATTAAACCAAAAAAAGAAGATAAGAAACCAAACGTAGATGTTAAAGAAGAGAAAAAACCAGAGCCTAAAAAGGAAGACAATTGGGTTCGAGTTAAAATGCTTGAAGCAGCCGAGGTTAATGGCAAACAAATTGCTGAAGGTGTTATTCTTGATGTTAAGGAAGAAGACAGTAAAAAGCTAGTTGACTCAAAAAAAGCAGAAATAGTTGAGGAGGAAACAGAAGGTGCAACTCCAATTCAAAAAAGTGAAAATTTGGAAAAAGTTGAGAAGGAAGTCAAAAAAGAAGCTATAGAAACAGAAGAAGCTAACAAAAAAGATGAAGATCAGAAAAACAAAGAGGATAATAAAGTTTTAAAAAGTGAAGTAAGTATTGAAGAGGTTCAGGACGATAAAAAATCTGAAGAATCCAAGGCCAAAAATTTACTTGAAAAACATGAAGATGCTGTTTCCGATGACAATGAAGAAAAAGAAAAAGTTGTTAACGAGGAAAAAGCATCAGAAGCATCTGATATTGTAAAGGAAAAAAAAGTTGAAGCAGAGAATAAAAACTCCCCTCAAACTTCAGAACCTTTGAATAAAGAGGATACTGAAAATAAGGATGATACAGAAAAAAAAGAAGAAAATATTAATAAACAAACTAAAAATGAAGATGTTGAAACTAAATTAGAGACATCTGAAAAAAAAGAAGAAAATAAAGAAAATCATAGACCCGATGGTATTGAAGATAAAAACGCTTAGTCCAGGTAAATAGGTTGAAAATTGAGAAATGATCAGATTTTTGAATATAATTAATTTGATTAAACTTTTAATTAGAAATTTAAAAATTTCATTTAATTCAAAAAAAAATTTTTATTTAGTTATGATTTTAATCTTTTTCTTATCATCTTGTGATGATCTGTTCTTAAGATTTAAGTATGAGACTCTTAACTGTAAAAAAAATAGTTTTAATTTAGATAAAATATCGATAAAGAATGAAAAAGTTGATTCGCTAGCTGATGTCCAATTTGGTGATATTTACCATTCGATAAAAATTGTTGAGACCAATGATGATTTTACTATTCTTAAAAATAATATTATGGATATAGAAATTAAAATTTTCAAAAGAACTGAAAGAGTTGATGTTAGACTTAAAAACACTATAAAAAGACTATCATGTGAAAGACAAACTTTTAAAATGTGAGTTATACTTTCCCATGATATTTTAGTATAGGTTCAATCTCTTCATTGCTGAGTCCTGTAGATTTGGAGATTTCCTCCAAACTGCTACCCTGATTTGCCATTTGAATAGCTGCTGTTATTTTTGAATCTCCTTTATTAGAGTCTGCCAATCTAGAGATTTCTAAATCTAGTTTATCCAAAGTATACTTATAATCATTTAAAATTTTTTTTTGTTCATTTAAGTTGAGTTCAAGGGATCTGAATTCTTCAATTAGATCTTTAATTGCTCTTTCTAATATTGAGATTTTATTAGAATTATCTTTATTTTTTAAAAAATCGAAATAAAAAGCAGCTGAGGCTACTAAAATAAAGAAAATGGTTATAGATATAATTAATGTTGAAGAGTTACCGACAAGATCATTTTCTAAAAAAGACTCAAGAAAGTTCATAATTTTATTTTAGTATTATATTAACTTAAAACAACTTTATTTAAATTTTCTGCTATCAATAAATTCTTTAAATTCTTTAAATATTTTATTGTTAAAATTATTCTTTTTTTCTAGGCCGTTAATCACTTCCTTTACTGATTGAAGTTTTTTTAGAAAATTAGATTTTTCTAGTTCATGTTGATTCTCATCTATATATTTTTCTAGTACAGGGGAAAGGGATTGTAATTTTTCTTCAAGCGTTTCTAATTCTTTTAAATCATTAGAATCCTTGACCTTATTCAGAAGATTAAGTAATAAATCGATTTTGTTTTCCATTAGCTGACGCTAATTACTTCATTTCTTTGTAAGCGTCAAATAAAGCTGCTGTTACCTTATCTAGATCAAGCGGATAATTTCCAGTTCTTATTGCTTCTTTGATTCGTGTTGTGGTAACTCTGTCGATAGGAGGTTCTTTACTCATACTTTTTATTTTCTCCTTAGTTATGAACTGCGAGACCTTTCCATCGTGAGTATCAACTCTTTTATTAGTTGGGTTACTTGCTTTCTGCACCTCAGCCTTAACTTTCGTATCGTCTTGGATTACTTTTTTACTACTGTTAAGACTTGTGTTTACAGTTTTATTTTTGATTTGGTCAATCATAATTATTCCTTAATATTATATAACGACTATAAACTAATTTTGTTTAGTGTTTAATATAACTTTTTTTTTATTTTTTGCATATCCTTCGATTATCTTACCACTTTTTATATTTTTTACTCTTATTTTTTCCATAAAATTTGCATCTTCCATTGCTAAACCTTCCTCTTTTATTGTAATAAACGACTTATTATTAATAATTGTTACTAGTGCGTTTTTTTCAATTAGCCAATCATTTTTAAGACTTGAATATTTTAACCCCTCGTTAGGTCTTACGCTTTTTGTA
>CACHGK010000010.1 GCA_902579395.1 uncultured Alphaproteobacteria bacterium
CATTAAATTATTTTTCTTAAATTTGTAATATTTAAAGTTTATATTTAAATATGTTTTTATTATTATTATTTTTAATAACTTTTAGTCAATTATCAGCTAACCCACAAAAGAATTATCAAAGTTTTAATGATGGTCAATCATTTATTAAAAATCAAATTCAAAAAAAAATTAATAAGAACAAAGCTAAAAATGTGATTGTTATCGTTGGTGATGGTTATGGCATTACTACAAACTATATTAACAGATTGAATCAAGGACAAATAAATGGTGGACTTGGAGATGAATTTGTTTTACCACACGAAGAATTAGACCATTTGGCTTTAATAAAAACTTACACTACTAATGGACAAACCCCAGATTCTGCAGGAACATCAACAGCAATACATAGTGGTATTAAAACTAAATCTGGAATTATTGGATTAACAGACAGTTCTATACGTGGCGATTGCATGTCCAAAAGAACTGAGGTGGAAAGTATTGGTGATATATTTAAAAAATTAGATAAGAGTGTTGGAGTTGTTACAAATACTAGAATTACGCACGCAACTCCCGCGGCATTATATGCCCACTCGTTTGACAGGAATTGGGAAGATGACTCCAAAGTTCCTAAAAATTGTTCACAAGATGATATAGCTTTGCAGTTGATCAATTCTGATATTGATCTTGCATTAGGTGGTGGCAAAAGACATTTCTTACCTTTAGAAAGTGTTAGTCAAAAAGGAAAAAGAACCGATTCAAGAAACCTGATTGAAGAATTTAAAAATAGCGGGGGAATTTATCTTAATAATGAAAATGACTTCCAAAACTATAAAATTAATACTAAAAAAAGATTAATCGGTCTTTTTGCTGATTCGCATTTTCCCTATTTAGCAAAGGAAGAAAACAAACCTTCTCTTTTAGATTTGTCAAATTTAGCTATTGAATATCTAAATAAAAACAAAAATGGTTATTATCTATTAATAGAGGCCGGAAGAATTGACCACGGACATCATGCTGGAAAACTAAATTACGTTCTCAGACAAACCCAACAATTCAACAAACTTATTCAAAATATTATTCAAAAAGTAAATCTACAAGAAACGTTGTTAATCGTCACCGCTGACCATGCTCATTCTCTTGGCATCAATGGGTATTGTGGAAGAGGATCAAAAATAAATGGTATATGTTATAGAATTAACCCCAAAGAATCTAAACATCAAAGTAAACCTAATTTAGGTTTAGACGGGAAACCTTTTTCAGTTGTAAACTACCTGAATGGACCTGGAAGTGTTTTTGAAAAAAAATATTTTTTACAATATGCTTTTCGAAAAAAGTTATCTGATTTTGATTATGAGGATATTGAATTTGACCATGAAGCTCTTGTACCACTTTTTAAAGAATCTCATTCTGGTTTAGATGTAGTTGCATATGCTTCCGGTCCTTTTTCATTTCTATTAAATGGAACTATTGAGCAAAATTTTTTATTTCACATTATTAATTATGCAATAAAAAATTCAAATATTGATTGATCATAATCAGCCCATTAATAGGGAAATCTAATAAAAATTTGAATCTTTAATATTTCACAATGTTGTAACAAAAAAAAAATAAATTAATTTTGAATTTATAATTTTTTTATTTAGAGGTTTTTATGTACATCTATACTGTCAACTTTGGAAATTATGATAGAATCTCAAATGAACATTTTTATTCAAAAAAAGTAAGATATATTTGTTTTTATAATCAAGAAATTGAAAAAAAAGGTGAATGGGAATATGTTAAAATTAATTCATCAAAAGATAATAGATATCTATCAAGAAATTTCAAAATAAACTTTAGTAAGTATTTCCCAAAAGAATCTAATGTAATTTATGTTGATTGTAATAGGGTGATTACAGAAAAATTAATTAATTTTTCATTTGATTTTTTTGAAAAAAATTCATTTGGAGTTTTAAAGCATTCTGCAAGAAAAAGTCTTCTCGATGAGCTAATAGATTGGTACTTAATATCTGTTGCTGATGAAAAGCATCTTATAAACTTATTCAAATATTTAAAGAGGATCAAGTATATGTATGATCAACACTACTGTCCTCATTGCTGTTTAATTCTAAGAAAGAACAATATACAAAATATTCGATTTTCTAAAGTCTGGTGGTATTATTACAAGAAATTTAACATTCGTGATCAATTACCCTTTTCTATTTGTTCCCTAAAACTTAATGCTAAACCAAAATTATTTATCAACAAAAATTTAATTTATACCAAAAGACATTTATATTCCTACAAGAAAAAAAGAAGAAACATTAAAGCACTATCTAACTTAATCAAACAATATAATCATATCACAAATCATGATATAAATTTAACACCAGAAACATTATTGTGGAGAAACTATAAGTTGGCTAAGGAGATTTAGCCCCCATCACCCCTTATCATAAGCTTAATGATTTCTAGTATTAAAAATCTCTAAATATTTTAGGCAATTTGTTTGAATTTTTTTAAAACTTTTCGATAATTTAAAAATGTTTAATACGAGCGTTAAATAGAAAAATTTTAAAAGTGTAAATTTTACAGGAATTTTAATTCATAAAGTTTGAGTTTATTATTAATCTTTAGAGAACTATGGTCACTATTAAGTTGTTCAGATATTTTTTCATAACAAAAAAAACATGCATCTTTTCTATTTGAGAATGAAGAAAACTTTTTAGCTTTGTGAAAGTTAACTTTAACTTCACTTGCACCCAATCCTAAGAATTTCCAAAGATGAGAAAATAGATCCATTCCTCCAAACCAAGCCAAGAAGGGTCTATAAAACTTATTCAGTGGCAGTCCATCAAGTTTATTATATGATAGTGAGACGGGTTGGATATAAAAATCTCCTAGTTCCTTTGAATCAACTATCGAAAATAAAGAGCTCTTAAACCTGAGAACGTTTGATCCATCACTAGATGTTCCCTCTGGAAAAAAAAGTACATTGGAATCTTTTTGAAGAGATTTTTCAATTAATGAAATTTGATTTCTTAATGATCTAATATTATTTCTTTCTACAAATATTGTTTTTGCAATGGTACAAAGTTTATTAATTATTGGCCATTTTTTAATTTCTGACTTAGCGACAAAAACTGTATTTATCAGTGATCCATATACTATTATATCCAGGTAAGATATATGATTTGAGACAAATAAAGTCCTTCTTTTCTCCGGCAAACCAGAAACATTAACTTTAACTCCAATTATGTTTATTATGCCCTTAAAAAATAAACTAAAGAAAAAAGAAAAAAATCTTTTAGAAATTAAAGAAATAATTAAATGGATAGAAGAAATAAATAAAATCCATGGAATCAATATTGCCAGTCTTAAAGTTGATAGTATTGGTGAGTACAGCATTAATGTGTATTTTTTAAATATAGTTGAGAGTATTTTTTTTGGATTCTTTTTGCTTCTAATATAACTAGGACATCAGTAGTATTAAACTTTTTATCCACAATTGCGCCAGAACCTACAGATGCTCCAACTCTAATGTAAGCTTTAATCAATGGGGGTAGCTTTCTAAACTCTTCATTAGAGTCGAGCAACTTTTTCTTAATTGGTTTAAAATTTACTTTTATTTGCTTTAGAGGGTTTGTTTTTAAATGATGTGGGGATGAATGAAAGTGCCTTAAGTATGAAAGTTGATTTCTAAACAAATTATGATTACTTGATGGGAAGCTTGCACAGCCAAAAACTATATCAACCTTATTTTTAGCAATATAAGTAGCAAGCCCCCTCCATAATAGTTTTATTATTTTTCCATCCCTATAATTTTTATGAACGCACGATCTGCCTGCTTCTAAAAGCGTTAATGATTTTTCATTGGTTAACTTAGAAATATTAAACTCTGTTTGACTGTAGAATCTTTGTGATTTCATAAATTTTGGTTTTAAAAGTAACCTGTATGTTCCCACTACGTAATCGTCAGAAATTGATTTATCAATTACTACTAAGTGGTCACATAATTTATCAAATTCATCTGAATCATAATTGTTTTTTTCTGATTCACCAAAAAAACTTTCGTATCTTAGTTTCTTAACTTTGTGTATTAATTTATCTGTATCGTCGATTATTTTTAACTCAATAGAACCTTGATTGAAATTTAGTGTTCTCGAGTGAGTAGAAAAATTATTTTCAGGTTTTATTTTCTCTAATAATCTAGAATTTCTAGACCAACTTCTCACATAAATGACGTTCTTAGCAACAAATTTAACTTTCTTTAGAATTATTTTAATTTTTTCAATTCTATTATTGAACCTTGGACCTTGATTTTTTTCTTGATTGTTTTTTTTTAATCGAAACCGCATATTTTGTAATAATTTGATTTACTAACTACTACATGTTGAATAACGAATATTTGTTTCAGTTTTATAGAATATTTATGACAAAAAAGTTTGAGGAGTAGGAAAATCTTTCTAATTGAATTTTAATTCATAAATTTGTAACAAAATTATAACATAGTAAGCTATGGTTTCCCTAAAATCTGACCATATAGACAAAGAGACAATTGGGATGCTTCGAACAATTCATCAAAAGCAAGTTCAATTAATCTCTCTAGCTGATCAGAAAGCCAACATACTGATGGGCGTCATCATAATTGGCCTCAGTATAATCGCATCTAATTTTTTTAAATACGACTATCAAAATAATTCCCATACACAAAATTTTTTAATTTTGTGTTTTTCATTGTTTGAGCTAATTTCTCTATTATTTGCTGTTTGGGTTATTACACCAAGATTGGTTAAGGAAAAAAAAAATCAGGAAATAAGTAAAAGTAAAAATCC
Organism: uncultured Alphaproteobacteria bacterium; assembly: GCA_902579395.1. Classification (GTDB taxonomy): domain Bacteria; phylum Pseudomonadota; class Alphaproteobacteria; order Methylaequorales; family Methylaequoraceae; genus Methylaequor. Next base: position 4,794 of record CACHGK010000010.1, read on the forward strand.
TTTATTTTTTATGGAATCATCAAATATTAGCGAGGAGAAATATGTAAAGTACATGCTTGAACAGATTAAAAGTCCTAAAAGAGTATATGAACTTATGCTAATTGATTTTTATCAAATAGGGTTTGTTCTTAAGGAAAAATATAAATATTTAAGTATTTCGTATATGCTAGCAATTCTTGGAATTGTTCCTGCAGTGATTTTAATAATTTTAGTTTTCCTTGAAAAAAGTTAAAAATGATTAATTAATCAGAGAAATTTTTAATATGATTCTTTTATATTAATTGTTAAAATCTTATTTCGTATTGTTAATGAAGCTATTGAAAATTTCACTGCTAACTGACTATATGTTCTTAAAAATCCGTTAAACTTTGATTCATTTACGTCCTAGTTCAATATAACTTGGCATGCCTAAATAACGATAAATTTAGCATAAGATATGGCTAACAATTTAGATACAAATTTAAAGGATAAATTAAGTCATTCATGATTTATTTTAATTAATAAATATATTTTAAAAAAGTGTGAGAGTGAAATGCGTGAGAGTAAATTGAAACCCTTAATGAAAGTGTCTTTTAATTACTTTTTAATGATTCAAAGGCATCTGAAATATTTTTCATGCCCCTTTCAAACGATTGTCCGAAAAGCAGATAGGTTTTTTTTGCTTTAAAATTAACTTTATTTATGGAATTAATTGTTAATTTACATTGATCCAAATTATTATAGTTAAGTCTGCCTGTTATATGATGCGCCATTCTTAAAAGTTGTCCCAATATTTTAACTTTAATGAGATTTTTTTTTGAAATCTTTTCCGAATAAGACAAAGCAAAATTTTCCTTAAGATTGTTTGAATATCTAAAGTAAAGAATTAAAGCAAGCATAATTCTATTTTGCCTATCTAGGTGAAAAAATTGATGGTATAGGATTTTTTCAAGAGCAAAAATTCTTCTATGCTCTGGATGCAAAGCCGACGCTATGTTTGTAAGCCAGCATGCTGAAAGTAAAAGATTTTGATCCATTTGCAAAATATCATTAAACGGTAAAATCCAACTGAATAATTTCTCGGCATTTCTTTTCTTAATTGTTCCGCGAGCTATTTTTCTAATTTGGCTTAAAAACGGATCCACGCCTTTGTCTTTAACTAGATCATATAGAATACCTTCTCTAACTCCAGTGTTAGTAAAAAAGATTTTTTTAATCGACATCTTTTGAACTAATATTTCTAAAACATTAAAGGTGTATGGGATCGATTTTTTTCTTGATTTGAATAACTGGCTTAAAAACTTTTCATCAACTGTATTTTTATTTACAAAAATTCTTGTTCTTAATTCATTCAAAAATTCAGCTGAATCAACTTCATAATCTTGAATTATTTTTAAATCTTCACTTTTTATGTGCATATGTAATTTTGCTAATGCTCTAAAGGACCCTCCAACTGCATAAAAATTTGAGTATTTATTTAATTTTACTTTTTGTATGGAATCTTTAATATATTTATGTACCTTTTTGTCATCAAAATTCCCAATTTTTTTAAGGACCACATGTCCTATAATTAAAGATTCAATAAATTTTATTTGTTTCGAAGTATTAACTTCAGTTAATTCAAGACTACCGCCGCCAAAATCGCCAACAATTCCATCGATTTCGCGGTGTGAAAAAAAAACACCTTTTGCTGATAACTCTCCCTCTTCTTCTCCCGTTAAAACTCTTATATCATGGTCGAACTCAGATTTTAGTTTTTTTACGATAAGATTTTGATTTTCTGCAAGTCGCAAAGCAGCTGATCCAAAAATATGAAGATTTTTTTTTTTAACATTTTTACATAAATAAAAAAATCTTTTTAATACCTTCATTAAATTTTGGAGTTCTGATTCATCTATTCTTTTCATGAATATTCCTTTTCCCAAATTTAAAGTAACTTTTTCATTAAAGATGACACTAGCTGAAAACTTTTGCTCATCAAAAATGACAAGCCTAACTGAAGATGAGCCAATATCAATTATGGCAATTGGATTATTTTTATTACTCATTTTTTTTTAAATTTTGATCCTCTGCCAGATAAAGATGGATTGTCTATAAAATACTTATGTGCAGAAAAACCAACTGATTTTGAAGCAATGCGTTCGTAAGACCCGTTAGATTTTAATTTCCAACTATTTTTTTTATCTTTTAAGTATGCAACCATTATTTGATTCAGAATTTGTTTTTGAACAGTTTCGTTGGCTATGGGAATAAAAGCTTCTACCCTTCTATCAAGATTTCTTGTCATAAGGTCAGCTGAAGAAATAAAAACGAAATTTTTTTCATTTGGCATTTTATTCCCGTTGGCAAAACAAAAAATTCTGCTGTGCTCCAAAAACCTTCCTATAATACTTTTTACCTCAATATTCTCAGAAAAACCAGGAATTCCTGGCCTTAGTCCGCATATACCTCTTACTATTAGTTTTATTTTAACTCCATTCTGTGAAGCAAAATATAATTGATCAATGATATTACTATCAATTAATGAATTAACTTTGATCCATATTTGAGCAGGTAGATTCTTTTTTTTATTTGTAATTTCATTGTTGATAAGAGAGGTCAATTTTTCCCTAAGAAATTTTGGTGAATATGTCAACACATTCATTTTTTCTGGCTTTGTATAACCAGTTATAAAATTAAAAACTTTTAAAGCGTCATTTGCCAAATCTTTATTACATGAAAAAAAAGATAAATCAGTATAAGTTTTTGCAGTTATAGGGTGATAATTTCCAGTTCCAAAATGAACATACGACACAAGCTCATCACTTTCCTTTCTTGTTACAACAGAAATCTTAGCGTGAGTTTTGAGATTTACAAATCCATATACGATGTGCACACCAGCTTTTTCTAAATCACGCGCCCATTTGATATTTTTCTCTTCATCAAAACGAGCTTTTAATTCCACTATTGCTGTTACTGACTTGCCATTATTAGAAGCATCAATTAAAGCTTTAATTATTGGCGAGTTTTTGCTTGTTCTATAAAGTGTTTGTTTAATCGATACAACAAAATCATCTATTGCTGCTTGTTCCAAAAAGTTTACAACTACATCAAAACTCTCAAAGGGATGGTGAACGATAATATCCTTTTTCTTAATTGCTGAAAAACAACTCCCATTATAATCTATGATTCTTTGCGGAAATCTTGGCTTTATTTTTTTAAATTTAAGATCTTGATCGGCGTGCTCGACAATCTCATTTAGTGAATTAATATCCAAAAGTGAATTTACTCGAAAAATTCTTTCCTCACTAACTTTGAGCGATTTTTTAATAAAAGAAAGTAATTTTTTTTCTACTCTTCCTTGAATATATAAACCAATAACTGTTCCTCTCCTTCTTTTTTTTAGAGCAGTTTCGAATGAGAGAATTAAATCCTCAGCCTCTTCTTCAAATTCAATATCACTGTCTCTGATAACTCTAATTAATGAAAAACTTTTTAGCTTAAAATCTGGAAAGATAATTTTGATGTTATTTTTTATAATATCCTCGGATTTAGCAAAATTATTGGGATTTGAAACTTTGAAAAATCTTTGGAGTTTTGGTGGAAAAATAACTAGAGAATAGGATAGCTTCCCTTTTTTATTTATTAAAGCACACACCATTGTAATGCTTTGATTTGGAAGAAATGGAAATGGATGGGCACCATCAATTGCTAACGGTGTTAAAGAGGGCAGAATTGATTTTTTGAATACTTCAACTGTTTTTTTTTCTTCTTTTTTGAAATCTTTTGGTATTTCCAAAACTTTTATTTTTTTTTTTCTTAATTCTTTTTTAAGGCTATTCCAAATATTTTGTTGTTTTTTTAAAAGTGACCTCAAAGATTTTGTAACGTCATTAAACTGTTGCCTAGTTGTTCTTCCGTCATCAGTTCTCATGGAAACTTTCTGTTTCATCAGTCGGTAAAGTCCTGCAACTCTTACCATATGAAATTCATCTAAATTATTTCCTGAAATTGATAGAAATCTTAGTCTCTCTATTAACAGATTCCGAAGGTTTTCTGATTCGCTCAAAACTCTATCGTTGAAACTCAACCAAGATAACTCTCTATTGATGAAACGCATCGGAGAATTTTGAATGTTTTTATTAAATTTTTTGTTCATTATAACTTTCCTGGAGGAAGGATGTTAAATACAAACAAAAAGCAATCATGATTGTTGATAATGCTAAGCTTAGAGTTAGCCCGCCAAATTGATAAGATAATCCAGATAAAAGGGTTCCGAAAAACCTTCCAGTAGCATTGGCCATATAGTAAAAGCCAACATCAAGAGAAACTCTGTTCATTTTTGAGAAATGCAAAATCAAATAAGAATGAATAGACGAATTTACAGCAAATATTCCACAAAAAATAAAAAGACCAGAAAATAGAAAAATTGTTGTCAGAAAAATTTCACTGAAAAAAAATAGTAAAAAAGTTAATAAGATTAGATTAATTAGGAGGTAGAGAACCCAATTTTTTGAGATATCTACCAAGTTAATTTTTCTGTTGTCCTCCTTTAAGAATAATTTTGGTGAGTAAGCTTGAATTATTCCGTAGAGAATTATCCATGCGGCCATAAAGCTCCCAATTATAAAGAAGGCTTTTTTATTCCCATCCACCGAACCATCCGAAAAAATACTGTAAAAAAAAATTGGCAATCCAACCACAAACCAAACATCACGTGCTCCAAATAAAAAAATTCTTGCTGCAGATAGAAAGTTAATGTTTTTAGATTTTGAAAATACATCGAATATTTTTGCTTTATTATTTTTATTTATAAGATCATCCTTTAAGAAAATAAAACTACACACCAAAATAAAGGTAACAATAACAACCATTGAAATTAATGAATTATAAAAACCTATCGTTGCTAATAATGTACAACCCAGCAAAAATCCGAAACCTTTTACAGCATTTTTCGAACCTGTTAAGATTGCCACCCACTTAAAAAGGCTCGATTGATTATCTGGTGCTAAAAGTTTAACTGCTGATTTAGAGGACATCTTTGTTAAATCTTTTGCAATACCGCTTAATCCTTGGACGATTAAAACATAAAAAATCGAAAAGTTTTGACTCCAATTTTCATCCAATTGTGATAGAGAGTAAAGAGAAATTATTTGAACAGTCAAACCTGCATATAAAGTTAGCTTAAGACCGTATCGAGCGGCTAACCATCCAGCTGAAGGATTTGTAAAAATCCCAGCCAGTTCATAAAATAGAAATAAATATGCGAGTTGTAGTGGTGAAAAACCATTTTGATGAAAATGAAGTAAAACTAACATTCTCAGTGCCCCATCACTAAGCATAAATACCCAATAAGCAAAGGTAACTATCAAATAAGAGAATTGTTCTTTAGACAATAAAATCATAGAGATTCACTTACAAATTCGCAAATATCAACCATTCTTTTTGCATAAGCGATTTCGTTGTCATACCATGCATAAACTTTTAGTTGCCTCTTGTTTATAACCATAGTAGAACACGCATCAATAATTGCTGACCTGGTATCATTTACATAATCTGCTGATACAAGCTGAGCTTCCTCATAGCCTAAAATCCCTTTCAAATCATTCTCAGAGGCATCTTTAAAAAAGTTATTTACTTCTTCTTTAGAAGTATCTCGTTTTAATTCAAAAACACAATCCGTTAATGATGAATTTAAAAGTGGGACTCTGACAGCATGACCATTAAGTTTTCCTTCTAATTGAGGATAAATAAGAGATATTGCTTTCGCACTTCCTGTTGTTGTGGGAATCAAAGAATTTAAAGAGGACCTAGATCGTCTGATATCTTTTCCAGGTTTGTCGACAATTGTCTGTGTGTTAGTTACGTTATGTATTGTTGTAATTGACCCATGTACTATGCCAATTTTTTCGTGGAGTACTTTTACAACAGGTGCTAAACAGTTTGTTGTACAACTAGCAGCTGTAATTATTTTATGAGTATCGGGAATATATGTTTTATGGTTTATTCCAAATACTATATTTGCAACATTTTTTTCATTAATTGGTGCAGAGACAATTACTTTCTTAACACCATTATCAAAATAAGGGGCTAATTTTTTTTCTGATTTGAAGACTCCCGTGCAATCTAAAACAATATCTACACCTTCTAGTTTTAAATTTTCAATTTTATTGTGATTATTAAAAATTAGTCTTCGATCATCAATTGAAATTATATTCTGGTCGGTAGAAAATTTGGCATTCCACCGACCATGAACAGTGTCAAACTCCAACAAATGGCAATGTGTGTTTATAGTTCCAACTGCATCATTAATCCAAGCTAAATCTAAATTTTTTTCTAGAAGAAATTTGAGTACATATTTACCAATCCTTCCTATTCCGTTAATTGCATACGTTGTCATGATGAACCAGTACTTTGGTAGTGTTACAGTTTTATGACAAAAGCTCCTAAATAGCCAAAAACACACATGTCATCTTACGTAAAAGTGTTACGTAAGGTGACATATTATATTTTATTTATTTTGTTGTCTCAGGTTTTTCTTCTGATGTAGGAGAGGTGATATCCGTTTTTATGTTTATATTTTGAGTAGAAACTTTATCTAAGCTCCCATTTGATTTTGTTAAATCAATTTTTTTTGTTTTTGACTTATTTTTGACAGTGGACTGAGAAGTTTTTGTAGTTTTTTTATCACTTTTTTTAAGTCGAGCTTTTAACTTTTTATTGTTACTTTTTAATTTTTTAATAACTTTTTTAGGTTTATTAAGTTTAGATTCTAATTTCTTATTATCCTTTTTTAATTTACTAACGTTTTTATTAGGTTTCTTAAGTTTAGACTCTAACTTTTTATTAACCTTTTTTAATTTACTAACCTTTTTTTTAGGTTTTTTGAATTTAATTATTTTAGCTTTTAAATTTTTATTTTTCTTTTTTAAAACCTGAATTTCTTTTTTTTGATCAGATTTTTTTTTCGCACCTTCAATTGCTAAACACCCTAATTTTACAATTTTTGGTAGCTTTTTAGATTTACTCATTTTTTTAAGACTTAAACCTGTTAAGCGAGAAAATTTCTTATTAGAAATCTTATTTTTTTTCCCCCATCTTTTAAGCTGAGTTGGTTTTTTAAGTGGTTGCATTTTAATTCCTCCTTTTAACTTTAAATTTATGCATTGCAATTCCTAGAAACAGCATATACAAATATACGCAATTATTGCATATTGTCAATTATTTAAAGTTTTTGTTGTTTGTTGTATTTTCTGTTAATTTTTGTTTAAGGGACTCTAAGTCCTGATCTAACTTATAGTGTGACCAATCACTAAAAGACAAACAAACTGAATATTTCTTTTTTAAAATATTGTTATTTTCTTTTATGTTTGAAGCGCTTTTAAGTTGGCCGTTAATTATCTCAGACATAAACCTACAAGAATTCTGAGTATTATATGTCTCTGTGGTAGTTTTACTTACGTCTGTTACAAAGCCGTCAGAATCATAAAGAGGTCCAAAAAACGTTACAAAAACAATAACCCAAGTCATTTTCTTTTCGTTTGGCTGTCTAAGCTTCTTTTTTTAAAAACAAAGTCCCAATATAGCAAATGTCCATACATATATAATCTCCTAAGCAGTTATCCACACGCAACTATTGCGCGTTTATAATAAATGTACGCACTGATTGCGCATATGTCAATATTATTTTGTAATAATTTTTTTTTTTTGGTATTAATACTTACTTTCTTAAAGTCTATGGAAAAAGAACAGTTCAAAAAATGGAGAAAAAAGAATGGTTTTTCTCAAGCAGAGGCTGCTAATGTACTTGGCCTAAAAAGGAGAATGATTCAGTATTATGAGAAGGGCAAAAAAGGAGAAAAAGATATACAAATACCCAAATATATAAAATTAGCATGTGAAGCGATAGAACTTAAGAAAAAGTTAAAGAAACTGGTTTAATTTTAAAAGGAGTAAACTTATGAGCGATAATTTTGACATCAAAGTTGGTGAGTCACTAATTGCTGGAGGACCACCAGGAACAGCAGCTGAGCCGGAAGTAGTTATCGGAAAATTTAACGGCCCATTTGGAACAGCTTTCGCCACTTTACTAGGCAATCAAGTTAAAGGACATACAAAAGTTCTTGCGATAATGAACACAGACGTAATGGTTAGGCCAGCAACATTAATGGTGAGCAAGGTCACTGTCAAAGACGACAGATACACCAATATTTTAATGGGGACAGTTCAAGGAGCTATTGCTAATGGTGTGTTAGATTCCGTTAGAGAGGGTTATATTCCAAAGAAAATAGTTAATGATGTAGGCATTATTGTATCAGTTTGGTTGAATCCAAGTGTAGCTGATGACAAAAATTTAGATCACAAAATACTTTTTGATATTCATCGCAAGGCGACCACGAGTGCAATAAAGAAAGCAATGAAGGACGAGCCATCGATAGATTGGCTTTTAGAAAACCAAGATAAAATTGTCCATAAATACTTTGAAAAAGCATTAGATTCCAAAAAATAATATATATACATTAAAAAGGTTTCTGAAGTTTTAAGGCGTTCTTTTAAATTTACCTGCAATCTTATATAAAAAGTGTATATACACTAAAAAAATCTCTTCAATATTGACACATATGTAACAAACACAAAAGCAAGTGAACAAAGAACAGCGGCACTGCCTAAATCTTTGGCTCTTTTTGAAAGGTCGTGATGTGAAAAAGAAATTCTGTCAATAGTGGCTTCAATGCTTGAATTAAGTAATTCAATTATGAGTAAAAGCATAATACTTCCAATCATGAGAAGTTTTTCTGTAGTCTCGGTTGGAAATATAAAAGCAAGAGGGATTAATATCAAAGTGAGAAGTAGTTCTTGTCTGAAAGCACTCTCCTCTTTAAAAGCAAATATAAATCCTGAGAGACTATTTATTAAAGCAAAATATAATCTCTTCAACCCAGTATTCTTTTTATGTGGATTCTCTTTAAAGACATATGTTTTAGGATCCCTTTTTTTTGAATTTTGTAGATTAGATTCAAAGATATTGACAACATTCTCCCAGGTGAATTTTTTCACATAATGTAAAGGTTTGCTGGCGGGTATTTTTAATGCATTTAAACACGCGATTTTAAGATTTTTATTTAGAACCCCTGCTCCACTTTTTCCAATAACATTGATTGGCCCTGCAACTGGAAATGCTGCTACTGGTAATCCACACGCCATAGCTTCTAGTAATACTAGTCCGAAAGTATCAGTTTTGCTTGGAAAAACAAATAAATCTGCTTTTCCGTAGTATTTATGTAATTCATGTTGTTTTTTTTCACCAAAAAATTTGACATTTGTATATTTTTTTTCGAGTTTGCGTCTATCTGGACCATCACCTACAATCCATTTCTCACAGTTGAGATCTAATTTTAAAAATGCTTCTAAGTTTTTTTCAATAGCAACTCTTCCTATGTTTATCAAAATCGGTTTGTCATTTTTCTTTTTTTGCAAAGGGGGTTTGAAAAGCTTAAAATCAACACCTCGTGGCCATATTGTAGTATTATGTATATTCCACTTTTTTAAATCTTCTATTACTGATTTTGTAGGAACAAGTATTTTATGTGCTTTACTATGAAACCATTTTAGATAACCATAACTTATAAAAAGAGGAATTTTAGTTCTCTTATATATATATTCCGCAAATTTTGTATGAAATGAAGTTGTATAAACAAGTCCATTTTTTACCACATAATTCCTTCCTGCTATACCGAGAGGACCCTCAGTTGCAATATGAATCGCATCTGGATTGAATTCTTTAATTAACTTTTTAACTTTGTTCCCTGGAAAAAAAGATAACCGGATTTCAGGGTAAGTAGGACAAGGAAATGTTTTAAACAGATTAGGTGTTATCATTAAAACATTATGACCTTTTTTTTCTAAAAGTTCTTTTGTTTTAGATAACGTATGGACCACTCCATTAACTTGAGGGTGCCAGGCATCTGAGATAATTACTATTTTCATAACTAGGAAATTAAGTTTTTTGTGGGAGCTGAAAGTGACTTGAATGCTCTTGAGAAATTCTAGATGACCAGTCAACAATCTCTAGATTACCATCGAGATGTTCTACAATCGCGGTCATAGACTCTACCCAATCACCGCTATTACAATATATTATATCATGAATTGATTTGAACTCTGCTTTGTGTATATGCCCGCAAACAACACCATCAAACCCTCTTCTTTTTGCTTCCTTAGTCATTACTAATTCATAGGCAGTAATAAATGAAACAGCTTTTTTTACCTTTTGTTTAATAAACTTTGATAATGACCAGTAAGGTAGCTTTAAAAATTGTCTAATATTATTAAATAGATTGTTTAAGCGGATTAACATAGCATAACCCATGTCACCAACATATGCGAGCCAGCGAGCATGTCTAATAACGCTATCAAATTGATCTCCATGAATGATCCATAATTTCTTACCCTTGAGAGTGGTATGGTAAGCTTCTTTTTTTATTATTATATCTCCAAAATTCACACCAATATATTTGCGCGCAGCCTCATCATGGTTACCTGGTATAAATACAACTTTTACTCCTTTCCTAGCTTTTCTAAGTAATTTTTGGATAACGTCGTTGTGAGCTTGTGGCCAATACCATTTTTTCTTTAATCGCCATCCATCGATAATGTCTCCTACAAGAAAAATTTTTTCGGACTTTGAAACTTTAAGAAACTCTAAAAGCAATTCTGCTTTGCAACCGCTTGTACCTAGATGAACATCTGAAATCCATATTGTTCTGTAACGATTGTGTTTAAAGGATACGCCATCCATTCATATCATTTATCAAATAAATGTGTCAAAATTATTACAACACTACATATAGTGTTACTAATATAATATGACACAAAAAAAAAGAGGCTTATAAAGCCTCTTTTTAATTTTTTAAAAATTACCTAAGGAAAGAAAATTTAATATTTTAGATGTATTCTCGCTTGAATCGACGAAATTTCAGATTCTCTCATTCCATTTGAGTTATCTGAACCATAATCACCGTAAGTATATTCGGCCATTAGTCTAACATTTGAGTTAAAATAATGATTGAAACCGAAAGTGTGAGCCTCACCAGAACCACCATTTCTGGCTCCAGTACCGGATGCATTGGTATCATGATCTGTTTGATCTATCCATTCGTATTGATACTTCGGCATAAAACAATGTCTTTTACATTTTAATCCACCCAATGCACCTTTTTTTCCGCTATGTTTAAATGTACCTGAAAATGCATACGCTACACTTATCGATCCACCATGATAATTAAAGTCTTCTTCGGCGTCCGCACCAGAATTCGGAGCTGAATATTCATATTTACCTACTTGGTATTCAGCTTGCGAAAATAGCTGTCCGTAAATCAGACTATATTGGGGACCAAAGAAGTGATGATATTTAAGATTGAGTTCATCACCTAAATCTATTGGTTTGTCAACTAAGGTATGAAGTCCGTTTGCTCTAGCACTATTTGTGTCATAACGACCAGTGGCATTCCGATCACCACCTGCATCAGTATCTGTATTACTAAGGTCTAATGCACCAAAATGAGCACCTATAAGAAGAGATGTACCTTCTCCAAAATAGTTAGGAGCCTTACTTTTAATAACTTGGTATTGTGTTGCAACACTACCTCCAAAAGATTCGTTATTTTTCTCAGTACCTGTTACGTTTTCTGACCCATCAGAAATATTTTGTTCGATAGCACTTTCCATACCGTGGAAAAGAGTCGCCTTTAAGTGAAACCTGCTACCAAATGCTCCAGCTGTATCATAACCGATACCGGCTCTGTGACCAAAATTCATAGTTTCATTATGCATTGGTCTTTCCATAAATATCAAATTGTTAGAACTTGTATTTTCATACAATCCTGCTGCTGCTTTTTGGTTACCAAATGTAAGCTTACCAAATCCTTTAATGCTTTTTGAAATAAGAGCATCTTTAAATATAACAGTTCTGTCTGCAAGGTCATCCCCTCCATCAGCAAAGTCAGGTTGGAAAGCAAAACCCCATCCATTTCCAATATCACCTTTTAATGTGAATCTTAGTCTTCTGAATTCTGATCCTAAACCGGCTTCAGTAATTTTTCCTGTTGTTCCATCTGCAAGAGTACCGTCATAATCAAGAAGGCCTCCGACATCGTACATAATTCTGCCCTTAATCTGAAACTTATATTTTCCGTCAGTGCTTTTGATACGCAAACCCTTGCCTTTTTCAAAGTAAGCCTTACCTTTATCACCTTTGGACATCTGTTCTTTCATTTTTAGTATTTCGTTTTGCAGTGCGTCGATCTGTGCACCAACGTCTTGTGCTTTGGCGTTTGTAATCAGACCGCTCATTGCCATGATTGCAATACCTGAGTATAATTTTTTCATAATATTCCCTCGTAAAGTTAAAAATGTAAGCTAGTAATTTTTTGTTACAACTTTATGACAAACAAGCTTTTAACGAAATTTAAACAAGTTTGTTGCAAAAAAACAACAACAACAATTTATATCAACAAAATAACACTAAATTAAAAGACAATTTTTTAAGAAGATTTGTATTTTTCAAACCTTATAGAAAATGATGACCCTTTGTTAACTTCGGATTGAATATTTAATTGTGCATTATGTCTGTTTAAAATATGTTTGACAATTGAGAGACCAAGGCCGGTGTGACCAGTATCTCTTGGTCTTGAGGTATCAATTCTATAGAACCTTTTGGTCAGCATTGGAATATTTTGATTTGAAATTCCAATGCCAAAATCTTGCACAAGAAACACTACGGTATTTAGTTTTGTAATTAATTTTATTTGTACAGGTTTCTTGGACTGACTGTGGGTTAAAGCATTTTCTATGATATTAAAAAAAACTTGCTCTAATTCTGATTCATCACCAATAATCTCAGTTTTTCTTTTAGGAATTGAAAACTGATATTTTGTTTTGCTCAAAAACTTTCTTTCTTTACATGTTTTTCGAATATTTTCCAAAATTTCGTTAAGATTAACCTTGCCTTCAGGGGGGATATATTCAATCCTTTCAATTCGTGTAAGAGAAAGGAGATCTTTAACTAACGATGACATTCGGCTAGCTTCATTGAACATAGTTTTAAGGAATTCTTCCTTTTTTGAATTTTTTTTGGGAGACTCATTTATTAAAGTCTCACAGTATCCAATAATTGATGCAATTGGAGTTTTTAATTCATGACTAGCATTTGCTATAAAATCTCTCTGAATATTCTGAATATTGTGTTGAGATGTCGTATCAAATAGTCTGATGAAATTTAATTTATTTTTCCCCAAATCTCTTCTGCCAGAAACCCAAATATTAAAGATTTTTTCCTTTGGATAAATTAAATTCAACTCTCTCTCAACAGGTTTCTTTTGCTTAACAGATTCATCGATAAGAGAGCTTAGTTCTGGTATTCTAATAGCTGAGAAAATATTTTTTTGCTTTGAATTTTCTCCAAAAAAATTAATCGCTTGTTCATTCATTTCAATAATTATGTTGTTTTGGTCAATTATTAGAAGAGGGTCAGGAAAAAATTGAAAAAAATAGTCATAGAAAAAAATTCTCAACCTTGAGAACTTCGACTTTTCATTAAGATTTTTTATTATTAAATTAATATTAAAAATTAGCGGTTGAAAAAGATTAAAGAAAAAAACCTTATCCGATCTAACTGCATTCCCTTTAAAATTTTGCAGCGATTTGCTAATAATCTTCAAATCTTTTATGAAAATTATTAGCAAGATTAAGGATACAACAAACAAAAACAGAAATACAATAATTATGTCTTTATGAACGAACATGAAAATGATTTAATATTTTGAATACTAATTTAAATTAATATGAAATTAAAACAACCTGATATAAAAGGTTTCAATTGTAAAGAAAAATCAGAGGTAGAAACATCTAAGCCTACTCCGATGATAAAGCAGTATCTGGAGGTTAAAAATAGACATTCTAGCTATTTACTATTTTATAGAATGGGAGATTTTTATGAATTATTCTTTGAGGATGCAAAGATAGCGTCCTCAAAACTTGGAATCGCCCTTACAAAAAGAGGAAAACTTGGTGATAAAGATATCCCAATGTGTGGTGTTCCAGCCCATTCAGCTCAGACATATTTATCAAGGTTAATAAATCTTGGTTATAAAGTAGCAATTGCTGAACAATTAGAGCAAGAAGAGGAACGTTTAGAGTTAAAGAAGCATCAAAAGATTTTTAAAAGGGATGTTGTCCGTATTATAACTCCAGGAACAATCCTCGACGATTCTCTACTTCAATCAAAAAATAACAATCATCTTCTTAGTATCTGTTTTTTAAAGGGTGATTTTTCAGTTTCTTGGGTAGATATGTCTACCGGGGTAATTAAGTTACAGAAAATTATTGGGAAGAACACATTTAATGATCTTTATGAATTAATTAGCAAAGTAGAACCAGAAGAAATAATCATTTCTGAAGGATTTGAAAAAATTAACTTATTTAACTCCAAGTTTAATCAATTTAAAAAAAAAATTACCACTGTCCCTTCAGGATTTTTTATTCCAGAAAATAATAAAGAAAAAATTAAAACTTTTTTTAAGAAATCATTTATAGACTCTCTTGGTGAGTTGGATGCAATTGATCTTGGAGCTGTAGGAGCTGTAATAAATTATCTTGAACTAACGCAAAAACAAAATATCCCATTAATTAATGATTTCGAAATTGTCAATAAGGACAAATTTATGCAAATAGATAATTTTTCGGTTAGAAGTTTAGAATTATTTGAACAAACAGATGGGCAAAAGAAAGGTTCGTTATTAGACATAATTGATGAAACAAAAACTGCGGCAGGAGGGAGGTTGTTAAGAAATTTTATAAAGTTTCCGTTAGTTAATATTAAAGAAATAAGATGGAGACATAATCTTGTAAGTGAATTTTTAGAAAATTCAATGGTAATGACACAAGTTATAAATTTACTATCGGATCAGCCCGACGTTGAAAGAGCTATGTCAAGAATAAGTGCAGGAACAAACAATCCAAGGGATACTATATTAGTAAAAAATTTCGTTGAAAATTCAGAAAAAATTTTTTCAGAAATTTCTCTGCTTGATGAAACAAAAAAAAATGATCTTCTTCCAAATCTCTTTTCTATTAAAAATGCAACAAAATTGAAAGATTATATTCTAGAACATATTGTTGAGGTGCCACCGATAAATTTTAACGAAGGGGGTGTTTTCAAAAAAGGGATTAATAAAAATTTAGATTACTTAAGAAATATTAGAAATGACAAAAAGAATGAAATTTTGAAAATGCAGAATAATTATATTGAATGTACAAAAGTTCCTAATTTAAAGATTAAATTTAATAATATCCATGGTTATTTTATTGAAGTAACGAATAAAAATTCTGAGAAAATTCAGAATTTTGATGGATTCAAATTTAATTTAATACAAAACACAATTAATAATTCACGTTTCCAAACAGTTGAGTTAAAGAAAGCATCAGATGAAATTCAAAATGCAGAACAGGATTCTATTATCCTAGAAAAAAAATTATATCTTGAGGTTTGTAATAAAATAAATGAATTAAGTTCAGACTTATCTCTCATTTCTAAAAAAATTGCTCTTATTGATGTCATAACAAATTTTTCTAGTGTTGCCCTTTCAAAGAATTATTCTAAACCACAGCTAGTAGAGTATAATTTAATCGATTTAGAGAATTGTAGACATCCTGTTGTAGAAGATAGTCTTCAAAATAATTCTGAAGAGTTTACCGCAAATGATTGTTTGATGAGAAATGACTGTTTTGCTTGGTTGATGACAGGTCCTAATATGGCTGGAAAAAGTACTTTTCTCAGACAAATTGCAATTGTAATAATTTTAAATCAGATGGGTTCTTTTGTACCCGCTGATAAAGCAAAACTTGGAATATTTGATAAAATTTTTACTCGAATTGGAGCTTCGGATAATTTATCAAAGGGGATGTCTACTTTCATGACCGAAATGGTTGAAACATCACGAATACTTAATGACGCAACAAAAAACTCTCTTGTAATTTTAGATGAACTAGGAAGAGGAACTTCAACTGAAGACGGCTTAGCAATTTCACAAGCAGTATTTGAGTATATTTTAAATAAAATAAAGTGTATAACTTTATTTGCAACACATTATAAACAACTATGTTCATTATCTAAAAACTATGAATTTCTAAAGTTAAAAACATTAAAAATAAGGAAATGGAACGACGAAATTATATTTTTGTATAAAGTCATTGATGGAATTTCAGAGGGATCTTTCGGGATTCATGTTGCCAATTTAGCTGGTATTAAATCTACAATAATTGAAAGGTCTAAGGAAATTCTACATGAGTTTAGTAAAAATAAAATTCAAAGAGGAATAGATTTCAAACCACCAGAGTTTAAAGAAAAAAATGATTATATTACTGAAAATTTTAAAGAAATAGAGAAAATATTAAATAAGGTTGAACTCGATAATATTAGTCCTAAAGAAGCATTGGATATTTTGTATGTGATGAAAAAAAAAATCTAAAAAATGCTCATTGAATTAGATGAACAAAAACTCTTCATAGATCAATTAAAGAAAAAATTTTTGATTAAAAGAGAGCAAATTAAAGAAAAATTTTTATGTGATAACAAAGCATTAAAAAGTTGTTTAGATCATTCAAAAATAATTGATAGTTTAATTATTCAAATGTTTGAATTTTTATCTAAAGATAAAAAATATTTAAAAAACCTATTTAGTATTTGTGCTGTTGGAGGTTATGGTAGAAAGATTTTGGCTCCATATTCAGATTTAGATATTCTTTTTATCTATAAAAAAGATTTTGATCCCAAAAAAATTAAAAATGTAATTGAGTTTATCCTTTTTCCACTTTGGGATTTAGGCTTTAAAATAGGCTATGCTGTAAGAAACATAGAAGAGTCAATTACTTTTTTTGAAAGTGACCATGTGATTCAAACATCAATGTTAGACTGTAGATTGATATGTGGTTCAAAAGTGATTTATCAGGAAGTCTTACATCATTTTAAATTTTGCACTAAAAGAAATGGTTTGCGATTGCTTGAGAATAAGATTTTGGAGAGAAAAAAAAGAATTGTTGAAATTGGGTACGACTATTTTAGGAATGAACCAAACATAAAAGAAAGTGAAGGATCACTAAGAGACATAAACTTAATTTTCTGGGGCTTAAAAATATTTAAATTGTCAAAACCAAAAAATCTTTCAAATATACTTACTCCAAAAGAAAAAAGACAACTAAAGAAGTCTCTAGAGTTTTTATTGCTTTTAAGGTGTCACCTACATTATCAAAGCAAAAGATCTAATGATAAATTTTCTTTTGATTATCAATTAACAATTTCTAAACAAATTTATAGTTCATTAAAATTTAAAAAAGATACTAATATCTTTGTGGAAAAAATGATGAAGGTTTTTTTTAAACAAATAAGTTACACAAAAAATCTTGCAGAGATTTTTACAAGTACACTTGAAATGCAATTTAAAAAATCCAGCAATAAAAATTTATTTTTGATACCTAAAGTAAAGCCATCAAATTTAATTTATATTTTTTTGAAAAAAATTTCACAAGGAAAACACAATGCTTATGATCAAAGATTGATTTTGGAGTTTATAAATGAATTAGACGAAACGGAAATTATAAATTCAAATAACCTAAAACTTTTTAAAAAGATTCTGTTTTCCCTAAATAAAAATGTACTGGTCATATTATATGATTTAGGGATAGTTTCAAAAATTATTCCTGAATTTTCTAAAATTGTCTATCTTCCACAATTTGACAGATATCATTCTTTAACAGTTGGGCAACACACCTTGAAAGCAGTAAATATTTTGAAGGACCTTTTAGAGCAAAAAATTAAAAAAAAGTCCTATCAATTTTTTTACAGGGAGATTGAAAAAGATTTTAATAAAAAAGCATTATACTTTGCAACTTTACTACATGACATTGGAAAGGGAAGAGGTGGCAAACATAATTCTAGAGGAGCTCGAATCGCAAAAAAAATAGTTTTAAGATTTAATGAAAGTAAAGTTATTGCTGACGAAACTTCCTGGTTAGTCTACAATCATTCATTGTTGAGCAGCTTTGCATTTAAAAAAGATTTAGAGGATCACTCTATAATAAGAAACATATCTGCGAAAATAAAAAAGGTATCAAGGCTTAGAACATTATTTCTTCTAACCGTAACTGATATTTCGGCTGTTGATCAAGGACTATGGAATAATTGGAAATCAAGTTTATTACAGAAACTTTTCATCAAAATTGAAGAACAATTAAAGAATCCTAAAAAGATTCTAGGACTTAACGACAAGATAGAAAAAATAAGATCAAATATTTTAAGATCTTCAAAAAAAATCACTATTTCTAAATTAAGAAAAATTTCGAAAATAGCCTACCCAAATTATTGGCTTCTTCAATCCGAAAAAATGATTATTTTTCAAATAGAACATTTTTTTACAAAACCTAGAAAAAAATTTGATTTTGTTGTGAAGAAATCAGAGGAATCAAAATTTTATGATTTAATTATCGTTACGAAAGATAGAGAACAGCTCTTTTTAAATATTATTTCAATTCTTGCCTTTGAAAATCTATCAGTCTTTGAGGCAAGAATATTTACCCTTGATGATGGAACAGTAATCGATACCTTCAAGTTTTCATTTAATACACCAGACATTTTAAATAAAAATGATTTTACGAGAATTATTGAATCAATAAAAAAAAAATTAAAAGCTCTTGGAGAAGATGATCTCTTGAAAATAAAGGTAAAAGAGGAATCAAAATTGAGAATAATTAAAAAACAGGTTAATGTCGAGATTGATAATAAATCATCTGCAACTTATACAATATTGATAGTAAAGACTAATAACAGACCAAATCTTTTGTATGATATTTCAAAAATTTTAATTAAAAATAAAATTATTATTTCAATGGCCAAAATATCGACCAATGGCGATTTTGTGGAAGATAGTTTTCATTTGAGAAGCCAATATGGATTGAAAGTAAAAGATAATAATATAATCAAAACAATAGTTAATGAAATCAAGAATAAGCTAAAAGAAAAGTTAGAAAATGTTATTTAAAATTATATCAATTGTAGGTTCTCTAACATTTCTTAGTAGAGTTCTTGGGTATATTCGTGATTTATTAATTGCGAGAGTTATTGGAGCCGGGATGGTTTCAGATTGCTTTTTTGTGTCTTTTAAACTTCCTAATTTATTCAGAAGACTTTTCGGAGAAGGAGCAATGAACTCTGCTTTTATTCCTGTCGTTTCAGGTATACGGTCAAAATCAGGAAGGAAAAATTCAGATATTTTTTTTTCAAAGATTTTATCAATCTTGATTGTTTTTCTTTTGTTTTTTGTGATTTTTGCAGAAATATTTATGCCTTTAATAATTACTTTAATAGCTCCTGGTTTTTTACAAAATTTAGAAAAATTTGAATTATCAATTGAATTATCAAGACTCTCTTTCCCATTCGTGTTTTTTATATGTTTAACTTCACTGATGGGTGCTTATCTTAATACGTTAGGAAAATTTGCTTCAATGGCAGTGACTCCGGTTATTTTAAATTTGTCTTTAATATTTGTTTTATTATTTTTTTTCAGTAGCGAGGATAAAGTTCAAATATCTACTTTTTTAAGTTTATCAATATCGCTTGCGGGAATTATTCAATTATTTTGGTTGTTTGCTAATTTAAAAAAAAATAATTTAAATTTGCATCTGTCAATAAAGAAAATATTCAAGAAAAACAAAGAAACATCAACATTCTTTAACTTACTTACACCTGCAATTATTGGGAATGGAGCGTATCAGATCAACCTACTAATTGATATGATTTTAGCATCAACGCTTCCTGATGGATCTATATCTTATTTATATTATGCTGACAGAGTGAATCAACTTCCTCTAGGAGTTCTTGGAATAGCAATAAGCACAGCATTACTTCCTATATTATCAAAGCAAATCAAAGAAAAAGAACTTTTAAAGGCCAATAAGAGTATTTCTTCGGCAATAAAATTTGGGATTATTTTTTCAATACCTTCTTTTGTTGGTATATGGATACTATCTGAAGAAATTATTTCATTTCTTTTTTTAAGAGGTGCCTTTGAACTAAATGATGTACAATTAACTTCTTCAGCACTTCAAGCATTATGCTTCGGTTTGCCCGCCTTTATAATGATAAAGATCTTGGTTGTCCCTTTTTTTGCTAATGAGGATACCAAGACGCCGATTAAGATCTCAGTTTTTTGCATGGTTCTTAATTTAATTTTAAATTTAATTTTAATTAGAGATTATTTACATGTTGGCTTGGCTATTTCAACCTCAGTTGCGGCTTGGATAAATGTATTAATGCTTGGTTTGATTTTAAAAAAGAAACTTAACTATCCCTTTGATATTTCTGTTTTAAGAGTTTTTATAAAAGTATTAATTTCATCAATTTTTATGGCATATTTTGTTTTGGAAATTTATAAATACACCTATATGAATTTTACATACAATAATTTTTTTGGTAAGGATTTAAGTCTCATTATGTGTATAATTTCTGGAATTGTTATTTATGCCTCGTTTCTATATTTTATAGGAAGAAAAGAACTAGAACTAGAAAAATGGAAAAAAAAAAAGAATCTAAGTTAATTTTTTCTGGAGTACAACCAACAGGAAATTTGCATTTAGGGAATTATCTGGGAGCTATTAAAAATTGGGTAAAGTATCAGGAAGACTCTAATTGTATTTTTTGTATAGTTGATTTGCATGCAATAACTGTCTCTGAAAATAGAGAAAAAATTTTAGATAATACTAGAGAGGTCGCGGCAGCTTATATAGCCTCTGGAATTGATCCAAATAAAAATACAATTTTTGTTCAATCAAATGTTACTGGTCATAGCGAGCTTTCATGGATATTAAGTTGTCATACCCCCATAGGATGGTTGAATAGAATGACCCAATTTAAGGATAAAGCTGGTAAAAATAAAGAAAAGGCTCCTCTAGGCTTATATTCTTATCCAGTTTTAATGGCTGCAGATATTCTTCTTTATAAATCAACTCATGTTCCAGTAGGTGAAGATCAAAAACAGCATTTAGAATTGAGCAGAGATGTAGCACAGGCTTTTAATAGATATTATAATCAAGAATTTTTTCCAATACCTGAACCAATTATTACTGGAACTGCAACAAGAGTAATGAGTTTAAAAAATGGACTTAATAAAATGAGCAAATCTGATCCATCAGATCAATCTAGAATAAATCTAATGGATGATTCAATATCTATTATAAAGAAAATTCAAAAAGCTAGAACAGACTCTGAGCCATTCCCAAAAAGTTTGGAAGAAATGGATAACAGACCAGAAATAAATAATTTAATAAACATTTTTTCTGCTTTAAGTGAAGACTTACCACAAAATGTAGTTGCTCAATATGTAGGAAAAGATTTTAAATTTTTTAAGGAGGACCTAAGTGATCTTGTTAATCAAAAAATTTCAAATATTTCAACGGAAATGCATAAGCTGCTTAAAGACCTAAACTATCTTGATTTAATTCTAAAGAAGGGCTGTCAAAAAGCTAATGAAATTGCAGAAAAGAATGTTAAAGATTTAAAAAAAATAATTGGATTTTTTGAAGCATGAGTTTTTATCTTCCAATCGCTGAAATTCAAGTAAACTTATTAGTAATTCTCTTTTTTGGTTTTATTGTTGGATTTATGTCTGGTTTATTTGGAGTTGGCGGAGGTTTTTTGATGACTCCTCTTCTGATATTTATGGGCATACCCCCCGCTACAGCCGTTGGGACCGAATCAGTCCAGATATTAGGTTCTTCTGTTTCAGGTGCAATGGCTCATGGACTAAAAAAAAATATTGATTACGAGATTGGGGGTTTCCTTTTAATAGGAGGAGTCTTTGGTTCAACTCTGGGTGTGATATTATTTAATTTTTTTAAAGAGTCAGGAAATATAGATTTAATTATAAAATTTTTATACATTCTTTTTTTAGCAACTATTGGTGGTTTAATGTTAATTGAAAGTACTATCTCACTTGTTGCCGAAAAAAAAACCGGAACCGTTGTTAGAAAAAAAGAAAGAAATTTTTTGGACCTTCTGCCAATGAAATTAAAATTCCGTCAGTCAAGAATTTATATTTCAATTTTATTACCAATTAGTGTTGGAATTTTTGTTGGTTTTTTATCAGCTTTTATGGGAGTTGGAGGGGGTTTTGTAATGGTTCCAGCTATGATTTATATTTTCAGAATGGGAACGGTTTTAGCAATTGGCACGTCACTTTTTCAGATTGTTTTTGTAACCTTAAATGTTTCAATACTTCATGCCACATTTAATTTCTCAGTGGATTTGATTTTAGCAATTTTTTTATTAATTGGTGGAGTTATAGGTGCGCAATATGGTTCCAAATTCACCTCAAGATTTAAAGGAGAGCAAATAAGGGTACTTTTAGCTATTATTGTTTTAGGAGTATGTACAAAGATGGGAATAGAATTAGTTAGTGAACCTTTGTTCAATTCGAGGATTATTTTACAAAATGGTTAGAATCTTTAAGACAATAATTTTTATTTTTTTAATTCTTATATTCAAAGGATTAAGCTCCGAGTCATTGATTTTTGATTTATCAGAACGAGAAATAGAGATTTCAAAAAAAAACAAAAATCCTGACTTCACAATCTTTGGTTTTACAAATTCTGAAAGTTCACTAGTTCTAAAAATTAAAGGACCAAGCCAAAAGGTAATCTTACAAAAAAAAAATAAGGTTGTTGGTATGTGGTCATGGAATAAAACGGGAGAATTTATTTATCCTGGACTTTTCCATTATTATACAAATAAAAATGATGATGAGATAGATTTTGAGGTTAAGAAAGATCTTTTTGACAATGTCAAACTAATTGGAAAAGACGATGATAATTTAAAAAAAGATCTTATTGAAAAAAAAATGTCATTAGGTCTTTTTTTAATTAAAAATAACTCATTTGAAACCATTAATAAAAAAATACCAAATTTCTTCAGGATTCCTGTGTTTTTGCCCAAAAATTCACCTGAAGGTGAGTACACAGTTTCACTGAGTATAATCGACAGTATAAATAATTTTGAAAGTAAAAAAATAAAGATCAATGTTTTAAAAAAAGGGATAAGCTCATTTGTTTTTAATTTTGCCCACAAATTCTCATTTATATATGGTCTATTTTCTGCTATAATAGCAATTGGATTAGGTCTCACAGCAGGATTTATTTTTAGAAGATTTTTATGATAGAGAAGGAACTTACATTCCTAGTAGTTTTAGACGACTCAGAGGAGATATTTAATGCTTTAAGATATGCAGCAAAAAGATCAGCAAGGACAAATGGTAGAGTAGCTTTGTTATATACCTTTGAAACTTTAGAGTTTAGTCATTGGAAAGCTGTTGAGGATATTGCAGAAATAGAATTAAGAGAAGAGGCTGAATCGAAAATTAAAGAATATGAAAATTATGTAAATAACTTCTCGAACAAAAAACCAAAAAAATTTATAATGAAGGGAGATAGGATAGAATGTATAATAAACTTTCTTAATGCAAATAAATTCATATCAAATTTTATATTGGCCTCGTCGCCCAGCAAATCCGGAGGAGATCCCTTAATAAACGCCTTTACAATTAAGCAGAGTACAAAGATTAAGGTTCCAATAACAATTATTCCACCAACTTTAACAGAAGAAGAAATTGACAATTTGTCATGATTTAATTAATTTATAATTATGTTTATACAAACTGAAGAGACTCCTAATCCATCTACTTTAAAATTTTTACCAGGGGTGGAAGTTCTGAAAAGCGGTACTTTAGAATTTAAAAGTAAAGAGGAGGCCTCAAAAAATGATTTAGCCAAACAACTGTTTCTCGATGAAAACATCAAAGGTGTCTTTTTCGGTAAAGATTTTCTCACCGTAACTAAATCAGAAGAAGTGGACTGGGAGAGTCTAAAACCAAGTGTGCTTTCTGTAGTACTTGATTTTTTTTCATCTGGCGGAAAAGTAGATATCCAAAATGAGTCAGGAGTTTCATCCAGCGAAGAGATCATAAAATATTCAAAGCAAGATAAAGAAATTGTAAAGAAAATTAATGAACTTTTAGATGAAAGAATTAAACCTGCTGTAGCTCAAGACGGAGGGGATATAAGCTTCGTAAAGTTTCAAAATAAAATTGTTTTTCTCGAGTTAAGAGGTGCGTGCTCTGGATGTCCAAGCTCCACAATCACTTTAAAATCAGGCATAGAAAATATGCTTAAATATTATATTCCTGAAATTGAGTCGGTTGAGGCTATAAATCAATAATGCACAGTAGCAAAGCTCTCTATAGAAATTTAGTAATCTTATTAATATCTTTTGTATTTATAAATTTAGCAGTTGGATTCTACAAAAGTTTTACAAAAATAAAAAATTTTGGATCTGGCTCAATTAGTTTTAGTGTTCAAGACAAGTCAGTCCTTAACTATTTTGCAAAAAAAACAACTGTTGATTACATTAGTGAAGCTGAGGAAATGATAGATATATTTGAGAAATATAATTTTTCGGTTGATTCATTTCTAAATAACGAATCTTCAAATTTAATCATATTTTCAAGTTGGCCGAAAGATTTTTTAGATATAAATTCAATAAACAAAAGAAAGAAGTTATTTATTAATACACTTTTACCAATTATCTTTATAGAAAATAGAAAAATACTTGAGGATAGGAAAAAAATATTGGATTGGTGGAATCAATCTGATGGTGAGAGCTTTTCCAGAGAATTCTGGCCTGCATGGCTATTTGAACTAAGTGAAAAATATAATTATACGGAATCTAGTTTAGGTAACCTTTTAATTAGAGTAGACGTTGTGCCGATATCACTAGCTCTTTCACAAGCGGCTATTGAGAGCGGATGGGGCACCTCAAGATATCTGAATGAAGGTAATGCCATCTTTGGTCAATATACTTACGATAAAAAAAGCGGCATTAAGCCAAGAAAACGCGATGACGACAAGAAATTTTTTGTAAAAAAATTTAGTAATTTGTCTGAATCTGTAAGATCTTATTTAAAAAACATCAATACACATTTTGCCTATGAAACCTTAAGAGTTGAAAGAAGAAAATTAAGAATGAATGGTGAATATTTGTTGGGGAACGTCTTGGCTAATTACCTTACAAATTATTCTGAAAGAAATGAAGAATATGTTAAAGATGTGAAACATTTAATTGAAACAAATAATTTTATGAAATTTGATAAGGTAGAAGGTTTATTAAATTAATTAATTCTTTTAAACATTTTCCCGAACCAAAAAATCTCACCATTAGCATTTATATGAGTGCAATTAATTCTATATCTCAAACCCAACTTGAGATTTGAAATTTTTAAAAGATTAA
Source organism: uncultured Alphaproteobacteria bacterium (assembly GCA_902579395.1). Lineage (GTDB taxonomy): Bacteria > Pseudomonadota > Alphaproteobacteria > Methylaequorales > Methylaequoraceae > Methylaequor. Next base: position 30,136 of record CACHGK010000010.1, read on the forward strand.
AATATTCATTATCTTCTTTAAAAAGGTTGGCATCATTATTAATAAAGCAGTTAATATTTTTCGATGGAATTTTTGATTTGAAACTTAGAATAAAGTTATCAGCATTTAAAACTGTGTCGTTAAAATTTATCTGTTTTACCATTAGTGGTTTAGACTTGAGAATTAATTTGAATCTACTTAAATTTCCAAATTCTTCATTTAAAGCAAATCTTGGAAGTCTGAATAAATTTTCATTTCTTGTAATATTTGATGAATGTTGAGAAAAAGCAATTTCGTAACTTAATTTTTTTACAATTTCTTCTATATTAATATTACTTTCTCCAAAAGGATAGGAGAGGATTTTTGGCTGAGGTCCTAGGTTTTTTTCAATAAGAGTTTGATTTTCAATAATATTCTGTTTGATCATATCGACTTCTTTATTTAAGAGACTTTGGTGGTTTTTTGTATGATTTAAAATTAGACCATTGCTTTCAGATATATCCCTCAACATTTCCCAACTCATAAAATCTGATTTTTCATGATTTGAAACAAAATCCGTAGAGACAAAAATACTAAATGGTAGTTTTAATTTTTTTAGTATTGGGAATCCATGATCATAAAAGGATTTAAATGCATCATCAATCGTAATAAAAACTGATTTGTTTGGTATTTCTTTGCTATTTTTAAGAAAATCAACAAGTTTAGTTAATGGCAAGATTCTATAATTTTGATCTAATAAGTAATGAATATGTTCTTCAAAAACAGCTGAAGATATATTAGTATCAGGATATTTAAATTCATTGAATCTGTGGTACATCAATACTTTCAAATCTGGTTCAAGTGCTTGAATTAAAACGGGTGAAAAAATTATAGATATCGTTAGAAGAAATTTTATAATTACTTTACGCATCTTCAATAATTGGAAATTTTTTTGAATTGAATAGTTGATAATGCCACCATTCATTTCTGAAAAAATCCCAGCCAGCGTCAGTCATTATGCCTAATAATAATAATCTATTCTGATAAGATTTTTTTGAAATGTCTAGACAACCGTGATATGATAATCTAGAAAATTCATCAAATTCGGTGCCCATATCGAGATCCTCCCCTTTATCGTTTACTAGTGTTAAATCAACAGCAACGCCCCTTGAATGCGGAGATCCTTTATTTGGTGGTACGATGAAATTTGGATCTGGCAAGCAATCCCATAATTTTTGTTGAACGGATGTAGGTCTGTAAGCATCAAAAATTTTAAGTCGCAAATTTTGTTTTTTAGCAATTTCAACCGCTAGATTCAAGTGTTCATAAGCAATTTTGTGGATAAAACATTCGTCAGAAAAGTAAATTTTTTCATTAGTGAAATTATTATTTGACGAATACCTTAGGTCAATTAATACTTCAATATTTTTTTTGTTTACTTTGATAAGATTTTCATTCATTTTAAGAAACATCACCATGTTATCATTATCAATTTTTAGTTCAAGTCAAAGAATTTCAGTTGCTCTATACATAAATGAGAATTTAGATTTGTATCAAGAAAAGATAATTGATAGTAATAAAATTGACTCAATTTTTTTACTTTTGAAAAAAATATTGTACAAAAATCCTAAGAAAATAGAAAAAATTTTTTTTTCTTCTGGCCCAGGAAGCTATACAGCATTAAGGTCAATTAAAGCAATAGCGCAAGGATTGTCTGCAATCTCTAATGCAAAAATAATTACAGCAACCGAATTTGAGATCTATTTAAGCAATTTAAGAAATATTGAAAAGAATTCTGTAGTTTTCTTTTCAAGTTTTAAAAACTTTTTCTATCAATACTATAAGTATGATGACAACAAATACAAATTTTCTGCTGATTATTTAAGTGGAAGCATAGATGAGGTAAGAAAATTTATAACTGATAAAAGAATGAATGAGAAAAAAAATTTAGTGGTAACTACAAATTCAAAAGATTATAAATTAATTAAAAATAAAACTAATTTTGAAAAAATAGTAATTTGTAATCCTAGTGCAAAAAAATTGGCTGAAGCTGTATTTAGTGGTTACGGAAATTCTAGTAAAGAAATATTATATCATCATACCTATTATGAATAAAAAAAATTTTAGAGACATTATAGAAAATGATTCAGAGGAAATTTTCGAGTTGCAAAATAGATATATTACGGATTTTGGCAATAATATTTGGAAGTCAGATGAATTAAAAATTTCAGTCAAGAATAGAGTTTTTGAAGGAAATGTTTTTTTAACTGATAATAAAATAGCAGGTTTCTGTTTCTTTAAGGAGATTGACGATTACATTGAAATTTATTCAATCTTTGTTGAACCCAATTTTAGGAAAAAAGGTGTGGCCAAGCGCTTTATAAAACATTGTATAGAATTTTGTAAAAAAAGAAAGTTAAGTAAAATAATTTTAGATGTTAATGAAGAAAATTTTAAAGCTATAAATTTCTATAAAAAAAATAATTTTCTATTTTGTGGTAAAAGGAAGAATTATTACAAATATTTAGAAAAGTTCTATGATTCATTAACAATGCAATTAATATTGTGACGATAAATTAGTTTAAGTGAATTTCAAAAATATTATCTTTTTTTTCAGTTACTGTTAACTCAAAATTTTTTTTCAAACTATTTTGTAGCATACTAAAATCTTTTTTACCTTTTACGAGAATGATTATTTTATCTTCTTTATTTTCTTTAATAAATTCTTTTGTTTTTAAGAAACCCATCGGGCATTCTTCGTTTGTAATATCTAAAACTTTTTTTTTCATTTAATCTTTAAATATGATATATATACCATAGAGTTGATTTGATTTCATGCACTCATTTATGTTATGTATTAAAAGTTTAACAACACTCAATTTAAAGGGTAAATGAAAACATTGTTGGAGAAATGTCAAATGCTTGGACTAAAAATGACTGAGCAAAGAAAGATAATTGTAAAAGTGTTATCAGAATCTAGTGATCATCCAGATGTTGAATTGGTCCATAAAAGAGCATCAAAAATAGATAAAAGAATTGGAATCGCAACTGTTTACAGAACAATAAAATTATTTGAAGATAATAATTTATTAGAAAAACATGAATTCAAAGGATATAGCTCGAGATATGAGACCGTTCGAGAAAACCATCATCACTTAATCGATATTAGAAGTGGTAGAGTAAAAGAATTCAGAAATACACTTGTGGATGCAATGCAAAAACAAGTTGCTAAAGAAATGGGATTCCAATTAGTAGATTATAGGTTAGAATTATATGCCATTCCAATTAAGAATAAAAGATCAAAAAAATAAACTAAATCAGTTAAGTATCTCAAAAATTGATAGACTTATATCTATGATAAATAAAGTTAAATTTGTGGCAAAAAATGTAATATACGTGAAGAATTGGTCTAATAAAGATGAGAATATTCTTTATAAATCTAAAGTAAGCAAGTCTTATGTTAAATATCCAAGATATTTCGATATAAACTTCAGTAATTTCTCTATCAGGGTTATAAATGATTCTCATCCTCTAATGGAAAAGGTTAAACTGCTGAGACAAAAGAGTTTTTTTGAGAAATCAAATGATAACGAAATCGACTCTGATGAGTTTGATCAACTTTGTGATCATTTGGTTGTGGTTGATAAGTCTGTCTCAGAAAACTTTGTGGTTGGAACTTATAGATTACTCTTAAAGCCAAAGTTTATAAAAAATCAAAAATTTTATAGCCAATCAGAATTTGATATATCCAATCTACTAAATGAGAAAGAATCTACACTCCTTGAGGCTGGAAGGTCATGTGTACATAAAAATTATAGAGATGGAAGAATTATAAAGCTTTTGTGGAGAGGTCTGGCTACCTATATTATTAACAATCAAGTTGATTTGATATTTGGATGTGCAAGTTTCCCCTCCTGCAATTATAAATTATTTGAAAATCAACTCTCTTATCTTTCTCATTTTCATAGACCTCCTTATTTTTTAGATACAACACCAATTGATGAACTTAGAGCAGACTTTAAAATAACTAAAAAAGAAGTGTTAAATTCGGAAGAAGAATTCAGAAAACTACCTCCCTTAATTAAAGCATACATAAGAGTTGGAGCATGGGTTGGGACCGGTGCAATAGTTGACTCTAAATTTAATACAACTGATGTATTGATAATTTTAAACTCAAAAAAAATTTTAAAAAGATATGCTCAGCTTTCTTTTCAAAAGTTAGAATAATGCTTTACTCTCCAATTTTATCATTACTAAGATTTTTAGTTTTCATTCCATGGGTAGTTGTTATGGCCTCAATGCACGCTTTAACTAGGCTTTTTTCAAAAAGATTTTTCTTTATATTTTACAGATTATTATTCATGGGTGCTATTAAAATATTTGGAATCAAAGTAAATATTTTTGGGAAAGCAACTAAGAAGAATGTTTTATTTATTTCTAATCACATATCTTATTTAGATATATTCGTTTTAGGTTCTTCAATAAACGCAATTTTTATAGCTAAGTCCGAAATAAGAGACTGGCCATTGATCAACAAATTAGCTGGAATTGGTAAAACGATATTCGTAGAAAGAACAAATAAAAATACAGTTCGAAGCCAAATGAAAATTATTGAAGAAAATATGATTAATGGATTCAATGTGATATTATTTCCCGAGGGAACATCAAGTGATGGATCAAAAGTTTTAGATTTTAAAAGCTCTTTATTTGAAATAGTGAATGCCCAAGGTTTAGCTAATTATTATGTTCAGCCAATTTCAATTTCTTACAGCAAACTTGATGGACTTCCTTTGGATAAAATTTTTAGACCTTTTCTTGCATGGTTTGGAGGAATGGATTTGATTTCACATGCATGGAAATTTTTGGGATTGGGTTTAAGTGAAGTAAATCTTCATTTTCATGATTCGAAAAAATTTTCTTCCTTTATAGATAGGAAACGTGCATGTAGATTTTGTTACGAAAAAATTTCTAATCAGGTAATTAATAATTATCGCTCATTAGAAATTGATGATAAAATTAAATTATATGAATTTAAATTCTTGTAATAAAAAAAAAATAATTTAATTATTTATTAATGAATCGATCTTTTTTTATTAAGACATATGGCTGCCAGATGAATGAATATGATTCTGAAAAGCTAAATGATCTTTTAAAATTTAGCGGTTACGAACAGACCTCAAACTTTGAGAATTCTGATATTGCTATTCTTAACACTTGCCATATAAGAGAAAAAGCCTCTGAAAAGCTCTACTCAGACCTAGGAAGACTTTCAGCATTTAAAGAAAATAAAAAAAAAATTGGGAAGAAAATGCATATCATTGTAACGGGTTGTGTTGCACAAGCAGAAGGCGACGAAATTTTAAAAAGGAATAAGAGTGTTGATTTTGTTTTTGGACCTCAAAATTTTCACGAATTACCAAAAATATTAAAAAAAAAAAAAGCAAAAAAGATACATAATAATTTCTTATATGAAGAAAAGTTCAAGTCTTTTTCTCTATCATCTGAAAAAAATGTTAGTAAATTGATAACTATTCAAGAAGGCTGTGACAAATTTTGCTCATTTTGTGTCGTTCCTTACACTAGAGGCAAAGAATTTTCAAGAACGGTTGAAGATATTTATGCTGAAGCAAGAAGCTTAGTCGAAAATGGGGCTAAAGAGATTATAATGCTTGGTCAAAATGTCAGTTCTTACAAATCTAGTGTTATTAAATCCGGAAAAGATCAAAATGTTTTTTTAGGAGAATTATGTCGGATTTTGTCAAAAATAGATGGATTAAAAAGAATAAGATACCTCACATCTCATCCAATTGACATAAATGAAGAACTAATCGATGAACACAAACAAAATACAAAACTAATGCCTTTTTTACATCTTCCAATTCAATCAGGATCTAATAAAATTTTAAAAAGTATGAATAGAAAACATACCAGAGAATTTTATCTAGGCTTAATAAAAAAGATTAAGGGCAAGGTGAAAAATATGGCATTCTCATCCGATTTTATTGTTGGCTATCCTGGAGAAAGTGACAATGATTTTGAAGAAACATTAGACTTGATTGAAAAAGTCAAGTTCGCTAGCTCATATTCATTTAAATACTCTGCTCGCCCAGGGACTCCGTCCTCCATAAAAAAATGCATTGACGATAATATAGCCAATAAAAGACTAAAAAAAATTCAACAAACACTTAACGCACAGCAGAGGGAATTCAATATTTCCTTCTTAAGTGACACGGTAGAAGTTTTATTCTCTAATAAAGGAAAGAAAAATAATCAATTCGTAGGAAGAACTCCTCATCTTCAGCCTGTACATGTTTTTTCAAAAGAAAATATTATTGGAAAAATATTAAGAGTTAAGATTGAAAGATTAACTTCTTTTTCCTTTCACGGAAATTTAATTACATAAGGAAAAACTTGAAGAAAAAAATAAAAAAAGAATTAAATGTTTTCTCAAAGACAATTTCATTTAATGATAATACAGTTCTACCTTTGATATATGGAGAACATGATAAATTTTTAAAATTAATAGAAAAAAACATGTCTGTTTCAATCTTGACAAGAGGTAATTTTCTGAAAGTAAGTGGTGAAATTAATGCAGTAAAAGTGACGACTAAATTACTCGAAAATTTGTTTGGAAATGCACTGAAAAATAACTTTATAGATGAGGGTGAAGTGCTCGGTATGATAAATTTATATAAAGATTCATCACGAAGCCAAATAAGCAAAGTTCAAGAAATCAATGATTCTAGTTTTACTGCAGGAAGAAAGCTGATTAAACCAAGATCAAAAAAGCAGATAGATTATTTCAATTTAGTACGACAAAAAAATTTAGTTTTTTGCTGCGGACCAGCTGGTACAGGGAAAACTTATCTTGCAGTTGCTTTTGCAGTTTCAATGCTTAAATCTGGTCAAATTGATAAAATAATATTATCTAGACCAGCAGTAGAAGCTGGAGAAAGACTTGGGTTTCTTCCTGGTGATCTAAAGGAAAAGATTGATCCATATTTGCGACCACTTTATGATGCTCTTAATGATATGCTGTCATTTTCTGAGGTATTAAAAAAAATTGATAGCGGATTGATTGAGATTGCTCCGCTTGCTTTTATGAGAGGTAGAACACTATCGAATTCTCTAATTATCTTAGATGAATCTCAAAACACAACGGCTGTTCAAATGAAAATGTTTCTGACTAGGTTGGGAGAAAATTCTAAGATGATAGTTAATGGTGATCTTTCTCAAGTTGACCTCCCATCAGGTATAAAATCTGGGTTGAGAGAATCGATAAAGATTCTCAAAGATATTGATGACATTGGATTTATTGAGTTTAGTGAAAAA
>CACHGK010000011.1 GCA_902579395.1 uncultured Alphaproteobacteria bacterium
AAAATCCACAATATAAACGTCCCTCCAAAAGAAACTAAGAAAAAAGAAGAAAAGAGGCAAGGTTGGTGGAATCAATAATTTTTTTTAAACCAATCATAAAGTCTGTTTACAGCCTCAAGAACATATTTTGATTCTGATGAAAAAGATAGTCTAACAGTCCTGTTACCGTATTTTTGATCAAAATCCAAACCTGGTGTAAGAACAATACCAGTCTCGTCCATTAATTTATTCACTAATTCGAATGAGTTTGACTTTGTTTTACTGATATCCAAATAAAAATAGAATGCACCAGATGGCATGGAAAAGTCTATACTTGGTATTTCTGATAGTATTTTACCAGCTTCGTCTCTTGTCTTATGATAACATTTTACCAAACTATCTAGCTCATCTATACATTCAAATACCTTTATTGCTGAAAATTGAGCAATATTTCCAGATGATATGAACAGATTTTGAGATAATCTTAAAAAATTCTTGTTTAAACTCTCAGGAATTATTACCCATCCAAGTCTCCAGCCCGGCATACAAAAGTATTTTGAAAAACTATTAATAACTATCACATCGCTTCCAAAATTTAGCATTGAGCTAACAAAATTATCAAACTCAATGCCATGATATATTTCATCAGAAATTAATGTAATATTTTTCTTTTTGCAGTAACTATAAATGGAATCCAACTCCTTTCTTGAAAAAGTTTGTCCATTCGGATTGTTTGGGTTGGAAATAATTAACCCATCAACTTTAAGATTAAAAATTGAATTAATATCAATTTTATTAATCTCATTTTTTTTTGGATAAATTTCTACAACTTTTATATTCAGCGCTTTGAGAATATTTCTATAAGCGGGGTAAACCGGGTTGAAAATTGCAACTTTAGCTCCAGGATCAAAACAAGATAGAAATGTTAATAGAAATGCCCCAGATGATCCAGTTGTTATAAAAACTTGGTCTTTATTAATTTTTAATTTGTACCTTGAAAAATAATATTTTGAAATTTTTTCTCTTAAAATTTCGATTCCATTTGAAGGAGTGTAACCAGGTAAATTTTGTTTTGATAATAGTGAAGCTTCCCTAAGTACCCTTTTTGGTGATTTTGGTAGAGGTTCTCCTAGCTCAAGATGAAAAATTTTTTTACCATTCGCTTCTAATTTATTTGCTCTATATAATAGATCCATGACATAAAATGAATCTATGTTTGATCTTGATGAAGGATGGTAAAGATTTTTTTTCATTAATTTTAAAAATGTAAAATAAACTAATTTTCATGCGAATACTAATAACTTTTGTAATATTGAGTTTTTTTAACTTAGCCAAAGCTAATTCAATTAATGTTGTTAGAGATGCTGAGGTTGAGAATCTTCTGGAGGATATAAGCAAAATATTGGTTCAGGACACCGAACTAGATAAACAGGAATTAAAGTTTTATATAGATAACAAAAAATATATAAATGCAATAGTAACACCAGATAAAAAATTTTTTTTCACTACAGAACTTCTTTTAAAAAGCAAAGGAATTGACGATCTAGCGGGTGTGATTTCTCATGAAATTGGCCACATTATAGGTGGACATTTCCAAAAAAGACAGATAGCTATGGAGAAAACTTCAAATATTAATATATTATCATCTCTTCTTGCCATTGGAGCTATAGCCAGTGGAGCTTATGATGCAGGCTCTGCGCTTTTGATGGGTGGTCAACATCTAAGTAATAGACGGCTTTTGTCATTTTCAAGATCACAGGAATCATTGGCAGACCAAACTGCAATAAGATTATTAAAAAGAAATGGTTTTTCTTTACAAGGCCTTATTAATATATTTGAACAAATCCAAAGAAATGAAAAAATAAAAAAACTTAATCCCTATGCTCTTACACATCCATTATCTAATGAAAGGATAAGAAATATTAAAATAAACTTTGAAGGACAAAAATTAAGAAAATACAAAGATCTCGATTATAGATTTAAATTAGTGAAATCAAAATTAAATGGTTTTTTTCTTACTGAGGAACAAATAGAATTTCTATATCCAAATAAACAAGAATTAGAGAGCCTTTATGCCTATGCATTAAATAGTTACAGAATTGGTAAGATTAATAATGCAATTTTGCTTATTGATAAATGTATAAAAATAGACTCTGATAATCCATATTTTCATGAGCTCAAGGGACAAATGTATTATGAAACTGGGTTGTTTAAGAAAGCAATTGAAAGTTTTTTAATTTCTAACAGAATATTACCTAATGAAAAGGAGTTTCAATTATTTTTAGCCAAGTCTCTTTATCATAGCAACAACCTAGTTAATCAGGAAAAATCGATAAATATACTATGGTCATACATCAAAAAAGATGAGTTTCCAATTGATGCGTGGCATTATTTAGGATTAAATTATGGTAAGTTAAAAAAGTTAGATTACTCATCATATGCTTTCGCTGAAAAATATGTATTAGCAAATAAGTTTGATAATGCTAAAATACATATTAAAAAAGCAAAAAAAATAACGAAAGATCCTATTCTTATAAAAAAGTTATCTGACTTGGAATATGAAATGAAGAAAAATCAAAAATGAAGAAAGTATTAATAATTAATGGTCCAAATTTAAATCTTCTCGGTAAAAGAGAAACAGAAATTTATGGAAAAAAAACATTAAAACAAATTGAACTAGAATGTTTAGAACATTTTAAGGATGAAAAAATAGAACTAGAGTTCTTTCAAAGTAATTCTGAAAGTGAAATTATTGACAAAATACATATTTCACAAAATTTTGATGGAATAATAATTAATGCTGGAGCATTTACGCACACTTCAATAGCAATTCATGACGCTCTTAAAATTATTAAGGTACCAAAAATTGAGGTTCATATTTCAAATATTTATACAAGAGAGGAGTTTAGAAAAAAATCTTTTATAAGCCCTGTTGTTGATGGTATTATAGCTGGATTCGGAACAAATGTTTATCGAGTTGCAATCAATTCATTAAAACAATTAAAAAAATGACAAAAATAGATAAAAAAATTTCAGACGATATAAATTTAATATCAAAAATTATGGAAAAAAATAATCTGTCTGAACTTGAAATTACTGATGGAAAATATTCTTATAAATTAAAAAAGAATTATGATGAAAATTCACAATTTATTTCACACAAAAAATCAGAAACAAAAGATAACAAACAGATAAAAATTGAAAAAACAGAAAATTCACTTAAGTCACCGTTAGTAGGAACGGCATACTTAAGTCCTGAACCAAGTTCAAAACAATTTATTGAAGTTGGACAGAATGTAAAAATAGGACAAGTTTTACTAATAATTGAAGCAATGAAAACAATGAATGAAATAGTTGCAGACAGGAACGGAGTTGTAAAAAAAATCTTTATAAAGAATGAAGCTCCTGTTGAATTTGGAGAGCCTCTAGTTCTGATTGAATAATGCTTAAAAAGATTTTAGTTGCAAATAGAGGTGAGATTGCTCTAAGAATTCTAAGAGCATGCAAAGAACTTGGAATAAAAACCGTTGTAGTTCACTCTACTGCTGATGAAAAAGAAATGTTTGTTAGGCTTGCCGATGAAAGCGTTTGCATTGGACCACCTCAGGTTAAAAGCTCTTACTTAAACATTCCCTCAATCATCTCTGCAGCAACAATAGCAAATGTTGATGCTATTCATCCAGGAATTGGAATGTTATCGGAGAATTCAAGTTTTGCAAAAATTGTAAATGAACATGGCTTTAAATTCATCGGACCAAATCATGAACATATTGAAAAAATGTCAGATAAAGTAAAAGCAAAAAATTTTGCCAAAGAAATTGGATTGCCAATAATTCCAGGAAGCAAAAAAAATATAAAAAATTATTCTGAGGCAAAAAATATTTCCAAGGAAATAGGATATCCTATCCTAATTAAAGCTAGTAATGGGGGTGGTGGAAGAGGTATAAAGAAAGTATTTGGAGAGAGTGATTTAAAAGATAATTTTTTACTTGCTAAAAAAGAAACCACACAAAGCTTCGGTAATGATAATGTTTACATTGAAAAATTTATTGAGAACCCTAAACATATTGAAGTTCAAATCATAGGAGATGAAAGCGGGAATCTTATTCATGTAGGTGAGAGGGAGTGTTCTATTCAAAGAAGAAATCAAAAAATAGTAGAGGAATGTCCAAGCCCTTCAATAAGTGAAATTGAAAGAAAAACAGTTTGTGATTTAACCATGAAAGCATTTAAGAAAGTTGGTTATAAAAGTCTGGGAACGGTGGAATTTTTATTTAGTAATGGTCAATTTTTTTTTATTGAAATGAATACAAGACTACAGGTTGAACATACAATTACAGAAGAGGTGTTTAATATTGATTTAGTGAAAGAACAAATAAATGTTGCTTCTGGAAATAATTTATCAGTATCTCAGAATGAAATCATAAAAACTTGTCACTCAATTGAATGTAGGATCAATGCAGAAAATCCAATAACTTTATTTCCTTCAACTGGCCTTGTTAAAACCTACCACCCTCCTGGAGGGCCAGGAATAAGAATAGACTCACTTTTATATTCAGGTTGTAGTGTTACATCTTTTTATGATGGGCTTATTTCAAAAATAATTTCCAAAGGTAAAGACCGACAGGAGTGCATAATGAGATTAAAAAGAGCACTCGACGAATACGTTATTGAGGGTATTGATACAAATATTCAAGTTTTAAAAAAAATTTTAAATCACAGAGATTTTTATAAAGCCAATTATGATATTAGTTGGTATGATAGACTCAACTCTTAAAAAATGTTCCTATCAACTGATATAGTACTTAAAGCGTATGAAAAAGGTCTGTTCCCAATGTCAGACTCAAATTATGATCCATACATATATTGGGTTGAACCAAAAGAAAGAGGAATTATTGATCTGAAAGACTTTAAAGTTTCTAAAAGCTTAGCAAAAGTAATCAGAAAAAATAATTACAAAATTGTAGTTAATAAAAACTTTGAAAGTGTTATAAATTTATGTGCAAAGAATAAGTTTCGTAGTACTTCTTGGATTAATGAGCAAATAATTGAAAATTACATTAAGCTTCATAAATTAGGATTTGCTAAATCAGTGGAATATTTCTCAGATGGATCTTTAGTTGGAGGGTTATATGGAATTATAATTGGAAGGATTTTTTGTGGTGAAAGCATGTTTAGTTTAAAAAAAAATGCTAGTAAAATTGCCATGACTTATCTAGCAGCTTTACTAAAACAAGCAAAATTTAAATTTATAGACACACAGTTTTATTCAGATCACTTAAAACAATTTGGAGCAAAGAAAATATCAAAAAAAGAATATCAAAACATTTTAGAGCTTAATCGATCTCATAAAAATCATGATTTTCCTAAAAAACTTGATAATTTTATTTTGGAATATTTTAAATAGATTACTTGTTTTTGAGAAAAATCGGATCCTCTTCCAAGCATTCCTCAAGTTTAATATCATATACGGGATTATTAGGAGAATTGATATATTGAGACGAATTAAAAATCCAACCAAAAAAAGATTCATCATCCTCCAAGTTTATATTTAATTTATGCATAAGTAATGCAATATCATCGCGTTTACCATCATATTCAACCTTTAAACATCTATGAACTACTAAAGTTGAATTATCTAACTCAATAGTTTGAGATAAAGGGACAGTAAAAAAAATTTTTTCGTTAGTTGTTTTATTTAAAATTCTTAATACTGCGCCTTGACATTCAATTTCTTGTGAATGGATTGTATGTATTAGGAACAAAGAGAAAATGTAAATGAAAATAAAGAATTTCATTTTTTTCCAATTGAAAATTCTAGATTTTTTATAGCATTTTCTATTTTCTTTTTAAAATCTTTCTCATCACAACCCAGAAGTATTGCATCATCAAAAGCGTTTTGAATTGTAGATAAAACTTCAGAAAAGTTTTCATTCAAAACTTTGTTTGTCTCCTCGCAAGAAATCGTCTTACGATTTTTATCTATCCATAAAAATTCTTTATTTTCATTTTTATTCATTCTACTGAGTTGCTAAAAAAATAATTTTGCTAACTTGATCCTCTATCGACTCAAAATCTTTAACATTTCTAATTTCATTATTTTCTTTTAAATATATTTTAGAATCTCTATTTAGCGGAGATAGAGATAAGTATTTATTACCAAGTATACCATCACTAGCAACCTCAATAGCAACCTCCTCAGGAACCTTAACTTCAGAGTATACCTTAAAAACAACCTCTGCGAAATAATCCTCATCAAGTCTTACATCGCTCACTACTCCAACTTTAACTCCACTAAGTTTCACATCATTACCGATCATTATCCCGCCTACTTTTAAGAATTTTGCTTTAAGTAAGTATGAGGACTCGGATTTTTTATCTATGTTAGCATTTAAGAACTTGCTAAAGAAAAATATTGAGATTAGAACAGTCAAGCCCCCCAGAATTGTTTCAATATAATTTTGCTTCATAATTCTTTATTCTTTTCTCCGATTTCAATTATTTTCTGCAAAAGTTCTTCAATTACGATAGAATCTTCTGCAAATGAGAAATAACTTCCATTTTTTAAATATTCTTCACTCCCACCAATTTCAATAATTAAGAATTTTCTCCCAAAAAGTCCATCCGTTTGTATAGAGATTGAAGAATCATCAGTTATTTTTATATCTTTGTTTATAAGAAGAGAAATTTGAGGGTAATTATTTTTTATAAAAACTTCCTGAACATATCCCACCTTAATTCCGGATATAACCACGTCTGTTCCAACGTTTACACCGTCAATTTTATTAAAAGTTGCTTTAAAGTTATTATAATTTTTGTCGCTAAACTCCTTTTTTGATAGTAAAAGGTTAAAAAGGATTATAAAAGTTACTAACCCAAAAAAAAATTTTTTTACTCTCAGATTCATTTTGGCTTCCAAATCGAATAAATATTTTTGACTTTTGAAGAGTCCTTTTTATCTTTATATTCATATGCATATGGTGTTCCTGTCAAATTAGGAACATGATCTTGGACCCATGAGGGTTTATTTGCATTATTTCTAGGAACTTCATCAGTCATATGGTGTAGCCAAGCATTCCACTCCTGAGGGATCTTACTTGCCTCAACGGACCCACTGTAAATCACAAGACGTCTTTGTCTAAAATTATTTTTTGGTGATTTAGTTTTGTTTTCAAAATATGTGTTACCATAATTGTCTTTCCCAACTTTTTTTGCAAAAATGTGACAATATACTTTAAAAATCCAAGAGTTATATGATAAGCTCATACTATAAATTCTATCAAATTTAATTATATGGATAAATATAACGATTTAAAAAACTTTATCGACAATTTTATTGATAAAATTGAAAATCACCTAGATCCACTTGAAGACATAGATAAAAAAATTATAGTTAAAAAATTAAATAAGGAGGCAAATAATTTAATTAATCAAATTCAAAGCATCCTTAACGACCGACCAGAAGTTTCCTCAAACGTGAAAAGACGGAAATTACCTCATAGAAGAAAAGGCTATACTCAAAAAGCTGCAATTGAAAAACATAAAGTTTATTTGAGGACTGGTGAATACATGGATGGATCACTAGGTGAAATATTCATTGATATGCACAAAGAAGGTGCAGCATTTAGAAGTTTGATGAACAACTTTGCTATTTCTGTTTCCATCGGACTTCAATATGGTGTTCCATTAGAAGAGTTTGTTGAGGCATTTACTTTCACCAGGTTTGAACCAAGTGGCGTAGTTAAAGGTAATACTGAAATTAAGTTTTCTACATCCGTTCTTGATTATATATTTAAAGAATTAGCAATTTCATATCTTGGTAGAGATGATTTTAGCAACCATGACCATAATCAAACAACAGAACTTCTACCAAATCAAAATATAAAAAATAAAAAGAAAGATGCTGAAATCGTTTTAAAAGAATTTACAAGTAAGGGATATATTAGAAAAAAAGTTTTCGATAACAATCTGACTTTAATTACGACTGAGAACGAAAAGTCCGAAGCTCAAAAAATTCAAAATCATTATAAGTTTGAAGGTGATCCATGTGATCGTTGTGGAAATTTTACAATGTACAAAAAAGGTAAAAAATTTCAATGTTTAACTTGTAATCATAAAATTGATGAATGAGTATTTAATCAATAAACTAAAAAGTTTAAATATTAAAAGATTCCTACCCAGAAACAATGCATTAGCCAATTACAAGCCATATATTAAACGCGAAAACTTAATTTTCATTTCCGGTCAACTACCATTGACAGAAAATGGAATTGAAAATGCAGGAAAAATTGAACTAGTACATGATACAGATTCATTAAAAAACGCAATAGAAATTGCTACGTCAAACCTTTTATGGAATTTAAGTGATTGTATAGAAGAAGAAGAAAGACTTATTTCAAATATTTATTGTTGTAATATAAAAGGATTTTTTAATTGTGATGAGGAATTTAAAGATCATCCATATCTCTTAAATTTTTCATCTAATATGATAGTTGATGTATTAGGAGAAAAAGGTCAGCATAGCAGATCAGCAATCGGTGTTTCCAGTCTCCCTTTAAATTCACCAGTTGAAATAGAGGGTATTTTCTCTATATCATAAAATTATGAATATAGAATCTATATCTTCAATTAAGGAAGCTGAGGAATTTTGCAAAATAAATTTCACAGATTCTTCTCCCTTCTTAAAATATAATTTTTTTAAATTGCTTGAAGATTCAAATTGTACCAATTCATCATCTGGTTGGATTCCTCAACATATAACGATAAAAGATAAAGGTGAAACAATTGGGTTTATCCCTAACTTTAAAAAACTAAATTCTTTCGGAGAATATATTTTTGATCAAGTCTTTGAACAAGCATATTATCAAATTGGGGCAGATTATTTTCCAAAGTTCCTATCTGGCATACCATTTACTCCGGTGAGTAGACTAAAGTTTATATACTCAAAAAAAACATTAAAAATAAAAAATGTACTAGAGTGCTTAAAGGAATTTTTAAAAACCAAAAGAATCTCGTCATTTCATGCAAATTTTATAAGTGAGGAAATTTCAAGTGAATTAGAGAAACATGATTTCTTTAGACGAACCGGAATACAGTATCATTGGGAAAATAAATCATTTTCTGATTTTCAACATTTTCTTGATTCAATGAAAAGTCGAAAAAAAAAAAATATTCAAAAAGAAAGAAGTTTTCTTAAAAACAAAAAAATTACTTTTGTTCACCAAAAGGGAAATAATATAAAAGAAACCGATATAATTAACCTTTATGATTGTTACATTAATACAATTGATAAAAAATGGTCAAGACCATATTTGAATTTAGATTTTTTTAAAAGTTTAGTTAATTCATCATCCATCGACAATATATTATTGATTTCAGCATTTCAGAAAAAAAAATTATTAGGATGTTCGATTCATTTCATTGGAGACAATACCTTATACGGAAGATATTGGGGATGTATTGAAAACATATCTTATCTTCACTTTGAACTTTGTTATTATCAAGCAATTGAATACGCAATTAAAAATAAAATACAGAGAATTGAGGCTGGTGCGCAAGGCGAACATAAAATATCCAGAGGATATCTTCCGTGCCTAACATTTAGTAATCATTGGTTCAACAATCAAAAGCTCAATGAGCCTATCAAAAATTTTCTTAAAAATGAAAATCATAAGGTTTCCGAAACCTTAGAATATTTGTCTACTTTTTCACCCTTCGCTGTAGACAATAGTTAGCTTATTCTTACTATTAGTAAAAGAAAATTTAAATTTTTTGTTTTTATTACAATAATCTATTTGAATGCTTTCTAATTTATTACTTTTTTTTAGCATAAGATCGGCTAAAGGTATTTTTATTTTATTTTCTATTACTCTTGCCATAGGCCTTGCTCCATTTACCATATCAAATCCAAGATCTAATAGTTCTGATTTTGCAAGCTCTCCTACACTTAATGATATGTTTTTATCCATTAACATTAACTCTAATTCCATTAAAAATTTATCAACTACTTTAATAGAATTTTGCTTGTTTAACATCTCAAAATTTACAATAGAATCTAGCCTATTTCTAAATTCTGGGCTAAAAAATTTTGTTATGGCTTTCTGGTTATCATTGACGCTGTTTTCACCCAAAAAACCAACATTTTCCTTAACAATCTCTTCAGCTCCAATGTTACTAGTCATAATCAAAATCACATTTGTAAAATCAACCTTCTTTCCTAAATGGTCTGTAAGTTTTCCATAATCCATTACCTGAAGCAAGATATTAAAAAGATCAGGGTGGGCCTTTTCAATCTCATCTAATAAAACTACCGAATGAGGATTTTTATCAACAGCATCGGTAAGTAAACCTCCTTGATCAAAACCAACGTAGCCGGGTGGTGCACCAATCAGTTTTGAAACACTATGTCTTTCCATGTATTCTGACATGTCAAATCTAACAAAGTTCATTTTCATTATATTGGCTAACTGCTTGGTAAGTTCAGTTTTTCCTACACCTGTAGGACCTGAAAATAAAAAAGAGCCAATGGGTTTTTCTTTGTTTCTTAGGCCAACTTTTGATAGTTTTATAGCTGATGAAACTACCTTTATTGCTTTGTCTTGACCAAAAATTAATGTTCTGAGGTCTCTTTCAAGATTCTTTAATTTAAGTTTATCATCTGATTTGACTGAATTTTCTGGTATATTAGCTATTTTAGAAACAGTTTCTTGAATATCTGCTTTATTTATTTTTTTTGACGATCTTTTTTCATTAATTTTAATTGAGGCGGCAGTTTCATCCATTACATCAAGAGCATTATCTGGTAATTTTAAATTAATTAGGTATTTTTTTGAGAGATTTACAGCCTCTTTTGAACAATCCTCATCGAACTCTACCCCATGAAAATTTTCATAGTACCCTTTGACACCATCAATTATTTTAATTGAATCTTCAATCGATGGTTCATCTACGTCGATTTTTTGAAATCTTCTACAAAGTGCTCTGTCCTTTTCGAAATAGTTTCGATATTCACTGTAAGTGGTCGAACCAATACATTTAAAATTACCTTTGGTTAAAGCTGGTTTTAATATATTAGATGCGTCCATTGAGCCAGAGCTTGTTCCTCCAGCTCCGATAAGCGTATGAATTTCATCGATGAATATAATACAATCTTCAAACTTTTGGAAAAAATCTATGACCTTCTTTAATCTTTCTTCAAAATCGCCTCTAAATTTGGTTCCTGCCAATAAAGCTCCAAGGTCCAAAGAATAAATTTTTGAATCTTTTAGAATTGAAGGAACTTCTTTTTTAGTTATCTTAAGCGCTAACCCCTCAGCCAATGCTGTCTTTCCAACACCTGGATCACCGACAAAAATTGGGTTATTTTTATTTCTTCTTGCTAAAACATGGATTGTTCTATTTATCTCTTTTTCACGACCAATTATTGGGTCTATTTTTCCTTCAATGGCTTTTTTATTTAAATTTACACAATAATTTTCGATTGCATGATTGGAATCTTTATTTTGACTTGATTTTGAGTCATCATCATTAATATCTTCCAAAATTTCACCCTCTTTTTCCCTTTCTATACCATGAGATAAAAAATTGACAACATCAAGTCTGTTTAAATTCAACTGCTGGAGGAAATAAACTGCATGAGATTCCCTTTCACTAAAAATGGCAACTAAAACATTAGCACCGTTGGCCTCTTCTTTCCCAGACGATTGCACGTGTATTACAGCACGTTGAATTACTCTTTGAAAACCTAAAGTTGGTTTTATCTCTTTCTCAGCAGAAATGGAAATCAGATCTTTTAAGTTTACTTCAACAAATTTTTCTAAATTTTCTCTCAGAGTTTCAATATTAATTTGACACGCATTCATCACTTTGATGACATCCTCATCTTCTAACATTGAAAGCAACAAATGTTCTAAAGTCATGTATTGGTGTTTAAAAGACTTTGCGTATTTTTGTGTTCTTTGAAGTGTTTTTTCCAATTCATCAGAAATCATTAATCTGCCTCCATAATGCATTTTAAAGGGTGTTGATCACCTTTTGCCATTTTTAAAACAGTTTCTACTTTTGTTTCAGCTACTTCTTTTGTGAAAATACCGCATATACCCGAACCTTTTTTGTGGACCATTAACATAATATTTACAGCCTCGTTCTCGCTCTTCCGAAAAACAATTCTGATCAATTTTACCACATATTCCATGGGTGTGTAATCGTCATTCAATAAAATCACTTTGTAAAGCTTTGGCTTTTTTAGTTCAACTTTTTCTTGAGTAATTATATCAGTTGAACTAATTTTATTTTCACTAGTCATAATTAAATTATTTAATGTATAAATTAAAAAAATCTACTCTAATTTTCAACCAAAATTTTTTCGGAAATTTGTGAATCAAATTCTTTTATAACGTTTTTAACATCTCTTATTTGTTCTTTAAGACCACTTGAACTTTTCGACTCACATCTTAAAACAATGCTTGGTTGAGTATTTGAAGCTCTTAATAACCACCATCCATCTTTTGAAATGACTCTCAATCCGTCTACATCAATAATTTTCTTTCCAGTTTTTTTTTGTCTAATTGAGATATTTTCTATAAGTTCGAATTTTTTTTCATCATCACAATCTATTCTTATCTCAGGAGTGTTGAACACCTTAGGAATTTCATCAACCATTTCTGATAGTTTTAAACTTGAATTTGCAATAATCTTTATAAGTTTGACCGCTGCAAATAAAGCATCATCAAAACCATAATTTTCAGAGTAAAAAATATGACCGCTCATTTCGCCAGCTAAATCTGCATTATATTTTTTCATATTAATTTTTACATGACTGTGACCAGTCTTTGAAATTAAAGATTTAGCACCAAGTGCTTCAACTTCATCAAAAAGAACCTGACTACATTTTACATCTCCAATAACTAGTACTTCATTTTGTTTCTTTATCAAATCCTTTGCCAGAATTAACAATAGCATATCCCCAGGAATAATCCTCCCCTTATCGTCTACAACTCCAATTCGGTCTCCATCGCCGTCAAATGCTATTCCCAAATCGAGATCATTATTTATTATTTCTTTTTTACAAAAAATTAGATTTTCAGGTTCTGAAGGATCAGGATGGTGGTTAGGAAAATTTCCATCAATATCACAATAAAGAAGTTTTTGTTCTCCATTTATTTTTGATGCTACTTCTTTCATAATATTACCAGAGGAACCGTTACCTGAATCCCAAACAATATTTATTTTTTTTTTTTGTGAAAAATTTTTAAAAAGGTTTGTTATATATTCAGTTTGAAAATTAAATTTAAATTTTTTTCCAATAATGTTCGATATAGAGAAAGATCTTGCCTCCTTAGCTAATTCTTTAAGATCTTCGCCATAAAAGGGTAAATTATCTAATACAAACTTAAATCCGTTGTAATCCTTGGGGTTATGCGATCCAGTTACCATTATTCCGCCCTTTGAATTATTTTTAACGCATGAAAAATATAAAAGTGGTGTGGGCACCAAACCAATTTCACAAACATTTGCACCTGCCTCCAATATGCCTTCAATAAGACTATCTTTTAATTCAATTGATGAATTTCTTCCGTCATAGCCAATATTAATATTTTTCCCTCTACCTACTTTCAATCCAAATAATTGTCCAATTACTTTTGCATCCACCTTAAATAAAGTTTTATCATATATACCTCTGATATCATATGATCTGATAATAGATTTATGAAATTGATGTTTAATATTCATTACAAATCACCCCGTCCAATAGAATGATATTCAAAGCCTTCATTTTTAATTTCTTCTGGATTATAAATATTTCTTAGGTCTATGATTATTTTCGTTCTTAATAATTTTTTTAATTTTAATAAATCCAGTGCTCTGAATTGATTCCATTCTGTGAGAATGACTAATGCATCAGATTTTTTTGATGCATCATATGGGTCTTTACACCATGAAATTTTATTTTTATAAGAGGACAGATACTTTTTGGCTTCTTTCATTCCTTCTGGATCATAAACTTTTACATTGCATTTTTTATTTATTAAAGAGGGAATTATCTCCAAACTAGGACTATCTCTCATATCATCCGTATTTGGTTTAAAAGTTAGACCTAACACTGAGACTGTTTTAGATTTATTATTTTTTGGTAAAGCTCTCAAAATTTTTTTAAACATTACTTTTTTTCTTTTTTTATTACTTTCAACAACATGCTCTATTAATTTTAATGGAGATTTAAAGTCTTGTGCAGTTTTTACCAAAGCAAGTGTATCTTTAGGAAAGCATGAACCTCCATATCCAGGACCTGGATGCAAAAACTTCTTTCCTATTCTACCATCTAGTCCCATCCCAATTGACACATCGCTTACATTTGCTCCTACTTTTTCACAAAGATCTGAAATTTCATTAATAAATGTAATTTTAGTAGCCAAGAAAGAATTAGCTGCATATTTAATTAACTCTGCTGTTTCTCTCTTAGTAAATAAAATAGGTGTCTCTAAAAGGTATAAAGGCCGGTATAATTCTTTTAAAATTGCCTTCGCTCTATCTCCTTCGCATCCAATTACAACTCTATCAGGTCTCATAAAATCATTTATAGCTGAACCCTCTCTTAAAAACTCTGGATTTGATGCAACGTCAAATTCAAGTTTAGAATTTGTTTTTTTTATAATATTCATCACTTTTTTTCCTGTTCCAATCGGCACAGTAGATTTGTTTACTATTACTGCATAATGTTTAAGATTTGATGCAATCTCTTCTGCTGCTGAAAAAACATATCTTAAATCCGCGTACCCATCTCCTCTTCTAGATGGAGTTCCGACAGCAATAAATATGGCAGAGGAACCTTCAACCGATTTAGAAAGACTAGATTCAAAAAATAATCTTTTTTCTGTCATATTTTTATGAACCAACTCTTTTAGTCCTGGCTCGAAAATTGGTATAATTCCTTTTTTAAGTTTTTTGATTTTTTCGACATCTTTATCAACACAAATTACGTTTACACCAAATTCTGCAAAACACGCACCTGAAACCAAACCAACATAACCAGTTCCTACTATTGTAATTTTCATAAATTTCTTATTTTCTTTCTTAAAGAGCTATTTATTTCTTTGTCACTAAGACCAAAATTTAGATTTGCTTCTATAAAACCCAATTTACTTCCACAGTCAAATCTTTTTCCTTCAAACTCAATACCAAATAATCCTGGATCATCTATCAAAGAAGCCAAGCTATCAGTAAGTTGTATTTCTCCCCCGAAACCTTTTTTTTGCTTTTCGAGTTTTTCAAAAATTTTAGAGTTTAGCAAATATCTTCCAACAACAGACAAATTAGAGGGTGCTTTTTCTGGTTTGGGTTTTTCAACAAGAGAGTTTATAGAGTAAAAACCATTCATCTTCCTTTTTGGATTAATAACACCATATTTATAAACCTCTTTTTTGGGAACTTTTTCAAGAGCTAAAACCGAGCCTCCTTTTGTTTTACAAGAAACATCTATTAATTGCTTTACAGCTGGTTTTTTTGATAAAATTATGTCATCTGGTAGTATTACTACAAAGTTCTCATCTTTTCCAATCAACTTCCTCGCACACCACACTGCATGTCCCAAACCTTTAGGTTCATCCTGAATAAGATAAGAGAAGTTTCCTAATTTATTTTGACTTTGTATTAATAAAAGCTTATCCATTTTCTTTTTTTTTTTTAATAAGTCCTCCAAAATGCTAGATTTATCAAAATGCTCGATTATTGAATTTTTTTTTGAAGATGTCACAAATATCATTTCCTCTATACCAGATAACGATGCTTCTATGACGGCCCACTCAAGTATGGGGCGATCAAGGATAATTAACATTTCTTTTGGAATACTTTTTGTCGCTGGAAGAAATCTTGTTCCAAGTCCGGCAATAGGAAAAATGGCTTTCTTCACTTGTTTTATCATTTATGAAAAAGGTTAAAGAAAAAAAAAAAAATCTCAACCTAAAAGAGTTTCTCTAGCCTGATTTAATTTTTTAGTAACCCACTCGGATCCACCTTTATCAGGATGGTTTATTTTCATAAGATCTTGATATCTTTTTAAAATTTCATTTTTAGAAGCATTAATATTTAAACCTAAAATCTCTAAAGCCTCTTTCTTATTCATAGGCTTAGAATATGATGAGTTTTTAAAATTCCTGAGCAAAAATATTTTAGCAAGAAAATTTATTAAAAAACGCCATCTATACAATATCAAAAATATCGCAGGAATAACAGAGATTACTTGAGGAAATCTGGTCATTACAATCAGTGTAATGCCAAGAATTATAAAAAGAAAAATTAACTTTAACTTTTTTTTAAATTGCTCACGAGATGAATGGACAATATTAATTAAGAATGCTAGTAAAATTGTTGCTAAGATAATCCCAAAAATAATATAATATAACATTTTTTACCTTATATGAAAAAAACTAAACTATTGTACTTCATAAGCGAAGATGATTATTTTCTAACACATAAATTAGATCAAGCAAAATCTGCAATAAAAAATAAATTTGATGTTTTAATAGTTTGCAAGTTCTTAAAAAATGAAAAAAAAATTAAAGCACTAGGTTTCAAAACAATAAATTTAAATTTAGATAGAAAATCAATCAATCCATTTAAAGAGTTATTATGCTTAATAGAGTTTGGTAAAATAGTTTTTAACTTTAAGCCAGACCTTATTCAATGTATCGCCCTAAAACCAATTCTCTACACATCATTAATATCTCCATTAATTAGAAAAACTCAAATGATTATGTGTATAGTTGGACTTGGATATCTTTTTATTGATAAAAAAAAATCTACTAAAATAATTAAGAAAATATACATAAATTTGTTAAAAATATTTTTATCAAAGAAAAATTCTCATTTTATTTTTCAAAATAATCAAGATAAGAAAATAATAGAAAAATATTTAAAAATACAAAGCTCAAAAATCACAATTATTAGAGGTTCAGGGGTTGATACAAATAAATTTATAAAAAAGGAGACAAAAAAAAATTTTGATTTAATTTTTCATTCTAGAATTTTGTATGACAAAGGGTTCATTGAACTCATTGAAGCTATAAAAAATCTTAGGAAAAAAAGACCAATTACATTATTGGTTCTTGGTTCTCCAGACCCCAACAATAGATCATCGGTTGAATTAGATAAAATTAAAGCATGGCATAAACAAGGTTTAATTAATTGGAAAAGAAAAACACAAAATGTAATACCCTTAATACAAAAGTCAAAAATTGCAGTTCTGCCATCATACAGAGAAGGACTCCCTAAAGCACTTTTGGAAGCAGCTAGTTGTGAATTACCAATAATTACATCTAACACTGTAGGATGCAAAGAGATTTGTATAAACAAATATAATGGTTTGTTAGTTCCAGTAGGAGATTATATTTCCCTTGCTAATGCCATTGAAGAAATTTTAGACAATAAAAAATTAGCAAGGTTTTATGGAAAAAATGGAAGAAAACTCGTTATAAAGAAATTCTCAAATAAGATAGTAAATAAACATTTCTTGAATGTTTACAAACAATATATTTAAAAAAGTCCTTGGATATCACCTTTTGAATCCATACAAACTTCGTAAGCTGCAGGTTTTTTTGGCAAACCAGGCATTGTCATTATATCACCGGCAATAGCAACAATAAACTCTGCACCTGCTGAAAGTCTTATTTCTCTTACTTGCATGTCATGATTATTTGGAGCACATTTTTTTAAAGGGTCTGTACTAAAGCTATATTGAGTTTTTGCCATACAAACCGGAAAGTGATCATATCCAAGCTTAGAAATTTCTTCTAATTTTTTTGATGCTAAAGGTGAAAAACTTACTGACCCAACTCTATATATCTCTTTTGCTATTTTTTCAATTTTTTGTTTAGGAGTATCATTATCATCATAAAGAAATTTTAAATTCGAACTTTTATTATCAATTGTATCTATAACCGATTCAGCGAGCTTCGCAGCTCCGGCACCACCATCCTTCCAATGCTCAGCAAGGATTGCATTAACACCAACGTTTTTACAGACGTCTTGAACCTTGGCTATCTCATTTTCCGTATCTGTTGGAAACCTATTTAAAGCAACTACAGATGAAATTCCAAATTTTGACAAATTTTCTAAATGCCTTAATAAATTTGGCATCCCTTCTTCAACTGCTTTAAGATTTTCTTCACCCAAATTTTTTGGATCAGCATTACCATGAAGTTTAAGAGCTCTCACTGTAGCAACTACAACTGCGCAAGAGGGTTTTAATCCGGATTTTCTGCACTTAATGTTTAAAAATTTTTCTGCACCAAGATCTGCTCCAAAACCTGCCTCAGTAACAACATAATCAGTTAGTTTAAGAGCTGTCTTAGTTGCAATCACAGTATTACAACCATGAGCTATATTTGCAAATGGACCACCGTGAATAAAAGCGGGGTTATTTTCAAGAGTCTGAACAAGATTGGGTTGCAACGCATCTTTTAGCAAAACTGACATGGCTCCATCCGCTTTAACATCTTTACATAATATCGGCTCAAGATCTCTAGAATATCCAACTATTATTTTTCCTAATCTAGAGGTTAAATCATCAAAATTTTTGGATAAACATAAGATTGCCATAACTTCAGAAGCAACTGTAATATCAAAGCCATCTTCTCTCGAAAAACCATTAGATATACCTCCAAGAGAATTTGTGATTGAGCGCAATGCCCTGTCGTTCATATCCACAACTCTTCTCCACGTGACCCTTCTACTGTCTATTCTTGGTTCTAAGTTCCAGTAAATATGATTATCAACCATTGCCGATAGAAGCATATGAGCAGAAGTAATTGCGTGAAAATCACCTGTAAAGTGAAGATTAATGTCTTCCATAGGAACAACCTGAGCATATCCTCCTCCTGCAGCTCCACCTTTCATTCCAAAACAAGGACCTAAACTCGGTTCTCTAAGAGCAACCATGGCTTTTTTTCCTATATAATTCAATCCATCAGTAAGTCCAACAGAAGTTGTTGTTTTCCCTTCTCCAGCTGTGGTTGGGGTCATCGCCGTTACTAAAATTAACTTTCCGTCATCCTTTGATTCTAATTTATTGACGTATTCTGAGCTAAGCTTTGCCTTGTAATGTCCAAATGGAACCAAGTTACTCTCATCAATGGAAAGTTTTTCTGAAGCAACTTTTGAGATTGGAAGCTTACTTGCCTCCCTCGCAATTTCAAGATCTGTTTTATAATCACTCATTTTTCACTCCACTAAAATAATTTGTTTGACTGATTTGATCGACATTTATTAACGTTCCAAATTTTGATCATATCATTTTTTAATGATAATTCCTCTAAAAATTTATTTTGTAATTCATATGCCTCTTTTTCTTTAAAAGCATCTTCTAGGTTGGAATTAATTTGTAAAGCATGTATTACTTCATGTAATAGTATCGACTGGTTACAAATATCACTTAAATCCATTTCAGATATAAATATACCTCTATCCTTTGAAAAAAATGCAACAACTGGACACCTCCCACCACAAACCATTTCTTGGATAACAATTGGTTTTACAACATTGACAGGAAAATCAAATTTACTAGTTTCATAATTTGTGTTAAGAGAAATCCAAACTAATAAAAAACTTAATAATTCATTTAAAACCATTACAAAATTCAATTATGACAAAAAAAAGTTCTCTTCTTGCTGCCGAAATTTTATTAGACTTAAAATGTATAAACTTTAGCCCAAAAAAACAATTCAAATTAACCTCTGGAAAAAAAAGTCCAATTTACTGTGATTGCAGAAGAATAATATCTTTTCCGAAAGAACGAAAAAAACTAATAGAGCTTGGTATTAAAAAACTTAAAAAAAAAAATTATTTTAATGAAATCTCTTCTATTGCAGGTGGAGAATCAGCAGGTATCCCATTTGCAGCTTTTTTTTCCGAAAAATTGAATTTACCTATGACTTATATCAGAAAACAAAAAAAGGAATTCGGGAAAAATTCACAAATAGAGGGAATTATAGATAAAAATGATGAAGTCCTATTAGTTGAGGATTTAATGACAGACGGTGGAAGTAAATTAAGGTTCTTTGAGGCTATAGAGCAAGTAGGAGCTAAAATTCAAGGAGTCTTTGTAATTTTTAATTATGGAATAATAAACAAAAATTACATTTTTAAAAAAAAAAAAATTGATATTACTTACCTTACTAACTGGAAATTTGTTTTAGAGGTCGCTCACAAAAGGAAAATTCTTTCAAATGAAGAAATTAAAATCATACAAAATTTCTTATCAAAAATTAACGTTAAAAATTAGATATTTTTCCTTTAAAACTTGTGCTTCCTAAAGCCAATTTACTTTTCTCAATAGTACCAGAATTAAATCCCTTTCTTCCGCTTAAAACTGCCAATTTCATTGCCTCTGACATTTCAACGGGATTTAAGGATCTCGCTACTGAGGAGTTCAGAAGAACCCCATCAAACCCAAGCTCCATTATCTTAACAACATCGCTAGGCTTTCCAATCCCAGCGTCCACAAAGATATTACCTGAACACATTTTCCTTATTATTTCTAAATTATGTTCATTTCTTACACCAAGTGCTGAGCCAATTGGTGAAACTAGTGGCATAACTGCCTCACAACCGAGATCCTCTAGTCTTTTGCATAATACTGGGTCGTCAGAACAATATGCAAAAACCTTAAATTTTTTCTTTATTAAATCTTTGCATGCATCAAAAAGCTCTATTGGATCAGGTAATAGCATCTCTTTATCACTGATAAGTTCTAATTTAATCCAATGAGTTTCTAATGTTTCTCTGGCCAATTCAGCAGTTAGAATAGCCTCTTTCTTTGTGAAACACCCAGCCGTATTAGGTAAAAATTTGTATTTTTTTTCAATTTGAGCTAAGAAGCTATCATTATTTGTCAAATTCAATCTTCTAATGGCCAAGGTAATTATTTCGGTACCTGAAGATTTCAAAGATTTATTTAAAATATCAATATTGGGAAACAGAGCGGTACCCATAATCAATCTTGATTTAAATTTTTCTCCGTCTAATTTCAATTCATCAGATTCCATGGAATGATTAACCTCCAAAAAATGGTGTTACTATTTCAATTTTATCGTCGTAGAAAATCTTTTTTTTTTTCCATTTCTTCTTTTCTACTAAAACATTGTTTACAGCAACTGCAATCTTATGATTTTCAGTTACTTTTTCTTTTAAAAAAGTTTTTAATAAATCATATAAAAATGGCTCATTGAGACTGCAAATAAAATCTTTCCCATTTATTTTAAATTTTTTTTTTTTTATTCCTGACATTAATTTAATGATAACCTAAATAACTACAATTTAAATCTGCTTGGAGAAAAAAAATTAAATTGACCTGAAATTTTCTCTTCAAAAACGTATTTCGAAACAATATCAGCAGAAATTGGAGCCAGCAATATTCCGTGTCTATAATGACCAAAATTGCAAATAACATCCGAACTAATTTCTTTTAGATTTCCAATTATTGGGCTCCCATCAATTACAGCTGGTCTTATCCCCACTCGAATGTCTCTTAACTCTAAAGATTCAAGTTTGGTAAAGCTTTCCCACATTGAATTAGTCAAATAATATAACTCATCCATCTTAATCGATTCATCAAAACCTCTATCCTCTTCTGTAGCACCTATTGCAAGAATGCCCTCACTCCTTGGAGCAATATATATATTTCGAAACCAAAGATTATGAAGAAAATTATTTTCATTGGATTTTACTAAAATCGATAAGCCTTTCAAAGGTCTTAGTGGCAATTTTAAACCAAATGAATTATAAATTATTTCACTGCTCCAAGCACC
>CACHGK010000012.1 GCA_902579395.1 uncultured Alphaproteobacteria bacterium
AATAATGAAAGTGCATATTCTTATTTAATTGAAAGCATTGAAAAATTTCCAAATCAAATTCAACTTACTAAAAAATTTATGAAAGCTGGATTTAAAGATATTGAAGTAATAGATATTTTAGATGGCATAGCATCAATTCATATTGGTAAATTATGACAAATTTCTTAAAAAAGAAAAAAATCTTACTTATTGTTACCGGAGGAATTGCATGTTACAAGGCGCTTGATGTAATACGAAGACTCCAAGAAAATCAAGTGGAAATAGAATGTATTCTGACTGAAAGTGCAAAGGAGTTTATAAACCCTTTAACCTTTGAGAGTCTTCTTGGTAACAAGTTACATTCAAATCTATTTTCCTTATCAGAAGAAAAACAAATGAATCATATTAAATTGGCCAATGATATAGATGCCATAATTGTTATACCTTGCACAGCCAACTTTATTGCAAAGATGGCCAACGGCATTGCAGATGATTTAGCCTCAAATATTTTGCTTGCATCAAAAAAAATTAAAATAATTTCTCCAGCAATGAATACTAATATGTGGACAAATAATGCTGTAAAAAATAATCTCAAAAAGCTGAAAAGTATGGATGTAAAAATTTTTTCACCAAAAAAAGGTAAGCTTGCTTGTGGAACTCAGGGAACTGGAAAACTTATGGAAGTAGAAGAAATAATCAAAAATCTGAATGATATCTTTTCACCAAAATCACTTAAAAATCTTAAAGCAATCGTTACGGCCGGTTCGTCAATTGAAAAAATTGACCCTGTCAGATTTATAAGTAATTTCTCTTCTGGAATACAAGGATATGAAATTGCAAAATCCATTAGCACACATGGTGCAAAAACTATTTTAATAACAGGTAAGACAAACATTAATAAACCTAATAATTTAAAAATCCTGAATGCAGAAAGTGCAGAGGATTTTTATGAAAAGATCATAAAAAATCTTCCCTGTGATATTTTTATATCAGCGGCAGCAATTTCTGATTGGAAAATGAAAAATATCGTTAAAAAAAAATTAAAAAAAAATCAAGGAGATTCCATCAATCTTGAGTTAAACGAAAATATTGATATTTTAGAAAAAATCTCAGTTCACCATAATAGACCAAAGCTAGTGATAGGTTTCTCGGCTGAAACAGAAAAGATTATTGAAAATTCAAAATCTAAGTTTAAAAAAAAAAAATGTGACTGGATGATTGCCAATGATGTAAGTCATAATAAAGTATTTGGTTCAAATTATAATAAAATTCACTTAATAACAGATACAAAAATAGAAAATTGGCCAAGGATGAAAAAATCTGCGATTGCAAAAAAAATTTCAAAAAAAATTGTGAATTTTTTTAAAAAAAAATAAGTTATTAAAATGAATGAAATATTTTTTAAATCATTAGAAAATGGTGAAGGACTTTATCAAATCAAAAAGGCTACTAAGGGTAGCGCTGGTTTTGATCTCCTAGCGGCTATTAAAAATGAAATATCAATAGATCCCGGTTCAACCAAACTTATACCCTGTGGTTTTTCTATTCAAATGCCAGACGGCATTGAAGGACAAGTCAGACCAAGGTCTGGTATAGCATTGAAAAATAGTGTTACGGTATTAAATTCTCCAGGTACAATAGATTCTGACTATAGAGGAGAAATAGCAGTAATTTTAATTAATCATGGAAAGTCTATTTTTTCTATAAATAGAGGCATGAGAATAGCTCAGTTGGTTTTTATTAATCTTCCAACAGTAAAGCTTGTTGAAAGTAACAGTCTTGACAGTACGGAAAGAGGGTCCGGTGGTTTTGGATCAACTGGGGTCTGATTGGAAATATTTTGTTAAAAATACAAAAAAAAATAATTTATGCTATAGAAGCAGTTGTTGATATAGCTTTAAATTCGGGGAACGGACCTGTTCAGAATGAAGAAATTGCTAAGAGACAAGGAATTCCAAAGAGATATTTAGAACAAACCCTTCAAGTACTAGTTAAGAAAAAGATTCTTGTTGGTTCACGAGGGCCAAAAGGTGGCTACAGTTTAGCCAAGGAAAGAAGGAAAGTTATGATTGCAGACATAATTAAATCTGTATTTAATGACAAAAAAATTTCTAATAATTTTTCTTCAGATCTTTCCCAAAAAATTATTATTCCACTAATTAATGAGGTTACAGAAAACTGTTATAAAAAATTTATGGATATTTCAGTAGAAGAAATTTGCAAAATTGCTAATGAAAAAAAAATACAAAAAAATATTCCAAAGAGAGTAGACTTTGATATCTAGCACTTCATGTAAAATTTTTAATTCAATTGATGAAACCATTGGGAACACTCCATTGGTTAGATTAAGTAAGTTAAAAAAGCATTTCAATCTTCAAGGTAATATTATAGCAAAACTTGAATTTTTTAATCCTCTCGGATCTGTAAAAGACAGAATAGGTTTAGCCATGATAAATTTTGCTGAAAAAAAAAAATTAATAAATACTAATTCAACAATTATTGAAGCAACTTCAGGTAATACAGGTATTGCACTTGCCTTCATATGTGCTTCGCGTGGATATAAATTAATTCTTACGATGCCTGACAGCATGTCAGTCGAAAGAAAAAAGATGCTCAAATTTTTTGGTGCCAAATTAATACTTACTCCAAAAAAACTTGGTATGACTGGAGCCATGAAAAAAGCAAAAGAGATAAAAGAAAAAATATCAAACAGCATAATATTAAATCAATTTGAAAATGAAGCTAACCCACAAATACATTATCAAACAACGGCAGAAGAAATTTGGAGAGGCTGTGAAGGTAAAATAGACTGTTTTATATCTGGTGTTGGAACAGGAGGGACTATAACCGGAGTTGGAAAATATCTTAAAGAGAAAAATAATAATATCAAAATAATTGCTGTTGAGCCGGAAAACTCAGCTGTAATAAGTGGATCAGAACCGGGACACCATCAAATACAGGGGATTGGTGCCGGATTTATTCCTAAAAATCTTAATTTAAAGATAATTGATAAAGTTTTATCAATAAGTAATAATTCTGCTTTTTCTTATTCGAGGACCTTAGCTAAATTTGAAGGTATTGCAGGAGGAATCTCATCGGGTGCAGTATTATCGGCTGCCGTGGAAATAAACGAGGATAATATAATGAAAGATAAAAATACTGTAATAATTCTCCCTTCTTTCGCTGAAAGATATTTATCAACCCAACTATTTTCTGATATTACAAATGAATAATCTAAAGGATGAATTTCTTGAAAAATATTCAAGACAAATTATTATCGACGAGGTAGGACTAGAGGGTCAAAAAAAAATCCACAAAGCTTCGATATCAATAGTTGGTTGCGGCGGATTGGGAACATCTGCAGCTCAGTATCTTTCTATGAGCGGCATAGGTTCTTTAACCCTTATTGATAATGATATAATAAGTTTAAGCAACTTAAATAGACAAACATTATTTGAAGAAAAAGACATAGGCGAAAAAAAATCATTTGTTCTTGCAAATAAAATCTTCAATATAAATAGTTCTGCAGACATAAAACATGTAGAAGAAAAAATCTCAGAAAAAAATATTAGCTCTTATCTTCAAAATAGCGACATAATTTTAGATTGCACAGATAATTTCGAATCCAGATTAATTATAAACAACTTTTGTCATAATAAAAAAAAAATACTAATTTCAGCTGCGCTCCAAAACTTTGAAATTCAAACCTTTATCTTTGCATCATGGAAAAATAAAAAAAACCCGTGTTACAATTGTGTTTTTCCTGACTTGACTAATAATGACGAAACTACTGGTTGTGATGAAATGGGAATAATAGCCTCCGTTGCAGGAATAGGTGGTTTATTTCAAGCGAATCTTGCATTAAATTATGTCTTAGGGTTGAGACAAAAATTTGACGAGTTTATACTATTTGACTCAATTAGCCTTGATGTGAAAAAAATCTCAGTAAAAAAGAATAGTGATTGCAAAACTTGTGGCTAATCGTAATAAGGTTTATTTACTAAATCTGGAGGTGATTTTCCAGACGTGAAAGCAATAATATTTTTTATAACCCTTTGTCCCATAGCAAT
The DNA here is from genome assembly GCA_902579395.1 of uncultured Alphaproteobacteria bacterium. GTDB lineage: Bacteria > Pseudomonadota > Alphaproteobacteria > Methylaequorales > Methylaequoraceae > Methylaequor. Next base: position 4,050 of record CACHGK010000012.1, read on the forward strand.
TCTACTCTCTAATGTTGCTGAGCTAATATGTGGGAGTAAGACAACATTGTCTGATTCAAGTAACCTTGTAGTTATTTGTGGTTCATGCTCAAACACATCAAGCCCTGCGCCACCAATTTTTTTTTGGAAAAGAAGATTGGCTAAAGCCTCCTCATCTATAATTTCTCCTCTTGAGGTATTAATTATAATACAATTTTTCTTCAATAATCTAAGCCTTTTTTTTGAAAAGAGATGGAATGTTTCTGGAGTATAAGGACAATGAATTGAAATAATATCAGATTGAGCTATCATATAATCCAGATCGTGAAAATATTTAGCTTTATATTTTTTTTCTACATTTTTTTTTAAACGTCGTCTATTATGGTAATAGATTTCAACACCAAGGATCTGTAGTCTTTGGGCCACCGCGCAACCAATTCTGCCCATACCTATTATTCCTACTTTTTTACCTTTAATTCTTTGACCTATTGTTTTACTTGGACCCCATCCAGTCCAGTTTCCCTCAACAAGTTCTTTTTGAGCATCGATTACTTTCCTTGAGATCATAAGTATCAACGTGAGCACAAGATCAGCAGTATCTTCAGTAAGGACGTCAGGCGTATTTGTAACTAATACATTTTGTTCTTTTGCTGTGACTAAATCAAGATTATCCACACCATTTCCAAAATTTGCAATTAACTTTAATTTTTTTCCAGACTTTATGATTGATGCATCTATAGTGTCGCTCACGCAAGGAATTAATATATCGACGTTATCTATCTTTTTTTTTAAGTCTTTATAAGATAATTTTTTATCAGTCTTATTCAAAATAAGATTAAAATTTTGTTTTAAAGTTTTTTCTATCTTTTCCGGTAATTTTCTTGTAATGAGAATGATGGGATTTTTCAAATGCATATATTCTAACTATTTATTTGTACTTTTAGTAATTTTTGGAATTTCTTTTCCTGTGTTAAGTATATCAGAAACTAAAAAAATTCTAACCACAAAATTTAATGAGGTTAATGTTCGAAACGGACCTGGATTGAATCATCTTAAGGTCTATAAGATTTTAAAAAAGGGATATCCTCTGAAGATTATCAATGAATTTGAAAATTGGAAACGAGTTGAAGATATTAATGGTATTTTAGGTTGGGTTTCAAATTCACAACTATCTGATAAGAAGTATGCTATTGTGGTCGCAAAAGAGGAATTCATCTTTAAATTTCCTAAATTGAAGTCAAAGAAAATTGCAATAATTCAAAAAAATTTTGTTATAAAAACAAAAAGATGCACAAATAATTGGTGTCAAGTACAGCATAATAACATCAAAGGTTGGGTTCCAAAAAAATCTATATGGGGTTCAAGGTGAGTTGGAAACATCGATTATTTAATCAATTTACTATTACATTAAGAAGTTATGTTTATTAAAACTTCAACAGACTCGATTCTTTTTCCCTTAGGTAATTTTGGTAGCTTAGAGATTTTTACATTTTCCGTCTGAATGTCGATTAACTTTCCAGAATTTTGGCAAAAAAAGTGATGATGTTCTTTAAGGTTTGTATCAAAATATATTTTGTCGCTTGAAACTTTTATAGCTTTGATTATACCATGCTCTTTAAACTGATTGAGTGAATTGTAAACAGTTGCGAGTGAAATCTTAAGTTTATTTTTATTAACTTTCTTGTACACTTCTTCTACTGTGAAATGTGAGGCCCCATTCTTAAATAGAAGTTTTATTAAATTCATCCTTTGATCAGTTAGTTTCAAAGGGGAGTTTTTCAGCATTTTCAATGCATTTTGAATATGTTTGTTAGATTGCATTTTTAAATCTTTAAGAATAAACTATAATCCTTGCATAATTCTGTCAACCAGTTGATTAACTTTTGGAATAAAGCCACCTTTGTAAAACGGATCGCGAGCAAATCTATAAACTGAATGTCCTGCAAACATCAACTCATTCTCTAAATTAGATATACCATGACTTATTTTCTGTAAAGTTTTTTGAATGCAAAAAGATCTTGGATCAGCCTTTTTCCCTGTTGTTCCTTTTTCGTCTTGGGACCAATTACTAAAGAGACATTGCGATAAACATCCCATGCAGTCAATTTGATCTTTTACTATCTGGCTTGCCTTTTTTATTGTAACCCAAATCAAAGTATTATTGGGTGTCGTCATTGGCTTAGAAAAACCCTTTTTTATCCATTCTAAAATTTTATACTTATCCGAATGTTTTACGTAAAAAGTTCTGTTTCTAGGGCCAATTTCAATTTTTTCATTGAATTCATTTGTTTGTTCTTTTAAAAAAGGTGTTTGTCTCTCAGATCTTTCTTCAAGCTCTTTTAAAAAATCATTTTTTACAGCTGATGAATAAAAACCTGTTGGACTAAATCTGTGGAGACTTACCTCTCCTTTTTTTATTGTAAGAAGTCGTTTCTTCCATGCTTCGGGTATTGGGCTTTCTTTTGTAAGAAGAGGCCTGGTTCCGAATTGAAAAGCAATCTTTCCAATCTCTGGGTTATCTATCCAATCTTCCCATTCGGACAAATTCCATACACCTCCAGCCATGATAATAGGGGTATCTTGTAAATTAAATTCATTCATCAATAAACGAAGCTCTCTTACTCTTGGATACGGAGGTTGAGGCTTGAGGGGATCTTCATTATTAGACAAACCATTATGTCCACCTGCAAGCCATGGATCCTCATATACAACACCGCCTAAAAAGTTTGAGGTTTTTCTATAAGACCTTTTCCATAGAGCATTAAATGCCCTAGCGGAAGATACTATGGGGTAGTAATAAATTCCAAATTTTGCAGCGATTTCTGATAATTTATACGGCATTCCTGCTCCACAAGTTACTCCATCAATTATATCTCCAACTTGCTCTAATGTTCTAGTAAGTATTTCCTCTGCAGCGGCCATTTCCCATAATATATTAATATGTATCGGAGCATTAATTCCTGCTATGTCTCTTGCAATTTTAGCTTGCTCGATTGCACCAGAGACAGAAAAATCAACAAGCTCTCTGTGTCTACCTTTTCTTGTATTTTCTTTATAAAGTTGAGGAATCAGATTTCCGTCTTTGTCATAGGAATCAGCATTTACACCTGAGAAAGTTCCGACCCCTCCAGCCTTGGCCCAGGCACCTGAGCTTTCGCCACTGCTCACTGCTATACCTTTTCCACCTTCAATTAAAGGTAATGATTCTTTTCCTGACAAAATAATAGAGTCTATTTTTTTCATATCAAACGTCTTTAATGCTTAACTTTACCTTTCCTCTATCATCAACACCAATTACTTTTACTTTAACAATATCACCTTCATTCACAACATCTGTTGTTTTTTCTACTCTTTCATTTTTCAGTTGACTTATATGAACAAGGCCGTCTCTACTTCCCATGAAATTAACAAAGGCACCAAAATCAGTTGTCTTAACTACTTTTCCCTCGTAAATTTTTCCAACCTCAGGTTCTGCAACTATGTCATTAATCATATCACTTGCAATCTTTCCCTCACTAGATTTAGATGAAAATATTGTGATTAAACCGTCATCGTCAATTTCAACCTTTGCTCCAGATTTCTCACAAATGTCTTTGATCACCTTGCCCCCAGAACCAATAACTTCTCTAATTTTTGACTTATCTATTTTAATTTTTTCAATTTGAGGAGCATTGGATTTAGTATTAGATCTTGGTTTTTTTACAACCTTATTCATCTCTTTTAAGATATGAAGTCTAGCTGTATGAGCTTTAGAAAGAGATTCTTTCATTATTTCTTCGGTTATTCCATCAACTTTTATATCCATTTGCAATGATGTAATTCCAGTTTCTGTACCAGCAACCTTGAAATCCATATCTCCAAGATGATCTTCATCTCCTAATATATCAGTCAGAACAACAAATTTTTTGTCTTCTTTAATAAGACCCATTGCAATTCCTGCTATTGATTTCTGCAGAGGAACTCCTGCATCCATCAAAGCTAAAGATGAGCCACATACTGTTGCCATCGAAGAGGATCCATTGGATTCCGTAATCTCAGAAACAATTCTTATAGTGTAAGGAAAATCCCTAGCCTCTTTCTTTAGAATCGGATTAATTGCCCTCCAAGCAAGTTTGCCGTGCCCAACCTCTCTCCTTCCAGTCGAGCCTATTCTTCCTACTTCATTGACAGAAAAGGGAGGGAAATTATAGTGCAACATAAATTTTTCTTTTACATCTCCATCAAGGGTATCTAACATCTGTTCATCAGAAGTTGTACCTAATGTTGTACTAACTAAAGCTTGAGTCTCACCTCTGGTAAAGAGAGCACTACCATGAACATTATCAAGTAAGTCGACTCTCACATCAATCTCTCTTACTTCATCTAACCCCCTCCCATCAATTCTTTTCTTAGATTTTAAAACCGAAGACCGAACAATTTCTTTCTCAACTTTTTTTATTTCTTCTAAAATCTGTGAATCATCAACAGAATCATCTTGAAAAGCATCCAATATTTCTTTTCTTTTTTCGTTAAGAGATTCATTTCTCTTCTTTTTTTCTTTGATTTCATAAAGGGGGGTTAGTTTGGTTGTTGAAATCTCTTTAATTTTTTTTTGGTAATCATGCTCTTTTTTTTCAGGAACTTCCCATGAATCTTTTGCAGATTTCTCAGCTAACTCTATAATTTTATCAATTACATTTTGAAACTCATTAAAACCGAACTGTACTGCACCTAACATTATTTTTTCGTCTAATTCATTAGCTTCGGACTCTACCATAAGAACCCCATCTCTTGTACCAGCAACAACCAAGTCTAACTCACTTTCATTCATCTCATCTTTCGTTGGGTTTAGGATGTATTCACCATCCATATAACCAACTCTCGCACAAGCCAAAGGACCTAAAAAAGGAAGTCCTGAAATTGTTAACGCCGCAGAAGTACCAATCATCGCACAAATCGCAGGATCGTTTTCTCCATCATAATTTATCACTGTACATATAACTTGTGTTTCATTCTTAAAATCTGAATGAAACAAAGGTCTAATTGGTCTATCAATAAGTCTGGAACTCAAAATTTCATTTTCAGATGGTCTTCCTTCTCTTTTGAAAAAACCACCAGGTATTTTACCAGCAGAATATGCTTTCTCGATATAATGAACTGATAAAGGGAAGAAATCGTTATTTTGATTATCTTCTCTTGATGCACAAACTGTGCACAAAACCACTGTGCCACCAAGAGTGCACATCACAGCACCGTCAGCTTGGCGTGCAACCAAACCTGTTTCTAACTTTAGAGAAAGACCTTTCCAGTCTAACTCAACCGATGAAATATTAAACATTTTTTTCTCCTTGAATTGTCTAACGCCTTAGACCAAGAGATTTTATAATAGACTCGTATCTTTCATTACTTTTATTCTTAACATAGCTTAAAAGTTTTTTTCTTTTTCCTACAAGCTTCATTAAACCTCTTCTAGTGTTATGATCTTTTTTGTTAGATTTTAGATGTTCAGTTAAATTCTTAATTCTTTTTGTAAAGATTGATATTTGGCTTTCACTGCTGCCAATACTATCTTTAAGATCGATCTTTTTTGTTGAAGTTTTTTCCATTTTAGTTTCCTATTTTCTTTCAAAACATGTTTTATAACATATGATAAATTTCATGAAATTAACAACTTTTTAGGATGAAAGTTATTTTCTTGAATCAAACCCAATGCAATAAATTTATTTGCATGTTTTGCCAAAACAATATTCCTGCCATTTAAATCATTAGAGATTGTTTGCTTTTTCATTTCAATAAAATTACCTGTTAAAACTTTTTTTACTTGTTTATTACTCAATTGGATTTTAGTAATTTTCTTAAAAACAGCGTCAATTGGATGAACAAGTTTTCTTTGGTCATCACTATGCACTAAACTTAACAAATAATCCAGTGAAATAAGTTTTTTATTAAAATCTCCAAATCTCAACCGCCTTAATTCAGTTACCATACCTAAAGTACCTAAAGACTCAGCTATACTCTCTGCTAAACTTCTTATGTAAGTGCCTGGGCTACACTCGACCGAGAATACTGTCTTTTCAGATGATATTTTTTCAAGGATTTTGATTTTCTTAATAAAGACTTTTCTGTTACTTATATTAAATGGTATTCCTTTTCGAGCCAAATCGTATGCTCTAAAACCATTAATTTTTAATGATGAAAATTTGGGTGGTGTTTGCACGATTTCTCCGAAAAAATCTGATAATTTATTTTTTATACTTTCTAAATCTGGGTAATTTTTATTAATATCGACTATATTCCCCTCTGAATCACCAGTGTCAGTTTTACATCCCCATTGAATTGTAAACACATATGTTTTATTGACTTTTTCTATATATTTTATTAATTTTGTTGCTGTTCCTAAAGCAATTGGAAGACAACCTGATGCTAATGGGTCAAGAGTTCCTATAAAACCAGCTTTTGAATTTCTAAAAATCTTTCTTATTTTTTGTAATGCATAATTGGATGTCATACCAATAGGCTTATCTAAAAATATCCACCCATTGATATTAATCCTACTCATTAAAAATTATTTTTTTGAGTACCTTGGATTTCAAACTTTAATTTTGGAGTATATCTTAAATCAACTTTATTTGAAAAATTTCTTTTAATTTTTAATGAATTTTCTTCTATAATTTTGGATAGCAAATCACTTGGATAATCATTTATACTTTCAATATAAACTTTGGCTGATTTCCCATCACCAGACAAAGAAATATTCGAAACAAAGAAAACTATATTTTTTCCGTCTAAATCATTAAAGTCTAATTTCAGAAAAGTTTCTGCAATCGCCTTTTTTATCAAGGAAGAAACTTTATCAATTCTTGATTTCCTTCGTTCTTCCTTAATTTTTTCTAAACTAAGATTTTTTTTCATCTTTCTCTCTAATGAAAAATTCTAATCTATCATTTGCAAGAACGTCATTGACTTTTGAAAGCACAATGCCGCATTCCAATCCACTTAGAACTTCTTTTACTTGATCTTTCTCTCTTCTAAGACTTTGAATTTCACATTCGTGTAAAATATTTTCATTTCTTATAACCTTCACAAATGACTTTGAAGTAACTTTACCGTCTTCTATAATACAACCAGCAACTTTGCTTGAGTCTGAGAGTTCAAAAATCTGCTTAATCATGGCTTTGCCAATCAGCGTTTCAGAGAGTTTGTCATTTTCCAAACCATCAATTATTTTTTGTGCTTCATCTATAACTTCGTATATTATTGAGAAGTTACTTATACTAATATCTTCTCTCTTAGACAGAGATTTTGCTTGTGAATTTGCTTTAACATTAAAACCAAATATCCTTGCTTCAGATGCTATTGCAAGTGTTACATCAGATTCATTAATTTCACCAACTGCTGTGTGTATAATTTTTATTTCAATATTTTCTGAATTCATTTTACTCAAACTTTGTTCTATAGCTTCTTTTGAGCCATGGACATCTGCCTTAACTATAATGGAAATCACTTTTTTTTCTTCTCTAGATGCACTCTCAATCATTTGATCTATACTTACTCTTTTTATAGACGCGTTCTCTTCAACTCTTTTCATTCTAGACCTGTATTGAGTTACTTCTCTTGCTCTAGATTCATTTTCAACAACTACAAGCTTATCTCCTGATTCTGGAGTACCAGATAATCCAAGAAGTTCAACAGGGTAACTTGGAAGCGCAATATCAATCTTTTCTCCGGAATCGTTATACATGGCTCTAACTTTACCCCATTCTTTTCCTACAACAGCTATATTACCAATTTGCAACGAGCCGTTCTGAATTAAAATAGAAACAACAGTGCCCTTCCCTTTCTCAATCTTGGATTCAATAACGGTTCCTTCAGCGGCTCTATCTGGATTGGCTTTTAATTCTAATATTTCAGATTGAAGAAGTATTGCATCTAATAAGTTTTCAATACCCTCATTTGTCTTAGCAGATACATTAACAAAAACATTTTGTCCCCCCATTTTTTCACTAATTATTTCGTGTTTCATAAGATCTGATTCAACTTTTTGAGGATTTGCAGTGGGCAAGTCAATCTTATTTACTGCAACAACAATTGGGCAACCTGAGGCTTTTGCATGATTAATTGCCTCTACAGTTTGTTCATTAACACTGTCGTCAGCAGCAACAACCAATACAATCACATCGGTAATATTTGAACCCCGAGCTCTCATTTGACTAAAGGCAGCATGACCTGGGGTATCAATAAATGTAATCATGTGTCCTTTTTTACCCTCTACAATATATGATCCAATGTGCTGTGTTATACCTCCAGCTTCGGTGGATGCGACTTTCTTTTCTCTAATTGCATCTAAAAGAGAAGTTTTCCCATGATCAACGTGTCCCATTACAGTGACTATTGGAGGCCTCGACTGCAAGTCCTTTTCTTTATCAGATGGTCCATCCAATCCCACTTCGACATCCGAATCACTAACTCTCTTTGGTGTATGCCCAAATTCTATTACTAATAACTCTGCTGTGTCACCATCTATTGTTTGGTTAATGGTGGCCATTACTCCCAACTTCATTAAGACCTTAATTAAATTTGAAGATTTCTCTGCTAACCTTGCAGCCAACTCATTTACTGCTATTAAATCAGGAATTACAATTTCTTTTTTTTTCTTTTCCCTTACTTCAAGGTTTTCCATATTTTCAAGTTTTGACACGTTTCTCATTTTTGCTTTTTCTCTTGCCCTCTTGATTGCAGCAAGCGATCTTACTTTCTCATTATCTTCATCTAATGCTTGAGAAATTGTAAGCTTACCTTGCCTCCTATTTTCAAAACTTTTTGGAGATTTTACAAACTTTGGTTGTTTAGGTTTTTCAGTAATTTCATTTTTGATTTCTTGATCATTTTTTTGATCATTAAAACTTTTGACATTAGTTTTTTTTATATTCTTCTTTTCGATTTCGTCTGAAGGATCTCTTCTCTCTTTTATCACTTTAGTTTCTAAAGGCTGATCATCTTTCTTAAAACTTTCCTGACCATCGGAAATCATAGCCCCATCTGATTTAGGTTGTTTAGCTATTTCATTTTTTGAAAACCCACTTAAAGTTCTTTTTTTCTTAACTTCAACTGATACAGATCTACTTCTGCCATGAGAAAAACTTTGTTTAATTTGTCCAGCATTAATTGTTTTTTTTAATTGCAGTTTACCTGACAAGGTTTTCTTATCTTTATTTTCATCCATTTTTTAATTTTTATACCAGTGTTTTCTAGATTCCATAATTATTTCGTCTGCTTTTTCTATCTCCATTTCTCTGAAGATTTCCATAAGTTCTGAATTTGATAAATCAGCAAGTTGATCTCTTGTTTTAATATTATTCTCATTTAACTTTAATAACTGATCTGTAGTAAAAGAAGAATTATTTAAAATATAATCATCAACTCCAGATTCTTTCAATTTTGAAATATTTTCAATTCTTTCCTTCTCAACACAATTCTTTGCCCTTTCAATTAATTCCTTGGATAAATTCTCATCGAATCCTTCGATTGAATTTAATTCTTCAAGCGACACCATTGAAACTTCATCTATGGATGTAAAACCCTCCGTAACAAGTAGGTGCGCAATGACTTCATCTACATCTAAAAAATTTATAAATTTTTGAGATAGATTCTTAAATTCCTCATTTCTCCTATCTGATTCCTGTGACGTTGTTAAAATATCGATGCTCCACCCGGTTAAAGAACTTGCCAGTCTGACATTTTGACCTTTTCTCCCAATAGCTAAGCTTAGTTGCTCATCTGGAACTATGACATCAATTTTCTTCAAGTCTTCTTCTATTATTACCTTATCTACTTCAGCTGGACCTAAAGCGTTTACAACAAAAGTTGCAACATCCTCTGACCATAAAACAATGTCGATCTTTTCACCTTGCAACTCGTTAACTACTGCTTGCACTCTACTTCCTCGCATTCCGACACATGCCCCAACAGGATCAATACTTTTTTCTTTTGTAAAAACTGCTATTTTAGCTCTGCTACCTGGATCTCTTGCGACTGATTTAACCTCAATAATTCCGTCATAAATTTCAGGTACCTCCTGAAAAAATAACTTTACCAGAAAATTGTTGTGTGCCCTTGATAAAAAAATCTGTGGACCTTTCAAATCATGTCTGACATCATTAATATAAGCCCTAATTCTATCAGACCTTCTAAATACCTCTCTATTTAGTAACTCTTCTCTTCTTAAAATTGCCTCACCCTTTCCTAGATCAACAATCAAATTTCCGTATTCCACCCTCTTGACGACTCCATTTACAATCTCACCAACTTTATCTTTGAATTCATTAAACTGCATAATTTTTTCAGCTTCTTTCACTTTCTGAAAAATCACTTGCTTAGCTGTTTGTACTGCAATCCTTCCAAAATCAAGTGGTGGTAGTTCCTCTTTTACAAAGTCACCTATATCAAGTGATTTATTGTCTTTACTTAAACTCGATTTATTAACTTTATTGATTCTTTCTTCCATTGGAAGAATTTCCAAATCTTTGACTACCTCTTGGTATCTAAAAAGTCCAATTCTCCCAGTTTTTTTGTCAACATGAGCTCTTATATCGAGATCAAAGCCATATTTTGTTCTTCCGGCTTTTGCAATTGCAGATTCCATAGCCTCAATAACTTCTAATTCATCAATGCCCTTTTCCTTGGCAATATTTTTAGCAACATCTATTATATCAAAAGTTTGACTATCTCTGATTTCGTCTTTTTCCAATTATTTATACCCTTAAATTAATTTTTAAAATTAAAACTTTCACAAGTAATTTACAAAGTTTTAGGTATTCATACCAATACTTTATTAAAACTTAAATAATTTATTAATTTTTTTTTTTATTTTGTTTAAAAATAAATAAATTAACTTTCTTTTTTAGATTCATAGCTTTTCTAAAATACTTAGTTGGACATAAAATATTGTTACAAAAATGAGTATAATTTGAACTAAAAAGTTCTCGATCAAAAAATTTTTCATTTAGGAAAAGCTTTTTTATTTGGTTTGCATAATCTTGATCATCAGTTGCTATAAAAATTTTTGAATCACAAGATATCACTTTTTTTAAACTTGAAATAAATTCTAAGTTTATTAATCTCCTTTTTTTGTGCCTCTTTTTTGGCCAAGGGTCTGGAAATAAAATATATATTTTTCTAAAGGTTAATCTATTAATTAACTTATACAATTCAAAATAATCAAGATTAGTAAAAAAAATATTGCTTAAGTCTTCACTTTCTATTTTTTTTTTGAGCTTTAAAGACCCTGAAATAAATGGATCACAAGCTATAAAGTTTTCATGCTTATATTTTTGAGACTGAAATACTAGATTTTCACCAGTGCCAAAACCTATTTCAAGATTTAGGGGAGTAGTTTTTAAAAGCGAAAATTTCTCTATAAAAGTAGATCTATTTGTATCAAAGAAAAATTCAAAACTTTTCAAACTATCAAGTTGAAAATTTTTCGTATTCCTTGATAATCTTCTTCCGTAAAAAGGTAACATTAATTAAAGTTGATCTACGATTTTTTCAGCTAAATCTGTTTTTTCCCAGGAAAAACATCCTGTTTCTGAAATAAAATCTCTGCCAAAATGACCGTAAGTCGAAGTCCTCTCGTATATAGGGTTATCCAGTTTTAAATGGTTTTTAATTCCCTCTGGAGATAAGTCAACATTCTGATTTATTATATCTATGATTTTTTGTGAGTTAATTTTAGCTTCGTTGTCTGTCAGAAGATATATTGATATGGGTTTTGCAACGCCAATTGCATATGATAGTTGTATTAGACATTTGTTAACAAATTTTGTAGCAACAACATTTTTTGCCAAATATCTAGCAATATATGCCGCTGATCTATCCACTTTTGTGTAATCTTTTCCAGAAAATGCTCCGCCTCCATGTGGTGCAGCACCTCCATAAGTGTCAACTATTATCTTCCTTCCTGTTAAACCGGTATCTCCATCAGGTCCTCCAACAACAAATCTTCCTGTAGGATTAATAAGAATTTGGTCTGATTTTGGAAGTATTTTAGAAGGCACAGCCCTCTCAATTATCTCGATAACTTGTTTTCTTATTTCAGAATTTGTAATGTCTTCAGTATGCTGTGTTGAAACTACAATTGAAGAAACTTTTTTTGGTTTATTTCCATCATATTCCATTGAAACCTGACTTTTCGAGTCAGGTCCAAAAAAAGAACAATTATTTTTTCTGAAATCCGAGAGTTCCATAAGTATTTTATGAGAATAATATATTGGCGCCGGCATCAGCGTTTTGGTTTCAGTACATGCATAACCAAACATTATACCTTGATCTCCTGCGCCTATAAATTTATCCGAATCTACACCTTGAGAAATATCTTGGGATTGTGCGTGTAAATAATTATCAATTTTTAAATTTTTCCAATGAAATCCCTCTTGTTCATAACCAATTTCTTTTACTTTCTCCCGAATCTTCTCGTCTATTATTTGTCTGTTAACTTGATCTTGATTTTGGTTTATTTTTACCTCACCAGATAATATCACTCTATTTGTTGTAGCTAATGTTTCGCATGCAACTCGTGAATTTTTATCAGCCTTCATATAAAGATCAACAACAAGGTCTGATATTTGATCGCAAACTTTATCTGGGTGTCCTTCAGAAACCGATTCACTAGTGAAGATATAGCTATCTGACTTTTCTAACATAAAGTATGATTAGTATTTCATTATTATTTAATTTTCAAACTTTTTCTTTTTTTTATTAGTAAATCGATAACTAAATTTAAAATCATAACTGTTGTTAATAATAAGAGAAGAACAAAACTTTTATACTTATTAAAGAAAGTTGAATTATCGCTTAGAGTTAGTTTTGACTCTAAATAACCTATTTGATTTAAATCCATTTTTTTTAAAACTTTACCATTAGAGTTAGCAATTACAGATATTCCTGAATTAGCAGATCGTACGAATGGCACCCCTTTTTCAACTGATCTGAAAATTGAAGCGGTTAAATGTTGTCTCGGACCAGTCGTATTTCCAAACCAAGCATCATTTGTAATGTTTATAAAAAGTTTAATCTTACTTAAGTTAAAAGTTTGAAAAATAGATTCATAACAAATAGAAGGCTCAAAAAATATTTTATCTTCTAAGTACTTAAAAGATAAAATATTTTTACCATCTCCTTTCGAAAAGTCTGTTTCACCTGGAGTTAATTTAAAAAAATTAAAAATAAATCTTAGAGGTATAAACTCTCCAAAAGGCACTAATCTTTTTTTATCATAAAATGAGATTGCATTTTCTCTTATCACATAAAAAGAATTAAAAACTTTAACATTATTGCCCTCAAAATTTCTTCTTAAACTTCCTGTGATAAGTGTAATATTTTTTTTGAGGTTTCTTTTTAAGTAATTAATTAAATCATCCTCTTCATTTAAATAAACAGTCAAAGCTGCTTCTGGCCAAATAACAACGAGTTCAGTGTCATCTGTGTTGATTGTTGACAATTTTATAAGTCTATCAATATGATCTTGAAAAAAAACTTTATTCCATTTTTGTTTTTGTTGAATATTTGGTTGCACCACTCTGATAAGAATATTTTCGTTTTGATCTTGATTTGTATTCATATAGGTGAACGAGTTAATTGATATTAACAAAGTAGGAAAAAGAAAAAGTGAAAATAAGAAGGAAGCACTTTTTCTGTAGATAAGTAGATTTGTTAATGTAATCCAATATATTGTTAAAAAAGATAAACCAAATACTCCAACGTAAGAAGCAACTTTTATGAATTTTTCATCAAAAACCCAAATATGAGCATTTAAATTAAATGGTAAACCTCCAAAAATTGAGGACCTTAAAAATTCAGTTGAAAAAAAAAGTATTGAAATTACAAAGCATTTTGAAAAAAAAAAACTAGAATTTACTTTATAATGTTCAACAAATTTTGTAATTAGAATGCTAGTAATAGAATAAAAAGTGCCTAATAAAAGAGGAAATAAAATTAAAATAAATGGAGCTATCGCATGGTGTTTCTCATAGATTAAAAACGGATAAATAATCCAGTGCATAGAAGATAAGAAAAAACCAAATCCGAATAACCAGCCTTGAATAAAATTATAAAAATTAAGTTTTCTTTTTAAAATACCAGTTAAGAAAAGATAGTTTCCGAGGAAAAACAATGGGAGAAGATAAGGAAAAGAAATAGAAAATCCAGTTAATAAACCCGCTAAAAGAAATTTAGCATTAGAATGTATGCTATTTAACATTAACTAAAATTCTTTTAATTTTTCTAGTATCTGCATCTTGGATTGTAAATTCTAATCCACTTTTATGCGTTATTACCTCCCCCCTACTTGGTATTTTTCCTAATAAATTAAAAACAAGCCCACCAACTGTATCAATATCCTCTTTCTCATCATCTGAAAAAAATATACCAATTTTTTCCTCTAAATCTCTTACTGTTAGCCTGGCTGAAACATCATAGGTTTTTTTTGAAATTTTTTTTATTTCTTCAATTTCTTCAAAATCGTGCTCATCTTTTATTTCTCCAACAATCTCCTCAACTAAATCTTCAATTGTAACAAGTCCATTAGTACCCCCAAATTCATCGACTACTATAGACATGTGTATCTGTTCTGACCTCATTTTAAGCAATAGGTCAACAATTTTCATAGAAGGAGAAGAGAATAATATTTTTCGTGTTATATTTTTTTGCAACTTCTGAGTTTTATTATTCCTTACCTTATTATTAATCTTCTCAAAAAGATCTCTAATATGAATCATACCAATTATTTTATCTAAGTTTTCTTCAAAAACAGGAATTCTAGAATGTTTCGTCTTATTTATGAAATAAATCAAATCATTAATTTTTATATCATCAGGAACTGCTGCTATATCAGCTCTTGGAATCATAACGTCTTCTATACATTTATCGTTAAGGTTAATAACATTTTTGAAAATATTCTTTGTTCCGTCATCTATTTTCTCTGATCCATTGGTATTTTCATCAATTAAATCTTCTAAAACATTTTTAATATCCTCTTTGTTGTTCTGGTTAAAAAAAGATGAAACTTTGTAGAGAATTTTTTTTATCATATTATTTTTTCTTCAGAAAGCTTTGTAAAAATATCTCTTTCCTTATTCTCCATCATAATCGCATCATTTTTATTCTCATGATCATAACCCAGTAAATGAAGAATGCTGTGTATTAACATATGAGATAAATGATCCCAGAATATTTTCTTCTGTTGCTCAGCTTCTGATATAATTTTTTCAATCGAGATGACTATATCACCAAGTATCAAGTGGTTTTTAGCCTCCTTTAACATTCTCTTTTCATTTTGAGTAAAGGATAGAACATTTGTCTCTTTATCAATTTTCCTGTATTGAAAGTTTATTTTTCTGATTTTATCATTGTTTGTTAGTAAAATAGAAATGTAAAAATTATCTTCTTTATTCTTTAAAA
>CACHGK010000013.1 GCA_902579395.1 uncultured Alphaproteobacteria bacterium
GAAGGTATGAGGAATTTCTCCCAATTTGAATGACAATTTAACTTGGCCATTAACGATACCATCAAATAATTTTTTTCTTGAATAAAAGAAACAATATTTATTAATAAACCCTTTTTAACAATGATGTCTGAATCTACAAACATATAGTAAGTAAATTTTTTTTTATTTGCATAATCCACAGCTTGCTTTAACGCCCAAGTTTTGCCAGCCCAATTGCGGGGAAGTTTTTTTCCATTAATTAGAGTGATTTTTTTAAAATCTTTTTTAAAATCATTTACAATGACTGCTGTTTGATCTGAACTGTTATCGTTAATTACAATAATTTCAAGATTTTTATAACCTTGATCTTTAATTGAAAAAAGCGTTTTTAAAATTGTTTTTTCTTCGTTTCTAGCAGGAATGATAACACAGATTCTTCCATTGATTGTTAATTTTTTAGTTTTAAAAAGTTTTTCAAAAATAATATTATTAGACCAAAAAAAATAGCCCCCTAAAATACTAGATCTACCATGTAACAATAGTAAATATAGCCAAATAAATAATGATAAATATGAGATAATAAGAAAAATATTCATGCTTAAGTATTTTGAGAATACTAATTTAAAATTTTTTTTGCAATCCATCAAAACACATAATAGTTGTATAAAAACAACAAAAGCATGTAAATGTGGGATTTTTTTACGTTTGCGCTTGATTTTCGCAACATAATGTAATATTTTTTCTTATATGATTAATTATTATACAAAAATATTAATTGCCTAATTTTTAATCATTAGCGCAAATTAATTTAGGAAAGGACTTGCAATGATAAAAAAATTATTTACAGCTAGCGCACTAACCATACCATTCTTATTCGTAAATCCAGCAAAATCTTTTGAATTTCCAGAAGAACTTCCTTACGGATCGATCTCAGCTAACGTAGGCTACTATTCTCAGTACATCTGGAGAGGTGAGCAACAAAACGATGGACAATCAGCTGTACAAGGTGGATTAGATTATGGTGTAACACTACTCGACACATACATAGACGCATATGTTGGTTTTTGGGGCTCGAATGTATCAGGAGGAACAAACACACTTTCAGGTAATGAACTTGATTACTATGGAGGATTTTCTGGTGCAGTTCCTCTTTTAGAAGACTATTTTTCATATGACGTTGGTTTTTTATATTATGATTATCCAGGTATGACAGATGAGAACACAGCTAATGGAGCAAGAAACGTTGACTTCTTTGAATACTATGGTTCCTTAAGCCTAGCTGTTCCAAACCCAATTACAGACGTTGGTATTTCTTATTACTATGGATATTCTCCGAATGGTTTTCAAACAGGTGAATATGACTACCAGAATGTAAGTATTGAAATAGCAGTTCCTAACACTCCATTCACAATATCAGGTGGAGCAGGTTTTACAGGAATGGATGATGAAGGTGGAAATAACTATTCAGATTACATCGCTTCAATATCAACAAGCATTTTTGGCTTAGACTTAGGACTTAATTATACAACAATTGATGGATATACTGACAGCTTAGAAGCGGACGAAGTTTCTTTTTCAATCTCAAAAAGCTTCTAAATTAATTTTGTATAATAATTAGTTGAAAAACAAGGGGCATTTAAAGCCCCTTTTTTTTTGCCTCGCATATGGAAATAATAATTAACGAGAGGATTACAAGTGAACCAAGCTGGTGTGCCAAAGCCAATGGGATGGGAACATACAATTTTAAAATGAGAACACCTATTGTGTATTGAAATATTATCATAGCCAATAGGAAGAAAAACAAAATTTTAAATTCCTTGTAAAAATTATCCTTATTTGCTCTAAAGATAGTGTGAAGAATGAATAATAATGTGAAAGTAGCAAAAAGCCTGTGAGAAAATTGCAAAAAACCTTGATCATAAAAAAGTACGTCAAACGAATAGTCATTTTCTGTGGACAATATGGGTGGTAGGAAACTGTCACCCATTAAAGGAAAATTATTATAAGAAAGCCCTGCGTCAGTACCTGAAACCCAGGCGCCTGCAGATATTGTTAAAAATAATAAACAAAGTGAAATATAAAAATTTTGTTTATGACTTTTAATTCTTGGTATTCTATAACTATTTTTATTTGTTTTAAGAGAAGAAAAAACCATCCAAAAAAAATACAAGAGTAAAGAATATATTGCAAAAGCAGTAACTAGATGTGCCGAAAGTCTAAAATGACTTACATCAGGTTTATCTACTAACCCACTTTTGACCATAAACCAACCCATGAATGCCTGAAAAAATCCTAAA
Source organism: uncultured Alphaproteobacteria bacterium (assembly GCA_902579395.1). Classification (GTDB taxonomy): domain Bacteria; phylum Pseudomonadota; class Alphaproteobacteria; order Methylaequorales; family Methylaequoraceae; genus Methylaequor. The sequence continues at coordinate 2,277 of CACHGK010000013.1, forward strand.
AAAGTAAGGATGATGAGTAGTTTTTTTTCACCTCTGTTAAACGATCCTTTAACCCACAAAAAAATTAATGGAATAAAGAATGTAAGCCCTATTATCCTACCCCATATTCGGTGAAGATATTCCCAGAAAAAAATTTTCTTGAATTCTATCAATGTCATCGATGGGTTTTTCAACTTATACTCTGGATATTGTTTATATAAGTCAAAAAGAGATATCCATTCGGATTCGCTTGTTGGAGGAATGATGCCGAGAAAAAGATTCCAGTTTGTCATTGATAAGCCGGAATCAGTTAGTCTGGTTAATCCGCCTATTATGACCATCATTATGACCATAATAAGGTTTGCTCCTAGCCAAATTAATTTATTAAATTTTATCTTATCTTGCATATAATATTAATAATTCTTAATATCAAAATTAAAATACATTATTTTTATGTAGTTAAAATTAATTTACATAAGTTATTGACAAATATCTATATTTATAATTAATAAATTATATGGAACCAAGTGCTAATTTACTTAAAAAACTTAATCGGTCTTTTAAAAAGTTATCCCCAATTGAAATTCTTGAAGAATCAATAAATGTAGTGTTTAAAAATAAGATTACATATGTTTGTTCTTTTGGCACAGAATCAGCCATTATACTTCACATGATTTCAAAAATTGACAAAAATTTGCAAATAATTTTGATAAACACAAATTTTTTATTTAACGAAACCCATCAATACAAAGATTATTTGATGAATAGATTTGATCTAAATAATTTAAAAGAGATTTTTCCTGACTCAAATGATCTACTTTTAAGAGATAGTAAAAATGTGTTATGGCAAACTGACCAAGATAATTGTTGTAATATAAGAAAAGTTATGCCATTACAGAAAGAGCTAAAAAACTATAATGCCTGGATATCCGGAAGAAAATCATATCATGATGATGAAAGAAAGAATTTGCCAATACTTGAAATTGTAAACAGTAAAATTGTTGTAAATCCTTTGGCTAATGTTACCAAGGAATTTGTAGATTTATATTTTGAAAAAGAAAATATAAATAGACATCCATTATTTCAAAAAGGATATTTATCCATAGGTTGTATTCATTGCACTAAAAGAACAACAAATCCTGATAATATAAGATCTGGGAGGTGGTCCAATAAGATCAAAACGGAGTGTGGAATCCATTACGATAAAAATAAATAAAATGAATCCAAACCTCAGAAAATTAGAGAATGAAAGTATTTACATTCTTCGACAAGCTTTTAAATCCATACCGAATATTGCAATGCTATGGTCTCTTGGTAAAGATTCTAATGTAATGGTTTGGTTAGCTTTCAAAGCTTTTCTTGGTAAAATTCCTTTTCCTTTAGTCCATGTGGATACTGGAAAAAAATTTAAACAGATGTATTCTTTTAGAGATAAGTTTGTAAAGAAATGGAAAGTAAATCTTATAAAAGGTACTTGTCCTCCACTCAGTAAGATTGATCCTTCTTTACCACCAGCAGCTAGATCAGCTGCAAGAAAGACAAGTGGTTTGAAAAATATTTTGAAAAAAAATAAATTTAAGGGAATTATTGCAGGTATTAGAAGAGATGAACAAGGAACTAGAGCAAAAGAGAGAATTTTTAGTCCACGTGATGAACATGGAAATTGGGATACCAAAAATCAACCTCCTGAATTTTGGGATCAATCTAATTTTAATTATCCCGAATCAGTTCATATAAGAATACATCCACTTTTGGGATGGACTGAGTTAGATATCTGGCAATACATAAAAAATGAAAACATACCAGTAGTAGACTTATATTTCTCTAAAAACGGAAAGAGATATAGATCTCTTGGTGATAAAGATATTACTTTTCCTGTAGAAAGTTCAGCTAAAACTGTAGATGAAATAATAAAGGAATTACAAGTAAGTAAAATATCAGAAAGATCCGGAAGGGCAATGGACCATGAAGATGAAAATGTTTTCGAAAGATTAAGGTCATCAGGGTATATGTAAAATGAATTTTGAGTCGTCTGAGATACCTAAAATTGTTATTGTCGGCCACGTGGATCATGGTAAATCTTCATTCATCGGAAGGTTTTTGTATGATATTCAGGAGATTACTGAGGAAAAAGTTCTAGAATTAAAAAAAGCAAGTGAAAGCAGGGGAGTGGAGTTCGAGTTTGCATTTTTACTCGATGCTCTTCAAGACGAGAGAGATCAAGGGATTACAATTGATACAACTCGAATTTTTTTTAAAACAAAAACTCGAAAATATGTTTTTATTGATTCTCCAGGTCACAAAGAATTTATAAGAAATATGATAACGGGTGCTGCATCAGCAGATATTGCCGTTTTAATTGTTGATGTGAACGAGGGAGTTAAACAGCAAACAAGAAAACATGCTTATCTATTAAAACTTCTTGGAATTGAAACTGTAATAACAATTTACAACAAAATGGATTTGATAAAATACAATGAAGATAAGTTCAAGAAAACTAGAGTTAAATTAGATAATTATCTATCTGATATAAATGTTCAGAGTTATGCCTCAATTCCAGTATCCTCAAAACTTGGTGATAATATATCTACTAAAAGCAAAAAAATGGAATGGTATATTGGCAAAACATTTATTGAAGTGCTTGATAGTTTTGACATTTCTAAAAATTCAGATTCAGAATTTTTAAGATTTCCTGTTCAAGATATATATAAAATAAAAGACAAGAGAGTTATAGTGGGAAAAATTGAGCTTGGAAAATTATCAAAAGGGAAAGATTTAATTTTCTTGCCATCTAATGAACGAGTCAAAATAAAAACTCTTGAGGCATGGCCAAGTGCAAGAAAAGAGTATCAAAGGGGAGATTCTGTAGGAATTACGCTTACTGAACAAATTTTTGTCGATAAGGGGAATATGGCTTCAGATACTGTGAAGCCTCCAAAACTTATGAATCGCTTTGAATCTAATATATTTTGGTTGACAGGCAAAAAGATATTTTTCAATAAAAATTATTTAATGAAAATTAACACTGGTGAATATCAGATTAGAATTAAAGAAATTAAAAATATTGTAGATACAGAAAATTTGAATTTAAAGAGATCAAAGAATGTTGAAAAAAATGACATTTGTGAAGTTGTAATTCATTCCTCTCAACTGATACCTTTGGATGATTATAGTTTTAACAAGTCCACAGCTCGATTTTGTTTGCTTGACGATGAGGAGATAGTAGCTGGGGGAATTATCAATTCAAAAAATTATCCAGATCAAAGAGAAAAAAATGAGTACATAAAAAAAAACATTGTTCCAGTAAATTTTTCTGTAAATGAGATTGATAGATCAATAAAATTTAATCATCGACCAGGAATCATATGGTTGACTGGTCTTTCTGGTTCTGGAAAAAGTACTATTGCTAAAAATGTAGAAAAAAAACTATTTAAGAAGAATTATAACATTTTTTCACTGGACGGTGATAATTTAAGGATAGGCCTAAACAAGAATTTAGCATTTTCGCCAGAGGATAGAACTGAAAACATTAGAAGAACTGCAGAGGTAGCAAAGTTATTTACACAGGCGGGCTTTATTGTTCTAGTATCATTGATTTCACCCTACAGAAGTGAAAGAAAGCGTGCAAGAGATATTAGACCAGAGCTATTTAGGGAGATTTATATTAAAGCCTCAGTTGAGGTTTGCTTAAAGAGAGACGTTAAAGGTCTTTATGCAAAGGCTCTCAAAGGAGAAATAAAGGATTTTACAGGAATATCCTCACCATATGAAGAGCCAGAAAAACCAAGCTTGATTATAAATACTTCGAAGGAGGAAGTTGAGGAGAGTGTAAGAAAGTTGGAAAATTTTATCGAAAAAGAATTTAGTTTCTAAAAACAATAATAACTTGACAACATTTTAAAAATAATTATTTTAGCACTCATAGAGGATGAGTGCTAATAATATAACACTTTTACCATAAAGTTAAAAAAGGAGTATTTTATGAAATTTAAACCGTTACATGACAGAGTTGTAGTTAAACGCATTGATAGTGACGAGAAATCTGCCGGTGGAATTATAATACCTGATACTGCGAAAGAAAAACCAAGTGAAGGGGAAGTCTTGGCTGTTGGACCAGGTGAAATGATGGAGGATGGAAAGACAAAACCAATGCATGTCAAATCAGGTGATAAAATTTTGTTTGGGAAATGGTCTGGAACAGAAGTGAAGCTTGATGGTCAAGATGTTCTTATTATGAAGGAGTCAGACATAATGGGAATTTTAAATTAATCAATTATTAAGGAGTAAAAAATGTCAGCAAAAAAAATATCTTATGGTTCAGATGCACGTGATTTAATGATCTCGGGAGTAGACGCCCTTGCAAATGCGGTTAAAGTAACACTTGGTCCAAAAGGAAGAAACGTTATTTTAGACAAATCGTTTGGTGCACCTAGAGTGACAAAAGATGGTGTTTCGGTTGCTAAAGAGATTGAATTGAGAGATAAGTTTGAAAATATGGGTGCTCAAATGGTAAAAGAGGTTGCAAATAAAAGTTCAGACTCTGCTGGTGATGGCACAACCACAGCAACCGTTTTAGCTCAAGCAATCGTTAAACAAGGAGCTAAAGCTGTTACATCTGGAATGAATCCGATGGATTTAAAAAGAGGAATTGATTTAGCTGTAGATAAAGTTTTAAGTGACTTAAAGTCAAAAGCCAAAAAACTAGGATCGTCTGGAGAAATAGCTCAAGTTGGAACTATTTCAGCAAACGGAGAGGAAGAAATAGGAAATAAAATTTCAGAAGCCATGGATAAAGTTGGACGTGATGGCGTTATTACCGTTGAAGAGTCAAAAACTAGGGATACAACTTTAGAAACGACTGAAGGCATGCAATTTGATAGAGGTTACTTATCACCCTATTTTATAACAGATGCTGAAAAGATGATTTGTGAGTTTGAAGATCCTTTCATCCTTTTGAACGAAGGTAAACTCTCAAATTTACAAGATTTACTACCATTGCTCGAGGCTGTAGTGAAATCTGGTAAACCATTGCTTATTATTGCTGAAGATGTGGAAGGAGAAGCTCTTGCAACATTGGTAGTAAATAAACTTCGTGGAGGTTTAAAAGTTGCTGCCGTTAAAGCACCTGGTTTTGGTGATAGGCGTAAAGCTATGTTAGAGGATCTAGCTATTCTAACAGGGGGTCAAGTAATAAGTGAGGAACTCGGGATAAAGCTAGAAAATGTCGGTATTCAAGATCTAGGTTCTTGTAAGAAAGTTAGAATTGATAAAGAAGATACGACTGTCGTTAGTGGAAGTGGAAGTTCCTCTGATGTAAAAGCAAGGTGTGAACAAATTAAGACTCAAATAGAGTCAACTACATCTGATTACGACAAGGAAAAGTTACAGGAAAGACTAGCCAAGCTTTCTGGTGGTGTTGCTGTAATAAATGTTGGTGGTTCTACTGAAGTTGAGGTAAAAGAAAGAAAAGACAGAGTTGACGATGCTTTAAATGCGACACGAGCAGCAGTTGAGGAAGGGATAGTACCTGGTGGAGGTACAGCTCTTCTTTACTCAAAAAAATCTCTCGATGGTCTTAAAGGCAAAAATCCTGACCAAGAAGCTGGCATAGACATCATAAGAAAAGCACTCGAATCTCCTGCCAGACAAATAGCAGAGAATGCAGGCGTCGAAGGTTCAATTGTTATTGGTAAGCTTTTGGAACAGAACGATAGCAATCATGGTTTCGATGCTCAGACTGAGACTTACACGGACTTGGTAAAATCTGGTATAATCGATCCAGTCAAAGTTGTTAGAACAGCTTTGGAAAATGCCTCCTCAATAGCAGGTTTGCTATTAACCACAGAAGCTATGGTTGCCGAAATGCCTGAGCCGAAAGAACCAATGCCTCCAATGCCTGGCGGCGGCGGCATGGGCGGCATGGGCGGCATGGGCGGCATGGGTGGAGACATGGGTTTCTAACCTTAACCTGACCAAGTATTTACAGAAAAACTTTGATTTGGAGAGCCCAGTTAAATTTAGTTAACTGGGCTTCTTTATGGTTGGTAATATAATCCCTCATCCATATTATAGAGTTCGATCCATTCTTTCTTTTCCTTACCATCAATCTCAACATTATCAAACCCACATCTCAATAAGAAAACAAATTGATCAGGTAAGATATGACCTGAAGCTCTTACTTCGCCATTGTAAAGATGAAGTTTCCTTAATTCTTTAGCCATTGTAAATGGTCTACCATCCTTAAAAGATTTAAAATTAATTTGAATAATTGAAAATAACTCCAACTTATCTTTCAAACAATCTAGACTTTGATCTGAATTTAAAAAAATTCCAACTTTCAAATTTTTTGATTTTATTCTTTTCTCAGCCTCCATAAACTGATTAAGACTCAACATTGATGAAGTTTTTATTTTATTTACAGAGAATTCATCTTGAGAAATTCTTTGATAAAGATTTTTTTTTTCAGTTTGTTTTTCCAGTATTATCATAAAGATTTTTTTTAAACTCCTCTATCCCAATTCTTCTGAAAACTGTCATAAAATCATCTTTATCACTAGATTTATTTTTTTGGTATGTTTGTAAGATTTTTTTGATAGCAATAATCAAATTCTCACTTGAAAAAGAAGGTCCTACAATTTGTCCTATCGATGCGTCTTGTTTAGATGAACCACCCAAGGTAATTTGGTAAAACTCTTTTCCATTTCTATCTAATCCTAAAATACCAATATTTCCAACGTGATGATGGCCGCATGCATTTATACATCCTGATATTTTAATTTTAATATTGCCCATTTTTTTTTGATCACCATAGTCTTTAAAAAAATTGCTAATTTGTTGAGAAATTGGAATTGATCTCGCTGTAGCTAATGCACAGTAATCCATTCCAGGACAACAAATTGTATCGGTAATCAAATCGATGTTAGGAGTTGCAAGTTCTAATTTATCCAACTCATTCCAAACTTCATAAATTTCACTGTTCTTAACATGTGGCAATACCAAATTTTGTTCATGAGTAACTCTAATTTCTCCGAACGAGAATTTATCTGCAATATTTGCTAGCTTATACATTTGCATGCTGTTAGCATCACCTGGTGGTCTATTTTCAGATTTTAGAGATATTAAAACAATTGAATTTCCTAAAATTTTGTGAGGGATAGTATTTTGTTTTATCCAATTATTGAATTTTTGATTTGAAGAGATTGAAATTTTTTCGTTGCAATGTTTAATATTTGGCAACTCAAAAAATTTAAAGATTTTTTGAATTGTTGTTTCATTTAATTCTAGTTTCTTATCAGAAAGTTTTTTAAAACTTTCATCAACTAATTCTTTGAATTTTTCAACACCTAATTGATTAACTAAGATCTTTATTCTTGCCTTATAGATATTATCTCTTCTTCCAAGTTGATTATATGTTGTTAAGATAGCCTCTAAATAATTTAATAAATCTTTTTTTAATAAAAAATCATTGATTTTTTTTGCTATGTATGGAGTTCTGCCTTGACCACCACCTACAAAAACTTGGAAACCAATCCGAGAACCTTTTTTTATTAATTTAAGACCTATGTCATGGACAAGTATTGCTGCCCTATCATTCTCACAACCAGTAATTGCTATTTTAAATTTTCTGGGTAAGAAAGAAAATTCAGGATGAAAAGTTGACCATTTTCTTATTATTTCACACCACGGCCTAGGATCCTCAACCTCATCATTCGTTAGACCAGCGAGGTGATCAGCAGAAATATTACGAATGCAATTACCTGAAGTTTGAATTGCATGCATTTCAACTTTTGATAATTCTTCAAGGATATCAGGAACATCAGGTAATTTTGGCCAATTAAATTGAATATTTTGTCTTGTTGTGAAGTGACCGTACCCTCGATCATATTTATCAGCTATCTCAGCAAGTTTGCGTAACTGTCTTGAAGAGAGTTCTCCATAGGGGATTGCAACTCTTAGCATGTATGCATGAAGTTGAAGATAAAGACCATTCATGAGCCTGAGTGGTTTAAATTCCTCCTCACTTATTTTACCATTGAGCCTTCTTTGCACTTGATTTCTAAATTGCTTTACCCTACCAGCAATAATTTTTTTATCTTTTTCAGAGTATTTGTACATAGTAGTTAAATTTCAATAGTTACGCCGGAATTTCTGATTTTATCTCTAAGTGTTTTTATATGTCCAGATTCGTCAAGCTCAACAAATTCTGGAGAAACAATAATACATCTCTTTTCATCTTCTTCGATAATTCTCTGAAATTTTTCAATATCCTTAATATTAATTTTCAGAGCATCATTAGATCTGAATGACCATCCTCCAGGACTATAAAAAACCACTTTACCCGTTAGTAGGTCATTTGCTGACAACAGGAAAATTTCCCCCTTTAGTTTTTTTACCATACAAAAATCTTATACTATCTAATAAAATAATGTAGAAAAAAAATAATACAACATTATTTTGTTTAATAAAATATTATACAAATAATAAGTGTTTAATATATTTTTTTTATACTTGATAATAGTTTTAAACTCAATAGTTTATAAATATTTATGGAAGATATAAATTCAAAACTTTGGCCTTTTTTAGAAGCTAAGAAGCTTCTTAAAAGAATTGATGATACAAAAAAAGAAATGTGTATATTTCAGACAGGCTACGGTCCGTCGGGGCTTCCACATATTGGAACTTTTGGAGAGGTATTGAGAACATCGATGGTTATTAAAGCTTTCAAAGAAATTTCCCAAATACCAATAAAATTATATGTCTTTTCTGACGATATGGATGGTTTAAGAAAAGTTCCGCAAAACATTCCAAATCAAGAAATTGTTGAAAAGAATTTAGACAAACCATTGTCCTCTATCCCTGATCCTTTTGAGAAATTTGATAGTTTCTCTCAACACAATAATGAAAAGTTAAAAGAATTCTTGAAAAATTTTAATTTTGAATTTGAATTTAAATCCTCAACCGATCACTATAAAAAAGGAATTTTTAATTCTGGTTTGGAAGCAATCTTTGAAAATTATGACCAGATTTTAAATATAATACTACCTACTTTGGGGAAAGAAAGAAAAAAAACATACTCCCCATTTCTACCAATATGTCAAAAATCTGGAAAGGTTTTACAAGTTAAAATCGAAGGATTAGATAAGAAAAATAAAAGAATAGAATACTTTAATCCAATTACTAATTCAAAAGAAACCTCATCTATATTTGATGGAGGTTGTAAACTTCAATGGAAAGTTGATTGGGCAATGAGATGGTTTGTACTTGGAGTTGATTATGAAATGAATGGAAAAGATCTAATTGAATCTTTTGTTTTATCTAGCAGGATCAACAAAATTATAGGTGGCAAACCTCCAAATAATTTTACCTATGAATTATTTTTAGATGAAAATGGAGAAAAAATTTCAAAATCAATTGGGAATGGGATCTCAGTTGAAGACTGGTTGAAATTTAGTCCAATTCAAAGTTTAGAGTTATTTATGTTTCAAAACCCTACCAGAGCAAAAAGGTTATACTTTGATATTATCCCTAAAATGACAGACGATTATTTAAGATTAAGAAAAGACTATGATAAGATGAATGATGAACAAAAAATGCAAAGTCCAATTTGGTTTATGGATTGTTCTGATGAATTTAAGATTTTGGAAAATTTTTCTTTTAATATGATATTAAACCTTGCTAATGTTTGTAATGCAGATTCAGCAGATATATTATGGGGATTTATTGAAAATTATTATAAAGGGATTGATAGAAAAAACTTTCCTCTAATTCAGAATCTTCTTGAATACGGGGTTGAATACTACAATAACTTTGTTTTACCAAACAAAAAGTACAGAATTCCAAATGAAAAAGAAAAAGTTGGCTTTGAAAAACTATTAAATTTACTAGAATCAATTGATGAGAGATATGAAGCAGAGGATATACAAACGAAAATTTATGAGATTGGAATGGAGTTAAATTTTGATAACCTCAAAGACTGGTTTTCTGCTTTTTATCAAGTAATCCTTGGTCAGGATCAAGGTCCTAGACTTGGTTCTTTCATAAAATTTTATGGTATAAAAAAAACTATAACCCTTTTAAGGGATAAAATTAATTGATTTTATGGGAAACTTTAATAAGTATGTCTATAGAATTTTTATTGAATCTGAGTTCATCATATTCAAAAATTCAAAAGAATTTAAAGGAAATCAACTTGACGTAAATTCAGGATTTATTCATTTATCAACTTTGAATCAAATTGATGATACTGTTAAGAGATATTTTAGAATTGAGAAAGAATTATCCATTGTTCAATTTAAAACTATAGATCTTAGTTCTTGTCTAAAGTGGGAAAAGAGTAGAGATACTCAATTATTTCCGCATTTTTATGGAGTGCTGAAGTTTGGATGGGTAAGAGATGTAAAAACAAGATTTAATTTATGAGCTTTAAAACATTATCTTATGCGCTTAATTTTTTGCCCCCAGAAGTTCTTCACAGTCTCTTTATAAAATTTCTGCAGACAAGGCTTTATAATAAAAAACCAAAGTTTAAGAATTTGAAAACCACTGCATTTGGAAAAGAAATTAATAATCCTTTAGGTTTGGCAGCTGGTTTTGATAAAAATGCCGAAGTAATTCAGGGGGCACTCCAACTGGGCTTTGGTTTTCTTGAATTAGGAACAGTTACACCGATGCCACAGGTAGGAAATCCAAAACCTAGAGTTTTTAAAATCCCAGAGTTTAATGCTGTTATACAAAGACTAGGATTTAATAATAAGGGAGCAGAAGAATTTTTGAGGAATTTAATCTCTTCTAGGAAAGATGATAATACTTTAGGTATCAACATTGGCAAAAATAAAAATTCAACGGATAATTTTAAAGATTATTGTTTTTTATATGAAAAGTTACAACCCTATTCTGATTATATTACAATAAATATTTCATCACCTAATACACCAGGCCTTAGAGATATCCAAGAAAAAGGAAATATTGAAAAACTCTTACAAAAAATCTCAAAAATAAAAAAAAGAAAGCCAACTCTTCTTAAATTATCTCCTGATATTTCTAATAGAAACTTAGAAAATATTTGTAAAATAATTTTAAGGAATGATTTGATAAATGGATTAATTTGCACAAATACAACAATCTCAAGGGATAATTTATTACAAAAACCTGTTAAAAATTCATGGAAACTTCATGAAAAAGGTGGCCTCTCTGGACCACCTTTAAGGTATAAGGCAAATGAACTTATTAAAAAGGTTTATGAATTTACTGAAGGGAAAATCACAATAATAGGTGTTGGAGGAGTTTCAAATGGTAAAGATGCTTTTGAAAAAATATCTTTAGGTGCTAGCTTGATTCAACTATATACCTCCCTAATTTTTAAAGGTCCTGGAGTAGTTTTTAAAATATTAAAAGAATTGAGTTTGGGTTTAGAAAGAAATGATCTTGGGAGTGTCAATGATTTGGTAGGAAGAAACATAAGTTATGATTGAGCCTAAAAGGATTATGAAATTATCAGAAATTTATGAAAAATATTCTTGTTTTTTTGTAGATTTGTGGGGTGTTATACACAATGGAATTAAACTATTTCAAGATGTCAGAGAAACACTGCAAGTTTTAAAAAAAAATCAAAAAAAAATTTTTTTCTTAACCAACGCCCCAAGAAGATCCTTCATTATCAAAGAGCAATTAGAACATTTTGGTATTGAACCCAAGCTTTATGATGACGTAATATCATCTGGTGAAATAACCTGGCAGAAAATGAAAGAAAAAAAAGCATTCAATTGCTTTTTAATTGGTCCCCCTAGAGACTTTCATTTAGTGGAGGGTTTAAATTTAAATATTGTAAAGGATGCAAAACTAGTAGATATCATTATTAATACAGGTCCATGGGGTGATGATGATACTCTAGATAATTATATCCCAATTTTAGATGAACTAATTAAGTATAATCCTTTGATGATATGTTCAAACCCAGATAAAACCGTAATAAGAGGTGAGAAATTCATGATATGTGCAGGATTATTGGCAGAATATTATAAAAAAATTGGGGGAAAGGTAGAATTTTATGGTAAACCTCATTCTGAAATTTATGAATTTACTTACTCAAAATTTAGAGATACAACTTCAAAAGTTTTAGTAATAGGTGATTCGCTTGAAAACGATATTAAAGGTGCAAATTTTCAAAATTTAGATTCATTATTAATAACTTCCGGCATACATCGTGAGGTAAATAATGATAACGGAGTTGATAAAGACAAATTAAATGATTTAATAAGAAAAAAAAAAATATGGCCAACTTACTATATGAAAAACCTTAAATTTTAAGAGACAAGAAATTGGATAAAAAAAAAGAATATAAAGAATGGGAAAATCTTGCTTCGCAAGAGCTAAAAGATAAGAATTTGGATTCTCATTACTGGAATACTCCTGAAGGAATTAGGGTTAAACCTCTTTATACTGAAGATGATCTAAAAAGTCTGCATCACCAAATAGGTTTGCCAGGATTACCTCCCTTTACAAGAGGACCAAGAGCTACAATGTATACAAATAGGCCTTGGACTATAAGGCAATATGCTGGTTTCTCAACTGCAGAAGAATCAAATAAATTCTATAAGGAGGGTTTAAAAAATGGAGTAATGGGACTCTCTGTTGCTTTTGATTTGGCCACGCATAGAGGGTATGATTCAGACCACCCCAGAGTTTTAGCTGACGTCGGCAATGCAGGGGTAGCAATTGATTCAATAGAGGACATGAATTCTTTATTTGATGGAATTCCTCTTGATAAAATGAGTGTTTCAATGACAATGAACGGGGCAGTTTTGCCTGTTTTGGCATGCTTTATAGCTTCGGGAGAGGAGCAGGGATGTTCAATGGATAAGCTTACAGGAACAATTCAAAATGATATTTTAAAAGAGTTTATGGTACGAAATACATTCATATTTCCACCAAAACCTAGCATGAGAATAGTAGCTGATATTATAGAATATACTACAAAAAAAATGCCAAAATTCAATTCTATTTCCATAAGTGGTTATCACATGCAAGAAGCTGGTGCCAACCAAGTTCAAGAATTGGCATATACTTTGGCTGATGGAAAGGAATATATTAACGCGGCCATTCAAAGAGGCTTAAATATTGATGATTTTGCTCCAAGATTATCGTTTTTCTGGTCTATTGGTATGAACTTTTTTATGGAAATTGCAAAAATGAGGGCTGCGAGATTTATGTGGTCAGAAATTGTCAAAAAGTTCAAACCAAAGAACAATAAGAGTTTGGCGCTAAGGACACACTGCCAAACTTCAGGAGTTTCATTAATGGAACAAGATGCTTATAATAATATAATTAGAACAACAATCGAAGCAATGGCTGCTGTTATGGGAGGCACACAGTCACTTCACACAAATAGTTTTGATGAGGCTTTAGCATTGCCAACAAATTTTTCTGCAAGAATTGCAAGAAATACGCAGTTAATTTTATCTGAGGAAACAGGAATATGTAATGTAGTTGATCCATTAGCAGGATCATATTATGTTGAAAACCTCACCTCCGAAATAGTTAAAGAGTCCAAAAAATTAATGGACGAGATAGATGAAGTTGGTGGCATGGTAAAGGCTATTGAATTGGGTATCCCTAAAATGAGAATAGAGGAAAGTTCTGCTAAGAGACAAGCAAGAATTGACTCAAAAGAGGAGACGATAGTAGGGGTGAATAAATATAAGCCAACAGAAAAACAAAAGATAAATATTTTATCCATCGATAATGAGAAAGTTAGAAAAAAACAAATTTCTAGACTTGAGGCTATTAAGAAATCAAGAGACAAGAAAATTGTTGAAAGTTATTTGGAAAAAATAAAAAATGCCGCAAGCGGTAAAAATAATCTTTTAGAAATTTGTATAGAGGCTGCGAAAAATCGTTGTACAGTTGGCGAGATGACTTCTGCTATGGAAAGTGTTTTTGGAAGACATAATTTGTCTACAAAAACAATTTCAGGTGTTTATGGTAGTTCTATTAAAAATGATGGTAAAAAAGATTTGATTGAGGATGAACTCGAGAAATTTATTTCAAAGAGAGGTAGAAGACCAAGAATGCTAGTTGTTAAAATGGGACAAGATGGTCATGATAGAGGTGCTAAATTAATTGCAACTGGATTTTCAGACCTTGGTTTTGATGTTGATATTGGACCATTGTTCCAAACACCAGAAGAGGCAGCGATCCAAGCTGTAGAAAACGACGTACATGTAATAGGTGTTTCAACATTAGCAGCAGGTCATAAGACTCTGGTTCCATTATTAATGCAATCATTGGAAAAAAATGAGGCAAAAGGCATCAAAGTGATATGCGGTGGTGTCATTCCTCCAGACGATTATTCCCTTTTATATAAATTAGGAGTATCAAAAGTTTTTGGTCCAGGGACAAACCTCCAGGAAGCAGCAATTGAAATAATAAATATTTTATGATAAGTTAACCGCAATGGTTAAATAATGAATTTAAAAGAATATCTCAAAATATTTAAAATTTCAAATTTGGACTTCTCAAAAAGCTTAGGCATATCAAACGTTTCTTTATCAAGGTATATCTCAGGAGATAGATTACCTGAAAGAAAGATTTTAGAAAAAATATTTCAAATAACTGATGGTTTGGTCGATGCGAATGATTTTTACTTGGAAAAAAAGAATCCTAATCTGCTCTCAGAAATTCAAAAACAAAAAATTAAAGAAATTGTTAATGAAATTAAGAAAGGTAATAGAAATTATCTTGCTAAGGCAATAACTATTATAGAATCAACATTATTGAGTCATAAATTAGAATCAAACCTTTTATTATCTAAACTTCCTAGTAATCAAAATTCAATAAGAATTGGGATAACAGGTGTTCCAGGTGTTGGTAAGTCGACTTTTATAGAAACTTTTGGAATGACACTTGTTGATCTGGGTCACAAGGTTTCTGTTCTTGCTGTGGATCCCTCTTCTAATAAGTCAGGCGGATCAATATTGGGTGATAAAACTAGAATGACCAAATTATCTGTAAATAAAAATGCTTTTATACGTCCTTCACCTAGTCAAGGACATTTAGGTGGAGTTGCAAAAAAAACTAATGATTCAATAAGCTGTTTAGAGGCGGCTGGATTTGATATAATTTTTGTAGAAACCATGGGAGTAGGTCAAGCAGAAACAGCTGTTTATGACATGGTCGATATTTTTTTGGTTATGCTATTACCATCTGGTGGAGATGAGTTACAAGGTATAAAAAAAGGAATAATAGAAATGGCAGATTTAATTGTTGTGAATAAAGCTGATGGAAATCTTAAAAAGTCAGCAGAAATTACTACTTCAGAGTATAAAAATGCTCAAACTATGATATCAAAAATGAGAAAGGATCTAACTCCAGAGGTTTTGATGTGTTCTTCGATTGAGTCCTTTGGAATAAATGAAATTTGGAATTATATTAAAAAATTTATTGAAATTTCAAGAAATAATGGATCTTTTTTTGAGAATAGGCAAAAACAAAAGATTAAATCAATCTGGAATAATTTAAATTCGAGGCTAGAATTTTATATCGAGAAAAATATTAAAACAAAAGAATTTGTAAAAAAAATTATTAAAGATGTAGAAAATAATAATTTAGATGTTAATAATGCAACAGATATTATTTTTGACTATTTATCAAATAATTAATTCTGATTAAAACAAAGAGGTATGATGGTTAATAAATGTAGTATAACAAGAAAAAAACCACTAACAGGGAATAATGTCAGTCACGCTGTTAACAAAACAAAAAGACGGTTTTATCCCAATCTTCATAATGTGTCATTTTTTTCTGAAATTCTTGGAAAAAAAATTAAGTTAAAAGTCTCATCACGTGGAATAAAAACTGTGGAAAAAAATGGGGGGATTGATAATTTTGTTATCAATTCAAAGAACTCTGATTTAACTGAAGAGATTTTGAAACTTAAAAAACTTTTAGTATCAAAATCAGGGTAATCTTAGCGTTTCTTTTGCCTCAGAATTTCTGTCAGATTGTCAATTATAATTTCTCCAAGCTTTTCTACATCGTCAATTGTAAAAGCCTTGCTATAGTATTTTGAAACATCATGTCCTATGCCTATAGCGATCAAATCTATATCATTTTTTTTTTCGATATCAGAAACCACTTCCTTCAAATGATTGTCTAAAATGTTTGAATTATTTGTTGATAATGTAGCATCATCAACCGGTGCTCCATCAGATATTACAATAAGTATTTTTTTCTTTTCTATTCTTTTTCGGAGTCTGTTGCTTGCCCATATCAATGCCTCACCATCAATATTTTCTTTTAGCAAACCTTCTTTGAGTACCAATCCCAAATTTAGTTTTGAATGATTCCATTGGGTATCAGCATCTTTATAAATAATATGTAATAAATCATTAAGACGACCAGGGTTTTGAATTCTTTTATTTTTTTCCCAAAGTTTTTTGGAATGCCCCCCCTTCCACTCTTTTGTTGTAAATCCCAAAATTTCGACATTGACCCTACATTTTTCTAATGTTTTGGTAATAATCTCAGCTGTAATTGCTGATGTAATTATAGGTTTGCCTCTCATTGATCCAGAATTATCAAGTAACAATGATACAAGTGTATTTTTTTCTGTATTTTTTTGTTCAAGTTTAAAAATATTGGAATTATTTGGATTTGCGATGAATTGTGAGAATCTGGAACTATCAAAAAATCCCTCTTCTTGATCGAACTTCCAAGTACTAAAGTCTAGAGAATAAAGGAGTTTTTCCAGTTTCTTTGCTAGTTTATTGATTAATTTTGTATTATCCTTACATTCTTCGTCGAATTTCTCTCTAAGCTTTTTTAATTCACTAAATTTGATTAATTTTTCAGCTTTTGTGAATACATCAAACTGTTTAGTATATACTTTGTAGACTAAATTTTCATTTTTTTCTATACCATCATTATTAGATTGATCTGGAATGTCCGACTTCTTTTT
>CACHGK010000014.1 GCA_902579395.1 uncultured Alphaproteobacteria bacterium
ATCCCTTTTTTATATACTTTGAATTTTCTTTAGAAATTAATTCTGAAAATGGAAGATTACTATTTTCATTAATTATTTCATTTTGTAGCCATTTTAATTTGACTTGAATCATCATATTTTCATTAATGTTCTTACAAAAATTAAAAATAACATTTTCAAACTCAAAAAAAGATTTTAACAAAATCTGATCTGATTTATAAAATTTTAACTGAAGAGATCTTACATAAATTATTTTATCTTTCGATAACATGTCTTATACTATTTTAAATAATTTAAAATAATAAAAATATACTATTTTTATTGATATTATAGTGTTCATTTTATATGTAATTAAATATAATTATTATATTATTACATAAAGGAGTTTTATTATGAAACTAGAATTACCCGAACTTCCATATTCTCATGATGCGCTTGAGAGCAATGGAATGAGCAAGGAAACACTTGAATTCCATCACGACATTCATCATAAGGCTTATGTTGATAATGGTAATAAGCTAATTAGTGGAACTCCATGGGAACAAAAGACGCTTGAAGATATAATAAAAGAAAATTACGACAAGAATAAAGTAGCTCAAAACGGTATCTTCAATAATTTAGCCCAACATTGGAATCATAATGAGTTTTGGAAAATGTTATCTCCTAATAGTAATAAAATACCTGGAAACCTCGAAAGTGCTTTAAGAGAAAATTTTGGAGATATAGATAATTTTAAAAAAATGTTTTGCGACGCAGGAATGACACAATTTGGTTCTGGTTGGTGTTGGTTGGTTCAAGAAAATGATGGCTCTTTAAAAATCACTAAAACTGAAAATGGAGTAAATCCAATTTGCTTTTCGCAAAAGACACTATTGGCTTGTGATGTATGGGAGCATTCTTATTACATTGATTTCAGAAATAAAAGACCAAAATATTTAGAAAATTTTTTAGATAATTTAGTCAATTGGGAATATGTAGCTTCAAAATTGTAAACCCTACTATTTTTGATCAGCTTGTTTAAACCCAAACAAAATAATTAGTGGTGATGCAATAAAAATCGAAGAGTATGTTCCAATAATAACTCCCCAAATCATTGCACTAACAAATCCTCTTACCACCTCTCCACCGAAAACATAAAGTGCTATGAGGGCTAATAGTGTAGTTAAAGAAGTCATTATGGTTCTTGATAATGTTTGATTTATAGAAATGTTTAATAGATCCTTTAATTCCTTTTCAGATTTAATGAGATTTTCTCTTATTCTGTCAAAAACCACAACTGTATCGTTAATTGAGTACCCGGCAATTGTCAAAATAGCAGCTATCGAAGCCAAGTTAAATTCTATTTGGCTAATCGAAAAAAAACCAATTGTTGAGATAACGTCATGAAATAAAGCAACCAATGCTCCAAGCCCAAACTGCCATCCTGAAAATCTAAACCATATGTATGCAAACATTGCCAAAAGAGAGAAAATAACTGCTTTCAAGGCAACTAACTTTAACTCCTTACCAACTTTTGGTCCTACAAATTCCACTCTTCGATAATCAGTATCCACATCTAATTCGCTCTTCAGTTTTTCTATAATTTGTTCCTGCGTTTCATTATCATTTTCATTTTTTTCAAGTCTAATTAAAACTGTGTCAGGGGCGCCAAACTCTTGAATTTCTGAATTCCCTATATTGAGTTGTTCAATTTTAGCTCGTAAATTAGATAAATCAGGAACTTTTGAGAATTTAGCTTCTATCATGATGCCACCTTTGAAATCAATGCCAAGGTTTAAATTTTTAATGAAAAATAGTGAACTAGAAATCACAATTAGTATTGTCGACAAAACAAAAGCCAAGTATCTGTATTTGAAAAAATTTATATTAAAGTTCATTTATTTAAATATACAATTTATTTGGTTTAAGTTTTAAGACCCAAAAGCTTACTATTAGTTTAGTTAAAATCAAAGCTGTAAACATGGAGGTTAAAATCCCAATACTAAGTGTTACCGCAAAACCCTTAATTGGACCAGAACCATAATTATATAATAGTAATGCCGCAATAAGAGTAGTAAAGTTAGCATCAAGGATAGTCTTCACGGCAAATTTATAACCTAAATCTATTGCGTTGATAATTGACCTTCCAGATCTAATTTCCTCTTTAATTCTCTCAAAAACTAAAACATTTGCATCAACTGCCATTCCTACAGTAAGGACTATCCCAGCAATTCCAGGCATTGTTAGTGTTGCCTCGATTGCACTTAACATAGAGACCAATAAAATTACATTAAAAATTATTGCTAAATCCGCGACAAAACCGAATGCTTTATATCTTATTATCATAAAAATAATTACTAAAAAAAAGCTGATAACTAGTGCTTTTTTTCCTGCTTCAATTGAATCAATACCAAGACTTGGTCCCACTGTTCTTTCCTCTAAAACTTTTATTGGAGCAGGTAATGAACCCGCCCTTAACAAAACTGCTAAGTCATTTGCGGTTTCTGGAGAAAAATTACCACTAATATTACCTTGTCCGCCAGTTATTGGCTCTCTGATTTGAGGAGCACTAATTACCTTATTATCAAGAAGAATAGCTAGTCTTTGGTAAGTGTTGTCTGTAGTGATCTTGGCAAACTTTTTTGCTCCTTTTTTATCAAATTCAAAAGCAACCACGTATCTCCCAGATTGAGCATCAACAGTTGCAGCCGCATTTTTTAAACGTTCACCGGTTAGAAGAATTCTTTTCTTCACTACAAACTGTTTTTCATATCCAGTTGGATCTGCGTTAAATGCTTTAAAAGTTCCAGGAGGTAGTTTACCTCTTTGTTCAGCCAATTCTACAGTAGTAGGATCTAACATGTGAAAATTTAATTTTGCCGTTCTACCAATTAATGCTTTTACTCTTTCAGGATCTTTAATTCCGGGTAACTGCACTACAATCCTTTCCTCTCCTTGCTTTTGAATGGTTGGCTCTTTAGTTCCAGACTCATCTACTCTTTTTCTGACTACTTCTATTGATTGCTCTAAAGTTTTTTCTCTGGATTGAATAATATAATCTTTAGAAAAATTTAAGTTTAATTTATTATTGTCAACCTTAATAAGAATTCCTTTTTCTATATTTTCTTCAATATTTTTTTTAGCTAAATCAACTGATCCGGGATCTGTTATATTTACAACAGCTCCAGTTACTTTAGATCCAAGATTTGAGTATTTAATTTTTGATTTTCTCAAAGATTTTCGAATATCATCTACTAGATCATCTGATTTTTCTTTTAAAACTGTTCTCGTATCAACTTCTAGTAGTAAATGCGAGCCGCCTTGAAGGTCTAAACCTAGATTGACTTGCTTTTTTGAAACAAAACTAGGTAGAGCTGTTACCTCACTTTTACCATAAAGATTAGGAATGACATAATATATGGCTGTAATTAGTACCATTAATACAAAAGTAATATTCCATTTACTAATCTTGAGCATTTTTATTATTTTTTACTTACTACGTCTGCAACTGTAGATCTTATGATTGTGACATCAACACCCTTGGATATTTGCACCGTTAATTTTTCATTATCCGTTTTTAAAACTTTACCAATTATCCCTCCGCTAGTTAAAATATCGTCCCCTCTTTTGATTGAATCTAATAAAATTTTATGTTCTTTTTGCTTTTTTTGCTGAGGACGAATCAAAAGAAAATAAAATATAAGGAAAATTAGAATCAATGGAATGAATGATGCAAGCATCGAAGGTTGTTGTGCGGCTGCTTGAGCATATACAGGATTTATCATAATATCTCTCAAATAATGGTTTACATTTATATACAATGAAATCAATATATAAAATCTTTATAAATACAAGTATAAAATAAGAATTTAGGTAAAATAATTTAAGAAATGGGAAACATATTAGAATCAAAAAAGTTAAAAGATAATCAAATTTTTTTCATTTTTCTTCAAAAGAAAAATAAATTGGTACCTATTGATGATTTATACTTTGAAATTGATGACCTGAAAGAAATAAATGAGCAAAAAAAAATTGTTTTAGATAATACAGTTTCTTTTTCAAGAAACAGACATGCAAATAATATTCTTCTATGGGGAGCAAAAGGTATGGGCAAATCAACTCTAGTTAAATCAGCAGTTTGTTATGTAAATAAAACCTCAAAAAGTAATATAAAATTAGTTGAAGTTTTAAATAATGAAATAGGTAGTTTAGCTGAAATAATCTATGAACTAGGGCAAATTAATTCAAAGTTCATAATTTTTATTGATGATATATCATTCAGAAAAAACGAAAATGATTTTAGACTTTTTAAGAGCTTAGTTGAAGGAAGTTTATTAAGTCATATAAAAAATGTAAGATTTTATGTTACATCAAATCTTAGACATTTATCTCATAAAGGGAAAGATCAAACCAATAATGATATTGAAGAGAAGGAAATATCTCAAAATCTTCTTTCACTTTCTGATAGGTTTGGATGCTGGGTAGGATTTTTTGATTCAAGTAAGGAGCAATATTTAGAGATGGTTAAGTATTATTTTAGTAAATTATCATTAAAGTACTCAGAGAAAGAAGAAAAGTTAGCATTGGAATGGTCAATTGAAAAAGGGAATTTCTCTGGAAGAACTGCATTTCAATTTGCTTATGGCAATAGAATAAATAAGAAATAATTATAAAAACTTTAAAGGATCAACTGATTCTTTTCCTTTCCTAATTTCAAAATGAAGTTGAGGCATTCTTACATTACCTGTGTTTCCAACAGAACCAATTTTGTCACCTTTTTTTACTTTTCTACCCTTTTCTGTGAATACTTCGTTTAAATGTGCATATGCTGTTATCCAATTTTTATTATGTTTTATTAAGATGAGGTTTCCATATCCCGGAATTTCATTTCCACTGTATATTACTTTCCCATCTTCAGATGACAGAACCTTAGTTCCTTTTTTAGAGTTAATATTAATTCCATCATTGTAAAAACCCTTTTTAGTCTTTCCATATTTAGAAAGCAGTTTTCCCTTTACAGGCCAAATAAATCTTGTTTTTGATGCTCTATTGGACTCTTTATTATAATTATGCTTATTTTGAACATTGCTTAATGATTTTTGATCTTTTTTTTTTATTCTTTTAATTTTGTTTTGTTTCTTTTTAAAACTGTTTTGTAATGGGATAACCAAATCTTGTCCAATTTTTATGTTATTAACATTTGAAATATTATTTAACTCAGATAATTGAAATACATTTGTTTGATATTTTCTTGATATAGAATATAGAGTATCACCCTTTTCAATTTTATGAATTTGATTGATTGGGATAAGGATTTTTTGATTTGGAAAAATTTTATAGGGTTGTGGGATATTATTTACTTTTATTAAATCTTGAATAGGTATTTTAAATTTTCTTGATATAGAATATAAATTGTCACCAACAGAAACAGGATAGTATTGATCTATCTTTTTATTATTTGATTTTGCTGATTTTGATTTACCTATATCTATTATTGTATAATCGTTGTAGATCAAACTTTCACAACTGGCTAACATAAAAAATAAAAGAATTAAAATGATCATTTTGACACTTTACCCTCCAGGAGAGGAACAAATCTGACACTACCTAAATCTTGTATTTCAATATTTTTGTTATTTTTTGTAATTTTTTGCAATTTTTGTTCATTATATTGATCTCCAATTGGAACAATCATTTTACCATTTACTGAAAGTTGATCCAAAAGTTTTCCAGGTATATCTAAAGCACATGCTGTAACAATAATTCTATCAAATGGTGCTTGTTCTTTCCAACCCATTCCCCCGTCAGCATGCCTTGTAAAAATATTTGTAACATTAAGATCTTTAAAAAGATTTTGAGCCTTAATTGATAATGATTTATATCTTTCAATTGAATAAACGAATCGGGTAAGTTTTGAAAGAATAAATGTTTGATAACCACTTCCAGTTCCGATTTCTAAAACCCTCATATTTTTATTTAAATCCAAATATTGAGTCATCAATGCTACAATAAGTGGTTGAGAGATTGTTTGACCACAGTCAATCGGCAATGCAATGTTTTCATACGATTTTTGTCTAAAATCCTCCTCCACAAATAAATTTCTATCTATTTCTTCGATTACTTTTAAAACTTTAGGATCATTAATTCCATTTCTTTGAAGTTCTAAAATCAAATTTATTTTTTTTTTAATTTCAGATTTCTTAATCATTTCTTGAAATTTTAGTAAGACCGTTTGTATATTTAGTTAGAATAGTTGGAATCTCAACTGAACAATCTTCTTGTTGGAAATTCTCCAGTATTGCAATTAACAGTCTCCCAATAGCAAGAGATGAACCATTCAATGTATGTGGAAAGTATATTTCACCGGTTTCAAAATTTTTTAAACGAGTTTTCATTCTTCTTGATTGGAAATCAGTGCAATTAGAACAACTCGAAACTTCTCTAAATCTATTCTGACCCGGCATCCATATTTCAAAATCAAATGTAAGCGATGATGAAAAACCAATATCACCTGAACACAACTTGACAATTCTAAAAGGTAAATCTAACTTTTTAATTATATTCTCAACACATGCAATCATTCTATCTAATTCATTTCGTGATTCGCTAGGTTCGGAAAAAGTTACAAGTTCTACTTTACCAAATTGATGTTCACGCATTAAACCTTTGGTATCTTTTCCTGATGCTCCCGCCTCAGCTCTGAAACAATTTGAGAATGCAGTGTACTTTATAGGTAATTCCTTTCTATTGATTATCGATTCTCTATGAAGATTTGCCAGAGATACTTCAGAGGTTGGTATTAAATATAAATTGTTAAAATTAGTTTTAAAAAGATCATCATTAAATTTAGGAAGTTGTCCAGTTCCTTCAAGTGAAGAGGGTTTAACAAGTTCTGGAACAACACATTCCTTATAATTATATTCTCTAGTATTATTATCTAACATAAAATTAGTTAGTGCTCTATGCAAAATCGCTAAATCATTTTTTAATATTGAAAACCTACTTCCAGATATTTTAATTGCAGAATCATAATCAATTAAATTAAATTTTTCAGCGATCTCTAGATGATTTTTTGGGCTAAATTTAAATTCATTAATTTTTTCGTGACCTTTGACAATGATATTATCATTTTCAGATTTACCAAAAGGTGTTTCGTCAGACAAAATATTTGGTAGGTTTAATAATATATTGTTTAATTCATTAATTTTTTTTTCAGCTAATAAGTTAAGATCTTCTAACTTTTTTTTAATTTTAGTAACATTTTCTTTAATTTCTTCCTTATTCTCTGGTTTATTTGAAAATTGTTTTGAGAGAGAGTTTTTAGTTTCTTGTAAACTTTGTTTTTCATTTAAGTAATTTAAATATTGTTCATGTAAATTTATTAACTGTTTACTGCACGGCTTAAGGTTTCTTTTAATTAGAGAATCGTCAAAATGTTTAGGATCTTTTTTTATAAACTTTATATCATGCACAGTTTTATTTTTTTAAAAAGAAATTGATAAATACTAATGAAAATTCATAAAAGATTATTAAAGGAATAGCAATCCCTAACTGTGAAATAATATCTGGAGGAGTAAAAATTGCTGAAAATACAAGAATAGCGATAAAAAAATATTTTCTATTTTTCCTTAACATACTGATACTTACAATTTTAAGTTTTACGCAAATTATTAACAAAATTGGAAATTCAAAAGAAATCCCACTTGCGAGTAACAAGAACATAATTAATTTCATATATTCAGAATATCTGGATTCTAATTCCACATTTATGCCTGACTTAAAAAAATTTTCGAAAGAAATAAAAAAATCCCAAATCAATGGAATTAATAAGAAATATGCGAAAATTACTCCCAACAAAAATAATAATGGTATTAAAAAAAATATAGGGAAAAAGAATCTTTTTTCTTTTTTATACATTGCAGGTGAAACAAATAAGACTATTTGAATTATTAAAAAAGGCATTGTAATTAAGAAGGATGCAAATAGAGAAATTTTTAAATTTGATACAAAAACTTCAGGCAATCCAGTAAAAATCATTCTCCTCTTTTCAGAGCTCTCTAAAACCTTGAAGAGTGGTTCAGATAAAAGCTCCCCTATAAGAGAAGCATTATAAAAAAAGAAGCAAAATGAAATTAATAAAAAAAAGAATATGTATAAAATTCTATTTCTTAATTCTTTTAGATGGCTTAGATATTTCATTTGTGGATTTTTTCAAAGTTTTCTTTTTTGAATTTATTTTTTGTTCAAGTTTCTCAAATTCTGATAATTCATATTTTAAATTATAAAAATATCTACTTAACTTTCTATAAAACAAGCCGGCATTTTTGGATAACTTTGGGATATCTTCAGGTTTTATAAATAAAACTGCAATAAAAAAAATGAGCAAGAACTCAATAAAACCAATATTAAACATTTTTTTTATTTATTGTTCTTATTATCTTTTAAACCTTGTTTGAAAGATTTAATTCCTTTAGCAATATCACTTGCGACTTTTGGTAACTTTCCAGCTCCAAAAACAATTAGAACAATTACGAGAATTAAAATTATTTCCCAATGACCTAAACCAAACATATAAACTCCTACTTTATTTTATACTACAAGATAATTGATTCTAATTCATCAACTTTTGGTAAATCTTTAATGGATTTAAGACCAAAATGTCTTAAAAATTCTAAATCAGTAACCCATGTTACAGGTCTTCCTGGTGTTTCTCTTCTACCTGAAGGTTTAATCCACTTTAATTGAAGTAGGGAATCTAAAGTTCCTCGAAAAACTGGTTTTCCCCTAATTTTTTCTATTTCAGCTCTTGTAACTGGTTGATGATAGGAAATTATAGCTAGGGTTTCCATTGCTGCATTAGACAGATTTCGTGTTTTTTTTGTTTCAACTCTTAAATAATCATAGAGCCTTGATGATGTTCTAAAGAAATATTTTTTTTCTAACTCAACCAATATTATGCCTCTATCGTCATAATCTTTTTTTAAATCTTCTAGTATACTATCTAAATCAAAATTACCATAATCATTGAGCATTTTTTTCATACTTTCTTTCGTTAAAGGTTCTTCTGCAGAAAATATTAAAGCTTCAATAAAGCATTTTGCTTGTACTTCATTCATTATTTTAACTTTATCATTATTGGTTGAAAGTGATACTTTTGATTAATAAGAATTTCACCTTTATTAACTTTACTCAGTGAAGCTTGGAGCAATGATATAATTGCTGATCTTTTTTTTCTTTCGTTCAAAATATTCTTTGGCAAATAAGTAAATAAACTTAACCAATATTTTTCTTTAATTTTGTAAATTTCCTCTAACCATTTCACTCCATCTTCTAAATTAAATAAATCATTTTCCTCTGCTAGCATTTTTATTGATTTCTTTTTTTTAAATATCTCAGAATATTGAAGTATTAAATCTTGTAAAGATATCTTAGGAACAATTCTATTACTGATAACAAATTCATTTTTTATTTTAATATTAAAGAAATCTTCACCTTCCTGTGGTAGTTCAAATATTTCTCTTGAAAGTTTCTTTATAGCATTATAATGAACAAGTCTCATGGTTAAATCTTCTTGAATTTCCTCAACTTCCTCCTTTTCATCAGGAATAAGAAGTTTTGATTTGAGAAATGCTAATAACGAAGCCATAACAAGGTAATCAGCTGTAAGTTTAAGATTTTCTAAATTCTCATCTATGAATTTCAAATATTGGTTTGCCAGCTCAAGAATCGAAATTTTTTTGATATCAACTTTTTGTTTTCTTGATAAATCTAAAAGAACATCCAATGGACCTTCAAATCCACTTATATTTAGGTTAAGTTGCATTTTTATTTTTAATTAAACCATAATCTATCAGATCGGCTGCATATTTGCGAAAATTTTTTTTTTTACATATACTGTTTTTTTGTTTTTTTGTAAAAAATTTTAAAATATCTTTGTCGATTAATTTCGTATAATTGTAAATTTTTTTTATTTCATTGAGTTTGCCGTGACAATATAAAATAATATCACAACCTGCACTATATGACCTCTCAACTCTTTTAGCTAAACTTCCACTTATTCCTTTCATCGAAATATCGTCTGAAATAACCAACCCCTTAAAATTAAATTTTTCACGTAATAATTTTTTAATTATTTGTTTTGAATAAGTGGCGACATTTTTGTCTAAATCTGAATATGTTATATGTGCTAACATTACAAATAAATGATTTTTTAAATTATTAAATGGAATAAAGTCTGTTTTCTCTAGTTCACTTAATTTAGTACTTATAACAGAACTCCTATGATGAGTATCATCGGAAGATCTACCATGACCGGGGAAATGTTTTGGAACAGGAATTATTCCGGAATCTATTAGACCCATACAAAACATTTCAGATAATTTTAACACCATATTTGGCTCAACGCCAAAAGACCTGTTACCTATAACCTCGTGAGTGGTTTTATACAAAAGATCACAGACTGGTGAAAAATTCACATCCACTCCTATTTGCTTTAACTCATGACCCATTAGGTAAGAAGATTTATATGTTAAACTTAGAGCATTTTTTTTATTTTTCTTGTAAATATCTCCGAATATTTTTTGTGGCGGAAATTTAGTAAACTCATCATTGTTAAGTCTTTGAACTTTTCCACCTTCTTGATCAATAAATATCAAAAGATTTGGATTTAACGTGGTTTCCTTTAATTGTTTAATAAGCTTAATTATTTGTTCTTTATTCTTAAAATTTCGTTTAAATAAAATAAAACCAAATGGATTTATTTTTTTAAAAAACTTCATTTCCTCTTGGCTTAATTCATAACTTGAACATGACAAGATTATTCCGTTTGGCAAATTCATAAATTCTCTTTAATAATTATACACCTAATTTTAATATTTTCTAATTTTCTACAAATGCTTTTAGCATCTTTTAAAGAATAAAAGTTCTCTGATATAACTCTAAAAAAAGTTTGATTATTTTTAACTATTACTTTTTTGATAATCAAATTTACTTTTATTGAATCTTTAATAAATTTTTGTTTAAGTTCTTCTGAGACTTGAATGCTTTTTTTTTTTGCTTGAAATGATGCAAATTGCAAACGCAAAGTTTTGTCCTTAATGGCTTTTGATCCCATTTTGTTTAAATTTTCTTTATTTTTATTGAAATTTTTGTTTAATTGATTTTCATCAACTGTTGTATTTTCAAGAATATCATAAACAGAATTTTTATTTCTTGAAAAAGTATTATTTATTTTCTTTACAACCTCTTCTTCCTGCTTAAATACCGGTATCTCTTCCTCAGGAATTACTGCATTAACTGAAGCAATAATCACAATTATAAAAAAACAATATGATAACAACAAAGAAATAAATTTTAATTTAGAATCCATTTTTATTACATACTCTCTGGACAAGAAATTTTTAATAAGCTCATACCTTTTTTTATAATCAAACTTATCCCAAAAACTAATATCATTCTTTCTTTTGATATTTCTAAATCATTTTGTATTATTATTTTTTTGGATGGCTCCAACCTCCCTACCCCCCAATATGCATGAAAATCTTTTGCCAGATCAAACAAATAATTAGTTAATTTATGAGGTTCATAATTATTTGCAGCAGAAATAATTATATTAAAGAAATTACATAATTTTTTTATGAGTATTTTTTCTTCAACTAAATTTAATCTTGATAATTTTTTATTATCAATGTTTAAATTAGAAAGATTAAGATTAAATGTTTGATTAAATATATTGATTAATGACATACATCTAGCATAAGCATACTGTATATAAAAAACTGGATTATCTTTAGTTTTAGATTTAACAATCTCAAAGTCAAAATCAATTTTTTTGTCTGCATTTCTTGAAATCATCATAAATCTTAATACATCAACTCCAACTTTTTCTACAACATCACGTAAAGTTACGTAATTACCAGACCTTTTGGACATTTTGACTGCCTGTCTTCCTTCAAGTAGGTTTACTAAGGAAGTTAGCTTAACTACTAATGAAAATGATTTATTTTTATTGAGTTGATTAATGGCATTTTTGAGTCTAGTGACATACCCGGAGTGATCAATGCCCCATATATTTATAAGTAAGTCATAGTTTCTATCAACTTTGTTTTGATGATATATTATGTCAGACATAAAATAAGTAAGTTCTCCGTTTGGCTTTAATAAAGCACGATCCATATCATCTCCTAACTTTTTGGATTTAAATAACAACTGTTTTTCCCTTTTCCAATTTTTATCACTTACAGATTTTGGTTTGTCTTGATAGCCATAATACGACAAGTTTTTATTTCTAAGCTCATCCATTAAATTATTAATATTTTTTTCAGTTGAGATTTGTTTTTCTGAAATAAAAGAATGATGATTAACTTTCATACTTTGTAAATCTGTTTTAATATCTCTCATAATTAAGTCTAAAACTTGATTTTCGACTGAAGCATTATTTTCTGAATCTAATTTTTCTTTTGAGAGTTCTTTAGAGATTAGTTTTAAATAATCTCCAGGATATAATTCTTGTTCAATAATAATATTTTGGGATTTGGCATCTTTTTCCTTATAAAAATTAATTGTTTTCATTAATTTCTTTATCTGCTCGCCAGCATCATTAATGTAGTATTCTCTTGCAACTTCATGTCCCACTTCTTCTAATATTGATGCAATTGTATCACCTAAGACAGCTCCTCTGGCGTGTCCTATATGCATCAGCCCAGTGGGATTTGCTGAAACAAATTCAATGCAAATTTTTTTCTTTTTAACGCTATATTTATAGTTATTAAAGTTTTTCATTAAGATTTCTAATTGATTAGACCAAAAAATATCTTTAAAAAAAATATTTATAAAACCAGGGGCAACTATCTCTAATTTTTCTATATCATTAATTCTTTTTAAACTTTTACAGATTTTTTTTGCCAAGTCCTGTGGACTAATTTTAAAATCTTTACAATAGACCATTGCGATATTAGTTGAAATATCTCCAAAGTTTTGGTTACTAGGAATTTCAATACTAAATAAATCACTTGATTCAATTTTTTTTTCTTTATTAGTGACCTTTTCTGAATCAAGAAATTCAGTCAGTTTTTCTTTTAAAAAATCATGATAAAGCATTAAAAACTATATAAATCAAAATATTTTTTATGGATATTAATTGCGAAATTGTCTGTCATCCCAGAAATGTAATCGGCAACATTTACAAATTTATCTTTTTCACTATCCATTTTTCTCCAACTCGGGGGTAATAAATATGGCTCCTCAATAAAAAGATCAAATAAATCAGAAATTACCTTCTTAGCTTTAAAATTCATAGTTTTTACTCTTGGATGATTATACATTCTATTTTTTAAAAAATTCTTAAGCTTTTTTTCTTTTTTTACCATCTCTTCACTAAATACAACCAAAGTTTCTGTGTTTTCTAAGATATCTTTTGAGTCTTTAATCTTCATTTTCACTAAATTTTTTTTTGTATTTTTTATTAAATCATCTACCATTAAATTTATCAATTTTCTAATCAACTCATACTTAAATCTTTCATGATTTCTATTTTTGTTGAACTTAATTTTTTTACAAGCCTCTCTTATGATTTCAAGGTCATCAAGTTCTTCGATCTCAAATAAACCTGCATACAATCCATCATCAATATCATTATTATTGTAAGCTATGTCGTCACAAACTGCTGCTATTTGAGATTCGAAGGATCCTTGAAATTTTATATTTCCGTCAAAAAAATTTACAAATTTTTCTATATAGTCAGGTATAGGTATATTTATTGGACCATTATGTTTTAAAATTCCGTCTAAGGTTTCAAAGGTAAGATTAAGACCATCAAAATTTATATATTTTTTTTCTAATACAGTTAAAATTTTTAAAGCTTGAAAATTATGATTAAATCCACCCTTTCCCTGCATCTTTTTGTTCAATATATCTTCTCCAGCATGTCCAAAAGGAGTGTGTCCAAGGTCATGGCTTAATGATATGGATTCTGCTAAATCATCATTAATTCCAAACACTTTTGATATTGATCTGGATAATTGAGATACTTCAAGACTATGAGATAATCTTGTTCTATAATAATCTTGTTCGTGATGTACAAAAACTTGAGTTTTGTATTTAAGCCTCCTAAAGGCTGAACTGTGAATAATTCTATCTCTGTCTCTCATAAAACAGGTTCTATTGAGATCGGTTTGTTCCTTAAATAACCTTCCTTTGGTAAGTTTATAATTAGTTGAAAATTTTGAATATTGCACCATAATCTATTTAACTATATTATTAAAAGAAATAAAGTTTTTTATAATGTTTGATGTATCTAACAGTGCAATTGAGAGAATAAAGCAAATCTCAAAAAAAGAAAATCAAAAGTACTTCAGAATCTCAGTTGATGGAGGGGGGTGCCAAGGTTTCTCATATAAATTTAATTTCGACAAAAAAATTAATAAGGAAGATAAAATTTTTGAGTTTAATGATGTCCAAATTTTGATTGATCCAACTTCTTTAGATTTTCTTAAAGGCTCTCAGCTTGATTTTGTTGATGACTTAATAGGATCCTATTTTAAAGTTTCAAATCCAAATGCCTCCTCTACATGTGGTTGTGGAACTTCCTTCTCAGTTTAAATGTATATTATTGCTTCTTGGAATATAAATTCTGTGAGAATAAGAATTAATTTGTTGAAAAAACTAATTAAAAAAATAGAACCAGATTTATTATTATTACAAGAAATCAAATGTAGTAATGAAGAGTTTCCAGACATCTTTTCAGGTTTAGATTATAATGTAGTAACAAATGGTCAAAAAGGTAAGTACGGTGTTGCAATTTTGATAAAAAAAAAACTTGATTTCAAAGAAATTGATATTGAATCAGAAATATTAAACATTGAGTCACGAACAAACTTCATCTTCGTAGAAAAATTAAATCTAAAAGTTTTAAATGTGTATACACCTAATGGCAATCCAACTGAAAATAAAGAAAAATTCAAGTTTAAATTGGATTGGATGAATGAAATAGCAAAATTATCAACTGCTTGTGTAAACAATTTTGAACATCTATTAATAGGAGGAGATTTTAATGTTTTAGAGGATGAAAAAGATGTTTCTAATTTTAAAAATTGGGAGAATGATGCGCTTGGACACATTGAAACTAGAAAAAAATTCAGAGAAATACTGGCTTCGGGATTAACAAATGTAATTAGAGTTTTTGATGAACCCGGAAAAAAATTTTCCTATTGGGATTATCAAAGAGCTTGTTGGGAAAGGAATGATGGTCTGTTAATTGATCACTTTCTTATAACCCCAAAATATCTTAGCCATGTTAAAAATATAGAGTTTGAAACAAATTTCAGAGGTATGGAAAAACCATCAGACCATATCCCAATTTGGATAAACTTAAATATCTGAAAAAATTTTTTTCTCCTCTTTGGCACCTGGATGTGTAACTGCTCCAAATCTTGCTGAACTAACCGTTTGAGAAAATTTCCAAAGTGCACCCGAACCAAAATTATTATCTTTTTTCCTTAATTTCCTTTTCCTATTTTGCAAAACATCTTTTTCAACTTTTAATTCAATTAAACCTTTATCGGCGTCTATAAGAATTTCGTCTCCATCATTTATTAGCGCAATAGGTCCCATAGACATTGCCTCAGGACTGATGTGACCTACACATAGACCTCGAGTTGCTCCAGAAAATCTACCATCGGTTATCAATGCAACCTTTTCGCCCATGCCCTGACCATATATAGCAGCCGTGGTTGCAAGCATTTCTCTCATGCCTGGTCCACCCTTAGGTCCCTCATATCTTATAACAATAACATCACCTGAATTATATTCTCTTTTGCTAACAGCATCAAAAGCATCCTCTTCGCAATTAAAGCATCTTGCTTTTCCAATAAATAATTTAGAATTTAAACCTGCAACTTTCACAATTGCGCCATCAGGCGCAAGGTTACCTTTTAATCCAACTACTCCTCCAGTTTTAGAAATTGGTTTATTCGTTGGATAAATTATTTTTTGTGATTCATAATCAACTTTTATTGATTTTAAATTTTCTGATAACGACTTTCCTGTAACTGTGATACAATCCCCGTTTAAAAAATCTCCATCCAAAAGTGCTTTCATTATAATTGGTACACCACCAATATTGTGTAAATCCTTTGCTAAATATCTTCCACCTGGTTTTAAGTCTGCAATATATGGTGTTTCTTTGAAAATTTTTGCGACATCAAGTATATCAAAATCAATTCCTATTTCATTAGCTAGAGCTGGTAAATGTAAAGCTGCATTTGTTGATCCACCAGAGCAAGCCACAATCCTTGCGGCATTAATTAGAGATTCTTTGGTAACAATATCTCTTGGCTTTAACTGTATATTTATTAAATTCATTACTTCTCTACCAGAATCATATGCATACTTATCTCTTGATTCATAAGGTGCTGGTGTTGATGAGGAACCAGGCAAAGCCAAACCTATTGCTTCTGCCACACATGCCATAGTATTGGCTGTAAATTGTCCCCCACAAGAACCTGCTGAAGGACATGCTACCTTTTCCAAGTCACATAGTTCTTTTTCAGAAATCTCTTTCGAATCAAACTTTCCTACTGCCTCGAATACGTCTTGAACGGTAACTTCTTTGTTATTGTGGACTCCAGGAAGAATTGACCCACCATAAAGGAAAACTGATGGAACATTTAATCTAAGCATTGCCATCATTATTCCTGGTAAAGATTTGTCACAACCTGCAATTCCAACCAAACCGTCATAACAATGTCCCCTCATAGAAACTTCAATAGAATCAGCTATTATTTCTCTAGAAACTAGGGAAGATTTCATGCCTTCATGTCCCATGGCAATCCCGTCGGTTACAGTAATAGTAGTAAATTCTCTTGGAGTTCCTTTATTATCTTTGACCCCTTTCTTTGTTGACTGAGCTTGTCTAGACAAGGAAATATTACATGGAGCGGATTCATTCCAGCATGTTGCCACTCCTACGAATGGCTGATAAATTTCCTTTTCAGTCATACCCATAGCATAATAATAAGATCTATGAGGAGAACTTTTGGGACCAACAGAAACATGTCTACTCGGTAATAAATTCTTGTTTATTTTTGTCATTTAAATTCTATTCAATATCAATTTATTAAACATTCTACCAAATTCTAACTTATTTTCAAAAAAGGCAAAATGGCCTGATGATCTTATTTTTAAACTATACACTCCATTTAGATAATCACCATTTTTATTTTTACTATATTCACCTAACAGATAAATTTTTTTCTTGAAAAAAACTTTAAAGTAATTTAGCAACATATTAGATTCACTTAACCTAACACATTCTTTTGATAGTTCATAAAAAGCTTCTTTTGATGTTTTTTTCAGAGATTTTGACCAATGGTTTAAATACAAACAGTCAGAATTTTCACATTTATCTAATAATTTATCAAATTTTTCTGAAATAAAACTATTTTTATCATAAGAAATTGTTTTTTTTGTTAGTGTCTCAAT
>CACHGK010000015.1 GCA_902579395.1 uncultured Alphaproteobacteria bacterium
GCTCTTTTTCCATTTCTTTTAAATATATATTACAAGCCTCACCTAGTCCAACACATAAGGCAGGAGATAATGTGCCTGACCTCATTCCTCGTTCTTGGCCTCCACCACTAATCATTGATGAAATCCTTACTCTTGGCTTTCTTCTAATATAAAGAGCACCTACACCCTTTGGTGCGTATATTTTGTGACCTGAAATGCTCATTAAATCAATATTCATTTTTTCAACGTCTAAAGGAATCTTTCCAATAGCCTGCGCGCAGTCTGTATGAAAAAATACATTGTTATTTCTACAGATTTGTCCAATTTGTTCTAGAGGTTGAATAATTCCTATCTCGTTGTGGACACCCATTATCGAAACAAGAAGGGTTTTGTCGGTTATGGAGTCCTCTAATTCTTTTAAATCAATCAAACCATCACTTCCAACTGGCAAATATGTTACCTCGAAACCTTTACCATCAAGATGTCTACAAGACTCCAACACACATTTATGTTCAGTAACACAAGTTATGATATGATTTTTTTTATCTCCATAAAATTCTGCAACACCTTTTATAGCTAGGTTGTTGGATTCAGTGGCACCGGAAGTAAATATAATTTCTTTAGGGTTAGCGTTTATAATTTTAGCAATATGCTCTCTAGCTATTTCAACCCCCTCCTCTGCTTCCCAACCAAATGAGTGGTTTCTAGAATGAGGATTGCCATAGATTTCACCGAAATAAGGCATCATCTTATCTAAAACTCTGGGATCAACAGGTGTTGTTGCCTGATAATCGAAATATATGTTTTTCATTTTTTTATTCATACTCTCATCTTATTTAGTGATTCATATAGATTTTTTCCACATTTTCATTAGTTTTTATCAAAAAATTGTTAGATTTTACATCCTCTATAGAGATTGAACTCAAAAAATTAGATATATGATTACTTAGCTTATCCCATAAATTATCTGTAAGATCAGAGCCATTGCAATTATTTATTCTTAAATTTTCATCAATAGCAGTGATTACATCGTAAATCATAACTAAATCAGGGTTTTTTGCAAATGTGTAACCACCAGATGGTCCTCTCGTGCTTTGAACAATTCCGTTTTTTCTTAAAAGAAAAAATATTTGTTCTAAGAAAGAAAGTGAAATATTTTGACGTTTTGAAATGTCAGATAATTTAATTGGCGTATCATCCTTACAATATATGGCCATATCAACCAATGATGTTACGGCTACTCTGCCTTTAGAAGATAATCTCATTTTCGCCTACTTTGTTTTTTTTTACTGTTTTCGACATTATACGCATTTTTAAAATCAGTATTTTTATAAAGCTCTTCCTTTAACTTTTCAATTTTTTCACTTAAAAAATGAATCTCTTTAAATAAAACATGAATACTTTTTTTATTAGGATCGTCAATCTTTCCCTCGGAAATTCCATATGCATTGAATGTATCTTTAAAGTTTTTTGTTTCAATTTTTCTTGCTGGAACACCCACGTATGTAATGTTCTCTGGAACATCTTTTAGAACAACTGCATTTGCTCCTATTCTGGAATTTTCGCCTATTACAATAGGACCAAGTATTTGAGCGCCAGAGCCTACAATAACATTATCTTTAATAGTTGGGTGTCTCTTAATGTTTCTCTGTGATTCAGAATCTACAGAGGGTGTTATTCCACCCAGCGTGGCTTGTTGATAAATGGTTACATTCTTTCCGATAACTGAAGTTTCTCCAATTACAAGGCCAGCTCCATGATCAATAAAAAAACCAGAATCAATTTTAGCTGCAGGGTGAATTTCAATGGAGGTAAATATTCTCGATAAATTACTTAAAAATCTAGCTAAAAATTTAAATCCAATCCTCCAGAAAAGATTACATAATCTATGAATAAATGTAGCGTGGAATCCAGAATAAGTAAAAAAAATCTCAAGATAGTTTCTAGCAGCAGGATCTCTTTTTTTTGCGGCCTTTAAATCAGAAACTATAAGGTTAAATAAATTTTTTGACATATTCATACTTTTATATTATATAAGGATATTAATATTGTATCCTACTAATTTAGTCAAGTTTGAATGCCTGAAATCCTTCTTAACGGACCTATAGGAAGATTAGAAGCCCGTTATACTCATAACAACGAGTCTAACTCACCATCAGTTCTTATACTGCACGCACATCCAGGACATGGAGGAAATATGAATAACCCTCTTCCCTTAAAGCTGCATAAATTTTTTTCCGACCTTGGATTTTCAAGCCTAAGATTTAATTTCAGAGGAGTTGGCAAATCAGATGGAGAACATGACGGAAGTGAGGGAGAGCTTGCTGATTCCGCAATAGCTCTTGATTGGTTGCAACATCAAAACCAAGAATCCAAGGAGTACTGGGTCTGTGGAATCTCATTTGGCGCATGGGTTGGAATGCAATTACTAATGCGTAGACCCGAAATACCCAAATTTATTCTCGTCAGTCCCCCAGTCGGAAAATATGATTTTAATTTTCTAGCACCTTGTCCTGCCTCCGGTATTGTAATATCAGGAGAAAAAGATACTCTTATCGAGAATGGATCTATCAAAGAGGTCGTAAAAAAACTCAATAAACAAAAGTCAATCGAAGTAAAACATGAGACTGTCAAATCTGCAGATCATTTTTTTTTAAATAACGAACAAAAAGTTATTGATAAAGTAAAAAAGTATATTGATAAAGCTTAATTAAGGGTCAAATTTGACGCCTGATACAGTTGATTTTCTACAACCTGTTGTCTCTGGAAAAGTCGAAGGCAGTTCTTTTAATGTTCTTACTGAAATAAATGCGAAAGCTTGTGACTCTATGAAGAAAGGATCCAAACCAAAATCTTCAGTTAGAAAAAGTTTATCCTTCCCAATCAAATTTGTTAAATCTTTCATCAAAACTTTATTTGAAGTTCCACCTCCACAAAATATCCATTTATCAATTTTGCTTTTAATTCTTTTATTTACACTAAAAATCGTATATGCCGAAAAAAAGGTGAGAGTCCTCAAAATATCATAACAACCTAACTTATTGCTTTGTATAAAATTCTCTAATTTAAAAAAGAAATTGTCATATGAGATTGGAAAACACTCCTTTAAAAATTTAAATTTTTTCCAAGTATCAACCAAGTTACTCAATATTTTTCCTTTTGAAGCGAGTAGACCATCTTTATCAAAGTCCTGATTAAACATTTTTTGACAATATTCATCTAATAATTTATTTCCAGGTCCAATATCTGATGCAAGAATTAATTTTTTATTAGAAATTAGAGAAAAATTGGAAATACCTCCTATATTAATCACAATTATATTCTTATTATCTTCTGAAAATTGATATTGATGAAATATTGGAACCAAGGGTGCGCCTTGCCCTCCTTTTTTTATATCATTATTTCTAAAAGTTGAAATTACTGGAATTTTTAATTTTTTCGATAAATATTCAGCATTTCCAAGTTGAATTGATAAACCTTTATCTGGTTTATGAAGCAGAGTATTTCCGTGAAGACCGATTACATCAATCGATGATATGCTTATTGATTTTTTTTTTAGGACATATAATATTCTTTTAAATATGTGATCAGTGAAAAATTTATTAAATTTTAAATATTCACTAGATTCAATCATATATTTATAATCTAATGAATTGAATTTGTTAATTAAACTTCTAACATTTTCTTGAAATTGATTACTTAACTTGGAGTATTCATTGAAAATAAAGTTTATATTTTCTCTACCATCAGTTTTCAAAAGGGAAAAATCTATACCATCCAAGGATGTTCCACTCATAATTCCGAGAGAACAATATTCTTTTTTTTTCATTATAATTATTATAACCTCTTATAGATCAGTATGCTAAAAAATTTTTGTGATTTATTAATTTCTAGAGGATTTTGGAACCAATCAACAGATGATGATGGTATTAGAAAATTATTATCCAACACAACAACAGGTTATATTGGATTTGATTGTACAGCTAATAGCCTTCATGTAGGGTCTCTTTTACCATTGATGCTTTTACGGTTATTTCAAAAGTGTGGTCATAAACCTATAATTCTTGTAGGTGGCGGGACAACACTAATAGGTGACCCATCAGGGAAAGACGAAACAAGAAAAATCTTAAGTGCTTCAGATATAAATAATAACAAGGAAAATCTTAAAAAGATCTTTAAGAAATTTTTATCTTTCGATACAACCAAAAAAAATTGTGCCCTTTTAGTAGATAACTACGATTGGTTAAGTAAGTTAGAATTGATACCTTTTTTAAGAGATACTGGAAGTAAGTTTTCTATAAATAAAATGTTATCCTTAGAATCAATAAAACAAAGACTTAAAAGAGAGCAACACTTAAGTTTTTTAGAGTTTAATTATTCTATTTTTCAGGCTTATGACTTTATGATTCTTAATGAAAGGTATAACTGTATGATTCAATTTGGTGGATCAGATCAATGGGGTAATATTGTGTCAGGAATTGAGCTTGTAAAAAAAGAGAGAAATTGTCAGGTCTACGGACTTACTTCTCCATTGATAACAACCTCTTCTGGTAAAAAAATGGGAAAAACAGCCGATGGTGCAGTATGGTTATCGGAAGAAAAGTTTTCAGTAAAAGATTTTTGGCAGTTTTGGAGAAACACATCAGACGATGATGTTATAAATTTCTTAAAACTATTTACAGAAATAGAAATTAGTGAGATAGAAAAATTTAAAAACTTAAAAGGTTCTGATCTTAACAAAATAAAAATTTTATTGGCTAATGAAGTAACATCATTGTGCCATGGAAAAGAAAAATCTGAGAAAGTAGAATTAGAGGCTAAGTCAATCCTTGATTCATCAGAAATAGACTCAGAAACAATTGATTCATGTGACCAAAAGATTGTAATAAAATCAAAAGCAATTGATAATGGTATTCTACTAAAACAACTTCTAGTTGAATTAAAACTTTCACAATCTAATGGTCAATCAAAAAGGCTGATTGAGCAGGGAGCCGTTAAAATAAATGAGAAGGTTGTTAAGGAAAAAGATATGAGTATATCTAACAAGCATTTCATTAAACATCCCCAAAAAAAAAATTGTTACTACTTAGTTCTTTATGTTGGTAAAAAAAATTACGGGGTTGTTGAATTAATTTCCTAAAAAGTTTTTAATAATATTTGGAACAAATACAGATATCGGATTGTAAAATACTTCATACTCACCTTCAACTTTCTCAACCCTAAAATTGGCTCCAATTAGCCCGTCTTCCGGTGAGCCAGCAGTAATAATATCTCCCAAAATTGGAAACTTTGTAATTAAAGTGTTTATGGTATACGCAGGAATTATTGAACCATTTGTAAGAAAATAATCGTCATTTATTCCGATAACGCTATCAAACTGAATGCCTAACTCACTTCCTTTAAGTAAACTATCAACAATTTTAAGCCTATTATTCCCGAATCTATAATTCGCATTTAAGCTATTGAAAATAATTCCTCCATCCTTTAGTTTTTGGGCGAATCCATCAAGGGAGAAAATGCTAAAAAAATTAGCGAAGAATGGGGCATCATAAAAAACAATATTCTTACCTACCACAACACCACTATATTCAAGTTTTTCGCTAGGTCTACTGCCCTCAATTTTAATACTTCCTTTATTAACATTAAAATCTAAGTCAAAGATTTTTAATAAACCTGGAATATAATTCGATTCCAAAACAAATTTTTTTTCATCAATTTCATCATAGATAGATATTTTATGAAAATCATTCTCACCATTAAGTTCGAATAACATTCTCTCAAAAATTCCATTTGTTTTTATAAAACTTACTTTTGGATAAGAAAAACTCATACCAGCTAACTCTAATAAATTAATATCTAAATTGAATTCCAAATCATCTAAATCAAAGTCACTATCTTGAAAAATATCTATTTTTTTTAAAATTAATTTTTTTCCATCTACAGAAATTTTATTTTCATTAGTTTTATAATTAAATTTGAAATCTTGAATTGGCGATTTAAAATTTTGAATATCTAATTCTACTATACCTTTTCTATTAAATAGAGAGTTCACCTCCACCTTTAAATCTTTAGAGTTTACATTTAAAAAACCTGAAAATAAATTATCATACGGTCTAATTAAAAATTGAACTTTGCCTTTATTAAAATCGAGATTTTTACCGACAAAATCAGAATTTAAAATTAATTCATCTAATGCACCAATACCCTCAATTTTTGAAAAACCCTCTCCATCCTCAGTTATTTTAAAATCAATTTCAATTCTCCCGTCTACTGAAATATCATAATTTGGAAAAAGAAAATCAAAGACCTCTTCTCTTATTACATATGTCCCTTGTATTTCTTCTTTTATTAGGTTATTTGAAATAAATTGATTTCCTGAAAAATTTGAGGTTGAATTAAATATACTTGCTGTACCTGAGTACTCTACACTTGAATTATCTATTTCTATAAAAATAGAAAATTTTTCCAAATCTAAATTATTATATATATCTTCAAAAATTGCATTTTGGATTGAAACTGATGACTTATATTCTATTTCTTCTGCTGGAAGATCTAATATAAGAGGGAATTCTAAATTAAGGTTTATAATTGTTTCACCATAGATACTCTCTAACTTAGAATAACTTTTCTTATTAATGGGCGACAGTTTAAGATAATCTACAACTTCTTGATTTGTCCCAGAAATATCTAGGTTAATCCTAGCTTTTTCAGCATCTGTGGTTAAATCGTGTAAATTCACAAAGCCACTTTTTACAAAAAGTTTTTCTGAAATCCCTGTATTAACTATAAACTCAATACTTTCTGTCTTTATTATGGCACTTCCGTTAATATTTTTCACAGATGGCATTGAATCCATATATCTGATTTCGGTTTCAGAAAAATGGAATTTTCCTTCTGGGTTGTTAAAATCCAATTCTCCATTCATATTGAATATATTTGAATTAACACTTAGATCATTTATTTTTCCGTTAGAGTTTTCATTCATCCAAAAATATACAGATGGACTTAATCCTTTTGGCCAAATTCTCATCAAATCTGAAACCTGAATTTTATCAAACTCTAAATAAATCTTGGATAAATTAACATTCTTCAAATTTAACCTTAAAACTGTTTTAAATTGCGTTTCCAAATGGTTTAGGTTTAAAATTACATCAACCTTATCAATATCTTTTTCTCCATAAATTTGAGATTTTAAAAAATCAACTTTTTCTATACCTTTAAATGTGGGATAATTTAAATTTCCGTCCAAGTACAAACTAAACAAAAAACTCTCAACTGATTTATCAGAATTAATTATAAAATTTGATGAACCTGTTAGATAAAGATTATCTAAAGAAATATCTCTGAGATTTAAGAAATACTTCAAAAAATTAAAATTAAATTTTTTAGAGTCAAGATTAACAGTGTGTTGGTCGTTCTTGCTTAGAAATTCAAAAGATAAATAATTATCTAGATCCCTACCTTCAGAAATTGAGCATAAAATTTTGTTGTTTTTTAGTTCTAGATCAATAAGATAATCTCTGTAAATATTTTTTTCAAAATTGAGTTTTAGTTTAGTATTAATAATTTGAATAGAACTAAAATTATTAAACAGAATTAGATTTTCCTTTAATCTATTTGATAATAAAGATTCATCAGCAACTGTCTGATATTCTTTTGGAAGATTAATTTCAACATCTCCATCAAAAACTTTAAGTGATAATTCATAAATTTTTTTTTTAAATGTTAAATCAATTCCAATTAAAATATTTGGTAAATAAGAATTATCAATTACTAAATCCTCTATTAGTACTTCAAAATTTCTTGATACTTTATTAAAGCTTAGAAAAACGTCGCCAATTTCAGTAATTTGAATTTTATTAAATAT
Organism: uncultured Alphaproteobacteria bacterium; assembly: GCA_902579395.1. GTDB lineage: Bacteria > Pseudomonadota > Alphaproteobacteria > Methylaequorales > Methylaequoraceae > Methylaequor. Next base: position 7,847 of record CACHGK010000015.1, read on the forward strand.
TTCACTTTCTCTATCAAAGTAATTTAGAAAATTTACTTTGATTGGTTTTATCGAAATAATAAATATAAAACTTATAATAAGAGTCAATAAAAATAGAAATGTAATAGAAATCAACAATGATGCTTTAATTTTTTTTTTTTGTTTCATAATTTTATTTATCCATTATAACTAGCATGAAAAAAACAATATAAAATATATTTATTATGAAAATAGGGGCAAAGTTAAAAGAACTAAGTTTTACCTTAGATGATAATAGTGAAATAACAAATAAAGATTTAAAGGGTAAAAAATTAGTAATTTATTTTTATCCTAAAGATGACACTCCAGGTTGCACTAAGGAAGCCATAGGTTTTAGCGAAAATTTAGAAAAATTCTCAGAGAAAAACACCTCGATCCTTGGTGTATCAAAAGATACAGTTCAAAAGCATCAAAAATTTATTTCTAAACACGAACTTAAAATTAAACTTGTCTCAGATGAATCCCTAGCAATATGCAAGGAATTTAAAACATGGGTAGAAAAATCAATGTATGGTAGAAAATATATGGGAATTGAAAGATCAACATTTCTATTTGACGAAAACTTGGTACTAATTAAATGCTGGAGAAATGTAAAAGTTAACGGTCACGTTGAAGAAGTTCTAGAATTTATATCTAGCCAAGTTTAATCAATTGGCTCTCTAAAAAAAAATCTAGTTTGCCATCAAGGACCGAGGTAACATCCGAGATTTGTTTATTTGTTCTATGATCCTTAACCATTGTATACGGTTGCATAACATAAGATCTAATTTGATTACCCCAACCTATTTCACCTTTTTCTGATCTATTTTTTTTATTTTCTTCTTCTTCTTTCGCTAGTTCTTTCTCGAATAACTTTGATCTTAACATATCCATAGCCATTGACTTATTTCTATGCTGAGACCTACTATTTTGACATTGAACTATTATTTTTGAGGGCAAATGAGTAATTCTGATAGCACTGTCTGTTTTATTTACATGCTGTCCTCCTGCACCCGAGGCCCTAAAAGTATCAACTTTCAAATCTTTTTCATTTATATCTATCTCAATTGAATTATCAACCTCCGGATAACAAAATACAGATGCGAAACTGGTATGTCTTCTTGATTGCGAATCAAAAGGCGATATTCTTACAAGTCTATGTACTCCATTTTCATGCTTTAACCATCCATATGAATTTTCTCCAACAATTTTAAAGGCAACTGATTTCAATCCAGCCTCTTCACCTACGTTTTGATCTATCAATTCAATTTTAAATCCTCTGGAATCGCTCCATCTCGTGTACATTCTCAAAAGCATTGCAACCCAGTCTTGTGACTCAACACCACCAGCGCCTGAATTAATTTCTATCAAACTATTATTTGTATCTGCCTTTCCAGACATTAAGGTTTCTAGATACAATTTGCTGAGACTTACTTCGATTTTCTGTAATTCTTTTGTCAAATCATTTATGAGGTTTTGATCACTGCTTAAATTAGAAATTTCCAACAGTTCTTTTGTATCCTTAAAATTTTGACTATTAATATCTATTAGATCGATAAATTTAGTTAAATAGTTTTTTCTTTTTAAGTCTTTATTCAATAATTCATGATTTTTCCAATTTTCTTGATTTTCTAAGCGGGTATTTATAATTTTTAGTTCTGGTAGAATTTTCTTTTTTTCAAACGAACCCCCTTAGGTTTTCAAATAAACCTTCAAGTTTCACAATAAGTTCTGAACTATCTAAATTCATTAGTAAAATCCTTTTAAATCGAATTCATCGTCTTCATTATTTTTTATTTTATTAATTTCAAAGCTAAAATCATTTTTAAAAGCCTCTGTAATATAATTTAAATTACTTGGTTCACCTGAATCAAGATCAATATTAATAAATTTTATATCCTCTGGAATTATAAATGGCATGGGCTTTCTATTAATGTAAAGTTTTTTCATTAAATCTTGAAAAATAGGCGCGGCTACTTTTGATCCGGTTTCAAACCTTCCGAGTGACTTTGGAACGTCATATCCAACGAAAACACCAACTGTTATTTCCGAGTTATATCCAATAAACCAAGCGTCTTGATTATTATTAGTAGTACCTGTTTTACCAGCCACTTGAAAATCAAAATCATTAATATTTTTTGCAGTCCCTCTTTGAATTACTCCCATTAAAAAAGATGTCATTTGATAGGCTGATTCACTAGAAAATACATTCTTATTATAATTTTTGATCTCTGGTATTGGAAGATTATTAATAAAAGTTGTATCAACCTCTGTTGTTGGCTTAATTTCACATTTATTACATTTTCTAGAATCTCCCTTATATAGAAAATTACCATTGTTATCATAAATTACATCAATTATTACTGGACTTACCTTTTTGCCTCCGTTAGCAATAGTAGCATATGCTGAAGTAATTTTTAAAAGAGAACTCTCTAAAGAACCTAATGAACTTGATATTAAAAATGGGAATTTGTCATAGATCCCAAGATCCTTTGATATTTTTGCAATTTTCTCTAGACCTAGTCTGTCAGACAACCTAACAGTCATTAAATTTCTAGATTTCTCGATGCCCAACCTTAATGTGCTGGAACCATAAAATTTATCACCATAATTTGTTGGGCGCCAAATACCATCTTTTGAATAATCATCAATTACAAATGGTGCGTCTAGCACTTTACTTACAGGAGAGTAGCCGTTTTCAAGAGCTGTTAAATAAACAATTGGTTTAAATGATGAACCCAATTGTCGTTTTGCCTGAGTTGATCGATTGAAAGATGAACTAGCATCGTAGCCACCAACCATTGCAAGTATTCTTCCGGTTTTATTTTCTAAAACTACAAGGCCACCATTAACTTTTGGTATTTGACTGAGATTATATTGATTTGAATTTGCGTCATATTTAAGAACAATGACATCTCCTTTCTTAAATTTTTTTGTAACCTGGAAATTTTTTTCCTTTATCAATTTCATATTTTCTTTAGAAATCTCAATTTTTTTGGCATTTCGAAGTAAAACAAGAACACTAGATTTTTTTATTTTTATTACGACTCCAAGTGTCTTGTCAAATAAACCCTCAGGTGTTTTAAATTCATTTATTTTTTTTAAAAAATCTTTTTTTGATTCTAAATTTGCTAATGGCCCTATCCATCCCTTTCTATTAGAAAATTCATTTATACCTTTTTTAAAAGATTCTTCAGCTTGCAATTGAATATTCTCGTCTAAACTTGTCATAATAGTAATCCCACTGTCATAGAGTTTACTCTCATTAAACATAGAAATTATTTCTCTTCTAACTTCTTCTTTAAAAAAAGAAGCTTTATTGTTTAATATTTTTTTACTTTTTGATAGTTTGATAGGTTTGTTTAAAATCGAAGAGTACTCTTCTTCGTTAATAAAATTTTCATCTAATAATCTCTTGAGAACCCAATTCCTTCTTTTAAGCGCTTTAATTGGGTTTTTATAAGGATTATATGTTGACGGAGCCTTTGGAAGTGCAGCCAACATAGCCATTTCATCCAAATCTAAGTCAGCTAATGATTTATTAAAGTAATTTAGTGAAGCAGATCTTATTCCGTAAGAACCACCACCAAGATAAATCTCATTAAGGTAAAGTTCCATGATTTGTTCTTTTTCAAGTACCTTCTCCATTCTGAGAGCAAGTATTATTTCTTTTATTTTTCTACTGTAAGAAATTTCGTTTGTAAGAAGAAAGTTTTTTGCGACCTGTTGGGTTATTGTTGAAGCACCCTCTAATCTCTTATTACTAAAAGTTTTTAATATATTTTTTACAAATGCTCTAAAAATTCCCTTTGCATCAATCCCAATATGTTTATAAAAATTGACATCTTCAGATACTAGGAAACAGTTAATTAGTTCTGTTGGGATTTCCTCATATCTGGCAAAGATCCTATTTTCATTTGAATAATCCTCTAAAAAATTTCCATTAGATGTATAAATTTTTGATACCAATCTAGGTTTATAAAAAGAAAGTTTATCGAAATTTGGAAGGTCTTTACCAAATATATAAATGACAAATATGAAAATCAAAAAAATTGATATTAAGGCACTCAGTGTTAAATAAAAAAAATTAATAAAATATCTAAACATTTAAAAAATCTTATCCATTATTTTTATCTTTCCAATCAAAATATTCAATAATTGCTTTAACAATCTTCTTTGATAATTTTTTTTGATATGATTCTGTAACCAAAAGCTTTGAATCATGTTTATTTGAAAGATAGCCCATTTCAATTAAAACAGAGGGTATATCTAAAGATTTCAAGACTGCAAAGCCAGCATATCTATGTGTTCTTTGAAGTAAATTCATATCCTTCTTAAATGAATCGATTAGAAAATTTACTAATAGACTTGATTGGTTAAGAGTATCTCTCTTTGTTAAATCAAGAAGTATTGAGGTTACCTCAGAAGTTTCGCTAGACAAATCAACACCATCTATTAAATCCGATCTATTTTCTCTTCTAGCAAGGGCCGCAGCCTCTTTATCAGAAGCTCTTTCTGAAAGTGTGTAAAGTGAAATCCCTCTAGCTCTTGAATTTCTATTAAAGTCTGCGTGAAGGGATATAAAAATATCAGCATTATTTTGCTTAGCTATTCTTGTTCTATTTCTCAACTTTATAAAATAATCTTTTTCTCTTGTTAGTACTATTTTATAATTTGGATATTTTTTAAATTCATTTTTAATTAGCAAACCAACTTTTAAAGTTATATCTTTCTCCAGGTTTTTATAAAGACCTATTGCACCGGAATCTTTCCCTCCATGTCCAGGATCAATGATTATAATTCTTTTTCTATTATTCTTGTTAAAATAATCAATTACTATTCTTGAATGAACATTTTGTTTTTTTTTTAATAAATAAACATTGGTTGAAAAGATATTTTTGTTAAACAATAAAGAAATTTTATTTAAATTTTCGTCATAATTTAATTTCACATCTTTATTTTGTAGCTTTACTTTGGGACCTATCTTTATTTTATTCTTAAAACTAATCTCAATTTTTTTTTCAAAAACATCATGTTTGAAAAATGTGTCTTTAGAAAAATCAAGAACTATTCTCTTTTTTTCTTCATTTGAACCAAATCTTAAATTTACTAATTCATCAGAATATGCTTGATTACAATAAAGAATTAAAAGAAAAATGAGTTTGAAAAATTTAATCAATTTAAAAATATTTTAATTATACTAAATATAGTGTTTTTTTTTAAAAAAAAATCAATATCTTCGATTATTTTTTTGTATACTATTATTTTTAAGAACTTTAAGAATTAATAAAGGATTATTTTAATGAAGAAGAAAATGTTAATTGATGCATCTCAAGAAGATTTGATAAGAGTTGCAATGATAAAGGAACATAGTTTATTAGACTATGAATCCGAGAAAGTTAAAAATGAAAGAATTAAAGGTAATATCTATTTAGCTAAAATAGTGAGGGTGGAACCATCTCTGCAGGCTGCTTTCGTAGATTATGGTGGAAATAGGCACGGTTTTCTTGCGTACAATGAAATCCATCCTGATTATTTTAAAATTCCTACAGCTGATAAAAAAAAATTACTTCAGCAAGAACTTGAAGCTTCAAAAACCATTCCAATTGAAGATGAAGAAGATGAAGAGGAGTTTAGTGGAAATGAGGAAAGTAATGAAAGTGAAAACACAAAGGATTCAGTGAATCAGAGTGGATTTTTATCAAAAGTAATAGATTTTTTTAACTATAAACCAATTGAAGAATTTCCAAATACGAAATTACGAAAGAAAAGGAGATTTAAACCCACACAAAAAAATACTCAAGTGATTTTTCATAGAAAATATAGTATTCAGGAAGTGATAAAAAGTAACCAGGTTATACTTATACAGGTTGTAAAAGAGGAAAGAGGAAATAAAGGTGCAGCGGTTACAACAAGGCTCTCTCTAGCTGGGAAGTACTGTGTTTTGATGCCTAACACCAATAAAGGTGGTGGAGTATCAAGAAAAATCGAAGATGTTAAGTTACGAAAAAAGTTAAAGGATATTCTTAGCAAACTCAATATTAAAAAAGGTATGGGAGTAATTATAAGGACCGCCGGGCAAGTTATGGGAATAAAAGAAATTAAAAGAGATTATAATTCTTTAATAAAATTATGGACGGAAATTACCTCTAAGACAATTAAATCCAATGCACCTTGTTTAATACATGAAGAAGATAACATAATCAAAAGATGTTTAAGAGACTATTTTGATTCCTCATTCAGTGAAGTTCTTATTAATGAAAAAAATACATTAAATAAGTCCAAACAAATCATAAAGCAATTTATGCCAAAGTCATTGAAATTATTAAGGCTTTACAGTGAAAAAAAACCATTATTTTCTGCTTTTGGACTCGAAAGAAAAATCATTGGTATAAACAATCCAACAGTTAACCTCAAATCAGGTGGATACTTAGTTATAAATCAGACAGAAGCACTGGTTTCGATAGATATTAATTCAGGAAAGTATACAAAACAAAGAAATATTGAAGACACAGCTTTTAAAACTAATCTTGAGGCAGCAGAAGAAATCAGCAAACAGCTTAGGATTAGAGATCTTGCTGGTTTGATAGTAATTGATTTCATAGATATGCTTGATAGAGGTCATAATATAAAAGTTGAAAAAAAACTTAAAGAATCCATTAAGGATGACAGAGCACGGGTTCAAATAGGAAGAATAAGTAATTTTGGATTATTAGAGCTATCAAGACAAAGACTAAAGGTAACTACAGATACTGTAATGTCATCACGATGCCCAGCTTGTAATGGTTACGGAAGCATAACATCAACAGATTTCCTACTTGAACAATTATTTAAAGTATGTAATGAATTTTCGTATAACGTTATTTACAAGAATCTTTTTCTTTTATCAGGAGAAAAACTTTATAAAAAAATCTTAGATAAAAAAAATGGTAAAAAAAAGTCAACACTTTCAAAAAAAGTATTAATCAAAAATTATCCAAATCTAAAAGAAAACGAATTTCTGATCTGTTCATCAACCGAAATACTTTATAAAAATTGTCACG
>CACHGK010000016.1 GCA_902579395.1 uncultured Alphaproteobacteria bacterium
TGACAATTGTGATTTTTTTTAAGATCAAATATATCTATAATTGGTTTGGCCTCAGCTAAGGTTGCAACGATAAATCTTATCATTTATTTTTTTTTAAATTTAAGAGTCATTCTGTCACTCTCTCCAATTGATTTATAATAATCTATATTGTTTTCTCCATCTGAAAGTCTTGGGGGAAGAGCCCAAACACCCTTTGCATAATTCTTTAAATCTTTGGGATTGGCATTTATTTCACTTTTTTCCATGAATTGGAATCCCAATTTTTCGATGTAATTAATTAAGAACGATTCTTTTACATAACCTTTCTTATAATCAAATTGAGATGATTCATTCGCTCTATGTTGAACAACACCCAATATACCACCTTTTTTTAGTGATCTATTTATTGAATTAAAAATTTCCTTTGCTTTATTCTGATCCAAAAAATTATGTGTATTTCTGAAAGTTAGAACCATATCAAAATAATTTTCTTCGCTCATAATTTTAAAATCTTCATTAATTAGAACTGATTGAATTTCTCCAAATTTCTTTTCATTTTTTTTAAAATAAATAAAAAAGTTTTTTTGAATCTTTGAAATTATTTCGGTTGCGTAACTAGGTTTTTCATAGGTTGCTACATAAAAGTTATTTGAGCCTTTCATCAAAGAACTAATGATTTCAGTGTACCATCCTCTTCCAGGGACTATTTCTAAAACTTTCATTTCTTTATGTATTCCAAAAAAATTTAATGTTTCAGTTGGGTTTCTATATTTATCTCTTTTTCTATTATCTTCATTTCTATTCTGATTCTCAACAGCCTTGACTATTGAACTGTCCAATGAACCATATACTTGATTGGATTGTATAAATAACAAAAGTAATAAAATTAAATGTTTCATAATCAAGTTACACTATCAATCATATCATCAATTGAAAATTCTTTTTTTATCGCCTTTGTTATAAGGCCTAAGTCTGCTTCATTATTAATATCCCATCCTAGTGGGGCTTTTTTAGTTAGTCCAGATCTACATGAATAACAAAATACCTTAAATTCTTTTACAGCATCGTGGGGTGTATATTTTTTTTCTTTCTCTCCCTCATATGGATTTTTCTTAAAAATACTCTTTTCGTTAGGTTTTACGTCTGTGATAATACTAAATGTGAAATGATTGAGAAGAAGAAAGGGATCCTTAGTCTTTATTTCACCAAGAAACTCTATAAAGGCAACGGCACCAGTTTCAATTTCATCAGATTGAAGATCATCATAATATTCTGAAAAGAAAGAAATGTATTTTTTTGCTGTAATGAATATAGCAATATCTCTAACTATGTAGTCATATACTGCTTGAGACAATATAATATTAAAAAGCCAATTTGGACAAAATTTTCCCGTGCTCATTTTTTTATAAAGTTTTCTGAGTAAGATTTTTTTATTAAGTTTCTTTTGTTCGGCCTCTGAATTTCATAATTATAATTATTTTTTTTAGCAAATTTAACAGCAGATTCTAAGTCATCAAAAAAAATTTTTATCTGTTTTTCTGGATTTGTACTTCCAGTCCAACAAAATTTACTATTTATAAATGTTTCATTCATTTCATTATTAGATAAGCACCATTTTTTAGTTTTATAAAGTCCTGATGTCATTGCAGACTTTGTGGGTTTAAAAATTAAAAAATTATTTCTTTTCATAATTATCAAATCCTTTTTTCAAATCAATAATCATATCTTCAGTGGATTCTAAACCAATATGAATTCTAAACCAGTTTAAAGAATTTTTGTAGTTTTTAATTTCTGGTTTTAATTGATTTAATGGAAGTATTAAGCTTTCATATCCCCCCCAGCTAAATCCAATTTTAAATAATGAAAGACTATCTAGAAACTTTTCAACACCTACCTTTTTTTCAATACCAAATGTTATCAAACCATTTGCATTATTGAAATATTTTTTCCATAGTTTGTGATAAATATTTTTTTTATCAGGTAAAAAGAAAATTTCCTTAACAATTTTTTTTTTTTTGAGAAATTTAAATATTTTAAGAGCATTCTCTTCATGCTTTTTCAACCTAACACTTAGAGTTCTTAAACCTCTTAAAGCATAAAAACAACTCTCAGAAGAAACAAAATCTCCCATTCTTACTGCCGTAAGCTTTATTTTATTGTAATTTAATTCTGAACAGGCGATTATACCGCAAAAATTATCTGAATGACCAGAAAAGTATTTTGTACAGGATTCTACCACCACATCGACCCCCCATCTTAATGGATTAAAGCCTAAAAATGTCGCCCATGTGTTATCAATAATTGTTTTTATATTATTTTTCTTAGCAATTTTTACAATTTTTTCAATATCCTCTACTTCGTAGTTTAATGAGCCTGGTGATTCTAGATAAATTATTTTAGTTTTATTATTGATAAGTTTTTCTAATTCTGAGGGAAGATTATTTTTAAAAAAAGATGTTTTAATACCAAACCTTTTTAATTCGTTTTTACAAAAATTAAAAACTGGTTCGTAGCAATTTTCTGAAACTAACAACTCATCTCCTTTTGATAAAAACGAAAGTAAACTTATTGTTATTGCTGATAGTCCAGATCCAGTAATGATTGATTTTTCACTTGCGTATAACCTACATACAAGATTTTCAAATCTTTTTGTTGTATAATTCCCAAATCTTCCATAGTAAGGAAGTTTGAATCTATTTTTTTTTGCTTTTGTAAAGTCTTTATAGCTATTAAATATTATCGTTGAAGTTTTATAAATCGGATCGCTCAATGATCCGTGATGAATTTCTGGGTCACTTCCAAACTTAATTAATTCTGATTCTATTTTTTTTTTCCCCATTCTGCCCACGATCCGTCATACAATTGTACTTTTTTATAACCTAATATATTAAGTGTAAAGATAATGTTACAAGCAGTTATCCCAGAGCCGCAGTAACATATAATATTATTTCTAAATTTAAGGTTATTTTTTTTTTTAAATATTATTTCCAATTTTTCAAGATTTTTAAGATTGCCGTTTTCTGAAATTAAATCAAATGGAATATTAAAACTATTTTTTATATTACCTTTTTTGAGATTTGGCCTGGGTTCTTTAACAATTCCTAAAAATCTTTTTTTTGGCCTCGCATCAATTATTCTATAATTTTCTTTATTTTCCAATATTTTCTCTAACTGCTTTTTATTTATAATTGTATTAGTAAGAATATTATTACAATAAAATTTTGATTTTTTATGTTTCTTAATTGTCTTTGTAGTAGGGAATTTTTTCTTAATCCAATTTTTCATACCTCCATTAAGTATTTTGATATTTCTAAAACCAAAATATTTAAATATTAACCATACTCTTGATGAAGAAAAGAAACCCTCTTGATCATAAACTACTATTTCATTAGTTCTTTCAATACCGAATTCTTCGGCAAATTTTTTAAACTGCTCTTTAGTAGGAAACATATGGGGTAAGTCTATTGATTTGTTGGAAAGTTGATCTATATCAAAAAAAATTGCACCTTCTATGTGATTTTTCTTATATTCTATGAATCCTCTTCCTTTATCAGAAAGGTACCATCTTGCATCTATTATCTTTATTTTTTCAGATTGAATTCTGTTAAGTAGTTCTTTTGAGTCTACTATAAATTTATTTAACAAATTATTTATAACCATTCTGGAATCGGGAGATTTTTTTCTCTAAGAAATTCTTTATTAAAAATTTTACTTGCATATTTAGTTCCATAATCACACAGGATAGTTACAATTTTTTTATTAGGTCCAATTTTCTTTCCCATCTTAATAGCTCCCATAATATTGATGCCTGATGAACCGCCTAAAATCAATCCCTCTTCTTGAATCATTCTAAAAACAATATTAAGTGCCTCACTATCTGATATTTGAAAACATTCATCTATAACTACATTTTCCAAATTTTTGGTAATTCTTCCTTGTCCTATTCCTTCACTTATTGACGAACCCTTGGATATCAGAGTATTGTTTTTGTAAAAGTTATACATAGCTGAACCCATTGGATCTGCTAACCCAATTTTGATATTTCTATTTTTTTCTTTTAGAAATGCTGAAATTCCCGAAATTGTTCCTCCTGTTCCGATTGCACAAATAAAACCATCTATATTCCCTGATAATTGTTTATAAATTTCTGGACCTGTAGTAATATAATGCGATTTTTTATTTGAAAGATTATCAAACTGATTGGCCCAAAAAACTCCTTTCGAATTTTTAATTTCTTTAGCTAAAGATTCAGAATATCTTATATAATTACCAGGGTCTTTATATGGAAGGGCATCAACTAGAATTAAATTAGCTCCGCAAAGTTTTAACATTTTTTTCTTCTCCTCACTCTGAGTTCTTGGCATTACAATTACTGACTTGATTCCTAAGGAGTTTGCAACCAGACTCAAACCTATCCCTGTGTTACCTGCAGTTCCTTCAACTATAGTTCCGCCTTTTGCTATTTTTTTTTCTAAAATTGCGTCCTTAATTATTTGTAACGCTGGTCTATCTTTGACTGAGCCTCCAGGATTTAGAAATTCACATTTTCCATATATCTCGCACCCTGATATATCCGATGCAAGTTTTAACTTTATTAATGGTGTGTTTCCAATACAGTCTGCAAAATCTTTCTTTATGATATTATTCAACATTTACTTAGAAATTATTATTTTTAAATTGTAAACTTTTTTTTGGTAAATAATATACAAAAAGTGAACTATAGTTTAGTTTAAATTGAATAATGAAGAAATTTTTAAAACTTTTGTTTGTATTTTTCCTATTTAAAACCTCTTTAGGAAATTCCTTTGAAATTAAATGGATAGTTGATGGTCTGAATCAACCGGAATCTGTTATATATGACGAAAAGAGCGATGCAATATATATTTCTAATATAAATGGAGATCCGCTTAAGCTTGATAATAATGGTTATATAACAAAAATAAGTGTTAACGGTCAAATTATGGAAAAAAAGTGGATTTCTGGGTTAGATGCCCCGAAGGGGTTAGCTGTTTCAAAAGATTTTCTTTATGTTTCTGACGTTAATAAAATATGGAAAATTTCTATTAAAAATAAAAGTAAAGAATTATTTATGATTAAAGATGCTGGTTTCTTGAATGATTTAGTGGCCCACAAAGATGGAACAATCTTTGCCTCAGATATGTTTAAAAATAGAATATATAGGTTAAAGAATAACAACCTTACTATTTGGAAACAGAGCAAGTTGCTGGAATCTCCAAATGGTCTTTTAATAGAGGGTAATTTCTTGATAATTGCTACTTGGGGAAAAATAAAGAAAGGCTTTGAAACGGATGTAAAAGGTAAGTTAATTAAGGTTAATATCGAATCTCGTCAAATCAAAAAATTTTTCAGTACTCGTCCTATAGGAAATCTAGATGGTTTGGTTTTTAATAAAAATAATGGTTATTTATCAACAGATTGGGTTAATGGTAAATTAATAACAATTGATAAAAAAGGAATTGTTACAGATTCAAAAAAAATTAATAAAGGTGCCGCAGATCTTGGAATTCTAATGCATAAAAACTTAGTTCTTATTCCCATGATGCAAAATAATAATTTAACTGCATTTGAATTTAATTAAGTGGTTAAATCCTCTATTGAGATAAATAAATTATCGAAAAATTATGGTGATTCTCAAGTTATTAAAGACATAACATTTAAGCTGCCACAAGAAGGAATTTATGGAATTCTTGGAAAAAATGGAGCAGGAAAAACAACTCTTCTTGCCATGTTGATGGGATTAGTTACTCCCACAAGTGGAGATATCAATATTTTTGGAAAGTCTCTCAAATATAAAAAGTATGAAATATTAAAGGATATTAATTTTCAGAGTCCCTATGTTGAACTTCCAAAAAAAATGACAGTCCTTCAAAATTTATATTTTTACGCAAGATTATATGATGTAAAAAATTATGAATTGGTCATAAATAATATTTCAAGTGAATTAAGGATAAATGAACTTCTCAATAAAAATTATGGATCCCTGTCATCTGGTCAAAAAACAAGGGTAAATCTGTGTAAATCTTTATTAAATAATCCGAAACTTTTACTTTTGGATGAACCAACAGCTTCCTTGGATATCTCAACTTCTGAATTCATAAGAAATTACATTATTAATTTTCAAAAAAAAAATAAGTCGACTATTGTTATTACCTCTCATGATTTAGTTGAAATAGAATTGATGTGTTCTTATTTAATCATCTTAAATAAAGGTAATATTTTCTTTGAAGGTGATATTAAATCACTTATAAAAAAAAATAATTACAGATCACTCAAGGAATTTTTTTTAAAGAATGATTAACAGAATTTTTGCATTATTAATTAGATATCAAAATATTGCATTTGGTTCTTTTCCTAGACTAATAAGCATTTTTTATTGGCCAACCGTGCAAATTCTTTTTTGGGGATTTTTTACTAATTTTTTTATGAGTAATGAAAACTTCGGTGTTTGGAGTACTCTGAATATAATATTATCAGCTGTTGTATTGTGGGATGTTTTGTTCAGAGGTCAGCTAGGTTTAACAATGTCCTTTTTTGAAGAATTGTGGTCAAGAAATCTCCCTAATTTATTTATAACTCCTTTAAAAGATTTTGAAATTGTTCTTTCCTTAATTTTAGCAAGTTTTTTTAGAACTTTAATTGGCATGACGCCAGCAGTTTTTTTTGCAAACTATTTTTTTAATTTTCACCTTTTTGAGCTTGGGATCTATCTTATTTTTCTTTTTTTTAATCTAATCATCGTTGGCTGGGCTGTTGGTTTTATTGTTTCTGGTTTGGTCTTACGCTATGGGCATGCTTTTGAGGAATTAGCATGGGCAATAATTTTTATAATTTTACCTTTCTCCTGTGTATACTATCCTTTAGACACCCTCCCTGAAACCCTCCAAGTTTTGGCTCAGATGTTACCAACCGTTCACATTTTTGAATCAATGCGATTGTTATTGATTGAGAATATCATTCACTCAAAAGATGTTATAACAATCTTAATTTTAAATATTTTTTATACATCAATAAGTATTTTATTTTTTTTAAAAATGATTAAAGTTGCAAGAAATAGAGGTTTGCTATTTAACCAAGGTGAATAATTACGAAACTCTATATCTAATAGATTTTTCATGATCATTCTTGTAGAAAAAATGACAAGATTCCCTAATTAGATTTAAATAATCATTTCTTCCAAGGTAAATAAGCAGTTTATAAAAATTCATTTTGTTGATTTTATTTTTTTTTTTTATCCTTCTATACCATTTTTCAGCTCTACCAAGAGACTTTATACATGCTATTCTAAAAAAACTTTTATTTATTTTTGAGTTCTTTTTTAAAAAATAGTAAAGTGCTGCATTATAATCGTGTATTAGTTGGTTTTTTTTCCCAATCATTATTCTAGTATTATCATCTTTAGGACCAAAAGAAGTAATGTTATCAATAAAAGTGAAACTTCCATATTTTGACAAACCAAGTACTAAAGAAAAATCTTCAATAAAAATTCTCTTTTCACAACCTCCAGATTTTTTTAAAGATTTGTTGCAGTATAGATTAGGAGTTGTGCCTGAGAAACTTGATATTATAGTTTGACTTAGAGGATTATTTAAGACTCTTAAATTTCTGATTTCTTTTTTATAATAAACAATATTTCTGTAATTTGATAATAATTCATATGAGCTAAAAGCAGCAACTGATTTGGTTTTCATGATTGTATCCAATAATAACTCAGTACAATAAGGAGCCATAACGTCGTCGCCTCCAACGAGTTTAATATAATCTCCTTTTGCTAATGATATACCTAATTGTGTTGCAATTGCTGGCCCTTTATTCAATTGATTCAAAATAAATACATTCTTCCACTTAGATGTTTTTTCTTTAAGAATGTCAAGTGAAGCATCTTTTGATCCATCATTTATAAAAATATATTCCTTTTCAAAATCACCTTCCTGCTTTTTTATAGAATTAAGAACATATGGAAGATATTTTTCTTTGTTAAATATTGGACATACAAAACTAATTTTAGGCATTTAAAAAAGTTTGTCCTTCCAAGTCTTTGGTGTTTTAGAGTTTATTATTTCAAGATCTAAATGGTATCTAAACTTTTTAATTCCTTTTGCTTTTATGAAATCGATCATTTTTTTTAAACCATCATCTAATTTGGTTTTTGTTTCATAGTTTAATAACCTTCTAGCTTTGTCTGCGCTGCAAGTTGCTCTAATCACTTCTTGAGGTCTTCCTGATACATATCTAGGATTAAGATTAAATTTAAGTTGATTGGCGATCTTTTCTGCCAGATTGTTTATCGAGATGAATTCTTCGTCTGGCCCAATATTTATAATTTGACTGTTAACATCTGGATTTGTTGCCATTTCTTTTAGACAGAAAAGGTCATCATCAATATAAGAGAAACATCTCTTTTGTTCTCCATCTCCGTAAATAAATGGTTGTCTGTTTTGTAACATCAAATTGATCATTATTGATACAACATTTCTGTATGGATCATCGTATTTTTGTCTAGGACCAATAATATTGTGGGGAACAGCTATAACATATTCAGTATTATGAACTTCACATAAATTTTTAAGTATGTCCTCTGCTGCAACTTTTGCAATTCCATATGGATCTTGAGGAGATGGAGTGTAATCTTCTTTGAATGGAATGTTATTTGTTCCGTACCGCGCCATTGATGAACAATAAACAATTCTTTTAACTTTATTTTCAATTGCTGCGCTGAATAATGAAACAGAACCAGTAACAATATTTTGGGTTATTAAGTGAGGAGAAAATACAGATAGACCTTCGTAAGCTGTTGCTGCTGTATGATATACTAAATCGCAACCTTTAGTTATTTTAAGCATAGAATTTCTGAAACAACAATCGTATTGGTAAAACTCTGCTTCAACTGGAACATTGTCGAGCTCACCACCGATTAGATTGTCACAACCCACAACTTGATGACCATCTTTAATAAAAGCATCGGCAAGGTGACTTCCTAAAAATCCTGCAATTCCGCTTATAAATATTTTCATAATTTATGGCTCCGGCGACAGGACTCGAACCTGTGACCCAGCGATTAACAGTCGCTTGCTCTACCAGCTGAGCTACGCCGGAATTATGGATATAATAGTTAAATTTTTTAAATTGTAAAACATTTATAAATTCTTGGAGGTGCGGACCGGATTCGAACCGGTGTACTCGGCTTTGCAGGCCGGTGCGTAGCCTCTCCGCCACCGCACCATAAAATCTTAAATATTGTAATAAATATTAATACTTATATATTAAAGCAATAAACATTTACACCATAAATATGAATAATAATTTTTTTGATATAGCTAGAACTAATATGGTAAATAACCAAATATTACCTAATGGAGTGAAAAATTCAGGACTTATTGAATCCTTTGATAATATTCAAAAAGAGTTATTTGTTCCTGACTCAGAAAAAGATATAGTCTATAGTGATTCGGATATAAAAATTTCAGAGGATAGATATCTTGTAAGGTCTTTTATTTTAGCAAAGATGTTTGAACATTGTAATTTTTCTAAAGAAGACTCTGTTCTTCTAATTGGTTGCCTTACCGGTTATTCAGTTGCAGTAATTTCAAATTTAGTTGGTTATGTTTTTGGAATTGAAAATGATAGAAAATTTGTTGATCAGGCAAATAAAAATTTAACAACTTTAGGATATTTAAATTGTTCAATTTTTTTTAGATCAAACTTGGTTTCAGGAAACAATAAAAATGCCCCCTATGACAAAATTTTCATTGAAGGCGGAGTTGAGGCAGTTCCAAGTGCACTTGTCAAACAGCTAAAAGATGACGGTGAAATCTACACAGTTCTCAAAGAGGATAAAATAGGCGAATTTGTGAGAGGTCAAAAGGTTGGTTCAATGATCTCATTTACAAAGTTATTCAATACAAATTTGTTCGAATTAAAAGATTTCATAATCCAGGATAATGGTTATGAAATTGATACTTAATCTTTTATTTCTAATATTTTTTTTTTCTCAAAAAGTAAATAGTCAATCAATAATAAATGAAGATTTAAAGATCTCTCTTGAGTCACTTTATAACAGTAATCCTTTGTTAAAATATGAGAGAAATATTTTAAAAGCAAAAGATGAATTAATGCCTCAAGCATTCTCAGAATTTAGACCAGAAATAAAAGGATATTATCATAAAGGAAAGGTTCATACAAATTCTCATGGGTTTAACATTACCTCGGATGGAATAAGAACAGAAACTAGTAAAGGGATAACAATTGTTCAAGATATTTTTGACGGAGGAAGTAGTCTTAGTAACATAAAAGCAGCTAAAAACACAATATTTGCTCAACGGTTTATCTTAAAAGATAAAGAACAGGAGGTATTTAAAGATGCAATAGAAATTTATGCAGATTATGCCACTGAAAAATCAAATCTTGAACTTAAAAAAAAAAATCTTCAGGTTTTACAGGGTAGGCTTGAACTTACTAAAGAGCAATTTGATATTGGGGAGGTAACATTAACAGATGTCTCTATTGCAGAGGCTAGGTTATCATTGGCAAAATCAGATTTAATTGAATCAGAAAAAAATTTAGAATCCCTATCTGCAAACTTTTTATTTTTTTTTGGTATTAGCCCTGTTGATCCTAAAATTGATTTATCAATACTTGAAATTAAGGATGATATTGAAAAAATGAAGATTTTAAGTTTAAAGGAAAACCCAAAAATCAATGATTTAATTTTTAAAATCAAATCTTTAGAGTATAAGATAAGTACTTTAAAAAGAAAAAAATTACCTAGTGTTAAATTAGAGGCTGACGCATATATTAATGAAGGTTATTTTAGAACTGATAGTAAAAGGGAGGTATTGTCTGCATTTGCAAAGGTAGATATTCCCCTTTATCAATCTGGTGCTGCATCATCAAAGATTAGAGAATCCAAAAGTGAGCTTATAGCGCTTAAACAACTATTAAAACAGATAAGAGATGAAACAACATTTAATTTAATCTCTTCAAAATCTGCTTACGATTACTCTTATTCTAAAATATCTGCATACAAAAAACAGATCGAGTCAAATAAGATTTATTTAGATGGGTTGAGACAAGAAATGCAGCTCGGTGAAAGAACAATGCTTGATTTACTTGATGGTGAGCAAGAACTTCTTCAGTCTGAACTAGATTTAGTCAAATCTTTCAGGGACCTGTTTAATGCTTATTTTAAAACATTATTTTACATGGGTAAATTAAATGCGAAAGCTCTTAGTTTAGATGTACAGTATTATGACGTAAGAGAAAATTTTGATGATGTTAAATATAAGTGGTTGGATATAATTGAATAAATAATGCTTGAAAAAAGATTTAATTTCAAAGAAGTTGAGGCAAAATGTCTCGAATCATGGTCTAAAAAAAAAACTTTTTCATTTGATAGAAAAAGTAAGAAAAAACCATTTTGTATAATGATGCCGCCACCTAACGTAACTGGTAGTCTACATATGGGGCATGCTCTTACATTCACTCTACAAGATATATTAATTAGATTTAATAAAAAAATTGGTAAAAATGTTTTGTGGCAACCCGGAACTGATCATGCTGGAATTGCTACAGAAATAGTTGTGGAAAAACAACTTATGGAGAAGAATAAGAAAACGAAAAGAGATTTAGGAAGAGATAAATTTATTCAAAAAATTTGGGAGTGGAAGAAGGAATCTGGTAATAGAATTCTCAATCAAATGAATAGACTTGGTGCGGCGGTTGATTGGAAAATGTCAAGATTTACAATGGATGAAGGGCTTAGTGACGCTGTAAATGAAGTTTTCATAGAACTTTACAATAAGGGAATGATTTATAAGGATAAGAGGTTGGTGAATTGGGATCCAAAACTTGAAACTGCTATTTCAGATTTAGAGGTTAATCAGAAACAAACAAATGGTAAAATGTGGTTTATAGAATATGAGGTTTTAGAAAAGAATACATTAATTGTTGGGACTACTCGTCCTGAAACGATTTTTGCAGACACAGCCATAGCTGTGCATCCAGATAATCAAAAATTTAAACACCTTATTGGTAGATCAGCTATTATTCCTATCTTAAAGAGAAAAATCCCAATTATTGCCGATGATTATGCTGATCCTAAAAAAGGATCTGGAGCTGTAAAGATAACTCCAGCTCACGATTTTAATGATTTTGAAGTCGGCAAAAAACATGATTTAGATTTCATAAACATCTTAGACAAAAAAGGAAATCTTAATAATAACGTTCCATCAGAATTTGTTGGTTTAAATAGATTTCATGCGAGAAAGAAACTTATTTCTGAACTTGAAAAAGAAGGAAAGATCAAGAATATTGAAGATAATAAAATGGTTATACCCTATGGAGATAGGAGTGGCGAGATAATCGAACCTTACCTAACAGATCAGTGGTTCTTAGATACAAAAAAAATATGTATTGCAGTAAATGATGCAATAAAAAAAAATAAAATAACCTTTTATCCCAATTCTTGGATGAATACATTTAAGCATTGGATTAAAAATATTGAGCCATGGTGTATATCAAGACAAATATGGTGGGGGCATAGAATCCCGATTTGGTATTCAGATAACGATGAGGTAATTGCAGCAAAATCAAAAGCTGAAGCCAAAAAAAAACTTAAGACAATTAATACTAACTCAAAAATCATTTATCAAGAAAGCGACGTTTTAGATACCTGGTTTTCTTCAGCCTTATGGCCATTTTCAACATTAGGTTGGCCAAATAAAAATGAACTCTTAAAAAATTTTTATCCAACTGATGTGCTAGTTACTGGTTTTGACATTATATTTTTTTGGGTAGCTAGGATGATTATGATGGGTTTGGAATTTATTAATGATATTCCTTTTAAAAATATTTACATACACCCATTAGTAAAAGATGAAAATGGACAAAAAATGTCCAAATCTAAAGGAAATGTTATAGATCCAATAGAAATAATTAATATCTATGGATCCGATGCATTAAGATATACACTTGCTAATTTATCCACTCAAGGACAAGACATTAAACTTTCTAATAAAGTGGTTGAGAATAGCAGAAATTTTATAACAAAAATTTGGAATGTTGCAAGATTCAGTCAATTTAATAAATTCTCTTATGAAAAGAACTTTTCTCCAGAGTCGTGCAAGTTAAGTCTTAATATTTGGATTTTAAGTAAATTTTCAGAAATACAAAAAAAAGTAATAAAAAATTTAGAATCTTTCAAATTTAATCTTTTTATATCTGAACTTTATCATTTTATTTGGAATGACTTTTGTGATTTGTATATTGAGTTATCAAAAAATTACATGCAAGTCGAAAAAGATAAAATAGAAATTTCAAATACTTTTAATTATGTTTTTTCTAAATCATTGAATTTAATTAATCCAGTAATACCATTTATCACAGAAAAAATTGGAAAAGAATTAGGTTATATTAAAGACTCTTATTTTAACGAGTCACTTATTGATGATTTAAAAATTATTAAAAGGAAAAAAACTATATCAGATTTCAACTCTTTTATCGAGTTAATTAAGAAAATAAGAGTTGAGCTTGGAAATAAACAAAAAAATGCTTCTACACTCATAATTCTTTCCTCAAAGAAGATACAATGGTTAGATGACAATTTTTTTCTCATTAATTCAATTTTTAATTTTAATACAATTAAATATCAAACAAAAATAATAGATAAAAATAAGAAAATTATAGTAGTCTCAGGTGTTAAGTTGTTTTTGGAATCAGAGGGATCAGATGATGTTTCAGTTAAAAAATCATTAAGTAAAAAAATTGATTTTTATAAAAATGAAATAAAATTTTTTTCTAAAAAATTAGAT
>CACHGK010000017.1 GCA_902579395.1 uncultured Alphaproteobacteria bacterium
AACATAATAATTCTTTTTGCCGAGCAATTTCAGAAAGTTACTTTTTTAATTTTGTTTAATCTCATAATATTTTTTATTATTGTTAATAATAAAAATATTTTTAAAAATAAGAAAGATTTTAAAAAGGATAGTACAGATAATTTAAATAATAACCAAGAATCCGCGGAAGATCACCCAATAATTGTTTCAGCTAGAAAGAGATTAAATAAATAATTAATTTTTTAAAAAATCTCTAAGACAGTCTGCTGTCGAGTTTTTATTTTCTTTCAGGAGATCTTTTACGGTACCTTGAAAAAGAACAAATCCACCTTTGTCACCACCTTCTGGTCCAAGATCTATCACCCAATCGGAGGTTTTAATAACGTCTAAATTATGTTCTATGACTATTACTGTATTATTTTTTTCTACAAATTTGTGAAGAATTTCTAAAAGCTTTGAAACAT
Organism: uncultured Alphaproteobacteria bacterium; assembly: GCA_902579395.1. GTDB lineage: Bacteria > Pseudomonadota > Alphaproteobacteria > Methylaequorales > Methylaequoraceae > Methylaequor. Next base: position 444 of record CACHGK010000017.1, read on the forward strand.
CATGCGTATGAAGTCCTGTTGTTGGCTCATCAAGTATATAAAGAGTTTTTCCAGTGGATCTTTTTGAAAGTTCTTTTGCAAGCTTAATTCTTTGTGCTTCGCCACCAGATAATGTTGTGGCTGATTGACCTATTTTTATATATTCTAAACCAACTTTTTTTAGAGTTTCTAACTTTTTTGATATTGCAGGAATTGCTTTAAAAAATTCCAAACCTTCTTGTACTGTCATATTTAAAATATCTGAAATACTTTTTCCTTTAAATTTCACCTCGAGAGTTTCTCTATTAAATCTTCTTCCCTTGCAAAGATCGCAAGTTACAAAAACATCAGCTAAAAAATGCATCTCAATCCTTAGTGAACCATCGCCTTGACAATTTTCGCACCTTCCACCTTTTACATTAAAGGAAAATCTTCCTGGTTTATATCCTCTTGCTCTTGCTTCAGGAAGGTTTGAATACCATTCTCTGATAAAATTAAAGCATCCTGTATATGTTGCTGGATTCGATCTTGGAGTTCTACCTATTGGGCTTTGATCGATTTGTATAATTTTATCGATAAACTCAAATCCGCCTATTCTATCAAAATCTAAGGCTCTTTCGTTTGAATTATTAATTTTTTTTGACAAAGCTTTGAATAAAGTTTCTATAATTAAAGTTGATTTTCCGCCACCGGAAACTCCAGTAATGCTTATGAATTTCTTAAGAGGAAATTTAATATTAATATTTTTTAGGTTATTTCCTGTTGCGCCAATTATCTCGATATTCTCTTTACTTAAATTATTTTTTTTTTCAATAATTGGTATGTTAAGCTTCTTAGATAAGTACATACCAGTTAAACTTTTTTTATTTTGTTTTATTTGATTAGGTTTTCCTTCAGCGATTATCTCTCCACCGTTGATTCCTGCACCAATCCCAACATCAATAACATAGTCACTTTCTAATATTGTTTCTTCGTCGTGTTCAACAACAAGGACAGAATTACCAAGATCTCTTAATTTTTTTAATGTTTTTATCAGTTTTTTGTTATCTCTTTGATGCAAACCAATTGAAGGTTCATCTAAAACATATAAAACCCCAGTTAATCCTGAGCCTATTTGTGATGCTAATCTTATCCTTTGGCTCTCTCCACCAGAGAGAGTGTTAGAATTTCTTGATAATTGAAGATATCCCAGTCCAACATTGTTTAAAAATGTTAGTCTATCAATTATTTCTTTGATAATCTTCTGAGAAATTTCTTTTTTATGATCAGATAGATATCCTTCAAGTTTGATAAACCAATCTAAAACATTTTCGATAGAGAGATTTGTAATCTCACTTATGTTCTTTTGATTAATTTTTATAGCTAAAGCTTCCTTTTTTAGCCTATTGCCATTACAAACTTCGCAATCGAATTTACTCAAATATTTATTAAGTTCCTCTCTTTGCCACATATCAGATCTTCTTAATTTCTTTTCAAGAAAACCAATAATTCCATTAAATAAATGATTATAACTAAAACCAGTATAATTATTAAAAATATTTATTGGTTTGTTGTCGCCATAAATTAACTTCTTTTTTTTTTCATCTGGAATATCTTTCCATTTTTGATTGGGATTTACTGAGCAATGTTTTGATACCTCAATTATCAGTTCTTGATAGAACTGATTACTTTTATTCCAAGGAAGTATAACTCCATCTTTAAGTGATAAATTATTATCGCCAATTAGAAGTTCTGGATTAAACTTTTCTTTATACCCAAGCCCGTCACACTCCTTACAAGCACCATTTGGACTATTAAATGAAAAAAGGCGGGGTTCAATTTCTTCGATAGTGAAACCTGAAACAGGACAAGCAAACTTCGAAGAAAATATATAAGTTTTCTCTTTAATTATGTCTAAAAAATAAATTACACCCTCAGATAAATTCAATCCAGTTTCAATGGATTGAGCGACTCGTGTCTCATATTTTCTGTTTACCTCTAATCTATCAACCACTACCTCAATTGTATGTTTTTTATTTTTATCGAGTTTAGGAATGTTATCTGAATTAGTTTGAATTCCATCAATTCTAAATCTCACATATCCTTTTTTTATCAAATCAGATATTTCTTTTTTAAACTCTCCTTTTCTATTGTTAACAATTGGCGAAATTAAATGAAATTTAGAGTTTTTATCTAACTTATAAAATTCATCGACAATTTCTTGAACGCTCATTGATTTTATTTCTTTCCCAGTTCTGGGCGAATATGGGGTTCCAATTCTAGCAAATAAAACTCTAAAATAATCATAAATTTCTGTTACTGTCCCTACAGTAGATCTTGGGTTGCGCGATGTGGTTTTTTGATCTATGGAAATTGATGGAGATAAACCTTCTATTGAATCAACTTCTGGTTTTTCCATCATATTTAAAAACTGTCTGGCGTATGACGATAAACTTTCAACGTATCTTCTTTGGCCCTCAGCATAAATAGTATCAAAAGCCAAGGAAGATTTCCCTGACCCAGATAGACCACTGATCACAACTAATTTATTTTTTGGTATTTCAACATTTATATTTTTGAGGTTGTGTTGTTTAGCTCCAACAATTTTTATTGAATTTTGGGAATTCTTTGTTTTCATAATCTTAAAACTTTTAAAAGATTTATATTTTATTTAAACTAAATATGATATTATATTTTTTTTTATTATAGCAATGGCAGGTTCTGTAAATAAAGTAATATTACTAGGTAGATTAGGTGGAGATCCCGAAGTACGGGTTTCTCAAGATGGTGCTAAAATTGCTCGATTTTCTCTTGCAACTGGCGAGACATGGAAAGATAAAAATACTAATGAAAAAAAAGAGAGAACCGATTGGCATAAAATAGTTATTTTCTCTCCTGGTCTTTCAGAAATAGTCGAAAAATTTCTAAAGAAAGGCTCTTTAATTTATTTGGAAGGTCAAATTAGAACTAGAAAATATACTGATCAGGCAGGGATGGAAAAAAGCACAACAGAGATTGTATTACAGGGATATAATTGTCATTTGACTATGCTAGATAACAAATCTGAATCAATAGAAGATTTAACCTCACCAAATGTAGAGAACTCAAAGATTTCTGATAAGAACAATGAGGTTTCTCAGGATTTTGATATAGAAGATGAAGTTCCTTTTTAGATAAGATAATATGATTGACGATAGTAAGCCAGAAAATTTAGATTCTGAAAGCATTTTTATTGAGAAAGAAATGGAGAATTCTTTTCTCGATTATGCTATGAGCGTGATTGTATCAAGGGCGCTTCCAGATGTATGCGATGGACTTAAACCAGTACACAGGAGAATTGTTTATGCAATGAACGAAGCAGGTTATGTTTCGTCAAAACCATCTAGAAAGTCCGCAAGAATTGTGGGTGATGTCATGGGTAAATACCATCCACATGGAGATTCAGCTATTTATGATGCTATGGTTAGATTAGCCCAAGATTTTAGCATGCGTGTTCCTCTTATTGATGGTCAGGGAAATTTTGGCTCTATGGATGGAGATTCTGCAGCAGCTATGAGGTATACAGAAGCAAAACTCTCACCCATCGCCTCATTTCTTGTAAACGATATTGATAATGAAACAGTTAATTTTAGAGAGAATTATGACGGTACTGCTGAAGAACCTGAACTTTTACCGGCTGAATTCCCAAATTTATTAATTAATGGTTCAGAGGGAATTGCTGTTGGAATGGCCACAAAAATCCCTCCCCATAATCCAAGCGAAATTATAGATGCATGTTGTAAAGTAATCTCTGAACCAAATATTTCTGACGAAGAGTTACAGCAAATTGTAAATGGTCCTGACTTTCCAACTGGAGCAATTATAGTCGGAAAAACTGGAATTAAAGACGCTTACAATAAAGGTAAAGGATCAATTATTATAAGAGGAAAAACTACTATAGAGAATTCAAAAAAGGGAAGAGAGTCAATAATAATTTCGGAAATACCTTATTCTGTCAAAAAGTCTCAATTAATTGAAAATATTGCTAAAGTAGCTAAAGAAAAAATTATAGACGGGATTTCTGAATTAAGAGATGAGTCTAATAGAGAAGGTGTAAGAGTCGTTATTGATCTGAAAAGAGATGTTCAGGCGGATATTGTAATTAATCAATTATATAAATTTACATCTCTACAGACGTCTTTTGGGATTAATATGCTGGCCTTAAATAATGGTGTCCCAGAATTATTAAATTTGAAAAGGTATCTTAAATTATTTTCAGATTTTAGAAAAGATATCGTCTATAAAAGAACAAAATATCATTTAAAAAAAACAAGAGAGAAAGCTCATATACTCCTTGGCTTATCTGTTGCACTCGAGAATATTGATAAAATCATAGAAATAATTAAGTCTTCAAAAGATTCAACTGAAGCCAGAGATAAATTAATAACCCATAAGTGGAATACGCCATCGGATAACTTCGTAAATGAGTTTATAAAGTTTGACAATCAGAAATTAATCGAAAATGGTTTCTTTAAACTTACAGAACATCAAGCTAGATCTATACTTGAAATTAAATTAAGTAGACTTACAGGGCTTGAGAGATCAAAACTTTCAAGTGATCTAAAAGATTGTGTAAAATTAATTAATGAGTATTTAAAAATTTTATCCTCTTCTGAGAAATTAAATGAAGTAATAATAAATGAGTTGCTTCATATAAAAGAAAAAATAAATTCAAAAAGATTAACGGAAATTTCTGAGAATGAAGAAACAATTGATGATGAGTCTCTTATAAAATCAGAAGAAGTTGTGGTTACACTAACACATACAGGATATATAAAAAGAGTACCACTTAATTCATATAGAGCTCAAAAGAGAGGTGGTAAAGGTAGAGCGGGCATGACAACAAAAGAAGAGGACTTTGTAAATGAAGTTTTTGTCGTCAATACCTTAGCACCATTATTATTTTTCTCATCGAGGGGTATAGTATACAAAATCAAAACTTATAAATTACCTATCGGTAGTCCAACCTCAAAGGGAAAGGCTCTCGTAAATCTTCTTCCATTACAAAGTGGTGAAAAAATTACTGCTGTAATGCCTTACGATGTGTCTGAAAATAATATAATTTTTGCTACATCCTCCGGAAATATAAGAAGAAATAAGTTAACAGATTTTCACAATATTAATGCTAATGGGAAAATTGCAATGAAACTTAATGATAATGATAAACTTGTTAATGTTTTAACCTGCTCTGAAAGTGCAAATATATTTCTTTCAACAAAACTTGGTAAATGCATTAGATTTTCTTGCAAAGATTTAAGGATTTTTTCAGGACGATCTTCAATTGGAGTAAGGGGAATAAAATTATCAAAAGGCGATAATGTAATATCTCTTGCAATTTTAAATGGAATTGATTTTGATGTAAGCGAAAGAGATGAATATTTGAGGATATCATCGTTAGAAAGAAAAAAAGAGAAAATTGAAAACAATACTCTTGATAATAAAAAGTTAGAAGATCTTAGATTTAATGAAGAATTTATTCTAAGTGTAACTGACAAGGGATATGGTAAAAGAAGTTCAGCCTATGAATACAGAAAAACAAAAAGAGGGGGCCTTGGTATAGCAAATATGCAACTGAGTGACAGAAATGGCTGCGAAGTTGTGGCATCTTTTCCAATAAATAATAAAGACCAGTTAATGCTCGTAACAAATAGAGGTAAACTAATAAGATGCCCTGTAAATGATGTTAGAATTGGTGGGAGGCAAACTCAAGGAGTCACTCTTTTTAACGTTTCTGAAGAAGAAAAAGTTGTGTCAGTTGCCAAATTAGAAGAAAATGAGTAATAATTCTATTACAGGCATTTATCCAGGAACATTTGATCCAGTCACCTTTGGACATATTGATATAATTATCAGAGCCTCGCATATAGTGAACAATTTGATTATAAGTGTAGCTGAAAATAAAAATAAAAATCCTTTTTTTGATTTGCCAGAGCGCATAAAAATGATTCAGGATTCCTTGATTGATGTAGATACAAACAATTGCCAAGTAAAAGTCGTTGGGTTTGATAACCTCTTAGTGGCGCATGCTAAGAAGTTTGATGCAAAAGTAATAATAAGAGGTTTGAGAGCAGTTGCAGATTTTGAATATGAATTTCAAATGGCAGGTATGAACTCTAAATTAGGTCCTGAAATAGAAACTATTTTTCTGATGGCCTCTGAAAATCTCCAATTGACATCAGCTAGATTTGTTAAGGAGGTTGCATTATATGATGGAGAGATAAAAAAGTTTGTTCCAAAAAATGTTCTCGAAATGTTTGAAATAAAAAGAAAGGATAAAAAATGTTAAAATTTTTCAAAGTTTTTTTAAATATTATTTCACTATCAATTTTTAGTACATCCTTCGCCCAAGAGCCTCCGGTTCTTCATATGGTTCTAGAAAAAGGCATTGTGAAAATTCAAACTTTTCCTGACAAAGCTCCAGGAACTGTAAAGAGAATCATCGAGTTATCAGAAAGTGGATTTTACGACGGACTTACCTTCCATAGAGTCATTTCAGGATTTATGGCTCAAGGAGGAGATCCAAACGGTGATGGAACAGGGGGAAGTGGGAAGAATCTCAAAGCTGAATTTAATGATATTAAACATGAAAGAGGTATAGTATCAATGGCAAGAGCCAATGATCCAAATTCTGCAGATAGTCAATTTTTTATTTGTTATGATTCTCACCCATTTTTAGACGGAAAATATACTGTATTTGGCAAAGTTATCGAAGGAATGAATCTTATTGACAGAATCCCTGAAGGAAAAGGTCAAAATGGTCAAGTGTTAAGTAATCCGACAAAAATTATAACAATCAGATTAAAATAATATAATTTTTAGTTGTGAAATAGATTTAATTTGATTATATCCTAGTTAGAAATGCGCCCGTAGCTCAGTTGGTAGAGCACTCCCCTTTTAAGGGAGTTGTCATGAGTTCGAGCCTCATCGGGCGTGCCATTTTTTTATAGCATGTTAGCAAAGATCAAAAACTACTTTTTTACCGGAATATTGGTTACTGCACCAGTGGTGATAACATTCTGGATAGTCATTTCCCTTGTAAACCTTTTTGACAGACTTGTAACCCCAATAATACCAGATTATTTAAATCCTAACTTTTACTTACCAAGGGATGTGCCTGGTCTAGGATTAATCATATTGGTTGTTTTTTTAGTTGTTATCGGCTCGTTTACCGCAAATTTTTTTGGATCTTGGCTGTTAAAAAAAACCGATTTATTTCTTCATAGAATTCCTTTTATAAAGGTTTTTTATAAAACTATAAAACAAATTTTAGAAACAATATTAAAAACTAATTCAGACGCTTTTAGAGAAGCAGTTCTAGTTGAATACCCAAGAAAAGGCTTATGGGTCATAGGGTTTACAACTGGTGAGGTTGAAGGAGAGGTAAAAAATAAATTAAAAAAAAAATTTACTAATGTTTTTATACCAACAACTCCCAATCCAACTTCAGGATTTTTACTAATGGTACCAACTAATGAATTAAAAAAATTGAATGTAAGTGTTGACGATGCAATTAAAACCATAGTTTCAGCTGGCATAATTAAACTAGAACCTAAACAGAAAAAAAATTCTTAATATTGCGTTCCTTATAAAATATTTTCTTTAAAAAATTTATTTTTTCTTCATTTAATTTATAATTTTGAAGAAGGTATTCCGAATTCTTTTTTACAGATGTAATTAATTTATAATCCGAATTAGGTATGAAAAATCGCCAAAGAGGAAGTCCTGATTGATTAGTTCCAAAAAAGTCTCCAGCTCCACGAAGAATCAAATCCTTTTCTGCTATTTCAAAGCCGTCCTCATTATTTTTGATTATCAAAAGTCTTTCTTTTGAAATTTCTGAAAGATTATTATTATGCATAAGTACGCAATTTGAATGAAGATTACTTCTGGATATTCTACCTCTTAGCTGATGAAGTTGAGCAAGCCCAAATCTTTCCGCTTGTTCAATGATCATTAACGAAGCATCTGGTATATTTATACCTACTTCAATAACTGTGGTAGAGACTAATATCATAATTTCTTTTTTTTGAAAATTATTCATTGTTTTATCGATCTCATTTTTATTCATTTTTCCATGAATATATGAAACGTGTTCCTTAAAAATTTCTTTAAGATAATTAAATCTAGTGATTAAT
>CACHGK010000018.1 GCA_902579395.1 uncultured Alphaproteobacteria bacterium
CACCATTTTTTTTAGCAGATTCAATATCTATATTATTAAATCCCACTCCAAAGTTTCCAATTATCTTTGCTCTTCTTTTTTTAGAAGAAATGATTTTATCTGAAACAGAGTCAGTGACTGTCGGCAATACTGCATCAAAGTCATCCATAGCTTTAATCAACTCTGACTCCGTTAGTGGTATGTCATTTTTGTTCAGAGTTACATCAAAGTTTTCTTTAAGCTTTTCTTCAACTAAATTAGGCCACTTCCTTGTCACCAATACTTTGAACTTTTGAGTCATTATCTAAGGCCTTTCTCCAATATTCAGAAGCAGCAGCAACACCACTTCCAGGTTTTACATTGATACCTGAGTCAATCATTGCCATTTCAGCTCCATTAATAAATGCTGAAGCTTGAAGTTCATTCAAATCACCAAGATGACCTATTCTAAAGACCTTTCCAGCTACTTCAGTTAAACCTGCGCCTAATGAAAGATGATATTTATTAAAGGCGGTTGATAGAACTTCTTTAGCGTCTTTGCCTTCAGGAACAACTATCGCTGATACAGTGTCTGAATACCAATATGTGTCTTTTGCACATAAATTTAATTCCCACCCTTCTAATATTGCTTTGCGAACACCCTCGGCTATCCTGTGATGTCTTTTAAAAACATTTTCGAGGCCTTCTTCAAAAATCATATTGCAGGATTCTTGTAATGCTCTTAACATAGGTATTTGTGGTGTATAGGGAAAATAACCGTCTTTATTAGTCGCAATTTGGTCTTCCCATGAATAATAGCATCTCTTAAGCTGAGCTTTTTTGTGTGCTTCGAGAGCTTTTTCACTCACACACATAATCGCCATGCCTGATGGCAACATAAAACCTTTTTGAGATCCAGAAATTGCGCAGTCAACACCCCACTCATCCATTCTAAAATCAATCGAAGCAATAGAACTTACACCGTCAACGAAAAGGAGTGCTGGATGATTAGCTGCATCCATTGCTTTTCTTATATCTTCAACATGAGAAGTCACTCCAGTTGCAGTCTCATTTTGGGTAACGCAGACAACTTTTATCTTGTGATCTGTATCGTTTTTGAGAGTTTTTTCCACTTCTTCTGGAGGAGTTCCAGTGCCCCATTCTCTCTCGACAACTTCAGTATCTAAGCCCAACCTTTTAAACATGTCTGCCCATAAATGACTGAACTGTCCATATCTATATATTAGAACTTTCTCATCAGGGGACATTGTGTTAATTATTGCAGACTCCCAAGCACCAGTGCCTGAGCCTGGAAATAAAAATACAGTTCCAGATTTAGATTTAAAAATTTTTTTTACATCTTTATACAATGGGATTGTTAAATTTGGAATTTCCGGGTTTCTCTGGTCTTCTGATGATATATGCATGGCATTTAATATTCTCTCAGGAATATTTGTAGGACCTGGAATTGCTATATGAAATCTACCTGGGTGTGTTCTTGACATTATTATCTCCTAATTTGTATGACATATCTTTTTTTAATCTTATAATATTCAAAAATCAAGTTCATTATGATTTTATTGATTTAACCATTCTGCAACTTCTCCAGCAAAATAAGAAAAAATTATGTCAGCACCTGATCTCTTTATACAAGTGAGACTTTCAATTACACAATCTTTAAAATTAATTAGATTATTATCAGCTGCATTTTTTATTAAACAATATTCACCGCTAACTTGAAACGCAGCTATGGGTATCAAACAATTATCTCTTATATCCTTAATAATATCTAGATAGTGACTTGCTGGTTTTATCATAACAATATCGGCTCCTTCATAAATATCTTCTAATGATTCTTTTATTGCCTCTCTGCTATTTCGATAATCAATCTGATATGAATTTTTTTTTGAATCCCCAAGATTTTTTTTGCTGCCTAGTACATCTCTAAACGGAGAATAAAAATTAGAACAAAACTTTGAGCTGTAAGATAATATCAAAGTATCATGGAACCCATTCGTTTCTAAATTTTCTCTTATAAGTTTAATTCTTCCATCCATCATATCGCTTGGAGCTAGCACGTTGCATCCAGCTTGTGCAAAATTAACTGCCATTTTTGACAAAACTTCCAGGGATTGATCATTATTTATATTTCCATTTGAGTCTATTATTCCATCATGCCCACTTAATGTGTAAGCATCAAGAGCTATGTCACAAATCACTGTTAAATCTGGATACTCTTTATTGATAGCTTTTAATGTTCTACAGATAAGATTTTTCTCGTTAAAACTTTCTTTTGCAGTGGTTGATTTTTTTTCTTCTAAAATTTTGGGGAACAACGCTATTGTTTTAACTCCGTACTTAATTAGCTGGTCTATTTTTTTTAAAAGTTCAGTGATTGTGTAGCGTTTAAGGTAAATTACATCGTTGGCTTTACTACTATCCTTATCTTCTCTCACAAAATAAGGCATAACAAGATCTTTGGAACTGAGGTTTGTTTCAGAAACAATATCCCTGATATTGTCGCTTGATCGCAATCTCCTCCCCCTATGATAGGGAAAACCTTTGCTTTTAAAATTTTTCATCTAGATTTTATTTAGTGCTTGCTCCAGATCTTCAATTATGTCATCGATATGTTCTATTCCAATAGATAATCTAACATAACCAGGGGTTACTCCAGAAGAAATTTTTTCGTCATCAGATAGTTGCGAATGCGTTGTAGATGCTGGATGAATTGCAAGTGATCTAGCATCTCCAATATTTGCCACATGATATAAAAGTTTTAAATTATCTATAAATTTTCTGCCAGCATCCTCACCATCTTTTAATTCAAACCCCAATAACGCTCCCGATCCACCTGTCATATATTTATCACATCTATCTTTGTGTATTCCTGACATAATTGATGGATAAATCACTTTCTGTATTTTTTTATGAGAGGAGAGATATTTTGATACTTTCTCAGCATTTTCACAATGCCTTTGCATTCTTAGTGGCAAGGTTTCTAGACCTTGAATAAATGTAAAAGCATTAAAAGGACTCATAGAAGATCCATAATCTCTCAACAAGATAACTCTTGCTCTTAATATGTATGCAATTGGACCAAGTGGTTTAGCTGCTTGGGACCAAACAGCTCCATGATAACTTGGATCAGGGGAATTAAGCATCGGAAACCTATCACCAGCTGACTCCCAGTCAAAATTGCCACCGTCTACAATAAGACCACCAATAGAAAGTCCGTGTCCCCCAATATATTTTGTAGTTGAATAAACAACGATATTAGCTCCATGAGAAATAGGCTTGCAGATGTAGGGTGCTGCAGTATTATCCATAATGAGAGGTACATTATGTTTTTTTCCAATTTTAGAAACTTCATTTATCGGAAAAACATTTAGTTTAGGGTTAGGTAAAGTTTCAGCATAAATACATCTTGTTTTGCTATCAATAGCGTTTTCAAATTGTTCAGGTTTAGTTGGATCTATGAATCTGCATTCAATACCCATTTCTTTTAATGTATTAGAGAAGAGATTCCAAGTTCCTCCATAAAGGTCAGTGGAACTAATAAAATTATCTCCAGAATGACATATATTTTGTATGGAGAAGGCAGAGGCAGCTTGACCCGAACTGACAGCCATAGCAGCAACTCCTCCATCTAATTTCGACATTCTCTCCTCAAGAACAGCGCAGGTTGGGTTCATTATTCTCGTATAAATATTTCCAAGTTCTTGAAGAGAAAATAACTTCGAGGCATGGTCAGTATTATTAAACTGGTATGATGTTGTTTGGTAAATCGGTACAGCTACGGATGTAGTAGTTTCGTCTCTTCTATGTCCGGCGTGTAAAACTATTGTTTCTTCTTTCATGGATCTTCTTTAAAATGTTTAATATATTGTAATATATTAAACTGTGACAAAATTAATATCAAATAATAAATATCCTTTAAGAAAGTTGGAAGATTTTGATTATAGTTTATCAAAACACCAAAAAAATTTAGGATACATAAGATTTAAAGGAAAAAAGCTTTTCAACCTGGCAAGCAATGATTATCTAGGGTTATCTTCAGATAAACAATTGGCAAATGAATCAATAAAATGGGTTAAAAAATATGGATCTAGTTTATCCTCATCGAGGTTGGTAACAGGAAATTTAGATAAGATAATTTATATAGAAAAGTTGTTAAGCACCTATACCAATCATGAGAAATCAATAATCGTTGGTAATGGTTTTTTGCTTAATTCAACTCTTATTCCTACCTTAACTGGAAACTTTCTTGGAAAAAGAAAAAAGTTTTTTATTTTTTCTGATAAATTTAACCATGCTAGTATTAACTATGGATGTGTCTTATCACGTCAAAAATGTTTTAGGTATAATCACTTAGATTTGAATCATCTTGAGTTTCTTTTAAAAAAAGTTCCTTTAGATTCATCAAAAATTATTATTTCCGAAACTTTGTTTAGTATGGATGGAGATTTTGTGAATGTTGATGAAATTAGAATGTTAGCCAAAAAATATAATTGTATACTTTATCTTGATGAGGCACATGCCATCGGTGTTTATGGAAAAATCGGTTTTGGTTTGGCTGCTGATGATAAAAAAATTGAAAATGAGGTTATTGTTGGTACTTTTAGCAAAGCTCTTGGAAGCTATGGTTCTTTTGTCTCTTGCTCAAAAAAATTATTTAAAATCGTTGTAAACAGTTGCAGTGGTCTGATTTATTCTACTGCACTTCCTCCACCAGTTCTTGGATCAATATATGCCAGCGTGAAAAAGATCCCAAAAAAAACCGAATCTAGAAGAATCTTAAAAAAAAGTTATAATTTAGTCTTACAGAGTCTAAAAAAACAAGCTTTTAATACTGGGGGATCAACTTCCCATATTATTCCAATTATTTTTGATAAACATTATAAATGCAAAAAACTTTGTAATTTTTTCTTTGAAAGAGGTTTTTACGTCAAGGATATAAGATACCCAACAGTTCCTAAAGGAAAAGAAAGAATAAGACTGTCTGTTACTACTAATATGAAAGAAGAAATCTTAAATAATTTTATAAATACAATTAAGGACTTCAAAAAATAAAATGAAATCAGATTTTTATTTTATTCATGGTTGGGGTTTTGATAAGACATTTTGGCAGCCGGTTTGTAAAAAAATTCAAGAAGATGGATTTTCTAGAATTACTAAAACACTTGATCTAGGTTTTTTTTCAAAGGATTTACTAAATTATGATATCAAAAAAATCAATTCAAATAGTATTTTTATAGTAC
>CACHGK010000019.1 GCA_902579395.1 uncultured Alphaproteobacteria bacterium
AGCTTCAATATTAGCATCTGTAAAAATTTTTATTTCTGCTTTTGGAACTATAACCGTTCCAATATCCCTTCCATCAATTACAGAACCCTTCCCTCCAGGAGGATTGTTAGCGAAATTCCTTTGATGAGTTATGAGAGAATCCCTGACATATTTTAATTTAGAGATTTGTGAGGCAACCTGCGAAATTTTTTCAGTTCTTAGTATTTTTAAATCACTATTATTCTTAAACCATTTATTAATATTTATTTCTATTTTATGATTGCCAATATTATTTACATTCTCAAAAGCATATATCCTGTAGAGTAGACCTGTATCTAGATGATCAAAACCCAGTTCTTTGGATAAATTTTTCGCCAATGTTCCTTTTCCTGAACCGGCCGTTCCATCAATTGCAATTACAGGTTTACTGTTTTTGAACATAGCTTATCTTCGCACCCAGTTTTTCAAATGTTTCTTTAAATTTGGGAAACGATGTTTTTATCATTTTCATTTCGTCTATTACAATTGATTTATCAGAGAATAGTCCAAAAATTAACATCGACATAGCTACTCTATGGTCACTTTCAGTTATAACTAAATTTCCTCCACTTTGAGATTCGCCACCCTCAATTCTAATTGAATCTTCACCTAAGTTAAGTTTAACTCCACCATCTAACAAAGCATTTGCCATCGATTTCAACCTATTACTTTCTTTAAATTTTAATTCATCTAGACCTTGAAAAATGGAAATTCCTTTTGCATAAGCCGCAGCTACAAATAGAATAGGGTACTCATCTATTAATCGAGGACTTAAATTTTTTTTTACTGAAGTTGCTATAAGTTTTGAACTTTTAACCTCAATATCTCCAACTAATTCCCCACTAAACCTTCTTTTATTAGTTATTGTAATTTTTGCTTTCATTTTTTTTAAGACATCTAATAACCCCACTCTATAAAAGTTTAATCCAACATCTTTTATTTTCACTTTACTATTTTTTGATAATAAAACAGCAACTATTATGAAGGCTGCTGAACTAAAATCTCCAGGAACTATAATGTCTTTTGGTTTTAAAAAGTTTGGAGAAGTTAAACTAATTGTGTTTTTTTCTTTTTTAAGATCTGCTCCAAGATATTTAAGCATAATTTCTGTATGATCTCTTGATGAGATTTTTTCGATAATTCTAGTCGTACCTTTAATATTGAAGGCTGCGAGCAACAAGCAACTCTTCACCTGAGCTGAACCTATATTTAGGGTATAATTTATAGGAATATGTTTTTTGTTTTCATTTCTTATTTTTATTGGCAATAAACCTTCATTATCTATTACTGAAACATTCATTTTCTGAAGTGGTTCAATTATTCTTTTCATCGGTCTTGAGGATAATGATTTATCACCAGTTAAAGTGGCGTTGATTTCACTAGTACTTAATAGTCCTGCCATCAGTCTTACACCAGTACCAGAGTTTCCAAAATTTAAATGAGAAGATGGCTCTTGAAAATATCCGCCCTGTCCATAAATTTCATAAAAATCCTTATTCTTTTCAATTTTTATGTTTAATTTTTCAAGAGCTTTAAGAGTGCTAATAACATCATCAGATTCTAAAAGGTTAAAAATTTTAGCATTTCCAATGCATAAAGATCCAATTATTAACGATCTTATTGAAATTGATTTATCAGATGGAATGGTGATTGTTCCATTTAATGGTTTACTTTTAGATGATTTAAGAGTAAAAGATTTTTTCATTCTTTAATTATGATATATAATTTATTTAATTTATTAATGAAAGCTGATTATGGAAAAATTTGATAAAGGTGCAAAAAGAAAATGTACGAAATGCAGTACACTTTTCTTTGACTTTGGAAAGCATCCAATTGTATGTCCAGCATGTGGCGCTGACGTAAATTCTCTTTTAACTAATGTTTCTAGAAGAGGAAGACCACCGAAAACTAATAAATTAGAAGAAACAGAAAAAAAGGATGAGACGAAGATTGATCAAATTGGAGTTGAAGAAGATGTTGAAGAAAATGTCGAAGATGTTGAGTCTGAAGAAACTACTGTCGAAGACATTGTTGAAATTGAAAGAGATGATGAATCCTAATCTGCTAAAATTATACA
Organism: uncultured Alphaproteobacteria bacterium; assembly: GCA_902579395.1. Classification (GTDB taxonomy): domain Bacteria; phylum Pseudomonadota; class Alphaproteobacteria; order Methylaequorales; family Methylaequoraceae; genus Methylaequor. Next base: position 2,096 of record CACHGK010000019.1, read on the forward strand.
GAGTTAATGTAAATTATAACTTTAATCGTTATATGTTCTTTTATAAGGGGCTGTAGCTCAGTTGGGAGAGCGTCTGGATGGCATTCAGAAGGTCGTCGGTTCGATCCCGTCCAGCTCCACCAACTGCAAAAAAAAAATGAATCAATTGATTTTGTAAAAAAATTAATGTATTAATTTCTAGAGTTATGAATGCTTGATTAAGGTTCAATAATGTTACTCGATTTGAGGTTAAAATGAGTAGAATGTCAGTTTTTAATAGCCCCTTTCTTTTAGGTTTCGATCAATTTGAGAGAACTATCGATAGAATATCAAAACTATCTAGTGATGCTTATCCTCCCTATAACATTGAACAAACCTCACCAAACAGCATAAGAATCACTATTGCAGTAGCCGGATTTAAAAAAAATGATTTAGATATTAGCTTGGAGGGAAATCAGTTGCAAATCAGAGGTGGTAGAGAAGACAACAATGATGCAGATAGAATTTTTATTCACAGAGGAATTGCAACTAGACAATTTCAAAGAAATTTTATCTTAGCCGAAGGAATTGAAGTAGAAGAAGCTTCAATGGATAATGGTCTTTTATTTATTGACTTATCACAACCAATTAATAATGAGGAATCGAAAAAGATTGAAATTAAAGATAAAAATAATAAAATTAAAGATAAGATAATTAGTCTTGGAAACGAGAAATGAATAAACTAGGGACTTCCAATATAGATTTTATAGAATATGGTAATGCATCTTTGGCTTTTGTGAAAAAAGAAATTCACAAGGAAAAAGATATTAGCACTGACGTCTTTTCAGTATATTGCGCAGACGGAACCTTGCTTGCAGCCTTTGATAGTAAAGAGTCGGCTATAGCTGCGATCTTGCAATCAGGACTAGAACACATCAATCTTCACTAAATTTTTTAAAAAATTTGTGAATATCATCTGTTTTTTTTAAATCTCTAAGTTTTTTAATTACGTTTTTTTTTTTTAAAAAACTAGATATAGATGATAAAGCTAGTAAATGCTCTGATTGACAGTTGCTTGGAGCAAGTATTACAAAAACTAAATCTACGTCTATGTTGTCAGATGCAGAAAAGTCAATGGCTGATTTTAATTTTAGAAAAATTACTTTGGTTTTTTCAAATAGACTTATCTTTGAATGAGGGATGGCCACACCATTCCCAATACCTGTAGAACCAAGTCTTTCTCTTTCATTTAGTTTGTCAATTATCATTGAGCATTTTTGTATATCATCTTGAAAGAAAATATTAGAAATATTTTTGAATAGATTTTTTTTGCTGTCGACATCAACATCCACATATATTGAATCAGGGTTGATAAGTTCAATAAGTTTCATTTTTTTGGGTCAACCCAACCAATATTACCATCTGGTCTTCGATATAGAATATTTAGACGCTTAGATTGAATATTTTTAAAAAAAATAGCATTCTGATCGTTGAGGTTCATTAACATCATTGCCTCACTGACTGAAACTGTTTTGATTATGTCTTCTGACTCTGCAATTATAACGGGTTCAGCGAGATCATTATTTGAAGATTTTTTCTCTGGATTTTGAATAATGTACTGACTTGCTTCCAGATATTTAAGTGGTTTCTTATTTTTAGTCCTTAAGTCAGTTAGCTTTCTATGATATCGACGTAACCTTTTTTTTATTTTTTCGTTTGCCACATTAAATGCACCATAGGCGTCATTACTAATAGCGTTGCCATGAACAAAAATTGAACCATCAACATGAATGCTGATTTCACATCTGAAGTTGTAAGTATCCTTTGAAAATAAAATATTGGCACTAATAAAACTCTCGAAATACTTTTTTTGGGTGTTTGAAACCGCTTCCTTAACGTAATTTGTTAGCGATCTTCCAACCTTTGTTTGTTTTCCTGAAACAGATATGTTGTTATATCCTGTCAAAAATCATTTCCTAAATAAAAAGTTCTAACATTTTTATTTTTAATAATCTCATCTGGTTTTCCTTGAAATAAAACTTTTCCTTCAAAAATAATATATGCTCTATCAACAATTTCTAAGGTGCTTTTGACATTATGATCGGTTATAAGAACGCCAATATTCTTTTTTTTAAGATTCTGAATTAAATTTTTTACATCTTGTATAGCAATAGGATCAATTCCTGCAAGTGGCTCATCTAAAAGAATAAAATTGGGATTTGAAGCAAGACAACGTGCAATTTCCAATCTTCTTCTTTCTCCTCCAGATAAAGAAAGAGATGGGGCATAACGGATATGTTCAATACCAAACTCAGCTAAAAGATCTTCAAGTTTTTTTTTTTTTATTTCTATAGAATTCTCTGTTTTTTCTAGAATTGACAATATATTTTCTTCTACATTCATGCCTCTAAATATGGATGATTCTTGTGGCAAATAACCAAGTCCAAGTTTTGATCTCCTGTACATAGGATAGGCAGATATTTCCTTTTTATCAAGATTAATAGTTCCACTTTCAGACTTTATCAAACCCATAATGATATAAAATAATGAAGTTTTTCCAGCTCCATTAGGCCCCAATAAAGCTACAGATTCACCTCTATTTAAATTTATTGAGACATTATCCAGAATTCTTTTGTTATCGTAGGATTTAGTTATATTTTTAACTTCCAATCCTTTATTATTAACTGCTATAAATGGAATATCAATTTGAGTCATTTTCGTCTATGCCTCCCTTATCAATAAGTGCTTTAACTTTATTCTCATTTGGCGTTTTGCCAGGGTATGGAAGAAGCTTGCTAATTCCACTTTTTAAATCAACTTCTGCATATTCGCCAAGCAAAAAACTTTCGCCTCTCTGTAGTCTTACATTTCCAAACAATTTACATATTTCAGTTTCATTATTATAGATAGCTTTATCACTAAATGCTACTTCATTATTTGTTTTGATGGAAACGTTCTTAAATCCCAACA
>CACHGK010000020.1 GCA_902579395.1 uncultured Alphaproteobacteria bacterium
TTTGAGTTCTGAGCATTAAAACGATCTCGTCTGTGATATCAGTATTAGATTTTTCTAGAAAACCTGCCTGAATCTTGCCAATTGTTCTCTCTTTCGGCAAACCAAAAGTAGGTGCTCCACTCTCTGGCGTTTCTTGGAATCTTGCATTGCCGATATTTTTTAGACCATGTTCATTAACAAAGTCAGCCAATTGTACTTGACCAACTTTTTCAATATTATCCAGTCCATAAGTTGCAATAATTTCACCCTCACTGTTTACTGAAATTTCTGATAATAGTATTTTACTTGTTGGTGTTGTTTCACCCTCACCAATCACTTTAACAAAAGGTATATTGATTGGAGTTTGACCAATTCCTAAAAGTGGAAGTCCGTCAGTATTGACTAAGTTTCCAGTTCTATCCAATTGAAATGATCCGTCTCTGGTAAATTTTGGTGTTTGAGTTGCAGTTACTCCTTGTCTTCCAAGAGGTTCTCCCAGAACAAAGAAACCTTCACCCATTATAGCAAGATCAAGGCTACCATTTGTTGCCTGTAATGAACCCTGTGCAAAACTCTGTCTAGGTTTTATTGTTTTTACACCCATACCTCTTGCAATTTCAGTTGAATTATTATGTTGAGAGTGATAAAGATCCTCAAATTGGGCTTCACTTTTCTTAAAACCATTAGTACCAGCATTAGCTATATTATTCGATATAACTGCTAAATCTCTATTTGCTGCATCAAGTCCTGTTCTTATTATTGAAAACATAATATGCTTCACAGCAAATAGTATGCCATTTTTCTTGTTGGTTTGAACTTTTAGATGTATATTCAAAAATCGGGCGGATAGCTCAGCTGGGAGAGCAATTGCTCGACACGCAATAGGTCGCAGGTTCGATCCCTGTTCCGCCCACCAATTTTAATGACTATGACTAGAAGAAATTTTTTAAAAAAAACAATTAAATCAACCGCTGTAAGTAGTCTTGCATTATCAAGTCTTTTATTACCAAAAAGAACAAGGTCGAAAAAAAATACGTGGGTTGCTGTATCTGCATTTGACAAAGCAGGAATATTAGGAAGAGCTTTTACAAAATTATGCCAAGAAATAACAAGAATATCGGAAGGTGAACTAAATATAAAGCTTTTTCATGCTAATGAGTTGGTTGGAGCATTCGAGTCCTTTGATGTTGTTCAAAGTGGTACTTGTCAGATGGGTTTTGGGTCTCCTTATTACTGGGCTGGAAAATCTCCTGCAATTTCTTTTTTATCTGGTATTCCTTTTGGCTTTAATCAGCAAGAAATGTCTGCTTGGTTTTACCATGGGGATGGGATGAAATTAGCAAATGAGGTATACAATAACCTAAATTTGAAATTTTTTCCTGCTGGCAATACTGGAAATCAGATGGGTGGCTGGTTTAACAAGGCAATAAGAGAAGTAACTGACTTCAAGGGTTTAAAGTTCAGAATGCCGGGTCTGGGTGGTGAGGTTTTAAAGAGCTATGGAACAAACGTGGTTCTCCTTCCTGGCCCAGATGTTGTTCCTGCAATAACATCAGGAACAATTGATGGAACAGAATGGATAGGACCTGCTGCAGACCTTGGAAAAGGACTACATAAAGTATGTGATTATTATTACTACCCAGGTTGGCATGAACCTGGAACTTGTTTAGAGGCATTTATCAATCTTGAAGCATGGGAAAAATTAAGCAAAAGTTTACAAAGATTGGTCCAAACTTGTTGTGTTAGGTCAAACACGTTCATAGCGTCTGAATTTTTTGCAAGAAATTGTTTTGCCGTTAAAAAACTCAAAGATCAGTTTAATGTTTCTTTTGTAAGATATAACGATTCAGTATTAAAGTTATTAAAAAAAAGATCAGATGAAGTTGTTTCAGAGATTGCTGCAAAAGACAAACTTTCCAAGAAAATCTTTGATAACATTTTGTCATTTAGGGAATTAGCAATCTTTTGGTCACACTACTCTGAGGCAGATTATTTAAACGCTAGAATCTTGGGTGACTAAAATTGTTTAGGTAGCCAAGTTATTATAGACGGAAATCTATAAAGAATTATCAATAAAAAAATTTGTAAGAAAATAAAAGGAATAACACCATAATAAATATCGCTTGTTTTTATTTCTTTTGGAGCAACACCTCTTAAGTAAAATAAAGCAAAACCAAATGGTGGTGTTAAAAAACTTGTCTGCAAATTAATTGCAAACATTAATGCCAACCAAATTGGATCAAATCCCATAGCTATTAATGAAGGTCCAACAATCGGAACGATAACAAAGACAATTTGAAAAAAATCCAGAAAAAATCCCAATAGAAATATTACAATCATAACGATCATAAATGAAATTGCAGGACCACCTGGTATTTCTGTTATAAAATTTTCAACTATAAGATCTCCTCCAAATCCCCTAAAAACCAATGAAAATAAAGATGCGCCTATTAAAATAAAAAAAACCATTGATGAAATTTTTAGTGTTTCATCACTAGCCTCGAGAAATGTTGATAATTTTACATTCTTTTTCTTAATTGAAATTAATATGGAACCTAAAGCACCAAGAGATGCTGATTCTGTGGGGGTAGCTATTCCAAATAGAATTGAACCTAACACTAAAACAATCAATAAGATTGGAGGAATAATCATCTTTAAAATTTTTGTAGATTTAAAATCCGTATTGCTGTTTATGTGATTAGAAGGAAAAATATTTGGATTAAACCTGGAACAAATATAAATCCATGCAAAGTATAGACTTACAAGAAAGAGACCAGGTAATATTGCACCAGCAAATAAATCTATGCTGCTAACTGGATCTGGAGCAAGATTTCCTGAGATTGCAGATGCTTGCTCATTTGCTCCTTGGAATACATCTGCGAGTAATACAAGAACTATAGAGGGTGGGATGATTTGCCCAAGTGTTCCACTTGCGCAAATAACTCCGGTCGAAATTTTTTTATCATACTTCCATTTTATCATTAATGGTAATGATAATATTCCCATTGTAACAACTGTTGCACCAACAATACCAGTGGATGCAGCCATAAGCACTCCAACAATCAAAATTGAATAAACTAGTCCGCCTTTTTTTCCCCCCCCATATTTTACTCATATTTTCCAAAAGCTCATTAGCAATTCCTGATTTTTCAAGCATTACTCCCATAAAAATGAATAGGGGAACAGCAATAAGCGTTTCATTTGTTACAATTCCAAAAATTCTATTTGGTAACACACTTATCAAAACCATAGGAAAAAGATCCATCAAAAAACCTAGGTAACCAACAATAATTGCCGTGCCTGCAA
>CACHGK010000021.1 GCA_902579395.1 uncultured Alphaproteobacteria bacterium
CTTAATTTGTGATTCTTTTCACATTTTAGAATTTCTTCTTTGGTTAATTCTCCATTCTCTAACGGATTACGAGGAAGTATTCCACTAGATACTTCTCCGTCAGCGATGGCTTGTATCTCTAAAGCATGTATGCCAACAAATTCTGATATTTGTTTGAATGATAATGATGTGTTGTCTATTAACCAACAAGCGGTTGCTTTTGGCATTAATGGTTTTCTCATAAGTATTCCTTAAAACTCTAATACAATTTTTCCTATATGACTTCCTTTTTCCAATCTTTTATGAGATTGTATAACATCTTCAATCTTAAAAACTGAGTCAATATAACATTTTATTTCTCCATTTTCAAAGTGAGGAAAAACAAATTTTTTTAGTTGACTGAGAATTTCAGCTTTAAAACTTGAATCTCTAATTCTAAGAGTTGACCCTGTTATTGTAAGTCTTTTTAACATAACTTTCATTAAATTAATATCTACAATTGAACCATTTTGAAACCCAATATTTATTAATTTACCCTCTGAACTCAGTAGGTTGATATTTTTTTTTACGTACTCTCCCCCTATAAAGTCCAAGATAAGATTTAACCCTTTGGGTTTAATTATCTTAATTTCATCAAAAAAATCTGTTTCTTTATAATTGAAAACATAATGAGCCCCTAATTTTTTACAAAATTCTTTTTTTTGTTCGTTTCCAACAGTCGTGTAAATCTCAGAATCAAAAAGCTTAAGTATTTGTATTGCTGCAACGCCTATGCCGCTTGTTCCCCCATGAACTAAAACACAATCATTTTTTTTAAGTCCACCTCTCATTACGAGATTTGACCAAACTGTAAAGAAACATTCAGGTATGGTTGCAGCCTCTTTCAATGAAATATTATTTGGGATCTTAAAAGCAGTTTCTTGATCTGCTACGCAATACTCAGCATACCCTCCACCATTTACGAGTGCAGCTACTTCATCACCTTCTTTAAAAGCAGTGACATTTGAACCAATCTTATAAATTATACCTGAAATTTCTAAACCTAAAATTTCTGAATGGCCGGGAGGAGAAGGGTAATTTCCCTCTCTTTGGACGATATCTGGTCTATTAACTCCAGAATATCTTACTTTTATTAACATTTGATTTTTATTAATGCTTGGAATTTCAAGATCTACGAGTTTCATGACATCAGGGGGTCCTGGTCGATCAAAGAGAACTGCCTTCATTAATTAAATTACTATTTTTTAAAATTTAAATTTTGAAATCTTTTTTTGAACTTGGCAACTTGACCATCTGAATCTAAAATTTTTGAGCCTTCTCCAGTCCATGCTGGATGGGATACAGGATCAATATCAAGTTTCAAAACTTCACCCTCTTTACCGTATGTTGAACGAGTTTCAAAGGACGTTCCGTCAGTTAGTTGAACAGTAATTTTATGATATTTTGGGTGTATATCTTTTTTCATTATTCTTGACTCATTATATATAACTATTAGATTAAATTTGCAATAAGAAACTATTTTAAAAATGACAGATTTTAAAGAACAAGCTCAGTTGACTATGGATGAAATCTTTAACCTAGTAGAATCAGAATATGAAGATTTTGAAGTAGACTTTGAAGAAGAGAATATTAGGATAGAATCTTTAAAGGATAAAAGCGTTTTTATTATAAGCATGCATTCACCAACTTCACAGATTTGGCTATCTTCACCTAGAAGTGGAGCTCATCACTTCGAGAAATCTTTATCAAACTCATCCCAATGGGTAAGCACAAGAGATTCCAAACTAGAATTATTTGATCTATTGAAATCAGAGTTAAGCCAATAAATGTTAAACAAAATTATTAAAATTTTTAAAGTAAAAAATCTTTTCCACCTTATAATTATTTTTATTGTATTTGGTATAACAGGATCACTTTCTTTAATTCTTGGAAAATATGTTGTAATTGGAATTTTCGGAGAAAGTCTAATTGAAAAAAATTTTTATTGGTTTTTAAAATTAATTATTATTTTCCCACTTTATCAAATATTATTAATTATTATAGGCACAATATTTGGTCAGTTTAGATATTTCTGGGAGATTGAAAAGAAGATATTAATCAGAATTGGTATACTTAAATCAACGCGTAGTTAATTTAATTTCAATTCTTCTATTTTTTTTTAATGACAATTTTGTTTCACCTTCATCAATTGGATAGTTTTCTCCAAAACCAGCTGCAACTAGTCTGTGTGGTTCTATTCCTCTGGCAATAAAAAATTTAACTATATTTATTGCTCTTGAGCTAGATAGGTGCCAATTAGAATCAAATCTTTTATTTTTTATTGGAATTTTATCCGTATGACCATCAACTCTCAAGATCCAATCAATTTTTTTCGGTATCTTTGCTGAAATTTCTATTAAACTGTTTGCAATTTCTTCTAACTTTTTTAAACCTTCAAGTTGGATTATATCCGATCCAGATTCGAAAAAAATTTCAGATGGAAAAATGAATCTATCACCAGATACAATTACATCCTGCCTATCACCTAAAGCTTCCCTAATCTTCTTAAAAAAAACTGATTGATACTTACTTAGTTCAGCAACTTTCCCGGCCAATGCTTGATTCAATTGTTGCCCAAGATTTTTTATTTTAACTTTATTTGATTTGTCGTTTTCTTCAGCTTCTATGAGTAATCTTGATAATTCACTTAGACGTTTGTTTAATCTATCCAAATCTCTTTTAAGCTCAAAGATTTCAAGAGATTTTTGTTCTTCAATTT
>CACHGK010000022.1 GCA_902579395.1 uncultured Alphaproteobacteria bacterium
TCCTTTCAATCGTAAATGATACTGTTGTTGTTGATGTGGGTTTAAAAGCAGAGGGAAGAATACCAATAAAGGAATTCCATTCTCCTGGAGAAGAACATGGAGTTAAAGTAGGAGATAAGTATGATGTTTACCTTGAAAAATTAGAAAACAAAGAGGGTGAAGCACTCTTAAGCAGAGAGAGAGCAAGAAAAGAAGAATCATGGTCCAATTTAGAAAAACAACAAAATCAAAAAGAACAAGTAATGGGGGTTATCACGGGTAGGGTTAAAGGTGGTTTTGCTGTTGACATTAATGGTGCTGTAGCATTTCTACCCGGAAGTCAGGTAGACTTAAAACCAATAAAAGACATTTCTCCTTTACTTAATAAACCTCAGCCAATGATTATCTTAAAAATGGATAAACTTAGAGGAAACATAGTTGTTTCCAGAAGGGTTCTTCTTGAGGAATCTAGAAAAGCTGACAGAAGCAAGTTGTTATCAGATATTAATGAAGGTGACAAACTTAAAGGCACTGTAAAAAATATCACCGATTACGGTGTGTTTGTTGATTTAGGAGGAATGGATGGACTTATTCATGTAACAGATTTATCTTGGGAAAGAGTCAATCATCCCTCAGAAATGTTTAATATCGGTGAAAACATAGAGGTAATAGTTACCAAATACGACAAAGAAAACAATAGAATTAGCTTGGGTTTAAAACAACTTACCGATGATCCTTGGAAAAACGTAGAAAATTTGTATAAAGTAGGCAATAAAATTAAATCAAAAATATCTAGCATAGCAGACTACGGAGCTTTCATAGAGTTAGCTAAGGGTGTTGAGGGTTTGATACATACCTCGGAAATGAGTTGGGTTAATAAAAATATTAACCCAAACACAATTTTAAAAGTTGGTGAAGAAGTGGAAGTGGTTATTCTAGAAATTGACAATTCGAAAAGGAGAATAAGTCTTGGATTAAAACAATGTACAGAAAATCCCTGGGAAGATTTTGCTTCAAAAAATAAAGAAGGCGATGTTATTGATGGTAAAATTAAGAATATCACCGATTTTGGAATTTTTGTTGGTTTGACTGATGTTTTAGATGGTTTAATTCATGCTTCAGATATTTCATGGGATAATTCAGGCGAAGAGAAAATAAAAGAATATTCAGTTGATCAAAAAATCAAATTCAAAATTCTAGACATTGATGTTGAAAAAGAGAGAGTTTCTTTAGGTATCAAGCAGTTAACTAAAGACACTAATAAATCCGATAAACTCATTAATAAAACTATGACATGTGTAATCCAAAAAATTAACGAAGATAAAATCCTTGTTAATTTCGAGAACGATTTGAACGGATTCGTAAAAAAAACAAATTTAGCCAAAGTTAAAACAGAACAAAATACCTCTCGCTTTGCTGTTGGTGAAAAAATTGATGCAAAAGTTATAAAAAAAGTAACTAAAGACAACTCATACGAACTTTCAATTAAAGATCTTGAAATTCAAGAGGAAAAAGATGCACTTAAAGAATATGGTTCTTCATCGTCTGGAGCAAGTATCGGAGATATAATTGGTGCTGCCTTAGAAGAGGGTAAGAAAAAAACATCGAAATCAAAAGATGAAAAAAAATGATTTGCTAGATCAGTTTTATAAAAAGAGAAAGTCTCTTATAACTAGATTTTTTCTAATAGCTGTAGCCATACCAGTTTCAATTTCAATTTTATTAAATTTCAATAAAGATGAAAAGTTTATTGCAAGAGTTTTAGTAGAAGGAATAATACAAGATAGAAAGGATTTAATACAACAAATTAACAATTTGGTAGATGATAAAAATGTTAAGGGGTTAATAACAATTGTCAACAGTCCAGGTGGTACATACGTCGGTAGTAAAGAGTTGTATGATTCTATAAAAATTGTAAGAGAAAAGATCCCAACAGTTGTTTATATGAAAGAAATGGCAACTTCAGGAGGTTACCTTGTATCTTTAAGTTCTGATAGAATCTACGGTAATTCGGGAACAATAACTGGTTCTGTTGGAGTTATCTTACAAACTGCTGACATAAGTGAACTTCTAAGTAAGCTTGGCATAAACCCTATAATTGTAAAAAGTGGAGAGCTCAAGGCTGTGCCAAATCCAGCTGAAAAAGTGGATGAAGATAAATTAAAGTATCTAGAAAGTGTAATAAATAAAATGCAGGATGAATTTCTTAATATTGTTAAAGCAGACAGAAATATTAATGAATCCACAATAAAAATGGTTGCAGATGGCAGAATTCTGACTGGTAGAGATGCAAAAAAACTAAAACTAATTGACGACATAGGGAACGAAA
>CACHGK010000023.1 GCA_902579395.1 uncultured Alphaproteobacteria bacterium
AAAATATTATTAATTATATCAGAAATAAACTCGATGATAATGGATATCAGGAGGTAAACACTCCGCAGCTTTTAGACAGATCATTATGGGAAGACTCTGGTCATTGGGAAAAATTCAGAGATCAAATGTTTATTTCTGGATCAGAAGATAAAACACTTGCTATAAAGCCTATGAATTGTCCATGTCATGTTCAAATATTTAAACAAGGAATAAAGAGTTACAAAGATTTACCTCTTCGTATGGCAGAGTTTGGATGTTGTCATCGTAATGAGCCATCGGGAGCATTGCATGGGCTTATGAGGTTAAGATCATTCGTTCAAGACGATGCTCATATCTTTTGCACTGAACAACAAATAATTTCAGAGACATCAAATTTTTGTAATTTGCTTATGGAAATATATAAAGATTTTGGATTTGAAGATATTACAATAAAATTTTCAGATAGACCCTTAAACAGAGCAGGAAATGATAATGTTTGGGATCAGGCAGAAAAGTCATTGATTGATGCAGTTGAAAGTGCTGGATATAAATATGAGCTTAATCCAGGTGAGGGAGCTTTTTATGGTCCAAAACTTGAGTTTGTTTTAAAAGATGCTATTGGAAGAGATTGGCAATGTGGAACCTTGCAAGTAGATTTTGTTTTACCGGATAGATTAAACGCAAGCTATATTGGTGAAGATGGGAAAAAACATAGACCAGTAATGTTACATAGAGCAATATTAGGTTCATTTGAGAGATTTATTGGTATTCTTATAGAAAATTATTCGGGCAGACTACCTCCATGGTTGAGCCCAATTCAGGTTGCTTTGGCCACTATCAATTCAAATTGCAACGATTACGCAAATGAAATTACATCAGAATTAAAGAAAAACAAAATTAGATGTATAGCCGACTTAAGAAATGAGAAATTAAATTATAAGTTGAGAGAACTCTCGCTGCAGAAAATAAATTTTATAGCGATAATTGGTGATAAAGAAGTTAAAGACAAAAGTGTAGTAGTTCGAACTCTTGGGTCTAAAGAACAAGAATTGCTAGGCTACGATGAGTTTATAAAAAAAATAAAAATTTCTTGCAGTATTAACTAAATTGTGAATATTTTTAATTTATTAATCAAATTGCTAATTGAAAGGACATTATTTTTAAATATGCAATTATTAAAATATGAATAAAGGAAGATTTCATTCCCCTAAACAGCAGGGTCCTGCTGTCAATGAAAGAATAAGAGCTAAATCAGTTAGAGTTATATCTGAAAAAGGTGATATGTTAGGAGTCTTTAATACAGATGAGGCCATTAAACTTGCATTTGAAAAGGGTCTTGATCTAGTCGAAGTCTCGCCAAACGCCTCACCACCAGTTTGTAAAATCATAGACTATGGTAAATACAAATATCAAGTTCAAAAAAAAACAAGCTGAAGCAAAAAAGAAGCAAAAAACATTTGAAGTTAAAGAGGTTAAGTTGAGACCAGGTATTGAGGACCATGATTACGGTGTTAAATTGAAATCCATACAAAGATTCTTAAGTGAGGGAGATAAGGTAAAAATTACTCTGCGTTTTAAGGGAAGAGAGATGGCATATCATCAAAGAGGGATGGATGTACTAAAAAAACTTGAGAGTCAAATAGAACCAGTGGCAAAGATTGAGCAAGTTCCAACACTTGAGGGTAAACATATGATTATGGTGATAGCCCCAAGATAGTTAATGAAAAACAATCTTGCGTTGGTAAAAAAAAACTATATAAATAATTTTATTATGCCAAAGATTAAGACGAAAAGTGGAACAAAAAAGAGGTTTAAGGTCACTAGTACAGGAAAAGTACTAATGTTTGCTAGTGGAAAACGACATAACTTATCAAAAAGAACAAAGACCATGAAAAGATCATCTAGAGGCCCAACTCTAATGTCCAAACAAGATACAAGAATTGTAAAGAAATATATAAACGCTAAATTAAGGTAGACAAAGATGTCAAGAGTTAAAGCAGGTGGAGTTACTAGAGCTAGGCATAAAAAGGTCCTTAAAAGAGCTAAGGGTTACTTTGGAAGAAGAAAAAATACTTTTAAGGTAGCTAATCAGGCGGTGGAAAAAGCTGGTCAATACGCTTATAGAGATAGAAAAGTAAAGAAAAGAGAATTTAGGAGACTTTGGATTCAAAGGATAAATGCTGGTTGCAGATTAAATGGAATCAAATATTCAACGTTTATTTGTGGGCTTAAAAGGGTTAATTTAAATTTCAAT
>CACHGK010000024.1 GCA_902579395.1 uncultured Alphaproteobacteria bacterium
TAAATAAAATAATCTGGCCCCGTAGCTCAGCTGGATAGAGCAACTGCCTTCTAAGCAGTAGGTCGTACGTTCGAATCGTACCGGGGTCGCCATGAGGGTATGCTGAAATTTTTTTTTATAATTCTTTTTCTCACAAATTTTCCATTACAGTCTAAGGAATTTAAATTAATATGCTCTGAAACAGAGCCTTCAAATAATAAAAACTTTTTAAGTAATTTTTCTAAAATAGTTAATTTTGAGGAGCGTACTCTATTTAACTATTCGGGTGGATATTTTGATGACGTAATTTTGTTTGGGAGAAATGAAGTAGTAATTAGCAATAAAATATTTAATACAATGAGTACATTTAATAGAATAACAAATAGATGGACGGTATATAAAGGGCAATTCATTAAAATTTATAAGTGTGAAAAGGAAAGAAGGCGTTTTTAATAAACGCCTTCTTTAATTAACATGGGGAGGAAGTTAATTTAAATATAATCCCCTAATAATGATTAGTAAAATTTATTATAAAAATATTAATTATTTATTATATGAATATATATATAATTGCATTCTTCATTGCTCTGATAGATACTTATTTTACTTACAAAAAGTTTTTAATACAAAGTAAATTAAAAATCAGCATTACTATACTTTGTTTTTTTATTTCTTTTTACCTTGTACTAGTTTTATTAAATTTCTTTTTTACTTAATCCAGCTACTCTTCCAAAACAGAAACTGGAAGAACGATTTTTTTTTCAATTAAAGAATCAAATTCTTCATTTAATAAATTTAATTCTTCAATTGTTAGAACATTAGTTATCTCTTTTATGAAAAATTCACTCTCTTTGATTCCATTAAGCCTTGATTTTAAAAACATTTTATAAGCCATCTTCAAATCTTTTACTGTTCCGACACCTGTGTAGTACATATTTGCAATATTGTACATAGCTCTTGGATGACCAAAGTCAGAGGCTAGCTTGTATAGATCATAGGCTTTGACCACATTTTTATTTACATTTTCACCGTTGAAATACATCCACCCAAGGTTAAATAATGCAAACTTATTTGATAATTCAGCAGCTGCTTCATAATAATATAATGCTTTTGTTTTATCTGCACGAATACCGAAGCCATTGTCATAGATTAGGGCAATGTTAAACATCGCATCACTTCTCTTGTCATTATTTTCATCAGATGCAACCTTTTTGAATTTAATAATCGATTCTTCAACTTTTTTATTATTAAACAAGTCCAGTGCTTTATAGTAATCATTAGAATTTACTTCAAAAAATAAAGAAATAATCAAAATGATTAAGAAAGAATATTTAAACATAATTTTTCTCCATAAAAATAAATATTTATACTTACTTTCCAAAAACTGGTCGGGGAGACAGGATTTGAACCTGCGACCCTCTGTTCCCAAAACAGATGCGCTACCAGGCTGCGCTACTCCCCGTATATTTGCTTATAATATATGAGGATATTAATTAAAAGAGAAAAATTATATTTAAATTTTTCTTTTATGGGTTGTTGTAAAATGGAACATACATTAATATTAACTTACTTTGAGGAAATAGTTACCAACCGTGAAAACCAAGAATTTTTTTTTATTAATAATTGTTTTATTATTTCCATTTTTTTTAAAAGCCGAGGAGCTTAAAGATGTTTTAAGAGACGCATTTAAATTTTATCCTGATATAGTAAAAAGTAAAACTGAACTCAAGATCTCTGAAAATGATTTAAGGATTTCAAAAACCGATTTTCTTCCAAGTGTGAATTTTTCCGCGTCACAAGGCAGAGAAATATCCAAAAGCAACCCAGATACCTCCAATGTAAATGATAATGCACTAAGTCCATCTTCTTTTGATGTTGACCTCTCCCAACCATTAGGTTACACAAAAACTTTAAATCTTAAGCAATCAAAAAATAAATTAGATATAGCCAAATTAAGCTTATACTCCACAACCCAAGAAGTTCTGTTTAAAGCTAGCAAAGCATATTACACTGTGCTTAAAGACTATTTTCTTTTAGACGTTTCAAAAAGAAATGAAGAAAACTTAGTAAAAAAATTAGAAGCAACAGAAAAAAGATTTGAATTCAAAGATGTCACTAAGACTGATGTTTTTCAAGCGAAAGCTAGATTAGCGGAGGCAACATCAAAAAGAATTGAAGCAGAAAATAATCTAGAAATATCAATTTCTGATTTTAAAAGTGTGGTTGGAAGAGAGCCGCGAGT
>CACHGK010000025.1 GCA_902579395.1 uncultured Alphaproteobacteria bacterium
AACTAAAAAAACCTAAGCTAGCTCAAGACAATTACGGTGATTATTCAGAGCCTACCAACCAACTTAATAAAACTCGAGAATTGCTAGACGGTGGGTCCATAACCTTTCCTACACTAACCGCAACTGGTTATGCAGTTGTATCCACGCAGCCTGGTCAAAATGTTGAACAAAAAAGGCTTATGGCTATAAGAGCTGCTAGAATGTCAGCAATGAGAGAATTAGCAGAGCAAATTCATGGACTAAAAGTTGACAGTAACACAACTGTAATTGATCTTATGGTTCAAAACGATACATTCAGAGGTATAGTATCTGGCGTTATTAGAGGTGCTCGAACAGTTCGTATTAATCCCACCGGGAGTGACACTTACGAGACTGTTTTAGAAATTGACCAAGATATGGTTGCATATCTATTTAGACAAGCACAATCACTATAAGGACTAAAAATTGAAGAAAATTGAATATAATTCTTATGATGTCCTTTTAAAGCAATTAGTTTACTTTTTTAGTACTCTACTTGTTCTCCTCCTTGGCTCAACATATCTAATTGCCAATGAACTTGGATATAAAGAAATAATATCTAATGGAAGAGCTGTTATAATTGAAGGAAACGAAAATCTCGCCAAAAAAAGGGCCCTTGAGGATGCGTTATATATGGCAAGTCTTCAGGGAGGTGCAAAAATTGACGGTTTTTCAAGTGTAGACAAAAGTACTAATCTAAATGAAACACTGCTTGTGAGACCATCGTCAACAATCAAAGATTTTGTAATTTTAGAGGAAAATTCAGATTCAACACACTACAATGTAACTATTAAAGCTTACATAGTAACAGTCAATAATTTCCTTGACTGCTCAAGCAGAGATTTTGTAAATCTTTCATATTTATCCCCTCATTATTCAATTTCTAGTAGACTGGCACCTTGGACTAATAAATTGCCTAATGTGATTTCTTCAAGCATATTAAATAATCTTTCAGAAATTGATTATATAAATTTGGCAGACACATCCAAAGTGGCTTTTAATCCAAACAAAGTGTTGAAAAAATCAATTAACCTGGACTACAACAACATTGTTGAAAGTAAAAATAATGCATTGAAAGATGGTGAGTTTGCAGTACACCCTATCATCAAACTTGACTATTCGAAGGGAAGGTTAACAAGAATTTCAAAAGAAATAGTAGTTAATTTAACTCTAAATATATATGAAGGACCACAATTTAACTTATTAGAAACACTTAACTATAAATTCTCTCTTTGGTCTGGAAATAAAACTGGATATGGACACGTTGATGCTTTTTTAAAAGTGTCTCAAGATAAATTAACAGATTTTGTGAGAACAAGTGTATCAAAAATTCAGTACAGAGTTTTAGATAAATTGAAATGTCAACCATTACAAGCTGAAATTAAGTTAATAAATAATAAACTTGTTGTACCGATTGGTCTAAATCAAGGTTTAAAAAAGGGTTCTGTGGGGTTTGTTTCTGATGGAAGAGATGTTATTATGAGCGATTGGGTAGTTTTAACAGTTAGTGACTCTCGCGGTGACTCATCAATTGTAGAACCATTAAACCCATTGAATAAGAACGAAAATATAACTGGAAAGATCATAAAATTTCTAAACTAGGTGAAACATGAAAGTATTAATAATAATTTTATTTACAATTTTTTTATCAAAAAATCTTAAACCTAATGAACCATTTGTTGTTTTAGAGTACAAAGGAGCTCTAGGAGCAAATCAAAAACTTAACAAAGAAAATCATTTTATTAAAGATCTAAATCACACTGTAAATCACAAAGTAAAAAATGGTGAATCATTAAGCGGTATTTTGAATAAGTATTATGGAAATAGTGGACTTAATATGAAGATCGTAGAGGTTTCACTTATTGAAATGAATAAACATGCGTTTGTAAGGGGGAACCCTCACTTTTTGTATGCAGGGAAAAAAATAAAGATACCCTCAGTTAATCAAATTATGAATCTCGTTAAAAACGAAAAAAACAATCAAAACAATTCATCTAGAAGCAACCATATATACTTTTATGGAAACTAAAACTTTTTTAAAAATATTTTTTATTTCTATTGTTATCTTTCTGGCTAGTTCCAAAAATACCAATTCGTCAACAATAAGTGGACTTGAAT